>CAVUXQ010000032.1:0-5408 GCA_963745265.1 uncultured delta proteobacterium
CAGAGATACTATCGGAAGACAAAAAAGCAACGAGGTTATCGTCAGAAATCAAAATATTATGCACCACTTAAAATGGCTGACGCCATGATTCCAATTGAAGTAACCGCTCACCAGGTTGTCAACAAAACGCTGGCTAAACCAATGAACGTTAAACGTTCTCCAGTGCCCCAGGTTGGTGCAAGCAGGCTGTCGGAAGATAGCCTATCGTAAAAGTGTTCACCAACACCCCATCTTGGCACGATCAGACCGTAGTGCATAGTTAGACTATAGCGCGAGACGGTCTGCTTGCACCGAGCTGGAGCGCTGGTAAATGCTTACAATGAATTGGTTTGGGCAACTTTGGGATTGCCCGGTGAACGGTTACCTATTTCTTGTTGTGGTTACTTGTTTTCAGGTAATTGTTTAACCATGAAAGCAAGTGTGCGCTCTATCGAATTTGATTTTGGAGCAATAGAATTTTGCAGCTGCCCGCTTTGATCGTTTTTGGTCCAACCCTGCATTGCATCGAAGGTAATAATGGGTTTGAGCAAAAATGAATTTGCCTGCGGACCACTCTGCCGGGCCACCGATGAAACATTCAATATCATTACCTTCTATGCTATTCTTGACTCGGTTGGAAACCAGCTTTACCTCGTTTTTGCCGGGCTTGAGAAAGGGAGTTATGTTAATCTGCCGTTTCGCCAACATGAACGAATTCAGAGGGGTTCCATTGATGAACACTGTGGCGATGACGGGAGAATTCCATGTTTCACTTGCGGTTTGACCTGCAGTACATAATCACCGGCCTTGATATCGCCTCCTTCATGTTCAATCCCTGTCCAGTAAATATGATAATTGAGTTCGACTTCTTTCACTGAAGGTCCGAGTTTGCTTGAATATCTTCCGCTCTATAGGTCCAGTCCGTACCGTTTCGAAACTTAAAGATAACGGGGCTCATAATGAACCTGGCTGAATTATTAGGGTCTCTTTGCATTGGTCCTATCCGGAATATGAGATCATTTCCGTCGTTGGCAGGCTCCAGCGGCGTTGTTTTGATAGATATGTTGTTCCACCCTTGTTTTAGATACTGTCCAATTCGTTCGAATGTATCGGTTGTATAGATATTGATTGTCTTGCCATTGATGCTGAGTTCACTTTGAAGAGGATTCTCCCATGAAGTGTAATTCCTTGCCACCCAAATATAAATTTTTCCTTCTTGGAACTCTTTCTGGCCAGCATGGCACAAGGATGCTAAAGACATCATGAGTGTGATAAGAAAGAGAATCCGATTCAATTTGATATTCATGTTGTATCCTCAATGTATTTAAATAATGGATGATGGGTTCCATGCTGATGTGCAATCCATGCGACCTGCCTCTTTTTACCCGAAAACCCTATTCGATCCAGTAGTTTGATGCAACATTTTTTTGTTTAGAAAAACGATTATGTGAGGTGCTAGGTGATTTATTAAGAAGTTGCTTTTTCAGGCAACCAGTAATCGTTCAGTGCGGCCGGGCAAGGTCGCATGTTCTAGCGGGTAGGAATCCCGTCTCGGAACGGCTAGCCGCCCACCGAGCTGCGAGTCCTTGGATTTGAGGGGGTGACCCTGAAGGTTAAGCGTAGGACAGCTAGCCGGCAGGTCGTAGCCGAAAGGTTGAAGTGATTGAGCCCCGAAATTACCAATGGGAAGGATGACGCCTTTGAACGGTCGGAAATCCACACGGGGCAGGCGATGAGTTGGCGAGCCAGGAACCGCTTCCCCGGGGTCGGAGAGCATGGCATGTCGGACATGGCAAAACGCTAATTCGGGGACAGTATACCGAAATGCTGTCAAGTGGACTTTAACCTTTTAGGCGTTGCATCTGTCCCCGAAATTCCCGGTCGAGAAAGAGGGGGGGGCGAAAGGTATCGAGATTTCGGTGTCGAGAAGAGTGTTGATCACTGGTATTTCAATCGCCACCGATCAACCGCACATTTTCTGCGCCCCCTGCTGTAACTCTTCGGGACTCACATCGCGGACCCGGGTGGCCACGGACCACCGATGGCCGAAAGGGTCCTCGATTTGTCCGTACCGATCGCCCCAGAACATATCCTCGACCGGCATGGTGAGGTGTGCGCCTGCCTCGACGGCGCGTCGCACGAAGGCGTCGACATTATCGACATACAGGTGGATTGTGACGGGCGTTCCTTTGAGTGCCTTCGGTCCGAACGAATTCCAGTCCGGAAATTCATCGACCAGCATCACCGTGGAGTCGCCGATACGGATCTGGGCGTGCATGAGTTTTCCGTGTGGACCGGGATCCGCGTCACTTCTTGCGCGTTAAAGGCTTTTTTATAAAAATCGATAGCTTCTGCCGCACCGGCGCAGACCAGATGTGGGGTAACTGTGTGCATTCCTTCGGGGATGGGTTTGACCTCTTGAGTGTTCATGATGTACCTCCTTGCGACATCCGGGTGGATGCCGGCAGCATGCATTGTCGAGTTTGAGGCGGCGCAACTATTTTGCCGCGTCGCTTCCCAGACCGGCAGCGTCGTGCAACACGCCAGTTTGGGCCAATTTTTCGTGAGAAACAGCCATTTCGGCCAGCAACTCCCGGCTCGGCATTTTTTCCCCCTTCCGAATCCCTGGTAGCTTTAACAATAATCATGCAACGCATGGTGGAACCCCCTTTGCTAATGGAGTTGGGTCGGCTTTTGTGGGGGCGCAACAAGAGCGGCATTTCGATCGCTCTAGGATTGAGTCGATTTTCCGCCGATGGTTTCGACATGGTAAATGAACTTCTTTTGTTTATGGGTGATACCGCGAGCTGAGCTGATAAAAAATGATAGATAAGATTCTGGAATTCCATGACAATTAATTGGTGGTCAGCTGCTCTGGAGTTGCCTTTGCCCGGCATGCTGTCTATCTGTTTTAAGAGGCGCATTCGTTTGTAATCGCTAAGCCTCGTCCCATCTTGGTGGGCTAACGGAGGTGCGGTGGCCCTCTATGGTGTTGCCGCCAACTGCGCCGCGAACGGTGCGTCCGGATGAGCTCTACGTTTAGAATCTCAAGCGGAACCTCAACAATCCCAATGCCCATGCCACCATCCAAATTTTCCGATAAGACAGGACTCGGCAAGCTGCCCCTCGGGGCTCGATTATTGTTGTTTTTCTTGTTGTGGCTCGTCATTTCGTACGGATATGTCTATATCAGTTCCCAACGACAGGTTCGGCATATCCCTTATTCGGTGTTTAAAACCAAGGTCATCGAGGGAAAAGTTGCCGAGATCGAAGTGACCGAACAGACAATAAAGGGGCAATTTATCGAGAAGGTGAAGCAGAAAGAGAAGCAGGGCGCTCAAGGCGGCAAGGGGGCCGGTCGCCAACCACCACCGAAATATTTCGAGACGATATTACCTTCTTTTGGCGATCCGAATCTTCTCGGCCTGCTCGAAAAGCACGATGTGACCATCCGCGCCCATGCCGGTGGCAAATCCTGGCTTACGGCGCTGGCAATCACGGTCTTGCCTTGGGTGCTGATCATCGGCTTTTTCATCTATATAAACAAGAAGATGCGGGGACAGATGGGTGGGTCCGGCGGACCGTTCAGTTTTGGAAAATCCCGGGCTAAAAAGATCACTCGGGAAGAGGTGCAGGTTCGATTTGAGGACGTTGCCGGTCTAACCAACGCCAAAAAGGAGCTGACCGAAATGGTCGAGTACCTCAGAGATCCCGCGAAATTTCAAAATCTGGGCGCGGAGATACCCAAGGGAGTACTGCTTGCCGGCCCTCCCGGTACCGGCAAAACACTGATGGCGAGGGCCATGGCCGGTGAGGCCGGGGTGCCGTTTTATTCGATCAGCGGCTCGGAATTTATAGAAATGTTTGTCGGCGTCGGGGCGTCGAGGGTGCGGGACCTTTTCGATGTCGCCAAAAAAGCCGCGCCGGCGTTGATCTTTATCGATGAGCTGGATTCTATCGGTCGGGTGCGGGGAACGGGGATAGGTGGCGGCCATGACGAACGGGAACAGACCCTGAATCAGATCCTTTCCGAAATCGATGGGTTCAGTCCCCGACAGTCGGTGATCGTGTTGGCTGCCACCAACCGTCCGGATGTGCTTGATCCGGCTCTGGTACGGCCGGGGCGGTTCGATCGACAGATTACCCTGGATATGCCGCAGAGAAATGCCCGAAAAGAGATTCTCACGGTACATGCCAAGAAAGTCGCGATATCCAAAGAGGTGGATTTTGACCAGTTGGCCGGCGCTACGGTGGGTTTTTCGGGGGCGGAACTGAAAAATCTGATCAACGAGGCGGCTCTCTTGCGGCCAGAAAACGCAAAGAAAAAGTTGGTATGGAGGATTTTCAGGAGAGTCGCGATAAGATCATCATGGGAGTAAAGCGCGAAGACCGGCTCTCGGAAGAGGAAAAGGAAAAGGTCGCCTACCACGAGGCCGGGCATGCCCTGACAGCTCTGATGCTGCCGGGCGCCGATCCCCTTAAGCAAGGTGACGATCGTTCCCCGGGGGCGCTCACTGGGTGCAACTGAACAGCTGCCCGAGGAAGATCGCCATAACTTCGGCAAGAAATACCTGTTAGACCGCATAGCGGTAATGATCGGCGGGCGGGCAGCGGAACAGGAGGTCTTCGGCGACATCACCTCCGGGGCAGGCGATGACCTCAAGCACGCCACCCAACTGGCTCGAAGGATGGTCTGCCAATGGGGGATGAGCGAGAAGGTCGGGCTGGTGGTCTTCAGGAAGGGTGAACCGCATCCGTTTCTGGGACGGGAATTGACCGAGGAAAAAGACTACAGCGAGGCCACGGCACAATTGATCGATGCTGAAGTAAAAGCCATTCTGCAGGAAAGCCAGGAGAAGGCACGCGCGATTCTGCGAGACAACCGGGGCAAGCTTGATCTGCTTGCCAAGGAGCTGCTAAGAAAAGAAACGCTTGGCTCCCAGGAAATCGAGCAGCTGCTGGATCTTGGAGCCTCCCCGACATAGTCCGGAAGATATGCGCGTAAGCCTTTCGTGAGGTTGGTCGATTCCTGTGGTAGCTGTACGGATGCTTGTTCGGTTGCATCTCGGGAATCCGCAAAATGTCCACAATCTGTCCATCGGCTGCACTGAGAAGGCTGGCACGAACACTGTTTTGGTAGTTCACTCGCAGAATGTACTTGCCGCTGATACTCGGGATCAGCTGCCCGCCTTTGAGGTTGTAGTTTTTGGTCTGATCCAGCCTGCTGATGTAGGCACCTTTGAGGCTGGTATAGATATGCTCGCCGCTATATCGAGGCAAAGGAGGTGCCCTCCCCTCCAATACTATGAGACCTACGGATATCTTCCTGAGAGCCTACCTGCTGTTCTGCGGCGGCAACCTCTCCGGTGTGAGCTTTAACGAAAGACAGATTAGGAAAAGGGAAAGCTATTCGGTTTCTTGAAGACGGT
>CAVUXQ010000033.1:0-19594 GCA_963745265.1 uncultured delta proteobacterium
GGTGATAAATCTCCGAGAGAGCGTCCCTTTTGATTGAGAAAAATAGCGTTTGAGGTCCTCAATATCCTGCGTGGTATACTCATTGAGTATCAGTCGCGAGTGCTCCCAGTCAATGGCAAGGCCTTCGATTGCAAGGCCAAGAAGGAAACCCGTAATAGCCTTTTCCTGCTCAGACAAATCGACAAGATTAAAACAGGTGTCTGTGAATTCGATCAAATGGCCATGCTTGCTGAACTTGCTTAAAATGTGATAATTTATGTCCACCAATTCATCGACACAATGATCCCGAATCTTTTTCACGACTTGCTTCTCGATTATTCCTATGAGCGAAGTACTTACCCCAAACAGCCGCCCGAGCTGTTTCTGTGTCATTTTCTCATCGGTGGCCCAGATTCGTTTTCGAAGGACCAGCTCTTCGCGTTTGTTCAGCAATTCGAGAGTAGATTGATTGAGTTCAACAGCGATTGTTTTCAGCCATTTTCGCAGAAAGACATTATCCGGCACACGGCGAAGATCTCTTATTTTTTCAATGTCTTTGGCATCGAGTAAGGTCTGAAGTTGAAAACCAAACGACTCCAATGTCGCCTTGATTTCCCGTAATGACTTCCTCCCTAAATTTTTAATTCTCAAGAGGTCCCGCTCTCGCCATTGCACCAGTTGCCAGACATATTCGATCCCCACCTCAGCAAGACAGTTTCTGAGGCGTACGGACCAGCCTAGAGCATGAATTGACAAGCGCAAGTTGCAAATCACTTTTTCCGAGGCGAGTTCAAGGCTCATTCTAGTTTCGTCAAGCAGAGTTTATAAAAGCTGCGTAAACGTTCACCCGAGAATAAACCCGGCAGTCTGGAGAGCCTCGATGAGTTTGCTTTCCTTGCCGGGAACCGCGACCAGATACTTCTCACCGGCAGGCATACAGTAGCTGCTGATCTTCTTATTTGTCAGCGCCTGCTTTCGTGCCTCCGGGCTGCACTCTATCAAGGTCGTCCGGCCGACATCGACAAAGGCCGTGGAGCGGTGCTCGACTTCAGTCAGAAGCTGAGTCAACTCTTTGCTGAACGTTTCCGCCGATAAGGTCTTCAGGCCCTTTTTGATCTCCGTTAGACTTTCACCGCCGCTAATCGCGGCCAGCAACGAACCAATGCTCAGCCGCCATCTGTTCACATCTGAGCGTTCGGCGATCTTTTCAAGATACAATTCCACTCCCGGCGAAACAGCGCCGACGTCCCCTGCCACCAAATCGGTTCCATCAAAGAAAAACAGGTCTTCATCAATTGCCTGCGCTTCATACTCTTTGAGATGGCCCAGGGCGAAAGCGCCGAGATCATTGATGCGAATATATTGCAACCCATCGCAATGGCTGAGATATTCCAGATCATCCGTGCCCCAGCATGAGCTGTAATCCTCGCTTCTCGCCCCATACGGCTCCTGATAAGCAACATCGACCAACCCAAGGGTCGCGCAATATTCGAACAGGTAGATCAAGACATACCGCAGGTGCAACAGCGGCCAGGTGTCACAGTAATCGAGACTTCCATAATGTTGATCGATGAAATAGAGCTTCCAATCATAATTGACCATCTCAAATGAGTATTCCTCTTTTGTCTGCAAAACCCTGACAAGCTCGTCAACACTAATCCATTGCCCCGGTTGCAGATCTTTCAAACACGTGTTGATCATCGGTCGGCGCTTCACGGGAGTGGTCATGGTGCGGCCCCGGTTGGACTGCTGTCCCTTTATGGCGGTGACTCTTGAGAATTCGTCAAATATTGTTGTTTTTTCCCAGCGTTGCCATGCCGTCTTGATGCCGCCTGCCAGATCCTTTTTCAGTGCCTTGCGGCCGGCTGGTGTGAGTTGCAGGAACGACCCGTCAACCTTGGCAAGCCCCCCACCCTGCAACAGCAACGGCCAGGCGAACGACTGCATGGAGCCAATTTCCGGGTCGTCGTACCAGTCCGGTTCATAGAGCAAACCCGTCATTTTTCCGGTCGTAGCCTTGGTGGCCTTCCCGGTTTTGGCGCTGACACGTATCTCCTTGTCCGTGGCAAGAGTCAGAAATGTCTTGAGATTGGCCAGGGCTGCCTGGGCTGTTTCCCTTATCGTAAGCCCCTCATCGAGGATATCATCATGCTCCGTGTAGTTGATTGTGTCTTGTGGTGGTTTGGGAACAAATGTCTGTAACTTTTTAAAGAGATCGGATGGTATTCGACGACGGATCAGGAAAATGTCCAGCAACTCTTTCTCCCGAGCATACCCGTCTCCCGCCGGGTTCCAGGGAGAAGCTCCATACTTGTTGACGAACATTCTGGTTTGAAAGGTTCCTTCCCAGGTGTGGACCGTTTCCGATACGGCGTGTTGAGCGAGTTGATCGAGCTTAGAGAAAATCCCCTGGAGGTCTGCAAACATTGTCTGGACAATTGCTTGAACTCGCTCATCTTTTCTGGTCGGAACATTGGGACAGATAAACGCGGCCAGCTTTTTCAGGTCATCGCTCAAGTAGTGTTCACGCAGCATTTCTTCCAAAGGTTGGCTAAAAACAAAATGACGATTCATATTTCTCCTGAAAATGATCTGATTTTCTGTTAATTTTTTCTCGGTCGTAACCCATCACTTCCCCATCATAACCAGCTACCGCATCCACCTCAATGAAGAACCCACAAGATATCGACGAACGATTGGCCGAATACCACGCCCTTTCTCCGCTGCCAAAAGCCATGGTACACATCATGACGGTCAATGTCGATCATTGTAGAATCGGCATCATGCTCGACTGCTTGAACCACATGGGATTTAGTCGAGAAAACGGTGAAAAACTGACCACAAACCGCATGCAGCCCCTCCAGCGGGAATTGACGGGCAAAGGTTTGCTGCTCAAAACCACCATGGGGATAAGCTGTCCGGAATCCATTCGCAGAGAGATATTGCGGGATATGTTGCTGAAAAACAGCTTTGTGCCGACGGCAAAGGTGCTCGAAAAGCACATCCCCCCGCCCGATTTATCCAAGCGGGAGAACCCGTTTGCAAATTACAGGCAGGTGATACGATCGTTTCAGCTCGCACTGTTCTGTCATAAATCAGTACAGGAAATCCATGCCATAGAAAATTATTTCGCCTCTACCTATTTCCGGGACGATTTCCGGGACAACAACCTGTTTCACTCCCTGCTCAACAGCCCATTCTCCTCGGAGATCATGGAGAAAATTCATCCTGAAACCAGATTTGAAGTCGCCCTGTCGCTGCTGAACCGGGCAGGCGACCTCCTGGAACCCGCAGGGCAAATACTGGAGTATATCGCAACCGCATACCATGAGGAAATGTCAGGAAAAATCCATGAAATCAATCTGATCAACCACCACCTGCTTTGCGGTGATGTATCCAACGCGCGGTTGCACATCCAAAATCTCGAGGAGGAGTTACAGCCTGAACGACTCAGCCGCACGGCATGGCTTGAAAGCATCAGCGGCAATCACCAGAAAGCGGATACACTTTTTGAAGAATGCATACGATGCATCAAAAAGCTGACCGGCAAGCGCAGGGCCTTTCTTATGAGCTATGCCGGGATCTTTCATCTCATCTCGCTTCTCGCGGATGGTGGGACGGCTGCGCTCAACAAAGCGATCGGCTATATCGACTTGGCGAAAAAGCAGCGCTACCCGCTCTCTGCCATGATGGAGACTTTGCGGCCGGTCTTTGAGAACCAGCTGGGGCCGGCCACCGCTGCACCGCGTGAACCGGCGTGGGAGCAATTTGCTACTACTGATACCCCCCTGGGGTTTTTCCTGATCAATCTTTTTCTGGCATGGACCGATATCGCCACGGCTCGAGGCAATATTACCCAAAT
This sequence comes from uncultured delta proteobacterium, assembly GCA_963745265.1. Classification (GTDB taxonomy): domain Bacteria; phylum Desulfobacterota; class Desulfobulbia; order Desulfobulbales; family Desulfocapsaceae; genus Desulfopila. The sequence continues at coordinate 3,842 of CAVUXQ010000033.1, forward strand.
CAGGACCGTCAGGGACAAAGCCCTGCGAAATAACTATACCTGGCTTGCAGCGGAGTTGTCCGGGTTGTTGGACCTGCTCGGCTACGAAAAGGAGAAAAATAGCAAACTCTCAAGCGAATTGCACAATGCATGCAATACAACCAGTTTCGTCCATCTGGTTACCATTCAGCCGAAATGGCAAAAAACCCTTCAGGCCCTGTTGCGTCTTGCCGAGCCCGAGGATAACCAGAAAATCGAGCAACAGGCCACTCAACGGCTTATCTGGCTATTCAGCCATAACGAACAATATAACCTCTGTTACATTACCCCCCGCCTGCAGACACTTAGTAAAAACGGCGCCTGGACCAAAGGCAGACGGGTGGCACTTAAAAATCTGCACGACAACCACCATGCCATGGAGGGCCTTACAGAACAGGACCATCTGGTATGCCTGGGCATCAGGGAAGATTTCTATCGGTACGGATATTCATATGGCAACACAGAATATAAAATCGATACCGAGATCGCCCTGCCGGCCCTGGTGGGCCATCCGCTGCTCTTTTTAGAAAACACGCCTGAGGTGCAAATAGAGCTTATCAAGGCCGAGCCGGAAATCCAGCTGATAAAAGAAAAAGACCAGCTCAAACTTACCGTTTTCCCAGCAGCAACCGGTAAGAACGTGGTAGTGATCAAGGATACCCCCACCCGCTTCAAGCTCTTTAGTTTCTCGGAAAAGCAATCTGCGCTCATGGAGTTACTCGATGAGCAGCTGACTATCCCCAAATCCGGCGAAAAACTGACGGCAGAGGTTGTGCATGCACTGTCGTCGATTATCACGGTTCATTCCGATCTGAGCACGGCGGGTGACACGGAGAGCAAAACCGTGCCGGCCGACTGCACCCCCCACGTCCATATTTTCCCCTACCTGGAAGGAATCTCACTAGAGTTCCTGGTGAAACCCTGCGGCGCGGATGGTCCCGCCTTCACACCCGGCAGAGGCGGGAAAAACGTGTTGACCGAAATAAAAGGGGAGAAGATCCGGGTGATTCGTGATTTTGGTCAGGAGCAAGAAAAGCATAACGCCGTTATCCAATGCTGTCCCACCTTGCGCAATCTTGAAAAGACGGAAAACCAGTGGCAAGCCGAAGACCCCGAGGATGCCCTGGAAACACTACTGGAATTAAAAGAATGCGGTGATGGGGTCGTCCTCGAATGGCCTCAGGGGGAGAAGATCAAGGTTCGCAAAAAAGTGTCTTTCGACAGCCTTTCCATGCAAATCAAGGCGGAGAAAGATTGGTTCAAGGCCACGGGATCGTTGCATATAGACGATGATATCGCCCTGGATCTGCGAAAACTGCTGGAGATGCTCAGCACGACCACCGGCCGGTTCTTGCCGCTCGATGACGGCACCTTCCTCGGCATAACTGAGCAGTTGCGCAAGCGTTTGGATGAGTTGAGAGCCTACTCCGAAAGCCACGGGAAGGGGGTACGTTTTGCGCCACTGGCGGCTCTCGCTCTTGAAGATCTCACCGAGAACACCAGACAACTGAAAACAGACAAGGCCTGGAAGCAGCATTGCCAACAACTCAGGGAAGTCGTCACCCCCCGGGTTCCCTCAACGCTGCAGGGCTCGCTGCGAGACTATCAGCAGGCGGGGTTCAACTGGCTGGCCCAGCTCTCCCATTGGGGCGTAGGCGCCTGTCTGGCCGATGATATGGGGCTTGGAAAAACCATTCAGGCATTGGCGACTCTTCTGCTTCGGGCATCTCGTGGTCCCACCCTGGTTGTAGCACCGTTATCCGTCGTTTCCAACTGGCAGGATGAAGCCAGGCGATTTGCCCCGACCCTCAACGTTATTGTCTTTGGTCCCGGCGACAGAGAGCAAACCATAGAGAACCTGCAGGCCTTTGACCTGCTGATAGTCAGTTACGGTTTACTGCCTCTGGAGACGGAACTGCTCGGCGGGGTGAAATGGCAGACCGTGGTGCTCGATGAGGCCCAGGCCATTAAAAACAGGCAGACGCAACGCTCGAAGGCCGCCATGGGTTTGCAGGCGGAATTCAGAATCATCACCACCGGCACCCCGCTCGAGAATCATCTCGGCGAGTTGTGGACGCTCTTCCATTTTCTCAACCCCGGCCTGCTTGGATCGTTTAAGAATTTCAATGAGAAATTCGCTGTTCCCATCGAACGTGACCAGGATAACGAAGCGCGCAATCATTTGCGCAAGTTGATACGTCCCTTTATCCTGCGTCGGTTGAAAAGCGACGTCCTGCAAGAGTTGCCGGCAAAAACCGAAATTACCCTTGAAGTGGAAATGAGCGATGAGGAGCTGCTGCTTTATGAAGCGCAGCGTTTGAAGGCGCTGGAGACCATCGAGGCGCACAGTAAAGAGGGCGCCGGACAACAACATTTGCGCATTCTCGGAGAAATCATGAAACTGCGCAGATTGTGCTGCAACCCGACCCTGGTTCTGCCGGATTGCGACATTGCCAGCTCCAAGCTGAAGGTATTTGCCGACACCTTGCAAGAATTGCGCGATAACAACCACAAGGCGCTTGTCTTCAGCCAGTTTGTCGACCATCTGAGAATCATCCGCGATTATCTTGATAGCCGGAACATCAGCTATCAATATCTGGACGGTTCAACCTCGAAAAAGAAAAGAGAGCAGCGCATAGCCGATTTCCAGAGTGGCATGGGCGATGTATTTCTTATCAGTCTCAAGGCGGGCGGATCGGGTCTTAATCTTACCGCCGCTGACTACGTCATCCATATGGACCCCTGGTGGAACCCCGCAGTGGAGGATCAGGCGTCCGATAGGACGCATCGAATCGGCCAGACACGGCCGGTGACCGTATACCGCCTGGTGGTAAAAAACTCCATCGAGGAGCAGATTGTCGACCTGCATAAGCAGAAACGCGACCTTGCCGACAGCTTGCTTGAAGGCACCGATACGGCAGGCAAAGTCTCGGCTGAAGAGTTATTGGGGCTTTTACAGTCGAGATAGTTCCCATCCAGAAACGGCTATCTGTCATGAGATGCGTAATTTCAATAAAGTTTCAACGTGTCAACTCTGACACCCTGCCCGGCTATGAGCCGCCGAAGGACGCTCATCATAGCCGGGTAGCACACCCATGCCGATTTCACCGCCTCCCTCTCGATCACCTTGGTTTTAAACACCGAATAAGCAATATGCCGAACCTGACGTTGGGAACTAATTCGGCGACTCCTCGGTTATGCTGGTCGATAAATTTCCAGAATGAAATTCGTTCGGACCGAAGCACTCATGGGAACGCCCGTCACAATTTACCAATATGTCGATAATGTCGAGGCCTTCGTGCGCCGCGCCGCCGAGCCGAAGCGGGCGTAAAAATCACCATGCCGGTCGAGGAAATGTCCTGGAGAGATCGATATGTGCAGATCGAGGATGCTCTCGGGCCATCAGTGGTCCGTGGCCACACTGGTCCACGACGTGAGCCCCGAGAGATACAACGGGGAGCGGAGAAAATGTGTGGTTGATTGGTAGCCTTTCTTCTCTTTATATTTGGAATAAATCTGAGTGGGTTCCTGTCCGCTCGAAAACAACTCGATCGGATTCAACCATGTAAATCAACAGCCAATCGGATTCTATATGGCATTCCCGTCGCCCCTTCCAATTGCCGATTAGCTTATGGTCCCGATAAATCGCGTCGAGCGGTTCCTCCGCGACTATAGTGCGGATGATTATCTTCAGCTTATCAAGGTTCTTACCCCGTTTCCTCATCCGCTTGCTATCCCGCGCAAACTGGCTGGTGTATGCGGGTGTTAGCATCAGATGCCTAATTTTTTGAACATATCGTCAACATCGTTGCAAATGATCAGATCACGTTCGGCATCTGTATCGGAAAACGTCTTGCGTGTAATTTCGTTTGGAATGACTACATCGAAAGGCAGCCCTTTTTTCAATTCAACCTGCTTATAAAATAAGGTAATTGCCTGAGTTGTGGTTAGTCCGAGCTGTTTAAATATGTGCTCGGCCTTGCCTTTTAAGTCGGGTTCAATCCGAGCTCTAACTGTGGAAGTCTTTCTCATATTCTTTCTCCATTTAAGTTGGAATTAATGTAGCTCAAATGGGGCACAATGTCAAGATGATCAAGATCAAGCTTCCACTCAATGCGAATCAGTCCACCGGCAGATACGCCGCTCCAACCAATCCAGAAGCAGGTAAAGAGTAAACCCGAGCAAAGCGAGGCAAGAAATCCCGGTATAGAGCGCGACATAGTCGGCCCGGCCCCAGGAATCCATGATGATGTAGCCCAGGCCCCGGGTGGTGGCGAAGGATTCGACGAAGAAGAGGATGGCGATGGCGGTGCCGATGGAGATTCGCAGGGCGGTCAGGATCTTGGGCATGGAGGCGGGGAGGATGACGTGGCGATAGACCTGGGTTTTGCCGGCGCCCAGGGTCTGCATGGAATAGAAATAGTTGCGGTGGATATTTTTTGCGGCATCCCGGGTGGTGACCAGGATCTGGAAGAAGACCACCAGGGCGATCAGGAAAATCTTGGAGAAGTTGCCGATGCCGAAGAGAATGATGATCAGCGGCAGCAGCACCACGTGCGGGATAGGATAGAGCAGATAGATGAAGGGGGAGAGCCGTCGGCGCAGGCTCTTTTCGGCGCCGACGGCAAGCCCCAGGGGGACGGCAGTGACCAGGGCGAGCAGAATCCCCAGCACCACCCGCAGGGTGCTGATCGCCAAATCGCCCGCCAGGCCGCCGTGCCGGAGCCTGCCCGCCAGGTCGAGCAGGACCTGCCAGGGCTCGGGCAGGGCCATGGAGTGAAGCGCGAGCGCCGCCGCCTCCCAAAGAGCGAGAAGGACTATCGCGGCAAGGAGGATGTCACGTTTTTTGCCCATCGTCCTCGCCTTTCAAGATCTCTCGGAGGGTGGTGCAGCGATGGAAGAATGCTTCACTTCGCCGGTAATCGTCGGCCCCCGCATCCGGGTTGTCGACGATCCGCAACACCCGGGCCGGCCTGCGGCTGAGCACGACGATCTTTTGGCCGAGAAAGACCGCTTCCTCGATGGAATGGGTCACCAGGACGCTGGCGAGCCGCTTTTGCCGCCAGACCGTCAAGAGCAGATTCTGCAATCGCTCGCGGGTGAGTGCATCGAGCGCGGAGAGCGGCTCGTCCATGAACAGGATCTGCGGCTCCACCGCCAGCGCCCGTGCCAGGGCGACCCGCTGCTGCATGCCGCCCGAGAGTTGGCCGGGAAAGTGTGCGCCGTAGCCGGAAAGTCCCATTTCGCCCAGCAGGCGATCCACCCGCCGCCGAACTTCACTTTTGGCCACCTTCTGCAAGGTGAGGCCAAGGCCGACATTATCGGCCACGGTTTTCCAGGGAAACAGTCCGTAATTCTGGAGGATGGTGCCGCTGCGCGGATTGCCCGCCCGTTCGATGCTGCCGCTATCCGGCCGCAGCAGGCCGGCGAGCAGAAACAACAGCGAGGTCTTGCCGCATCCCGAGGGGCCGATGATGGCGCAGCTGCTGTGGGCTTCAACCTTAAAACAGATGTCGCGCAGCACCGGCTGGAGGGTACCGGCATGCTCGAAACCCAGTGAGACGGACCTGACCTCGATCATAGATCGGTCGATCAATGCATGAAATCGGTTGCCACCATTTTCTGGTAGGAAACCCGTTTCGCCAACCCCTTTTTTGCCAGCCAGTTCATCACCGGCGTAAAGAGTTTTTCGCTAAATGGTGCAGGCTCTGGATAGACCGGAATCGGGTAGGAGGCCGCCAGACTCGGAGGGATGCGCCCCTTTTCGATAAGGAGGCCACGATAGGTTTCCGGGGCCCGATCGATGGCCTGCACCGCCTGGGCATAGGCGGCGAAAAAAGCGGGCGACCTCGCTTTTTCGTTCTGTCAGTACCGATGAACGAAAAACGATGACGGTCTGGGAGAGGCTCTCGTCGCCCGTTGCATCGGTGAGCAGAATGCTGGCGCCCTTGCCGGCGGCGATCGAGGCCAGAGGCTGCGGCAGGGTGGCTGCCTTTACCGCCCCGGAGAGCAGCATCTGCATGCGGATCGGCATTTTCTTGACCTCGACCTTCTTGATTTGCTCAGGCGAAAAACCCTGCTTTTCCAATAGCCGATCGGTGACATACTCGATTATCGTACCGCTCGACACCGCGATGCCGACTCCTTTGAGCTGCCCGACCGAAGTGATGCCGGAGTGCGGAGCGGCCAGGATGGCGAAGATCCCCTCCTTGGGAGTCAACCCCAGGGCGAGCGAGGTTATTTTCAGCTCGCCCCGTCCCCGGTCGAAGAGGATCGCTCCTACCGGGTCGTCAATGGCGCCGTCGATAGCACCGGCGGCCAGGGCGCTGTCGCGTTCCAGAGCGCTTAGAAACGGTACAAGCTCCACCTCGACATGGTGCTCGCGATAGAAGTGGTTGCGTTCGGCCACATAAAATGGTACCGAATCCTCGATCTGCAAAAGACCGATTTTAAGCGGTTCGGCCGCCCGGGCAATGCCGGCGGTCAGTACCATGCAGAGCAGCAGGAAAAAGAATCGTTTCATAGGCGCTTGTATCGGCAATGACAATATGGCACACCGACCGGTTATATTCTGTTATATCCAATTATTCGGTCTCATAGCAGGCCAATATCTCCCCGAAATACAGGGTGTGATAGTCTTCCTGGGGATAGAGACGCTCGAAGCTGGGATCCATGAAGGCGCTGTCCATCGCCGATTTGTAAACGATCTTGCATTCGTAATGGATACCTGCAATGTCGATAACGGGGGAATCGACCCGTTGCGCCGGTCGTTTTCCCAGGCCGCATTCGGCGAATTTGTTGCAGTCCCGGCCGGACTTGGTGCCGCAAAACTTGACCGCCTCCTTGAAGGTCGCGTCGGCAGGTACGGTAACAGTAAAATTATTTGCCTTTTCGATCAGTTGAAAAGTGTGGCGGGTCTTTCGTACCGCGACCATGAAGATCTCCTTCTTCCAGACGAAACCGATGGTCGCCCAACCGATGGTCATGGTGTTGATCGCCTCCCCGGCCTTGACGGTGAGAAAAGCGCCCTTGGTTATCTTGGCCATTATCTGGTCGGCGTTCTCAAGATATGCCCGTTCCTTCATTTTTATCTCCTGTAGCGATTCCGTATTCATTCATAAAGTAGGTGCAATGCTGTGAAGCTACCCAAATTCCGTTGTATGCGCAAGAAAGGATTGAAATAAGCGGTTATAACCTAACAACCGAGCTTTTTTTATAGCCATGACTATAGTGTGAACATATTGCACCGGGCGGGCAGCGCACAACCCGAAACGCCGCCCGGGTGTCAATCTATGAACAAAAAAGGATAAAGTGGGGGGAATACTTATGGCACATGCGATCAGAATGCATGAAACCGGGGGACCGGAAGTCCTTCGATGGGAAGAATATGATCCGGGCGAGCCCGGCGCGGGTGAGGTCCGTCTGGTGCAGGAAGCCGTCGGCCTCAATTATATCGATGTCTACCACCGCACCGGCCTGTATCCCCTGCCCTCGCTGCCGGCGACTCCGGGGCTCGAGGGAGCGGGAATCGTCGATAAGCTCGGACCCGGAGTGAGCGAACTTGCCGTTGGCGACCGGGTTGCCTATGCCGGGGTACCGCCCGGAGCCTACGCCGAGGTGCGCTGCATGCCGGCCGACCGGCTGGTCAAGTTGCCCGAGGGGATATCCACCCGGCAGGCCGCCGGCATGATGCTCCAGGGGATGACCGCGCGATACCTCCTTAAAGGCTGCTACCAGGTGCGTCATGGCGATACTCTCCTCGTGCACGCGGCGGCGGGCGGGGTCGGATCGCTGCTCTGCCAGTGGGCCTCCTATCTCGGCGCCACCATCATCGGCACCGTGGGCAGCACCGAGAAGGCCGAGCTGGCGAAAAAGAATGGCTGCACCCATACCATCCTCTACCGCGAGCAGGATTTTGCCGAAGTGGTCAAGGAGCTGACCGACGGCATGGGAGTGGCCGCGGTCTACGATTCGGTGGGCAAGACCACTTTTCTGCGCTCGCTCGACTGTCTGCGGCCAATGGGCACCATGGTCTCCTTCGGCCAGGCATCGGGACCCATCGACCCGCTCGACATCGGAGTTCTGGGAGCCAAGGGGTCGCTCTTTCTCACTCGGCCAAGCCTGATGCATTACACCGCCAGGCGCGAAGACCTGCTCGCCCATGCCAGAGACCTCTTCAAGGTGGTGCAGGATGGGGTGGTACAAATCAGCATCAAACAGGAATACCCCCTCAGGGAAGCCGCCCGGGCCCACCGCGACCTCGAGGCAAGAAAAACAACCGGCAGCACGCTTCTTTTGCCGTAATATACAAAGTTATGGACACGACAAGCACCCTGCCCCGTTACAGCCTCGGAGAAGAAATCGCCAACGCCGTTACCCACGGTATCGGTCTGCTGTTGGCCATCGCCGGCCTGATTGTCCTGATCGTTTTCGCCTCTCTTCACGGCACCGCCTGGCATATCGTGAGCTGCAGCCTGTTCGGCGCCTCGATGATCCTACTCTACGCCTTCTCCACGCTCTATCACACCTTCCCCTGGCCCCGGGTCAAGCGGGTCTTCCGCGCACTCGACCACTCGGCGATTTATCTTTTGATAGCCGGGACCTATACCCCGTTTACCCTCGGGGTTCTGCGCGGCCCATGGGGGTGGTCCCTGTTCGGGGTCGTCTGGGGACTGGCGGTAGTGGGGATTTTGCTGCAATATTTTTCCCTGCCCTACTGGAACATCATCTCCCTGGTTATTTATCTCGGCATGGGCTGGGTAATAGTTATCGCGATAAAACCGTTGCTCTCCGCGCTTGCGCCCGGCGGGCTGGCTTTTCTGGTAGCTGGAGGAGTGGCGTATACCCTGGGTGTGCCCTTTTATTTGATGGAGAAGATTCCATATAACCACGCGATCTGGCACCTCTTCGTGCTGGCCGGCACCGTCCTGCATTTTTTCTCCATCCTGTTTTATGTTATTCCGGCTTAGGAATTACATCACTCGCCGACCCACAGCACCTCGCGATCCACAAGCCAGAGCAACCCGCCCTCTTCCGGCTGAATGAGACGAGCGGGAAGCGGCGACTTCCCCGGCGGCACGGACAGCAGTCGGGCAAAGACCGGCGCCTTCTCCCGGCCCTGAACCACAAAGGCGATGGTTCGCCCCTGATTGAGCAGCGGCGCGGTCATGGTCACCCGCCAGAGTTCCTGCCCCTCCGGCAAGACCTCCGCCACCCAGCGGCTGCGCTCTGCAAGCACCGGGGTGGAGGGGAAAAGAGAGGCGGTATGGCCATCCGGCCCGAGGCCGAGGAAGACCAGGTCGAGGCGAGGCGGCAGGTCGGCGAAAAAACCACGCAACGCCAGTTCATAGCGCCTGGCGCCATCGCTGGGATCAACGGCCCCGTCAACGGCATGGATCTGGTGCGCCGGCACCGGAACGTGGTCGAGCAGCGCCTCCCTGGCCATGCGGGCATTGCAGCGGGGGTCCGTCTGGGCCACGCAGCGTTCGTCGCCCCAGAAGACGTGGCACCGCTCCCACGCAACCTGCTCCCGAAACGGAGCCCGGGCAAGCAATTCGTAAAACCGACGGGGAGTGCTTCCGCCGGAGAGCGCCACCGAGAAGCGGTTTCGGGACGCCACCGCCTGCCGCGCCCGGGTAACGAACAGCTCCGCCGCCGCCCATGCCAGCTCTTCGCGACCGTCATAAATCCGTACCGTTTCCATTTCCCCTTTCCTCAGTCATCGGTCAGTATCGGCGCCAGCCAGTGGCGGCCGTCACGGGTGATCAAAAATCCGGCGCTCTCCGGCCCCCAGCTTCCCGGCTGATAGTCCGGGAAATCTGCCGCCGGCACGTTCTGCCAGGCCTCCAGAATGGGGGCGATGACCGTCCAGGCGGCTTCCACCTGATCGGCGCGCATAAAGAGGGTGGCGTCGCCGCGCATGACGTCGAGCAGCAAGGTTTCATAGGCCTCCGGCGATGAGGTGCGAAAGGTCTCCCGGTAGTAGAATTTCATATCCACCGGCCCGAGGATCATCCGGGTGCCCGGCTGTTTGGCCTGGATGCGCATGAGGATGCCCTCCTCGGGCTGGATGCGGATGACCAGACGGTTGGGCTGCCAGTTCTCCACCGCGGTGGTGGGAAACGACTGATGGGGCGCCGGCCGGAAAAGGATGGAAATCTCGGAGACCTTGGCGGCCAACCGTTTGCCGGTACGCAGGTAGAACGGCACCCCTTCCCAGCGCCAGTTGTCGATGGAGAGTTTTAGGGCGGCAAAGGTTTCGGTGCTGGATTCCGGAGCCACCTTTTCCTCCTCCCGGTAGCCTTCCAAGGTCTGCCCATAGGCGTAGCCCCCGCCGTACTGGCCGCGCACCGCGAAGATGGTGCACCTTCTCCGGCCGGATCGGGCGCACGGCCCGCAACACGTCCACTTTTTTGTTGCGGATTTCGTCGGCATCGAACGAGACCGGCGACTCCATGGCGATCAGGCACAGGAGCTGCAGCAGATGGTTCTGCACCATATCCCGCAGGGCTCCGGCATGGTCGTAGTAGCCGCCGCGATGGCCGACCCCGACCGTCTCCGCCACGGTGATCTGCACGTGGTCGATGTAACGGCGGTCCCAGATCGGCTCGAACAGGGCATTGGCGAAACGAAAGGCGAGGATGTTCTGTACGGTTTCTTTGCCCAGGTAGTGGTCGATGCGGTAGATCTGCGCTTCGCGAAACATCCCGGTCAGGGTGCCGATCAAGCGTCGGGCCGAGGCCAGATCATGACCGAAGGGTTTTTCCACCACGAGTCGGTCGCGCTGGCGGTCACTGCACAGACCGGCGCGCGCAGTCTGCCGGCCAGCCGTTTCCACCAGTGTCGGGCGGGATGGCCAGGTAGAATATCCGGTTGGCCTCTGACGTCCCACTCCTGGTCAAGGTTATCCAGCTGCGCCTTCAGCCGCGCGCCGGTTTGCGGCTCGGCAAAATCTCCTGCCAGATAAGGATGCGGGCGGCGAAAACCGCGCCACTGCTGGTGTCGACCTTGCCCCGCCGGGAAAACCGGTCAATGCCCTCACGCAGGGACTCGCGGAAGTTTTCATCGCTCAGCTCCTTCCGGTCGACCCCGAGGATCCAAAATGCTCCGGGAGATGACCGTCGAGGAGAGGTTGTACAGGGCCGGAACGAGCTTGCGACGGGTCAGGTCGCCGCCAGCGCCAAAGATGATAAAGACAGTTGGTTGGGGATGTTTGCTGGCTTCCATGGCGGTACTCAGCTCCTTTTCCAGTCGGTGTGGAAGGTGCCTTCGGCGTCGATGCGCTCGTAGGTGTGCGCTCCGAAATAGTCGCGCTGGGCCTGGATCAGATTGGTCGGCAGCCTGGCGCTGCGATAGCCGTCGAAATAGGCCAGCGCCCCCATCAGACCGGTGCGGGAATCCCCATGCTGGGCGGCCAGAACGACCACCTGCCCGAAGTTGCTCCTGTCGCAGCAGCCGGTCGGCCAGGGTCGGGTCGAGCAAGCGGGTTGGCCAAGCGGGCGACTGCCGGTAGGCGTCACGCAAGTCATCCAGCAGTGCTGCCCGAATAATGCAGCCGCCCCGCCAGATGCGGGCGACGGTTTCGAGTTGCAGGTCATAACCTTATGTTGCCGAGGCCTCGCTGCAGCAGGGCCATCCCCTGGGCGTAGCAGATCAGAAAGGCGGCGATCAGCGCCCCTTCCAGCGTCGAGGATTTTCCCAAGATCCCCTTGGAACGGCGGCAGAGCCCTTGCAGCGACTCGGACGCCTGCTGTCGCTCTTGCCGATGGGCGGACAGATCCCGCATCATCACCGCTAAATCGATGTTCGGGCACTGGCACCTGCAGGAGAGTGCCTCGCTGAGAAGTCCACATGCCGGTTCCCTTCTGCCGGGCGGCGTCGAGGATCTCATCGATCAGGTCCTGTCCTGTGTGCTCATCCCTGTGGCCGAAGATGTCGGCGGTGATCTCGATCAGGAAGCTGTTGAGTTCCCTCGGTTCCACTGTCGATAGATTTCCTGCAATCGGCGATTGTCGATCCCCAGGCCGCGCTTCATAAGATCGTAACTCTCGGCGATCAGTTGCATCAGGCCGTACTCGATGCCGTTATGCACCATCTTGACATAATGGCCCGCGGAACCCGGTCCGAGCCAGGCGACGCAGGGTTCATCGTCAACCTTGGCGGCAACGGCCTCGAAGATCGGTCGAACCCGGGGGTAGGCTTTCCGGCTCCCGCCGGGCATCAGGCTCGGGCCATGGCGCGCACCGTCTTCACCGCCGGAGACCCCGACCCCGAGAAACTGGAGCCGCTGCTCAGCAAGGCTCCGGCTAACGTCGTTCGGTATCGCGAAATAGGAGTTGCCGCCATCGATGATCAGGTCCCAGGCTCAAGAGTTGGCAGAATTCAGCGATGACCGCATCAACCGGCTCTCCGGCGGGGACCAGCAGCATGATTTTCCGCGGTTTATCAAGGCGGCGAGAAAACTCTTGAGCCTTCTTGGCGATAGCACCCGGCGATCGCGCCTTCCTTGCAAGGGCGTCCACTTTTGCCAAATCCCGGTCATAACCGGTCACGGCAAAACCGTGATCGGCCATGTTCAACAGCAGATTGCGGCCCATGACGCCCAATCCGACCATGCCGAAAGCCGCATTGTCTTTTTTCATGGTGCCGTCTCCTTAAAATATTTGCAGTATGCGTTTTCCGTAAGCGTTTACCAGCAGGTCAGCTTTGCTCCAGGCGAATAACCTTGGCGAGGCGTCGCCGGTATTTCTCGGCGTCTTTGAAACGGCGCCCAAAAAGGCGGATGTCAACTCCCAGGCCATCTCTCGCCCCAAAACGTGCCACCCAGACACATCATTCATATCGTCGTCTTCCACTCCCTGACGGGCGGAAAACGTCTCATGGATCAAGGCCGCCCGGACCCCTGCGACCTTGTTGGCGACGATGGAAGCGCCGACTCCGCCTGCCCGCAGACGGCTATTCCCCGCGCGACCGTGCCGCCGGCGAGTGCCCGGGCAAGAGGCACGATCCTATCGGGATAATCGTCATCCGCATCATAGCTCTCCGCCCCGAAATCGAGAACCTGGTATCCGCCTCCTTCAACCTGCCGACAAGAAAGCGATTCAGTTCAAATCCGCCGTGATCCGCGGCGATACCGACTTTCATGGCCGGCCTCCGTTTTTTTTGCTTGTAGGGTAAAATCAAGCCGGGAGCAATGTCGGATTTTCTTTGATAATCCGATGACATTGCACTTTGACTGCCCCTTATGCGTCAAGAAGTTCCCTGGCCAAGGCGACGATTCGCTCCTCGGTAAAACCGAACTTTTCCATATTGACTGCCCCCGGGGCCAAGCGCCGAACCGATCGATGGCGAGAACCCGACCGGCGGACCGACATAGCGGTGCCAGCCAAGCGGCGAAGCCGCCTCGATGGCGATTCTGGCGGTGATCCGGGGCGGCAGCACCTGATTGCGGTACTCCTCAGGCTGGGCCTCGAACAGTTCCCACGACACCATATTCACCAGCCGTACCGCCACCCCCGAGGCGATGAGCTTCTCCCGAGCCGCAGGGCCACATGGATTTCAGAGCCACTGGCAATGAGCAACAGCCGAGGTGTACCTCCCGGCGCTTCGGCCAGGATATAGGCCCCCTGGTGCACCCCCTCGGCGGCCCCGTACCGGTCGCGATCGAGCACCGGCAGCTTCTGCCGGCTCATCACCAGCATCACCGGGCCGTGACGGATGGTCATCGCCACTTTCCAGGCTTCGGCCACCTCGCTGGCGTCGCCGGGCGGATGACGGTCATGTTCGGCATGGCCCGAAAGCTCGCCAGCTGTTCTATGGGTTGGTGAGTCGGCCGATCTTCACCGAGCGCCACGGAATCGTGGGTGAAGACGTATTTCACCGGCAAACCGCTCAGCGCCGCAAGCCGCATCGCCGGACGCATATAGTCCGAGAAGATCAAAAAGGTAGCGCCGAGGGAATCACCCCGCCGTGGGCGGCCAGGCCGTTTAGAACGCCACCCATGGCATGTTCTCTGACCCCGAAGGCAAGGTTGGCGCCGCAATAGTCCCAGGCACCCTCGGGGTGAGCCCTGGATACTCTCATCACCGCGCCCGCCGGCTGGAAGCTGCCCCGACCCGCTGGAGAAAGCGTTTTGGTGAAGGGATCGAGATCCGCCGAACCGCCGATGAGGTTGGGTACTCTTGCCTGCGATAGCCCCCAGGCACCTCCCCGCCCGCCGAGCGGGTGGCGATCGGTTGGTGATCGTGGCCGGGTAAACCGGGTATTTCGCTTTTCCCACCCTCGGGCTAGCTGCCCTTTATATCACCTCCCCCTCTGGAGTTGCTGGCAGAGATCGGGATATTTCCGGGCATAATCGCTCATCCCAGCGTCCTGCCATCGGTCCTGGAGTTCCCGTCCCTTCGGCCAGCGCCCCGCGGAGGTGCTCCCCTCCCCGGCTTTCGGCACGAAAAAGTCGGGCTTCCAGCCGGCCAGCCGTTTTTCTCTCTGGGTGGCCCGGACCTCGCTGGCCCCGAGCGGGGAGCCATGCGCCGCAAAGGTATCCTGCTGTCGGGCTGCCGTAGCCGATATGGGTGGGTGACAATGATAAGAGATGGCGGGGCTTTTTTTCAGCTTGGCATGGTGGATGGCGCTGTCGATGGCCGCAAGATCATTGCCGTCCTCAACATGCTGGACATGCCAACCGTAGGCCTCTGAACCGCCGTCCCACGTCCTCGGTAAAGGTGAGATGGGTATCGGCCGCAAGCGAGATATGATTGTTGTCATAGAGGCAGATAAGCTTGCCCAGCCGGAGATGGCCGGCCAGGGAGGCCGCCTCGGCGGCGATTCCCTCCATCAGGTCGCCGTCACTGCAGATGGCATAGGTCGTATGATTGACCCACGGCAAAACCGGGGCGATTGAAGCGGCAGGCCAGAAAACGCTCCGCCATGGCCAACCCGACACAGCCGGCAAACCCCTGCCCCAGCGGGCCGGTGGTCAGCCTCCACCCCCGTGTGTTTTCTCTGGTTCCGGATGTCCCGGGTCCGACTTCCCCACTGTCGGAAATTCCTTGAGTTCCTCCATGGACAGCTCGTAGCCGGTGAGATGGAGCAGAGCGTAGAGCAGAGCCGATCCATGGCCGGCGGAGAGGACGAAACGATCCCGGTCGCACCAATCGGGATCGGCCGGATTATGGCGCAGAAAGCGACTCCAGAGCACATAGGCCATGGGTGCCGGCGCCCATCGGCATGCCGGGATGGCCCCAAGCCGCCTTTTCGACCATATCAACGGCTAGCATGCGGATGGTATTGATGCACAGGGCGTCTTGTTCTTCTTGCGCGAAATCGGATATAGATGCCATGACAAAATCTCCTTTCCAAAATGATGACCGGGCGATGGCCTGCCCCCCAAGGTTTGCGGCTCAAGCTACCGGAACGGTCAATTAGGGACACGAACGAGAATCTGCAAGCATGCGGCAACATTCTATTCTGGCGCAACCAAGGTATAATATATAGTGTAGGGGCAGAATAGAGGCATGGCAATCACCCCCTATTTTTGCGCCAGAAAAGTGCAGGTATGCAAGTGCGCTAGGAGCCTGTCGGATTATAGGCATTTTTGCTCAGATCGAGGCAAACTCGAAAAAATTACCGGAGGCATATAATCAATATCTCGGAGTCTCACTCCGTTCGCTTACCGGAGGATAATTTTTTCGAGTTTAACGAAGATATGGGGAAAAAGGGCATAATCCGACAGGCTCC
>CAVUXQ010000034.1:0-125394 GCA_963745265.1 uncultured delta proteobacterium
GGCACCGCTTCACTAATCGTTATACGGTTATCCATCTCTTTTCTACCATGTCTGCCATGTCTGCCGACACTTCCCGAAACTGGCTCGCCGTGGCCGGATTGGTATTGGCCATGTTGCTCTGGGGCAGTTCTTTTGTGGCCATGAAATTGGCCTTTCAAGTCTATCACCCAATGGTGGTCATCTTTGGCCGGATGGTGGTGGCGAGTCTTTGCTTTCTGGCGCTGTGGCCGCGGTTTCGGCATATCCGAGTACGCGCCGCAGATCGCCTCTATCTTGCCTTGATTGTCCTGTTTGAACCCTGTCTGTATTTTCTTTTCGAGGCAGGTGCGCTGACTCATACCAGCGCTTCCCAACAGGGTGTCATCGTCGCCCTGTTGCCGGTGATGGTCGTGGTGTCCGCTGGTATTTTTTTGCGGGAAAAGATTACGCTGTGGGCCTATCGGGATTCAGTGCGGCCGTGGTGGGGGCAATCTGGTTAAGCCTGGCGGCCGGCGCCACAGCACTGCGCCGGCTCCGTTACTGGGTAACTCGCTGGAGTTTCTCGCCATGGTTTGCGCCACGGCTTACACTCTGTTAACCAAACGCTTGACGCGCGACTATCCGCCTCTTTTTATCACTGCCCTGCAAGCCTTCGGAGGCAGCTTATTTTTTCTGCCTTTTTGCTATTGCCCGGCACTGAACTGCCCCGCACCTGGGAACCATTAACGGTGCTGGCCGTTATCTATCTGGGCGCCGGTATCACCCTGGGAGCCTACGGGCTTTACAATTATGCCCTAAGCCAGCTGCCCGCCGGACGGGTTTCCGTGTTTATCAATTTAATTCCGGTGTTCACGGTAATGTTGGGTTTTATGCTATTGGGGGAACGGTTTACTCCGACGCAATTCGCCGCCTCGATTCTGATATTAACCGGCGTTATCGTTAGCCAATGGGACGAGCTTTACCTGCGCAGGAGAAGGCTGAGGAGCCGGCCACAGGATTGGCTAGAAGTTTCTGAGGAAATGCCAGCCTGCAACGGCCGCCAACATCAGGAAAAAAGCCCCACTCAAACGCTGCAAAAGGGTCGTCGGTAGACGGCGGAGCAGGGTCCGTCCGGCCCATACTCCCAGAGAGGTAGTGAAAGCCAGCCCCGCTGTGGCTCCCAACAAGACGGGGAGGGCGCTATGGGCGCCGGCTAGTCCCGCCACGGCAAGCTGGGTCTTATCGCCGAACCCCGCCATAAAAATCAGCATCCAGGTGGTTAATAAAATGCTGCGTCCGTTCTGATTCACCGCCACAGCCGCTGTCGGCACTGCTTTGGCGGTTGCTGAAGCCGTTATTTTATCATGGACCTGGTGATTAGGACCCTTTCGGTAATCCTTTCCAACTGTCACGTTCCACCATCTCCTCAGAGATGATTTCAACCAAAAGGGTTGCTGTTTTTTGTGCCTGATCACGATAACGCTGAAGGCCTGTTCGGCAAATAAGGTAGATACTTTATTTTCATAAGCCCTTTTTAGGGATAGGGTTCCTTTATTGCAGAAACTGGCAGAAACACGGACCCGCTTAAGCCTCTTCGGGTAGACGAGTCAGGTGTCCGACAGGAGGCGGCCGATTGAGAACTGTAAAAATAACTTTTTCTGCGGAAATTGGAGAGGTAAGACATTGAAGAAACTTTAGGTTAAGCCCCGTTAAATTGGTTTTGGTAAAGGGGAAATCCAAATGGCTACTATTATCTCATCAGGACTTATCAATCTAGAAGCTGTTATCGAGACCGACTGCGCGGCATGGATGCCGCAGTCGAGCTTACAATGATGTATTGACAGCGTATCTTGAAAATAACTTCCAGATCGATATCAGATGGCCGGTAGTTCGACTTCCGCCAGAAACCCGCCCAAGTCTTGGGAACGTCCCAAACGCAGACGGCCGCCGTATTGTTCGGCAATGTCGGTAACGATAGCCAGTCCCAAACCATGGCCGGAGCGGGACTCGTCAACCCGTACGCCGCGCCGGGTCAACAGTTCCAGTTGCTCCGGTGGGGCGCCTGGACCATCGTCTTCGACGCTGAGCTGCTGCCATTTATCGGTTTCTTTGACGGTCAGGCGCACGCTGCGGGCAGCCCACTGGCAGGCGTTATCCAGCAGATTGCCCAGTAATTCCAATAGGTCGTTCCGTTCCCCCGGGAATAGGCTGTTCGGCGGTATCCGGCATTGCAAGTCCAGGGGCTTATCCCGATAAATTTTTTTTAAGGTGTCCACCAGATCGGCGACTTCATCGGTCAATGCCACGCGTTGCCCCGGGGTCGCGGCCCCTGCGATACGGGCTCGCTTAAGTTCCCGGTTCAGCAGAGAATGGATTTGGCGAGTCTGTAGCGCTAGTTCCGCTCCCACTTCGCCCTGGGCCTTCACTTCGGGTTGTTCAACGAGTTGCGTGAGGATCGTCAGTGGTGCTTTGAGGGCGTGAGCCAGATTCCCCAGGGCGTGGCGGGAGCGCTGTAACCGTTTTTCCATGACACCGATAAGATGGTTGATCTGCTCCACCAGCGGGCGTACCTCGCTAGGGGTGTCAGCGTTCAATCGATGGATCTCACCGTGGGTCAGGCGCAGGATATCCCGGCGAATTTTCTCCAAAGGTTTCAGGCCCTGGTGCACGAGCCAGCGCTGAGCCAGAATCAGGACGCTGAGCAACACCAGGGCAAGCAGTGATAAATTGACGGTAAGCCGGCGCAACCCTGCGGCCAGACCGGTGAAATCCTCGGTTACGGCAATGACAACGTTCTGTCCCTGCAGTCGGAAGGTGCGCGCCAGCATCAGGAGCTGCTGATCTTGGGGTCCGCGGATAAAACGCCGGGTGATACGATTTCTTGTAGTGGGTGGAATACAAAGATCCGCGTCCCACAGGGAGCGGGAGCGTAGAGTAACGCCGCCCGCCTGGATCTTGTAGTAATGCCCGGAGTAGGGCTGGCGAAAAATCGGACTCAGTCTTCCCGGTCGCAGCCTTAGCTGATCCGCCGTTGAAGAACATGGTGGCCAGGAGCGCGTCTATGTCGTGTTCCAGGCGCTCGCCGACAAAATCTTCAGCCAAATGGCGCAGAGAATAACTGCCAACGGCCAGCAGCACGACCACCAGCAGTGCCAGCGCAATGATGATCCGGTAAACAGGCGCGACTGGAGTGAGTGCATCAGTTGTCGTTACCGAACACATAGCCCTGACCACGGCGCGTGGTAATCAGGTGCGGCCCAGCTTGCGCCGCAGGGGATAACGTAGACCTCCAGTACTATGTCCCGGTCGGAATGGAAATCATAAACGTGTTCCGCGAGCCGGGTCTTGCAGACTGTGCCTGATGCAGCATAAAATAACGCAACAGGCGAAAATCGATACCGGTCAGGGAAAGAGAGTTACCGTCGGCCGTCACGACAGATTGCGTATCCTCATCCAAAGTCAGGCCGGCCACCTGGAGCGGTCCCCCGCTTTGGATATTGCTGCGGCGAATCAGGGCGTGCAGCCGGGCAATCAGTTCTTCCACGCGAAAAGGCTTGCCTAGATAGTCGTCGGTGCCTGCTTTGAAACCGTCGACCCGTTCCTGCCAGGAATCCCGGGCGGTGAGAATGATAACCGGCAGCGCATTGCCGGTCGCCCGCCAGTTTTTGAGAACTTCCAAACCGGGCCGGTCCGGCAATCCGAGGTCTAAGACGACGACGTCGTAGGGTTCTTCGCGGCCCATGAATTCCCCGTCTACGCCGTTATCCACGGCATCCACGGCAAAGCCCGCCTGCTCGAGTTGGGTTTTCAAGCGCGCGCTCAGTGTATGATCATCCTCAATTAACAATAGCCGCATTAATTAACAATAGCCGCATTAGCGATGTTCTTTGACATGCCGCAATTTACCCGTGCGGGCGTCGTATTCCAGTTCCTGTACCGTGCCGTCGTCATCGAGAATCTCGATTTCATACACGTAGCGATTTTCGACAAATTCCAGCTCGACCTCGATAATCCGTCCGCCGCGGTGGCGCTCCCAATAGTTGTCGATAATCGTTTCCAGAGGAAGAATCTCGCCGGCGTCGCGCAGGCGCTTAATCTCGTTATGATCGTAATCAGCTCGGCAGCGTTCGTGGCGAACCCCAACGCAGCAACAAAGAGCCAGGTATTGCTGAATTTCATACCACCTTCATTCAAGCGCGCTTACGGCCATTGAACATCGCTCGCAGCAAATTTTCCTGATGCCATAGGCTTTCCCAAATAACACCGATCACATGAATGGCCACTAAAAACAGGGTAAAGTTAGCAAAAAATTCGTGAGTTTCTTCGAACAGGTCAATCCAATGCTCGCTGGTGTTTTGCATAACACCGCCCAGCGGGCCTTGCCACTGATCAGCTCCAAATAGCAGCACACCGCTAACAGTAGTCACCAGCAGGCTGAGCAGTAATAGCATGATCATCATACCGCCGGCGGGATTGTGCCCGATATAGCGTACCGCCTTGCCCGTTAATACTTCGCCGATATAAATCAGGACTCTTCTCGGTGAATAGATAAAATCGGAGAAACGGGCGTGGGGAATCCCGACCAAACCCCATATCAGCCGCAGGACAAGGAGCCCAAAAACGGTATATCCTGCCCAGACGTGCACCGTTTGCAGGTCATCCTCGGTAAAGTAGGCCGTAAAAAACGCTGCGACAAGCGTCCAATGGAAGAGACGCACGAATGGGTCCCAAACTTTGATTTCGGTGAGGGTGTTCTTTTCGATAAGAGTATTCATGGTTTTTTCCAGCCGCATTAAAAAATCCGGCAAACTCGATATAAAATTGATTTGCCGGAAAAGCTGTGTTACTCGACTTCTTCCTTTATGAGTTCGCCCGACAGGGCGTAGTAGAGTCTCCATTCCTTATGATCATCGCCTTTAATCTGGACTTCCCAGACTTCCTGGCCGCGCCTCGTTTCCTGGTAAGCCTTGGTGACTTCGCCCGGGTGTACTTGTAGCGCCATCTCAGCGGCCTGTTCTTTGGAAATGGCATCTCTAGCCACACTGATGCCGGTAAAGAGAATGGCTGAGATGCCTAAGACTGCGGCTATAAAAAGTATTCTGGATTGATTCACGCGAATATTACCTCTTTCGAGTTATGCAAAAATTGATTTCAAAAAAATAGAAATTTTTATAGGCAAAGTTACCCCAAAACGAGGTCAGTCATCTCTCTGTCTCGGGGATTACTATAGTGTGGTAAACTTAATCCAAGCTTAACTTGAGTGCGTTTAATGACTGGGATGTGATGCACTACGGAATGGCTTTCTTGGAACACTTTTTAAGCAAAATAAAGATGATTAAATTGAAAAAATCACTGCTCGCCTTATTAAAGTCGATGTTGGGAAGCGTGCGTGATTTACTGCCTATTATAATAGTCATTGCTTTTTTTCAATTCGTTGTCTTGCAACAAAACTTGCCCGAATTATTAGATCTTCTCGTTGGTACTTTATTTGTTATTTTGGGACTAACGTTTTTTATTTACGGATTGGAAATGGGTCTTTTTCCCATTGGAGAATCGTTGGCCTATGCCTTCGCGCGCAAAGGTAGTGTGTTTTGGTTGCTGTTATTTGCTTTTGCTCTTGGATTTGGCACGACGGTGGCGGAACCCGCCCTCATCGCTGTTGCCGATGAAGCCGCACAAGTGGCTGCTAAAGGTGCCATGATTGACGATAATAAAGAGGCCAAAGACAGCTATGCCTGGGGGTTACGAATAAGCGTAGCGCTGTCCGTGGGTGTCGCCATTATCATCGGGGTACTCAGAATTTTAAGGGGTTGGCCACTGCAAACTATTATTATTGGGGGTTATCTGCTGGTAGTCATTATGACGGCCTTTGCACCGGCCGAGATAATTGGTATCGCCTACGACTCGGGCGGCGTTACCACATCGACGATCACGGTTCCTTTAGTGACTGCCTTGGGTATCGGTTTGGCTTCTTCCATACGCGGTCGTAATCCGATGATCGATGGTTTCGGTCTGATTGCCTTTGCTTCGTTGTTGCCCATGATATTTGTTATGGCTTATGGAATGATGATTTAATGCAGCTGCTGCTTAATCTTGGGGAAACTCTACTCGGCACCCTCCGTGACGTATTGCCCATCGCTATTGTTATCGTGGGTTTTCAACTGTTCGTCATTCGTCAGCCGATTGCCGATATGCGGCGGATGATCGTTGGTTTTCTTTATGTGCTCCTGGGCTTATCCTTGTTCTTATTGGGCCTGGAACAGGCGCTGTTTCCTCTTGGTCGCCTGATGGCGGAACAGCTGACGGATCCCACGTTTGTTGCCGCAACAGGGGAGTTTTCCAATGATGCCCTGTGGCTGGATTATTATTGGGTTTATCTTTTTGCGTTGGCTATCGGTTTTCGTACCGCCATTGCAGAACCATCATTGATCGCAGTGGCGCTTAAGGCCAATCAAGTGTCCGGCGGGGCGATCGGTGTATGGGGGTTGCGCATCGCCGTTGCGCTTGGCGTCGGGTTAGGCATTGGCTTGGGTAGTCTGCGTATTGTGATCGGCGCTCCTATTCATTGGTTTATTATCATCGGCTATATCGTTGTGGTGGTGCAGACCTATTTTGCGCCGAAACTGATTGTTCCCTTAGCCTATGATTCGGGTGGTGTCACCACCTCCACCGTTACCGTACCGTTAGTGGCAGCCCTGGGTCTTGGGCTTGCGGAAACAGTGCCCGGCAGAAGTCCGTTACTCGACGGCTTCGGACTGATTGCTTTCGCCAGCTTGTTCCCTATGATGACGGTGATGGCCTATGCCCAGCTGTCAGAATACCGGGCGCTACGCGCGGCTCGCTTACGCAAGTCCCGTGAGCATCCACACTAAAAATCCGCCTTAGTCTTGCGAGGAAGAAAATATCCATGCACTTCAAGCTCATTGTCGTTTTTGTGGAAAACGCCAAAACCAACGCCATTATGGATGCAGCGCGTACCGCCGGTGCTACCGGCGCAACGGTGATTAATCACGCCAGGGGTGAAGGCATTGAAAAAAGTAAGACATTCTTCGGCCTATCGCTGGAAACCCAACGCGATGTGGTGCTCCTTTTGGTAGAGGAACATGTAAGCCGCCAGATTCTGGAAACCATTAGTGAGGTGGGGGGGTTTGATTCCACGTCGGGGACGGGGATAGCGATCCAGATCGACGTAGAAGATGCCGTCGGGGTGGCGCATCAGGCCAAGGAGCTGGCCAATATTGTGGCGGAGGAATTATGAGTGAGCGTAAGGTCATTCGGGTGAGTGCGGTGATGATGACGGACTTTTCATGGTGGATGGCCTGATGACAGTGGAAGAAGCCCTGCACTTGATGAAAAAAACCGGCGCCAATGCCTTAATGGTTAAGAAACGCCACGCCGACGATGAGTACGGTATGGTGCTGCTATCTCATATCACCAAGAAAGTGTTGGCGGTAAACCGCTCACCGAGGCGCATAAACGTCTATGAAATCATGGCAAAACCGGTGATTTCCGTGCGTCCCGAGATGGATATCCGCTATTGTGCCCGCTTATTTGAAAACTTTCGGCTTTCCTATGCCCCCGTCATCGATCGGGAAGGCGAGGTGATTGGTGTGGTAAGCAACGCCGATATCGCTTTGCGTAGCTTGGACAGCGTCGCCGACGATAAGGCATGAGCTGGCTTAGATTTTCCGTAGGTTGAGGTGACGCAGGAACCCCAACATTTTGCTGATGCGGCGACAAGCCAAGCATTTGTTTTTACTGTCAATAAGTTGCAAGCACTGCGATTTAAGATTGAATAGGAGCAATCAATGAAATTTACACGCATCACAGTTAATCCAAAACAAATGGGTGGGGTCCCTTGCATCCGCGGTTTACGAATCCCGGTGGCAACCGTGGTAAGCATGGTTGCCGACAACATACCTGAAGATGAAATTCTTAAAGCCTATCCTGACTTGGAAAGCGAAGACATCCGCGAGGCCCTGCATTATGCTGCTGCGGCCCTTCAGGAGCGGGAAATTCCCATGGTAGATATTGCTTGAAATTTCTCGTCGACAACGCCCTATCGCCTGCCGTGGCTGAAGGGCTGGTTGACTGACAAAACTCGCTAAGGCACGGATTCTACTTGAAATTAAAGAAAGGGATGAGATGAAATGCGCGACCCGTGTTCCAACGGGATGGGTTAAACATAAGGAGCCCGCGCATGAATACCTCATCCCCACTTTACGATACGATAGTCTCCCTCTTGGCACAAGCACCGTGGCGCGATCGCCGGCATTTATCGACCTTGGCATGGATGGTGGTTGGGTTATTGAGCAGCGGCTGGATTGGGCTAAGTGAGTGGGTGCCGTAGGTACACAGTCGCGCCCGGTTCGCCGCCAGCAGTTGGCGGCGGTTTCGGCGCTGGTTAGCCAATCGGCGAGTGGATGTCCACCACCTCTACGGCGCGCTGTTGCAGCCGGTGTTGGCGGAACTGGACGCGCCACGGCTGTACGTGGTCTTGGATACCTCGTTGCTGTGGAACCGGTGGTGTTTGATCCGCCTGGGGTTAGTGTATCGCGGCCGTACCATACCGCTGGTCTGGAAGGTGATCGAGCATCGCTCCAGCAGTGTGGCCTTTCGGGCTTACCGTGGGTTGTTGCGCTTGGCCGAGCGGCTGTTGCCGCCAGGGCGGGACATCGTGCTGTTGGCCGATCGGGGCTTTCTGCATGGGGAACTGATGGCCTGGATTCACCGCCACGCGCGCTGGCATCTGCGCGTGCGTATCAAGCGCTCAGGGTTGCATCTCTATGTCCAGCGCCGGGGACACTATCGGCGCCTGGTCATTCGCGTGCAGGCCGGTGAAGTGGGCTGCTATCATCACGTCTTTGTCGGTGCCCAACGCCTGGAGATGCACTTGGCCGTGGGCTGGCAACGGGGCCACCGCGAGCCCTGGTTGATCCTCAGCGATGAACCGACCGACCGCGATACCCTGGCTGAGTATGGCCAGCGCTTTCGGATCGAGGAGAATTTCCTGGACGACAAATCCAACGGCTTCCAACTGGAAAGCTCCCAACTGCGCGACGCCCGCACCCTGACACGGTTGCTGTTGGTCTTGGCCGTGGCCACCCTCTACCTGACTTGCCAAGGCGCCGCGGTGGTCGCCCAGGGCCAGCGCCGCCGGGTCGATACCCATTGGTTTCGCGGCCACAGCTATCTGCGCTTAGGCTGGCATGGGCTGCGCTATGCGCTGGCTCATGGCGAAGCCCTGCTGCAACGCTTGACGCTGGGCTCCCTCCAGGATCCGGATCCGGCTTCGCTATTTTTTTGTTGTGGCCCGCCTGAACCAGTACGTATTGCTTGTCTTCATACGTTCACCCTTGATTGAGGTTTACCACGATGGGGCCCAGCGCTCTTGATGTACCCACTGTGGTTATCACTCTCGCAACGCGGCAATCGAACGAAAATAATCAAGCGACTCCGGATTCTTCAGCGCATCTCGATTTTTCACTTCCTGACCATGGATCATCTTTTTGACCGCCAACTCGACCTTTTTCATGTTCAGGGTATAGGGGATGTCCGGAACGGCAATGATTTTCGCCGGCACATGCCGCGGTGAAGCCTCGGCACGCAAGTGCATTTTGATTTTCTCTTTCAGCACGTCGTCGAGCTGCCGTCCTGGGGCCAGCTTCACAAAAAGCACCACCCGGACGTCGCCTCCCCACTGTTGACCCACCACCACGCTGTCGTCGATTTCTTCCATCTGTTCCAGCACCCGGTAGATTTCGGCGGTGCCGATCCGCACACCGCCGGGATTGAGGGTGGCATCGGATCGGCCGTAGATGATCACCCCGCCATGCTCAGTGACTTCGATGAAATCGCCATGGGCCCAGACGCCTGGAAACGTCTCGAAATAGGCGGACCGGTATCTGTTTTTTCCCGCATCGTTCCAGAAATAAATGGGCATGGAAGGAAACGGCGCTGCGCAGACCAACTCACCGCGGCTGCCCACCACCGGCTCGCCCCGGTCGTCAAAGGCAAACACGTTCATCCCCAAGCCCCGGCACTGTAATTCCCCGGCATAAACCGGCCCCATGGGGTTGCCGAGCGCAAAACACCCATTCAAATCCGAACCGCCGGAGATGGAGGCCAGCTGCAGATCCCCTTTCACCTCCTGGTAGATGAACTCAAAATCCTCGGCGGAGAGAGGCGAACCAGTAGAGAGCAGGCTTTTGAGGTTGCCGAGATCAAAGAGACGCCGCGGCTTCACCCTGGCGTGCTCCAGGGCGGCGATATATCCGGCGCTGGTGCCGAAAACGGTGATCTTCTCCTCTTCAGCCATCCGCCAAAGTGCGTCCGGCGCGGGATAAAAGGGATTGCCGTCATAGAGCACCAGGGTGGCGCCGGTAGCGAGCGCCGCGCTGAGCCAGTTCCACATCATCCAGCCGCAGGTGGTAAAATAAAAAATGGTGTCCGCTTCGCTCACGTCAGTGTGCAGCACCAGCTCTTTAAGCTGATTGAGCAGCACGCCTCCCGCCCCCTGCACCATGCACTTGGGCAGACCGGTGGTGCCCGACGAGTACATGATATAGAGCGGATGATCGAAGGGCAGCTGGACGAAATCGATCTCCTCGGCAGCCTCACGGATAAAATCCTGAAAAAGCACCGCTCCGCCAATCGCCGCACAATCGGGCTCGGGCGAGGTATAGGGCACGATCACCACCTTCTCGATGGAGGGAATCCGCTCCACGATACCCGCCACCTTCGCGAGGCTATCCTGGGGCTTTCCCTTAAAAAAGTAGCCGTCGGCGGCGAACAGGACCTTCGGTTGGGTCTGCCCGAACCTATCGAAAACCCCCTTGATGCCGAAATCCGGCGAACAGGAGGACCAGACCGCACCGAGGCTTGCGGCCGCCAGCATGGCGACGATCGCTTCCGGCATGTTGGGGATGAATCCTACCACCCGATCACCGGCAACCACTCCAACTTCCTTGAGGGCGGCGGCTACACCCGCCACCTGGCGGCCAAGCTCGTGATAACTCACAACCCGCCGCACCGTATTCTCTCCGCGAAAGATCAGGGCCGGTTTGTCGCCGTCATAGCGCAGGGGTTTTCGGCGAAATTGAGCCGACTACCCACAAACCAGCGGCTCTCCAGCATGCTCTCCCCCATCTCGAGCACCTGACGCCATGGGGTGCTCGCGCGTATGACCGACAAACTTCCAGACCGCAGGCCAGAACTCGGCCGGCGCCTCCACCGACCACCGATACAACGCATCGTAGGAAGTGAAATCCTTACCGTGGTTTTTGTTCACCTCCTGCATGAACCGGTACATATTCGTTGCCTCGACGCGTTCGCGTGAAGGTTCCCACAACAGTTTTGCCATATCGCCCTCTTTTTGAGGTGACAAGAAGTTTGTGCAGCGCATCGGTTCCAACTTGTGTCCAGCGAAAAAAACCTACAGGCTGAACCCTTCGGGAAGCTCGGTCGCGGTCGTACCTGTCGGCACCCAGGAGAGATCCAGGATCGTGGCGGTAGGGTTCCTGGTTCTGAAAATCGGCACCACCGACATGCCGATCTCCGGCTCCCCCACCGAGAGGTAGCTCATCAGAATGGTCGCCACCCCGTCGAACTCGATATTGATAAATTTGATCGGCCTCTCCAGCACGTTGAAGGCACCCGCGCGCTCGCAGACCATGAAGGTGTGGACCCTCGCGCTCCGGCGCGCCACTTCCGTCAAATCAATCACCGTGTTTCTGCCGAGGCAATCCGGACAATAGATGCGAAACGGCATGTAGATACTACCGGTCGATTCACACTCGGGGTTGTCGCAGCGGGTGGCCAGCAGTTTCCCCTGGCCAAGCGACTCGAAGAAAATCGCCTCCCCCCGTAGGAATGAATATAGGTCATGTCCCTGGGATTGGTCACTCCGATCAGCCGCCAGTCCGCATCGGCGTCGCGAATCGGGGTGTTGGGGGTAATATGGTGAAAATCCCCTTTGAGGCGGTAGCGATTCTTCTTGCTGTACACCTGCCCATGCATACTCATAGCGTCTCTCCTTTAGGCGTCTTTTTTCAGTAAGTGATCGGGATCCATAAGGATAGTGGAGGTTACATGCGATCCGACCCCGGCATGGCTGATGGCCATGCCGCGTCTGGCCCCTTTCACTTGCAGATCGGTCCAATCCGCGGGTTTTTCACGGTTGAACTCTTTCCACAGCGTGCTGTCGCCATGAATCTCCCCCCATCTGTTCCAGAGATGGGTCGCCACCTCGAAGGTTTGCATGATGCCGGTGGCGCCCACCGCGTGCATGCAGCCGATGAGCCCGCCGGAGATGTTGGAGGGGAGTTTACCGGGTTCACCGGTATGAGGGTTCTTGTGATAGCAGTCGCCCGATTCCACGTAGTCCCGGCCATACCCGTAGGGCCGAAGTGCCGATGTCCTCATAGGTCTGCACGTCACTGATGGTGAAGGCGTCGTGGAGCTCGACCACATCGAGGTCTTCGAGCGGATTGCTGATTCCCGCCATCCCATAGCCATAGTAGGCGGCCATCCTGGCGGCAAGAAAGCCGGTAAAGCCCGGATAACGGTCACCCCCCGGAAAGCGGTCGCCAAGATCCCGGTACTGCTCCTCTGTCTCATGGGGCAACAGAGGGATGTCCATGTGCAGCCGATCCGCCGGCCGCAGGGTGTGGGATCCGGCCGCACTCCAGATCCTGAGCGGTTTGTTGACGCTGTTTCTGGTGAGTTGCACGGCGGTGGCCTCATCGCAGAGAATGGCGCAGGCAGCCCCCACGCTCATCAGGCAGCAATCGAGGGCACGAAGCGGATAGGCAACCACCGGTGACTGGAGAACGTCCTCGACGCTGATCTTCATCGGTGCCTGGGCAAAAGGGTTGAACCGGGCGTAGCCGTGGTGCTTGACCGAAATTTCGGCCAGAGTGCGCCGGAACGAGTCCTCGGATTTGCCGAAAATCTGCCAGTAGCGCTGGGCCATGACTGCATAGTAGCCGGTATAGATATGGCCAAGCGGCGACTCCCAGTCTTTATCCGCGGCGCAGGAGATGAGGAAATTTCCCTCATCGGTCGGCACCTCGTCCATTCGTTCCCAGCCCATGGTCAGTACGCAGTCGGAATAGCCGGAGGCCACCGCCTTGACACCCTCCCAGATGGTGGAGCCACCGGTAGCGCCGCCGGTCTTGATCCCGACGTTGCCGAGTGGATCGAGCCCCAAGCGATCGTGAATCACCGCCTCACCCAGCAGCTGATCACCGAAATGATCGGCAAAGTGGCCGTAGTAGCAGCTGTGAATGTATTTCTTCAATTCCGCCGGCGCCATGTCGAGCAGTCGCGCCGCCATGACGAAGGCTTCGATGCACAGTTCCTCGGTGCGCTTGTCGGGAAAGGCCCGATCGAACTTTGACTGACCGGCCGTCACCAGGTACACCGGCCGCTGAAGGCGCGGGATCTTGAGCTGTTGCTTGCTGAATCGTATCATACCTCGGTCCCCTTCTCTTGTGGTGGAGTTATGTTGCCATTAACAAACGGGCGCCATGTGCTCCGGCAGGCAAACTGCTGCAAGCGCGAGAGCTAGAGGGTGCCCACCCATAACACGATACTGCGGTCGGAACTGGTGCCGGTGATCTTCTGCGATTCCGGGTTGGACCAGAAATGAACCGAATCCCCTTCGGCAAGGGAGAGGGATTTGTCGCCGAGCTCGAGTTCCACCTCTCCTGTCAACACACAGAGAACTTCCTGCCCGTTGCGAATATTTTTGCGCACGGGAAGTGACGTACCGGGTTCTATCACCAGAATCGAAGAATCGATAACATTACGGTATTCCGGAGAAAAAAAACGGCGGGTTACAAACCCGGTATGGATCAGCTCGATTTCGTCCCACTCCGTACGTCGAACGACCACGTACTCTTCCCTCTTGCTGGCCGCTGAAATCAACTCTCCGGCGTCAACACCGATGGCCTCACAGATCCGCAACAGGGTATCCACCGAAGGTGAATTCACGTCGTTTTCCACCTGACTGAGAAAACCTTCCGACACCGAGGCCCGCTGGGCCACATTCTTTAGGGTCAGCTTCCGATTTTTCCTCTGTTTTCTCAACAACGTGCCAATATTCATCCTTTTCCCCGGTACACCTCATCTTCTCAACTGCCTGGCGAACGTAATCATGTTAAGTTTTTTTATTCATTAATATTAGCTAATGATATATATTAACTCCTTGTCAAGAAGAATCCACGCTTCAACATAATTTGGCGTCAGTTGCGTTAGGCTCACCGGCTAGCGACCTTTCCGGCACAGCGCGCCCCTGCACTCCACCACGACTTGCCAGTGCCACATCTGCTACTTTTTCTCGTCGTATCAAGGCATCATATTATCATCGCCAACAGAAATTTGTTTTGACCTCAATCAGGCTCAATGTTACATTCGGCAAATGTGAACATATCGTAAGCGTTCACCAGTACCCCTTCTTGGCACGATCAGACCGTCGTGCAGAGTTAGGCTATAGCGCGAGCCGTCTGCATGCACCACGCTGGAGCACTGGTAAGCGCTTACGATGAATTGGTTTGGGCAACGCTGGGATTGCCCGGTGAACGATTACAAAATATCGTAGTAGAATCACAGCCTCCATTTGCCGGCGTCAGGAGGCAAAATGAACCAGCGCCTGTCAATCACCTCCTTCCCCCCGGCTTCAGGTTACAGCGAGGAAACATGTCTCAACTGCCAATGGTCCTCGTCGTCGACGACGACGAAATTTTCCGGTCAATTATGGCGAAAATGGTAGAGGGCTTCGGTCTGCCGGTTGTAACAGCTGGCGACGGGGCCGAAGCGGTGACGATTTATCAACTCCACAACCAGGAGATCGGCTGTGTGGTGATGGACATCCAGATGCCGGTGATGAACGGTATCGAGGCCTTCCAGGAAATGAAAAACATCAGGGAAGATGTGCAGGTCATCATTGCCTCGGGGTATCTCAACAATACCAACCAGGATCTGATTGAACCGCTCAATCCTGCAGGATATCTAAAAAAACCTTTTGATTTTAACGATCTTTCAGAAATTCTCGAGAAGTGTCTGCCATCCGCGCTGAGTTGCGGATGAGCGAAAAAACGGCAGCGGTGTCCGGCAAGCCGGCGTTGTTGTTCAAAGAAAATCCGGATAGTGTTTCTTGGCGCATTCCGGACAAATACTGTGACTAAAGGCTACCTCGGAATGCTCTGAAATATACATTTCGATGCGTTTCCAATATCCTTTGTCGTCACGGATATTTTTGCATATCGAACAAATCGGAAGCAAGCCCTGAAGCTGTTTGACGTGCTCGAGAGCTGTTTTCAGCTCCGTTAGCAATCGTTGGCGTTCTATCGCGTAGCGGATGGAGCGGACAATGCTCCCGCCGGATAACTCCCCCTTGAACAAATAATCCTGAGCGCCCTTCTGGACAGCGGCCAGGGCCATATCGTGATCCGTAGCACCGGTCATGATGATCACCGGCAACAGCGGTTGCTCTTCATGAAAACTCACAAAAGTGTCGAGACCAAAACTGTCGGGCAAGTCGAGATCGAGGATAACCACATCGATCGCGGTGTTTCCTGCGGCCTGCAGACCATCCTCCAGCCGTTCCCGGTGGATGATGTTCGCCTCGACCTCCGTGGACGATTCGAGCACCTCTCTCATGAGAAAGAGGTCGTCGGGGCTGTCCTCGATGATCAACACCTCAATACGTTGTTTCACAGCTGTTCCCTTCTGCCCGAAAGTTTGACCAACTGAAGCCAGAATCCCTCTATCTGGCGGACAATTTCGACAAATCGTTTAAAATTCACTGGCTTGGCAATATAACAGTTGGCATGCAACTGATAGGCTTTGAGGATATCCGTTTCGTCCTCAGAGGTGGTGAGGATCACCACGGGGATAATGGCGAGGTCCGGGTCCTCTTTGATCTCCCGTAGCACTTCACGACCATCCATCAGGGGGAGATTCAAATCGAGCAGAATCAGGTCAGGCCGGCGCCTGCCCTCGTACTGCCCTTCGCCGCGGAGAAAGGCGAGGGCTGTCAATCCGTCCGAGACCACCTCGATCTCCAACTGGAGTCTGGAATCCTCGAGAGCTTCCAGGGTAAGCTCGACATCATCTTCATTGTCTTCGACCAGCAACACGCTGGCGGGCTTGAGTACTTCGAGGTTTTTCATGTTAGGGCAATACCCGAGGTAGAGTGAAATAAAAAGCGGCTCCCTCACCGGGTTGGGATTCAACCCAGATGGCGCCACCGTGCCGTTCGACAATTTTTTTGCAAAGCGCCAGCCCAAGCCCGGTTCCAGAATATTCCCGCCCGGTGTGCAGCCGCTGGAACACCATGAATATTCTTTCATGATACTGAGGAGCTATACCGATACCGTTATCCCTGACGCAGAACCGGTATGCATCATCGCTCGCCTGACAGTCGATCTCTATGAGCGGTTGCGGATTCGTATTGTAGCGAAGCCCGTTAACCACAAGGTTCTGGAAGAGACTGCGCAACAGGCTCCTGTCCGCATTCAGGACCGGCAGGCTGGAGGTGACGATCCTCGCCTTCTCCTCCTCGATCAGCCGGTGAAGCGACTCCCGCACGGTTTCGACTACTTTACCGGTGTCGGTAGGGACCGGGACCACCTCCCTGGTGTTGACTCTAGAGAGCGTCAGCAGATCTCTGATCAACGTCTGCAGCCGGTATCCCGCATTGACGGAACGCTCGATAAAATGGCGCCCCTTTTCATCGAGCCGCTCCGAGTAGCGCTCATCGAGAAGCTGCAGAAAGCCGACAATGGCCCGCAGCGGCTCCTGCAGATCATGGGACGCCGCATAAGCAAACTGCTCGAGCTCAGCGTTGGAACGCCGCAGCGACTCTTCGGCTTTTTTGCGTTTGGTGAGCTCGATGCCGTAGAGGTTGACGTAGCTCTCACCTTCCGGCCGGGTGATAACGAGACCGAAGGTGCGACCATCCGGACCGGTAATTTCGCGCTCAATGGTTTGAGACTGATTGCAAATCCCGGCTACGGCTTCACTCACGACGGGCGGCAAGGAGCCGTCCTCACTCCACCCCAGGTTCGTCAACCACCGACGCGCCGGCAGGTTGGCATACAACAGCTGCCCCTCACCGCTGCAACGCAACACGGGGTTCGGGTTTTCCTCCGGGAAGTTCGTCAACCACCGTTGCGCCTCTTCTGCGCACCGACGCTCGGTAATGTCGTGAACCATGCCTGCCGAGCCCACGATGGTTCCGGAGGTGTCCCGACGGTGTTCGCATTTCTCGTGGACATATCGAATCTCGCCGTCCGATCCGAGCACCCGGTGCTCGATTTCAAAGGCGTCTCTGTTTTCCCGAAGAGAGGCGGCATAAGCCTCGTCCACCAAACGACGATCGTCGGGATGCACCCGGGACAGGAATGCCTCATAGGAGGCGCTGTGCTGTTGCGGTTTCAGTCCGAAAATCCGGTAGACCTCATCCGACCAGGTCAGCCTGTTGGTTGCAAGATCCAACTCCCAGCTACCCAGGTGAGCGATTTCCTGGGCTTTTTTCAGGTGCTCCTCACTTCGTTGCAACTCCGCCTCGATCCGTTTACGAGCAGTGATATCCTGAAATACGGCGACGGCGCCCCACACTTCACCCTCATCGGTTCTCACCGGTGTGGCACCTGCCAGGATAATCGCCTGGGTGCCGTCCGCACGGGGAGTAGCGATCTCAATGTCGGATACCTGTCGGCCGTTAAGGGCCTCGGCGAGATCACCGAGCGGTATGGGGAATTCGCGACTTTGAAAAACATCGGGTTGCCCCTCGGGCCGTTGTTCCGCAACCTCTTCGAGACTTCCCCAGATCGCACGAGTGAAAGCATTGGTCAGCAGGACCGGTCCGTCCCTGTCGGCTATGACGACTCCGACCGGAGCCGCGTCAAGGACCGCTTTGAGTGTGTCGCGGGTCTGCCGCAGGTCTCCGGTTCTCTCCCGGACCCGGTCTTCAAGTTTGTCTCGCTCCGCGCGCAGCGCAAGCGACATGGCATTGAACGATTCAGCCATTTCCGCCAATTCAAATCCGCTCGGCAGGGCGATCTGTTCGCCTATGCGCCGCGGGTCACGGCAGATCTCCATGGCTTTAGCGCGGATGTCGGCCAAAGGAGCGAACACCCACTGTCTGCCAAGGTAGCTCACCAGCCCGAATACGGTACAAAGAATCGCACCGAACACAAGGGAAAAATAGAAAATTATCCGATTGATTCCGGCATAGGCGACATCCAGCGGCACCCGTACGGACAAAACCGAGACGACCTGGCCGACGCGACGGTGGAAACCGCGCCTTAAGCCATAGCGTTCGAGCAAGGCAGCGGGCGCCGTCGCCGGGATGCCGTGGCAATGCAGACAGGCGTTTTCCATGGTTTCCCCCCGGTGCAGGACCTCGAGAAACGGTTTGTTGTCGATATACCGAATGGTGGTTCGCTGCTCGAGATCAGGGAAGACATTCGTGTCCTTGAGAAACGCCTTTTCAAACCTGTCGGCTTCGCTCGCGCGGTTCCTGGCGTTGATTGCAGACTCCTTGTAATAATAGGAGCTTGCGGATAATTTGCGGGAGTAGCCATCGATCGTATTCACCGCCTCGACCGGGAACATCCAGACGGCTCTAACGAAATTTGCCACGGAGTCCGTTTTGGGCTCACTGGCCGAACCGAACGTAAACCGCTGAGAGAGGTAGTGGTGAATAGCGATATTACGGTCGAGGATAAGTTGGGCCTTTTCTCTTGCCTCCCTGCGGGCATAACTTTTCAATTGCCAGTCAAGGAGAATGATCGAGCAGATCCCGGTGACAAGCACTATCACGCCTGTCACCAGCAGGAGACGGACGCTGACTCTGCTTAACCGAAAATTACTTTTGCCGCGAGGTTCGATTGCCGGGGTAGTCAATGTCATGTTGCAGTCTTGGCCGGCGAATACACTCCGACCGGTTGCGTTCAAGAAGTAAACGGTAGACAGCCATTAAAAAGTTCTGCTCTCCAGCCAAAGTTAAACCGAAGTGTGCAACCCTATCCTGTTCATTACCTATTGGCAATATATTTACCATATCACTTGATTAACACGAGAAAGAAAACGGCAAGCGTTCACCAGGGCGCCATAGGCGCGCAAGCAGGCTATCGGACTGTCGCCTACTTCTGCACGCCAGCCTGATCATGCACAACTGGGGTGCTGGTGATCGCTTCCGGCCAAACCGTGGTCCGGCTCCGTTGACATGCAGGAAACAGGATAATATTATATGGTTATTCGGATGGCTGCGGCAAAAGGTCGCCTTGGGCATACAGCCCAAAGCGGTGAGCGATTGCCAGCCATTTTTTTTTAAGCGATGCGACAATGAAAATACGAACAGACCGCCGCGACGCCTTGCTGGTCGTCGATATGCAAAATGATTTCCTGCCCGGAGGCAGCCTCGGCATCCCGGGAAGCGACGCCATCCTCCCCGTAGTCAACTCCTATATATCCCGTTTTAGCGGTTCGGGATTACCCGTTTTTGCCAGCCGTGACTACCATCCTGCCGACCATATCTCCTTTGTCGACCGTGGGGGCCTGTGGCCACCCCACTGCGTGGTCGGCACCAAGGGCGTCGAGTTTCACCCCGACCTGCAGCTGCCTGCCGAGGTGCTGATTGTTTCCAAGGCAACCAGCGAGGACAAAGACGCCTACTCCGCCCTCGAAGAAACTTCCTTCCTCGACCAGCTCCGCGAACTCAAGATCAGACGTGTATTCGTTTGCGGCCTGGCTATGGACTACTGCGTATTCCATTCCGGCTATGACCTCTTGAAAGCCGAGTTTGCGGTGGTGCTTCTGGTCGACGCGGTGAAGGCGGTCGACATCAAGCCTGGCGACGGCGACAGGGCCAGGGAAGAACTCCGGCGGCTGGGAGCCATTGAAATAACCCGAGACGATCTGCAGCCATGAGACATTCCCTTTCCCCACTGCTCACAGACCTGTATCAGCTTACCATGATGCAGGCCTACCACGACCGGGCCATGAATGAGGAAGCGGTTTTCGAGTTCTTTTTCCGAAAACTCCCTAAGCAAAGGAGGTTTCTGGTGGCCTGCGGTTTGGAACAGGCTGTCGAATACCTGGAAAATTTGCGCTTTAGCGAAGATGACCTGCGCTATCTGCGCGAGGATGGGAGGTTCCATACCAGGTTTGTCGACAGCCTGCGGGACTTTCGCTTCACAGGTTCGGTCCACGCCATGGCCGAAGGTACCGTTTTCTTCCCGGATGAGCCGGTGCTGAGGGTAACCGCTCCGCTACCCCAGGCCCAGCTGGTGGAAACCCGCCTAATCAATATTCTCCAGTTCCAGACCATGATCGCCTCCAAGGCGGTGCGCATGACCAGAATTTTGCCGGACAAACTGCTCGTCGATTATGGACTGCGCCGCTCCCACGGCTCGGAAGCCGGCATCATGGCAGCCCGGGCCAGCTACGTCGCCGGCTTTGCCGGGACAGCCACGGTCCTGGCCGGAAAGCTCTTCGGTATCCCAACCTACGGAACCATGGCCCATTCTTTCATCCAGGCCCACGACTCGGAAACCGAAGCCTTTATCCATTTCGCCCATAGCCACCCGAAAAACACCATTCTCCTGATTGATACCTACGACACCGAACGCGCAGCCCACAGGGTGGTGGAGTTGGCTGCGGAACTGAAAAAACAGGGGATTGTGATTCACGGCGTGCGACTCGACAGCGGCGATATGGTCAGCCTTTCCAAAGCGGTCCGTCGCGTTCTCGACGAAGGGGGGCTGGAGGAGGTGCGGATTTTTGCCAGCGGCAGTCTCGACGAATACTCACTAACCGAATTCCGCGACCAAAACGCCCCGGTGGACGGTTTCGGCATCGGCAGCAAAATGACCACGTCGGCGGATGTACCATGCTACGACTGTGCCTATAAACTGGTGGAATATGCCGGTCTCGGCCGTCGCAAGCTCTCCAAGGGCAAGGCCACCTGGCCCGGCAGAAAACAGGTGTTCAGGCAGATGTCGCACGAGGGTTGGATGGCAGGCGACACGTTGGCGCTGGAAGGCGAGCAGCATCCGGGAACGCCACTCATTGGGCAATGCATGAAAAACGGTGTCCGCACCACCCCCCTGCCGCCGCTGAACGCGGCGCGCAACCTGCTTCAAGAACAGTTGCGTCGCCTGCCGCAAAACATCGATGATCCAGACAGTCGCTATCCGGTCACCCCTTCGTCGCAGCTGACGAGCTACGCAGATGAAGTAACCGCACGAATGCTCAAGGGACAGTAGTTCTACTGCAGCCTTGCCCCATTACACCTTGAAGCCGTTAACGATAGCCGTCAGGTGGCCGCCCAGCTCGCGCAGTTCTTCGGCACTGCTGTTAACCTGGGAACTCCCCTCTGAAACCTCCCCGGAGACCGTACTGACCGTGGCAATATCGTGGGTGATGGTGCCCGCCACTGTGGAAATCTGGCTCACATTCTCATTGACCTCGACAACACCCTGGGACGCCTGGGTAATATTCAGGGCGATCTCCTCGGAGGCCGACGACTGTTCGGTCACCGAAGCTGAGATGGTAGCCACGATCTCATTGACCCGATTGATGACATTGCAAATCTGATCGATTTCCTCGGTTGTGGCCATTGTCGTGCCCTGCACCTCGTCTATCTGTCGTCTGATATCCTGGGTTGCAACTGCCGTCTGTTTGGCCAGCTCTTTAATTTCGTTGGCGACAACTGCAAACCCCTTGCCCGCCTCACCAGCCCTGGCTGCCTCGATGGTGGCATTAAGAGCCAGCAAGTTGGTTTGTTCCGATATTTCCGTTATCGTCTCGGTGACCTTGTTTATAGCCTGGGCTGCTTTGCTCAAATCGTTGATTTTTATTGAAGTGCTGCCTGCCTGAGCCACGGCCTCCTCTGAAATGGAATGCGCCCTCTCGGCGTTCTTGGCAATCTCGGAGATCGTGGCATTCATCTCTTCGGCGGCGCTGGCCACCATGGAGATATTGGTTGTCGACTGTTCCATACCCGCCGCGACGTTGTTAAGATTAGCGCTCATCTCTTCTGCCGCCGCAGCCACCCTTTCGGCGCGCTCCGACGCCTCTGCGCCATTTCCGGACAATGCTTCGGAAATGGACGACAAACCGCCTACCGATCCTTCCATCCTCCTGGTGTAATCAGCGATATCACCAACGATCCCCTGCAACTTTTCAATAAAGATATTGAACCAGCGTGCCAGTTCCCCGACTTCGTCACGGCGCTTGATCTCCAGACGCCTGGTCAGATCCCCCTCCCCCTGGGCGATATCCTTGAGGTTGGCAACGGCCTGGTTGATCGGATTGGTAATCGTCCGAGCGGCAACATAGATGAGGCAAGAAACAAGAACCAGCGCTGCAAGGGTAACGGCGATAAAACTGTTGCGGATTCTGGTCGCGGGCTGCAGCAGCTCAGCGGTGGCATCGGTGAAGGCGACACTCCAGCCTTTGAGTGGAACCGGGGCAAAACCGGCGATTTTGTCCATCCCTTTAAACGTGTAGGGAGTCACCCCTGCTTGACCGGCCAACATCTCCCTGGTGATGGTTTCCATGCCCTTCAAGGTTTTCAGATCCAGGCTCAGGATATAATCGTGGTCGGGGTGGGCGATTATCATTCCCGTCTCATCCGCCATGAAAGCATAACCGGTCTTGCCCAGCTTATGGTGCTCCACAATGTCGGTGAGTGCCGAGCCCTTCATGGACATCCCGAAAATACCTAAGAAATCATTGTTCTCCGAATAAACCGGAGCGCAGATAACCACAATGAGCTTCCCGGTCGATTTCGACTTCACCAGATCACCAACCACAGCCTTGCCGGTGCTCCGGGCTTTTATGAAATATGGCCTTGTGGCGACATTGGAGCCCTTGTATTCCGAACCATCCGAACGTTCGCCGGTGTACAGTTTGCCGCTCGAATCGGTTACGAAAATACCGAGATACTGGCTCCCCAAATGAGCGTACATGACTTTCATCGCCTGACGCAGCGTCCGGATAGAAGGTGCAGCCCCTGGGATCCCTTTGTCCTTGACCTGCCGGCCGACCTCTCTTACCACAGGGTTGGCTGCATAAGCCTCGGCAACCTTCTTTTCTTCGGTGAGAACGGAATTGACCACCTCGGCTATATCTCTTGCTCCGGACTCTACTGTCTTCATGGCTTGTTGTTTGAGAGCCTCGGCGGACTGATAGGTGGCGATTATGCCCACTACGACGAGCGGGAGGATCACCACCAGACAACCGCCTATAATAAGTCGAAAACCTATCGAATGTCTGTTCATAAGCGGCTCTCCATCAGTAGTGTGTATTTCGTGGTCGTGAACTCCGTCAAACCGACTTTGCAGGAACCAAATCGCGGCAACGCCCCTCACCGCTCCGAATTGCCAGCCATTTGCTCTTTCCCTTGTATGCGATTCGCGCGCATTATGTCAAGAATAATCACGCAATATCAAGATAGTTAGACGATATACAGGCGTTTGTAAACGTTCACCAGCACCCCATTTGGGCACGATCTGGCTGGCGTGCAGAGATAGGCTATGGCCCGTCAGCCAGCTCGGAGTCTGCGCTTACCTGCGCCAAGCCGGGGTGCATGATGAACGTTTATACAACGCCAAAGTGTCTTTATGATATAGTGCAATTACAGCTTGTTATTTTCAAAAGAGCCGAGAATTTTCCTTCCAATCGAAGATACTGGTGTTCATTGGCAATCGCAGCGCTGCTTTCCGACAGCCCCCGATAAACTGGTGAACACTTACGGCATCCCACGACGATTTCAACAAACTCCGCCGGTAGAAAAGCCGGTGGCGACTCGCTCACGGCGTAGTTACGATTGCGACAAAAAATAAAGGGACTAATACCGACATGCAGATCAGGAACACGATACGACGACGCAAATCGATTAGAGGTTTTCTCGACCAAGAGGTTGAGCCGGAGAAAATCATCCGCATCCTCGACGCAGCGAGATATGCGCCATCCGGCGCCAATACGCAACCGTGGCAGGTAGCGGTGATCACGGGCCGCCGTAAAAAAGAGCTGCAAAGCCGGCTGGAAGAAGCCTTCTGGGAGGGCGGGCAAAGTAAGAAGGATTACCACTATTATCCGGAGAACTGGCTACCCCCATACAAAGGGCGACGCACTGCCTGTGGCAAGCAACTCTATACCGCTCTCGGCATCGAGAGACACGACAAAGAGCGACGCTTGCAACAGTGGGCCGCAAACTACCGAGCCTTCGATGCGCCGGTGATGCTCATGTTCTTTATAGACGCCAGCCTGGAGGTTGGCTCATACATGGATTATGGAATGTTCCTGCAGTCGTTGATGCTAGCCGCCCTGGAGGAGGGGCTGGCTACGTGCCCCCAGGCGGCACTAGCCGAGTACCCGCATATCGTCCGGGATTTCCTTGGCTATCCGACTAATGCCTTGGTCGTCTGCGGCATGGCTCTTGGCTATGAAGACCCCGAGGCGCCGGTCAACAGCTATCGCACTCCACGCGCCGAGGTGGAAACTTTCACCACGTTTTTTTCCGACGACCTCTAAGAACAGGTGAGGGGGGGAAATGGAGTCGACATGACTGCGAACTGCCCTTACAGCCAATCAACGGGCAGAATACGCCCTTACCCGCGCTTTTGGGGGTCACTTCATGGTATCGTCACTTCGCCTCGTCTTATCTCGCCGGCAATACCAGCCGACCATGGGGATATAGACATATCCCTCACATTTGATCTTTCGGCGATCCTGGCCACGGCGGTCCGACGGCGTCTGCCTGCGCGACTCCCCTTTTCTTTTTGAAGGAGAGGTTGATTTCGGCATGTCATTCCTCCATCCTTGCTTTGCACGACCTCCCGCCGGCCAGAAAAGAGCTGAACAAGGCGCTGGTGTGGGAGAACTCTACCAAGTACAATCTAACCATGTCTTAGCTTATAGTAAGCGGCCTTGCCGTTTCAAGGAGAAAAAGCGGACAATAATCAGCCTTGATACCTCCCGGTGCCAAACAGTCCTA
The DNA here is from genome assembly GCA_963745265.1 of uncultured delta proteobacterium. Classification (GTDB taxonomy): domain Bacteria; phylum Desulfobacterota; class Desulfobulbia; order Desulfobulbales; family Desulfocapsaceae; genus Desulfopila. Next base: position 24,974 of record CAVUXQ010000034.1, read on the forward strand.
GACGCGCAATCCCTCCAGTACACCGTAATTAAAGCACCTTTGCGTTGGCAAAATACGCCTTCCCCAACCCTCCCCCACCTCGACACGTCATACTCGCCAACGCAGTTAGGCAACAAGCTGAACTTTTGCTGGCGCCCGCCTGGTGCCGTAATTGGCATTTCCAGTTTCTTGATCTGAGGTTGAAAACGTACAGCTCCGAAACCCGTTCAAAATAATCCGGAAAATAGAACCTGTGTAATACCAAAATGATAGTGTTTGACAATGCTTCAGCTGTTCATTTCAGACTCCTGACTCGATTGTCAGCGCAAAAAACATGATTATAATTCTCATGTAGTTTAACCTAGGTTTAGCAGGATTCTGTACCACCTCGCTGGAGGAGAACAAATGGCTTTTATAGTTATTTCAAGCAACTGAATTTATGCAAATGGCGCGTGCCGGCGCTCCGACGGATGATCTTTTATTCAACAGAGCATATGGTCACTCAACGCTTCTGGCACAAACCGCATCGGACTTGATATAATCAGAGCGCCAGGCAATTGACTCATGTTCCCGCCAGTCGAAGAAAGAAGTCCGAGATTCGGCGGCACACCGCAGAACTCGTTGTATTGGCCTATAAAAATAAGGCTATATCAGTCCACCACCGCAGAACGCTTTAGAGTTTCAAATGATCTGGAGGAAGTGTCATGGAAAAAAAACCGCTATTGGGAGAGTTGCTGGTTGAAAAGCAGCATGTACCCGAAGAGATTATTAACGAGGCATTGCGCCTTCAAGTAGCGAGCCAGCGCCGCCTCGGCCATATACTGGTGCACATGAAAGCAGTATCGAGTGATTTGCTGGCAGAAACATTGGCCGACCAGCTTGGCACCCCCATCTGCGATATTTCTCAAAAATTCGAACACGAGTCCCGTCGGGCGATGCCCCGTTACCTCTGTAGGCGATATACCGCTATGCCGCTTGCAATAAAATCAAACAACATTCTCGAAGTCGCCATGTCGGATCCCTCCGACCACGAAGCGATTAAAGACCTGGAGAATTACACAGGAATGGCGATTAAACCCTGCCTCGCCCGCCACACGGATATTAACAGGGAAATATCCAAATGCATTCCACTGAGCGCCAGAGACTTCTTTTCGCCGATGACTCAGGTTGTCATGACTAGAGCGGTTGCCGTTCTGGCCCTCCTCTGCGTTGTTTCCCTTGGTGTCTATGGCTACAAATATATAAAAGCAACGAGTGAAGGGACGATCACGGTCACCCAAGATCATCGCCAGTACCACAACCATGACCTGACGCTTTCTATCGATAAAAAGGGAGGATACACCTTAAACGGGCATGGAGCGTATGCAGGTGGTGTCTATGCCGTAACTTTTCTCGACCGAACTCATCTCGCCAGCTTCGTCAAACAGCACGCCGGGGAGTTTTCGGAAGCACAGAGAAACTGGCTGCGATGGGCCATGGAGGGAGGTGCGACTAGAGAACATGGAAACCTGCTTGTAAAAAACTAAAAAAACAGTGCGATACTTCAGACCAAACGTTGCAATGATGGCGAGGAGGGAAAAAAATTACAGAGACCAATCACTTAAGAAAATGCAAGCCGATCCAGTTGAGAATAAACATTTACCAGCCTCACCTTCCTGGGCATGGTGGAAAAGCGGTCTCTCCGCTCCACTCCGCATAATCGGGATGTCCGCATAGTCAATCTTCCAACGGGCACGACCGGCACGAATAAGCTTGAACACGTTTCTTTCCGTGATCGGTATATCGGTGATCCGGCTGAATTTCGTGATTTTTTCTCCTTTATCTATCTGCCAGTATTCCAGGACGTTAACCAGGATATCGGGGGTCGATTTATTGAGAGGGATTTGGTTCGCAAAACGAAAGAAATGCGCCTTGAGCCTGTCACCAGGCTCCAGAAACTCTATGTCTGTAGCCCGTCCCTTTTCGGCCGCCCGGCGCAGTTGCTGGAAAAGATGGGCATGATCGTCCGGTTTGGCTCCGAGGATAAACCTCAAGTTGACCCTCTTCAGCTCAAAAATATGGGTCCGTTGCTGCTCAGGCCGTCCTCCACCACAATAACCCTCAAATGCGGGTGTTCCCGACGAAACTCCTCGTAAAATCGTTTGGATACATTCCGCTCGTAGTCATCCTTGGTGGTTCCGTCCTGCTTGGGAAAGTTATTTTTTTAATTCATAATCTCAGGTGGTTACATTGTAGCAGACCTTGGAGATTTACCAAAGCGCTTTATTATATGTTCAATGAATTCAGTGTATTATGACTTGAGTGGGAATTACTGGCAATAAGCGGACGCCTCACGCGTTTGCACTCACCAGCGCAGAAAATCATTGGCATAAGCCAGGGTGAACTGAATCCGGTTGTCGTCGTATTCATTTTCCGCCACGTTTGAATTTTCACGCACATAACTATATGATAGTGTCGCCGAGTAATGTTCCCGAAACATATAGCTGAAACTGCAGCCGGCGGCAACTCGTCTATTGTCTTCACTAGTAGAACTTAAGGTTCCATCCGATGCAACAGTACCACTCGCCTGCTCCTGTCCGGTCAATTGGCCGTTAGCAGCGGTAGTGTCGACCTGATCGATGCTCTCATCGCGGTAGAGGGCATAAAGTTTAGTTTGGAGGAACTGTTTGATATTGTAAGTAAAATCGGCCCTGGTCTGCCAATACGTCGTCAAGCCATTAGCTTGCGTACCTGAAAAGTTTTGAAAGCCGGAGCCTCCTGCCGCCGAGAGCGCCAGTGATCCCTTTTCCATTTGATACGCAACCGATGCATTGCCATTCGCCTTCAAACTGCTGTCCGCATTGTCCTGGGTTATATAAGTCGGCCCGGCGCCAACCTCGAAATGCAACCGCTGGGAGTAGAGCCATTGCCATCCCAACGTCAGAGAATGGATCTGACTGTCGTTCTGCAGAGTTGAATCATAGCTGGTGGCTGTATAATCATAGGTCAGGCTCAACGGCTGATGACGTATCAAGTCCGATTCAACCCCAAGGCCGCCATTATATTCCTTCAAATCATTAGAAATCTGGGAGGCGGCAGACTGGTTCTGACTCGTCGTAGTGTTCAACGGCCCATACAACCCGCGTATATACCGTCCGTAACCATTCGCTTTCCATTTTGGATTAAACCGATAAGACAGTGACGCATTGACATCATGCTTATCAAAATCTTGGTAGCTAGTAGAACTCGACGCATCATTTCTGAGGATATCCCAGGAGTAACCCACGGAGATCAGACTATCCTCTGCATATGTGTAATCTGTTGAAATATTAAAGTTGTTCGTTGAATACCTTCGACGACCGGGCTCCTCGCGCAGCTGACTTTCAGCGGTTACTGATGACGGCGCCGGATTCGTTACATTTGCATTGGAGGCGGTCACAGGAGTGCTATAGTCATTGAATTGATCGGTCTCCACAAAATTGTCTCCCAGATTCATCTGCCAGTATTGTGAAAGCGACCTGAAGTAACTTGCCGCGAGATTATGGTCGATATTATGATCGTTCTCCGATACGTCATAATAGAGACTGGGAGTATAATCGATTTCCGCTTTATCCCTAGGGGTTTCCGAAACTATAGTGACATTGGGCGAAAGGAGAAAGCGGGAATAATGATCATTGGCTTGTGAAGTAGCGGGTGTCGTCTGAGAACCATTACCGGTTGTTGTAGTCTCCCCGGTATAGTTTCTATCAAAATATTCATAGCCTGCACTTACTCCGCCCGAAAGTGTATTCACCCGGGCTGCAGCTGATGAAGCAAGGACAAGGCTCAATGGTAGTAGCAGGATGATCGATGTTTTTTTCATTATGAGATCCAGGCTTAGGTTTTAATGGACAATAATAATATCGCCCGACTTTATATGAATATTTCTCTCCAGATGGTTGCCGCTTAAAAAGTCTCCATAATCAAATTCCAGGGTGTTGCCATCGAATAGCTTCGACTGTTTGTCGCCATCTTTTCTCACCACGGTAACTTTGGAATTTGCCCACTCCGTAAAGCCACCACAGCGGGCCACCACCTGAACAATATTCAGTGGATTGTCTAGGTAGTAGATGCCGGGACGCACCACTTTGCCCATGACCGTATATCTTTGACTGTTGCTTTGCAAAAGGACTACCGTGACAATGGGATCGTCATATACGGTGGAATACAACACTTTCAAGTAATCTGCCAACTGAGGCAGTGTCATGCCGACAACATCCACATCACCAATATTCTTCAATGAAATTCTGCCATCAATTCGCACCTGGACTCCCGATGGCGCACTACGCATGGTCGAGGTATCCCCCGAGCCGGAACTTCTTGAAGGGGCAGGAACCGAAGCCGCCATGCTGCCTTCGCCATAGACACTTACGTCGAGAATGTCCCCGTGACCGATGACATATTCCGACTCGGTTGGAACCGTGGTGGCCTTAGCGCCCAGAATTTTATTTCTGGTTGTCGCTTTCAAATGTTCGGATGCGGTAACATCCTTTGATGATTCTGCAGCAAATGCTGAAACTGAAACAAAAAAAACCAACAGCATAATTGCAAGTGATCGTAATTTCAACATGCTTTCCTCGCTGGTAAAATGAAAATTTGCCTTTGACTTTCCAATAGGATTCCCGCCAACTCCCACGCAACCGTTCACCTGGTTCACCAAACACCGGCCAACTAAAGCGGGGCCATAGGGGGTTTCTTATTGATGTGTTCAATATCCTGTGGTAACCGAACGGATCCTAGCGGCGGAACTGGCCGAATACCTTCCCTTCCTTCAAAGTAAATTCATTTGATCACATTCCCTTTCGCCTGTCAATTCTTTGCCATTGTTTTCCAGAAGGCTAAATGATGGCAAAAACTGGATGTTATCCGCCTGTGAAACCATGGGTGCGACTTGGTCTCTCAGCAGGCGCAAAGACGATAAACATTGAGGGTGCCGGAAAGCAACGAACACGAACCAGACACAGTCCAAAGGTTACGCAAAACCCAGGCAACCACCTGGCCGTTCTTTCCACAGTCGAGCTGATTTAAATTTTCTATAGGAAAACTTTGTTTTTTAACATACACTACTGCGAAAAGCACCTTGCAATACGCTGTCCATACTGGCAATTTATAGTGTTTTGTACTCGTTCACCGAACTAGTGTCCGTCCAGAAATCAGATATTTTGTTCAACACCGAGGTGCGAAGGCAAATTTAACCGGAGACATGTCCCTGATATTCCGAAGATTAAATTTAGTAGCGCAACAAAGTGTTAGGAAAAAATAGCCATCCCAGGATGGATACGTACTAGTCAAAGCTTGCCCAAAAATCAATGCTTCGTAAATGTTCACCAGTGCTCGAGCCGTGTGCAGGTAAGCGTTTACATTTTTTCACAATTTCACCACACGTCCACAACATAATGAGGTGCTTTGATGAGACCCGCTTACTGGCTGTCTGCATGCTGTATGGTTCTACTTGTTTTTACCTTCACCTCCTGCTCAACCTCGGCCCAGAAAAAGGAGAAACACTATAGTCGGGCTATGGAGTACATCCAGAAGAATCAGCCCAAGGCGGCTATTCTGGAACTCAGAAACGCCATTCAGATCGACCCGAAATTTGCCGATGCCCGTTATCACCTCGGGCTTCTCTATCTCAAGGACGGGCAGGCGAAACCTGCTTTCAATGAACTGCTGCGAGCCGCAAACCTCGATAAGAAAAACATTGATGCAAATTTAAAAGTTGCGGAATTTTATTTAGTTAGCAAGAACACTAATGAAAGCAGGAACTATATCGACAGGGTCCTTGCCGAGAAGCCAAAGAATGTCAACGCGTTGATGTTGAAGGCCAACCTCGAACTTCTCGAAAAGAAATATGCAGCCGCGGAAAGAGTGCTCGACCAGGCCAAAACGGCCGGAGCCAAAAGCGACGCCCTCTACAACCTTTGGGGAAGGCTCTACGGCGCCCAGGGAAAATGGCAGAAGAGCGAGGAGATGTTCAACAAGGCCATCGAACTCGGACCGAAAAAATTCGCTAACTATCGCGCCCTCATACGTCCTATACCAGAAGCAGAAGCGATATCGACGACTTGCAAAAACTGATCGCTAGAATCGTCGCTACCTTTCCGGACAATCCTCGGGCATACCTGATGCAGGCCAATTTTCTGGAGGCAACCGGCGAATCGGATAACGCTATAAGGGCAATGCAAAAGGTAGTTGAGCTTCAGCCGAAATCTCGCTCAATTCAGACTGATGCTCGCAAGTTTTTACAAAAAGGAGCATAACTATCAGAAAGTGGAAGAGGTTCTAACCAAAGCTTCCACAGATCTTGCCGATTCCAAGGAAATCAAAGCCGCCCTGGCCGACCTCTATTTCGACATCAAGAAATATGACGAGCGCGCGCGCTTTGGTTAAAAAAATCCTCGCCACTAATCCCGATCAGGGGCTTGCTACCCTCGTCAAAGCGAAGCTGATGATGGTGGACGGTCATCTCAAAGATGCTATCGATCAGCTCTCCAGCCTCACCACCAACTACCCCAAATGGGGAGAACCATTTTACTTCCTCGCCGTTGCGCACCTTCGTCTCGGGGAAATGGAATCTGGCCCAGCAAGCCTGCGACACCGCGCTGACACTTGGACCGGCCTCGAGCAAATATCATGCTCTACAAGCGCAACTCATGCTTATAAAGGGAGATTCCGAAAAAGCGGGGAAGGAAGCTACTGCGGCACTTCGCCTCGATAAGCGTAATTTTGGGGCGGTCAAGCTGCTCACGAGTGCCCTTCTCCAGTCCAAACGATACGACGATGCCATAAAACTCATAACCGATGTGCGGAAAAAGGTACCTGACGATCTTGACCTGCTCGGAGATCTCGGTATTGCCTATATTGGCAAAAAGGATTTTGACAAAGCCAAAGCCACGTTCCGAGAGCTTCTCAAACTCTCGCCGGCTAATTCCAAGGCGCTTGCATTCTTGACCTCGCTGAGCGCAAAAAATGATATAAAACAAGCAATTTCCATGGTGAAGGCGCAAATAAACCTTGCGCCGAAAGCGGTCGGTCATTACATGCTGCTTGGCGAACTTCTGCTAAAAGACAAACAACCGGAGCAGGCCTTAGAGGCCTTGAAAAAAGCACAGGAACTCGCTCCGCAACTCTCGCAACCCTACATGATCCGAGCGCGAATCATGCATGCGCTCGGCAAAACCAACGAGGCTGTCGCTGAATTTAAGCAACTCATAAAAAATCAGCCGGATTTTGTTCCTGCCAATCTTGGGCTTGCGACATTGTATGAGAGCCAGAAAGACTATGCCAAGGCAAAATCGCTGTATGAAAAGGTCCTTCAATTACAACCCAATCAGCCGGTGGCTGCCAACAATCTCGCCTATCTGACCGCAAACGACAAAAACGGCGACCTCGGTGAGGCGCTTCGTCTGGCGATGCTCGCCAAACAGGCAGAACCCAACAATCCGAATATCGCCGACACCCTGGGATATATCCACTACAAACGGCAAGCGTACGATCTGGCAATCAGCCAATTCCAACAGGCACTCGCTGAGAAGCCCGATGATCCCGCCATAACCTATCATCTGGCGTTGGCGCAATTTGGTAACAAAGAAAAGAAAACGTCCTTGGCGACTCTGGAAAAGGCCCTTGCCAGCAAGAGCCCATTTGCAGAAAGAGAAGAAGCGGAGAAGGTCTTACAGAAATGGAAAAAATAAATAGGCGTGATTTCGCCTATTAACAGAGAGAGGGCTGCCCAGATAGACAACCAGCACGACGCGAATGGCCAGCCCTTATCTATTTACCGAGACAAAACTGTTCGAAGATAACATCGAGGATATCTTCCGTGGTGGTGTCGCCGACAATAACGCCAAGTTGATCAAGACATTCCTGCAGGTCGACTGCGATAAGATCGCTGGTAAGATTGTGCACCAACGCATCCTGCACCTGTTTGCACGCCTTACCGGCATTGATGAGCGCATTCTTGTGTCGTAAATTCGGCGCGCACCCGCCTTCCTCCCACTGGTCGGCTCCCGATGTAACCCGTTGAAAGACAGCCGCTTTCAATTCGTCGATTCCGTATTGTTCCCTCGCGGATATGTGCACGACAGGGGCCGTCGTATCGAGTGGCGACACAAATTGGTCGCCGCGCTTGACCGCATCTGTTTTGTTGATCACTATCAGCAGCGGTTTATGGCAAACAGATGCAAAGAGGTTTCGGTCCTCCTGAGTGATCTCACGAGCACCATCGAGGAGGAACAAGACCAGATCCGCCTCATTAATTAGTCCTCTAGCCCGCTGGATGCCAAGTTCTTCCACCTGCCCCGCACTTTCGCGAATGCCGGCCGTATCGACCAGGCGCACGGGCATCCCTTCTATGTCGATGTACTCTTCAATCGTGTCCCGAGTAGTCCCTGGCACTTCCGTCACCAGCGCCCTTTCTTCCTGGAGCAACGTATTGAGCAGGCTCGATTTTCCCACATTGGGCAATCCGGCGATCACAACCATAATGCCCTCTCGATACATGCGCCCCTGGTCCGCGTTGCGCAGGAGCTTCTCCAGCGGTTCCATCACTTCCTGCTGCAGTTGTTCGATCAAATGCCCATGGTCGACTATCTCCACATCTTCATCGGGAAAATCAATGGCGACTTCAATAATAGCCCGCATCCGGATCAGGCTTTTGCGCAAAGCTTCGATCCGCTCAAAGAGCGCGCCACCGAGCTGCTCCTGAGCCAGATCGACACCCTTATTGGTACGCGCTCCCAAAAGGTCGATCACCGCCTCGGCCCTAGTCAGATCAATCCGCCCATTGAGGAAAGCACGTTTGGTGAATTCCCCAGGAGGAGCGAGCGAAACACCACGGGAGAGAAGGAGCTCCAGAACGTTACGTAGCACCAGGAAGCTGCCGTGGCAGTGGATCTCAACCACGTCTTCCCGGGTATAACTCTGCGGAGATTGCATGTATACGGCAAGGACTTCATCGACAACCCGGTTGCTCTCCGGGTCGACGATGTGGCCGTAATAGAGACGGTGACTGGCGAACGAGCAGGCCTGGTCTTTGGCAACGAAAACTTCTCGCAATACCGTTAAAGAACGATCGCCACTCATTCGGACGATGCCGATGCCGCCGGCACCGGGAGGGGTGGAAATGGCTGCTACTGTCCGCCCCTGATCGACATGTGCTTTCATGAGGTTTCGGCTGGAAAATCAGCGCGGGACGAATTACTCCTCTCCCGAGGATTTGGTTCTTTGATTCCGGGGCTTGCCTCGCCGGCCGCGGGGAGGGCTTTTTTTCCGACCGGCCTGCGCGGTTTTCCCCGGTTTGTAGATGAGGATTTTTTTAAATAACCCATCCCCGACCGACCGACTTCTCACTTCTTTGTCGTCCTGGAGAACCATGTGGATTTCACGCCTCTCCGATGGGTTGAGGGCAGGCAGAACCTGGGTTTTCCCGTTTTCTTTGACCTGTTTGGCCAAAACTTGCGCTCTCTCCTTCAATTCGGTCAACCGGCGCTGACGAAAATTCCCGACATCAACGTTGATCCGCAGCCGTTCAGCGCATTTTCTCGCGGCAATTTTGCGCAGGAGATACTGGATGGAATCAAGGGTCTTGCCTTCAGGTCCCGAAAGCTCCTCCTCATACTCCCCGCTAATGGCACAATGCAAAGAAATCCCAGATACCGATACCTCCACTCCGGAAGGATACCCCATCAGCTCGATCATCCTGCCCAGTTCGGATTTGACGGTGGCGACCCCCTCAGGGCTTGCCTCGCCTTCCTCCTCTTGGGTTGATCCGCGGTAGAGAGCATTTTCGGATTCCTCTTCGTCTTCCTCCTCGGCCTCGTCATCCTCGCCGCCCTCTTCGTCGCTCGCTTCCGCGTCTCCCATAACACTAGCCTTTTCGGGCTCGAATTGGGTCGCAACTTCGGGCGCGTGATTCTGTGCGTTCTCCTGAGGCGGCGGCTCCTCCTCCCGAGTTTTCTCCTCGATCTTCAACGACACCCGAATCCGGGCTTTTTTTCGAATCAATCCGAAGATCCCCGTGGATCCGGTCTCCAACACTTCGATATCAAGTTGTTCTTGCGGAACGTGTAAAGTGTCGCAAGCATTTTTTATCGCATCCGCAACTTCCTTGCCGTAAAAGTCTCTTTTTTCTACAGACATTGATATTCTCTGCTGGTAGGTTTGTCGGCGGCGCAACCATTGGCGTCACCAACGTAAAGTGTCTGTGCGTGCTCCCTCTCACATGGAACCACCCCGATGTCATGACTTCCGCCCAACCAGTGCACGACCTTCTGGGCAACATCCAAGCGTTGTGGCCACCGCCGCGAGCTGAAAAATTATGCCGCCGTTTGCCCCCTCTCCCGATTAATCATAACCTGCTGGAGAATGGAGAGCAGGTTGTTGACAAACCAGTAGAGCACCAGGCCGGAGGCGAAGTTGAGAAACATAAAGGTAAAAACAACCGGCAGAAACATCATGATCTTCGCCTGAGTCGGATCCGCAGTGGTCGGAGTGAGCTTCTGCTGAAAAAACATAGAAACTCCCATCATCAAGGTCAATACCGGGATACCGCCCAGGTAGGGAATATGCAAACCAACCCACAACCTGTCCGGAGCCGAGAGGTCATTGATCCAGAGCATGAAAGGCGCATGACGAAGCTCGATGCTCACAAGCAGCACCCGATAGAGAGCGAAAAAGACTGGTACCTGAAGCAGCATGGGCAGACACCCACCCAGCGGGTTAACCCTATAGGTTTTGTAGAGGTTCATTACCTCCTGGTTCATCCTGGTGGGATCGCTTTTATACTTCTCCTTGATCTTCACCATTTTCGGCTGCAGTTTCTGCATATTTTTCATGGACTTCATACCCTTCTGGGTAATCGGCCAGAACAGCGCTTTGAACATGACGGTAACCAGGATAATAGCCACTCCGTAGTTATGTATGTACCCATAGAGGAAATTGAGCAGCCAGAGCACCGGTCGTGCCAGCACGTCGAACCATCCGAAATTCACGCACTTTTGGAGATGATAGCCCAGTGTTTTCAGCAAATCTATCTTTTTGGGTCCATAAAAAATTTTGTAGTGATAGACCTTCTCGGCACCCGCTTTGAGGGTATCGAGTTTGCCGGAGAGCATGGTTCGGGTCAGACTTTCATTGCCGGACATGGAGAAAGAGCCGGCTGCACCCTCAAGCGGCACGATACCGCGAAGAAAATAGTTATCCCCGTAGCCGGCCCAGCTGATGTCGCCCTGGAGGGTCTTGGGCTGCTCCTTGTATTCCTTGGCTTTTATCTCCTCAAGCTTATTGTTGATAAAGGCTTCCGGGCCGCGGAACATATAATGGCTGGCTAACCCGCTCTGTTCTCCCGACACCTGATCGATCTGGGAGATCCGAGGTGTCCCCTGCAGCAGCGTGCCCGACTGATTTTCCACCGTGATCTTGAGATCGATCAGGTAATTGTCGGCGTCAAAACTATACGTCCGCGTGACACTGAGACCGTTGCCGGCCTGAGCCACCATGGTCAGTTCCTTTTTTCCACCATGAACCGTAACCGTGTCAGTATTGCTTTTGTACAAAAGATTCTGATCGACTGCATCGCCCCAGGAAAACTGCAACGGGTAACCGAGTGAGGCCTCGGTATTCACGAGTTGCTCGCCAGGAGAATTCGCCTTATTGGTTTCCTTGTATTTTTTGAGGACAAAACTCTTTATAGCGCCGCCGTTTTCTGTGATAACCGCAGTATACAGCGAGGTTTCCACGGTAATATCGCGAGCACCTGGATGCTGTACCGCCGGCTTCATACCGGCAAGCGCGGATCGCCCCTGCGCAGTCGCCACCTCGGAGTCCATTTTCTGCTGGGGCTGGGATACGGCTTTTGAGGTGACGGTCTCGGTTTGCGTAACTGCCGGCTTTTCCTTTGATCCGAAGCCAACGAAAAAATATTGATAACCAAGTAAGATGGCGAATGAGATGATCACTGCCAGAAAGGCTCTATACGTGTCCATGTAACTACCGATAAAATTTACACCGCGGAAAAATCCCCGGTAAACAGGATAGACGAGCTGGAAATGGGGCCAATTTACTTGACCGGATCATAACCGCCTCGTGAAAACGGGTGGCAACGAAGAATACGGCAGATGCCGAGAAACAGCCCTTTGAAAACACCATATTTTTCTATTGCCTGGATGGTGTAGGTCGAGCAGGTGGGTGTAAAGCGACAGCTCGGAGGAAATAGGGGTGATAAAAAATACTGGTAACCCCTAACCAGCCAGATAAAGAGTGTTTTGGGAGCCTGGGAGATTGTCATTTCAACCTTCATTCATGTTTGTCTCTCCGGGTCAACAATTCCACAGCTTCTCGAATGGCCTGGGGCGACGTGAGGTCGAAATCAGGACGTACGGCAAGGACGAAATCAGCCTCCGCCGGAAAAACCTGCCGGTACAGGCGGAAGGATTCTCGGATTACCCTTTTTATCCGATTTCTCCGAACGGCGCCCCGAAGCTTGCGGCTGATACTGATTCCCATCCGACTTTGGCCAAGGTGATTGCCATGATAGATGAGGGTAAAGCCCTTGCCGTGCAGCCTTTTCCCCTGATCGTATACGATCCTGTACTCCCAGCCTTTGCGCAGTTGAGAGTTTTTGGAGAATGAAAGTCTTTCCAAGAATTACGAAATCACACCGTCAGACGCTTGCGGCCATGAGCTCTTCTGGCGCTCAGGACCGCCCGTCCAGCCCTGGTTTTCATCCGTGCCCTGAATCCATGGGTACGCTTACGCTTGATATTGCTTGGTTGAAAAGTACGTTTGCTCATTTTTCGCTTCCTCTTTGCCCTATCCCATGCCAACGCATGGATCGTGTTAAGTCCAGCGGTCTCGGAGAAGACCAGACAACCAGAGTTTCAGGCGTCACCGCCTATCTCCACCCCTACAACACAAACTGGGAGTTGCTGCGAAACAGGTATGCCTCGGACTATCTCCAGCACCGAAGAGGCGTCAATCGCGCATCGGGTCATACTCCCGCCTTTGACGATCGATGCGCCTCCACAATTCGATGAGAATCCCAAAACCACAAAAGATGGATATTAACCACACAACGCTACAGGTGTCAAATATTTTCCTGGACGCCTTCCGCCTTATCTTGCGCAAGCAGACCAGCTGTGCTACTCTCAGTTTCGCGCTGCGGTGGGGAGTTGTGCCAGCGAGCCTTTCGACCTCGCCGCATGCAACTCTTCTCCCCTCAGCAACTACCTGGGAGACTCTTGGCTTGGGATGTCGCTCGGAGTAGAGGAAGTTTTTCTCAAATCGTGGCGATTTTCGAAAATTACATAAAAACCATGCAGCAACTAGCAGCCTCCGTGCTTACTCGCAAAAATAGATCTTCAAAGAAGACGAAACTCTTTGCCCCAAGACTGCAACCCGACATGCTCCAAGCGAGTTCTCCCTTTTCCGAGATCCAACCATGACAGAGCTCACCCCACTCACTTACGCCGACCTGGACTGGAACGAACTGTGGCGTAATGCCCGCATCCAAAAAGGATGGCAAAGCAGAGGGGCCAAGGACTGGGACAAGAAATCCATCGCTTTTGCGGCTCGTAATAAAAACTCGCCATACATAAGTTTATTGCTCTCGCATCTGCCGCTGACATCGTCCATGACCGTTCTCGATATCGGATGCGGACCGGGAACGCTGGCGCTCCCCATGGCCCGTCGCTGCAGCGCCATCACTGCAATCGATTTCTCGGCGGGTATGCTCGATATTGTCCGCGACCAGGCCCGGGAAAACGACCTCGACAACATCACCGCTATCCAATGCGCCTGGGAAGACGATTGGCAGGCCTGCGGAATCCGCCCCCATGACATCACCATTGCCTCCCGGTCCATGAGCGTGGAGGACCTCTCCGCCGCCATTACCAAACTCGACAGGTACGCCACCAAATACGTGTTTATCGTCGACCGGATCTCACCGACACCATTCGATCCCGATGCCTTCCAGGCGGTGGGACGGCCCTTTGATTCCGGACCGGACTACATCTACACTGTCAACATGCTCTACTCCATGGGCATCTATCCCGACATCACGGTCCTGCAACTCGAAAAGGAGCTCTATTTCGAGGATCAACAGCATGCTCTGCAATCCTACTCTTGGATGCTGAAGGATTTGACATCCGCAGAAGAAGAAAGACTCAAAGCATATCTGGCCGACAAGGCTCGTCCGCACCATGGCGGTGGTCTCGTCATCGAACGAAAACCGCCACGCTGGGCCCTGATTTCCTGGGCAAAAGGGGAGGACTACCCGCAGGAGCAGGACCGCACTATTCCTTCCATAGAAGTTGTGTAAGTCGCATATGAAAGAATTCGATGTAATTGTTATCGGCGCCGGCCATGCCGGTTGCGAAGCCGCGCTTGCCGCCGCCAGGATGGGCTGTCGCACATTGGTTACCATCATCAACGCCGACACCATCGGCGCCATGTCCTGCAACCCCGCCATCGGCGGCCTCGCCAAAGGGCACCTCGTAAGAGAAATCGACGCGTTGGGCGGGGAGATGGCCACCAACATCGACGCCACCTCGATCCAGTTTCGCCGCCTCAACACCAGCAAAGGACCGGCTGTACGTTCCTCACGGGCCCAGGCCGACCGGCTGCTCTACCGACTGCGAATGAAATCGGTACTCGAGCGCCAAGAAAACCTGACCATCAGCCAGACGGTGGCCGACACGCTGCTGGTCGAAAACGACCGGGTGGTCGGCATCCGCACCTCCCTCAACGAGGAAATCCGTGCTGGTGCGGTGGTTGTGGCCACAGGCACTTTTTTAAACGGCCTGGTCCATATAGGCCTGAAGAACTTTCCAGCAGGCCGGCTCGGCGACGCCCCTTCCATTCAGCTCGCCCGCTGGTTCAAAGAGGCGGGTTTTCGGGTCGGTCGCATGAAAACCGGCACCGTGCCGAGGCTCGATGCCACGACCATCGACTACTCCTGTCTCGAGCCCCAGCACAGCGACGAACCGCCTGCCCACTTCTCGTTTTTCGCCGGCAGCCGATACACTCTGCCGCAGTTGCCCTGCTACATTACCTACACCAATGAACTAACCCACGACATCATTCGCAGGGGCATCGACCAGTCGCCGATGTACACCGGCATCATTGAAGGCATCGGCGCTCGCTATTGCCCTTCGATCGAAGACAAGGTGATGCGGTTCCCCGAAAAACTGCGACACCAGGTCTTCCTTGAACCCGAAGGCCTGGACACCGTCGAGGTCTATCCCAACGGTCTGCCCACCAGCCTGCCGCTTGCCACCCAAAAGGCCATGATTCAATCCATCAAGGGGCTGGAAAAGGCCCGGATAATCAGGCCGGGGTACGCCATCGAGTATGACTTCATCGATCCCTTGGAGCTGCGCCCCACCCTCGCCACCAAACGGTTCGATGGGCTCTACCTGGCCGGACAGATCAACGGCACGTCAGGCTACGAAGAAGCCGCGGCCCAGGGATTGATGGCCGGCATCAACGCCGTGCGTTATGTGCAGGGGAAATCCCCCCTGATCCTGGATCGATCCGAGGCGTATATAGGCGTGTTAATTGACGATTTGGTTACCTGTGGCACCAAGGAACCATATCGCTTATTTACCTCCCGGGCCGAATATCGGCTGCTTTTACGAGAAGACAACGCCGATGCACGACTCAGCCGATACGGATACGAAATTGGCCTGCTCGACCATGATCGATATCAACGGTTCGTCGACAAAAATAGGGCCATTGAAAACGGTGTCCGCCTACTGGAGACGACCTTCGTCCGTCCCACTGCTGATATCAATGAGACGCTGAACAGCCTGGGGAGCGCCGCCACTCGGCAAAAATGCTCGCTCGCCGATCTGTTGCGCCGTCCGGAACTCGACATCAATCGACTGGCCGCTCTACCGCTGCCCGTAGATACCCTGGAGGCGCTTGCCGGCTTAAGGGATTCAACCGTCTCTGAGGAGATCCAGCTTCAAGTCAAATTCCATGGTTATATCGAGAGACAAAAAGAACAAGTGGCGAGGTTTCGCAAGATGGAATCGGTAAAACTTGCTGAGGACATGGACTATTCTTCTCTTTCCGGCCTCTCCAATGAGGTCGTGGAAAAACTCTCTGCCGTCCGCCCTCTCTCTTTAGGCCAGGCATCACGCATTTCCGGTATAACACCGGCGGCGATTTCCGTCCTGCAGGTGCATCTGCGCCGGCGCGGTCATCGATAAGCACTGGAGTCGAAAAGAGGTTCTTGCCCGGGAAACTCCAAGTCGCTTCCGCTTATTCCCTTATTCATCAAGTACGCTATGCTCGCTTACCCTCAAATCGATCCCGACATTTTCAGCATCGGCCCTCTCCATGTGCGTTGGTATGGCCTGATGTATGTTCTCGGTTTTACCGCCGCATACTTTCTGGTGAAAAAGCAGATCAAGGATTTTGACTATCACCTGCTGGAGCGCCATTTCGAGAATCTCAACTTCGTGCTGATCCTCTCTGTCATCCTCGGTGGTCGGCTCGGATATGTACTCTTTTACAATCTCCCCTACTATTTGAACCACCCCTTACGCATCTTCGCCACGTGGGAAGGCGGCATGTCCTTCCACGGCGCCTGCCTTGCGCTCATCATCAGCGGTTGGTTCTATACCAGGCGCCACCGCATCGATTACTGGAAGGTCGCGGATATCTACGTGGCCACGGTACCCATCGGGCTGGGGCTGGGCCGTATCGGTAATTTCATCAACGGCGAGCTGTTCGGCCGACCCACCACCATGCCCTGGGGCATGGTTTTCCCCGGCGGCGGCCCCTTGCCTCGGCATCCTTCCCAGCTCTATGAAATGTTTTTGGAAGGTGTCGTGCTTTTTCTCATTCTCTGGAGTTGCAAAGGCAAACCCTGGCGGCGCAGGGCAGGCTGGCCACATGGGTCACTGCTCGCCCTCTTTCTGATCTGCTATGGAATATTTCGGATAGCTGTGGAATGCTTCCGCCAACCAGACCCCCAGTTGGGGTATCTGTTCGGCCTGCTCACTATGGGGCAGATCTTAAGTCTTTTTATGGTATCGGGGGGAGCAGTATTATGGCTGCTGCTATGGCGACGGCAACGGCAGGAGGATAACGTTACAACATGATGGCGATAGTCCACCGGCCAAGAGAATACTATAAACCGCTGCTTGCAGCCCTTACTCGTTCAAACTTGGACCAAACGGACCCGGAGGTCGATACGCGTTTATACGGGTATCGACCTGATTGAACGAACCGGCGACAGTACTCGACGGTTCTATTGCACTTTCTCACAAAGCCGTTTTCCCGGCTTGAACTTGACGACGTTGTGGGCAGGTATGGTAATGGCTTTGCCGGTTCTGGGGTGTCGCCCCTTTTGCTCGGCGCGCCCTACCACCCGAAAAGAACCAAAACCGACCAGCGTCACGCGCTCACCTCGTTCCATAGCATCGGTCATATTTCGCAACACCATTGTCAAGGCTTTTTCCGCCTGCACCTTGGTAATCCCGTGCGACTCGGCAATGCTTGCTACCAATTCCCCTTTGTTCATTTCCCAGCCTCCTTTACCTGCTGCCGCATTTGTAGCCATTCACCGCATAGGCCCCAGGCTATGGCTCAACGTATTTGCTATTAACGTTCACCAGTTACACAGGCTGCCATCAGCCTGATTGCGCCAACCTGGGGCACTGGTAAACGTTTACTGTCATTGCTTTGGCCAGTTTTTGGTTGACCCGGTGAACGGTTACGTTCGGGTAACATTTAGGTAAACCGGCGAACGGTTCCGGTTAACCTGGTGAACTATTACGCGCAAACGGCTGTAGTAATAATGAATTGATGGGAAAAAACAATTGTGGAATATACCTAATTTCCCGCTAGGTATATATGCCTAATCGCCTGCCATACGCTATCATTCTCGGCCTCATATCAGACTCTTACGACACATATAACACCAACGATCGTACTTCTATGCCCCCAAAAAAAATTGAAAAAAGCAACTGCTACGAGGTGATAAGCCCATTGCGAACCACAAAATTCACGAGATCCACACTGCTTTTCATTTTGAACTTTCTCAGCAGACTGGCGCGATGATGATCCACCGTACGGGGACTCAGTCCAAAATGATCGGCTATCTGCCGACTTGTGTGGCCATCCACCACCAGCTTCAAGATTTCCCTTTCTCTTCTGGTTAATTCCTGGAAGGTAAGATGCGTCTCCCGGCGATAGCTATTGAGTTCGTCATCTCCCAACCCCTCTGAAAATGCCGGGTAAATATATTTTTTTCCCTCCTTTACGGTAGTGATAGCTACAAGCACTTCCTCTTCGGAATCGTCTTTGACCAAGTAGCCGTCTGCCCCGGCAGCCATGGCATGACAGAAGTACTCTTTGGTATTATACAAAGTGAGCATGAGAACCTTTATCCAGGGATACCTGCTTTTGATCAACCCCACCGCTTCTATACCGCCGATTTTCGGCATACCGATATCGAGAATGATCAGATCAACGGTATTTTTTTCAAGAGCATCAAGGAGCTCTTCACCGTCGCTCACTTCGCCGATCACCTGTAGGGCATCATTCTGGGCGATGATCCTTTTGATACCATGGCGGATGAGAACATGGTCATCTGCAAGTAAAATTTTGTATGGTGTCGTATCGCTCATAAATGCAATTCCTTTGTCTTACCGCTTCAATACCTGTTTTCGTTTTGCCCTTCGCCCCCCCTGATCCGCAAACCGGCATGCATGCCTTATTTTCCTCATTGCTTTCGGGATCAGGAGTCACTACTTTTTTACACCGTATTTTTCCTCCAGGCAAAGGGGAACCGCACCGCCCCTCACAAAACCCTCTGGCTGTGCAATGGCCCTTTTCTTGTCAACTCCCTGATAGATTGTTATATTGGCGGCCATTGTCAGCAGCACAACCATCACTTTCAAAACAATCATGTGAGGACAGTCCATGAAACGTACCGCTCTCTGTGTCATCGCCTGGCTAGCACTCACCGGAACGGCTCTGGCGGCCACCGGATCTGCCGAGACTCCGCAGGTTGCTAACCTCACATCATCGGTGTTGGGCATTTTTTCCATATTTCTCTTCATAGCCGCCTACACTCTTGTAATTTTCGAAGAGCAACTGCACTTGCGCAAATCCAAACCTGTACTGCTGGCTGCCGGTATAATCTGGATATGCGTGGCGCTCACTTACGCCGGCCTGGGCGACATCCATAGCGCCGAGGAAGCGATCCGTCATAACTTGCTCGAATACGCAGAACTTTTTCTCTTCCTGCTCTGCGCCATGACCTACATAAACAGCATGGATGAGCGCAATGTCTTTCAAGCCTTGCGTTCCTGGCTGGTCAGTCGCGGATTTTCTCTGCGGACGGTCTTCTGGGTGACCGGTATTCTTTCCTTTTTCATCTCTCCGGTGGCAGACAATCTGACAACCGCTCTGCTCATGGGGGCCGTGGCAATGGCTGTAGGTGGCAGCAACAGGAAATTTGTTGTCCTGGCCTGCATAAATATCGTCATCGCCGCCAACGCCGGCGGCGCCTTTTCCCCGTTCGGCGATATCACCACGCTTATGGTATGGCAAAAGGGTGTGGTGAGGTTTTCCGGATTTTTCGATATTTTTGTACCTTCCCTTGTCAATTGGCTGATTCCCGCATTTTTTATGAGTTTTGCCGTCAGCAACGCCACTCCCAAGGCTGCCAAGGAGAAAAAGAAAATGAAGCTGGGGGCCAAGCGCATAATGGTACTCTTTCTTCTCACCATCCTCACCGCAGTCTGCTTCCATAATTCTCTTCATCTGCCGCCCGCCGCCGGCATGATGCTGGGCCTTGGCTATCTTGGCTTCTTTTCGTATTATTTAAAGAAAAAGGAACACCGGCTCTACGATATCGATGATACCCCTCTCTCCCATCAGGCCGATTACGCCAAACCGGCGCCGTTTGATCTTTTCAACAAGGTGGCCCGCGCCGAATGGGATACACTGCTGTTTTTTTACGGCGTCATTCTCTGTGTTGGCGGCCTTGCTCAATTTGGTTATCTTATAAGCATGTCCACATTTCTCTACCATGGTCTTGGGGCCACGGGAGCAAACGTGCTGGTTGGCATTCTCTCCTCGGTGGTGGACAATATTCCTGTTATGTTCGCAGTACTCACCATGAACCCGGAAATGTCACAGGGGCAATGGCTGCTGGTTACCCTCACCGCCGGTGTCGGCGGCAGTCTGCTCTCGATAGGATCTGCGGCCGGTGTCGCCTTGATGGGTGCCGCCCGCGGTATTTATACGTTCGCAGCCCATTTGAAGTGGCTGCCGGTCATCGCCCTTGGCTATGCCGCCTCGATACTCACACATCTCCTTCTTAACGCCGAATTGATGTGATGGCCCTGGCAGATAGTCCTTTGACCGGCATATGCTTAAGCGTTTCTCCAGACTACGAAGAAGAAAGTAAAAATCTTCCTTTTCTGGACACAAGCGATACGGCAGCAATGATTTTCGGTACAATTGCATGACATTACAACATCTTCCAACCACCTGGGAGGAATGCAGGAAGCGGGGATTTGCAGAACTGGACATCCTTTTGGTGACAGGCGATGTCTATGTCGACCACCCCGCCTTTGGCGTGGCGCTGATCGGCAGGATCCTGGAGCAACATGGTTATCGGGTGGCCGTTCTGGCTCAACCGCGCTACGACTCCCCAAAGGATTTCCTCGCCTTTCCCGAACCGAGGCTTTTTTGCGGCATCACTGCCGGCAATCTTGATTCGATCGTGGCTAACTATTCCGGCAACAGTAAGGTTCGGGAGCATGATGCCTTCTCCCCCGGTGGACAGCCATGGAGAAGCGCCGAAAAAAGTAGAAGCAACCGATACCGACCAGACAGGGCCTGTTTGATCTATGCCAACCTGGCCCGCGCCGCTTATGCCAATTGCCCTATTGTACTCGGCGGCCTGGAAGCTTCCTTACGCCGGTTTGTCCATTATGATTATCAGCAGGATAAGCTGCGGGGATCTTTTCTCACCGATGCAAAAGCCGACCTACTGGTTTACGGGATGGGGGAGCGGCCTGTGCTGGACATTGCCCGGAGATGCGCCCAAGGCAAGCCGCTTCATGGCATACCAGGCTGTTGCGAACGTTTAACGCAAAGTCAGCTACTGGAGAGGTATCCGGACTGTTTCACTCAAGGCAGGGACGCCTTTCTGATTCTGCCTTCCTTCAACGATATCCAAGAGGCCAGAGAGCATTTCCTGGACGCAGAACTGGCGGTGGACCGTCATGCTCGAGCCGCTTCAACGCAAGTCATCCTGCAGAAACAACAGAGCCACTGGTTGGTGCAACAGCCCGCCCCCTCCCCTTTAAGGACCGAGGAGTTGGATGCCCTTTATAGCCTTCCCTTTACGCGACGCCCGCACCCGTCCACCCCGGATGTCCCTGCCTATAGAATGATCAGAAATTCCATCACCATAGTCCGTGGCTGCTCGGGCAACTGCTCGTTTTGCGCCATCACCCGCCACCAGGGCGCGGCTGTTTTGAGCAGGTCGGTCGCTTCGATCGTAGCGGAATGCACAACCCTGGCGGCCGAAGTAGACTTCGATGGAACCATCAGTGACCTTGGTGGCCCAACGGCCAATCTTTTCGGCACCTCTTGCGCTCTTGGCTCGTGCCGAAAGAGAGACTGCCTTTACCCTGAAGTCTGCCGCCACCTGCAAATTGATGAAACCGGCTTTATCAAGCTTCTTGATGCTGTTGGTTCGCTTGACAACGTCCGCCACGTCTTCGTCTCTTCCGGTCTGCGTATGGGACTTCTGCTGCGCACCCCGTTGCTGCTCCGCAAACTGCTCGCCGACCATCTTCCCGGGGCGATGAAAATAGCACCGGAACACAGCTGCGACGACGTCCTCAAGCTGATGCACAAGGAGCCGCACCGGCTGCTGCAGGAATTTACCCGTCACTGTCGAGCATTGGCTGATACCATGGGTAAACGCATCAGGTTCGTTCCGTATGTGATCAGTGCCCACCCCGGCAGCACCGAAGAGCACGCCAGCAAGTTGGCGCGCGACATGTCAAATCTTGACCTGACCGTGACCAAGTTTCAGGATTTCACGCCCACCCCCGGAACGCTCTCTACAGCCATGTATGTCGCCGGACGCGATCCGGCAACACGCAACACCATCAGCGTTGCCAAAAACGCTGGCGCACGGCTGCGACAGCGAAAAATCATCGAGGAAAGATTCCCGCGCTCTCAAGAGGGGGGAAAAGCGAAGGCAATATACTCGGTGGAAAAAGAAGAGATAACACAGGGAATGGAAAGAGCATACCGCCAAGACTCTTAGCAAAGTGCCTGGCGGTTTGCATCATTTGTTTCTTAGATCAAGAACTCTTCAATAATCAAGCACAAACTACACAACTGGTATTGCCGATCATCACAATCGCGATCCGCTCTGAACGTTCATCGCCTGAAAAGTCCCTCACGAAAAATTAGGATTTTTCAGTACGGGAACCGTAATACTGGTAGTAGTGACCATAGTGGTCAAACATTTGTTTTTTAAGAAAATTTTCAGGAAGCCCATTAAAAACCACACCTACTATTTTTTCCCTGCCTATGGCCTTCACCATGGATTTTATCCGCTCTCGGTCTGATTACCGTAGCCGACAACCAGCACTACGGCATCAACTTTCTGGGCAAGAACGATGGATTCGGAGGCGGCCTGGAAAGGAGGGCTATCAAAGATGATCAACCTGTCGCCATATCTACCCGACAGTTCGTTAATCAACCTTCCCATTCGGGCCGAAGTCATCAGCTCCGCTGGGTTTTCCGGAGATTCACCACCTGGGAGCAATGAGAGTTTGTCAACCGAGGTCTTGCAAATAACATCTGACAATTCGCAGTCTTCCCGCAAATACTCAGACAGCCCCAGTTTATCAGTGGATGGTATTCCAAAGAGATCGGCAACATTGGGTCGGCGCAGATCGCAATCGACCAGCAGACAGAACTGATCAACCCCCCTGGCCAGAGCCACCGCAAGGTTGGTTGCCACGAAGCTTTTCCCTTCCGATTGGGCGCTGGAAGCAATCATGATGGTCTGCGGACGATCCCTGCCATCCTCCGGGAAAAGAATCCGAGAACGCAGCATTCGAAAGGCTTCGGCATCATACGATGAGCGGTTCGCCACCATGTCCACCCGTTCATCCCACCGCCCGTCCACTATCTGGGGTTGCTTATAAACAGGCTGCCTTTTGGATATCACTGTCTCAGTGTCCTGGGGCACCATCGACGAATTTTCATCGGCTGGAAGTTCATTTACAACAACCTGTTCCGCCTGCCTCTCCTTCAACACCTCCTCTTTCTGCTCGGCTCGAGTTACCGGTCGTTCCTCCGTGGTTTCCTCTCCGAGGCCTACTCCGGCTTTTTCAAGTGCATCCGATATATTACCCATAATAACCCTACCACATGGTTAGTTTGCGCCTGCCCATTTAGAGCGATGTGTTCTGTAGCTGCAGAACGTTCACTAGATTAATTATAAACGGTAGCCGTTTTACTACTCAATACTACCCGCATTGCCCCCTCGTCACTGAATCAGTCAAGAATTCAAATGCGCTATCATATCTTTTTTTTCTTCGAAAATCAGGGAGATCTCTCATACTATTATTTTTCCAAGACTCCAGGCATACCAGAAGAAGAAAACCACCATCAGACTCGAAACTGCCGTAAGAAGAGTCAAGCCAGCGGTCCTGTATTTGTTTTTTCTCTTTTCCCCACCTGTGTAAAGATAGGTAACCGTGCAGACCACCGGCAAGCCCAAATCTGCCTCCACCTCGTCAGGATCACGGTATGATTTGTCTAAGAAGCTGATCAGAAGCAGAAAGCCGGCACCACACGCCAGAGCTCCAAACACGGAACCTCCTACAACCTTATAAAAATTTGGTTTGACCGGCTTCTCCGGTAGCCTTGCCGGATCCTCGATGCGGAACTGACTGCCCTTCTGCATTCGTTCTAAATTGACCATCGACTGGGCTTGCAGGTTCTGGGCCACCAGTGCATCATAGTGTTTTTTCAACTCGCCATATTCTCGAGTCAATGAGGTCCATTCTGCTTCCACCACCGGTGTAGCTTCTATCCATTTCTCGTATTGTTTAATGGTCTTACCGAGCTTTTCCTTCTCTTTCTGGATATCATTTACGCTCAAATCGATTTTTTTCAACTGGGCCTGATAATCAAGAGTATCTTGGTCGGCCAAGTCAACACTTGGTGACGATTTCTTCTTTTTTATAGCCGATTCGTCCTTTTCGAGCTTGGCAATCATCTTCCTTGTTCTCTTGACCTCTGGGTGGTTTTCCGTATATCTTGTCAGGAGAGTAGCGAGATAGGCCTGCAGTCCCTGCAGTTGTTCCGGTATGCTGAGAACAGGCCCTTTCCTTCTTCCATGAGTATCTGATTCCTCCGATTTTACTAGTGTGGTCTGCGATTCCAATAGATTTTTGTGGGCAGCCAGTTGTTCCTGCACCATAACCCGGGTACGCTCAAGCTCAAGTATAGCATCCAGTTTTCCCTGGTACTGTTCCTGCAGCGAGGTAAGCCGTTTCATGTTGCCTTCACGCTGCTCCGGCATTTCTTCGAAATTTTTTAATTTAAAATCCCGCATCGCGGCTTCTTTCCTATCCATCGTCGCCTTCGCCAGCCGCAGTTCATCGCTAACATAATTAGAGGTTTCCGTTGCCCGTTGTTCACGGTATTTCATGTTCTCTTCGATGAATTTGGCGGCAAGAGCATTGGCGACTTTGGCGACCTTGTTAGGATTTGAGCCCTGATAGCTGATGGTAAAGTTATCCCCTCGTTTCGACGGTTCAATGCGGATATTCTCGCGCATCAAGTCAATCACGTCTTCCATCGGCAATTGTTTTACCTTATCTTGATAGAGGTCAAAGCTCTTGATCATGATTTCCAAATTCGTCCTGGAAGTCACAATCTGGGCGAGCGAACTCACGATGTCCTGGATTTTTGCCTGCACGTGAGGAGACATTTTGTTGGGATTTATCTTCTGCTGTTGGTAACTCAGCAAGCTGTCCGCCTCATAGACTTTCGGTACTATTAAATAAACCATCAAACCTGCAGGCAGGCTGATCAACAGCAAGGTGATGAAAAGGAACTTCCAACGAATCAGCAGGTCTAAATACTTCTTGAGCAGAAGGCTCTGTTGTTTATCCATGGATACAGCCTAATATCAAATAATTATTAGGTATAAGGAATTGCACCTATAGTCTTACAGGCAAAATTTCCACTCTTCTCCCGCACTTCAGTTGAGCATAGAGTATTTCTAGCAAACAATCAATGTTCAAAATAAGAAAAGAGTAGGACCTGAGCAAACGTTCACCAGCACCCCCATCTCTGCGCGATCTGGGTGACGTACAGAGATACGCTAGGAGCTAAACATCCTTATTGTAGTCAACTGGAGCACAAGGAAATTCTTCCATCAGGAGTAAATAGAGCACCTCGGGCATGGCGCATTTTCCAACAACGAGAGGAAATTTTATGCATCACCTGAAATCCCCAGCCGTAAAGCTCATCACCTCAGAAATATCCGACTTTCCCATAGCGAGCATCAACAAGCGATCAAGACCGAAAGCGATGCCGGCGGCGCTCTCAATGGCTGCGAGTTCATCCAGCAACTGTTCCGGCATGGCCTGCCGCCTCCCCTCTCGCTTCTCTATGGTCTGCAGTTCCTGCTGAAATCGGCGTCGTTGTTCGCAAGGATCGGTGAGCTCGCTAAAGCCGTTGGCAAGCTCCAAGCCGGAGATATAGAGTTCGAACCTTTCCGCGACCGCAGGTTCCCCCGGTTTGAGTCGGGCAAGAGAGGCTAGCTGAGCCGGGTACTCACAGAGGAAAAGAGGTCGTCCTCGTCCAAGCCGAGGCTCGATATGTTCAACAAGCATCTCCTCGAAGCTGTCCTCTGCCAGGGCCTGTGATAGCGATACGGGCGAGAACCTCTCGAAGGCCTCAGCCACCGTCAGCTTTTCTCCCCCCCTCCAATGCGACCTCGTGCAACAACGGAGAATGGCGGATGGGAGAATGCGCAGGAGCCATTTCCTTGAGACCGCTGGCGATAAAAAACAACAGGGCGTCGCAATCGCTCATCAACTGGTGATAGTCGGCACCCGTGCGGTACCACTCCAGCATGGTGAACTCCTCAAGATGCCTGCTGCCATGCTCACCTTTGCGAAAACAAGGACAGATCTGGAATATTTTGCTGCAGCCGGCAGCCAGCAGCCGTTTCATGCACAGCTCTGGGGACGTTTGCAGAAAATGATCCTCAGCGCGCAGAGGGGTAATGTTGCTCTCGGGAATCGTCACCGGAAGGCGAACCGGGGTATCCACTTCGAGAAAGCCCCGATCACTGAAAAATTGACGAACCAGACGAAAAAGGGCCGCACGGATGTGCAGCCCCGGCAGATCCAACATAATGCTTCTTATTCTTTGACCCGGGTTACGTATTCTCCGGTCCGGGTATCGATCTGAATCCGGTCGCCTTCCTCGACAAAAGGCGGCACCTGCAGTTGGTACCCCGTTTCCACGGTAACCGGTTTGGTGTCGGTTCCCGAGGTATCTCCCTTGACCCAGGGATCCGCTCTGGTGACCGTCATGTTGACAAAAATTGGCAGACTGACATCAATGGGTTTGCTCTCGAAGAAGAGGACGTCGATCTCCATGTTATCGATCAGAAAGCTGACATTGTCACCCAACTGCTCCGTAGTCAAGAAGAGCTGTTCGTAATTCTCCGTATCCATGAAATGATATTCATCTTCCTGGTTGTAGAGATATTGCATCTTCCGTTCCTCGAGATCCGCTTTTTCAAATTTATCACCAGAACGATAGGTCTTGGCCAGTTGGTTGCCCGTGATCATGTTCCGCATCTTACAGCGGTACAACGCCTGCCCCTTACCGGGTTTGGAGAATTCAAACTCGGTGATAATATAAGGACTTCCATCAATCTGCAGTTTAAGACCCTTGCGCAGGTCCGAAGCACTCAACATAATGTTTCTCCATAGTATCGGCAGGGCCGATGATTAGTCATCCACAAGTTTGGCGGGACCTTATTGACCGGCAGCAACCGTACAAGTAAAACTCTGCCCCGGCAAAGCGCACTGACGATGGCATCGGTTTCCGGTGGAAAGGGATTTCAATCGCCCAGATCAATACGTCCAAGCCATCCAGGAGTATGACGGATTGGAGGCATTTTTCTCAGATCGAGGCGTTTCTCGAAACCTACGCGCAGCCATTTGTATGATATTGCAAGCATTCCTTTTCGAACGCGACAAAGATATGGGAAAAAAGGACACAATCCGACAGGCTCCAGGAAGTGGGGTTTCTTCCGTCGAAGCAGACAATATACCTGCTCACCGCGCTCTTTGGCAACTGTTATGCCGTGTTTTTGCCATCCGTTCACCAGCGGGCCATCCTTGGCGTGATCAGGCTGTCGCGCAAGAGATAGGCTACAATTCAACAATCCGGAGAGCCTGCAGGGGCCTGTGAACCATTTGCAATGTACGGGTTTGACGAGTGTTCAGAACTCTGGCAACCGCCAAAACATTTTGCGCGCGCAGCACGGTATGGCCAGTCCACGCACCGCCTGCACAACCGATGAATTGAATGCCAAAGGCACTCTTGTGACATTTTTTCCTCCTTTTTTCAAGTTTTCCCATGCATCCATCTTGGTCTGGAGTTACTATCTGCACTATTTGCACCTTGTACCCGGCCTTTTTCGACCGGGTCCCCACTGGAGAAGAAATAAATGACCAGAGTTGGTATACTCTCAGACACACATCTCACCACGTGCAGCGATTCTTTCCGGCGATCGGTAGCCGAAGCCTTTTCCGACTGCGACACCATCATCCACGCCGGCGACCTGACCGACCTCTCGGTACTGGAAGCGTTCGAGGGGAAACGCGTTCATGCAGTGAGCGGCAACATGTGCGACCATCTGGCCAGTCAGGCTCTGCCCTCCTCCCGCACCGTAACGCTGCACGGTTTCGCTATCGGCATCTCCCACGGCGCCGGACCGCGGCACAACATTGAGGAACGGTTAATCGAACTGTTCCCAGAAGCGGACTGCATAATTTTCGGACACACGCATATCCCGGTCTGCCGTTATATCGGCAAAACGCTCTTCTTCAATCCCGGCAGTTTTCAAGGAACCGGTCGATACGGAGCACCGGGAACCTATGGAATACTGGAAATAGACTCACGCGGTTTACATCCTTCACTTCATGAACTGCGAAGAAACATATGAAAACGTTGTGGAGCCCATGGCGCCTGGTACACGTTCTCGGCCAGGCCCCCAGAAAACCCGGTTGTCTGTTCGAGCCGAGCGCTACGCTTGAGAGCAGCAAAGAAGATTTGCTTCTCTATCGCGACGCCACCACCGTGGTACTTCTCAACCGCTTCCCATATGCCAACGGCCACCTGCTGGTCGCGCCACGCCGTCATGCTGCATGCATCACTGAACTCGACAGAGCGGAAAACCACGCCCTGGCGGACATGGTACAAGCATCGGCTACGATCTTAAGACGCGTGCTACAACCCGACGGGTTGAACATCGGGCTCAATATCGGTGCTGCCGCAGGTGCCGGTATCGCCGATCACCTGCACTATCACCTGGTGCCTCGTTGGACCGACGACCATAACTTTATGACCGTGCTGGCCGAAGTCAGAACGATTCCCGAACACATCGAGACCACGTTCGAGAAGCTTCTCCCTGAATTCAAAAAACTCCGCACACAACCCAAGCAATCATGACCGCAAGTCCGAAACTCACTCCCATGCTGCGGCAATACCTGGAAATCAAGGAGCAGCACCAGGATGCGATTCTCTTCTACCGCATGGGCGATTTTTATGAGATGTTCTTCGACGATGCAGAAACCGCATCGAAGATCCTCGGTATCACGCTTACCTCCCGAAACAACAAAAGCGACGCCGAACAAAGTGCCGATGTGCGGCGTGCCGTACCACGCTGTTCAGAACTATCTCGCCAAGTTAGTCCGGGCCGGCCGAAAAGTTGCCATATGCGAACAGGTTGAAAATCCCGCTGAAGCCAAAGGAATCGTCAAACGCGAGGTGACCCGGGTGGTTTCCCCGGGAGTGGTCACCGACGAGGGACTGCTCGATGAGAAGAGTAACAATTACGTCTGCGCCATCATCGCCAAAGATCAGAGTTCCCAGACCCTCTACGGCATCGCTTTTCTCGATGCCAGCACCGGTGAATACCTGGTTGGAGAATACGTGGACGATACCGCGCGCGGCGGAGTCGTCCTCGACCAACTCAGCAGACTCACCCCATCCGAACTTCTCATTTCCGATGGGCAGCGCGACAGTCTCGAGGGCCTGATACGTGACGCACAAGTGCTGCTCCCCGAACTCTGCATCACCGAGCGAAGCGAATCGCTGTTTCATCTGCCGACCCTAAAGGAAAAGCTGCTTGAGCACTTCGGAGTGGCCACTCTCGACGGCTTCGGTTGCGGCGGTTATTCCCACGGCATCGGTGCCGCCGGCATACTGCTCGACTATATTCTGGAAACTCAGAAATCCGACCTGGATCACATTCGCCGCTTGACCCCCATCGACCTGGAATCAGTGCTTCAGATCGATGACTCCTCCCGGCGCAATTTAGAGCTGACCCAGACCATTATCGGCGGTAAACGCGAAGGTTCCCTGCTCTCTGTACTCGACCGGACCTGCACCCCCATGGGCGCTCGAATGCTTCGCCACGACCTACTCTTCCCGCTCCGAGATACCACCAGGATCAATGCCCGACTTGATGCAGTAGCTTTCCTGCACCAGAACAGTGGCGTTCGCCGCAGGCTCCGTGAAGCGCTGGACGCCGTCTATGATCTGGAGCGGCTGACCAGCCGTATGATTCTCGGCTCCGGCAATGGACGCGACATGCTGGCCATGAAGCATTCCCTCGCGCAGCTCCCCTCCATCCAGCAGCTCCTCGAACAATGCGACACTGCCAGACTCCAGGCGATCGCTCACGACTTCGACCCGCTCACCGATCTCCATCAACTCCTCGAGTGCGCCATCCATCCCGAACCGCCGATAACCCTTAGAGACGGCAATCTGATCAAGGAGGGATACAATGAGGAACTCGACGAACTCATCGCCATCCAGCGGGACGGGAAGAAAACAATCCTCGCCATGGAAGCAGCCGAACGAGACGCCACCGGTATCGCCAAGCTCAAAGTCGGATTCAACAAGGTTTTCGGCTACTATTTCGAGGCAAGCAAGGCGCACGCTGCGAAGATACCGAGCCACTTTATCCGCAAGCAGACCCTGGTTAACGCTGAACGCTTCATCACTCCGCAACTCAAGGAATTCGAGAGCAAGGTTCTGGGAGCCCAGGATAGGAAACTCGAACTCGAATACGAGTTGTTCGTGGCTGTCCGTAGCCAACTCGCCGCCGCCAGCAGCCGCTTGCTCGAGACGGCCCGGCATCTCGCCGCAGTGGACATCTCTTGCGCCCTGGCCGAAGGAGCGCAGCACTACAATTACTCCCGACCCCGGATTTCAGACGCAGAGGAAATCACCATCCGTGAGGGACGCCACCCCGTAATCGAGCGGTCACTGCCGGCGGGTAAATTCGTTCCCAACGATATCAGCCTTGATCAGAAAGACCGGCAGGTACTGATTATCACCGGTCCGAACATGGCCGGCAAATCAACCGTCCTGCGTCAAACCGCTCTCATCGTCCTTATGGCTCAGATGGGCAGTTTTGTTCCAGCCGCCGAAGCCGATATAGGCCTCGTCGACAAAATCTTCACTCGAGTCGGCGCGATGGACGATCTCAGACGGGGGCAGTCAACCTTTATGGTCGAAATGAGCGAAACCGCCAACATCCTCAATAACGCCACGCCGAAGAGCCTGGTTATTCTCGATGAAATCGGGCGCGGCACCTCCACCTACGACGGACTTTCCATTGCCTGGGCTGTCGCCGAAGATCTGGCCGGCAAAGAGAATCGGGGGGTCAAAACGCTTTTTGCCACCCATTACCACGAACTGACCGATTTGGCGCGGACACTCGATCGGGTACAAAATTACTCCATTGCGGTTCGCGAATGGAATAAATCTATTATTTTCCTGCACAAGCTCGTGGAAGGCGGCGCCAATCGAAGTTACGGCATCCAGGTGGCCGGTCTTGCCGGGGTTCCTCCCCATGTGGTCCGCAGAGCAGAAGAGATCCTCAAGAATATTGAGCAGGGAGAGTTCGACCAGAGCGGTCAGCCAGCGATCGCCCGCTCTGCCACTAGAAAAAAAGGCAAACGGCGCAGCCACCCGGATCAGCTCTCGCTGTTCCCACCGATTCAAGACCAGGTGCGTACTTTTCTCGCCGATATTGACGCCGACAATTTAACACCACGGCAAGCTCTCGAGGTTGTTTACACGTTAAAGGAGTTGCTTCGCTGAGTTTTTTGTAGCTACCCGCTTTTTGCAGGTTTTATATCATGGCAACTATTCTGAAAGCGCAATTTAAACTAGAGCTTCATTTCCCGCCCGATTTCCTTTTATTTTGCCATACCTCCCGCATTTTAGTATATTCGATGGTAATTAGTCCGAAGTGCGGGCTGCAACAGCCATAATGACGCCGGGACGAACAAATGCGCTGGTCTTTTCGTTTCGCCCCCGCATCATATCGTCCACCACAGGAAACGGTCTGTAGAACACCAGATGCATCGAACCGCCGCTTTCACACTGTTTTTCACCCTTGCCTTCTTTTTGACGGCAGTTGTGCCATCGCCAGCGTCGCGGACAACGATGCGTATCGATGCTCCGGATTCCCCTCAAAGTCTAAGCCGAAGGTACCATCAGGCAAAAGTCTTTTTCAGTCAGCTCGAAACCGACAACAAGCTCGGCTCTGTAGAGGAAAATTGGCAAAAAGGCGCCCAGAACTTTCGTGAGCTTTATGACGCGGAGCCTCAATCCGACCTGGCGCCCTCTTGTCTGTATATGCTCGGCCGTCTCTATCGCGCCGCTTATAAGCATTTTTCCACCGCGAAAGACCTCGACCAATCTATTACAGCATATCTCACAACACAACGTCTGTTTCCCGAATCCCGCCTTGCCGACGACTCCTATTATGCTATCGGCCTTATCTATCTCAAGGACAAAAACGATCCAAAAACCGCTGCCACCTACCTCTCCAAGGTAGTTGAGGACTATCCAACGGGCGACATGCACCCCTTGGCGGCAGATCTTCTCAAGCAACTTTCCCGGGATCACGACATTGCCTTACCCAAGGTAATGATCGGCAATCCCAGTCTGAGTAACCTCAACTATGTTTTACCTGTCAAATACTGGTCCTCCGATGATTATACCCGAGTGGTGGTTATGGCCTCCGGGCCGGTAAAATACAGGGCCCAGCTTCTTGAAGAAACAAAAGATCAACCACGACGCCTCTATATTGACTTCAATGACAGTTATATCGAACCAAAGTACCGGGCACCGGTACCCATTGAAGACGGCCTGCTGAAACAAATCCGGACCGGCCAATTCACCAAGGATACGGTTCGCGTAGTCCTCGACATCCAGAGCATCGACAACTACAAAATATACAGCCTGCCCGATCCTTTTCGGGTGGTCATCGACGTGCGCGGCGAATCGATGCCGGACCACCAGCTTGCCGACCGCGGTAAACCTTCACCTGTTAATCCCGCAGCCCCTCTCTCCATCGCCACCGCTACTTCCTCACCTGTCGTGTTGCGCGATCAGAAAAAATTCTCCTCCAGATACAGGGTAATCAGTCCGGTTAAGAGAAAAGCATTGACATCCTCTGCTTTCCATGAGCCTGTACTTTCACTAGCCCAACAGCTCGGCCTCGGAGTAAAAACGATCGTTCTCGATCCAGGACATGGAGGCAAAGATCCGGGTGCCATCGCCAATGGCATAAAAGAAAAGGATATCGTTCTCGAACTGGCGAAAGAACTCAAGCCTGTCCTGGAGAACGAACTTGGCTGCAAGGTTATTCTGACTCGATCCGATGATCGCTTCATTTCCCTTGAAGAACGCACGGCAATAGCTAACACGCACCACGCCGACCTTTTCATTTCCCTGCATGTCAATGCCCACCCTTCCCCTAGCGTGCACGGACTTGAGACCTATTACCTCAACCTCACCACCAACGCTGAAGCCATGCGGGTCGCTGCCCGCGAAAATGCCACTTCCACGCATCAGATGAGCGATCTCCAGGATATCCTCTCCGATCTTCTCAAGAATTCCAAGATCAATGAATCCTCACGCCTAGCCAGTCGAGTGCACCATTCCATTCTGAAAGGACTGCGGAGCGGTGGGCTTGGACCGGTTCGAAATCTTGGGGTCAAGCAGGCCCCATTTTACGTTCTTATTGGTGCGCAGATGCCTGCCATTCTTGTCGAAGTTGCTTTTATCACCAACAAAAATGATGCGCAACACCTTCAATCTCCCCAATATATTTCGACTCTTGCCGATGACATCGCTCTGGGTGTTCATTCTTACGTAAGCACAAATACTGCCAGCTTGAACCTTCCCGATCCGAAAGCCAACGACTGAACACCTCTCGATACGACTCCCCCTCAACATTAATCTTTAACGCGTATTTCAGGATCCCTCCCAAAAAAACAGGGTCCTGTTCAGCGGGCAAGCCCATAGTTGCCCAAACCAATACGTTTTAAGCGTTCCCAGGGTAACCAAACTCCGGCATAGCTAATGAACTGTAATCGTTCTCCAGTGCCCCATGCCCCAGGTTGGCACAGGTCAACAACGACTCGGAGTAGTCTGGCGGGCCATAACGCCTATCTCTGCATGCCAGACTGATCGCGCCCAAATGGGGTGCGGGTGGACGTTCACCACTTTTTTGCCAACCCATCATCGAATCATCGCTTTTTTTCTAATCAACAATCGTGGTATTTGGAAAAAAAAGGGGCCGTCCACAATTGCGGACGGCCCCTCATCATACGCTCTTTTTTACTGCATCTGCTGGCAGATTACAGCTTAGCTTTTTTCAACGCTTCGCTGTCTTCAACCTCGCAAGCGCACGCTGAAGTGCAGCTTCTGCACGCGCTCTATTTACATTGTCTTCATGTGCGGAAACTTGGGCAAGGCGTTTTTCCGCCCGTTCTTTAGCCCTCATGGCCCTATCAACATCTATTTCCTCACCAAATTCGGCACTCTCAACAAGAAATGTGATCTTATTATTGGAGACCTCACAGAAACCTCCACTTACCATAAGGCTTTTCTCTGGCTGATCCTTCTCGTAGGTAATGTGCCAATCTTGATAGTCGACAGAAAAGGCGCATGATTGGCAAGCACACCAAAATCGCCACCGTATCCGGGAGCGTTGACGATATCCACATCGTCATCGACAAGCGCGCCCGTCGGAGTGACAACTTCCAGTCTAATCTGTTGTGCCATCGGATTGACCTCTCGTTAATAGTGATTGGATCAGCTTCCTTTGACTTGGCGTCTTTGGCTACGGCTTCATCGATGGATCCAACCATGTAGAAAGCAGTTCTCAGTCAGCTCATCATGCTTCCCTTCGAGGATCTCTTTAAAACCCTGCACTGTCTCGGCAACTTTAACGAATTTTCCGGCCATGCCGGTGAATACCTCGGCAACGGTGAAGGGCTGGAGACAGATACCTCTGAATCTTACGTGCGCGGGAGACCAGCAGCTGGTCTTCCTCGGAGAGCTCGTCCATACCAAGAATGGCGATGATATCCTGGAGATCTTTATACTTCTGCAGGGCAACCTGAACACCGCGAGCCGTCTGGTAATGCTCTTCACCGATAACGTTCGGATCCAGAATCCTGGAGGTGGAGTCGAGCGGGTCAACTGCAGGGTAGATACCAAGCTCTGCAATCTGACGGGAAAGAACAACGGTACCGTCAAGATGGGCAAAGGTTGTAGCGGGTGCCGGGTCGGTCAAGTCGTCCGCAGGAACGTAAACGCACTGAACAGCTGTAATCGAACCTTTGGTGGTTGAGGTGATGCGTTCCTGCAGGGCGCCGAGGTCGGTGGCCAGAGTCGGCTGATAACCAACAGCAGAAGGAATACGTCCAAGCAGAGCGGATACCTCGGAGCCTGCCTGGGTGAAACGGAAGATGTTATCAACGAAGAACAGCACGTCCTGACCTTCCTCATCACGGAAGTATTCGGCTGCGGTCAGACCGGTCAGAGCAACACGGGCACGTGCTCCGGGAGGTTCTGTCATCTGTCCGTAAACAAGGGCAGCTTTGGGCAGAACGCCGGATTCCTTCATCTCATGGTACAGATCGTTGCCCTCACGGGTCCGCTCACCAACACCGCAGAAAACAGAAATACCACCGTGATGCATGGCGATGTTGTTAACCATCTCCATCATGATAACCGTCTTACCGCAACCGGCGCCGCCGAACAGCCCCATCTTGCCGCCCAAGGGGAACGGTACCAGCAGATCGATAACCTTGATACCGGTTTCGAGAACGCGTACCTCGGTGTCCTGCTCGGTGAAGGCAGGAGCCGGACGATGAATCGGCATTTTTTGTCGGATGTAATCGGCCGAGGCCATCAACAGGACGACCAACAACATTCATGATCCGTCCAAGGGCAGCCGCACCGACAGGAATTGAGATCGGCTCACCTGTATCTTGTACCTCCATGCCACGAACCAGACCGTCGGTCTGATCCATGGCGATGCAGCGACAGACATTATCACCAAGATGCTGGGCAACCTCGATAACCAGGTTATCTTCTCGATCGGAGATGCCGGGATTGCTGACATACATTGCGTTCATGATATTCGGCAGATTTCCAGCCTCAAATTCAACGTCCACAACAGGGCCAATAACCTGTATTATTTTTCCAATTCTTTGCTCACTCATAGGGCCTTACCCCTCCTCAAAAGTCTTAGATTTTCCGTATAGTTCAAATATTATTTAAGGGCTTCTGCACCGCCAACGATATCCATGAGTTCCGCTGTAATGGCGGCCTGGCGAGCCTTGTTGTATACGATGGTCAGATGATCGACAATATCCTTACATGCGTTGGTCGCATTATCCATGGCTGTCATCCTGGCGGCATGTTCACTTGCGCCGACCTCCAGCATGGCATGATAGATCATGACGTTGAGATACAGTGGCTGGAGCACATCCATGATTTCTTCCGTGGAAGGCTCATAGATATATTCACCGGAGATCTTTTGTCGCCGCCGTCTCTTCACCGGCTTCGATGGGCTGAACCGGCAGAAATCTTGGTAACGGCCGGTCTCTGCTACAGCCACCGATTGAAATTCGCCGTAGATGACTTCAACCTTGTCCGCGTTGCCGCTCAAGAAAGTTTTCCGAGACGTCAGTGGCAATCTCCCGGGCGTTAAACATCTGGAAACGTGCCCATGATGTCGGTAAATTGCTTTCGAACTTTCCCGGTTTTCGCAAGTAGCTGAAAGCCTTTTTTGCCGACACAGACAAGACTGACCGTTTTGCCTTCGGCCTCGTATTCAGCCATTTTCTTCTCGGCGAGCTTAATGATATTGGCATTAAAAGAGCCGCAGAGTCCGCGATCGGATGTGACGACGACCATACTCGACATTTTTCACTCGCGAGCTTCCATGAGAGGGAAACTATCCGGTGTTGGCTCCACTCGGACAGATTGGACATTGCCTCATTGAACTTGGAGGTATAGGGCCGAAAGTCCTCCATCTTTCTCCTGGGCACCGCGCAACCTTGCCGAGGCGACCATGTTCATGGCTTTGGTGATCTGGGATGTCTTCTTGACACCCTCGATCTTAGTTTGTACGTCTTTTAAACTGGGCATAGCTCGGTACCTATCTTTGATTAGTTAAGACCTTTGGTTGCCTTGAATGTCTCACCAAAGCTGGTCAGTGCTTTATTCAGTTTCTCCTTAATCCCATCGGTAAAGATCTTCTGCTCCTTCACAGGTCGGAAAAGATCGACGGCTCATTGGACTCGATGTAGTTGTAGAGTTCCTGCTCATAGTCTGCCAGAGTGTCAACCGGCAGCTTATCGAGATAACCATTGGCGCCGGCAAAAAGAATAGTTACCTGTTTTTCCATGGGCAGCGGCTGGTACTGCGGCTGCTTGAGGATCTCAACCAGCCGTTCACCACGGGTCAACTGAGCCTGGGTTGCGGCATCGAGATCGGAACCGAACGCAGCGAATGCAGCAAGTTCACGATACTGGGCCAAATCCAGACGCAGGGTACCTGCAACCTGCTTCATGGCCTTGACCTGGGCGGCGCCACCGACGCGGGATACCGAGAGACCAACGTTGATGGCAGGACGAACACCGGAGAAGAACAGGTTCGGCTCGAGATACACCTGACCATCGGTAATGGAGATAACGTTGGTCGGGATAAAAGCGGAAACGTCACCGGCCTGGGTTTCAATGATCGGCAGAGCGGTCAGCGAACCTGCTCCCAACTCATCATTCACCTTGGCGGCACGTTCGAGCAGACGGGAGTGGTTGAAGAAGATGTCGCCGGGATACGCCTCACGTCCAGGCGGACGGCGGAGCAGCAGTGAAAGTTCGCGATAGGCGACTGCCTGCTTGGAGAGATCGTCATAAATGATCAGGGCATGCTGTCCGTTATCACTGAAATATTCGCCCATGGCGCATCCGGCAAACGGAGCGATGTACTGCATCGGTGCAGGATCGGAGGCACAGGCCGCAACAACAGTGGTGTATTCCATGGCGCCATGCTTCCTCAGTGCTTCAACAACCAGGGCAACCGTGGATTTTTTCTGACCAACTGCAACATAGATGCAGTGAACGTCGGTATCCTTCTGAGCGATGATGGCATCGACGCAGAGTGCGGTTTTACCGATCTGACGGTCACCGATGACGAGTTCACGCTGCCCCGTGCCAACCGGGGTCATGGCATCAACCGCTTTGGCAGCCGGTATAACAGGGCTCGTGAACACCTTTCCTGGCGATAACGCCGGGGGCGAGAACCTCGATCTTGGAGGAGAGTTTGGCGTTGATCGGTCCCTGTCCGTCAATGGGCAGACCAATACCATCAACAACACGGCCTTCCATCTCGGGGCCGACCGGTACCTCTGCAATTCTGCCGGTACGTTTGACGATATCGCCTTCTTTGATGCCTTGTCACATTTCCAAGAACCGCACAACCGACGTTGTCCTCCTCAAGGTTGAGTGCAAGTCCCATGATGCCGCCGGGGAACTCGAGAAGCTCCATGGCCATACAGTTCTGCACGCCATAGACACGTGGCGATACCGTCACCGACTGAGATAACGGTTCCGGTTTCATTAAGGTCAATACTTGTCTCGTACTCCCCAATCTGGTCTTTGATAATCTGACTGATTTCTTCGGCTTTGATCTGCATCTATTCTCTCCCCTTAATGGAATCTTTTAAACCTGCAAGTTGTGTCTTGATACTGCCGTCCAATACCAGATCTCCTACCTTGGCAATGATGCCGCCAATGATGGATGGATCGACGCTGGTGGTCAGCTCGACCTTGCTTGCCTGTTAATTTTTCAAGTGTTGTCTGAACTTTGGCCTGCAGTTCATCACTCAGCTCAACTGCTGAAATGACACTGCCATGGCTGATGTTTTTCTCGTCATCGACCATGGCTCTGGAATTCTTCTGCAATTTCCGGCAGAATCTCAGCCCGTTTTCTTTTGAACCAGCAGATTCAGGAAATTGCTCATGACCTTATCGACGTTCGATCGAATCGACAATTCCGACCATTACCTTTTCCCGGACGTCCAGCGGGTAGAGAGGGTTGGTCAGGGCATCTACCACTTCCGGAGTAGATATCATAGAGTTGCGCCACAGCCTTGAAGCGCCTCGTTATACGCTTCATATGGCCCTTTTCTTTGCCAACCGCAAATAGAGCCTTGGCGTATCGTCGTGCTAGGATTGTCTGTTTCACTGTACGGCCCCTACTTTAGCTAAATAATCTTCGACAATCTTCACCTGGTCATCAGCAGTGAGATTTTTCACGATCAACTCTTCAGCCATGGCAGCGGCCTGATCTGCGATATCATTCTTTAAGGTGCGTCTGGCTTCCATGATTTCATTCTGGATGGTCATTTCGGCCTGACGCTGGATATCGGCAGCAGCCTGTTCAGCTTTCTCGATAATTTTGGCTTTTTCCATTTCAGCCTGAGCTACTGCGCGCTCGACCACTTTGTCGATCTCCCGCTCGACACCTGCAAGCTTGGTCTCGAAATCCTTATAGGATTGTTCCGCTTTGACTTTGCGAGCTTCAAGCCCTTCGATTTCATCTTTGATTCGCTGGCGGCGGTCACCCAGTCCCACACCTATTGGTTTGATAACATATTTCACCAAGATGAACAGGAGAACCGCGAAGTTGAGTACCCGCCAGAACAGATTCCATAATTGGCTGGTAGTTACTCCTTCTTCTTCGACCGCTTCACCTTCATGCGTGGCTTCGCCATGCTTCTCTGCCGCTACCGCTTGAGTCGCATGTTCAACCTCCACGCCCTGACTCACCTGTTCAGGAGATGATGCCCAGACAGTCGGTGCAGATGTGGTAAACCAAAGCGCCACCATTACCAGGAGGGTTAGCCTGGCTACTAATTTCACTCCTCTCATCGTTAGAGACTCCTCCCCAGAATTTTACCAGCCATATCAGCCGCGAAGAGGTCCAAATTGGCCTTGAGGCTATCCCTGGCACTCGCGATTTGCGTGCTGATCTCAGCCAGCTGCTTTGATTTTGCCGCTTCTGCCTCCGCCTTGATCTCGGCAAGCTTGGCATCCCCCGCTGCCTGCGCGTCGGCCCGGGCAGAATCCAGAGCGGCTTTCGCTTTACCGGACGCCTTGGCCATCTTAGCATCGACTTCTTCCTGCCTGAGCTGGGCGTTTTTCTCAAACTTCGAGATATCCCCCTGCATCCCCTGCAGTCTTTCAGATCTCTCCCGCATGATTTTCTTTACCGGCTTGTAAAGAACCCCATTGAGGAGAAACATGAGTACAAACATGTTGATGATCTGAATCACCAAAGTAATGTCAATAGTAACCATGTCAGTAAGCTCCCCTTAAACTTAAAATAAGTAAAAAAACTAACATTCATAAAAATGAATGATGACCGCAATCTGGAGGCAGACGATATCAACAAATGAGAATCGCTCTGAAAACACAATGAACGACCATTCACAACAGCAAAAAATTCTTACTGTAAATATGGTTCTCTGTCAACCACTTTATAATATTTCGATTGCCAGGTTTTCGGCAGGAACAAAAAAGAGTTAGCAGTCGTGGGAGCTTCAGTGAGGAAGCGGGTTTCCATCTGGAAACCCGCCGGGCGTCACAATTTTTCAACCATGCAACAGTGAGGCAACCGTTTCTGAAACCTTCCTGATCGCCTCCGACAATTTATCGACCTGAGGTCCGCCGGCCTGAGCCATATCCGGGCGGCCGCCGCCTTTCCCACCCACCATCTTCGCTACCTCACTGATAAGCGCGCCGGCTTGAATTTTGTCAGTCAAGTCCTTGGTAACAATGGCCAGCAGTGCCACCTTGCCCTTGATCTGACCGCCAAGCACCGCCACGCCGGACCCAGGTTATCCCTCACTTTGTCGCCAACCTCGCGCAGAGTTTTGGGGCTGTCCAGTGGAATCTCCGCTGCCAACACTTTGACACCATCCACCTCGATAGTGTTGTTCAAAATCGTATCAAGATCGGAAGTCGCCAACCTGGCGGACAGATCCGCCACCTGTTTTTCCAATCGCTTCTGGGCCGCAAGCAACGTTTCGACTTTTTCGACAAGTTCCTCGTCACGAACATTCAACAGTTCACCCAGTTTTCTCACGCGCCGGTTCATCCTCTGGACATGGGCAAAGGCCGCGCTGCCAGCTATGGCTTCGATTCGGCGAACACCGGCAGCAATGCCGCTTTCGGTAATGATCTTGAAGAGGCCGATTTCGCCGGTGGCCCCTGCATGAGTGCCGCCGCACAGTTCCTTGCTGAAGCTCCCCATGGAGACTACACGCACCTTGTCTGCGTATTTCTCTCCAAACAGTGCGGTCGCTCCCCCCTGAATCGCTTCCTCACGAGCGAGAATATCGGTGGCGATGGGGAGATCGCGCCGCACCTGTTCATTGACCAGATTTTCAACCTCTTCGATCTCCTCAGGGGTCATCG
This sequence comes from uncultured delta proteobacterium, assembly GCA_963745265.1. Lineage (GTDB taxonomy): Bacteria > Desulfobacterota > Desulfobulbia > Desulfobulbales > Desulfocapsaceae > Desulfopila. The sequence continues at coordinate 66,091 of CAVUXQ010000034.1, forward strand.
GCGTGAAATGGGTGAAATCAAAACGCAACCGGTCCGGCCCCACGAGAGAACCTGATTGTTTGACATGGTCTCCCAGCACCTGGATCAGAGCCGCCTGCAACAGGTGCGTAGCAGAATGATTGGCGGCGGTGTTGCTTCGCCCTGCAACGTCCACCAGCAGATCCACCTGCTGGCCGACCTGCAGCACCCCTTCGCTTTACCTCGATATCACTGAAGACCAGGTTTTCTCCCTCTTTGAGCGTGGAAACTACTTCAGCCTGGCCTCCCTGCCACTCGACCATTCCACGATCCCCGAGCTGGCCGCCTGCCTCGGCGTAAAAAGGGCTCCTGGCAACGAACAACCTGCCTTGTTCGCCGGCTCCCAACTTCTCGACCGACCTTCCTTGTGCATCGATCAGGCCCTCCACCACGGCCTGCTCAGCCAAGGTGTCATAGCCGGTGAACTCCGTACGTTTGCCCTGATCCGCCAACTGTTTCACGCCCTCATCCCTTAAGCGGACCCCCTCACCCTTGCGTGAAGCCTTGGACTTGGAACGCTGCTCCTGCATGGCACTGATAAATCCTGCTTCATCGAAATCGACGCCCTTTTCCAGAGCAATGTCGCGAACGATATCAAAAGGGAAACCGAAGGTGTCGTAGAGCTTGAATATGAAGCGGCCGTCGATCTCCTTTCCACCAGAGGAGCGCAATTCGGCTATTTTCTCGTCGAGCAGCTGCAAGCCAAATTCAAGGGTTTCGCGAAATCTCTCTTCCTCGTTATTGACCACCTTCACCAGAAGTGTCCTGGCGTCGACCAAATGCGGATAGGCACCAGCCATTTCATCGACCACCGCTCCGGTCGCCTCCTCCATGAAGGGCTTTTCCAGCCCCAAATTCTTGCCGTATCGCACCGCTCGACGCATAATTCTGCGCAACACGTATCCGGGACCCTCATTGGAGGGCAGCACGCCGTCCGCCACCAGGAAAGCGGTGGCCCGGGCGTGATCCGCGATCACTCGCATGGCCACATTGTCGCTCTTCTTCGCACCATAGGTTTTGCCGGAGAGCGCCTCCAATCGATGGATAATCGGTCGGAACAAGTCTGAATCGAAGTTGTTGACCTTGCCCTGCAAAACAGCCGCCACCCGCTCGAGCCCCATGCCGGTATCGATACTGGGCTTGGGCAGAGGGGTCATTTTGCCGTCGGCGCTCCGGTTGAACTGCATGAACACCAGATTCCACAACTCTAAGAAGCGATCGCAGTCGCAGCCCAACGCGCAATCCGGCCGGCCGCATCCCGCCGCCTCGCCCTGATCGATATGGATCTCGGAACATGGTCCGCAGGGGCCGGTGTCTCCCATTGCCCAGAAGTTGTCCTTTTCGCCCATGCGCACGATGCGTCCCTTTGGCAGATCCTCGATCTTCTCCCACAAGCCGTAGGCTTCGTCATCATCCTCGTAGATGGAAACCCAGAGCTTTTCCGGGGGCAGCCCGAGTTCTACGGTGAGAAACTCCCATGCGTATTGAATCGCATCTTTCTTGAAATAGTCGCCGAATGAAAAATTTCCCAGCATTTCAAAAAAGGTATGGTGCCTGGCCGTATAGCCTACATTCTCAAGATCGTTGTGTTTGCCGCCGGCTCGAACACAACGTTGGCTGGTGACGGCCCGCACATAGTCCCGTTTCTCTTCGCCCATAAATACCCTTTTGAACTGCACCATGCCGGCGTTGGTAAAGAGCAGGGTCGGATCGTCTTTGGGGACCAGCGAGGAACTTTCCACCAGCGTGTGTTCCTTGGCTTGAAAATAGTTCAGGAATTTGGTTCGAATTTCGTTGCCATTCATAAGATTTCGTTTTTTAGATATTAAATTCGCTCTGTTGGATAATGAGCGGGAGGATTTTTTTAAATTTTTCGGTACCGGCTCGACCCAGCAACTCGTAAATCAGCATCTCGGCCGGGCCGACCGCGGCACCGACGTTCGCCAGCCGGGTCAGGCCAGCTTCGTGGTGTTCCTGTCGTCGACTCGAGACGCCGTCCGAGACGATCCAGGGCCGCAGACCCAGCGCCATGGCCCCTATGGCCGTCTGATAGATACAGATATGGGTCTCTACTCCCATGAGTATCACGGAATTCACCTCGCGAGGCATCTGCTCCACCAACTGCCTGGTCTCTTGGTTGGCGAAACCATTGAATTCCACCTTGTCGGGTCGAGGTATCTCTGCAACCAGCTCTTCGAGTTCCGGGACATAAAGGCCGAGCCCCTTCCTGTACTGGGTGTTGGCCACTACGCGAATCCCAAGAATATCGGCGCATCGCAAGACCAGTTTTATGTTGGCAATGACCTGTTCTCTCGCCTGCACTTGGCGCATCAGACTTTCCTGAACATCAATTAGGTGCAGATAACAGGTCTCTGGAGTCAACAACTGTTTCATTTCCATATCGAATCCTCTCCAATAGTGCAGCACGCAAGCTACGGACCTGGTCTTATATACCCCCTTTCCCCGTCACAGCGAAGTACAGCTCAACGCCCATATTCGCCCTGCACAACAATGCAGTTGCGCACTCGATCACACAGTAGCGCCGGCCACGCGCCTGCCGGCCGCCCCGCTCGACGGGAACACCCTCTTATGGCAGAAGACGCTATAGCTCAATGTTTACCTACCATATGGTAGATCCGGCAATCCGCAACCTAATTAACTCTTTTCTCCCGCATGATTCAAGCATATCCTCCCCATTCCGGAAAAAACACCGTGCATAGCGAAGGAGAATTGCGACAAAATTCTTCTAAATTCGTTTACTGCGGTTTGCTTTTCCCAGCCTTTCACGGATACGCACCCCCAATTTCCCCCGAAGCAACTCTATTTTATTCTGCATTATCGGTTATATATACACCATTCAATGTGAACTAAGACCTCAATGTAGGAAAAGATTATTCCACCCCGGCAGAACTCCTGGAGCGCTGGCAGAAAATCCTTTACAAAGAGAATATAACAATTACATTAAAAACTAAAAGATGGAACTGCGACATATCAGTTTTGCTCGAATCGCGCACGTATCGCCAACTCAATCGAGTTGGACGCCGTTTGTTTGATTTGATACTCAAGGGCTGGTATGCCCTGAATAAGGTAGAAGAGGCGGGATGGGTGTTTCTCGCACACCGGCATGACGGTGCGGTATCCGGTAGAGATCATCAGTCAACGGGTTTGCAATGGAGATCAACCAAGCCGCGCTGCAATCTTGGAATTTGTTTCATGCCAAGCACGACGGAGGGTAAGAGGCAAGCATCAGCTAGGAGTCTGTCGGATTATGCCCTTTTTCCCCATATCTTCGTTAAACTCGAAAAAATTATCCTCAGAATATTCAGTATATGCCTCCGGTAATTTTTTCGAATTTGCCTCGATCTGAGCAAAAATGCCTATAATCCGACAGGCTCCTAGAGACTCGGAAAAGCCGGATCGACGCTTTGGCAAGCCCTTACAGCTCGCCGGTCTGGCCGACACTTGCCACCTCGGTGAAGGGTTGCCTCGAACTCAAGAAAGGTCGGGCAACCACTTCGAGAATTTTTTAAACCCGTTAAGATTCAGACCAAGGAACACGAATGAATGACGAGCAGATCGATGCGATGTCGAAAATCTTGAAGTCCATGTCCCACCCGATCCGTTTGAAGATCCTCTGCCTTCTGCAAGACAAGGAACTCTCGGTTGGCGATATCCGAGATCAGGTCGAAACAACCAATGCCAATGTATCGCAACACCTGAACATACTCCGCAGCCAAGGCATTGTAGATTACCGCAAGGACGCGAATTATATATACAATCGAATCACCGACAAACGCATAATCGAGCTTATCCAGACCATGCACAAGCTCTTTTGCCCCAAACTCGACTGAAGATCCCGGATTCTTCCCCGTTTTCTTGCACTGGAGACAAAACATGATTGTCACTGATTGGATTCACGCCATAGCCGGCAGCTTCATTCTTGTCAGTCTTGCCTTAGGCGTTGAAGCAAGTCCGATTTTCGTCAGCAGATATTGGCTGCTGTTCACCGCCTTCGTCGGTCTGAACCTCTTGCAGTTCGGGTTTTCAAAATTCTGCCCTCTGGGGCTTATTCTGAAAAAGCTCGGCGTTCCTGAGAATCGAAATACGACCCACAGCAAACTCAGTTCGTCTAAGCCTTGACCCGATTGTCAGCAGCCTGCTGCTGTTCAGCCTCGAGCATTTTCACATTGCACGATGCTTGCCAGCAACAGGTGGTGTGGGTGCACGTCTCACGACGCTGGTAGCACGGTTTGTTCCCCTCCATTTCCTGGATCGAGGAAATCAACTCGGCCAGTTTTATCCCTTTGTACTGGGGGATCCCCAACCGAAGTGCTTTTTTACGAGCCAGAGAGAAGAGTTTCGGACCTTTGTGGTAGATTTTTGCTGCCATGGTATACACCTCACAAAAAATGGAAGAGAACAGGGATCTTCGTTCGAAGAACCCTAATCCTCAATGACTAAGCCTTATTGGACGCACCTGGAGAAAGATCGGCGAGACAATCGCCTAACAATAGAAACTTGTGGTTCAATTATAAATACATATTGCGGAATATGTCCACAATAAACAGTAAATTTTGCCATTTTCCTCCTAACGTACTGGAAAAACCGGCTCCCTCCCGCCAGGATCAGGCCAATTCATCTGCCCATCAACCTGACATCCTGATAGCGCTCAGGATCGCTCCACTTGAGAAGATCGCCGTTAAAAGAGGAATTTGCGCTGAAATACATCCGTGAGACAGGCGAAACCATTCACCAGGTTACCAATACTGGAGCAATCGCCAAGTCGAATAGACCCCGACCAAAACAATGATACCTGGAGGTTCGCCCCAAATTCGGCAATCTCGATGCGCCCAAGGCGCCGGCAGCCAGCCTGAAGAATTGAGTAATCGTTCACCAGTGCCCCAGGTTGGAGTAAGCTGGCTGACAGGCTATAGCCTATATCTGCACGCCAGCCAGCTCGTGCCAAGATGGGGTGCTGGTGAACGTTTGCAGAATTTATTACCCAGAGAGCGACTTGTAGAGGGGAGGAAAAACCAGCACTTAGATAGTTCCCATCCGAAAACTGCTATTTGGCCCGATATCTTCGTTATTCGCAAATTTTCATCCTCGGAATATCACCTATATGCCTGCGGTAAAAATTTGTGAATGCCTCGATCTCGAACCAAATCCCTAGTTTTCGGATGGAAACTATATAGGCAGGATATGATACTCTTCGCGGATGGGATGGGTACCCCGCAAGACCACGCCGTTACGGCCGTCGATAGACACCGCGTCGCCGAACTGGATGCGGCACCCCCCGATTTCACAATACTGAGCCGTTTCATACACCTTCAATTGCTTGACCCCCACCACGCAGGTCTTCTCAAGTCGCACGGCCACCACCGATGCATGCGAGGTCTGCCCACCGCGTGAGGTGAGCAGGGCATCGGCCATATTGATCACCTTGATATCCTCCGGCACGGTATCCTGACGGATGAGAATGAGAGGGGACGCCGGGTCTTTGACCCGGAGTTCGCGGATATGCTCCTCGGTAAACACCGCCCGACCGGAAAAAGCCGAACCGGACACCCCCACGCCCTGCCCAAGATAGGAGGCTTCCAGGACCTCGGTCTCGACGAAGACATCCAAGTGCTCTTTCTTCTTGATAGTGATCATGTCCCGGGTCTGCAACAGATAAAGCTGGTCCGGTTCCGGCCCCTCGAAGGTGAATTCGATCTCCTGTGGGTTCCAGCGCTTGACATAGACCAGATCCCGAGAAATCTCCAAAAGTTCGTTATAGATAGCAGGAAACCGCCGCTCCAGGGTCTCGTCCACGTCGCGGCCATCCAGTTGGGCCTGTTCCACCGAGATGGCGCAACTGGTCACCAGGCCCGAGACGATGTCCTCCCCCTGGTCCCCGTAGGCGTAATCTCCCCACAGGGCCACCCGCTGCACCTTACGGTAGGGATGGGCGGTAAAAACAACCCCGGAGCCCGCGGTATCGCTGAGGTTCCCAAAAACCATGGCCTGGACGATGACCGCCGTTCCCCAGGAATCGGAGACATCCATTATCCGGCGATAATCCGTGGCCTTCTGAGTGCCCCAGGAATCGAGAACGAGTTCCACAGCGTTGACCAACTGCAGCCAGGGGTCTTCCGGAATTCCAAGACCTCGCTGTCGAACCAGCTTCTGGTAGGACAGCGCCAGGTCCTTCATCTGGGCCGCGGAGAACTGCCGTTTTAAAGCAACCCCGTGCCTGGCTTTGGCCTCGTCCATCAACTCTTGAAAATCCTCGCGCTCCACCCCCGATATCATGGCCCAGGACTGAAGAAAACGGCGATAGTTGTCCCATGCCACATATTCGTTCCCTCCCCTGGCCACGTATTCGGCTATGATGTCCTTATTGAAGCCTACGTTATGAACGGTGGCCATCATGCCCGGCATGGAGATCGCTCCACCGCTGCGCACCGACAAAAGCAGCGGCCGGTCCGGCGAGCCATAGATCCGTCCGGTCAATGCTTCGATCTCGGTGAGCGATTCGCGGATACGCTGCATGAATTCTCCGCGTGCCTGGGAATAGCCGAACACCACGTCACGGCAACGAAAGATCTCGGTGGTAATGACAAAAGCCGGCGGCACCGGGATATTCTCGGCCATCAAGGTGGCCAGGTTGAAGCCTTTGTTGCCCAGGTGGATCAGGTTATGGGTGAAGGGATTGGGCTTATGCAAAAGCGAGATGGCCTTGTCCTGATTGTAGGTCATGAGTAGATCGAGGTTACGCTTGTCGAGTTTGTCTTTTTGGCTTTCCAGGATCTGAATGATGCGCAGGATAAAATTGTCGAGGTGCTGCAGTCCGAAGGTCGACGAGATGAGTTCGCGTAAAAATGCTTCCGACAACCGCTGCACGGAGGTGCTCACATCGCCCTCCTCATAGAGGCTCTTATACTTGGGCAGGAGATTCTCCCGACCGATCCGAGGAATGAGCATCGACAGATTGTTCTGGTGGATATTGGTGTAACTGGCGTAGATGACATCCTTCACCCCTTCCGAGAGGCCACGGAATATATCGAGGTACTGCGTATAGGAAAAACGCCTGACTTTCAGGGAACTGGTCAGCAGGGAGAGATAGGTGTCGAGCCGCCTCGAGGTGATGCCGTCGATTCGCAGCGCCTGCATAAACAGGCGCAGGCAGCGCACGATGTTCCAGAAGGTGGATTGGGTGATAAAGGTCAGGTTGACCGTCTCCGGGAGTTTCTCCAGATAGATATTGGCCAGGTTCTCCAGGCGGAAGGTCAGGCTCAGCGCGTCGAATTTCCGCTCTTTGTACCGCCCATAAACGGAAGGGATATCAACGGCGATGTGTCGCTTGTAGTAGATGTCCTCCCTGGCCTCGAACTTCTCTTTGGAGAGAATGGTGGACTTGAGTTCCTCGAGCGCCGTCAGGATCACCTCGAGGCACTGTTCGGTATCCTCGATAACCAACGCCTCAAGCACCTTTTCCATCTCCGGGAAACCGTCGTGTACCGCCTGCTGCAGTTCGGTACGAATTTCCTGGAACCCGAGTTGGTACTTTTTGTAGAGCAGCTGATACATCTTTACCAACAGCTCGAAGCGACGAACCTCGTGCTGCTCGACATCGCCCTGCGAACCGAGAAAATCGGAGAGTTTTTCCTGCCTCAAGCTCAACAGATCATCCACTTCCGATATACCCAGCTGCCGCCATGCCCGGTCGCAGAGGACCTGCTGGCTGTCGACAAAGGGGCCGGTGCAGGCCACCTGGCTGTAGACCTCTTCGGGCAGGAACGGCTCCAGCACTTGTTTTTCCCGGGTTTTCCAGAACTGGAATATCGCCTTGATGAAATCGACGATGAGGTTGCTGCTTTCCACATGCCCCTGCTTTCTCAGAAAATGAATAAGCAGATCCTTACGGCGGTGAATCTCGTCAAGCTCGGTCGAAACGTCTCGCAGTTCACCTTCAGAACCGATTTCGTTGTAAAAAACCGGCATCAGCTTGGTGAACTGTTTGGCCAGGTTGTAGATCGGTTCGATCGGGTGGTTGAGCAACTCGGTAATGTCCCGCTGAAACAGGTCGGTATCCTTGATGCAGGTGCCGGACAGTTTGAGATGAATGATGAGCGCGGAGAACAGGGTCGAACACCATTTGGGTTCGCGCATGATCAGATGCAGCCACACCCTGATATTGCTCAGGTGTGCCGGATTGACCAGCGGCTGCCAGTTTTCATCCACACCGGCAACGTTGGCATGCTGGAATCCAAAGCGCACCACCCCCCAGAGAAAGGCCTCCACCATACGGCTGTTGCCGCGGTCAAAAACCTCCCCTCCCAGCACCTGAATGCACTGCAGGGAAGTATGCGGGAATTTGCGCACGTTGGCCTTAAGGAGCTGGAAGGTGGTCAGCAGAAAGTCCTCGATCTCCTCGAACGACTGCTGCCGTACGAGTATCACCAAACTGCGGTTGATCTCTCGCAGGGTCTCCTCGTGGATCAGGTACAGCCCCCTGGTGTCCATGATCTTAAAGAGAAAAAGCAGCTTTTGATTCTCAAGAAACTGATGAAGCTGCGTCCCCTCTTCATCCGTAACCGCCCACTCATCTTCGGCTTTCACAAATACATTTGGAACTTCGCGGTAATATCTGACAATATCCACATGCCCCGGCATTTCCAGCATCAACCCGAGGGCCGAGATCGGGTCGACGGCCAGATCAATGGATTCGAGTACCCGGATATGCTCGCGCATGGCAGCATGAGAGATCTCGCCGAAGAGCGAAGCGCAATCCTCATCCTTTTCAAGAATCCGGCAATGTTCCTTGAACCAGGGCAGCGGATCGTCCTCTTGCAGCCAGTACTGGTAGTTTTTTCTAAATACGGTGCGCAGCAACGAGGCCAGAGGCAGATAGTCAAACACGACCTCCCCCTGCTCTTTAATTTCAACCAGCCGTGTTGCTATTTTTTTTACGGAATGCTGGCCGTGCACGATATAGATTATGATCTCCTCGTCTTCCCTGTCCAGCCGCTCGATCTGGTGAAACATCTCATTGAGCGGGGCCTCGAAACGACCGAGGTCCTTCCGGTTGAACAGGGTGATCATCTTATCTATCCAGGCCAGCTTTGCCCCCACCACCTGGTTGAGCAGCGTCGGATTACGACGGCAGTCTTCAAGGGCCTCGAAAAAGAGGCGCGAAAACAACCGAAAGGCATCCGGGCCTTTCTCGTGGACCCGGTAATGCCCGCTGTTTTTGAGGACGAAACTGCGAAGCTGCGGGAGGATGATCCGCCAGTTGCGAAACGGATGGCATATTTCGTAGAGCAGCTTTTCAAGCGACGAGTGCAACCCCTTGTATTTCTCTACGATTTCAAGAAGCAGCAGCAGTTCGGGATCTATCTCGACCTTGCCCGCCGTCTCCAGCAAGTTCGCTCTGAGGGCATCCGATTCGATAACATCGGTGTCATTTTCATTTTTCATAAACAGCATTCGGTGGTGGTTTATTGCCGCCTCGGGCGCGTATCCGATGCGAGGCCGGATCTCCCTCTGCCCTTTATTTGACCAGCAACATCTGCGCCGTCGCCATTGCATGCGCCAACGTCAGGATCAACCGCTGGCTTACGGCAAAAGGCTCAATCCGACAGGGTCCCAGGAGTTCTAAAGCGCTTTGTTGGCATCCATGTGCAATATAAGATCGAGCATCCTGTTGGAATACCCCCATTCGTTATCATACCAACTCATCACCTTGACCGTTTTGCCGATCACCTTTGTTGACTGGCCGTCGACCACTGAAGAGTGATTATCTCCCTTGAAATCGATGGAAACGAGCGGGAGGTCGGTGTAGCCGAGATAGCGGTTTGTCGCCTCCCGCAATGCCTGGTTGACTTCAGCCACCGTGGTCTCCCGCTCCACCTCCATCACTGCATCGACCAGGGAAACCGTGGGAGTCGGCACCCTTACCGCCAGGCCGTCGAATTTCCCTTTCAGCTCCGGGATAACCAGGGATACCGCGGCGGCAGCGCCGGTCTTGGTGGGAATCATGGAGAGGGCGGCGGCACGGGCCCGGCGCGGATCGGAATGCGGAAAGTCGAGCAGTCGCTGATCGCCGGTGTAGGCATGAACAGTGGTCATCAATCCGCGCTCGATACCGAAGTTATCGAGAATCACCTTGGTAAAGGGCGCCAAGCAGTTGGTGGTGCAGGAAGCGTTGGAGACAATATGGTGCCGAGTGGCGTCATATTCATCCTCGTTGACCCCCATCACGAACGTCTTGACATTGCCCTTGGCGGGCGCTGAAATGACGACCTTGTTGGCGCCGGCATCGATATGGGCCTGCGCGGACTCGGCGTCGCGAAAAATCCCTGTACTCTCTGCGACATAATCGACACCGAGTTCACCCCAGGGGATATCGGCAGGATGGCGATGGCTGGAGACGACGACGCGACAACCGTCGACCAAGATCCCATCATCGTCGCTTGTCACCTGCTTTTCATAGGTGCCCATGACGGAATCGTATTGCAGGAGGTGGGCAAGAGTCGCATTGTCGGTCAGATCGTTGATGGCAACGACCTCGATGTCTGCAAAGGCTGGATCCTTGCTGAGCGCCCTGAACATGTTCCTGCCAATGCGTCCGAATCCGTTAATCCCAATTCGTATAGTCATCTGTAATCTCCTTTTGCGAAGTTATCCTCCAACTATGCACGTCAGCTTGATCGTGCCCAAATGGGGTTCCTATAAACACTTGTGTCTTGTCGACGGCTTGGTTTCTAAGCCGGTGATCTCTGCTCTCGTGCCCTGCCGTACAGGTCGAGATACTCCTTAATCACCACCTTCCAGGTATGGTGCCTGCTGATCGTCTTCACCCCCTGGCGCTGCACTCGCCGCATGGTTTCCGGCCGCTGGAACAATTCCACGGCTCGTTCCAGGGTTGCCTTCAGCGCCGATGCCGAGCCGCCGCTATAGGCGAGGCCGGTTACGCCGTCTTTTACCTTGACCAGCCCCCCCACCTGATGCACTACCGGAATATTGCCAAAGAGCTGGGCAATATAATCCGTCAGTCCGCAGGGCTCGAATCGCGAGGGGATGACAAAAAAATCGCCAGCCGCATACACCAGGTTGGCCAGCTCGGGGCTGTACCCGCGCAGGAAACAGAGTCGGCCGCTCAAACCGCTTTTTTCGGTCAATGAAATAACACTCGCCTCCTGGATTTCCCCGCCGCTGCCAAGAATCACCGCCTGACCGACGCTGCCATCGGCAAACAGATCGCCTATGGCTTCGAGGAAAATATCGACGCCCTTCTGCTCGCTTAACCGGCCGATGAAGGTGAAGAGCGGTTCATCCGCATTTTCCCCCAATCTCCCGTACTGTCGGACCGGGATGAGCTCGACACCGGCCGAAAGCACTCGCAGCAGGTGCACCTTGCACTCGCGTTTTCCGTCCAACCTCTTGCTGCCCGAGTCCGGGGCGTAGCTTGCCGGCAGACCCATTCGAACGCTGTTTCTCGGGTTGAACTGGTCGGGATCTATGCCATTGGTAATACCTTCCAGGACGACACCGCGCTCCAGAAGGGTATGACCAAGCCAATCGGTTCGGAGATCTTCGCTCGTTTTCTGTAATTCCCGGGCGTAGTTGGCGCTGACGGTATTCATTACCGCATTTGAACCGGCGGAGAGCAGCGGATCGAATTTGCCGTCCAGCCGGTGATCGACGATGTGCTGCCAGGACAGCCCCGTTATCGCCCGGGCAAAGGGGAGATCCGCCACCTCCTGGTGATAGCCGACTCCGGCGTTGTGGATGGTGACCAGGCAACCGGTATCACGAAAATAGCTGCGCCAGCCCTCCCGTTCGTGGGCCAGCGCCGGCACCAGAGCGGTATGCCCGTCATGACAGTGGATAACATCCGGCCTCTCTCCGAGGATGACCATGAGTTCCAGGCTGCTCTTCTGCAGCAGGACATTCATGGCGAAATAGTCGTAATGCCCCATACCGGGCTTTTTCCAACTCTCCGCTCCCGTTTCCTCCTCGGTATAGGTATAAACACTGTTTTTTTCCCGGAAACGATCGGCATCTATGAGATAGAGCGTCACGTTGGCCATACGCCCCACCCATACCCGGCACAATTCCCGCCGCTCCTCCCGGCCGTAATCCATATCAATCGGGAATTCGAGCGGGCGGTTGGGCGACGAAGGATCGAACAATGGTGCAAAACCATGTTGTTCCGGCTGGATAAATCCATAACGAGGCAGAACGACAGCCACTCGCCGTTGCGAATCGGCCGCCAACGTCACGGCAAGCTGGCTGACCATGTCCTTAACCCCGCCGGCCCCTGCGAGGTCTCCATATTCGCGGCTGAGCATCCAGATATTGTGTATCGGCCCCTGTTTCATGGTCGCTACCCTTACGGTGAAATGGCCCGCTGACGCAGCAGCTGGTCGACCAGGGTCAGGCGAACCATCGCCTCGCAAACCGGAATCACCCTGGGGATGGCGGAAATGTCGTGTCGACCGCCGATCTTGATGGTAACGGCCTCACCGGAGGTATTGACGGTCTGTTGCTCGCGGCCTATAGAGGGAATCGGTTTGACCGCAACCCGCATCACCAGCTCCTGGCCGCTGGAAATCCCGGCGAGCGTCCCACCGGCATTGTTGCCGGCAAACCCGTCCGGAGTGATGGGATCGTTGCTTTCCGAGCCGAGCATCTCGGCCACTGCAAATCCGGCGCCGAACTCAACACCCTTCACCGCCCCGATGGAGAGCAGGCCGCGGGCCAATTCCGCCTCCAGCTTATCAAACACCGGTTCCCCCAAGCCAGCCGGACAGTTGGCCCGGATCTCAACGACACCGCCCAGGGTATCTCCCTGAGCACGCACCTCGCGCACCCGCTCTTCCATACGCAGAGCCGCTTCCCTGTCCGGGCAGTAGTACGGATTATCGGCAAGCGCCTGCATATCCCTCTCTTTCGCTCTAATTCCACCCAGGGCGATGGTATAGGCACGGACCGTGATCCCCTCCCGTTCCAGCACCTGGGCAGCGATTGCCCCCGGCCGCCACCCTGGCCGCCGTCTCGCGGGCAGAGGCCCGACCTCCACCGCGATGGTCGCGCAGACCATACTTGGCATGATAGGTGATATCCCCATGACCTGGACGATAGATATCCCGCAGGTGGTCGTAGGATTTGGAGTGAGCGTCCTTGTTGAAAATAGCCAGCGAGATAGGGGTCCCCGTGGTTATGGGCGCACTCTCGCCCTCTGGAGTGAATATGCCGGAGAGAATCTCCACCCGGTCGGGCTCCTTACGGGGACTGGAGGCCCCGCCCTGGCCAGGGCGACGCCGGTTCATCTCCTGCTCTAGACGAGCCGAATCGAGCGTGACCCCGGCGGGGCAACCGTCAATCACCGCTCCGATCGCGGTCCCGTGGGATTCCCCCCAGGTTGTCACCCGAAATGTCGTGCCATAGGTATTTCCCGCCATTATTGTTCACCCTTGCTTTCTCGCCCGGTAAAGGCGTCGACAATCTGACTCACCGTTTCTTCCACCGAAAGGCGGCCGGTATCAATATGGATATGCGCATATTCCCTGTACAACGGCAACCGTTCACCGAGGACTCCTTCCATCTCGGCAACGACCGCCTTCCCTGTGAGCGAGGGACGAGAGGCATCGCCATTGTCGACCCTGCTCAACCGCCTGCGCAAAACGCCTGGCTCCACTTCAAGATAGACGACCAGGGCCCGATCGCGAATCCACTGCCAGGCCCGGCGGTGGAGTACGGCACCGCCCCCGGTCGCCACAACCCGCCGACGTCCGCCGGCTGCCTCTTCGAGCGCCTTTTCCTCGAGCCGACGGAACTCCCGCCAGCCGCCCCGCTCGACGATCTCGCGGACCGTCTTCTGATGTGCATCGCAAATCAACTGGTCGGTATCGATGAACTCAAAACCGAGACATTCTGCAAGCTTGCTGCCGACCGTCGTCTTTCCCGCTGCCCGAAAACCGATAAGAAAAATCAATTCATCCATGATAGGTCTGTATTCACCTGGCGCGATCCGAAAAGATGGGAATACCCTCCTCGCCCCAATATGCAACAACGATAAGAACATCCAGCCGGCGTTCCCATGGTCTTTTACCGTTTGATCGCCAAATTCGATCCGGCACAAGCCACGGCTCGGGCTCACGCGAGAGAGATCGCATCCCCTCTGAGAAAGGGATACGCTGGCACTTCAAATGGGCCGGAAAATGCAGGGAAAAAGAGGCAAGAGAGTCTGCGTCACGTTCTTCTTTGCGACCTGCATTCAAATTGCACCGACAACAAGTCACAACTGATCCGCTTCACCGATATCTCAACGACTCCTCGCATTCGGAACAACGAAGAGTCAAGGGAATGCTGCCGTTCCTGGATGGGTATCTCTTTTATATGTATCTGTATACTATTCTCTTCATCCCGGTTGTCAAGCTGAGATACCAGATATCCCCTCAATATCAAACCGAATACAATTATGTATTTCCCCCCTTTTCTCCCCGGGAAAACCGCGGCATACCGACGTCAATCGCCCCGTAGATTATCCTGGGCTGTTTGCGTGACCATGATAACCACATACCCAGTATCAAATATAGGACGGCATTGACTTTTCGAAAATAGGCCGATCCGAGAAAAAAATGGCTCTATTCCACTCCCTTTCCCCAATACCAGCGAGCTCCCGTCATTGACTGGGCACCAAAAAAATCCTATAATGGTCAAACAGATAGAACGTTCATCAGTCAATCCACACTGGAGCCGCAATGACAGCAGGTACATTTTCGCTCACAACTCGAGCCCATATGGAAATGATCGATATCACCGAGACGGTGCAATCCGTTCTTGAGAACCACCATATGCAGTCCGGCTTCTGCTATCTCTATAATCCCCATACCACCGCAGGTCTTACCATCAACGAAGGAGCCGATCCAGACGTACGGACAGACATTATCAACGCCCTAAGGCGGATCGTTCCCGCTGATATGCCCTATAAGCACCGGGAAGGGAACTCCCCCTCTCACGTCATGGCATCGCTTATGGGTTGTTCACTCACTCTCGCCATAAGCGGCGGCCGCCCGGTGCTCGGCACCTGGCAACGCATATTTTTCTGTGAATTCGATGGCCCGCGCACCAGAAAGGTGCAATGGCACCTTGACACCACGCTCCACCCTTAGCCCCACCCAGGATTACCATGAAACAACAGTTATCGGATATGATCTGTTTCGGCCTGAGCCATGAGCTGGATATACAGTCCTTTTCCTCCTATCTGCAGCTCGCCGGCCGTCCCGCCTTCGCCAAGGTCCTGGCCTCGCGCCTTTCCAGCGAAGAAATTGAAGAGTTCGTCACCAGTTTTACAAAGCTCCTCAGACGACATATCAGCGAAGACGAGTACCACGCTCTTTTCCTCGCCGAGCAAGGCGACACACAATCACCATCCCGAGAGGAGAAGGCGTGACAACCAAACTCTACGATTTGCGCAGTTATCTCGACCTGCTCAGAAAAAAGGGGGAGCTGCTGGTAATTGACAAGGAGGTCGATCCCCATCTGGAGATTGCCGAGATCCACCGACGCGTCATCAGCCGCGGCGGTCCCGCGCTGCTTTTCGCCAAAGTCTCGGGTTCCGCCTTCCCGGTGGTTACCAACCTTTTCGGGACCAGCGCCAGACTTGAGCTCGCTTTCGGCGACAAACCCACCCAGTTCGTCCGTGACGTCGTTCGCCTCGCGGAAACCGTGATGCCTCTCTCCGCGGGCAAACTCTGGGCCCAACGCCACCTCTTCTTCGACAGCCTGAAAATCGGCCTGAAACGCTCGTCCAAAGGACCTTTACTCGAGAATTGCCAATGTCCGGCCCGGCTCACCAGCCTGCCCATGCTCACCTCCTGGCACAGCGACGGCGGGCCCTTCGTCACCCTGCCGCTGGTCTATACCGAGCACCCCGAAGGTCGGGGTCACAACCTGGGCATGTACCGGATCCAACGCTACGACGATACCACCACCGGCATCCACTGGCAGATTCACAAAGGGGGTGGCTATCACTATTTCGAGGCGGAAAAGAAAAACCAGCCGTTGCCGCTCACCCTCTTTATCGGTGGTCCTCCGGCGCTGATGCTCTCAGCCATCGCGCCCTTGCCCGAAGACATCCCGGAACTCGTCCTCACCTCACTGCTTATGGGCGGCAAGCTGAAGATGGTCAAAGACCCCCGGGGCGGCCACGATCTGGTCGCCCACGCGGAGTTTGCCATCAAGGGCGAGGTCCCGCCCCATATTCGCAGGCCTGAGGGCCCGTTCGGCGACCATTACGGTTACAATTCACTTGCCCACGACTACCCGGTCTTCCAGGTTAGCCATCTCTATCATCGCGACCGGGCCATCTATCCGGCCACCGTGGTCGGCAGACCCAAACAAGAAGACTTTTACATCGGCGATTACCTCCAGGAGCTGCTCTCGCCACTCTTCCCCCTGGTGATGAAAGGGGTCAAACAGCTGAAGACCTTTGGTGAAACCGGCTTTCACTGCCTCGCCGCCGCCCGGGTGGCAGACAGGTACCCTCGGGAAGCTTTCGCCTGCGGTCTGCGCATCCTCGGAGAGGGTCAACTCTCGCTCACCAAGTTTCTGATCGTCACCGACGGTGATCTTGATATCTGCGACTTCGCCGCTCTCTGGCCGCACGTGCTGGAGCGGGTCAAATGGGACCGGGACCTCTTTGTATTCGCCAATGTCTCCCAGGACACGCTCGACTACACTGGTCCATCGGTCAATAAGGGCTCGAAAGCCATGCTGATGGGGCTTGGCCGTGACAAGATCAGGGAACTGCCAAGGGAATTTCACGGCTCCCTGCCTCCCGACTGCACGCGCCCCACGGTGTTTCTTCCCGGCACCCTGGTGGTGCAAGGCGTATCCTATAAAGAAAACCCTGATCTCGGCGGGCAGCTGGCCACCTGGGAGGGACTTGGCGACTGGCCATTCGTTCTGCTTGTCGACAGTACCGAGGCGGCCACTTGTTCCATGCAGGAGTTTCTCTGGACATTTTTCACTCGCTTCGAACCGGCAAACGACCTCTATGGCGCCGCCACGTCGGTCCAGCGATTCCACGTAGGGCTGCGGCAGCCAATCGTGGTCGATTGCCGCATGAAACCCTGGTACACCGAAGTTCTGGAAGTGGATCAGGCCACCCGTAACCTGGTCGATGCCAAGATCGACCGTATCATCCCCGCCGGATTCCGATGAGCGAGCCGATACGACTCCAGAAATTCCTCGCCAACTGCGGCCTTGCCTCCCGACGCAAGGCCGAGGAGATGATCCTGGCCGGCCGCATCAGGGTGGACGGTCAAATTGTCACCACCCTGGGCGTAAAAGTCGATGCCGGTCGCCAGAAGGTGGAATGCGACGGCAAACAGGTCGCGCCAGAAGCCAAGCTCTACTATGTGCTGCTCAACAAGCCCAGAGGATATGTGACCACCCTCTCCGACCCCCAGGGACGCCCGGTGGTCGCCTCGCTCGTAAAAGACATTCCGGTACGTTTGTTTCCGGTAGGCCGTCTGGATTTGGATACCGAAGGCGCCCTTATCCTTACAAACGACGGAAGCCTCGCCCAGAAAATTCAGCATCCCAGTCACGAAACCAATAAAACGTACGAAGCGCTGATCGCCGGACACCCCGGTCAATACAAGTTACGGCAGCTGCAACAGGGTATCCCCCTGGAAAATAAGCAAACCGCTCCGGCCCAGATTACCGTCCTCAAGCGCTTCCAACACCAAAGCCTGGTGCGCATAACTATCCACGAAGGAAGAAAGCGCCAGGTAAGAAAAATGTTTGAGTTTATAGGTAATCCTGTCATTCAGCTGAAAAGGATCGCCTACGGCAAGCTCTATTTGAAAAATTTGCCGCCCGGGCAGTATAAAATACTTAACCATGGGGATTTAAAAAAAATTTTTTTATAGAAATTCCTTTACAAACACAAAAATAACTGATTAAATCTAAACAGTTAGGGGTAAAAAAGGGCCGCTGCGGCCCTGACGTCCACATAACCTCATGTTTTCATACAACATCTTTCTTATTCACAGAAAAAGACCGTAATACTTGAACTTATGAACACCAAACGGCCAGAGTCTCCGCTCTGAGCCTCGCGGTACCCCAAAGCGACGCCGAGGAGGCCGTTGGTCGTGAGTGAGATGTTTTTCCTGTCGGAATGCCGGCTCTTTTCAACCAGAGCGTTGAGCGGATGCATTCCTTGATCAATAAAAAAGCCGGAGAAACGCAGGCGCTTCTCTGATACTCCGTAGCTACCGCTCACGCGGACCTGGTCAAAGTGGGGCGAGCACGAAAAGGGGCCTCATTCAAATCCGATAACCCAGCCTGAGCAAATAGTGGAGGAGCAGGGAAACGTACGGCTTTTCATATTCCTCTTAACATGTTCAACCCAGATATTCTGAAAAGAGCATGTATTTCGCGCGAATCCCCACCGGCGGGGTCACAATCAGACTTCCTGAACAGGAGTATAGTATGAACAAATCAGAACTCATTGAGGCATTGGCGCAAGATATCAATATTCCTCATCGTGAGGCGGCCGCAATCACAAACACGGTGATTGAGACCATGACGGAGGCGCTGGCAAGGGGAGAGAGTATCGAAATCCGGGGTTTCGGCAGCTTTGTGATAAAAAAATACGATGCGTATGAAGGCAGAAACCCGAAGACAGGCAAGAAGATCCTGGTAAAGCCAAAAAAGTTGCCCTTTTTCAAAGTCGGCAAGGACCTTCGCGAGAAGGTGAACAACCATAGGAGATAGCCTCGCCACACTGCCAATCAGTGTGGGGGCACGCTCTCCAGAAAGATGCTTTTCTGCATACAGCGCTGTCGACCGAGCATGCCGCTGTATGCAGAAGACCTCTGGAGTTCTTTCCACAGAGTGAGTTCCCCTTCTCGCAGCAATAACCCCATCCTGCAACAAAAGTCGCACTGCACCCTCGCATCCGGGCTCTATACGATACCACCGATAAGGTCATACACCTGCGATTCGGTGATTCGCACAGTAACGAACTGCCCTGCCGTGGCAATACCGTCGTTGATGTAAACGCACCCGTCCACATCAGGCGCCTGAAACCTCGTCCTGCCCTCGAGCAGGAGGTCGGTTTCGCGACTCACCCCTTCCACCAACACCTGCTCCTCTCTGCCCACATATTTCTGCTGAATCTGACTCGAAATGCCAGCCTGGAGTTCAAGAATTCTCTCACGCCGCGCCATCTTTTCTTGCTCCGAACACTGGTCGGGATAACGTTCGGAAGGACTTCCTTCCTCGTTGGCATAGGGGAAAACTCCAACGTGATCCAGCCGTGCTTCGGTTAGAAACTGTTGTACTTGGTCAATATCCTCTTCGAGCTCTCCGGGAAAACCGACGAGCAGAGTTGTACGCAAGGCCACCTCGGGCAGGTACCCGCGGACCGTGTTTATGAGCCTGTGCATGTCGTCGTACCCATAGCGACGATTCATGGACTTGAGCACTCGGCTGCTCACATGCTGGAGAGGAATATCGAGATAGGGTACAATTCGCTTGTTGGCCGCCATGAGTTCAAGCAGCCGCTCGTCTATGCCGGTGGGATAGAGGTAGAGTAGACGAATCCAAGGGATGGCAGTCTCGGCAAGCAGGCGGGAAAGCAACGACACCAGATCCGTATCCCGCCCCAGATCCGTTCCATAGGCTGTGATATCCTGCCCGATGACGGAAAGCTCACGCACACCCATGCCTTCGAGCCGGATCGCCTCTCGAACCAGATCATCCGTGCTTCTGCTGCGTAGACCACCCCGAATGGAAGGGATCATACAATAGGAACACCGGTTGTCACACCCCTCGGTTATCTTGAACCAGGCACGAAATGATGGCGTAGTAAGCGTTCGCGGGGTGCTGCTATCCATGAGGAATCTTGGGGGGAGCTGGACCTCGGGCTGCTTTTTGTTTGCGAAAAGGGCTGCAACCCGCTGCGCCATGGTATGGCATCCTTCGGTCCCCACAAACAAGTCAACCTCAGGCAGTTCTGCAAGCAGCGAGTCGCCATATCGCTGAACCAGACATCCTGCCACCACCAATTTGCACTCCGGCCGCGCCTCTTTATATTGGGCAAGTTCGAGTATCTCCTCGATGGCCTCTTCCACTGCCGGCTGCACGAAGCCGCAGGTATTGAGCAGCAGCACATCGGCCTCCTGTGGATCTTCGGTAAATTTCCACCCCGCACCGCTTAAATTTCCGATGATCACTTCGGAGTCGACCTGATTCTTGGCACAGCCAAGGCTCACCAGGTGGAAAGTATGAGACCGTATTTCATCTAAATTCTGCATTTTCTTCACCAAAAGCGAGGTAAGCTGTCACCACACCCCATGTTATGCGCCGAACCGACCTGCCACCAGCAACTCCGCCAAGTGACGGCTCTGCCGCCTGAATGTATCGGAGGTGAATCCCGGCCGCCATCGCTCTCTATAGAGTTCATCCGAAACCAGAAATACAGCCGCGAACTCGATCTGCCGTAAACTGCACACGGCGCACAATGCAGCATACTCCATATCGACCGCACGCACTCCTGAGCTTTTTGCCAGCATGGCGAGATGCCTCCTGTCTTCACGGTACACCGCATCTGTCGACCATATATTGGCATTCTGCCATCGATACGGTGTACTTTCGAGTATACTCGCCAGCTCCGTAAGAAGGTGCGGCGATGGCATCGGTGACTTCTCGCAGACATAGTACCCGCTCGTACCTTCACCACTCACCGGAGTTGCGCCGAGCACTACATCGCCAATCTGCAATTCGGGATCGACTGCGCCACACCAGCCAAACAGCACCACATACCTCGCTCCCAGGGCGATAAGCTTCTCCATCGTCATCGCCGCCATCGGGGCGCCGATTGCCGGGCCTGCTACAAAACTGTTGCCGTCCGGAGCCACCGTAAGCTGCGAGTTATAAAGGAATTGGCTCCTGCCGCCGGCACTTTGCTGTAAACTATGGCCGTGCCGTGCCTCAGCGGGCGTTACCAATAGCACTCCCGAAGCAGGGAGTGCCGGCTCGCGCCGTCCCCTTTTCGGGTGAATAACAATATGTTCATCCCCCACCGATTCGCCTCCCTGTCAATCGCTCAGATTACCATATATCGCAGCAGTTCACCAGCACCCCACTAGCCGTTCACCAGGTCAACCTGTTCAACGACAATAAAAAAAGGGGCCGCGGACGAATCCGCGGCCCCTATTCAAGCGTTTTCAGCTATGGTCGAAACGATCGTTTCTCTCAGCCGATGCCCAGCAGTTTGCCAAATGGGTTGGCATAGAGCAGGATCAGGGAGACAACCAGACCGTAGATGGCAATCGACTCGGCGAGAGCCATACCAAGAATCATGAAAACCATCAGTTTCGGCTGCACTTCAGGATTGCGGGCCAAACCCAGACAGGCACCCTCACCAACGGAACCGATACCGATACCAGCACCCAGTCCAGCCAGACCGATAGAAAGAGCGGCACCAATACAAACCAGCGCTAACTGCATGTTGTGTCCATCCATGTTTTCTTCTCCTTAAAGATGATGTTAAGTTGTTGGCCTTCTTCTTTTATACTGCAATCTGCAAAGGGCTTTTAGCTCACAGCCCTGTATGTGTATGTCGTGCTTTCAACTCGCTTGGTGCGCTTATCAATGCGCGTGCTCTTCTGCCTGAGCAATGTAAATGACGGACAGAAGGACGAAAACCATGGCCTGAACCAGAGCGACCAGTACGCCGAGGACCATGATCGGCAGCGGTGCGAAAAACGCCCCGGCCAGCATGAAGAGAATCGCCAGCAAGGTCTCCTTGGCCATGATGTTGCCGAAAAGTCGAACGGAGAGAGAAACGATACGGGCAATGTTACTGATAAGCTCGATAGGCAGCATCAGCGGCACCAGCCATTTCATCGGCCCCATGAAGTGTTTATAATAGCGCACACCATGCGTCCGGATACCGACTATGTGGTGGGTAACCCAGACGATGAGGGTGCAGGCAAGCGTAGTGTTGAGGCTTGCGGTGGGAGACATGAAACCCGGGAGCAACCCCATCAGGTTGGAAACCGCGATGTAGAGAGAAAATGTGGCGAGCATCGGGAAAAACTTGTCTGCCGCTTCCCTACCCATGTTCTCGACAAAAAAATCGTCCAGCATGCCGATCAACGCTTCCCAGAAATTTTGCCCCCCGCCCGGCACCATCTCAAGATTCCCCAGGGTCAACTTGGGAACGATGAACAGGAAGGCCATGACCAGCCACGTGTAGGTCATATACGGCTCGCACAATTTAGCCAGAAACGTATGCCCGACATAATCGTGCGGGACTGGCAGACCCAACTTTTGAAGGATGAACGAAATAAATAAGATCGGTTCCATAACTTCTTTTACCTCCTCCCACTGAAGTAATAGTGCCTAACCGCATTCAACGCCGTGAATGTGATCGTGAACACTATCGTTGACAACCCCAAAACTAAGCCCAAGGCGTTGACCGTCCCGCTCTTGATCAAGAGCAGGAGGACAACACCAATAATTGCAATACGTATCCAGAATTTCAGCAGGTAGCCGCCCTTGTTGAACGTTCTTCCACCTGCCGTGTTCCCGTCCTCGGTCCCCGGCGCAGTCATCGTATCGACGAGACGCCTGACATCGCGGTATGAGGCCCAAAAGCTCCCCATCGAAACCAACCCGCCGGCAAAAATCGACCAGGCAACGTTGCTGGAGAAAAGAAACCACCCGGCGGCAGTCAGCACCACCAGATAGAGCCCGCCGGCCACTTGCATTTTCTGCAAGGAGATAAAATCATCAACCACTGTTTCCCCTGCCGTCCGGCTTTTCGTCTCCGTCTTCTTTCGTGTCGTCGTTACCCTTGCTCTTCCAAAGGATTTCCAGCAGGTTCTTGAAACCCGCCACTATGCCGAAGGCCAGGCCGATAAAGGTAAACCACGGAGCGGTGCGACCGTGAAAGATTTTCTGGTCCACAAAAATACCGCCCCCAAGACCGATGAAGATGGCAGCCACGAGGGTGATCCCTACATGGCCGTAGTGGGCCATCAGCTGGACCATCTCCTTTCTGAATTCCGACATCTCGACTCCTCCTTGCTACCGAGAGGACAAATCGGTCACAATATAAGTGGGTTTGGTAGCATGCCTCTATGCCAAAGTCAACGAATTTTTCACTTTTCCAGCAACTTTTTGAATGACCATTCAGTCAGCGCCAGCGTCTTCTCGAGATCTTTTCCGCTATGGGCCGCAGAAATAAAAGCCACTTCGAACTGAGACGGTGCGAGGTTCACCCCTTTCGACAGCATTTGCCTGTAATGACAAGCATAATGATCGGTGTTCGATGTCATCGCCGAATGAAAATCGACAACTTCACTGTTGGTGAAAAAGCAGGTCATCATTGAACCCACACGATTGAGGCTGACCGCTACCCCTGTTCGCCGGGCAATCTCTTCGAGTTGCTGGGCATAACCGGCTGCTTTGGCCTCCAGAAGGCTGTAGAAATCACTTTGCCTCAGCTGTTTCAAGGTGGCAATGCCGGCGGCCATGGCCAGCGGATTCCCCGATAACGTCCCCGCCTGATACACCGGGCCATCCGGGGCTATGCAATCCATGATTTCCGCCTTGCCGCCATATGCCCCGACCGGCAACCCACCGCCGATTATTTTGCCGAGACAGGTGAGATCGGGAAGAACACCGAAATATTCCTGAGCCCCACCGTAGGCTAGCCGAAACCCCGTGATCACCTCATCGAAGATGAGGACAATACCGAGTTCGGCGGTAAGTTCCCGGAGCTTGGCCAGAAACCCTGGCGCCGGCGGTACGCACCCCATATTGCCGGCCACGGGTTCAATAATCACGCAGGCGATGTCCAGATTTTCATCCCGCAAGGTTTTCTCGAGAATCACCGGATCGTTGTAGGGAATGGACACGGTATTTTTGACAATATCTTCCGGAACCCCGGGACTGCCGGGGATACCAAGGGTCAGCACTCCCGAGCCTGCCTTGACCAGAAAGGAATCGGCGTGTCCATGGTAGCAACCGTTGAATTTACCACCACCTTTTTCCCCGTGTAGCCCCGCGCCAGCCTGACCGCACTCATGGTCGCTTCGGTACCCGAATTGACGAACCTGACCTTTTCCAGCGAGGGCAGCGCTTCCACCACCATCTCGGCCAACTCTATTTCTTTCGGCGAGGATGCGCCAAAACTCGTCCCGAGGGCGGCAGCCTCAGTGACAGCGCGTAAAATCAAGGGGTTGGCATGACCAAGAATCATCGGCCCCCACGATCCGATGAAGTCAATATATTCGTTGCCATCGACATCATAAACCATGGCGCCGCGGGCCCGTTCGATAAAAATCGGGTCGCAACCCACCGATCTGCAGGCGCGCACCGGACTGTTGACCCCGCCTGGAATGACGTTTCGTGCTTTTTCAAAGAGACGTTTCGACGTAGCAGTATTCATGGATTTCCTCTTCGGGAGAATGTGCTGCGAATTCATAGACAGGCGCGGAGTATAGCATGAGGCTGTTTTTGTTGTCAAACTCCGTTCGCCTTGATTTTTATCGTATTCATGCAAAGATTACAAAACTGCATCAGAGAGGCAACGGAGCTCGCCGCGGCAGGGACAACATTTTGCTTGTCTCCTCCTGGAGCAGCAGGTAAACTGTGCGGGAAACTTATATTTTCCTGCAATTCATCAGTACGGCGACCTCCGACACTTTACAAACATCATTTTCAAAGGAGCAGATAATGGCAAACGATAAAGTCCAACAGGTAAATGATGCCGATTTCGATACACTTATCAGTTCAGAGCAGCCGACACTGGTGGATTTCTGGGCCCCATGGTGCGGCCCCTGCAAGGCAATCGGCCCGGTCGTTGAAGACCTGGCAGAAGAATACACTGGAAAAGTCACTGTTGCCAAGATGAACGTGGACGACAATCCGGTAACCCCCGGCAAATTCGGTATCCGTGCAATTCCCACCTTGATTTTGTTCAAAAAAGGCGAAGTCGTCGACCAGATTACCGGAGCAGTCGGCAAGGCGCAATTGGTGGATCTGATCAATAAGGGCCTCTAAAGCTGCGAAAGTCTATCGCGCTGCCTTCGACCCATCGGCTTCGATGCGCAAAGCCAGAACAGAAGGCGGCGCTTTCTCTTTTTTAACCCTCTTGAGGGAAGCCATGCGAAAAGACCACTACGAACTCGTCATTCTCGGAGGGGGACCGGCTGGTCTGTCGGCCGGACTCTACGCGGCCAGAGCGCGACTTGACCATGCGCTCATCGAGCTGGGAGCCCCAGGGGGACAGGTTCTGTCCACGGACTGGGTCGACAACTATCCCGGATTTCCTGAAGGTATTTCTGGTTTCGACTTGGCCGAGAGGATGACCAAACATGCCAAGCGCTTCGAGGTCAATATCGAAAATGCCGAGGTGGTGCGGATGGACCTCAGCGATGAGGACAACAAAACGCTGCATCTCGCCGATGGTCAAACCGTGCATTGCGATACCCTCATTATCTGCACTGGTGCCCGGCCGAACACACTCAACGTCCCGGGCGAAGCAGCGCTACGCGGCAAAGGTGTCTCGTACTGCGGAACCTGCGACGCCCCCTTTTACCGAAATATGCGGGTGGCGGTCGTCGGGGGTGGAGACACCGCGGTCGAGGAGGCCGATTACCTGACCAGATTCGCCAGCAAGGTGACCATTATTCACCGTCGCGATCAACTCAGAGCCACAAAAATTATTCAAGAGATCGCCTTTGCCAATGACAAGATCGATTTCATCTGGAATAGCAAAGTAACCGCCATCGAGGGCGAAAACAGCGTCCAGCGGCTGCAATTAGTCGACAATGACGGCGATACCTCGACCCTGGAGGTCGACGGCATCTTCGTTCTCATCGGCATCACCCCCAACAACAGTTGCCTGCCGCTCGATCTCCTCAAAGCAGACCGGTGGGGCTTTATCCCAGGCGATACCGAATGCCGGACATCGGTGCCCGGAGTCATGGTCGCCGGTGATATACGCAGCAAAAACGTTCGCCAGGTAGTCAACGCCGCCGGGGAAGGCGCCGTATCGGTCCTGGCGGCCGAAACCTATCTCAATCTTCTCAAGGAAAGCAAGAAGGTAACCGAATGAAAATCCGCCCTGAAGACCGCAAGCGATTCCGGACCCACCTGCTGGCCTGGGGCATGGTGCTCCTGCTGCTGTTTACCGGGGGCTGCAGCGGCAAGTTACCAAAGATGCTGGATTTTTCCAGCGACAAAGGTCCGGATGCCCTGCAGGCGGAAGCCCATAGTCTCGCCACCAAAGGCATGGACGATTACAATGTCGGCAGGTATTTCTCCGCCCTCAAATATTTCGAGCAGATTCTCGACCAATACCCGTTCAGCTCGGAAGCGACACTGGCGGAACTCAAAGCGGCTGACTGCAATTATTACCAGGGTCACTATCAAGAAGCGCTCACCCTCTATAAAAAATTCGAAGAGCGACATCCGACCAACGAGGCCATTGCCTACGTCATGTTTCAGAAGGGAATGGCGGAATATAAGCGAATCGATCGCATAGACAGGGATACCAGCGGCGCGGTTGAAGCGATCAAATATTTCAATCAACTCCTGCGCGCCTACCCCGACTCCGCCTATACCGAAGAAGCAAAGCTACGGATCAAAGACGCCCGAGGGTTTCTGGCCAATCATGAATATTTCGTCGCCGATTTTTATGTTCGTACCGAAAAATACCAAGAGGCTGAAACGCGACTGAAATACCTTCTGGCCATGTATCCGGATTCCGCCATCGCTCCCAAGGCACAAAAACTGCTCAGCAGCATCGAAGCCGGCAATCCCCCGAAATCCACCATTTTCTCGTGGTTTCCCTGGAAGGGTTCCAAACTCTGAGCACCTTCCAGTCAAGGGATCAACTCCAGTTGTCCACGCGCCCTGTCGTTTTCTTTCGCCGGGCGCAAATTCTCACCTTACTCTCCCTAGGAGGCTATCGGATTATAGGCATTTTTTCTCAGATCGAGGCGAAGTCGAAAAAATTACCGGAGGCATATACTCAATATTCCGAGGATAATTTTTCCGAGTTTAACGAAGATATGGGGGAAAAGGGCATAATCCGACAGGCTCCTAGGCGGAGGAGCATGGGTTCATCCACTATGCTCCCCTTCGATGCATCCTGAAACAGCTCGAAGAGCGTTTCAGACCGTCGCCTCTTCGGGTAGAACCCACTCGCTGTCTATGGCGACCTCCATGGCGCGCACCGGGCAAATAGGCACGCAGAGGTTGCAGCCGGTACATTTTTCCGCATCGAAAACCACCGTCATTTCCGGTCGATGAATATGCAGTGCTCCGACCGGACAGACCCCTGTACAGGCTCCGCACTGAAAGCACCGTTCGTCGTCTCTGCGGATGCGGGAAGCCAGCCTTTCAGTCTGCACGCCCAGCCCTTTGAGGTATTCAAGGCCCGCCTCCACCTGGGTGCGCGTGCCCCCCTTGAGCTCAAGGATCATCACCCCTTCGCGCTGCAGCAGGATATCCGCCTTGAGGATGTTGAATTCGATATCGTACTCTTTGACCAGCTGATAAATAAATGGCCGGTCGCTCGTGTCTTTGGGAAAACGTAAAATGTAAATCTGGGTGTACACGCGCTGTTCCTCTCTGGTGATCAGTGATATCGCATTGGAGCAATGACAACACTACCGACATAAGCCAGCGCCCTCTCTATGAGGCGGCACGACAAGCGGCTTTCGGTAGTACCTCTTGAGGTAAATACTCCGATCCGTCGCTTGTTGCAAGATGGAGTTCGCAAGAAACGATGGAAGCTCCCCGCCTGCAGCCAAACGAGATCGAGAATTCTCGATTCCGCGCTGCGATCACTCTCCTGCCAGAAAATGATCGATGCGGGTAGTCAGATCTGATAAAGAAGCATCGGTGTCGAGAACGAGCAACTGGTCCTCCGTCAATTCAAGCGGCTGCTCGAAACTGTCCTTTTGATGGAGGTAAATCTCCCAGCGACCATCGGAAACAGCCCCCGGGCTGGCCTCCCGCTCGGCCAACCGTCGACGAGTTACCTCCGCCGAACAGCGGCAGAGCACGAATACGAGCCGGCATTCTCCAGCCAACTCCTCCTGCGCCCTCCGTCGCTGCTGCCGGTCCTGATACGAACCGTCGAGCACCACGCAGTCCGCCTGCTGGTTCTGGAAAGCGCTTTTTGTTCGCTGCAGCATGGTGGCATAGGTCCGCCGGGTGAGTTCTGCTGAATAGATTCCCTCTCCAACGGGTTGGGGGCAGCGCTGGGTGGGATCGAGACCCGCCAGCTGTTTGCGCACCACATCGGTATTGTAGTAGCGGCAGCCACGGCCTTTCGCCCAGGCCTGCGCCAGAAAGCTCTTTCCGGAAGCCGTGCAACCGAAAAACACGATCACTAACCGGGCTTTCTCTTGCATCATCTCCTCGCAGTCGCCTTGTTCTGATGTACATTTGCATGCCTGGGATGCGTGTAGCTCTCAGCCAGCAAAAAGTAGTGGCGGGCGTTCTCTCGTGAGCGCCGCGCGGTTTCGCCGTCCACGCCGGAATCCTCCGCAGTCAACAGGCAGATCTTTCCCCGCACATATGCGCGATAGCACTTATAAAAATCGAGGACCTCACTCAACTCGTCGTCACCGGAAGCCGCAACAAAACAATCGACAAAGAAATCGCTCAAATCGAAGAGGTTATGGAAATCCAGATCCATAGCGAGAAAACTCACGTCGGCTGCGATATCGGTACATCGCAAACTCTCGCTGAACTCGATACAATCGAAAATAAGGACGCGATCGGACAGACAGATATTACCCGAATGCAGATCGCCGTGACATTCCCGTACCCACCCCTTCTCCACCCTGCGCTCAAAGAGTGACTTCCGCCCCAGTACCGACGCCGCGTAGGTTTTGATTCGCAGGAATTGTGGTTCAGAAAGCGATTCTGTCCCAACAAATCGCTCGGTCTGGTTGAAGTTGGCGCAAACCGTCTGCCTGATCGCCTCGATCCCGCCATGTTTTACAATCCGCTCTCCGTGCGCCGCATGCCGGTAGAACGGCACCAGAGTATCGACAATGGCGCCAAGGTGCGCTTGGCTCAACTCCCCTCTTTGAATCACCCGCTCCATCATCCGCTCCTCGGGCATCCGCGCCATTTTCACACCGTATTCCACTACTTCACCGGAACCACCCAGCAGGCTGAAACCTTCGACAGTTGTTCTCAGCTGGACCGTATCGAGGTAGATCTCTGGACAGAGCCTGCGATTGAGCCGCAGCTCCTCCTCACAATAGAATTTGCGCTTTGGAAGGGTCGAGAAATCGAGAAAACCGAAGTCGACCGGCTTTTTCCACTTATAGACGAAATCGCCGGCGAGAATGATGAACGAAATATGGGTCTGCACCAACTGTACCCGATCCACCGGGTGCGGATAACTGGTGGGCGAAAGCAGAAAGTGAACATACTCCGGCAGAGTTCGCTTCGACATCGACGAAGGTCTCCATGGTGAGCGCTTGGTAGTAGAGCGCCGCTGTCATGCGCCCGATACCCCAATAGTATGTTGTGATTGCTCCTTCCATGGTATCAGAAGCAAAAGAGCCAGTAAACCGTCTCAACCGCTTTACCTTCTTGAGCGTTCGTGCTATTTTTCTTGCCTAGGAGCCTGTCGGATTATAGGCATTTTTGCTCAGATCGAGGCAAACTCGAAAAAATTACCGGAGGCATATACTGAATATTCCGAGGATAATTTTTTCGAGTTTAACGAAGATATGGGGAAAAAGGGCATAATCCGACAGGCTCCTAGGGATCGTAGAGCCGAAAGTTGCCTCACACCCGCCACTCGTTTTTCCACTTTTTCGTAAAATTCCATGGACAAATCGACCTTATTGCGCCTGCTCACCGAGCTGAGTGAAGGCAAATGCACGGTTTCGGATGCGGCTCAAAAGCTTGAGCATTTCCCCTCGGAGATCCTGGAGCATGCCCGAATCGACCACCATCGCATGCTCCGCACCGGAATACCGGAGGTAATTTACGGCGCGGCGAAGACCGCGGAGCAGATCATCACCATCGCACGTTCTCTGCTCGACCAACCGGTGCCGGTGCTGGCGACCCGGGTCTGCGCCGACAAAGCGGAACAGGTTATAGCGGCATTGCCGCAACTCACATATGCCCCCCTTGCCCGCATGCTCACCTTCCGAGCTGCGTCGATCGAATCTGGCAAACGCCGAGGTAAGGTCCTGGTGATCTGCGCCGGCACTTCCGATATCGGGGTGGCTGAAGAAGCGGCCTTGACAGCGGAATGTTTCGGCAATCCGGTGTGTCGTCTCTATGATGCCGGAGTGGCGGGTTTACACCGATTGCTCAGTCAACAGCAACTCCTGAACGAAGCCGCAGTGCTTATCGTCGTGGCCGGCATGGAAGGCGCCTTGCCCAGCGTGGTCGCCGGGCTGGTCGCCTCTCCGGTCGTCGCAGTTCCTACATCCATTGGTTACGGCGCCAGCTTTGGAGGCATCGCCGCCCTGCTCGGCATGCTCAACAGCTGCGCCCCGGGAGTGGGGGTGGTCAACATCGATAACGGATTTGGCGCCGCCTGCCTGGCCGACGCCATAAACCGAGAGCAATAACCCGTGAGTCACGGGTCGGTCATCAGCACCGGGATCCAGAGAAAAAAGGCAGGTAAATTTTAGCGCATACCGGATTTATTCGCTTCTGGAGCTTGCAAGAATCAGTCATTCCGTTATAATCGCAAGGTTCGTTATCAGCGGAATCAATCCAGAGGCTCGGCCCCTGCATTTCTCCAACCGGCTGCGCGGCATGCCGCCCGGATTTCCCTGCCGTCGCAGAGAGAGACATATCCTTTTCACCACATCTTCAAGGCCTTCCATGAATACTTCACTCAAGCTCAAACTGGGACTGCTCCTCTTTTTGGTTGTGATGTCCGTCGTGACAATCATGCCATCTTTTTATTCCGGCATGCCGCACTGGTGGAAAAAATATCTGGCACCAAGCGGTCTCCGGCTCGGCCTCGATCTGCAGGGCGGCATGCACCTGGTGCTCAAGGTCAATCTCCAAAAGGCTGAACAGAACACTCTGGCATTCGCGGCAAATGATCTCAAGGAAACCCTGGCGGAGAAATCCATCAGTGCCGTACGCACCCCCTCGGCCAACAAAGAGGAGGTCGTCTTCACCCTTCCCAACACCAACGCGCTTGATCAGGTCAAGAATGTACTTAGTTCCGACTTCCCCGATCTCGCCAGCAAAGTTGAAAATACTAAGGGCAGCTTTCCTCGTATTATTCTTACGCTGGCCAAGGAGAGGAAAGATTATATCAAGAACCACGCTGTCGACCAGTCGCTGGAGATCATCCGGAATCGTATCGACCAATTCGGTGTGGCCGAGCCGGTCATCATCCGCCAGGGTACGGATGAGATCGTAGTCGAGCTGCCCGGCGTCAAAGATCCGAAACGGGCCATAAAACTCATTGGCGATACCGCTCAGCTGGAATTCAAGCTGGTCGCCGACGCACCCGATGTCAATCTGCCGGCGCTTATCGCGCAGGCCGAACAGTCCAAGCAGTGGAATCCCAAGGAAAGCACCGCCAAGCTCAATCGCGCGCTGCAGAACACCCTTCCCGACAATACCAGCATCTATTTCGAAACGGACAAAGATCCCAAGACCGGTCGCACCACCACCACGCCGCTTCTGCTGGAAAACAAAGTACTCATGACCGGCGAGATGGTAAAAGACGCCAATGTGCGGATCGGCGGCACCTTTAACGAACCCTATGTCAGCCTCGATCTCACTAACCGCGGCGGCACGGTTTTCGCCAATATCACCTCAAAGAACGTGGGTAAGCGGCTGGCTATCGTTCTCGACGGCAAGGTCCGTTCCGCCCCAGTCATCACGGGAGCGCATTCTCGGCGGCCGAGCCCAGATTTCCGGCAATTTCAGCCATGCCGAAGCCGCCGACCTGGCTATCGTCCTGCGGGTGGGCGCTCTGCCGGCACCTGTCGACATCATTCAGAAGATGACGGTTGGCGCCAGCCTCGGGCAGGACTCCATCAACAAGGGACTGAGTTCGGGTGTTTTCGGGGCGATCATGGTGCTCTGCTTCATGTTTATTTATTACCGACTCTCCGGCACCATCGCCAATATCGCCATGGCGCTCAACATCCTCTTTTTGTTCGCCGGGTTGGCGGTTTTGAGCGCTACCCTGACACTACCAGGCATCGCAGGTATCATCCTTTCCATAGGTATGGCGGTCGACGCCAATGTGCTGATATTCGAGCGTATGCGCGAAGAGTACGAAGTTGGGAAAACGGTTCGTTCCTGCATCGATACCGGCTTCGGCAAGGCCTTCTGGAGTATCTTCGATTCCCAGGTGACCACCCTGATCACCGCCATTGCCCTGTTCATGTTCGGCACCGGCCCGATCAAGGGATTTGCCATCACGCTCTCGCTGGGCATCATTTTTAACCTCTATACCGCCCTCTCCGGTTCCCGGTTGATGTTCGACACAATCAATGCCAGCTCCCATCCCATGAAGAAGCTGCGCTTTCTGCGTTTTACCAAGAAGCCGAACATCGATTACATGCGGTTGAAGAAATTCACCTTTACCGGCTCGGCTGTCATGCTGCTCATCGGCCTGTTCGCCATTATCCAGATCGGACGCGGCACCGCTAACCTCGGTGTGGACTTCGCAGGCGGCGTGCTACTCCAATACAAGGCCGACCAGTCGTTTACCATGAGTCAGGTACGCAAGGCCTTCAGCCACCATGATCTCAAAGACATCAACCTGCAGCAGGTCGAAAACGAGAATCGGTTAATCGTCAAGATCAAGAAATCCGAGAAAGTTGTTGGCAGCCTCAGCGATCAAATCACCCAAATTCTCACTACCGACCTCCCCGGAAAGCACTTTGCCCTGGAGAGTCAGTCGGAAATTGGCGCCTCGGTGAGCAGTGCCTTACGCGACAAGGCCGTTTTAGCCATTATCATCTCCATGGCCGGGGTCATTCTCTATCTGGCGGTGCGCTTCAACTTCATCTTCGGCCTGGCGGCTGCGGCCGCGGTCTTCCACGATGTCATAGTGGTCCTCGGTCTCTGCTATCTCTTTCATATCGAGATCACCCTGCTGATTGTCACCGCTCTGCTCACCCTGGCCGGGTACTCGCTTAACGACACGGTCGTCATTTTCGATCGAATCAGGGAGAACATGCACAAGACGGAGAATAAATCCCTCGACTCGCTTATCAATCTCAGTGTCAACCAGGTGCTGAGCCGAACGATCATCACCGCGCTCACCGTTGTTCTGGTACTCCTCGCCCTCTTTTTGATGGGTGGTACGGTTATCCATGGTTTCTCCTTTGCGCTGCTCACTGGAACCATTGTTGGCACCTACTCGTCTATTTTCATTGCCAGTCCGCTGCTCACCCTGCGCAAACAGTCTCTATGAAAAAAACCATGAGCACCATGAAACAGCCCATGTTGCCGGAAACGGTCGTCCGGCTAGCGCCGGACGAACCGTTTCGTTTTTCCTGCCACCCAGGTGTCGCGTGCTTTACCGAGTGCTGTCGGATGCTCGAATTGCCGCTCTCCCCGTACGACGTGTTGCGGCTGCGACGGGGAACGGGGCTTACCTCGTCGCAACTCCATGAGAGATATATTATCGAGGAGTACGAAGAGGGCGATCTCTTCCCGAGATACTATCTGACCATGATCGATGACGGCAGAGCTAGTTGCGCCTTTATCGGTAAAAACGGCTGCCAGGTCTATGACCATCGCCCCGGTGCCTGCAGGGCCTATCCACTTGGCCGGGCTGCGGCCTCGGACCTGCTGGGAAGGATCAGGGAACATTTCGTGCTGGTGAGGGAGGAACACTGCCGTGGGTTTGCCGAATCACCTGAGCAGGACGCTGCTACCTACATGAAGGAACAGGGGCTGGTAGAGTATAACACCTTCAACGATGCCCTGGCGACCCTGCTTCACCACCCCTCCATTGGCCAGGGACGATTCACTCCTACTCATGAGCAGCGGCGCCTCTTTACGCTCGTGCTCTATGATATCGACCTGTTCCGGGCGCAACTCGAGCACGGCGCTCTTGACATCCCGGGGTGTGCGGCAAATATATATTCAGACGACGAGAAGCTGCTGCTCTTTGGAATTGACTGGCTAAAGAGGACATTTTTCCACGGCGGCTGAGTAGCGCTGTCAGGTATCCACTATTATGCTCAAGACTGTAATTTTCGACTGCGACGGCGTGATGTTCGACTCCCGCAACGCCAATCGGCAATACTACAACTTTCTCCTCACCAGTTTCGGCTATCCGGTGATGAACGAAGAGGAACTCGACTACGTGCATATGCACAATGTCCACGAGTCGGTTCTCCATATCTTCAGAAAGCACCCCGAACAGGATATCGAAGCGGTACACGAATTGCGAAAAAAGCAAAGCTACCTGCCTTTTCTGCACTATATGGAGATGGAACCCGATCTGCTTCCCTTTCTCGAAATCGCTCGACAGCGCTACAACCTGGCCATTGCCACCAACCGTACCGATACCATGGGGCCGCTGCTTCGGGAGTTTCGTCTCGAGCGTTTCTTTGCCAAGGTGATGACCGCCGCTAATTCAAAGCACCCGAAACCGGCGCCGGACCCTCTGCTGGAAATCGTCAGCCATTTTTCCTGCAGTGTGGACGAAGCGATCTATATTGGTGACTCACCGGTGGATCAGCAAACCGCCTCCGGGTGCGGCATGCGACTCATCGCCTTTAAAAACCAAGGGCTCGAAGCGGATTTTCATGTGAACAGCTTTACGGAAATACTCAGCCTGCCACCCTTCACTTTTTAGGTGTTGGCCCTAAAATTTCTCGGCGCATCCCTTCTATACCGAACCCGATTCGTCCACTCGTTTCACGCCTTCCATCAGAAGCGCCATAAAATCGCCTATCTCCGCCGCTTTCATCTCCTGCGGCGACAGCCCGGTGGTAAAACGGTACAGTCCGTGTTTTTCGGCAAGCATGGCGAAGATGGCAGCTTCGTTTTGCCTCGACCCATACTGGGCATTGATAATACACCCTTCGCGAAAAGAAACCCTGGCTTCGCCATGGGAGAGCTGCATTTTCAAGACACCCGTTTTCTGGTGCATGTGGAAGACCTGAAACAGCTCCGCCGGCACCACCTGATCAAGCCTGCCGCTCATGCACGAATCAAAATCCCGGGCTCTGGCAATATTGATCTGCTGCAACCGCTCGGCCAGCAGCTTGGCCATGAATAACTGTACCGAAGTGGCGCTGTCGACCAGTTGACCGAAGTCCTCCGAATTTATCGCCAGCACCAGAGAATCCTTTCTGGCCCGGACCGTTGCCACAGCGTCCCCGATACCGAGATAGCTCATTTCTCCAAATATTTCCCCCGCCCCCAGGGTGGCGATCATCTGATCGCTTATTTCGATCACAAACTCTCCTTCCATGATCAGGTAGAGATTTGGATTCGGTTCCCCCTGCCGCACGACCACGGAGCCGGAGCTTACCGACAGTTCTTCGAAATTTTGCAGAATTTCCGCTATTCGCTGACTTGGCAGAGCCCGCAGAAATGCACAGTCCATGACCCGACCATGGATCTCCTGCATCGCGGCCTGCATCCGGGCTGCCACCTTTTCGGAATCTTCTCCCGGCTTTGCGGCCTCTTCGGAAATCTGCCGGAATTTAATTAGGCCGGTGCACCCGCTGCAGCCAAACAGTTGATTCGGAACCTTTTCCCCCTCTTTGCTCCGTTGTTTGAGCATAACAAAGAGCAGTTGGGTCATATCCCGTACGAGAATGAGACAGACTTCCTTGCCCTCAGGACAACTGAACGTTTTCTCCGTCAGCGTCATCTGGTCGCCCTTGGCATAGAGCGGGCAGTTTATCTCCTCGGCGATCTCGAAAAGAGCCTTGAAAGTTTTCATAGCAATCAACAGCAGTTCATCCGTGAAAGGTAAGGATTCTTCTCGCCCTCGCCAAAGGGCGGCTACGTTGTAACACAATACGGAGCGTTCCCTGCACTCCGGCGGCACGCTCTGAGAAATTTAGGGTGCCGGCGAACGTTTACCCCAATACCCCATATCGGTCAAATAAAAGAATAAGCATCAGTCCACCGGCGATGAACCTGAGGAACTGGAGTCCCAGCACCATTATCTGCGAACGGGCAAACAACCATACTCCATAGTATACTTATCATAAAGCAAGATTGCCGGCATACAGTTTTGTCTTGGAGTCCACATTGGAAATTGCTATATTGGTTTTGGTTTCCACTCTTGCAATCTGGCTCCTTATGAGATTATGAATCTTCAGACTCACGAGTTGGGGGATATATTCGCTGAAATTCAAACTGAATTTTCAGATGATCCTGTCATTCGGGTAGAACCTGTCGCAGGCGATCCTCCCAACCAATACGACATAACCTACGAGCTCTCCTGCACCAGCCGGGACGAGCGTGGCAATATCGCTGTTACTTCTCCACACAGTGTAACGATATCGATCCCTTTTGGTTTTCCACACTTCCCTCCGAGTTGCAAGCCCAAAAGCGCAATCTTCCATCCCGATTTCGATCCGGCAGCAATCTGTCTGGGCAGCTTCTGGGATAGTGATCGCAACTTACCGGAATTGATCCGCTATATTGGCAGAATGATTTCAGGTGAGATCTATTCTCGGGATCACGCATTCAACGAGGAAGCCGCCCTCTGGTTTGCTCAGCACACCGACGAGTTACCATTCTCCTCATATGACGGATTGTCAACAGCACGCTCAACCGGCGCTTCGCTTGACGGGCATCTCGCTGAAGGCGCCAAAGAAAATGAACTGGGAACACTTGAGGATCGTGATTTCGTCGATGATTTGGATTATGACCACCAACCTGCCACGCCGCCACCTCTCTTCGCGACCCCCGAGCCGGTTGACACCGAATCGCAGGAACCACCTGAAATACCAATTGAGAAATTGCTTCTTCTCGCTGAAGAGAGAAAATTTCAGGCCTTAGCCGAGGAACTTGCATCATTTCCCCAGAACGTCGAATTCGCTCAAAAGCAAATCCTCACCGAACAGGCATCTTCAGCGCTTCGAGCCGCCCACCAAAGATACGACGAAGCTCAAGACCTCGAAGACGAGGGCAACACCCAGCTAGCACTGCATGCTTATCTTGAGGTCGAAACCCTGGTCGCCGACTACCCCCGCATCAAAGGGGACATCAGCAGAGTGGAACAGGCGGTCGACCTCCTCAGCGAGTTCTCAACGCCATCGAGCGGCGCACAGCCGGAAAACGACACCCCTGCTACTCGCCCCAAGAAGCCGCTCGCCGCAAAAAAAGCCAGGGAGGCGCGCCCTAAAAAAACAGCCGGTAGCACGATCCACCGACGCCCCTTACGTTTCGCCTGGGTCGCCATGGGAGGCGCGGCTCTCTGCTTGATTGCCTTATTTGCTGTTGTTTACCTCGTGCCCAATTCCCGAATGAACGAGGCCCGACAACTCTATTCCGACTGTACATCGCATCTGGCACGACAGGAGTTTGAAGCGGCCGATCGCACGTGCCGCGCCTCACTGGCAAAAGCCCAAAGCATCTACCTCGGTCACGATACCGAA
This sequence comes from uncultured delta proteobacterium, assembly GCA_963745265.1. GTDB lineage: Bacteria > Desulfobacterota > Desulfobulbia > Desulfobulbales > Desulfocapsaceae > Desulfopila. The sequence continues at coordinate 103,737 of CAVUXQ010000034.1, forward strand.
CTCGCTCGCCTGACCGCCAATATAGAAGAAATCTTACAATCAAAGCAACTCAGGCAGGGGGTGCTCGGCAACGTGCTCTTCGAGGGGAAATATATTCCCAAAGAGTTGCTTGCCGGCCGCCAGGCGGTTGCAAAAGACATCTCCAAGGCAGACAGTTTCGCCGACGCAGCATCGTGGAAAGAGGCGGAGAATTGGTATCGGAAGGCGCTCAACCGTGGCCGGGGAACGGCCGAACTCACGGACGCCGAACTGGCAAAGATCAATCATAAGATTGCTTATGCTCAGTTTCAATTGCAACTCTCACTGGCAGAGCAACGCATGGGGCTAGGGCAGTGGCAGCAGGCTATAGATATACTGGAAAATCTGCAGACTCAGCTTGACGTGCTTGCGCCCGACCACCGCAAAGAATATCAGCAAAAGCTTGAAACCCTCTTGGCCAAGAGTCGCTTTTCCAAACTCAAACAGCAGGCAAACACCCTCTTTTCCAAATCCGACTGGAAGGGAGCATTTTCTCTATTTCAAAAAGCGGTAGAAGCAGGACGGGACCTCTCTGCAACAGAATCACAGGAGGTCAATAACTTACAGGAAGATATCGCCAAGGCTGAGCTCTATTCCACTATCAATTCCGGCAACAGCGCTTTTGCAGCCGGTGCGTGGGATGACGCCATACACAACTATAGAAAAGCGCAGCATATACTAAAAATAAAGCGGATCAGCTCCATCTTCCAGCACCCGAAAAGAGCAAGCGCAAGATCGATCGCATTATTCTGCAATCGAAAATTATCCGGGATAGGCAGCTGTCGGACCATCATAAAGCATCCGGGGACACAGATGGAGCCCTTAAGTATCTCGATGGCATTCTGGCTGAGATTCACGCCAGCGATTTCAACGACGATCCGGAATTTAAGCAGGTAGTACACGAAACAAAGAGGGCGCAACAGGATCTGAAGACAGCGTTGTTTTTGGAGCACCGAAAACAGTATCTGCTAAAAAACTATAAGGACTTGTTTTTTAAAAATTATCCTGCGGCCAATAAAGGCAGTCTGGCGGCTCCCGTAGCAACGTTTGAGAAAAAACTCGACGACCGCTACCTGTTCAAGCTGCAATGCACCCAATCAGGATTAGGCAGGCCACTTACGCTGATCATGTACTACTCGTACAACCCAAATACCAAGGCGTGGAATCTGCAGAATGTTGAAAATTGATATCCTGCGCTAGGAGCCTGTCGGATTATAGGCATTTTTGCTCAGATCGAGGCAAACTCGAAAAAATTACCGGAGGCATATACTGAATATTCCGAGGATAATTTTTTCGATTTTAACGAAGATATGGGAAAAAAGGGCATAATCCGACAGGCTCCTAGTCACGTCCGCCTCTTTGCTTATTACACCAGAAAACGAAATTCCCCTTTACCAAGCAGGTCGTGAAGATGAAGAATCCCTGTCAGGCGTTGATCCGAATCGACAATGGGGAGCACGGTGATTTCGTGGCGCTGCATGACGCTTAAGGCATCTGCAGCGAGGGCATCCTTTCCTATACAGACCGGATTCTCGGTCATGACAGCCGCTATCGGGGTATCGGCGACCGCCACGGAGTCCACAATCAATCTCCTGATATCGCCATCGGTCACGATTCCCTTGAGCCGGCCATCAGTTCCCGTCACCAGGACCGCACCCAGATTTTTCTCGTTCAAGATCCGGATAGCCGCCGAAGCACATTGATCCACCTCGATGACGGGAATCTGTTCACCGGTGAGCATGACTTGCTCCACCTTGATCTTGAGTCGCTGACCCAGACTGCCTCCGGGATGGTTATGGCGAAAATCCTCAGCCTGGAAATTCTTTCTATTCAGCAGCACAACCGACAGAGCGTCTCCCATCGCCAGCGTGGCCGTGGTGCTCGCGGTCGGAGCCAGACCTAGCGGACAGGCCTCACGGGGAACACGGATATTGAGCACGATATCGGCGGCAATCGCCAACGAGGATTTGCTGCCTCCGGTCATGGCGATGATAACATTGCCACGTCGCTTCAGCGAATGCAGCAGAGCGTTCAATTCGTGCGTTTCGCCCGAATAGGAAATGGCAATCACCACATCGCTGGCCATGACCATCCCCAGGTCGCCATGCAGGGCTTCCACTGGATGTAAGAAAAACGAAGGGGTACCGGTACTATTCAAGGTCGCGGTAATCTTTTGACCAATGAGACCCGACTTGCCGATACCGGTGATCACCACCCGGCTTGGGCAGGCCAAGATCGCCTCTATGGCCTGCTCAAATTCGACACCGATCTTCTCCCGCACCGCAGCCAAACCTTGTTCTTCAATTCGCAGCACGTTACGCGCTTCCTCAATCGACATGTTCGCCTTCCTTTCTTACAACCGTTCTGCGGTTCAAACACATTAAGATATTGCAAATACTTACCGGATAGTTCCCTTGCCACAGGCACCTGCCGTGCGGCTGTATTCGTACGTTCGATGGCCTGCCATGGTAACCAAGTTTTGTCCTCAGGGCAATATGCATCATACCTTTAGCCGATGATACCCGACGATTCTTTGCTTGCTGATTCTGCAGCGGCGCCCAGAGAATTTACCAGCTGGGAATTTTTCCATTGCGTAACTTCAAATCGGATTTTCATACCCATTTTGTCAAAATTTGGTATATAATATACCGTTTATTCCCCGATCGCCTGTCGGTGCCAATCGTGGCAAGCGACCGGTACAATATATTGTGACCAGTTTTTTTCCTGCGCTCTCTGTCTATGGCATTTCAGGCAGCACATTTTACTTCTGATCACGCACCTGCATATGCTTTTCCATTGTTAACCGGAGATTATAATGTCGAGCTATTTGTTTACTTCCGAATCTGTTTCAGAAGGTCATCCGGATAAGGTCGCCGACCAGATTTCAGATGCCATTCTCGATGCGATCCTGGCCCAGGACCAACACGCCAGGGTCGCTTGCGAGACCATGGTAACCACCGGAATGGCCCTTATCGCCGGCGAAATCACCACCTCCGCCTGGGTGGATATGCCTGATGTCGTTCGCCAGACTATCCGTGAAATAGGGTATAATTCAAGCGACATGGGTTTCGACTGGCAGTCCTGCGCCATCCTCACCTCGATTGACAAGCAGTCCGCCGATATAGCCCAAGGCGTCAATGAAGGGAGCGGTCTCGATCTCGATCAGGGCGCCGGCGATCAGGGCTTGATGTTCGGCTACGCCTGCAACGAGACCGAGGTGTTGATGCCCATGCCGATTTATTTGGCCCATCAGCTCACTAAGCGCCAGGCCACGGTCCGCAAGGCCGGAGTCCTCCCCTGGTTGCGTCCGGATGCCAAAAGTCAGGTGACCATCGAATATGAAAACAGCGTGCCCAAACGCATCGAGGCGATTGTGCTTTCCACCCAGCATAATGAAAGCATCTCGCATGCAAAGCTCAAAGACGCTGTTCTGGAAGAAATTATCAAACCGGTGCTCCCTGCGGGCATGATCGATACGGATACCAAGTTCTTTATCAACCCCACCGGTCGCTTCGTCATCGGCGGACCTGTCGGAGACTGCGGGGTCACCGGCCGCAAGATCATTGTCGACACCTATGGTGGCAAGGGCTCACATGGCGGTGGTGCCTTTTCCGGTAAGGACCCGTCCAAAGTCGATCGTTCTTCCTCCTATATGGGGCGCTACGTCGCCAAAAACATTGTCGCAGCGGGTCTGGCCAACGAAGTGGAAGTCCAGGTGGCATACGCCATCGGCATATCCAAGCCGGTCTCCATCAATGTCAATAGCTTTGGAACCGGCAAGCTCTCCGATGAGACGATCAAGCACCTGATCCTTGAGCATTTCGACCTTCGCCCCAAGGCCATCGTCGAGCATCTCGACCTGTTGCGCCCGATTTACAAGAAGACCGCCTCTTACGGGCACTTCGGCCGTACCGACAAGGACTTCACTTGGGAGAGAACCGACAAGGCAGAGGCCCTGCGCAAGTCGGCCAAGCTCTAAAATCACCCCCCAATAAGAGGAACGAACAATGCCGGAATCGCTTCATATTCAGCGTTTCCGGCATTTCCTTGCTGTGTGCCTCATTGACTTTGGCATACGGAGCTACGAGTGCTTTTTTAAGAAATCACCGCTCTGCTGGAGTCGGCTCAACACCTAAACAACAAATCTCGCGTTTGGAGCGAGCTGCCCTCGATCCAGACGCTTACCATGGAACTGAAAATGTCACCTGAAAACAACGATTACAAGATCGCGGATATCACCCTCGCCGAATGGGGGCGAAAAGAAATCGAGATCGCCGAAACTGAAATGCCGGGCCTGATGGCCCTGCGAGAAGAGTATCGCGAACAACAGCCGCTAGAAGGCGCTCGGATTGCCGGATGCCTGCATATGACCATCCAGACCGCAGTCCTCATGGAAACTCTGGTAGATCTCGGAGCTGAGATTCGCTGGTCCAGCTGCAACATCTTCTCAACGCAAGACCATGCCGCGGCCGCCGTGGCCGCAGCCGGCATCCCTACTTTTGCCTGGAAGGGCGAAACCGAAGAAGAATTCTGGTGGTGTATCGACCAGACTATTTTCGGACCCGATGGCTGGCGCCCCAACATGATTCTCGACGACGGCGGCGACCTGACCAAGATCATGCACGATAAGTATAAAAAAGAATTAAAAAATATTCGTGGTATTAGTGAGGAGACCACCACCGGCGTCCACCGTCTCAACGAGATGGCCGCACAGGGCGTACTCAAATGCCCGGCGATCAATGTCAATGATTCCGTCACCAAATCCAAGTTCGACAACCTCTACGGATGCCGAGAGTCGCTTATCGACGGCATCAAGCGGGCCACCGACGTGATGATCGCCGGCAAGAATGCGGTGGTGGTCGGATACGGCGATGTCGGCAAAGGTTGTGCCCAGGCCCTGCGCGGCATGGGAGCCACGGTCTATATCACCGAAATCGACCCGATCTGCGCTCTGCAAGCTGCCATGGAAGGCTACCGCGTTGTCACCATGGATGAAGCGGCGAGCTACGGCAATATCTTCGTCACCTGTACCGGCAATATCAATGTCATCACCCGGGAACACATGGAGAACATGCCCAATGAGGCCATTGTCTGCAATATCGGCCACTTTGATTCTGAGATCGATATTGCCGGCATCCGCGCTCTGGAATGGGAAAATATCAAACCCCAGGTAGATCATGTCACCTTTCCCGACGGTAAAAAGATCATCGTGCTCGCCGAAGGCCGCCTGGTCAACTTGGGATGCGCCACCGGCCATCCCAGTTTCGTGATGAGTAACTCCTTCGCCAACCAGGTGCTGGCTCAGATAGAACTTTGGCGGCATTCGCAAAAATATAAGAACGAGGTCTATTTCCTGCCCAAGCAACTCGACGAGATGGTCGCCCGTCTGCATTTGAAGAAGATCGGCGCACAATTGACCGAGCTGAGCGAAGCCCAGGCAAAGTATATCGGCGTCTCCGTGGAAGGCCCCTACAAGCCGGACTATTACCGCTATTGATGTAAAGGATTGGCTCTGTTTTCCGACCCACGTATATGGGCTCGCTCGTTTGCACCGCCACGGGCCATGCAGAGATTCAGCCCTGCATGGCCCTTCTCTATCTCTATGCATATCGAGTCGTTCGCGCTACCGAACCACTGCCGACAGCACCTGCCGCTCCACGACGATTACCCAGGTTTCACCAATCTGATATCGCCGGAGAGAATTTCGTGCTCGCACCCCTGATCGTCTTTCACATGGAGACGTCCCTGGCCGTCTGGCCCCAGTGAAACGCCTTCAATCGCCTCGCCGGAAACGTTCACCCAGAGCATCCGTTCCCCCAACATAAAGTCCCGCTTTTTCCAGCGCGCAATGACCGCCGCAAAACCTTGCTCCACAAAGCTCTGCACCTCCTTGAGCAGCTGACTGTGAATAGCACTGAAGACACTATCGATATCTCTTTCCAGACCGCTCTCAAGCAATAACGAAGTAGCCGCACTCTGTAATTCCGGGGCAAAATCGGTTTTGGCAGTGTTGATATTCAACCCTATGCCGACGATAGCAAATCGGTTCTCCGCCGGCCCGTTCAACGGTGACGCCTCGGTCAAGATGCCACCACATTTGCGCCAGTTGAAATAGATGTCGTTGGGCCATTTCAATTCGACGCAAAGCGGATACAATTTCTCGATCGCTTCAGCCACCGCCAATCCCGCCACGAAAGTGAGCTGAGGAAAGCTCAAAATGTCCACTTCAGGGCGAAGAACGATCGAACAATACAACCCCTTGCCGGGAGGCGACTGCCAGGTCTTGCCGAGTCTTCCCCGCCCCCCACTCTGCTCGCAAGCGATGACCGCAGTCCCGTGCTCCCCCCCCTGCTCTGCAAGGCGATAGGCATCTCTATTTGTTGATGCCGTTGAATGCAACCTGTGTATTTTCGTCACGCGTCTTGTATCTCCAAATGCGAGCCTGTACTACCCGTGATACGCCCTCGTCCCTTGCCACTCTATCAGCACCTAGGCCTTGCATCCAGCTGACCGATTACGAAAATCATAACCCCGTTTTCTTCTAAAACAAAAAAAGCGCAGAGCTTTTAGCTCTGCGCTTTTTTCGTATCACTTCCGATAAGGTATCGGGAAGGTGACTCTTACTTTTCCTCGTTCTGGGCACGACCTTTGTACGCGTACATGGTCGTGGAACCAGAGGACCAGAAGGTCAGTTCGCCGTCACGAACCAGTTCGTTGGCGACGTTCTTGATTACCCGAGGCTTGGAATCAGGATCACACTTGTAGAAATCCTTGATGTACAACTGGGGTTTCGGAGAGTTTTCGCTTTCTCCAAAATCGCAGCTTTCAATTCTTCATTGCTTAAGGCCATAATGACTCTCCTTATTAATTATTAGATAGAAGATCAAAGCCCGGCCGAACCGCCAAATACATTCTGGCAGGAGGGCAGAGTTATCAAGGCTTTAATTACTTAATGTGGCTGGTGTACTTGAACTGCGTCGTAGTACGCCAGGTATTATATGCAAGGCGATAATCGTCGATGCTCTTCTCGGTAAACGGGATATCACATTTCTCAAAGAAACTCTCCCAACCAATACTCTCAGCCCACTCACCAACACGCTCATATTTCTTGGCATCGGCTGCATATGCTTCAAGGATCTTCTTGATGGCCTGCAACGGTCTCAGGCCACCGAGGGGTATTGTTCGGCAGGAAGGGGATAACCAGTTTGGAGAACTTCGGCGCGGTACTTCGAGTTGGATACCTTACCGCCAACCAGGATGGCGATACCGTCACCTTCCGGATCGGCGAGCGGCATGGCCGGACACATGGTGTAGCAGTTACCGCAGAACATACAGCGTTCGACATTGACCTTAACGGATTTGATTTCTTTACCGTCCACCGTTGCCTTGGCAGGCTTGACAGCGCCCAGCGGACAGGAGGCGATGGCCAGAGGCAACTCGCAGACACCGGTGATACGGCCGTGGTCGATCATCGGCGGCTTACGATGGACACCGAGGATGGCGATATCGGAAGCATGGACCGCACCGCACATGTTCAGGCAGCAGGCCAGAGCGATACGAACCTGGGCCGGCAGCTTCATGGAGGTGAAGTAATCGAACAGTTCGTCCATGACCGCCTTGACCACGCCGGAGGCGTCGGTCGCCGGGGTATGACAATGGACCCAGCCCTGGGTGTGGACGATATTGGTCACACCGGCGCCGGTACCACCGACCGGGTACTGATTGCCGCGGCTGGCAGATCGTCGAGCAGAGGCTGCACTTTATCCTTGCAGTCAACCATGAACTCGATGTTGTTCCGGGTGGTGAACCGCAGAAAACCATCGCAGTGGGCATCGGCGATGTCGCAGATCTCGCGAATGGCGTTCACGGTATACCAGACGGGCAGAGGCTACGCGAACGGTGTACACCTCGTCACCGGTCTCCGATTTATGCATCAGCACACCAGGCTGCAGAATTTCATGCCAGAGCCATTTGCCCTTGTTGTCTTTGATGACCGGCGGGAAAAACTGTTCATAGTGGAGGTGGACCAAGATCGGAAATACGTCCGTCCATCGGTTTATCCGGATTATAACCCATGATGTAAATCTCCTTATAGTATTATATGTGTGAAGTGTTCGCAAAAATCAGATCGCTATCAGGCTGCGTGGCGCCTACGGAATTCAACGACATCACGCTCGAAACCACCTTGAACCTCTTCTTCCTGCCAGAAAACATAGGGGTTGGAACGCGGCTCTTTGATCATCTGCGGAATCGGATCAAGCCCATGACCTTGATGAAGGTCGGCAGACCGATGCGCTGCATGGTCTCGCCCACACGCTCGCGGTTTTTACCGACTTCCATCCACCAATCCCAGACTTTTTCGATGAAATCTACCAATTCTTCGAACTCGTTGTCTGGCGGACATCGGCATGAAAGGAACGATCAGGGTGGCGAACTGGGCGCCGTCCAGGATCGGGGCCTTGGCACCGACCAGGATAGAAGCGCCGCCCTCTTTGCCCGGACGCAGGGCACGAGGCATAACGTTGATGCAGTGCATGCAACGGGTACATTCGGCGTTGTCGATCTTCAACTCGTCGCCTTCCATCCACATGCACTCGGTGGGGCAGAGATCGAGAACCTCTTTCTGAAGGTCGAATTTACCCCAATCACGACCGGAGTGGGCACCGCCGTTGGCCGGGTAATTGCCAGCGACATACTCTTTTACGGCAGCCTGGTCGATGCGGATATCGTCTTTCCAGGTACCGATAACGGAGATATCGGAACGGGCGATAGCGGCAACGCAGTCATTGGGGCAGCCGGAGAATTTGAACTTGAACTTGTAGGGGAAGGCCGGACGATGGATCTCGTCCTGGTAGCGCATGGTCAGCTGATGGCAGCACTCTTCGGTGTCATAGTTGGACCATTCGCAACGGGACATGCCGAGGCAGTTGGCCGGGGTCCTGAGGTTGGAACCGGAACCGCCGAGGTCCTGTCCCATGTCATGGGTAAGATCCCAGAAGAACGGCTCGAGATTTTCAGTACGGGTACCGAGCAGAATGATGTCGCCGGTGGAACCGTGCATGTTGGTTACGCCGGATCCGTATTTCTCCCAGAGATCACACAGCTGACGGAGGTTAGCGGTGGAGTAATATTTGGAAGCGGCTGTGCCACACGGATGGTATGGAAATGCTCGACTCCCGGGAATTTCTCTGGAACATCCGAATAGCGACCGACAATACCGCCGCCGTATCCGAAAACACCGACGATGCCGCCGTGTTTCCAATGAGTGATCTTGTCCTTGTAGGACAGCTCCAGCAGACCAAGGATATCCCAACATTCGGGTTTGGTTTCCGCCTGGCGCTTTAAGTCGGAAACGAAGCTTGGCCACGGGCCACTCTCCAATTGATCCAACAAGGGCGTCTCATGTTTTGCCATGATTTCCTCCTTTGAATTACAGTTTATACAACAACCTCTACCAAAAATATTGTGAGTCTCACTACAGTTCTCTGTATGAACCGGCAACCAAAGATAAGGTCGCCACACGTCCTTGGGCCCCGTTATGTCCGCGGCCAGGCCAGCGCCATGGGCCTGCCTCGCTCACCGGCATTTATGCGAACATCAGGAGTTTCCCCCGTAGCTGTATTCGAACATTTCCTAAAACAACGGCTCCGTCACCTTACACTTCGGCCATCACGCCGATTTCTGCAACATACGGCCGTGCCGGACAACTGCCATTCTGATCTCAATTCTAGTGAAGAGCCTGTCTCTGATCGGATATCTCTGTCAAGACAATACGAAACACTATCACGATGAATAATGATTCAGCGGCTGAGGATATCGCCGAAGATGGAATTTGTCAACAAAAAAGGGGCCGATTTTGCTGCCTCGGCAGAGGCCCTTAGCGGCTTTCAAGCCCCGGGCGACGGAGGCGCCGAGAAGGCGGCGAGGAACTGCTCTTCGACACTCTCGCCATCACCGACTCCACTCTGCATTTGCGCAAGAATACGCGCCGAGAGCTGCTTGCCCAACTGCACGCCTTCCTGGTCGAACGAATTGATATTCCATAAAAATCCCTGGAAAACGATTTTCGCCTCATAGATTGCCAGCAAGGCACCCATGGTTCTCGGCGTCAGTCGCTCCGCCAACAGGATAGAAGAAGGCCTGTTACCGGCAAAGACTTTGTTGGGGTTGCCATCATGGCGCCCGGTTGCCAGAGCGATAGCCTGAGCCAGCAGGTTTGCCACCAGCTTGTCCTGGCTTGTCGTCCCCTTCACCCGTTCGTCCACGCCATGCTGACTCTGGCGAAAGCCGATGAACTCCACCGGTACGATTTCGGTCCCCTGATGCAGAAGCTGGTAGAATGCATGTTGGCCGTTGGTGCCGGGTTCGCCCCAGACCACGGGACCCGTTTTATACTCGACGAATGTAGCGTTGCGATCGACCGATTTGCCGTTGCTCTCCATATCGCACTGCTGCAGATGCGCAGGAAAACGATGCAGCGCCTGGCTATAGGGAAGAAGAGCAAGAGTGGGGGCACCCAAGAAGTTGTGATTCCACACGCCAAGAAGTGCCAGAAGCAGAGGCAGATTTGCGCAAGCGTCGCTCTCCTCCGCTTCTTCATCGCTTTGCGCCGCACCTTCAAGAAACTCCATCAGCTGCTCGAAGCCGAGATAAAAGCCGAGCATCACCGCGCCCACCATGGAGGTGGCGCTGTAGCGGCCGCCGATGGAATCGAACATATAAAAAGAGCGCAGGTACCGGCTCGGGTCGTCCATGGGGCTGCCCTCGCCGGTAACCGCCAGGCAGTGACGGGCCGGATCCAGGCCCGCTGCCCGCAGACGATCGGTAACCAGTCGCTCGTTGGTCAGGGTCTCCAGGGTGGAGCCGCTCTTGGATACGATATTGACCAGGGTTTTGGAAAGATCGACCTCCTCGAGCACCGCGGCGGCATCATCAGGGTCCACGTTGGCGATGAAACGGACGTTGCGCCCCCGTAAGCCATAGGGTTTGAGTGCCTCGTAGATGGCCCTGGGCCCGAGATCGGAACCGCCGATGCCTACTTGAACCATGGTGGCGAACGGTTCGCCTGCGGCATTGGTTATGGCTCCGCTCTCCAGCTCACCAAGAAAGGCTTTGAGCTTGTCCAGCTCCTTCCGGGCCCGGGCCGTGGTTGCCGGCTCCTTGGGCTGCCCACTAAAGAAATCACGGCAGGCGGTGTGCAGCACCTGCCGCTCTTCGCTCGCATACCCCCGGATTTTGTTCAGCACGGCCCCTCGGCGCATGGCCCGGAACTGCTCGACCAGTCCGCACTCGTCCGCCAGTTCCTGGAGGGCCGTCAGCTCCTGCGCGGTTATCCTCTGGGTGGCATAGAGCAAACGATAATGACGGGAATCGCAGATGTATCTGCCGATACGCCCCCTTGCGTGCAGGGCGCCTGCCACACTGAGGTCATAGGGTTTTTCCGCCAATCGCCGTAATGTTATCGTTGCAGGAGCCGTGACAAGATTATGGTATGATTGTGGCATATCCCCCCCTTATTTTTGCGGTTTACGCGGTCTTCATCGCTTATCGTTTCTCGCCGCCTGTCCTCTCTCGGCCAGCGCACGCAACTCGGCGATGGTGGCCTGGTAATCATCGCTGCCGTAAACTGCGGAGCCGGCCACGAAAATGGTGGCGCCGGCCTCGGCGACATCTTGAATAGTTTTTTTACTGATTCCACCATCCACTTCGATGGCGATATCAAGGCCCAGCGCTTCGATCCGCTGGCGAAGCTGCCAGATCTTCTCCAGGGTGGAGGCGACAAACGACTGACCGCCGAAACCGGGATTGACCGACATCAACATGACCAGATCGAGATCCTCGAGAATGTAGTCGAGGCTGGCGAGCGAAGTGGCGGGATTCAAAACTGCCCCCGCTTTGAGGCCCCGCTGCTTGATCTGACTGACCACTCGGTGCAGGTGGGGACAGGTTTCCACATGCACGGTAAGCCAGTCCGCTCCGGCATCCGCGAAGGCGTCGATATAGGCCCCTGGATCGCTGATCATCAGGTGCACGTCGAGCGGCCGGTCGGTGATCCTCCGGGCGGCCTCGACCACCAACGGACCGATGGTGATATTGGGAACGAAATGCCCATCCATGACATCCACATGGATGATGTCGGCCCCTCCATCCACCACGGCCCGGATCTCATTGCCAAGCTGGCTGAAGTCCGCCGACAGGATGGAAGGCGCAATAATGATATCCTGCATTATATATCCTCAGGTAAAAAATGAAAAAAAGATCCGACGGCGTCCGGTCCCGGCCTTAATTGAGCCGCCGCACCAGATCGCCGGGAAGCAGTTCGATACATCCCTCGAGCTCGAGAAAGAGCAGCAATTCGCTCACCCGGGAAGGCAACAGTCCTGTTTTCCGGATGATTTCATCTCGAGGTTCCGGATAGGGTTCCAGCAGTTCAAGCAAAGCCGCCGCATCGGGATCCAGGCCCGATGGCGGATGGCGCTGCGGACTCTTCTCCCCCATGGGGGCTGACGTCGAGCAAAAATGCAACTCTTCCAGGATGTCTTCGGCGCTTGCGGCCAGTCGGGCCCCCTGCTGGAGCAGCCAGTGGGTTCCGGCACTTTTATAGGAGTCCACCTGTCCCGGTACCGCGAAAATCTCACGACCGAAATCCAGGGCCATCTGGGCGGTAATCAGCGAACCCGATTTGCGAGCGGCCTCGACTACGACCACGCCACGGCTCAAACCGGCGATGATCCTGTTGCGGGCAGGAAAGCGGAACCCTTCCGGCCGGGTTCCCAAGGGATACTCGGTAAGGAGCAACCCGTGCCGACGGATGCGCTCATGCAGCGCCCGATTCTGGCTCGGATAGACCACATCCAACCCGCAGCCCAGCACGGCAACGGTGGAAGCGCCACCCTCCAACGCGCCCGCGTGCGCCTCCGAATCGATCCCCAGGGCAAGCCCGGAAACAACGGTGACAGCGTTGTCCGAGAGTTGCCTGGAAAACGAGTAGGCAACCCTGCGCCCATAGCGGGTCGCCGCCCGGGAACCGACCACCGCCACCAGATCGTTTAGCAGGAGGTGGATGTCGCCCATGGCATAGAGAACGGGAGGAGGATCCGGAAGCTGACGCAACATTTCCGGATAGCGAGAATCCGCCATGCACACCACATCCGCGCCCAGGGACCGGGCGTTTTCGAATTGCCGCAACGCCTGCCGCCTGTGTTCCTCAACGTGGTCGAAACCGGCCAATTGGCTGGCTCGCAGGCCAGCCACTGTCCGCAATTGCTCCGGGCGTGCCTGGAGCACGGCCTTGGCGCTACCGAACTTCTCAAGGAGTTTTTTCAAGCCGCCCGGTCCGAGGCCGGGCAAAAGACTCAGGCATATCCAGTCGCAAGGTGCAGTCAATGGCTTTTTTGTCTCTATTTCCGGGAGGTAATCATGGTAGTGCGGCAGAAGGTTCCCTTGTCCTCAGCCCGGAAAGGGCCTGCAACAAGCGAGCCTCTGGGCCGCTCAATTCGCTACCCTGGTTGCGCGGATACGGCTACACCGGGCTTATCTGTCTGTCATGAAGACGCGCAGCTCTTCAATCCTGGAAGGATGCTTGAGTTTGGCGATCGCCTGGGCTTCAATCTGGCGGATGCGCTCCCGGGTGACCGCGAAACAGCGCCCGACTTCCTCCAGTGTATGATCGTAATCCACATTGATGCCGTAGCGCATGCGCAACACCTTGGCCTCGCGCGGAGAGAGCGATGACATCACCTGGCCAAGACACTCGCGCAGACTGTTGATCATCGACTGCTCGTGAGGGCCAACCCTGTCGCTATCTTCTATAAAATCGCCGAGATATGTTTCTCCATCATCACCAACCGGCGTATCGAGCGAGATCGCATCCTTTGCGATTTTCAATGCCGATTTCACCTTGTTAACATCGGTGCCGAGCAGTTCGGCCATCTCTTCCGGGGTCGGCTCCCGATGTTCTTCCAGGAGAAAATCTTTGGAGACACGCAGCAACCGATTGATAGTCTCGATCATATGGACCGGCAGCCTGATGGTCCGACCCTGATCGGCGATCCCGCGGGTGATGGATTGCCGGATCCACCATGTCGCATAGGTGCTGAATTTGTAACCGCGGTGGTAGTCGAACTTTTCCACCGCCTTCATCAACCCGATATTGCCCTCCTGGATAAGATCGGAAAACTGCAACCCGCGATTGACGAATTTCTTTGAAACCGAGATCACCAGCCGCAGATTGGCCCTGACCAGCGCTTCCTTGGCATGTTTGGTCACATCCCGGCCGGCTTCGATTTCATGGAGCAATTGCTGCAGTTTTCGGGCATCGAGCCCCACTTCGCCACGGATCTGGGTATTGACCTGCCGCTCAATCCGTTCCAGCGGCAAATCACCGGCACGCTCTCCCGCGGCCTTCTTGTGCTGCCCCATGATCTCCACGAACAGACGGCGAAACCTCCGGGAGAGCTCTTCGAGACCTTCAGCGACGGCATTGACACACTCCGCGCAAACCACCTTGTCGCTGAAAAGCTCAGCCACCTTCCGACTGACAGCAAGCACCTGCGCATAAAGATCTTCCGCCTCGGTGGAGGTCGGCTCCACTGCCTGCAGTTGCTTAAGCAGCTCTTCGCGCCTGGCATCGAGTTCCACGGCCTTTTCCACCCTGTCGAGGAACGCCTCGCTTTCGCTGGCTATGAGATCCGGCCTGTTGTCCGGCACTCCCATGATGGTCTGGCAAATCTTGCCCCTGCTCTTGCGCAGGTTTTCGGCCAGTTCTTTAAGCGGTGGAAGCGCCAGGCAGGTCTGGAAAACCGCGCGCTGCACCCGCTGCTTACCTTCCTCCATCATCCTGGCCAGCTTGAGTTCTTCCTCATGGCTGAGCAGAGTCAAGGTCCCCATCTCCCGCAAATAGATGTTCATCGGGTCGATGGAGTGATTTCCGTTTTTCACCGCTTTGGATGTCCGTGAAATCCGGCGGCGATCAGTGCGGCGACCGCCCGCTGCACCGCTTGAACTCTCCTTGTCTTCCTCGTTGTGCCTCTCATCTGGAAAGCTTTCGGTGAAGTCATCGGGGCTGGCATCTTCATCGGAATGAAAAATTCCGGTCAGATCGTACATTGCAGGATCGTCTTCGGTCTCATACGTTTCATCCTCCTGCTCATACTCACTGTCGTTATACTGCTCTTCTAAACTCATGAAACGCCCCCTTTACTTGCAATTCCGCACCGTAGTGCCAAACTACCGCGAACTTTTTTAAACGATTCCCCCCCATGCAAGCCGGCATTTCTCCGCTCCTATCGCGACAGCACTCTCTTTACGAGTCCAAAAATGCGCATCGTCTACCATAAATGTCAAGGGGATTTTACCCTACTCTCAGTGCAGGCGATAGGAAAAAACGCCATACTTCCGGTAAAGACAATGCGTTATTACCTGCCGCTCCTAAAAAAAGAGTGCCACATGGGGATATATCGTCTCTCCTCAATACAGGACAATATGCCTTATTGACTTTAATTTATTTAAAAAGGCAGCTGTTCATCCAACCTCCATTGGCGGCACGAACGATCACCCTTAATGCTCTCAAGGCTTAAGCCCCTGCAACTCGCGATCGATACGTTGCTTTTCAATCAGCAGCGAAGTCAGCACGGAATCATTTCCACCTGCCTTTATTTCCTGTATCTTTTGGAGGATCTGTTGAGACGACCGCTCAAGGGCCGTCATTTTCAGCCAGGACAGCAGTTCATCTGCCTCTGTCTCGAGGGTGGCCGCATCGTTGCCCGTCCCTGACGCCGTCATGAGCAGGTCCATAACCAGTTTCCTCTCCGCCCCCTCGGGCAGCACATCGAGAAGCTCTTCGGGTTCCATTTCCGCATTTGCGGCAAGCAGTTCCCGAATCTGTAAAAAGACCACCTCGCCGATGCTGCCCTGCAGACAATCCCGCAGCCCGCTGGCTTCGAGTTTGGGAAGATATCCCGGATTTAAAACCATGAAGCCAACCAACCGTTTCTGGGCTGCGGTGAGCGGCGCGACGCGTTCCCGAGGCAAGGGCTTCACGGGAATCGGCGGCTCGCTCTGCACCGCTTCCCTGACGCTGCCCAACATCGTGTTGAGCTGGTCGGCCGACAGTCCCAGCTGATCGGCGAAATGAGAGACGACCACTGCCCGCTGCAGATCGGAAGCCGCGGCCTTCACCAACGGCCGCAACTCCTCGACGATCCGACTCTTGCCGTCCAAGCTCAGTCCATGCCGCTCCACCAATTGGGCAAAGACGAATTCCGGGAGGTTTTCCGCTTGAGCCAACAGCTCCGTGACGGCAGCAGCACCGAATTCCCGAACAAAGGTGTCCGGATCGTGCCCCTGGGGCAACAACGCCACCCGACCGGCCACCTGCTCGGCCAGGAAATGGGGCACCGCCCGAACAGCAGCCTTTACACCGGCGGCGTCACCGTCAAAGAGCAGCACCACCTCATCGGCATATCGTTTGAGCAACCGCAGTTGTTCCCTGGTGAGGGCCGTACCGAGCGGCGCCGCTACGTGCTCGCACCCGTGGAGGACCAACGAGACGAGATCGAAGTTGCCCTCCACCACCACCGCTTGCCTGCGCCGGCGGATCGCTTCCCGTTGATGATAGAGTCCGAGCAGCAACCTGCTCTTGGAGAAAATCCCACTCTCCGGCGAATTGAGGTATTTGGGTTGGCCCTCGCCGACAATCCGGCCGCCGAAGCCGCAGATCCTACCGCTGATCTCCTGAATTGGAAAGAGAATCCGGTCTCGAAACCTGTCATAGCCCCGCCCGCTCTCCTTTTTGACCAGCAGTCCCGCTTCCAGCGCCGCTCCCCGTTCTTCATCGCTGAGCTGTCTGCCGAGAAACTCCCAGCCGGCCGTATCCACTCCCGGCGCATACCCGAGCCCGAAATGCTCCTGGATATCCGGGGTGATTCCCCTCTTCTCCAGGTAGGCGCGAGCCACCTCAGCAAACGAAGAGCGGCGCAGACAGTCCTGGTAGATGGCGGCGGCTCGCTCGGAAACGGCAAACATTTTCTTTCGTTTGCGCTCCTCTTTTTCCTGCTGGGGCGTGCGGGCACGCTCGGGGAGCACGATTCCGTACCGCCCGGCCAAGTCCTTCAGGGCGGAAGGAAAATCAAGATTGTGATACTTCATCATAAAAGATAAAACATCGCCCGACTCGCCGCACCCAAAGCAATAATAAAACTGCTCCCCCGGATGCACCGTAAACGAAGGCGTCTTCTCGCCGTGAAACGGACAAAGACCGAGATATCTGGCGCCACTTTTTTTCAGATCGACACATTCGCCAATGATCTGTACAATGTCGGCACGCTCTTTTAAACGGACAACTATTTCTTCTCGTGATTCCTGCACGGCGACCCAGAAGGTGGAGCCCGGCGCGAAATGTGGCGCTGCGTTGCAGTCGCTGCTTCTGCCACCGTGCTGCCTGTAGTGTTATAGTCGATACTCGCTTGCGGCGATATTCCGGTTTGAACCCATCATGGCGTCGGTCCTGCAAAGATGCGCCTGTTCCGACACGACCATAAATTATAATAATTTCCTCAGGAACAATCCAGACAAATCGGTCGATTCCGCTGATGTAGCTCGACCAATGAGAGATGCTAACACATGGAAGACATTACCGAATTTCTCGCGTTCGAGGTGAAAAAGGAGATGGCCGATCGGTATTTCGGCTTTCGCAAACGTATTGAAGACGACAGCGCCGCCTACACCCAGAGGCTCGCTCTCTCATCTCTTGATCTTGAGAACAGGATCGGCTTCTCCCTTATTCGGCTCTATATTCTTTTGCACCGGGAGCGATTGATCTTCTCCTTCATCGACCTGGTCGGCCTGCCCAAGGAGTTTTTTTACGACCCCTATATCATCGCCTCACCCACCATCAGAAAGCGGCTCTTTGCCGGGAAGAAATGCCATGGTTTGAGCTGGAAACGTCGTTTTTTCAATATGTTTTACGACTCGTACCAACAACTCGCTGAAGAGATCGATACATACCACGATGTTCTCTCGGAGCTGACGGAAGAACAGGAAACCATCAGGGAGCAGATCAATCTGTTCTACCGGAAAAACGACATCGATTCCATCATGAGCTTTATTCGTCGTTTGGAAACTCCCGATACGGGGATGGCCGAAATGATGCAGACCGGAGCCGTGGTCGCTCCAGGTCAGAGCCTGGAGGGCAAGCTTCGTCTCCATCCCCCGCTCCCCGCCTGCGAGGTGTTGCCCGATATTCCTGCCCTACCCGAGTTAAAAGCCATCATGCCGCAGCTCAAGCGGTTGCTGCAAGCCGCCCTGCCCAATGCCGAAACCCTCGACCTGAGAGCGCTCACCCGCTGAGGCCGTCAGAACGCGTCGGCCCATATATGACCATTTCGCTTCAATCTTCGATGCGAATTCAATTTAGTTTTGCAATATCGAATACATGTCTGCGGAGAATTTTGTTGAGCGATCTCCGCTCGCCTGACTTGACAAGATTCCCTCGTTTCTTACTATAATATTGCGTGGTGTCCCTTGCCGGCATCGCCGACGACAAGCCAGGAATTTTCACTTATCCGGCGAACTTATGCCGGAGAAACTGTTGCGGAATCCACAACTCTATCGCGCCGCCTGCCCGTCGGCAGACACTGCGGGCTTTGTTCATTCAACGCAAAGGACACCAGATGATCAACATGTTGAAAACAGGGGTGCTGATGGCCGCACTTACCGCGCTCTTTTTAGTGGCCGGCCGGGCACTTGGAGGCCACAACGGCATGATTTTCGCCCTCATCATGGCACTCGGCATGAACTTCTTCGCTTACTGGTACAGCGATTCCATGGCTCTGAAAATGGCCGGCGCCGAGGAAGTTACGCCTGCCGCTGCCCCGGACCTCCATCAGATCATATCTTCACTGGCATCACGGGCCCAACTGCCCAAGCCACGCGTATATATCATTCATCAGGATACCCCCAATGCGTTTGCCACCGGTAGAAATCCCAAGCACGCCGCAGTGGCTGTCACCACCGGGCTGATGCGTATTCTCAACCGCAAGGAACTCGAAGGGGTTATCGCCCATGAACTCGGGCATGTCAAGAATCGCGATATTCTGATCAGTTCGATCGCCGCAACCATGGCGGGGGCGATCAGCTACCTGGCCACCATGGCGCAGTGGGGAATTCTTTTTGGGGGTCTACGTTCAGACGACGACGAGGGCGGCGGATGCTCGGCAGCCTGGTGATGATGATTGTCGCCCCCCTGGCTGCTTCCTCGTGCAGATGGCCATCTCCCGCAGCAGGGAATTTCAGGCCGACGCCACCGGTGCTGCAATCTGCGGAAGCCCGCAATCACTCGCCTCGGCGCTCAGGCAGCTCGAACAGGCCAACCGGCAGCGGCCCATGAGGATTAATCCGGCAACCGCCCAAATGTACATTGTCAATCCACTCACCAGCGAGCAGTTCGCCAATCTGTTTTCCACCCATCCTCCAATCCAGGAACGGATTCGCCGCCTTACGCAGATTCAGGCCTGAGCTCGTGTTTTTTCGATAGGGAGCCCACTCCACAGTTGCGTTTGTCGGCAGGAACGGTAACAGTGATACTATGTTCCATAATCAATGCCAGCATCCTCGACTCCTCCGTCGAGCCGTCCACCCACCTGCTACACACGGATGAATTCTTCATTATTGATAGTAGCCAACAGTATCGAGAGGGCCGAGCAGTATCGGAACCTGCTCACCGGCTCGCCTCATAGCGTCCTTGTCTGCACTCCAGCCACCTTGCCCGGCCCCAGCATCCTCTCCGTCATCTTCCTTTTAATCTTGGCGGATTGCAGCGAGGAGCTGCCGGAAATATGTGCCAAGCCATCGCTGCCCGAGCACACTCCCGCCCTTGTACTCGACGACGATCATCACCTCTGCGACGAAGACTTTTTACGCCTGCAAAACGTTCGGCGAGCTCATCGACTACCTTGGGGGGCCGATTACCCGGCAAAGCCTGCAGACCAAGGTCCTGTTTCTGCAGCGGGTCGCCAAACTGAGTTCGGAGCACACCAGATATCTTCGCAATCATGAAGATTTTCTCGACTGCTTTTCCTCCCGGGACGGTCTCACCGGGCTCTACAATCGACACCATTTCAACAAGGTGCTGCAACAGCAGTTTCGACAGGCCCAGGAGGGAGGCTCCGACCTGGCGGTTCTCATCCTGGATATCGATTATCTCAATGAGATCAATCGCAAATACGGGTACCAGTACGGTGATTTCATCCTCAACGAGTTGTCCGCTCGTCTCGTGCGTTCCACACGCGGGGAAGACACCTGCTTTCGCTTTTCCGGAGGGGATTTTGTTGTGCTCATGCCGGAAATCAACCTGGAACAGGCAGCCAGAACCGCAGAACGCATCCGTCGGGCCTGCACCGATACCCCGTTCAACCAACGTGGCACCCCTCGCGAAGTCAGTATCTCCATGGGCATCTCCAGCTTCCGCAGTCACGAGCCGGCCACCGAGAATGAACTGTTCAACATGGCGGAGACCGCGCTGTACAAAGCCAAGGCCGATGGTCGGAACCGCATTGCCACCTTCTCTTCGCTGATGGCCGAGAGCGGAGAGGTATCGGAAATAAATCTGCAGAGCTTGAAAGCCACTATCAGCCGGTTGCTCGAAAAAACACGTCGATCGACCATCGCATCACTCCAATTGCTGGTGCGAGACCTCGCCGGTCCCGATCACCGCAGCCATATCGACCGGGTGGCCACCTACACCACTTTGCTCGGCAAGCAACTCGGGTTGACCCCTTCCATTATCCAGACCCTGCAAAACGCCATCACCCTCAACGCCACCATGCGTCAACTGATGCACAACGACCTCCTATCCAAGCCGGATCGTTTTAACGATGCCGAGTGGAAGCTCCTCCGAGACCTCCCGTATAAAATCAATGAAATTCTCGATATTTTTGATTATTTTTCCCAGGAAAGGACCATCCTTCTCACTTCCAGCGAGCATTATGACGGCGGCGGCTTCCCCGAGGGCCTCAAGGGAGACGAGATTCCTCTCGGCGCCAGAATCGTCAATATCGTCGACTCGTTCGCAGCCATGGAGGAGGACCGGCCGTTTCGGTCGCGACTCGACCCCGAGTCCATCCTGCATGAGTTGAAAAATGAGGCGGGAAGACAATTTGATCCAGCCCTTGTCCTTGAATTGCTCGAAATTATCGAGCACAATAAGATTCTGCACCTGGGAAAGGACATCTTCGCCCAGACCCGCAAAGAGGTGCTTGCCATTCACTCCGGGCTGCGCACATGACCCATTTGAACCTTACAGCCATTCTCAAGCAGATTGAAAGCCTTCCGACCCTGCCCTCCACGGTCAACAGGGTCATGGCTGTAACCGCCAATCCTGACAGTTCGGCCCTCGACCTCATGGAGGCGATCCTTCCAGACCAATCCATGTGTACGGCCATCCTCAAAATCGCCAACTCTGCGTTTTTCGGCATGCCTCGGCAGGTAGCCTCGATCGAAAAGGCTGTAGTGGTGCTTGGCTTTGATGAAATCCGCAACGTCGTCCTGGGCAAGGCTGTCTTCAATTCGCTGAAGAAACTCAGCAGCGTCGACCAAAAGGATATCGACCTCTTCTGGGAACACAGCTTCACCTGCGGCCTGG
>CAVUXQ010000035.1:0-58605 GCA_963745265.1 uncultured delta proteobacterium
TAGAGGAAAAAATATTGAGGTATTTAAAACGTGCCACCTAAAAATTACGTACTCATAGATTTTGAAAATGTTCAGCCAAGAAATGTTGCGCTATTGAAAAATCACCCCTTCAATATTCTCGTTTTTTGTAGGTGAAAATCAAACAAGAATCCCTTTTGAAATAGCTAATTCTTTGCAAGAATTTGGCGGCGAAGCTAAATATATCAAAATTTCAGGTAATGGTCCAAATGCGCTAGATTTTCACATCGCATGTTATTTAGGACAACTTTCTTCAGAAGATAAAGATGGTTATTACTACATAATTTCAAAAGACACAGGTTTTGATCATTTGGTAAAGCATTTAAGGGAAAAAAGAATCAAAGTTAATCGTGTCAACGATTTGGCAGAAATTCCAATTTTACGTATATCAAACACCACTGACAACGACGAAAAATTGAATGCTATTGTTAAAAATCTCGCTGGCCGTGGTCAATCAAGACCGAGAAAAGTTAAAACTCTTTCTAATACAATAAATTCCCTATTTACAAAAAAGCTTGAAGATACAGAACTAGATTTGATTATCAAAAACCTTATATCTAAAAAATATATTACGGTCAATCAAGATAACGTATCGTATAATTTACCCAAAAATCTCTAACTATCAGCTGCATTGAACCTGGAAACAGCGAAGGTCCGGTGAACAATACGAACCCCGCAGTAAGACGCCAAGTTAGGCGCAATCTATGGGCTTAATTAATGCTGACAAAAGGCATAAGGAAACTACTTCAATCGTCAATTGATAATTTATCTCATCTCATTATTGTCTTGTTCTTCATTCAGCAACAATAGGCACCGTTTCAATAAATTTTTCTGTATCTTTTGCACACCTATCCTATCGAATAAATAAATTCAATATAATTTTCTCATTACTGCCGATTTATATTCACTCTCTTTGGGAACAGCGGCTCTGGAAAGGCAAATTCAATACACCTTGTTCAATGAGTTTTTTCATAAAAATTACCGCCGGAAGTTTATCCATTGCTTTTCTAATCTTTTCCTGAGAAGGATGAATATAGCTTTCAGTTCTCCTGGGAGTGGCATGTCCTAGCAAGCTCTGGATGACCAGGATATCGACCTCCTTATCATTGAGATGGGAGGCGAAGGTGTGCCTTAGACTATGGCAGGTAACGGAAAAACCGGCGTTGAGATCTGCTCGGGCAACGACCTTTTTGAAATTGTCCTCCATGGTGCGGATTGCAAGGCGGTTTCCTTTCTTCGAGACAAAGAGCGCCGAGGAACTGTAGTGCCGATAGAACGACTCGCGAACAGCGAGATATTCCGAGAGAATGCCGAACAGCTCTTCGTGTAGGATGATGGTTCGCTGCTTGTTGCCTTTGCCGTTGACCACCAGGTGTCTTTGGTCGAGATCGATGCTATCGAGATTGAGCTGGTGCACCTCGCCTACCCGTAAACCGCCAAGATACATCAGGGCATACACCGCGTAATCTCTGATACCGAGCACGCTCTGCCGGTCAATGGCGGAGAAAAGGCTTTTTATCTGGGCAGAGGTGAGCGCCAATGGCCGTTTACGGTATCCCTGGCGGACCTTGAGGACATGTCCAAAAGGAAGCTGCTCGGCGTCGGGAACGTCGACAAGCCGGAGGCGCCGAGCATAGCGGCGCAGGGTAAATATCTTGCGATTGATGGAGCCGCCCGCATTGCCTCGCTCCTGTTTGAGATAGTACTGGAACGCGATGATTGTCGGCCCATCGATGGTGTGATCCGGGCGGTCGTCAACAAACGCTTTGAAGAGGTTGAGATCGATCCGGTTGCTCTTGATCGTCTGCTCACTGGCCTCATAAACGCTGCGACGGTAATCAAAAAACGATTCCAGGTGCTCGAAGAAGGTCTCGTGAGTTCTGGGGTCGGACCAAGCTAGTCAATTGAAATAAATAAAAATTTCATCACAAAAGGAGCCTTTTCGGCACTTATATCGCCCTTTTGGGGTGCAAAACGTCCATATAGGAAATGGCCATGGCCAGAGCTCAAAGACATTATCTACCCGGCCACATCTGGCACATAACCCACCGCTGTCACAAGAAGGAGTTTCTGCTCAAATTTTCCAAGGACAGTCGTCGCGATCTTCAGTGGCTCTAATGAAGATGAAGAGGAACGCTGAGGAACTAAGGAACGGGGGTCGGACCGAACCAACATATTAATATGAAAAGAAAAAGAGCACAAAACAAGCCTGAAATCTTGCTTAGAAGGCCTATTTTGGCATCAAAAATGAGCATTTAAGGAAAAATGCCAAGGGCAAATCGCTATTATATTCCCGGGCAGGTCTGGCATATCACTCATCGCTGCCACAAGCAGGAGTTTCTGCTTAAGTTCAGAAGAGATCGGCAGCGGTGGCAGTATTGGCTATTTGAGGCAAGAAAACGTTATGGCTTGCAGGTACTGAACTTCATGGTCACTTCGAACCACATCCATCTCCTGGCGGTAGATGGTGGCGACCGGCATGTCCTGCCCCGATCACTGCAATTGGTGGCAAGCCGAACAGGGCAAGAATACAACCAGAGAAAGAATCGTAAAGGAGCATTCTGGGAAGATCGTTATCATGCCACCGCTATCGAGGAGGGTAAGCATTTTGTGAGGTGTATGACCTATATCGATTTGAATATGGTCCGTGCAGGAGTTGTAGACCATCCTTCAGAATGGCCGGATTGTGGCTTTCATGAAATCCAGAAACCCCGGGAACGTTATGCCATCATCGACCGACAAAAGCTGGCGGAATTGGCATGTGTCGCTGATCAGGACTCTCTAGGCGAGAGCCATAGGGGCTGGTTGCATGAATTGTTGCCGTATCAGGGGAAAGAGCGGGATGAAAAATGGTCAACGAGTGTTGCGGTAGGCGGTGAAAAGTTCGTAACCAGGGTCAAAGAGTTGCTTGGGTTGAAAGCAGCTGGGCGCTGGATTGTGAATCGAGGAGCGGTCAGCGAACTTCGTGAGCCGATCACCTCTTATAACGGTGATTTTGCGCCTCGAATGGCCGGTTTAAGCGCTGAAAACATGCATTTTTGGGACATTTATAACGATAATTCGGATAATTATCTCGGTCCGACCCCGGAGATATTTGATCCCGGAGATATTTGATTATGTTCCTACTTGCTGAAGTGGAAACATTTATTCAAAGAAGGAAAAAGAGATGTCAACAAACACAATGAAGGCGGTTCGGCAACGCGAATTTGGGGGCCCCGAGGTGCTGCGTTACGAGGATGCCCCGATTCCTGAACTGAAACAGAGTGAAGTACTTGTCCGCGTTCATGCGATCGGCATCAACCCTCCTGACTGGTACCTGCGCGATGGCTATAAGATGCTTCCTCCTGAGTGGCAGCCACAGGTGTCCTTTCCTGTCATTCTGGGAACTGATGTGTCGGGCGTAATCGAGGCCGTTGCAGATGACGTTACGGACTTCTCCGTCGGAGGAGAAGTTTACTCGATGGTTCGTTTTCCCAGCGGCCTTGCGGGTGGCAGCAAAGCCTATGCGGAGTACGTTAGCGTTCCAGTGTCGGAAGTTGCCATCAAGCCGACAGGCATTGATCACGTGCACACCGCCGGAGCGCCGATGTCATTGCTCACCGCGTGGCAGTTCATGATCGAGCTGGGGCACAACGTACCGAACCCGCTTCAGCCGAACAGGCATGAGCCAGTGCCACTTGCGGGCAAGACCGTCCTCGTGAATGGAGCTGCGGGCGGAGTGGGTCATTTCGCCGTGCAAATAGCCAAGTGGAAGGGCGCACAAGTGATCGCGGTGGGATCTGGCAAGCACGAAACGTTCTTGCACGACCTCGGCGCAGATGAATTCATCGACTACACCAAGGTTGTTCCCGAGGAGATCGTCAGTGATATTGATCTTGTCATCGATGCGGTAGGCGGCCCGACCACCAGTCGTTTTTTGCGCACGCTCAAGCCTGGCGGTGCTCTGTTCCCTATATTCCCCTTGGGCTTCTCCGGCACCGACGAGGCTGAGAAGCTGGGTGTCAAGGTCTCGGCAACCCAGGTGCAATCGAGCGGCGCGCAGCTCGCAAAACTTGGGCGCCTGCTCGATGCCGGTACGATTCGCGTCGCCATCGATAGCACGTTTCCACTTGCCGATGCGCGCAAGGCCCACGAACGAGCCTCCCGTGGGCACATCCAAGGCAAGATCGTGCTCACAGTCAAATGAGAGCTGCTGCTGGCTGGACCGGGGTTGAACCAAGCTAACTAGCAGAAATGATAGGATATGCACTGAATAATAGCCCTGTTTTCGGGCTTAGAACTACGTTTTACCGGTAAAAAGGGGCTTCTAAGCAATGGCAAGAGCAAACCAACGTCATATCCCCGGGCGGTCAGGTGCCAGGGGGGCAGCGGAAGACGAAAAAAAGAGGCCAGCCATTTTGCACTTCGAGAGCCGTGCGGATCTTACAATGGTGTTTTGGGGCCTAAAAAGGGCCTTCTAAGTGTAAAAAACACGTATTTTGTGAATGTTTAGTGCGCAAACCCAACAGGTTAACTTGGTCCGACCCCAATCGCCACTGGGCCCCGCTTATGCTGGCATCATTGGCAGTGACGACCACTCCGCCTACCGCAGCTACCACAAACATGGTATCCGCCAACTTTGCTGGGCTCATCTTCTACGAAAACGCAAAGCCCTTCGTGACGACCGTTCCAGTTCCCATGCCATCTGCTTTGCCAAGAACATGCTCAAGGAGGTAGGAGAGATTTTTACCTGTCAGCGATATATTGAAATGAACCCGGTACGAGCTGGAATCATAAAGCATCCTGGAGAGTATCATTGGTCAAGCAACCGGATTAACGGTAAGGGAGAAAAATCCGACATACTAACACCTCAAGAGCTTTACCGCAGCTTGGGTAACACCGATAAAAAAAGGCAGATGGCGTACAAAGAACATTTTCGTCATGAACTTAAGCTTGGAGATCTGGATAAAATCAGAAAGGCTACCAATGGTAATTTTGCGTTGGGCACCGATATATTTTCCGAGGAAGTGAGCAAAATGATTGCTCGCCGTGTCTCCCCCGGAAAAGCAGGACGACCGAGAAAGAGCAGTGGTAAAGCGGAATGATATTTAGAATAGTAGCCTGTTTTTTTTACATTATTTGACCCTTGCCATCCGTTTTTAAACCCTGCGGAATACATCATTGTTCTACAGCCTGAATTATGTTAATAATTCGAAAGGTTGAATGAGATTTCCCTTTTAATTTTTTCAAAGGCAGTAAGTGGCAACCCGATGTTTAAAAAACTCATCATCTCTAACTCCGAAGAACCAGCATCCCTGATTTTCTCCGGCCTTTTGCAGCCTGAACAGCAACACCGAAAAGTATCTTGTGTAGCGGAAACTTAAAGCCAATACATTAGGGGACTGCATGATAAAAAAAATTCGTCAGAGAGATTACACAAACCTGTGGAACCGACTGGTGCGAAATCTGATTTATGATGCAAAAGAAGTGCTTCTTTATTGCGGTATCCGGATTCCGGAAAACAAGCATAGCGATTCCCATTATGACTATTCTGAATTCATCCAGCTAACGACCAAGGGGACCGACTATGGGGCTATTTTCGATCCGACCACACGGCGAATTTATTTTGAACCCGGGTATATCCAGAATATTGTCGATCAGGCCTACCGGTTTGATTTCCCTGTCCTGGACAGAGCGTATGGACCGGGCGGGGTTGCGGGATTTATTCATACAGGAGATGAACATCATTTTGATTTAAAAGATCCCGGAATGGACCACATCCTGAAACAGGCGATGCTGGCCCAGAAAAATGACATGCCGTTTACCATGGTTAGCGCCAGGCAGATGGGAAAATTTGAAGTTGAGCAGTTCAGCGTGACATCCAATATATATAATGGCCCCATGATTTTTAATATCACGACTCAATCCGGGGTTGAAGCGGCGGAAAAGCTGCAAAATGAAGGGCATTATATCATCACATGCCATACGATTTTCACCTCGCCGCTGAAGCTGTCGTTTAAAGAAAACATCGATATGTTCAACCAGTGCGTCCAGCGACAAATCCCGGTCATGCTCGTCACCCAGCCCTTCGCCGGTCAGAATGCGCCCATGACACCCTATGGGGTTGCGCTGATGGCCCTTGCTGAGTTTTTTGCCGGCATGGCCCTGGCTTACGCTATTAATCCTGAGACAAAGGTCATCAACGGGGCATTACCGACACTGTGTACGCCGGGCAAAAATCCGAAAATGAAAATGGGTTCGGTGGTTCACAACTTCATCAACTACCTGGTTGCCTATACGACCCGGCTGCTGGATATCGCCAGTATCCAGTCCGGCTGCACAATGGAGGGAAAATTTCATAAAAAAGAATTCCTGGAAACAGATTATGAGACTATCCGCTCCATGATTTTGTGGGACGACATGTTTGAAGGATGGCATATGCTCCGGCACTGTTATGGATTTTTAAATGATCTCTCGTTTTTTTCGTTTCAGAAGGCTGAAGACGACATCGCTGCCCTGCGCCATATCCAGAGTCTTGATGATAACGGCATAACGGCGCTTCTGGCCAACAACGTCAGCCTGAATCGCGATATCCGGAAAGCGGAAATGATTTATGAAAAGCCGACCCTTATTTTCAACCGGGAAAAAGATACGCTTTTGGAAGTGATTGTCGAGACCATCGATGTGTTTAACGGTGATTTTGGCCGACATGATCATACCTTACGCAATATTCCGGAAGAATGGTTTTAAAACAGCCATTATGCCCATCATCTGCAGAATATGGGTATTTATTCTCCAAATACTGGCTGCAAATCTCCCCCCCAAAATAGCCTGACGATACATCGTACTCCCAGTTCATCCCAAGCAGCTTCTCGCCTGCCTGCGAGGTCTAGGTATGGGATAGGACCAAGCTAGTTTGCTGACGAAAAAGGCGATATAGGGCCTGGAAATGGCTATTTTTTGAACATTAATATTTAACAATCAATGTGGTAGCGTGGTCCGACCCCGAGTGAGGAAAAAGCAAACATCTATCGCCTTTTTTCGCTCAAAAAAAATTTGGTTTCTAGAAATAAATCACCTTGGGCACAAGACCTATATCGGCACTTATATCATAGATAATACACCGTTGGCTCCCAATACATAAAATCAAGATTTTCATCAAAGGAATCCACCAAGGACGCTGTGTGCGACTTAAAAGATGATCGGCCAGGAGGTTCGCCATGATCAAAGAACTACAGGGCGTAGATGAATACATGGAGAAGCTCCTTGAGGAGTGGAATGCCCCAGCAATTGGATTAGGCGTCATTTTAAACGACGAACTCGTCTTCGCCAAGGGGTATGGTTACCGAGATTTTGAAAAAAAGCTCCCATTCACGCCTGGGACCTTGTTTCAGATCGCCTCGAATACCAAGTTGTTCACAGCCGTAGCCGCAGGTATGATAGTTGAGGAAGGTAAACTGACTTGGGACAAGCCAGTGCGAGATGCTGTGCCAGCCATTCGGTTCTATAATGACCACCTTAACAGCAACGTTACGCTGCGGGACCTACTATCCCACCGCACCGGTATTACCCGGCACGATATGGTTTGGTACAAGTCTGACTTCACCCGCAAGGAGCTATTCGAGCGGATTAGACTCATGGAACCGCGGGAGTCCATGCGGCAAATCCACCTCTATAACAACCTTATGTATGCGGCTGTAGGCTATCTGATTCAGCTTCTCTCCGGGAAAACTTGGGAGGACTTCGTATGGGAGAGGATCTTGGAGCCATTGGGCATGGCCCATACGACCTATTCCGTGCCCGAAATGATAGAAGTCGAGGATCATGCCGTACCTTTTACCGAGAAGCGGGACAGCACAGAAATCCACCGAATCCCTCACTACGAGGATCAGACAGGAATCGCTCCTGCGGGGGCCATAATCTCCAGCATTGAGGAGGTTTCGCACTGGCTGAATGCCCTGATGAATAATGGAAGGTATCGGGGCCAGCAAGTCCTTCCCTCTGGAGTGCAAAAAACAACCCTGGAGCCAGCCATGGCCTTGCCCAACACTGCTGGCGAGACGCGCGGTTTCTGGGAGTTGCTCAATTGCGCCTACGGGATGGGGCGTTCTAGCGGATCGTATAGGGGCCATCTCCTTACCTTCCACGGCGGCGCCATTGGAGGCTGCCATTCACAGATATCGTACCTACCAGTGGAAAAGGCAGGTGTCATCGTCTTCGTTATTGGAAACCACTGCTCTGTGCTCTCCAATATTGTCGGATACAATATCTATGAGCGCATGCTGGGGCTGGACGAGACGCCCTGGAGTGAGCGCTGGCTTGCGATAATCAAAAAAGACAAGGAGGCATGCATCCAGGCCAGGGCCAAGGCGGGAAGGGATCGTGTGTTGGACACTCGGCCTTCTCATACGCTCAGGGATTACGTGGCAGAATACGAGCATCCGGCTTATGGCCTACTCAAAATCACCACCCTTGGCGACGGACTCCACTTCGATTTCCACAAGATCCGGCTTCCTCTCAACCATTATCATTACGACCGCTTTGACACACCCGATGATGAGCTGGATGGCAAGTGGTCAGTAAATTTTCTCACCAACCCTCAAGGTGAGGTTGATAGAGCTGTCATTTCCCTCGACGAAGCAGATGCCACTTTTATCCGCCGCCCCCAACCTGTTCCGTTGGAACTCAAAGCTCAGATCGCAGGTATTTACGAGAGTCCGGATGGCCTCACCTTCGAGATTGTCCTCAGGGAAGACGGAACGCTGTATCACGTCGAAAGCGGAATGCCTGATGAGAAACTCATACCCTATAGGGACCTCAAATTTCGGCTCCCGCGATACTCCGACGTACTATATGAGTTTGTCTTTGAAGGCGAGCAGATCGTGGGGTTCAAGGTGATTGTGCCATCTGGTGAGTTCATGTGCCCGCGAAAACAGGTTTCTCCAGGCGCGCCAGAGCCAAATTCAACAATAACCTGAAGAATTAACTTGGGATGACTTTGTTAATGAATGGGCGCCAGACTTAATAGAAAGCAATCTTCTTATAGGCGTTAATTGGAGCGGCAAGAACGCAACAGGCTATGACTTAGAACCAAATGACGTGATCGCAAATGTCTGTTACTACATTAACAAAAACACATAACGCGTCGCTTCTCGTGTCGAGATAAATCCGAAACCTTGGGAGGTCATTAGTTCGACAGAAATCGGTTAACGTTACCCAGTGGGTGAGGATCAGCTGATCCAAGTTCCACCTGCCCAAAACTGAGCCGGCAGGGCAGTAGTGAAACCTGAGGGCAAACCCGGCAACGGGAGTCCGAAGCCACGTGGATCAAGGATGCAGGGTCTGTATTGAGTCCCGAAATTACCGATGGTCACAATAACTGACCGTGCAGGTGGGGAACCGATGCCCAAGGGATCCACTGTAGGGAAGGTGAAGCCGGGTATAACGAGGTCATTATGTTGCTCAGCCGGTCAAGCGGATCTGGATGGAGAAGGAGGGCGGCAAGAAGAGGCCGATCGGTATTTCTGCCCTGGAGAACAAGATTGTCCAGAAGGCGGTGGCAAAGATATTGGACGTTGTCTACGACAGCGCCCGTCTGGTGGTTCGGTTGCGGACGGACAGCCAAAGTTCCCGGCAGCCCCAAGGTATTGCGGAACCGGCTTACGCCCCTTCATTTGATGCCACCTGATCGGATCCTGAAGGGGCATCAATTTTGATAAGGCAGCGGCCATTTCCAGGGTGAAGCCCGGTGCAAGAGCCGCGAGGGTTGAAGTGTCGGCCCTGTCTGCCAGGTGATTACGTGCTTCCAGCCCACTATAGCGATTTGATGCCATTTAGGAGCTATTTTTGTTCTCAAAATGACCTGTCGGTGGCAATGTCCTTTTTCTTTTGGAGAAACGTATCGAATCCGTTGGACATACCTCTCTGCACGTATAACAGGCAAAACAATCTGGTATTGTTTTTTTATCACGTTTTAAGATAGCGCTCATTACCGTTGAGGGGCATGCTGAGGAGCATTTTTGACAGGCAATACAGGTTTCGTAGTTAACACTTATTTTCACCAGGCTGAATTTTTCGACAAGCCACCCCACAAAACCAAAAGGGCAGCAGAGATGACACCATGGACGGTAAATAAACAAGCTGGCGAATAAAAGCAATCCGGCAGACAACACGCCGGACAGCCCCAGGTAGGAAGGTTTAAAGATCTTGAAAGGATCTATTGGCTCAATGAGATCGATAGCCCATAAAAAAGCAAGGAAGGTAAATACGAAAAGAAACAGAATACGGATAGTGTTGGTAACGGCAAAGGGCAACTTGATTTGTCTGCCAATTATTGATTTTTGCTTGTCTGTCTGATTGATACGAAAAATTAAATCTTGCAAGGTGCCAATCTGGCAACCCCATGCGCAAATATATTTGTTGGCAAGAAACACAATCGACAAAAATATCGCCAAGGCTATCATCCGTGGGGGATAAATAACATGGGAACTGCCGTAAAGGTGGATAGCGTCCTTTACCGTTCCCATGGGGCTTGGGTCCGCGCCCATGATAACGCCAAAAAGCAAAACGCTCGCAAGCAGCAGCCTGTTTCTGAAACCAGCTGTAATCTTACGGTTTCTCGATACAATAAAAGTCGTACTGAGAAAGATAATCCAGAGGGCGAATTTTACTGGGATTTTAATCCAGTTTTTACCGGCGTGTTCTGTGGCCAGGACGAGTTTTTTCTTAATCAGGCTTGAAATTTGTTCGGTTGTACCGTATTGAGTTAACCTCTTTTCCAGGTCAGATTTGCCTTTAAGATCAAATAGTCTTTTTAGCACCTTATTTGGCAATTTGTTTGCCTGGCCAAATTGGCCAATCGTCATTTCTTTTTCTATTTTAAGTTCATTAACCTTTGGTGGCTGTTCGGGTTTGCCGCCCCAGATACTGTTGGAAACAAATGACAACCCAAAAACAAGGGTAAGTAGTAAAACGAATAATATTAGTGTAGTTAAAGATGATTTATTGGCCATTTATCAGCCCTCTTTATTCATTAGTAAGGTAAAATCCATTTCAGAGAAAATATTCTTTTTCTCTCATTGCTGCAAAAGATATGGCAGCCAGGGTGTCCTGGTAGCGACCGACAATGACAAGCTGATAGCCTTTGCGGACAAATGCCTCAGCGGCGGTCTGCCCGATACCACTATATCCACCTGTAATGGCAACCACGGATTGTTTTGCAGAATCCATTTAATTTCTAAACCGTTGGTTATAGCTGCCAGACCCGGTCAAGAGTAGTGGGGGTATTGCGTCAGTGCAGTCGCATTGCTGTTCGGAGTGCGGCATCCGATCGGGTCTTAGTCTACGCCCAGCATGGACGTAATCTTATGAGGGACTCCCCTGTCTGTGGACCCAGGTTCTATTAATTTCAAATCATAAATACTGGCTGAAGGCAAGGGCTGTCTCTCAGAGGCTTTGTGTAGGAAGATTCACAAGGCATCGGTGTCAGGCATTGACATATCTGTTTCGGTCCAGATCCATATAAGATCCAATGCCATTATTGGGGAAGAACAATCCGCGGTGGCTTGGATCTTAATACCCTTGTTTTACGTGATTCGATTTTCGGTGTCCATTAAAAACGGATGTGCGGCGCTTGCTAAAAATTGATAATTTGATATTCAAGAACATTTACGCCTTATGATGGGAACATCACAAGAAATTGACATTTATCATTATTTGTAACGAGATGACCACTTGCACGAGATCTATTTGTTGCTGATTTTATTTTCCGTAGGAACTCTTGCAGGCTTTCTCAATGTCACTGCGGGCGGTGGGTCGACATTGAGCGTTCCGGTCCTGATTTTTCTGGGATTGGATGCGGCCATGGCCAACGGCACGAACCGAGTGGCCATTATGATCCAGAACATTTTTGCCGTCTATGCCTTCAAACAGGAGAAGTATCAGCAATTCAAGCTGAGTTTGAAGCTTTCCCTGCTGACACTTCCCGGCTCGATAGCCGGCGCTCTGCTGGCGGTCACGATCAGCAATGCACTTTTTCAGAAAATTCTGGCCATTGTAATGATCGGCATCGTGGTGTCGATGATCGTGCCCCGGGCGAGGATGGTGGTGGATAATACCGAGAACAAGGCCATCACCTGGCAGGTTGTCGTATCGATGTTTCTCATCGGTTTTTTCGGTGGATTTATCCAGGTGGGGGCGGATTTCTGCTGATGGCGTCAATGAATTACCTGCTGAAGTTCGACCTGGTTCACGTGAACATGCATAAGGTTTTTATCGTTCTGATCTACACTCTTCCGGCCCTATTGATTTTCATCCTTTCAAAGAACGCGGACTGGGCGTTCGGGATATGTCTGGCCGCTGGAAGCGCTTTGGGTGGTTGGTGGGCGGCCAAGATTTCCATCAAAAAAGGTGACCGGCTTATCAAGGCGGCGCTGATCGTCGCAATT
This sequence comes from uncultured delta proteobacterium, assembly GCA_963745265.1. Taxonomy (GTDB): domain Bacteria; phylum Desulfobacterota; class Desulfobulbia; order Desulfobulbales; family Desulfocapsaceae; genus Desulfopila. The sequence goes on from CAVUXQ010000035.1 coordinate 12,444, forward strand.
CTGATCATGTCGCTGAAACTACTTTCGATATTTTAACCTTTTCAAGTGATGTTTCAGATTCTTTCAAGGCGATTTTCGGGAATACCCAGGTGAAAGCCACGGGGCACGTCCACTATTTCCATAATGCGATAACTATATTGTAAACAACACGGCGTAGATCGTGAAAACGAGCAGCACAAGCAAGTGCAAGCTATAGTAGTCGCCTCTCGGAATGATGCCTTCAAAGTCGCGTGTATTGAAAAGATGGAGCACATAGTTGCTGGAAACCGTGCCGATACCCATTAGGGCCAAACATATCCAATGGATCGTTGCAGCAGAGATTGAAAAGTACAAGTACTCAAGGTTAAACCCGAACTGTCTGCCCAATGTGGGAATGAAATCTCCCATGTTCGCGAGGAAGTAATCGAGGCGGTAGGCCAACTCGCCGGTAAAGGCGAGAGGCACTAGAACCGGTACCATGGGCGAGAACTTACCGAACAATGGGTCTTCAGTGATATTGAAAAGATACGCTCCAATTCGTATGACTAGTAAGGTAAAGATAAACCCCAAACCTAACAGCATTGTAAATGCGAGGGTGTTGGAGTCGAAAAGCAACCGCTCAAAAATGCCATACCATGAGGTGTGCTGAATGAACCTTGCCAGCTGAGAACCAATTAAAAAGGGGATGATATAGGAACAGGTAATATAGCGCCCCTTATTGATGACAAGTTCGACAAAGGGATTTCTCAGATTCAGGCGAGGGCTGTCTTTGTCGCATAAATAGAGGCAGCGCCCACACATAAGGCAATCGATATTGTTTCTGATGTTGAAGGTGCCAAGATAGATAGGGCACCCCGCTGCAGCAGGTGTCCCTCTTTTACAAGAAAACGATCTGCAATTTTTGCACCTTCCGAGATCCGGCCGCAATTCGATCATGGATAATGTCGCCGCCGCCCCGATAATTTTCCCCATTGGACAGAGATACCTGCACCAAGACTGGCCCCTGAAGAGTACTCCCATAACCGAGGCTCCCAGGAGAATGCTTAAAAGGAGCAAGGAGGTGCCGAGCGGACAATTCTTCATATTCGTTGCCGATTCGAACCATATGATAAGGGCAAAAAAGGCAAGGGTAAAAGACGATCGATGTTTTGTCAGAAAGACAGAAGGTTCACGATTAAGACTCAATCCCAGCGCCTGAAAAATACGTGCAACTCCAGGAAAGGGGCAGATTCCGCACCAGAATTTGCCCAGGAAAAACCAACTCATTACAACGCTTACCCACCACACCCCCCAAGCCAAAAAGAGCGAGATATTGCGGGAAGGTTCTTGGGGGCCCAAAAGACCCATAAGGATGATGATGCTGAAGGAGACATCGCCAAAGGTCCGGAGGTAGAAGAGATTGTGGCGATTGCTATAGAATTTTTTGATTGCAGGAAAAAGCTCAAAGAGATCGACACGAGCCTCTTCATCATAGACAAACAGGACGTGTGCGGCTTCTTTAATGCGTTTAAAAAACTGCATGCACATTTCGGAGAAATAACCGGGTGCTACTGGAAATGATATTTACATATCGGATAGTTATCAATAAGAATCCTTGAGGTTGAGCATAGCGTTTTCTTAAAATACATAGTTTCAAATGCCGTCAGTTGACGGAGGACAGAACGGTTCCTGTTTTGAAGGCCCGGGATTTGTTGCTGTCGTTCATCTGGTTTTACAGATTATCATGGATGTGCTGCAGATGGAAATCTGGTGCTGGTAATCAGCTGGGATAACCAGGTGATAAGAATTCGCTTTTTCAGGCATCCCTAAAAAAAGGGCCTTCCAGAACCAATCCTCTTATCAACACAAGGTGACCCTAACCGATAAGGACCAAACTGACAACATTTTCTAATTAGGAACGGGGGTTAGAAACGAGGTCAGACCGAACCAACATGTTAATATGAAGAGAAAAAGAGCAGAAAACAAGCCTGAAATCTTGCTTAGAAGGCGTATTTTGGCATCAAAAGTGAGCATTTAAAGAAAAATGCCAAGGGTGGATCGCTATTATGTCCCCGGGCAGGTCTGGCATATCACTCATCGCTGCCACAAGCAGGAGTTTCTGCTTAAGTTCAGAAGAGATTGGCAGCGGTGGCAGTATTGGCCATTTGAGGCAAGAAAGCGTTATGGCTTGCAGGTTCTGAACTTCATGGTCACTTCGAGCCACATCCATCTCCTGGCGGTAGATGGTGGCGACTGGCATGTCCTGCCCCGATCATAACAATTGGTGGCAAGCCGAACAGGGCAAGAATACAACCAGAGGAAGAATCGTAAAGGAGCATTCTGGGAAGACCGTTATCATGCCACCGCTATCGAGGGCGGTGAGCATTTTGTGAGGTGCACGACCTATATCGATTTGAATATGGTCCGTTAAGGAGTTGTAGACCATCCTTCCGAATGGCCGGATTGTGGCTAGAAATGACAACCAAAAACCCCGGCAACGATATGCCATCATCGACCGACAAAAGCTGGCGGAATTGGCATCTTTCGCTGATCAGGACTCTCTAGGCGAGAGCCATAAGGGCTGAGTGCATGAATTGTTGCCGTATCAGGGGAAAGAGCGGGATGGAAAATGGTCAACGAGTGTTGCGGTAGGCGGTGAAAAGTTCGTAACCAGGGTCAAAGAGTTGCTTGGGTTGAAAGCAGCCGGGCGCAGGATGGTGAATCGAGGAGCGGTCAGCGAACTTCGTGAGCTGATTACCTCTTATAGCGTTGATTTTGCGCCTGATCAGAAGAGATGAAGCATGATTTTGTCACATTCTCGGTGCAGATGCCGGGCAGTGAATTCGGCGCTAAAATACGAAAATTGATTTCAAGGCCACGCTTTCCACCCGCTTCCTTCACCCCGAACGACAAACCGCCAAATTTGGTGTGCGGATAGAGTATATAACATACAGTTCACTCATACTTTTCTGCAAATACGGCCTCACTTTACTTTGCCTTTTTGATGTACGACTTGTTCCGTTGCTTCATGGCGTACATCTCTTTGTCGGCAATTTTGAAAAGCTTGTCGACAACGGTACTGTCCGTGGGGTAGACACTCATGCCAATGCTGAGTTGAATATTGATATGAAAGGTGTCACAGACGATCTCCGTGCCTATTTGGTCCAGAATTTTCTTTTTTAATGCCTTGGCATCGGAATGGGAACTGACATGAAAAAGGCCGACAAATTCATCGCCCCCGAACCTGGCGATGATATCCTCTTGGCGCATTGTCTTTTTAAGATCCATGGCAACCCTTTTTAAAATCTGGTCGCCAGCCTGATGACCTAATGTGTCATTGATCTGCTTGAAGCCGTCGAGGTCGATATAGGCCACTACCAGCATCCAGCCCTTGCGCGCAGCCTCTGCCAGACTATGGTTGAAATGTTCGATGAAAAGCGATCTGTTAGCCAGACCGGTAAGAGGATCATGGCCTGCCACATGTTGAAGTTTGTCCTGTAATCGTTTCAGATCGGAAATATCGCGGTTGCTGCCCCGAATGCCGATATTCCCTCCGGCGTTGTTAAATACTGTACGGCAGACATGGTGAATCCATTTTATCTCTCCGTCCCGGGTGCGGATCTTGAATTCCAAAGGATCGACTTTGCCGCCTTTGGCCATGGTGTGCCGGTGCTCCTTCCATTTCTGCCAGTTATCGGGAACAATAATATTTTGTAGCAGATTGGGATTCTTGTAGAAATCATTGGGGGTATATCCGGTTACGCCCTCACTTGAGGGCGAGACATACTTGTAATTTCCGGTGATATCCTGCCAATACTCCCAATCATAGGCGAATTCGGAAATGACGAACAGGGCCTCCTCCTGAGCGAGAAATGACTCCTCTAAAAGCCGGAGCTTTTCGATCGTGGTCTGCAAGTCGGTAATGGTTGACCGTATCTGCTTTTGGTGTATCTCAAACGGTTTCATGTCGTTTCACTCACGTGATTTGGGCGTTGACACTTTTTACTGTTATGGCTTGAGATTAACAGCCTGCGGCAACTTGACTAAAAATGTACTGCCTTTCCCTGTGTCCCTTTCATCTTCAGTGGTCCTACTATGACAAGGCCAGCATCACTTTGGCAATTGTCAAGCCCGACCCGGATCCCCGGCCTTTTTCTTCCATTGCGAGAGTTGGTTATGACGCGCTCCTCCTCCACATGGCCGTCGTCAGGTCGAATCTTAGACAAGGGATAATCAGGGTACCTTTCCGATGGCAACACTTATCGTTCATTCACTGTCGACGTGGGGAACGGCGCAGCTAATGTGGGTTGCCGACGGGGTCTCGATATGGAGCAGGACGCATTCCACGTACGGCACCTCGTCGAGTACGCTGGTTTGGCGGTGATTTCATATTAAGATTCATCTTATTGTCTCAAACGCAGACAAAATGTCAAGTAAATGGCACATGAGTTGTTTTTAAAGAGTTGTGAAATAACAACATTTAATTAAGGCAAGTTAAGTCAACTCTGAAAGTAAAAACTCAAGGGTCAGGTCTACACATTTGACAAGCTTAATCCCAACAAGAAAATACACCGGCTGAACCGGTGATTTTCTTGAACCCCGCAGTAAGATGTTAAGTTATGCGCAATTATTGGCGCCTATAAACGCGGACAAAAGATATAAGAAAACCACTTCGACTATCAATTAATAATTTATCTTATCTCCTTATTGTTTTATTATCAATGTAGGACCAATCTACACAATAACAGGAAATCGATCTGTATTTTGACACACTGATCCTGTCGAAATAAACAATTAAATATAAATATTTTTTGCCTCCCCTGTTTTTTCACTCTCTTTAAGAAGGAGCACCCTGGAAACGCAAATTCAATACTCCCTGTTCAATGAGTTTTCTCATAAAGATTACCGCCGGAAGCTTATCAATTGCTTTTCGGATCTTTTCCTGAGAAGGTTGGATGTAACTTGCAGTGCTTTTAGGCGTAGCATGTCCCAGTAAGCTCTGAATGACCAGGATGTTGACCTCCTTGTCATTGTGAGATGGGAGGCGAAAAACTTCTTGATGGCGAATTGATGCTGACACAGGCGGCTGGCGGAGATGCCGTGTTTGATTGAGACAAGGCAATCCAGCAGATGATGCCCTGCGGTGTCAAGTGGGTCGATATTGCAGGTTTTGTCGGCAAACCCGCTGAAGGCTACAACGCTTGAGAGATAGGTTCGCACGGTACTTTCGGCAAGTTCGGCAACACCGAGGAGTTCCTTTTGAAAAGTGGCCAGTAGTGTTTTCATGACCGGCCCACCTGCATGTAGGGATGACGCTGCATGTAGAGGGCATAGGTATCCGGGTTGAGATGGGCATAGCACAAGGTGTTGTGCCTTCGAGCATGGCAGAGGACGGCCTGGGTGAGGGTGGTCCCTGCTGTCTTGTTGAGCAGGGTTGCGGCGGTATGGCGAAAGAGCATGGCATGGAGCGGCCGGTCGAAGCCGAGATGATTTGCTACGCTTTGAAACATATCCTGCAGCGTACGAGGCGATATCCTCTTTTTGCGGGTAGAAACAAAGAGTAGCCCGCTCTCACGATCAAGGCGGTTGAGATACACTTCCAGGACGTGCACCAGCGTATCCGGCAACACCAGAAGGAGTCTCTTGGTCCCTTTTTCGTGGATCAGGGCGAGCCCGGCCTCGATATCGATATGCTCGATATCAAGAGCAATGAGTGAAGCGGTGCGCAGACCCAGCAGACCCAGCATAAGGCTCATAACCAGATTGCGAAGTCCGATGTCGGTATCCGCATCCACCGCGAAGTAGGCAATAATCAGGTTGTACTGTTTGGCCGTGAGGAAATGCGGCACGGTTCTTTCTATTTTGGGATATTCCAAGCCGGAAGCGATGTCTTTGCCGATTACTCCAGTCACGGTGAGAAAGTGAAAGAGCTGGTGCATACACCAAACCCGGGCCTTCTTCGTATGTACGGAGGGACTGCGAAAATCGGCAACGAAGTCAACCAGCATCGCATAGGTGATTTCGCCAACCACTTGCACCGATTGCGCATTGGCAAAGGTGCTGAAATCCCTGAGACTCACTGTCAGGGATTCTCTGGACTTGGCAGAAAAACCTACAACTTTACAATAGGAAAGGAAATCGGTAATGTGTTTTTGGAGTATAGGGGAACCTCCTTTTGTTGGTTAAAAGGTCTCAGGGGTTTCCTTATGCTCCTTTGCCAAAAATTTCAAGGTGTCACGCCCAAGCATGCCCCCGGCAGGCCGGTACCGGCCCGGCCTGCCGGGGGCATGCTTGGGCGTCGAACTCCCCGTTTAATCAGCATTTCTTACGCTAACTGCGGGGTTTTATGGGTTAGGTTTTTCAATAATATAAAATGGATAACAAAATAAGGTCGTTAAAAATATCTTTCATTTTTGAAACCATATTGGGGGTATTGGTCGCGTTATTCATAGCGATGTTTGTGGGAATAATGGCTACGGACTCGCCTTCTTCCCCATCTAATGATATGATAATGGGAGGTATGTTTGCATTTTTAATAGTTTTTGCACCATTTGTTCTGTTTTCGTATCTGTCGATCAGAGAGTTAAACAAATATGAAGAAAACAACAAATTATTGTTTAATATTATCAACTCGTTATTAGTTTTTTCTATTTTCCTCCCGTTGGGAATTTGGCAACTATATTTGATCTTTAAATTAAACAATACCAAACAAGATGTTGCTGTAATTAATGAAAATGAAAATTCTAGAAAAAGTTATGTTAAATTAATCTGTTTAATTATAATTTTGCTAATTATTTCCCTGTATATCATATCTCCATATTTGGATAAAGAATCTAAAGTTATTGTTGACTGCGGCAAAGAAAAGATTTTCACGAAAGTAAGATCATCTAAGACATTATATTTTGCTGATAAGTCCTCATTAAGGTTACATCGTACTAACTATTCAACCTTAGGATTTCTCAAAAGAAATATCATTGTTATTACAAATCCATACATTATAGAAGATGCCACTGCATGTATTGAAAGATCTAGTTCACAATATTTGATAAAAACTGAAATCAAAAAATAACTTAGATGACATAACCATCGCTTGGAGAGGGACGCGGAAATATCGCCGGATTTTCAAGGATAGTTTATCGCCCGCGCCTCTCAAGCGAAACGTTGGGCTGGCAAAAGGAGGTAGAGATGTACGGAATTAATATTCGTGTACAGATTAAACCGGGAGATGTCGAGGAGGCCGTAAAACTGCTACGCGAGGAAGTCATGCCTGCCGCATTGAACTACCGTGGGTTCATTCAGGCTTTTCTGATCGTCGACGCTCCGAACAGCCGCCTGACCACGCTGAGTGTGTGGGAGTCCGAGACTGACGCAAAAGCTATTTACGAGGATGAGGGTGGTTTGTACCAGACGGCCGTCGCAAAGTTGAAGTCAAAGTTGGCTGAGCCTCCAGACGCATGGATGGGCTCAATCACTCGCATAGATAAGTAGGAACTATTGGGCATTGTTTTGATGTTGCCCAATTTAATTCAAGGGACCTCGTTATCGCTCGGCCCCTGATCAAAGCGTTAATTTTCCACGTGAATCTCATTTCTAAAGGAATTTAGGTTCGTGTATAGTTCTATGTTGGAATGTTTCAGTGACCTGGAACGATGTGGCCAGGTTCTGAGAATTCGAGAAGAAGTCGACCCTTATCTGGAAATGGCTGCTATTCATCGCCAGGTACACCATGCAAATGGTCCGGCCATTTTTTTTGAAAACATCAAAGGATCTAGTTTTCAGGGGGCTTCGAATATATTCGGCACCATGGAGCGCATAGAATTCCTTTTTCGGAAATCGCTAAAGCCATTGCAGTGTTTACTGGAGGCTTGTAGTAATCCGCTCCCTCTTCTACGCCAACCCCAAAAATGGTTTACTCTTTCCAAAACAGCTCTCCATTCTCTGCCTCGCTATATACGTCCCGGTCTTCCTCGGGCAGCTCCTTTGAACGAAATAATGGCGGGCATGAATCCAGGCTGGGCAAGAAATATACCTGTATTGGAATGTGAATGCCGTATTCAGGACCTTCCCCAGATTCATTCTTGGCCTTTGGATGGAGGTAGTTTTATCACCCTACCTCAGGTATGCAGTTTACCACCCACAGATAAGCCGAATATTTTGCAATCCAATCTAGGCATGTATAGGGTACAAATGTCAGGCAATAAATATATTCCTGATCGTGAAGTAGGATTGCACTACCAAATTCATAGAGGGATAGGTGTTCATCATACTCAGGCGATAGAATCTGGAAAAGAGCTTAAGGTCAGCATTTTTGTCGGTGGTCCCCCGGCTCATACTATTGCCGCTATGATGCCTCTGCCGGAAGGCATGACCGAACTGACCTTTGCTGGTATGCTCGCTGCCAGGCCCTTTCGGTACACACTAATTGATGGCTGGGTCATCTCAGCAGATGCGGATTTTTGTATTCTTGGAACCGTAGGGGCAGATACAAAACCGGAAGGTCCATTCGGCGACCACTTGGGATACCATTCTCTTAAACATCCATATCCATACCTAAAGGTCGAAAAAATCTTTCATCGTAAAAATGCACTCTGGCCTTTCACCGTGGTGGGAAGACCTCCTCAGGAAGACAGTATGTTCGGTAAATTTGTGCATCGATTAACTGGAAATATCCTTTGTAATCAAGTGAAAGGGATCCGCGAAGTACATGCCGTAGATGCTGCCGGAGTACACAGTCTTCTTTTAGCCATCGGATCAGAACGCTATGTTCCCTACGATCGGAGAGAACCCCGAGAGATATTAACCCAGGCCAATGCGCTTCTTGGGTTCAATCAAGTCTCTTTGACAAAATATTTGTTTATCTGTGCCGGTGAAGACAACCATGAGCTGGTTGCTTCGGATGTCAGGTCATATTTACATCATATTCTGAAGCGCGTAGACTGGCGGAAAAACCTTCATTTTCAAACTAATACAACGATGGATACTTTGGATTATACAGGCCATGACCTGCACAAGGGATCCAAGCTCGTTATCGCTGTTGCCGGTGAAAAGAAATGGGACCTTTGTGACCAGGTTCCTGAAAAATTCACCCTTCCAGATGGTTACAGCCAACCCCGGCTAATCCTTCCCGGAATTCTTGTCATCGAAGGCCCTTCCTACAACCTGGGTGAAGGTAGCTTGCAGTATGGTGCCAAGGAAGATAGGACAGAGGAAATGGAAAAATTTTGCATCGAAATGGACCAATTAAATGCTGGTCTTTTATCACAAAAAGGAGTTGCCTGGCTCGTTTTGGTGGATGACAGTGACTTTTGTGCAAGAGATCTAAATAATTTCCTTTGGGTTTGTTTTCTTCGCTCCAATCCAAGCGCAGATACCTATGGAATTCAGGCATTCTATAAAACAAAACATTGGGGTTGCAACGAATCCCTGGTGACAGACGCCAGGCGAAAGCCACACCATACAACACCTATGGAAGAAGATTCTGAAGTTGAGAGTAAGGCCTCAAGAAAATGGGCAATTTAATTTAGCTTGCAACAGTTCAAATGGTTTCAAAAAAAAAGACTGTGAAGAAAACTGAGCATACGATTCGTTCCATTGGACTTCAAACCCCCATAAAGGAATAACTATGTATTTTATTGCTGCGGCTTCTACGCATACCAGATTCAACTGGAGAGTCCGTTCTTTGGCTTCCGATTTCCGGCTCGAGGATACCTGGGAGTTCCCCTACGAATTCGGAGCCAATGACGGGGTCGATTTACATTTGTTCCAGAAATCCGCCATTGAGCCTATGATGAAGAGCATTTATGATTTTTCCTTGACAGGAATACTCTTCAGGGTGCGAAAGGTGTTCGGAGTTTTATTTCGCATCGATAATAATTTGAATAATCTCCCTATTCCGGGCTGCCAGGAAAAGAGCCTTCGGGATCGTTTGCAGGAGAGCGATCTTGAGAAAGACACGCCGGAACGTGCAATGGACATCTCAACGCGAGACTATATGAACTTCAGGCCAGTGTATACCTTCGCAGACGAAACACTTCATGAACTCTCCAATTCCACCGAGCATGCATTAATGCATTATGCGTGGTCTCCCTCAGGAGAAGGAAAGTGTAAGGTCCGCCTTGCGGTGTACGTTAAGCATAGGACCGCTTTCAGCGCGTTTTACATGAGCTGCATCCGACCATTCCGCCATTTCGTGGTCTATCCCCATATTTTCAGAAAGTGCATGGAACACTGGGAAGCGCGAAAGGTGACCGGATAGAAGAAAACATAGGGATAAGGCCTACATATTTGACGGGTTACGATTTTTAACCATTTTTTCAACAACACCTTTCACCCGATGAACGGGTGAAGGCGACGCTATTGTGAATTGAAAAAAATGACGATAGAAGATCTCAATAAATATGTAACTACTTTAGCGGCGTTTGTAGGTGTAGGGTTGGGCCTATATAATTTATATGTCTCTAATGTTAATAGAAAGGTTTCGCTAAAAGTCATTCCCAAAGCTATTTTAAAGAGTGGAGTAATTAGTCCATCTGGCAAGGAGAGCGAAATTACCTCAACAAAAGAATTTAATCAACTATGGGAAGAATTTGCCATTGAAGCAGCAGTTCCCGGACACCATTGAAACGCAGTAATAGCTCAATTTTTTAAAGGAGTCTTCGTAAACATTTAAAAAAAATACGAGGGAAGTCAAATTTTCCTTGACATATCAATGAGATAGGGCAACGCCTTTTTGTAAGCAATATCAATAACTTACAAGGAGGCTGCAATGTCCAAGCATGTAAAAGCAATTATCAACATCCGCAAAAGAGAAATGGCCCGAACTGAAGAAATCAAACTTCGAAAACATTTAAATGGTGACGCTCTCATTAAAACCATGCGTAAAGGTTTTGCAGGGCTTCGCGACCACCGCTCAGGTTCTGTCACCCACACGCTTGAGGATTCATTGATGGCAGGTTTTGCCATGTTCTCTCTTAAAGATCCTTCTTTGCTGGCCTTCGATGAACGTAGATTTACCGGCCCCCATAACCTTATGACAATCTACGGAATGGGCAGTATTCCCTGTGATACCTCGATGCGGGAAATCCTTGACGGGGTTGATCCCAATGATCTCCGGCCACTCTTTAAAGAGGCTTTCCGGCAATTGCAACGGGGAAAAGTTCTGGAAAAATATTTGTTTATGGGCACTGGATATCTGCTCAATCTTGATGGCACCGGTTATTTTTCTTCAGATTCTGTATATTCCGATGCTTGCATGGAAAAAAAGAGCAAGAAGACCGGAAAAATCATCTATTATCTCCAAACGGTCGGAGCCGCAGTTGTGCACCCCGATGTCAAGGAGGTCATTGTTTTGCCCCCTGAAACCATCAGAAAGCAAGATGGCGACAAAAAAATGGATTGTGAACGTAATGCCATAAGGCGCATGCTTATAAAGCTCCGCCAGGATCATCCTCACCTTCAATTCATTGTCAATGAAGATGCACTAAGCTCCAACGCTCCCCACATTGAAGACCTGAAAGCATATAATCTGCACTATATTTTAGGTGTAAAACAAGGAGATCACAAATTTCTCTTTCAGTACGTAGACGATGCAGTTACCAGTGGGGATGTCATGGAATTTAATGTGACCGAACCAGACAAACCATACATAACGCATTGTTTTCGCATCGTTTACAATGTGCCGCTCAATAAGTCACATCAAGATATACGGATCACCTTCGTCGAATATTGGGAAGAAAACAGTAAGACCGACAAGATACAACATTTCACTTGGATTACTGATCTAGCAGTCACCGAAGAAAATGTTTATGAATTTATGCGCGGTGCCCGTGCTAGATGGAAAATTGAAAATGAAACGTTTAATACCTTAAAAAACCAGGGGTATCATTTTGAACACAATTTCGGTCTTGGCAAGAAACACCTGAGCGAAGTCTTTGTTTACCTCATGATGTTGGCCTTTTTAATAGATCAGATCTTGCAGCTATGTTGTCCGCTGTTCAAAGCTGCCTGGAGAAGGTACAAGACAAAACGCTCACTGTGGGAAAAAGTACGTAGTAAATTCCATGACTTCTATATAGAAACTATGGAGGATCTATATCGTTCCCTTTTGGAATATAACCCAATTCCTCTTCGTTAATAGGAGACGAATCGATTTTAATATCAAAGACCGGTCCTTTGTTTCAAAAATAGATCCAAGGGCGAATGGATTATTGCGTCCAAAATTAGCTCAAAATACTTTAAAATTATTATGACATGGCAATTCTGATAGCATAAAGCTACATCTATATGTTTGGCGTTACCGTATATAATACATTGTCGGCATGGAAATCAATAAATGGCCGATTTTTATGCATGGCCGGGAGCGGCTGAGTCCGTTATGAGTCATGATTAAAAAAATAGATACATTCTTGTTTGGAAATATACCTTTCTTTTGTGAAAGCAAATTTTCACTTGAAGACTCTGTTACCCGGTTGAAAGAGAATACTAAACGGTCTGTGTTTAGCTCTTTGTTCAAGCAAAAAGCGTGTGGCAAGGTTAGCGCTTCGAAAATACGTCTACAAAGAGTCATCCCGTTTTTTGGTAACAGCTTCAAACCTATACTTATCGGGAGATTTAAAGAGGAAAATGGGAGAGTATACATTGAGGGTAAATTTACTACATTCCTGTTCTCAAAAATCTTTATGGCCATATGGTTCAGTTTTGCCATATTTTGGACTGCTTTAGCCATTATACAAGTTGCTAAGACCTTTGCTAATCAAACAGGTCAGCTCCTTTTTGAAGCTTTTTTATTCCCAGTTGGCGGTATCGCTTTTATTGGCATTGGGATACTATTTATAAAATTATGTTGGAGACTTTCAGCAAAAGATATCGACTATCTTAAAAAAGTAGTCTTTGAATCTTTAACAAAGAGCTCATAACCATCTGCTGGCAGGGACTCGCAAACAGCCGCGCACCCCACAACAGCACGTTTGCATCTTAATACTGGAAAAATTATGTTCAAGAAAGCCGCCTTAATTATTGTGCTCTGCTTTTCGGTATCTATAACCTCAAATGCGATTGATTTGCAGAGCGTAGCTCCTATTGAGTTGAGCAGAGCCAGTGAGGTTAGTGATGCCAAGACACTAAACAATGCCGTTGATGGCTTGAGCAACAAAGTTATGGGTTGCGTTAAAAACAAAGATGCAAAACCCGATGAGTGCTACTGCCACTACCCACAAGAACTTGCCCAAGTTCGAGAAGCTTATGAAAAAACACTCAAGTTGCACCCAACTTGGCAAGACCAAGTTTTATTCTGGTGGCGTGATGACAAACATGACTACTCCTACAACCTCTCATTGAAGGGCCTTCGAATGCAATTGGAGAAGAAATGCCCAACCCATCCATCAAGCGAGACGCTGCGCTGAGCCGCATCGCCCATTATGTCGTGTAGCAAGGCGACAGGGAGTTGTATTTTCGAATGACAAGCAAACTTTTCTTCATGCCAGGTGCATCTGGAGATACGGATTTCTGGAAGCCAGTCGCAAACCTTTTATCGCACCCTGGTGAGCGAATCCATTTCGGCTGGCCAGGTTTCGGTTCGACGCCACCAGATTCAACCGTGAATGGCATAGAAGATTTGGTGGCCAAAGTAGTTGAAAAGATAGATGGTCCGACAGCGCTTATTGCGCAATCAATGGGTGGAGTCATTGCAGTCTGTACCGCCTTACAGAGGCCGAATCAGGTAACGAGTGGACTATTCTCCTGGAAGTCACATCCGGATTAGGGCTAGGATTGACTGTCCAGCAATATTTTAACCGGACCTCCCACAGGAGGTCTTAACGAGTGCTTGAGCCGTATACGGGGGAGACTCGCTCGTGCGGTTCTGAGGGGGGAAGAAGGTCGTGAGGTCTCCGACCTACCCGGTTGTGCATTAAAAAAGGGGCTATCATGAAATATGAATGGAGAAAAAAAGAAAAGAAGATATACCTGCCTTCGAACAAACCAATACTTATAGATGTTCCACGATATAAATATTTCACAATAAAAGGCAATGGGAATCCAAACAGTGCATTTTTCGGAGAGTGTATTGAGGCATTATATGCCACCTCTTACGCAATCAGAATGTCGTTTAAGAAAGGACTAGAACCTGAAAATTTCTACGAATATACGGTTTATCCTCTGGAAGGTATCTGGGACATTTCTGAAAAAGCAAAACAGTCGTTTGATGGAACATTAGACAAAGACGAACTGGTTTTCACCCTGATGATCCGCCAACCCGATTTTGTTTCAATTGAATTTGCAGAAATGGCAAAAGAATGGGCGTTTAAGAAAAAGGATAATCCCCATATTGAAAGACTTGCGTTCGATGAAATGACAGATGGAAAATGTGTACAAATGATGCATCATGGAAGTTATGACAAAGAGCCAGAGTCGTTTGCAGCAATGGAAGATTTTTGTTCGAAAAAACAGCTAAAACGAAAATCAATGCGGCATAAAGAAATATATATATCAGACCCAAGAAAAGTGGTACCAGAAAAATTAAGAACTGTACTACGTTTTGAAGTTGAATAAAACAATCACATAACCATGCTTTTGCAGCGGAGCTTCAATAAGAGCGCGCCCGCCGAAAAGCAACCTTGTGCACTTGATGAAAAACGGAGATTACATGGATGATTTCCCAGAATTTATGAAATCAGATCAAAACCTGATTTCTTTGCAGTCACAGTCAAACGGGGTCATAGGCTGGGTTTATGATGGAGCGGATGGCAGCCAAATCGCATATTGGATTTGTGAAAAGGATGGTGTATCAAATGAACATGTTCACGAGTATGACGAATATTTCACCGTCGTGCAAGGCCGATACACCATCATAATTGATGAGCAAAGCATTGATGTGTGCAAGGGCAACGAATATTTTATACCAAAAAATGTTCCACATGCAGGGAAGTTCATAGCCGGCACTCGAACCATCCATTGTTTTGGTGGAAAACGCGTCGAACGCGCACAACAAGACGCTTACAGTCGGACTCGCAAAAGACCGCGCACAGCAGAAGCACCGCGATTGGAAGGAGAGAGATATGACAGACCTGAATAAGGTAACATATTGTGGATTGTACTGCGGGCTATGCTCCATATGCAACTGTGTGCCAAAACAAGCTGGCGCACTACAAGAGACTCTCCAAAAAGACTCAATCGAATACTGGGGGCCAAGCCTGCCAGATTTTGAACGGTTCTGACGTTTTCTTGATGGGCTGGTAAAGTCAGAACTTCGCTGCAGCTGTCGGGAGTAAACTTGTGGCCCCCCATTTTGCAATATCAGAAAATGTGCCCCAGAAAAGGGCATCGAAGTGTGTCCTTTCTGCAATGAGTATCCCTGCGAAGGGATACTCGGTCTTGCTAAGGGATATGTCACAATGTTAGCCAATGGTAAACGTATGAAAGAGATCAGAATAGACAAATGGATTGAAGAACAAGAGAAGCGTAAAACAACCGGGTTCGCCTACATTGATATCCGATGTGAACCGTATGGCATACCGAAAGAATAAGACCGTTCAGTATCCAAATCAACGGGGCGCGATAAAACGTTGCGATCGTTATTAAACACCCGTGCAAAAGAACGTCGAAAATCGATCAAATTTAACAAAATTTAAGATTATGGAACACAATATTTTAAGATACGTTGTAGGATTAGCCCTTACCGCTTATCCAACATGGAGAATAATTAAGAGAACTGGGTTGAACCAATATTGGGCAGCATTAATTATTATTCCGGGCATCGGAATGTTGGTTATCCTAGCGATACTAGCTTTTTCAGATTGGCCAGTTAATACTCAAGGAGGCGCTTAATGTTTGGTATTGGTTCTCCAGAGATAATAGTTATAATGGTCATCCTCACAATAATAAGTGTTCCCGTATATTTTATAGCAAGAATTTTGTGCAAAACTGGTTTTTCTGGTTGGTATGCACTTCTTAGCCTTATACCCTTAATTAATATAATATGTTTATGGATTTTTGCTTTAATCGATTGGCCGATTGAAAAGAAACATACATAAGCTATTAGGGCTAAATACAGAATGCTTTTAAATGGCTCGTTTGGCTGCTGATGTCATTTTGCGTTGTATTTGGTTTGAGTTTGTCATTAATATTTCTCGCGCTAACCGTTAATGCACATTGACAACTAAAGGGGTGCGACTTTTAATGGCAGAATTAATAGGTGGACGCGCGCCTTTAGTTGCAAGTGATTAACACGTTAGCGGCCAGGTCGGGAGGTATAGAAACTTGAACAAAGAATTAAACCCTTGTTACTATTTCGTTTATGCATCTGATTGTTTTGGCAAGGATGGTGAGATTGGTTCGAGATATTATATGAGAATCAATAGTTGACAACTACATATAAGGCCAGAAATTTGGGATAAATAACTAGGCGGCCTTTTGGAAAAACTTAATAAAATTGTTACGGATTGCTGGGTACAAAATTGATTTAGTAATCAGCGAATTCTTGGCACGACCTGGATGCCGTGAATGGATAGGCAGTAGATCGTCAGCCAGCTTGGAGTCTGAGCTCACCTACGCCAAACCTGGGCTACTGATGAACGTTTACATTTCATTGGTTTGGCCATTGTTTGGTTGACCTGGTGAACGGTTGCAATCAAGGGGAATGATGAAAGTCACTGTAAATACATATCGCAATGATAAATATTACCCACGCGTGGTTCTCGCAATTGCAAGGGTTTTGGCTAAATCGGACGTAGTTGCACCTGTCGAAATCCTGATGGAAATGGGCAATCTTTCAAAGGAGAACTATGATGCATGGAGGAAAGGGCAAGTCCCTTATCTTGAGCGAGTTTTTGAAGGCAATCTCTCCAAGGCCAACCGCATCCTCAGGATCATAGGCTTTCATGCTCATGATCTCAATATGGTGCCTAGGCATACGCAATACAATCAGTGGGGTAAAGGCAAAAAACGTGCGTTGCGGTTTTCCAAATCAGGAGATAAAAAAATCGAAGAGGCATACTCGAAGCATTACCTTTGGAATCAGTCTGCTGAAAAAAAGCAAGCGGTTATTGAACGGGCGCAACCCATACGTGTAGATACGGAAGACGACAGCCAGAGGGAAGGGCATGGCGATTTTTAAATGGTGAATTAGCCAGTTTCCATCCGAAAACCAGTTAGAAATGCATATCGATATCCACCTGAATTATCACTGGAAAAATTAGCGAGAACATCTGTACAGCATGGATGGCAATAATTATATATGAATAATGGTAACCGTGCACCGGGGTGCCGAAATGCTGGCCATACCAATGAACCGTAAGCGCTCACAGGGAAGCGAAGACTTCGAACAGACCTTCGGCGCTAGAGCTTAAAAATGCGCGACGGTCTACTCGTGCCAAGATGGGGTGCTGGCAAACGTTTGCAGACTTGCAGGAAGAGCGTTGCGCTCATACGAAGAGCTAGCGAATATAAATGGAAAAACGAAAAATTCTCTTCGTCGATGACGAACCAAATATCCTGGCAGGGTTGCGCCGTATGCTGCGCTCGATGCGCGCTGAATGTGAGCTTGCATTCGCCGAGAGCGGCCAGGCCGCTCTCGACATGATGGAGCGGGATGCGTTCGATGTGGTGGTGTCGGATATGCGCATGCCAGGCATGGATGGAGCTCAGCTTCTCTCCATTATTCAAGAAAAATCACCGCAGACGATCCGCCTCATGCTAACCGGGCAGGCGGACGAGGAATCGATCATTCGCACCATCGGCGTTGTCCATCAGTTCATGGCCAAGCCGTGTGAGCCGGAACAACTCAAAAGCATACTCAGAAAATCACTGGCGCTGCAGGGCGTTCTGAACAATGACAATCTAAAAAAACTCGTATCCCGGATCGGAGCCCTGCCGAGTATTCCCGATGTCTACGCCAAACTGCAGAAGGCCATTCGCGACCCGGAGGTATCGATAGACGATATTGCCAAGGTAATCGAACAGGACATCGCCATGAGCGCCAAGGTACTCCATATAATCAATTCCGCTTTTTTCGGGCTGTATACTAAAATCGAATCACCGGCCAGGGCGGTCAAGTTGCTTGGCCTCGACACCATCAGGGCCTTGGTGTTGGGAGTGGAGCTTTTCGATCAGCTGAAGATTCCCGGTAAACTCTTTTCGGCCAAGGACCTCTGGTTCCACTCCATGACCGTGGCCAACATGGCCAGGACCATAGCCCGCTACGAAAGCGACGATCAGAATCTAGCCAACGACTCCTTCCTCGCCGGTCTCCTTCATGACATCGGCAAGCTCGTTTTGGTCTCGCTGCAGCCGGAAAAATATTTGCAAGTGAAAGAAATAGCCGAAACACAAGGGGTGATTCTGCTCGAGGCCGAACAGGCTGTATTCAATGCCTCGCACTGTGCCGTCGGCGCATATCTTCTTGGATTGTGGGGATTTACAGGATGCGTATTAGAAGCTGTCGCCTTTCATCACAACATAGGCGACTATCCGGGACCCGAACTCATGCCGGCGCACACCGTCCATGTCGCCAACGCACTCTATTATCAGAATAGACCAGCGGAAGCATTTGGCCGGCATGTCGAACTGGACCTTGCCACGCTATCTCAATTTGCCTCGCAGGAACGAATTGAAGAGTGGGCAAACATTTGTGAACAGCAACTGGCTGGATTTGCTTAATCGCAACCCTTCACCAGCACCATAAAAAAAGGCGGTCCCCCTGCTGCTGCAGGGGAACCGCCTTCGGTCGACTGGGGTGGGCGATGGGACTCGAACCCACGGCCTCTTGGGCCACAACCAAGTGCTCTAACCAACTGAGCTACGCCCACCAGCCGTAACTCGCTTCAAAAAGACGCCCTCCTTATACTCGCTCAAATATCCTTTTGCAACAAGATTTTTCGGTAACTTTTCATGCTGTTCGAGGGTAACCGTTCACCGGGGCGGGCAAAACGCAAGCCATGCCAATAAACGAGTAAAAGGTCATCGTTAAATATCTGCTTGGCAGTGCAAACATTTGACGGCCTGAGCCTTGATGATCTCACTGCAAAAGGGGCATTCTTTCTTGAAATTGTTTTTGAGAATCCGGGAGATGATCATATTCGCCTCCTGCTCCAGGGAGGTATCTCTAAATGAGTGGTTGCGAATCGGATCGATGCAGTTCAAGTCGTTAAGCTGCATCATAAGCCCGAGGGCCCGATGGCGATGCTCCCTGCCGGCGGCTTCATCGAGAACGAGGGTCATTACGGGTTCGAGATTTTTCTCTTCGAGACAGGTGTCGAGCTGTTTGATCGCCTCTTTTTCCTGCTGATATCGCTTGTTTTGTTCGCGCAGGACCTCAGGATCGATGACGTTTCCCTTGAAGGCATCTTTGGTGCCGACCATCATCACGTTGCTCTCTTTGCTCCCGGGCAGTTCCATATAGCGGTACGAGGCGCGATGACCATATTGTCCGTCGAGATGCTCCCACCCTCTGATGAAGAGCGAGCATTCGTCGTTGAGGCAGATGAACAGGACATCGGATCCCCAGCCCAGCCCATCGCCAACATGAATCTGCGGAGCTTCGCAACAGGCCATCTTTTGCTGACAGTGCGGGCAGATATGAACTTCATCCAAAAATTTGCAATCTCCTGCGACCATAATAAATGACTCCTATAATAAAGAAACCCTACAAAGCTCTCGTAGGGTATACATCGGTTTCTTTTCTTCTTAGAAATACGTTTTCAAGCCACCGTCACTTAAAACCTCGTCCACCGCCTTTGCCTGTTTCATCCTGCTCTCCAGGAATTGCGGGGTCATAAACGCCTTGTTGCCCGTCATCAGCGCACCGATGCCCTCGATGTCGCCGTCATCGGCCATGGCAATGACCTCGTGCAGGTTACGGGCAAAGCTTTCCACAATCTTTCTGCCGTCTCCGTGGGTGGCCATTATTTCCGCATACGTTCGGGGATTTTGATTATGCACCCGGGCCATGGCGAGGATGCCGTAGACAGAGGTGAGGGTAGAGTGGCTGCCGATATCCTCGCAATCGATTTGAAAATCGGCGAGGGTCTTGGCCAGGGCCACCGAGATTACGGTCGGCAGTTTCTGACCAACACCCATCAGCAGATCGTGTTTTCCGGCGCTATCGTAAACGATATCGGCTCCGTGTTTATACATAAACGCCTCGAATTCGCTGCACAGACTGCCACTGCGGGGCGTCCGGACGATGATGGCGTTTTTATCCTTCATGGTCGCCGCCTGCGGCCCCCAGAGGTTGTGCACGAACATCACTTCCACCGCCGGATCGGTAGTTTCGAGGGCGGTTCGCAGGGTATTTTCAGATTCCCCGGCAAGGATGATGAGCGCCTGACCGGCCCGCAGCAGTTTGCCGTAGGCGGCGATGGTGGCGGCGGTGGCGGAGATGGGCACGCAGACCACCACCACATCCACCATCTCGATCATCTCCTCGGGACGCAGCTCGGAACTGCGGCCGGTGACATGAATGGCATACCCTTCATTATTGAGCCGCTCGGCAAACCAGGTGCTCATGGCGCCCGAACCGATAAATCCGAACGATTTTATTTTCTTGACCCGCATATCCACCCGAGGAAACGAACCAAGCAACTTGAGCGAGTCCGCTTCGTGGATGACATTTCTTTCCAGGCTGCCAACCGCTTCGGCGATGGCGGGATTATCGATGTGGCCCTCGAACTCGATATAAATTCTCAGTTTCTGGGTGCGGAGATCGTTTTCCGCTCGAAGGTCGATGATGTTGATGCCACGCCGGGTAAATTCTCCAAGAATATCGGCGAGTATTCCCAACCGGTCGCGCAGGGGGATGGTGATAAGGGCGGTGGCATCGTAGCCGGTCGCCGTCGCCGGTTTTTTGCCGATCACCGCAAAACGGGTCCGGTTATGGGAGACGACCTCGCGCTCGATCAAGGCAAAACCGAACTCCCTGACGAGTTCCTCAGATTCGATCACCGCCCAGCTCGTTTTCCGGTGGGTGCGAATATCGTCGAACGCTGCCTCGATATCCTGCACCGCCGTGAGAGTAGCCTCGGGAAAATGGCTCTCGATGTATTCCTCGCACTGACGCAACACCGAGCCACGGCCGACAAGCACCTCGACAGGCTCCGGCTTCTCGCCATCTTCGGCAAGTCGGCCCAGCGAGAGATGGATGGGCAGCACAACGTTGTCGACCCAGTAGCCCTCGAGTTGCGAGACGAGCCGGAAATATCCTTTCACCTCACCTTCGCGCGTGTTATAGACTGGGATGAGGGCGTAGTCGACCGCCTGGGTGGAAAAGGCGTCAATCACCTCGGATGTACGGTTAAATAGCAGGATTTCCGCATCCGGCGCATACTGCTGAGCGGCATGAAATCCATCTGAGCCTTTTGGGCCGAGTGTTGCAAAACGAACCATTGTCTCTTGTCAGGGGAAAAATCGTATCAGCGCCCTTCGGCAGGGCAGGGACACAAGCGCGGCCTCGGCAGCGCGAGAACAGAGCATACAGCCGGCGCGCCAATACCGGGAAAATCACGGCAATTCCAACCTCAGGACAGCAAACGCTCAGAATATACGCTCTCCCCGGTTAACGCAAGGCGTTTATAGGATCCTCTCACTAAACAGCTTTTTTTCATGCAGACCACTCCCGATGTGTGTGAATACCTGAGCGCGCTCCGCGGCTCTGCCAAATTCGGCCCCCAGGTCGTCAGCCACCGGACCCTTGAGTCGGCCGACACAACCACCGCCACCACTCCGCCGCCGGTAAGCGGTACCCTCAGCGACCATCTCGGTCGGCAGGGCATCGAGCGCCTCTACTGCCATCAGGACCGCGCCATCAACCTTGTCGCCGAGGGCAGGGATATCATCGTCGCCACGCCGACCGCCTCGGGAAAAAGCATGATCTACAACCTGCCGGTCGTCGACATGCTGCTTTCCCAAGAGCCGGGCTGCGCCCTCTATCTCTTTCCGCTTAAGGCCCTGGCTCAGGATCAATTCCGGGTGTTCGAGTCATTTGTGCCGCTTCTTCCGGACAAAAAACGTCGATACGCCGCCATCTTCGACGGTGACACCACGCCATACAGGCGTAGGCGCATTCGGGAAGAGCAGGTGTCGGTGCTCTTTACCAATCCGGAAATGGTGCATCTCTCACTCTTGCCTTACCACGACAATTGGACCTATTTTTTCAGGCAGCTTCGCTATGTGGTCGTTGACGAGGTGCACACCTACCGGGGGGTGCTGGGAAGTCATATGGCCTGGGTGCTGCGACGCCTCGAGCGAATCGCACGGGAGCATGGCGCTACGCCGCGGTTCATCCTGCTCTCGGCCACCATCGGCAACCCGGCGGAATTGGGTGAGCGGCTCACGGGCCGACCCATGACCCTGGTCGATGAGAACGGGGCGCCCAGGGCGGAAAAGCATGTGATGCTTCTCAACCCCTGGGACAGCGCCGCCTATACCGCCAGCCAACTGCTGGAGGCGGCGGTCAAGCGGGGGCTGAGGACCATCGTCTACACCCAGTCGCGAAAGACTACCGAACTGATCAATCTCTGGACCAGTCCGCGCCTGGGCGATCTCGCGGACAAACTCAGCTCGTACCGTGCAGGCTTTCTACCCGAGGAGAGGCGGGAGATCGAACACAACCTCTCGACCGGTCGACTGCTCGGCGTAATCTCCACCTCGGCACTCGAACTGGGCATCGATATCGGTGATCTCGATATCTGCATTCTGGTCGGTTATCCCGGCTCGATCATGGCAACCTGGCAGCGAGGGGGCAGGGTAGGGAGAAGCCATCGAACTTCCGCGATTATTCTCATCGGCCAACAGGACGCCCTGGATCAGTATTTCATGCGGCAGCCCGACGATTTTTTCCAGCGCCAGGTCGAATCGGCGGTGGTCAATCCCTACAATACCGCCATTATGAGCCTGCATCTGCACTGCGCGGCGGCAGAACAACCGCTGGCGGCGGATGAGCCGCTCTTGGAGATCCCCCAAGTGATGCAGGCGGTGGCAGAGCTTGCCGGCGAGGCGACGCTGCTGCAGTCTGCCGACGGCACGCTATGGTTCGGCAGCCGTAAGCGGCCGCAGAATCAGGTCAGTCTACGTGGCAGCGGCTCGCAGTTGTCCATTATTCGAGGCGACAGCGGTGAGATCATCGGCGAGATCGATAGCGGCAGGGCGATCAAGGAGTGTCATCCGGGGGCGATCTACCTCCACCGGGCCGTCACCTGGGTGGTTTCGCGGCTCGATTTCGAAGCCCGCGAGGTGGTGGTGCAGCCGGGCAATCCGTCCTATTTTACCCGACCGATGTCGAGCAAAACCACAGAGATTCTCTCGGTGGAAAAGACGGCCATGAGCTTCAGGGGGAGGGTGTCGTTTGGCCGTTTGCGGGTCACCGAACGGGTGACGGGATACCAGAAACGCAACAATTCCACCCAAAAACTCATCAACACCCTCCCACTTGATTTGCCCGAGCAGACCATGGAGACCAAAGGCATCTGGCTCGATATCCCGGAGGCGATCAAAGAGCGCATGGCCCAAGAGCAGCATCATTTCATGGGCGCCATCCATGCACTCGAACATGCCATGATTGCGCTCTTTCCCCTGTTGGTGCTCTGCGACCGCAACGATATCGGCGGCATCTCCTGCCCGATGCACGAACAGACCGAAGAAGCGACCATCTTCATCTACGACGGTCATGCCGGCGGGGTCGGGCTCGCCGAAGGATCGTTTACCCGAATCGACGATCTGCTGACCAAAACCCAGGCGATGATCGCTTCCTGCGGTTGTGAAAACGGCTGCCCTTCCTGCGTGCATTCCCCCAAATGTGGGTCAGGCAATCGGCCCATCGACAAGGCGGCCTGCCTGCGGTTGCTCGAATTGCTGCTGCGCGAGGCACCGCTGCAAGAAGATGAATTTCGCCGTGAGCCAGAGGTCGCCCAGCAGAAAGCCAAGGAGGACTCCGGCAAATCGACCCTGGCCGGCCAACCCTCGAAAGAGCTTGGAACCCGTCTGGGGCTGTCGGTGCTGCCGGCCCGCTATGGCGTGTTCGACCTGGAGACGATTCGCTCCGCGGAAGAAGTAGGAGGCTGGCAGCATGCCGAACGCATGGGCATGTCGGTGGCGGTTGTCTACGATTCCCGGCTGGATGGCTGCGTCACCTACCTCGAACACGAGGTCGCCGATCTCATCCGCCACCTCCGGGAACTCGAACTGGTGGTGGGATTTAACAACCGGCGGTTCGATAACCGGGTTCTAAAAGGTTACGGCGAATCCGGCCTCGAGCGGTTGCCCACACTCGATCTCCTGGAACAGGTCACCGCCCATCTGGGATACAGGCTCAGTCTCGACCGGATCGCCGAGCACACCTTGGGGGAAAAGAAATCGGCCAACGGCCTGCAAGCCCTCGCCTGGTACAAGGAAGGGAGGATCGATCTGATCCGGCGTTATTGCCGAAAAGACGTCGAGATAACCCGCGATCTCCTGCACTTCGGCTTGGAAAACGGCTACTTCCTCTTCCGCAACAAGGCCGGCGATGTGGTCCGGTTGCCTCTCAATCTTGAACGACCAATTGCAGAGGCCTTGCTGCGCGGGTGAGGCCAGGCAGGGCCGGCGTAAACCCAAGGAGATGCTTATGGCCACAACAGTGGATTGTAAATCCAGCCGACCGTGCCGCTGCTGTGCTTCACCTTGGTCCATTTGCCTTTTTCATCGAGCTTGACCATGATGACGCCGCGCTCCACTTCGGCAATGACCGGATCTTTGGTGCTGGGGCCAGAACGCATGTTCACGCTCTTTTTGGCGTTGATGATGACCGTGGTGTCCTTGCCGAGGAGAGTGGAATAGATCCAGCCGGAATCACCTTCGAAATCGGTGATCTTGACCCACGATCCCTTTCGCTGCAGGACCTTGAGCGGATAACCGGTGAAGAGTTCCATATAAACCGGATTGCTGGTGCCAGGACCCGTTCGGACATTGGCGTTGTCCTTGGTAACCCGGACATACTCGGCTGAAAGCGCCGGGGTCGCAAGCAGGAGACAAGCGGCGCCGGCGGCAATGAAGATACGTGCTTTCGAATGGAAAAAAGAGAATACAGACATGGGATTCGCTTCTATTTTGAATGGATATTCATGAGAGGCCTGTCGTTCAATGCAGTCCCTTTGTATAGCATCATTGCCCTGGCAAGTCAAATGGTGAGTCTGTTGCGCCTGTTGAAAATGGGGTTTGCACCGCTCTGGTCGGCATACTCTAACAGCTCAACATCGCGGGTGATGCGCACGGCTGGTTGAGCCGATAAGCTGGTTAGGAATTGAGAGGGCACGCACGGGAGGCAAGGCGCAGAGCCAAAGAGAAGGGGAAGCATGGCGGTGCGTACCGCGCTGCGATGATGAAGAAAAGGAAGAGGGTGAACAATCACCCGCATTGCTTTATGTAACACATGAAGTATTTATATTATTTGTATGAATACGCGCCAATAATGCCGCCGTCAGCGCAATCTCAACACCCCGGATCCACTCTCCATCACCGCCGTGGCGCCAAAGGGCAGGGTAAGATTGCGCGGGCAGTGCCCGGCAGGAAAATTTCCCCAGACGGGAATGCCGGAATCGGCGGTCAGTTCAAGTGCCCGCTGCCAGATACCTTCGGCATGTCGCAGCCGAGCGCCATGTTCCCTGCCTGCCCCCGGAGCGAAATCGCCGAGGATGAGCCCTTTCAAGCCATCAAGTTTTCCGGCCAGAGCGAGCTGGGTGAGCATCCGATCGACTCGGTAAAGCGGTTCGTTGACATCTTCCAAAACCAGGATGGCGCCGGTCCAGTCGCAAGCAAACGGCGTTCCCAGAAGGGTGACGAGACTGCTGAGGTTGCCGCCCAGCAGATGGCCGTCCGCCTGGCCGCTTCGCAAGATTTCCAGGCCTTCGGGTTTGATCTCACGCCGCCACTCGCCTTTGAGGCAGCAAACGAGTCGGGTGAGGGCGGCGCCATCGGCTCCGCCCAGCGAAGTGACCACCGGACCATGAAAGCAGAGCAGGCCCGAGCGAGCCACGAGTTGATTGAGCAGCACGCTGATGTCGGAAAATCCCAATATGATCTTCGGCTCGTCGCGCAGCAGAGAAAAATCGAGGGAGGGCAGCAACCGCAGGCAGCCGTAACCGCCGCGGGCAGCCATCAGCCCCCGAACCTCCTGGTCCGCCACCATTCGGTGCAACTCTGCCACCCGTGCCGCATCGTCATCGGCGAGATAGCCCGCCCCGGGCCACATTTCCCGCGGAAATTTCGGCTCAAACCCCATATCGCGGAGAATGCGGATCCCCTTCGTAAAACGTTCGCGGTCCGCAATCTGTCCGGCCGGGGCGACGATGCCGATGACGTCCCCCTTTTTCAGGGCCGGGGGAATGACAAGAGGGCGCTTCATGATCTGGTGTGCTCGTAGATAATTTTCAACCCGGTGAGGGTCAGCAGCGGGTCGATATGATCGATTTCGCGGGTGTAGGGAGAGATCAAACCCGCCATGCCGCCGGTGGCCACCACTTTCATCTTGGTGTCGGCCTCTCCGGTCAGCTCCCGGCGAATGCCCTTGACCATGCCGTCCACCATGGCGCCGTAGCCGTTGAGGATGCCGCTCTTCATGGCATCGACCGTGGTCTTGCCGATGATGGCCGGTGGTGGCGTCGATACATCGATGTGCGGCAGCTTGGCCGTGCGGCTGGACAGCGCCTCGAGCGAAATGGCGATACCGGGAAGAATGGTTCCGCCGAGGTACTCGCAGCCGTCCCGGATGCAGTCGAAGGTAATTGCCGTGCCGAAATCGATCACCACTAGCGGACAATGAAACTGCTGGTATGCCGCGATGGAATTGACCAGCCGATCGGCCCCGACCTCCTTGGGGTTGGGGAGACTGATGGTAATCAGGTCCCGGACCTCGCAGTCGGACACTACCATCAAGGGTTTGTGCAGAAATCGGCCGAAATGTTTTTTGCAGCAAGAGATCCAGGCGGCCTCCAGGGTCGGCACCACACTGGCGATGGCGACTCCGCTCACCTGGTCTCGTTCTATGCCTTCCATGCGAAAGAGCGAGTGGTAGAGGATGGCGAGTTCGTCGTCCGTGCCGGCTCTTTCCGATTTCAGCCGCCAGGTACCGACCAGGCGATCGCCATCATAGAGTCCCGTTACGGTATGTGAATTGCCTACATCGATGACAAAAAGCATGAGTGCATCCTCAAGCGGCGGTTGCCCGAAAGAAAGGGGGCGCGCCGCGACATGGTTACGGTGAATTGAGCAGTGTCCTTTATGAAAAATCCCTGTTAGAATATTCCAACAGCGGAAAAAAGAAAAGAAAAGAGCAAGAACATGCACACACCCATACAGATAAAAACGACATTCGAACACCGGGAGGATGCCGCAAAACTGGCGCGACAACTCCTGGAAAAACGGCTCGTCGCCTGCGCCCAGATCCAGGGGCCGGTGGAAAGCCTTTACTGGTGGCAAGGCGCCATCGCCCGGGAAAACAAATACGTTCTCCTGGTCAAGACCTTCGACTCCCTCTATGCGAAGGTGGAAAAGCTGATCAGCCGCGAACACCCCTACGAGGTGCCGGAAATCCTGGCCGAACCGATTCTCCACGTCGGCGAGGGGTATTTGCACTGGTTGCGGGAGGAACTTTTGCGATGACCACCGGCTCGAAAGAAAAAGGTTATCGACGGCGTCGGCTCGGTGAGTATCGCTGCCACTGCTGCAAACAGAAAAAAGAGTTCTGCTGGAGCTGTCCCTGTGGGTTTCAGATCTGCAAAGAGTGTTTCGAAGAAAACAAATGGGGAATCAGCAACGGCCCGACCTGGATCTGCCCGGATTGCGAACGAATCTTGATGATGTAAGTGAAACTCTGCGCCGATGCGTGCGCCAGCTTGGCAAGCGCAGGCTTGAAACAGTCGCCAGGCCGGCGCACTGACGGGCAGAGTGTATACACGAAGCGCTCCCGCAACGCTCTTCTCCCTTCTTTCATACTCTATCTTTTCCCCTTATCTCCTAGACTTCATTGCTTTCGCCTACCACGGCCGTCCGCCGGTGAAGTCTGTTGCCAATTGTCCCCAAATACAATAGTATGTTCAGACTCCACCAAAGCTCAACTTCTTCGGATTCTGCCGACATATGAATGCATCTTCTCATAATTACGACGAAAGCAAGATCAAGACCCTCAGTTCTCTGGAGCATATCAGAAAGCGGCCCGGCATGTATATCGGCAGGTTGGGCGACGGCTCGAACCAGGATGACGGCATCTATATTCTGTTCAAAGAAGTCGTCGACAACGCCGTTGACGAGTTTATCATGGGGGCGGGCAAGCGCATCAATATCATCCATCGACGAGGACGGCACGCGTGCAGGTCCGGGATTTTGGCCGCGGCATCCCGCTGGGCAAGATCGTCGACTGCGTCTCGATCATCAATACCGGCGCCAAATACAACACCGATGTCTTTCAGTTTTCCGTCGGCCTCAACGGTGTCGGCACCAAGGCGGTCAATGCCCTGTCCGAGCAGTTTTCCGGGTGACGGCCTTTCGCGACGGTAAATTTGCCTCGGCCGAATTCTGCAATCGGTGAGCTGACGGGAAGAGGACGGCGGGGAGACCACCGAGAAAGACGGCACGCTTGATCGAGTTTATGCCGGATAAGGAAATGTTCCCAGAGTTTTACCTACGATAGACAGATTCATCGAAAAACGGCTCTGGCGTTACGCCTATCTCAATGCCGGCCTGAAGCTCTATCTCAACAAGACCTGCTACTATTCCGCCAACGGCCTTCTGGATCTTCTGGACAAAGGAACTGGACGGGGACAACATCTACAACCGATCTATTACCATAAGGACGCCGACCCTGGAGTTTGCCTTCTCCCATACAGACGCCTACGGCGATACCTATTACTCCTTTGTCAACGGCACCTATACCAGCGAGGGTGGCACCCACCTGTCGGCCTTCCGCGAAGGGATACTGAAGGGCATCAACGAATATTCCAACAAAAAATTCGTCAGCAAGGATGTGCGCGACGGCATCGTCGGCACCCTGGCCATAAAGATCAAAGATCCGGTCTTCGAATCGCAGACCAAGAACAAGCTCGGCAATACCGAGATCCGCTCCTGGATTGTCGCCAAGGTGAGAGACGCTGTTTCCTCGCGCCCTCTACAAGGATACCGAGGCAGCCGAGACGTTGCTCGACAAGATCTGCAGCAACGAAAAGGTGCGCAAGGAACTGCAGATCGGTGCGCAAAGAGGCCCGGGCCAAGGCAAGAAAGGTGGCGTTGAAGATCCCGCAGCTCAAGGACTGCAAGTATCATCCCATCCAGGGAAAAGCCATCGCCTCCACGGACGGCGAGAGAACATGATCTTCATCACCGAGGGCCAGTCGGCGGCCGGCTCCATCGTCTCCTCCCGGGATCCCATGACCCAGGCGGTTTTTTCGCTGAAGGGCAAGCCGATGAACGTGCTCGGCCAGAAGATGGCGCTGCTCTACAAAAACGAGGAGATGTACTCGTTGATGCGGGCACTCGACATCGAGGATTCCATCTCCAATCTCCGCTATGACAAGGTGATCCTGGCAACGGATGCCGATGTGGACGGACTGCATATCAGAAACCTGCTGCTGACATTTTTCCTCCATTATTTCGAGCCGCTGGTAAAGCTCGGGCATATCTATATCCTTGAAACTCCGATCTTCAGGGTGCGCAACCAAGGAAGAGACCGATCTACTGCTACTCGCGAAAAGGAAAAGATCGCGGCGACCCAAAAACTCCAAGGCAGGCGGCAAAGGCAAAATCAACGTGGAAACCACCCGATTTAAAGGCCTGGGAGAGATCTCTCCCAAAGAGTTCAAGCAGTTTATCGGCGCCGGATATTCAGGTTGCGGAAGGTCACGCATCGATTCGGTGAGCGAAGTGGCCAAGGTGCTTCGTTTTTACATGGGAAAAAACACGCCGGACAGAAAGAAATATATAATGGAAAATCTGGTAGCTCTTGAATGAAGTTAAAGTGGTTTCTAGAAATCAGACGGATTAGAGCAATTCCTTTCTCAAGGCGAATATGAACAACGCATTACCGGAAAATTACACCAACTCTTCGACCAGAATTTCCTCGAATACACCTCCTATGTCATTCAAGGAACGGGCGATCCCGGACATCTTAACGATGGTCTTAAACCGGTTCAGCGCCGCATACTGCAGACCCTGCACAATATGGATGACGGCCGTTTCCATAAGGTCGCCAACGTCGTCGGCGAAACCATGAAGCTCCATCCCCATGGCGACGCCTCGATTTTTGCCGCACTGGTGAATCTTGCCAACAAAGGGTATCTGATCGACCGTCAGGGCAATTTCGGCAATATTTTCACCGGTGATCAAGCTTCGGCGGCACGATATATCGAGTGCCGGCTCTCTCCTTGGCTCGGGAGGTGCTGTTCAACAAGGACTTACCGAATTTATCGAATCCTATGACGGCAGGATGGTCGAGCCGGTGACCCTGCCGGCCAAGATCCCGCTCCTGCTGTTGCAGGGGGCGGACGGCATTGCCGTCGGCATGGCGACCAAGATCATGCCGCATAACTTTTGCGAGCTTTTGAAAGCGCAGAAAGCCATCCTGCGGGACGAGGAATTCGACATCTATCCCGATTTTCCGCAAAAAGGGTTGGTGGATGTCTCAGCGGCTACGATCACGGCAACGGCAAGATCCGCTGCCGGGCCAGGATCGAGGAGAAGAACGAAAAAACCATCGTCATCCGGGAAATCCCTATACCACCACCACCGAGTCCCTGATCGAATCGGTGGAAAAGGCGGCCAAAGCCGGCAAGATAAAGATCACTCTCCATCAGAGACTATACCGCCGAGGAAGTGGAGATCGAGATCAAGCTGGCCCGGGGCATCTATGCCAAGGATACCATCAAGGCCCTGTATGCCTTTACCGACTGCGAGGTGCCGATAACCCCCAACCTTACCCTGATTCACGGAGATCGGCCGGAGACTGTGTCTGTTTCCGAGGTGCTGCAGTATAATACCGAGAAGCTGGTTGCCGACCTCACCCGGGAGCTTGAGATAGACCTCTCCCGGCTCAAGGATAAGCTGCATGCCAGGATGCTGGAGCAGATATTTATTGAGGAGCGACTCTATAAAAACATCGAAGAACAGACGACTTACAAGAAAGTTATAGATTCAGTCGAGGTTTCGCTGCAGCCCTTTGCCAAGGAGCTGATCCGGCCGGTGACCCTCGAGGATATCGAGCGATTACTCGAAATTCGGATCAAGAGGATCTCCAGGTTCGATATCGAAAAACAGCAAAAAGAAATCAGGGAAATCAACAAGGAGATCAAGTCGATCGAACAGTCCCTCAAGGACATGGTTGGCTACACCATCGGCTACCTCGACAAGATACTGGCGAAATACGGTGCGGCGTTCCCGCGTCTAACGGAGATCACGGAGTTTACCGAAGTCAGCGTGCGCAAAGTGGCGCTCTCCAATCTGACCGTCGGCTATAACCGCGAGTCCGGTTTTCTCGGCCATCAGATCAAGGCCAACGAAGAGCAGGGCGACCCCTCGATCTGTTGCTCGGAATACGACCGCTTGTTTCTCCTCTTCGCCGACGGCATGTATAAGATCGTACCGGTGACCGAGAAAATCTTCGTAGGGCCCGATCTTGAATGGATGGGCAAGGTGAGCCGCAAACTCATTTTCAACATGATTTACCGGGACGGCAAGGAAAACATAGTCTATGTCAAACGGTTTTCCATGCCCTCCTTTATTATGGAGAAGGAATACCGGCTCTTCCCGGAACATAAACGGTCGAAAATTTTGTTGCTGCTTTTTGGAGAAGACAAATATGCCCGAGCCAATCTGATGCCGTCGCCCAGGGCAAAAACCAATTTGATCGATATCGACTTTAACGAATATCTGATCAAGGGAGCCGCAGCCAAGGGAAAACGTTTATCAAACCGGGTGGTTCGCCGGGTGTACGAAACCAGCGGGAAAATCCAGGCGGAAAAGAAACAGAACCTCTCCCTGCCGGGTCTCGACGACAAGAAGACGGACGACGAGGAAACCCCGGCAGACTCCTAGGAGCCTGGGCTTCCTCAATGCCCTAAATCAATGCCCTGATTGGCGGCATTCATCCCACAGCCTTTGTGTCCACCTTTCCCTGTAGGGAATGCTGGCCGGCATGGGTGATGGTAACATCCAGAAAATCGCCGGGTAGGGCGGCGATCTCTTCCTGCAAATGCACGATATGATTGGTGGCGGTGCGTCCTTTGGCCGTCGCCTCACCTCGCTCCTCGATCAATATTTTCCTCTTTGTTCCCAGATACTCGCGATTTCGCTCCAGGCTGATCTCATCCTGGAGCGCCTGGAAGCGCATGAGCCGCTCGGTCTTGACATCTTCGCCCACTTTGTCCGCGAATCCGCTCGCCCTGGTTCCCGGACGGTCCGAATATTTAAAGGAAAACGAGCCATGGAAACGCACGTCTTCGAGTAGCTGCATGGTTCCGGCAAAATCTTCTTCGGTTTCGCCGGGAAAACCGACGATAATGTCAGTGGTTAGGGCAATTTCCGGACAGAAATAGCGCAGCCGCTCCACCAGCCGAAGATACTGGGCAACGCTGTATTTTCGATTCATCCTTTTGAGCACAGTGTCGGATCCGGCCTGTACCGGCAGGTGAAACTGGGGGCAGAGCACCGGCAACTCCTTGAAGCAGCGCATCAGTTCCTCGGAGAGGTCTTTGGGGTTCGAGGTGGTAAAACGCAACCTGGCAAGCCCCGGAACCTCCGCTACCTTTCGCAGCAGCTCGGGAAAAGAGTAGGGGAGGCCGGAATCAGTCACCGGATTGGTTCGACCATAGGAGTTCACATTCTGGCCGAGGAGGGTGATCTCCTTCACTCCCCCTTCAACCAGTATCTTAACTTCGTCGAGTATGTCGTTGACTTTGCGTGAGGCCTCCCGCCCCCTGGTATAGGGAACAACGCAGTAGGTGCAGTAGTTGTTGCAGCCCTGCATAATGGTTACGAACTTTCTGAAAACCGCAGGGGAGGGCGGATTTTCAGTAGCGGAACCCTGTTCAGCTGGGCGATTCGCATCGTCTTCGGCGGGCATCAAACGGGGGATGGCGTAGTTGTCCGTCATCTCAACCGCCACAAATCCCGGGGTAAGCCGCGCCCTTTCAAGCAGTTCGCCGATCCGGTAGATATTCTGGGTGCCGATTACCAGGTCGACATGTTCCATTCGTTCGACCAGCTGTTTCCCTTCCTGCTGGGCCACACAGCCGGCCACGCAGACCTGCATCTCCGGCCGGCGCCGTTTGGTCTTGCGCAGCAATCCGAGCAGGCTCATTACCTTCTGTTCCGCCTTGGCCCGAATGGAACAGGTGTTGAGAATGACGAGATCGGCGGCCTCCATGTCCATACCCTCGACAAAACCATGCATCCCGAGCGCCTGAGCCATAATCTCGGAATCCCGCTCGTTCATCTGACAACCGAACGTCTTGATATAAAAAGTTTTCTGACTCATTTTTTCGGTATATCTCATCTTCAAATCAGCTTTGGCGCCAAAGCGCGCAGCAACTCCATCAATTCACTGCGGCATTCTTCGGCGAACAGCAGGCGAACCACGCCGTTTTTGCCGTCGTGGCTCGAGAGCACCGCCAGGTTGTCGTATCCCTCCAGAATAAATTTCAGATAATGATATTTATCCGGAGAGATACGCAGATACAGCTCTTGAGAATGCATGGTATCGGAAATAGGGGAGGGGGTGTGTTCCGCCGCCGCCTTATCAGACGGAGAGTGATGCGTCATATTCGCCAATCTGATCACTGTAGCGTTGCAGTACGGGCGCGACCACTTCGGCAAGAAACTCCTCGGTCTGTTGCGCCGCCCGGCCGGTGAATTGTTGATAGTCGCCGATCATCTCCTGCAATTCCTCCATGGAAAAGGGGATCCGCTCATCTTCGGCGAGCCGTACCAGCAGGTCGTTTTCCCGACCCTCTTCCTTGACCGCCTTGCCCGCGGCTACAGAATGCTCTTTGACTACTTCATGCATTTCCTGACGGCTTTTGCCGCGCTCGACCGCCTCCATAAGAATTTTCTCTGTGGACATAAACGGCAGTTCCGCCTGCAGGTGACGCTCGATTTGTTTCGGATAAACAACCATATCAGATGTAATATTGACAAACAACTTCAATATGGCATCGGTTAACAAAAACGCCTGGGGAATATCCATGCGGCGAATGGCGGAATCGTCCAGTGTTCTCTCAAACCACTGGTTGCTGTACGTGGCGCCGAAATCCTGAACCAGCCCCATGAGTTTGCGGGCCAGACCGGTCATCCGTTCGGAGCGCATCGGGTTGCGTTTGTAGGCCATGGCCGAGGAGCCGGTCTGGTTCTTGGCGAACGGTTCTTCCTGAACTTTGAGGTTGGAGAGCAGCCTCAAATCCACGGCGAACTTGTGGGCGGTGGCGCCGATTCCCGAAAGGGTTTCGGCAAGTTTCATATCGAGTTTCCGGCTATAAGTCTGGCCGGTGACAGCCATGGTCCCGGCAAAACCCAGTTTTTTGGCAACCAGCTCGTCGAGCTGCCGCACCTTGGCGTGATCGCCCTTGAACAGCTCGAGAAAGGTGGCCTGGGTGCCGACGGTTCCCTTGGCGCCACGGGCTTTCATGCGGGAAAGAAAGATATCGATATAGTCGAGATCCATCAGCAGATCGTGCAGATAGAGGGTATTGCGCTTGCCGACGGTAGTGGGCTGAGCGGGTTGGTAATGGGTATAGCCAAGGGTGGGCAAACTCTTGTGCGTATCACAAAAATTGTACAGATTTTTCACCACTTGCAACAAAGCCTTGCGGATGAGCATGAAGGCCTGTTTCTGCACCAGCAGGTCGGTGTTGCAGACCACGAACTGGGAGGTTGCGCCGAGGTGAATGATGCCGGCGGCCTTGGGGCACCGGATGCCGAACTCGAACACATGCGCCATCACATCATGTCGGATTTCTTTTTCTTTTTCCGCAGCCAGGGCAAAGTCGATATTGTCGACATTGGCCCGCATCTCGTCGATCATCTCAGCGGTGACGATATCGGTCAAGCCGAGTTCATACTGGGCCTCGGCGAGAGCCACCCAGCATTTGCGCCAGGTGGTGAATTTGGTTTTCTCGGAAAAGAGCTGCTGCATTTCCTTGCTGGTATAACGACTGACCAGCGGTTCCTGATAGATGTCGCGTGTTGTCATGATGGCACCCATATAAAAAATGTCGAAGCCGCAAAATTTCTGTGAAAGAGAAAATGTCCTGCGGAAGTGATAGTCGGTTAAGGCAAATCGCTCAATATACCACGGTCAGGTGGAAAAAAAAACTTGAGTTGGCTTATTGGACCAGCGGACCGATCCGGATCGCGACGCCTGGCGTCGGCGTCAAATTTAATGCAAAACCAAATGTCGCATAATGTATATTATGTTTAGTTTTAGATTTGGAAATAAAAGCAGCAAGATATATGCCACATCCGGTCTTGGGCCATGACCGTTGTCGCCTCCTTGAGGCCTAAGCCTTCGTGAATCGCGAAATGGAAAAGAATCTACAACAGAGATGAATCGAGACGATTCTCAGATGGCAAGAATGCGCAACTGCCAGTCGATATTCCCTCGAAACCGGTTGAGCATCGGCGTAAAGGAAATCTGGCGCTGGGGATTTTTGCGAATATCGGCGTAGCGGTCGCCGAGCCCGAAACCGACCCCTCGGTGGTTGGCATACTGCCCTCGCACCGTCAATTGCAGATGTTGACGGTTGGCGCCAATCTGTCGGCACTGGATGATCTGGGCAGCGTTGTCGACAAAAATGGGTTTTTCGTTTTCCGGCCCGAACGGCTCGAGTTTCAACAGATACTTGAGCGCCTCTTCATTCATCACATCGTCCACCCGGCATTCCAGCCGGTATGGTTCCTGAATCGGTGCATGCAGCCCGTATTGGCGGGCCAACCCGACCTGACGGATAAAGGAGGTGCGGAAATCGTCAAAACACTCACTCTCGACGGTCAAGCCGGCGGCCATGGCATGCCCGCCATATCGCAGCATCATCGATTCGCAGGCATGCAGACACTCAAGCAAATGAATGCCACCGACCGATCTGCCGGAACCTTTCAAAACAAAAGCGCCCTTCTCGTCATATTCACGGGAAAAGACGATGGCCGGTCGATTATAGATTTCTACAATCCTCGCGGCGACAATGCCGATAACCCCCGAATGGAAATCTCCCGCCACCAGAATCGCCGGAGCTTCGGCAATCTCCCGGTCGTCAAGAAGGGTTAATGCGGACTCAAGGTTGTCTGTGCAAATACGCTTTCTTTCGTTATTGTATCGTTCAAGTTGGCGCGAAAGCTTGACGCCTGTCAAGGAATTGTCGCACGTCATGAGAGCGACGGCCGCTTCCGCCACGCCGAGACGGCCGGCAGCGTTGACGAGAGGCCCGAGCGAAAAACCGATATCCTCGGTGGTCAACGGCCCGCCGGTGACGCCCCCGATTTTCAAAAGCTCCTGGAGGCCGACGATGCCGGAATTCTTCAACGCTTCCATCCCGGCCCGAACCAGTACCCGGTTGGTTGGCGTCAGCTCGACGAGGTCGGCGATGGTGCCCAGTGCCACAAAGCCCAGGTAGTCCTTCATGATCGGCTTGGGAATGGTGGCAAAATATCCCTGCTTCTCGAGCGCGGTGCGCAAGGCAACCGCCAGATAGAAGGCGACGCCCACTCCGGCCAGTTTCTCCTCTCCCAGGCCGCACTGCTCCTGGTTGGGGTTGAGGATAATGCATCCGGGGAGTTCGCCGACCGGCAACTGATGGTGGTCGGTGACGATGACCTGGCCGCCGAGGGTGAGGATATCACGCACATGATGAGCGTCGGAAATGCCGCAATCTACCGTGATTAATAAAAAATCCGTATCGGTAAGCGATGCGAAAACACTCCGGAACACTCCGGCGTTCAGGCCATACCCCTCTTTGAGCCGGTTGGGAATGTGCCAGTGGACCTCGATACCCAGCGCCCGAAAGAAATGTATCAGGAGCGCCGTACCGGTGGTTCCATCCACATCGTAGTCTCCCCAAATCACGATATCGCCGCCCTTCTCCATGGTCTCGCGGATCAGCTCAACCGCGCTCTCCATCCCCTTCATCCCCAAAGGATTCGGCAGATGGGCAAGTTTGGGGTCCAGAAAACGCTGCACCTGTTCCCTGTCTGTAAGGTGCATCTTCTCCAGCAGCTCGCCAATAATTTTCGGAAGGGAACCATCCATGGAAATTCTCTTTTTATTCTCTATAGCTTGTTTATCTTTATCAGCTGCGTTCCGCCAGCCACTCGCCCATCCTGTTTACGACCGCGGCGGGTTCTGCGACTTCGAACCATTCGATTGCGGGGATGCGGGTAAACCAGGTATACTGGCGTTTGGCATAGTGCCGGGTATCGCGGGCCAACAGTTCGATCATGCGTTCCTGGGACCACTCGCCCGCAAGGTAGCGGAGCATATGCCGATAGCCGATGGATCCCATGGATTTCAGCTCCGGTCCGTAGCCCATGGCAAGCAAGCCTCTCACCTCGCCTTCCAAGCCTGCATCGATCATCATGCCGGTGCGCAAATTGATCCGGTCGTAAAGACGCCCACGATCGCAGGTGAGACCGACCTGAAGGATTTCGCGCACCGCCCCGCCGCTGTTGTTCTCGGCCTGGCGACGCAGGTGCTCCGACCAGCTGATGCCACTCGCCAGATAGATTTCCAATCCCCGAAGGATCCTGGCGGTGTCGTTTTGATGTATACGTTCTGCGGATTCGCGGTCACATGCGGATAATTCTTCATGGAGTTTCGATGTTCCTTCGCGCTCGAGCCGTCGTTGCAACTCAGCCCGTATCCCCTTATCTTCCGGAATGTCGGCAAACAACCCCTGGGTCAGCGCCTTGAGGTAGAGGCCGGTCCCCCCTGTCACCAGCGGCACCTTTCCTCGGCCGGCTATCTCCCGGATTGCGGCAGTGGCGTCGGAGACAAAACGGGCGGCATCATACTCCTCATCCGGATCGACGATATCGATCAGGTGATGGGGGATCCCCTCTGTCTCCTCCGGCCGGATCTTGGCCGTGCCGATATCCATATAGCGGTACACCTGCATGGAGTCGACGCTGATAATTTCGCAATTCAGGGTATGGGCAATCTCGAGGGAAAGGGCGGTCTTGCCGATGGCGGTGGGACCGACCAGGGCGAGAACGGGGATATCGATTCGGCAGTTCATCACCATCCCCAACTCACTGAAAAGAGACAAGAGGCGCCAGGGTGGAGAGACGCCGGGGGCCGATCCCCGGGATTTCCAGCATCTGCGCGCTCCCGTTCAACGGACCGTGCTGATTCCTGAAACGCACGATACGCCCGGCCAACCCGGGACCAATGCCCGGGAGCGTGGTCAGCAAATCGGCGGAAGCAGTGTTGATCGGGACAGGTGCAAAGAAGAATGGCGTGAGCGACGCCGCCAGGCTGTCCGGGTCAGCCACCCTGGCCTGCGGCCCTTCTCCAGCAACCCACCTGAGCGAGGTCCCGGTCGGCACAAGGTTCAACGGTTGCGAAGACGCAGCAGTCGAGAGCATATCGCTTGCCCGCACCCCCAGCGAGACCAGGAGAAGGACGAGGCCGATCACCAGCGCAGCCGGCATGCGGTTATCTCTTTTTATATCTTGCTTAGGGGTCGACATTTTATGGGGAAAAAGGGCATAATCCTGACAGGCTCCTAG
The DNA here is from genome assembly GCA_963745265.1 of uncultured delta proteobacterium. Classification (GTDB taxonomy): domain Bacteria; phylum Desulfobacterota; class Desulfobulbia; order Desulfobulbales; family Desulfocapsaceae; genus Desulfopila. Next base: position 51,120 of record CAVUXQ010000035.1, read on the forward strand.
CCTCTGTATTAGGAATCCGGAGAAAGCTCAGGTAGTGGTAAAATGATTTGAATGTAGCCGTTCGCTGTAGATTTGCAACGATGTTTTGCACCTTTTCTCCTTGCCGTTCCCACATCGGCGCCCAAACTTTTTCCTTGTTGCCCTTACTTTCAGGCTGTATAAGAACGCTGGTTTCATCAGCGGGATCGCGCATCGCATGGCCGGTTCGCCGGTGACGAACCGAGCGCAGTTCAACAGCTCGGTGAACGGATCACCCATTATTTATAGGATATAAAAAAAGCATGATGGCTTCCCCAAGTCCATTCCATATCGTTCTGGTCGAACCGGAAATCCCCCCCAACACCGGCTCCATCGCCCGGCTGTGCGGGGCAACGAATTCCACCCTGCATCTTGTGCACCCTCTCGGATTTTCCTGCGATGATAAACATTTGAAGAGGGCCGGTCTTGATTATTGGCAATTCGTCAATATCGTGCACTGGCAGGATTTTGAAAGTTTTTTGCAGGCCCAGGACGAACGGCGGCTCCATTTTTTCACCACCAAGACGAAGCGGCCCTACAGCGAGGCCTCCTACCGCCCCGGGGACTTTTTGATTTTCGGTAAGGAAACAAAAGGATTGCCCCAGGAGATACGGAGGTTATATTCAGACAAATGCTATACGCTTCCCATGGCCAACACCAATATACGAAGCATCAACCTGGCAATGACCGCGGGAATTGTTCTCTATGAGGCCCTGCGCCAAAACGGCTTTCCGGCATGAAATTCCCGTGCCGGGTCGCGTGGTGCTGTAGCGATAGATGATTTCTCGGCGCCGGCAGGCTCAATACGAGTCCAGAAACCAACCTGTATCATCCCCCACCCCAGAGAGGAGAAGAGTGACCATGCCTGATAGAATCTATAATTTCAGTCCGGGACCGGCAACGCTCCCCTACGATGTTCTGCTGCAGACGGCGAAAGACGTGGTGAATTTCCAGGATACCGGCATGGGCCTGATCGAAATCAGCCATCGTTCCAAGGAATTCACCGCCGTAATCGAAGAGACCGAACGGCTGCTTCGGGAACTCATGGAAATTCCGGATAATTACAAGGTCCTTTTTCTGCAGGGCGGCGCCTCCAGCCAATTTTTCATGATCCCCATGAACCTGCTCGCCGGCAACAAAAAGGCAACCTATCTCAACACCGGCACCTGGTCGAAAAAAGCGATCAAGGAAGCGCAGCTGTTCGGTGACATCGAAGTCGCCTATTCCAGTGAGGCAAGCAGCTTCAACCGGGTGCCGGCGGCCGGCGAGTACACCGTCGCCCCCGGTTCCGAATACCTCTATTTTGTTTCCAACAACACGATCTACGGCACCCAGTTTGCCGAAATGCCGCAGGCAGATACGATGCTGGTGTCGGATATGTCTTCGGATATCCTGTCTCGCCGGTTCGATGTTTCCAAATTCGGTCTGATCTTCGCCGGCGCCCAGAAGAATCTCGGACCCGCAGGGGTTACTCTTGTCATCCTGCGTGAGGACTTGCTCGAGAGGATCCCGGGAAACATCCCAACCATGCTCTCCTACAAAACCCACGCGGACAAGGGCTCGATGTTCAACACCCCGCCCACCTTCGCGATCCATGTGGTCTGCCAGGTGCTCAACTGGCTCAAGGCGCAGGGCGGCGTGGCTGCCATGGAACAAATCAACCGGGAGAAAGCGGCGCTCTTGTATGAGGCGATCGATGCCACCGATTACTATCGCGGGCATGCCGAGCCGGCGTCACGGTCCATAATGAACATCTCGTTCAACCTTCCGACGCCGGAGCTGGAACAAAGGTTCGTTGCCGAGGCGGCGAAAATCGGTCTTGGCGGTCTGAAGGGCCACCGCTCCATCGGCGGCTGCCCGCGCGTCGATCTACAACGCCTTCCCCCGTGAAGGCGTGGTGGAGCTGGTGCGGTTCATGAAGGAATTTCAGGAAAAGAACCCCGCCTAACCCGGATTTCTCATCGGTTCTGGCGGCGTCGGCTGCAAGGTTTTAGGTAAGTGGCTTAATGGACTATGTCGGTCAAATCATCCGCCCTCCGAGTGAGGCAAATTCCATCATCCTTCAGGTAACGGTTGGATGTTCTCACAACAAGTGCACCTTCTGTGGTGCCTATAAAGAGAAGACCTTTGGCGTCAAGGACGGAGCCACCATCGCCGCAGACCTCGATTTTGCAGCCCGTTACTGTCGCCGTCAGCACAGGGTATTCCTGGCGGACGGCGACGCCTTGATCCTCCCCTTTCCTCGGCTGGTCGCCCTCTTGCGGCAAATTCGCGAGAAACTGCCGCAGGTGCGAAGGGTATCTCTGTATGGTAGCGCCCGGGCCATCCGCAGCAAGAGCGTGGAACAGCTCGTCGCCCTCAAGGAACTCGGACTCCACCGGATTTTTCTCGGCCTCGAGAGCGGCTGTTCCGATATTCTTGCCCAGGTCCGCAAGGGCGAGAGCGCCGAGAGCATGATCGCCGCGGCCAGGACGGTGAACCAGGCCGGGCTTTTTCTCTCCGCCACCGTATTATTGGGTCTGGGCGGGATCCTCGATAGCGAGCGCCACGCCCGAGAAACAGCGGCGGTTCTTAACCGGATGGCGCCCAGACAAATCGCCGCCCTCACCCTCATGCCCCTTGACAACACCCCGCTCGGACACCACTATCGCAATGGGGAGTTCCTGATGCCGGATGCCCGGGGACTGCTGGCCGAATTGCGGATTCTGTTGGAAAATATCTCGATCCCAGCCCAATTCCACGCCAACCATGCCTCCAACTACCTGCCCATCAGTGGACGGTTGCCAAAGGATAGGCAGAAGCTGCTGGATATGATCGATCAGGCCCGGGAAGGCCAGCGGCGACTGGTGGACGAAACTTCACGTAGATTATAAGTTATCGACTTATGCTCTTGTGAAAGAGAATAATTTTACATGCAGAAAGAATGCGTCCAGATGGTGAACATGTGATGTCCGAACCAAAAACAGATCTGAAAAACTTCGATCAAAACCAGCTGGTCGGCTTTGTGGAAAGCTTGGGGCAGCCCGCGTTTCGCGGCAGGCAGATCATGGCCTGGCTCTATCGGCCGGATATCACCGACTTCTCGCAAATGACCGACCTGGCAAAGGTCTTTCGTCAGGTACTCTCCGAGCATGCCCGCATCTCCCGATTCGCCAACCCGCTGATTGAACGTAGCGCGGACGGCAGCGTCAAATTCGGGTTTACCCTCGATGACGGCCATCTGATCGAATCCGTGCTTATCCCGGAGCCGGACCGCAACACCCTCTGCATCTCTTCCCAGGTCGGCTGCGCCATGCACTGCAGCTTCTGCCTCACCGGCACCATGGGATTTATCCGCAATCTGACCCCGGCGGAGATCGTCAATCAGGTCTGCGCGGTTCGGGATTTCCTGCTCGCCGAGCCACCCGAGCGGCGTATCGGCCCCGACCGGGTCACCAACCTGGTCTATATGGGCATGGGAGAGCCGCTCAATAATATGGAGAACGTGCTCACCTCACTCTCGATTTTGACCGAACCCAAAGGGCTCGACATGACCGCCAGGAAGATAACCGTGTCAACCTGCGGCATCGTGGCAAAGATGCGTGAGTTTGGGGAACGGTCATCCGCCAACCTGGCCATCTCTCTGCATGCGGTGGATGACGCCACCAGAAACAAGCTGATGCCGGTCAACGAGCGTTACAGTCTTGACGAGCTGCTCAAGGCTTGCAAAGACTTTCCGATGCCCAAGCGGCGGCGGATCATGTTCGAATATATCCTGCTCGACGGCATTAATGATTCCGACCGAGAAGCCCGGCTCCTGGCCAAGAAACTCCGCGGCATCCCCTGCAAGATCAACCTCCTGCCCTATAACGAGTGTGACGCCCTCCCCTATCGCAGCCCTTCGCGGGAGCGTATGCTCGCCTTCCAGAAAATCCTGATGGATGCCCACTATTCGGTGTTTATCCGCAGCAGCCGCGGCTCGGATATCTCAGCCGCCTGCGGCCAGCTGGCCAGCCAGCAGGGATGAGTTTGGCGAGTGTTTACTCAAAAAGGTATGCCTTCCTCATCTGCATCCTCATCGAAATCAAATGGCATCATCTCGCTTGCCAGCTGCAAATACACACCTTGCGATTCACAGAGATTCTTGATGATTCGGCTGTAGGTTTCTTTTTCCTCGATGTTCGTTGTTTTGGACATCGCCTTCAGTGCTGAATCGAGTTCTTTGGATAAACCATCCATCAGTCTTTCTGGATCCATGAAATCTCCTTTGTTCTGTTGTAACCGATCACCGGGCAAAGCCGGAATTCCCCAATCCAATGCATTGCAAGTGTTCAACAGTGCTCCAGCTTGGTGCTAGCGGACCATTCGCGCTATTATAGTCCTTAATTAACTATACGCGACGGTCCGATCGTGCCAAGATGGGATGCCGGTGAACGCTTACGTCCTGTTTCAAGTCATTTTTTCTAAAACCATGGTGCGTATAGTATCCCTACTCTGTCGCGTGCGCAAGCCGCTTCCGCCAGGTTGAGTGCGTGCAATAGTGGAATCGTGACGCGTCTTGCGTAATGGCGCCAAAGGTAGTAACGTTACTACATGTCATAGCCCAAGGAGGTACATCATGACTGTCACAACCATATCCAGCCGTGAATTCAATCAACATATCAGCGAGGCAAAAAAGGCCGCAAGGAAAGGTCCGGTGTTTATAACCGACAGAGGCTGCCCGGCCCATGTTCTCTTGAGCATAGAGGAGTATCAAAAGCTTTCGGGCAGCAGGCAGAAAATTGCCGATCTTCTGGCTATGCCCGGCATTGAAGACCTTGAACTGGAAATCCCCCGGATGCAAGATCTCCCACGTCCTGCCGACCTTTTATAATGTTTATTCTTGATACGAATGTGGTCTCCGAGCTGAGAAAAGTCCGCCTCGGCAAGGCCGATGAGAATGTTGCCAGGTGGGCGGATAATGTCGCAACGCCCGACCTCTATCTTTCAGTGGTAACGATTCAGGAACTAGAGATCGGGGTGCTTCTTGCCGAGCGTCGGGATGCTGAAAAAGGGGCCATTTTCAGAACCTGGCTCAACAGCAAGGTCCTGCCGGCGTTCGAGGGCCGCATTTTGCCGGTCGACCTGGCAATCGCTCTGCAGAGTGCGAGATTGCACGTTCCGGATCCTCATCCGGTTCGGGATGGATTAATCGCGGCCACGGCCCTGATTCATGGAATGACTGTTGTAACTCGCAATGTCGATGATTTCGAGAGGACAGGCGTTCCCATACTCAATCCTTGGGACTCGGTCCAACCCCCGCCTACCCCTGAATAGGTTGAAAATCTTGTATTTCCGACCTATTCAAAGTAACAAGATAGCCGGTGAGAAGGCCTTCGCGGCGACCACTGCCGGGAACTAAGCAGAGGGTGCGACCGATGTGGGTGAATGTATTTTCTCTGCCACGGGGATAGCCATGGAGGCTGAGCAGCGGCTGATAGGTCTCGATAAACCGTCTGACGGCGGCGCAACCGGAAAGATGGGGATGTTGCTCCCGCCCACCCTGCTCCCTTGCACAGTTGAGGCGGGGAGCATCGGAGAGTGCTGCATCACGTGGGGGAACCTGGATAGTGAAGATGTGGTTGTAGAGCTCGCCCAGCTCGTTCACTCGATTCTGTAGATGGTGAAATATCTCTTCATCCGAAAACCGGTATCCATCGCCTCGATCTTTGCAACAAGAGGCTCCCTCGCTGATCATCTTATTGGTGGGGGTGAGATCGATAATTTCTCCCTGCGCCCATTGCACCGCGGATGACTCCTTGATGATGGTATCGATAAAAAGCGGATCCTCCTCACCCGGCAGCATGACAAGGCGTACGCCTTTTTTTCTCAGCTTTTTTTCGGCCAGTTCCAGCCAGCGACGCAGGATCAAGCTCACCTCCAGCTCCAGGCGTTTTTGCCGCAGGGAAACCGATTGTGCAAGCTCTTGAGCCTCTTCGGAGCTGACCATGCAGGGGTAGCGGCCCATGTTCCGGATCCTCTCCTCCAACCCCGATAATTTCTCTCTCCCCTTCACCCGTAGAGGCGCAGACCCGAGCATGGTGTGCCACGTATCACCTTTCTCCCGGACGATGGACTGCAGAGCGGAGCCAGTCAAGTTGCCACCGACAATGAGCGCATCTACCCGGAACAGATCGGCTGCGTTGAGCAGCTTTTTCCAGCAATCCATCGATCCTTGAAGATCAGCGGTGAAGAACAGGGTGAACATGATGATTTTCGTTAACTCATTTGCAAAGATGCCGTTAATCCGAAGGGAGTATTCGCAAGAGACTCGACAAATCAGTTCCCCTCTTGCTTCGATACCAGCGAACGAGTATCAACCCTCCCGCACACAGACCCAGCGAACAAAGGATAAACCAGGCCGACAGGGGATCGTTGGTGCCATATCGGTCATCTGCGATATAAAGGACGAACATTACCGCGAAATAGATAAGCCCCAGCACCCCGGAGACGGTAATGAGGGGCAGACCGAAAATTGTGTAGGAGGAGATTCGGGATTTTTTATACAGCTCACGTGTTTTCGGCAGATAAGGGAAAAGCGTTCCCGCAAGGGTGCTGGCGGCGAAGGCGATGGAGGTCATAAACGGCATATCGAGAGTAAGTCGAGAAAAATCCGTAAAATAGTAGAGCCACCCCATGAGCAGAGAACAGGCGTAACAGATACCGATGGCTACAACGGGGGTTCCACTGCTCTTTGAAAGTCTGGTCACGAACGTGGGCATCAGCCGGTCCTGCGACATGGCCAGCATGATTCGAGTGGACACCACCATATTGTTTATCGGCCAGATCCAGAACCAGGCGTTGAATCCCACGGCCACCCACAGCCAGTACCAAGGGCTGCGTCCCAGGGCCATCAGAAAAAGGGCGGTGTGTGGAGGGAGAGGTATGTTGCGTGCCTGTCCGGTGGCCCGATAGGGTTCCGTCCGGATCCCGGTCGAGGTGACGTCGGCCCCGCTGCTCGCGGCCGGCCGGATGGTAGGACTCGCCTGCGTGATCCGCGACCTGCGCCAGCGGCGGGCCGCGGAGTGGGAGCAGGCGCAGGAGCGGATCGTCCGCGTCGAGAAGCTGAAGAGCCTCGGCGTGCTCGCGGGCGGGATCGCGCACGACTTCAACAACCTCCTGCTCGCCGTGCTCGGGCACGCGTCGATCGCGCGCGCCCAGCTTCCTGCGGCTCGGCGGCACCAGTCCGCTCGCCGCGATCGAGGTCGGCGCGCGCCGCTGCGCCGATCTCGCCAACCAGATGCTCGACCTACGCCGGCCGCAGCGAGGCCGTCCTCCAGCCGGTGGACGCGAACGAGCAGGCGCGCGAGCTCGACCGGCTGCTGCGCGCGTCGGTTCCGCACCACATCGAGCTCCTGTTCGACCTCGGCGAGGAGCTGCCGCCGGTGCTCGCCGACCCCGCGCAGCTGCGGCAGGTGCTGCTCAACGTGATCACGAACGCCGCGGACGC
>CAVUXQ010000036.1:0-92126 GCA_963745265.1 uncultured delta proteobacterium
GATGGAAATCTGGCGCCGGCGAGCGATGTGGACGCTACTCATCCCCAACGGCTTACCGTTGACGCCAATGGCAATATCTTGTTCGATGGTCAGAGACTCCCTCTTGGCATGGATACCAAACTCCACAAATATAAAACGTTGTATGATGGTTCAATCATCGATAGCGGGTTTGGGGGGTTAATGAATGCACCTGGCTTTTATTTCAGCGGGTATAAAGGAGTGACGGCGGGCAACCTTGTCCAGGCCCAGAGCGGGGATACGGATATATACTTCTTTCTGACCGGCAACTGGGTCAATATGCAGGCGGTGTATAACCTGCATTACGTTGATAACCCCGATCCGAACAATGCCAAGGTGGGTGATCCGGCGTGGAAATACGAAACGTTCCCACTGACCGCGCCGGAATGGTCTGAGTCCGGATTTAGTTTGAAATATCCCGACCCGAATAAAGGCGACCCCAATACTGAAATCGCGGGGGTCTACTATTACAGACCTAATGTTTTGGAAACGGATTCGGTTAAGAAGATAGTGAATCCTGGCGCCAAACAGATACAGGTACATTTTAGCAGCTTGGATATTGATTCTACTCAACAGTGCCTGAAAACTCACTGGGGGCATTGCAGACAGTATGATGCTGCATAAACTAACCTTATACGATGCTAACGGAAATGCCGTAGCATCCTATAACGACAGCAACGTCCCCAGCGACGGTTGGAGTGCCACTGTTACCGGGGATACTGTTTATCTGAAATTCTCTTCGGGTGAGCAAAATGAGGCAACGGGCTATACCGTCGATAAAATACGAGTGACGTATATTACCAACGCCTATCTTATGCAGGACCGCCTGGATGTGGCGAAGGATGCGCTGCTCTATTCCATCGATGCCCTGAGCGGTAAGATGAACTGGGGGTTCTCGTCGTTTAAGTATACGTCTGGCGGATCCGGGGATGTGCCAACATTCGAGTGCCGCTGAACCCACAGGACAACGATGATGCCCACAGAGCGGCCATAGCCCAGCAGGTCGAGAATGTGCAACCGGAACACGGGACGCCGTTAGGCGAGGCTATGCAGGACATATTCGAGCAAGGATATACCGGACATCGCAATTCGCTCAACAATCTGCTCTGCCGGAAAAACTTTGTGGTCGTGGTTACCGATGGTTGTCCCTCTAGTGATAATGATTGGAGCAGAATTAACGGTACGACCATTACGGATGCCGATCACGACGGTTGGACGGAAGATCCGTATCAATATACCAATCCACCTGATGACTACTATGATGACGTATCGCACTACATGTATACCCACAGTTGGCTCGATACCAGTCATCCGGTGATTTCCGACCCGGCTAACTCGTATTCCAACGTCATCTCCCACCACATCTCTTTTGGAGCGGTGCATCCGCTGCTGCAGGATGCCGCCTCGGAAAGTGGAGGGCAGTATCTGACCGCCTACAACAAGGTCCAACTCGTTTCCGCCTTTTACTCGATAGCGTTGCAGATGTCTAATGCCGTTTCCTTTACGGCTCCGGTTGTCTCTGTCGATGCCGCCAACAAGGTTCAGAATGGCAATGACCTTTACATGGGGCTTTTCCTGCCGGAAGATAACGGGACCTGGATTGGAAATCTGAAAAAATTCCAGTATGGAGACGGAAGCACCAGCAAGCCGGACAAATGGATGCTCTATGATAATGGAACTCCGCCAAATCCGGCGATCAACAGTGATGGGGTGTTTCAGGACAACTTAGTGGGGTTCTGGGATGATAACAATGATCCCAACGATTCTGACAACTATGGAGCGTTCGATATCAAGGAAGACGGTGCCGGCTCGGTGTTGTTGAAACGGGTCATCAGCGATTTGGCGGATTCCACCAAGTACTGGGAGCGGAATATCTATACCTACACCGGTGGTCAAAACGGCGGCGCTCTGACTGCTTTTAATCAGAGCACGATTTCGGCCGCTCAGCTCGATGTAGGCAATGACGATGCGAGAAACAAACTCGTCAACTATATCTATGGGTATACAAACGATGCAGACACCAGCGGAAACCCCGTTGCCGCTCGAGATTGGGTTCTCGGCAGTATAATTCATTCCCAGCCGGTGGTTGTCGACTACTATGATCCGAGCGATAACAGTAAAATCGTGAGGCGATATGTCTTTGTCGGAGCCAACGATGGCATGCTGCACGTCTTCGATGATACGCCTACCGATGTAACCGCCGATACCAACAAGAGAGGGAGCGAAATCTTCGCCTTTATTCCTGGAGACTTGCTCACCAAACTCAAGAAGCTCCCCGTGGGAAGCAGTTCGAGTTATGCCGATAATCTCGTGGACATGGTGGACGGAAAATCGACCTTATATCGTGACAGTGACAGTCAGCCAAAGTACTTGATATTCGGTGAACGCCGTGGAGGCGGTGTCTATTGGTGCCTCAATATTGCCAACTATGATTCGTCCCAATGGAACGTGAAGTGGTATTATACAAATCCTGAAATTCAGCAAACCTGGTCGACTGTTCGCGTAGCCGGTATTCCCGTAGGCGTCGATTACAGCACCGGAAATCTGAGCTTTCAAGATGTGGCCATTTTTACAGGTGGGTACGATACGTTGGAAGACAACTTTCCGGAACCGTTCGATGACCCGGACTTTAACGGAACACCTTTTGACAACGGTAATACGCCCAACAATCAGGAGTGGAACAAAACCACACTGGATGCGGATGGGAATCTCAAATACGATAAGAACGGGAATGGGATATATGATGTCTACAATCCCGGCAGCGACAATCAGGGAAGGGGCATTTTTGTGGTGGATATCGATAACCCCTATACTTCGATTTCGACGCAGGATACTACCGGAAATACCCATACGATTCTGCCGTTTTCCGCGAGTTATGGCGCCACCCTCAATGCATCTGGAAACGTGCAGACTTTCCCGGATATGAAATACTGTTTTCCGGCTTCACCTTCGGTTCTGGCCGGAACATATAACTACCAGTATAAGGCCAATGTGGATGGAGTCGACAAGTACATTGCCGCTTCCCATTTGGGGAGCCTGATAACCATATATGCTACCGATGTATATGGGAATATTTATCGAGTGAATTATGATTTCAAAGTCCACATCGACAAGGGCGACCCCGGTGATGTTGATACCTGGAATTGGAGTATGGCGAACTCTTCCGGCGGCTGGACGGTATCTCATATATTCGCGGCTAATCCGGGCAGCGATTCCTCATCGGGAAATCTCAGCCAAGGTTCGGATGACAGTGCTGCCTCCATCTTCGATAACGGGAAAAAGACCTTTTACGCTCCCGTCGTCTCCTGGGGCGGTTCCAGCAACTACTTCAACAAGTCGAACTACTACTTCCAAAATACCGTTTTCAGCGGCCAGACGGAAATAGCGTCGTTGCTATTCGGAACCGGTGACAGGGCGCATCCCTCCTACACCATGGTACGGAACCGGTTCTACTCCGTTTACGATGACAGCAGTGTTTCAGGGGAACAGTATGATAGCGACAATAACCTGATAGGTGGTGTACAGGTTTCAACCGTGCCGAACCGCCCGTACCACGAGCGGGATCTGGAGAACGTCACCTGTGATGAGTTGGCTACGTCCTCCTCGTTGACGCAGAAAAACGACATAAAGACTTGGCTCACCGATGATGCGACCTATAACGATGGGGCTGATCTGGAACAATCTGTATACGAAAATGATGCCAAGGGATGGTATATCGTTCTCCAGGATCAGGAGAATTGCTCCGGCTCGATGCTGGATACGTTTACGGATTCTACCAGCGACCGCGATAATCATGATGGCGAGAAGGTCCTGAGCTTTCCGCAACTCTACTATGGCATTGTCTATTTTACGACCTATCAGCCTTCAGTGGACGATCCTTGCAACCCCAAGGGGAATGGTTTTTCCTATTCTCTCGATTACGCAACGGGAAGTGCAGCATACGATCTGAATCTTGTCAACAATGTGACGAAAACGACCCTGGATTTGAGCGACCGTTACATGAAATATACCGGAATTTACGGAATTCCATCGAGTTTTTCTCTCGTGTTTCGCGACGGGGAAGTCTCGGCTAACGCCATGATGGGGAACAAACTGGTTTATCCAAAGGGAACAGGAATTGGAAATGCGTTGATCAAAAATTACCCTCCAGGGTTGATTCCGTACTACTGGCGTGAAGGAAATAGCTTGGAGTAGATGAAGGGGCCAAAAGGGCCTGTCCAAGCCAGGCCCAGATTTCAACCGAATTGAACGGCGATGAGGAAATACAGTAAAAATGCAAAGGAGAGGCTGATGGGTACAGCGCGTCGTATAGTCCTTGTAATGTTGGGAGCCATGCTCGTCGTATCTTGCGGTATCGGCACTGTCGATGCAAGAATGGCCATCAAGACGGATCTAATCTCCGGAAAGATAGTGGAGATTAGCGGGAGGAATATTACTCTCAATAATGGTGAGACTTATTTAGTGATCCCATCCGTTGGGAATCTCTCGGGGTATAGCTCTGGAGAAGCGGTTACCCTGCGGTATTATCAGAAGGCCTCCGGGAAGTCTATATGTGTTGAGATCGCGCCGGGAATAGGCACTTTGAAAGAGAAGGCCGCGCCTGAGGTGACACGCCCCGGTCCACATAAGTGAGGCATAATCCGGCAACCTCCCAGGAGGCTGTCGGATTATGTCATGGTTCCGAGGATAAGCAAACTACCGTGTATGAGAGGTCCGGGTCTGCCCGGACCTCTCATCTTTTGTAATCCTTCCTCAGTAGTATGGACCTCCGGTTCTTCTCCTTCGATTTCTTGCAACATCTCGCCTGCTGTTACATACCCGCACCTTACGGTTTATGATATATTGCGGGTAATCTGGTTCTTTTTGTGAGAGAAACCTACCTTAGATGTTCGTAATCGATTTCCGCGGTGCATGGTTGTGTCCAAAGCTGCAGGTATTATGAGCAAAGTGTGAATGCGACAGGATTGAAATTCCAGAGTATCATTCCCCTGGCCGTCCTCCTGACGATCGGCATGATCCTGGTCGACGTGGTCGTGGTGGTCTTTTGGCAGCGCGATATGGTCCGGGCGGAGGTGAATCGAGCCCAAGCGGTGTTGCGGGTATGGAACGAAGGAACACCATCCCGGAGTCTGCAATCGCAATCCTTGGTCCGACATAGCCTGCGCAAACTGTGTCGTGCCGAGGGAAGTTCCTGCAAGGATATCCTCTTCTATCGCAATGAAATTATAAGCCTTAATGGAGTAACTCCTGCCCGCTTGCATGAAAGATTGCATCAGGTAGCAGTCTCTGGAAAGCCGTATGTGACGGTGCAGGGGGTGGTGTGGAGGTGGTATGGACCAAGCAAAACCTCACTCTTTGTCAGTATACCTCTTATCAAGGAAGCTATGCAGCCCGCTTCTATTGGGGTTTTGATCGATCTGCGTCCGATGTATGAGCGGATCGGGCGACAACAGGATTATGTTCTGGTCTATATTCTGGTGAACGTCTTACTTTTAACCGTAGTAGGTCTTTTCCGGATGTTCACACTGGTAATACGTCCAATTGATAAAATGGTCGAGATTTCCGAAGAGTATGATGAAAGCAAAGAGGAATGGTTTTCGTTTGGCATGGACCGCAATGAGTTGGGAAAACTTTCGCTGGCGCTCAATCGGATGCTCACCAGGATAAAAAGCGATCGGGAACGACTCCGTTCGACGATCACCTCGCTCGAGATTGCCAACGACCAGCTCCAGAAGTCCCAAAAAGAAATGGTTCGCACTGAAAAACTGGCGGCGGTCGGTCGGTTGGCGGCAGGGTTGTCGCATGAGATCGGCAATCCCTTGGGCATTATTCAAGGGTATCTCAACCTTTTGGAAGATGATACCTTGACGACGGACGAAAGGATGCAGTTCTCCAACCGGGCGAGTAGTGAGCTCAATCGCATCAGTGTACTGGTCCGACAGCTACTCAATCTTGCACGATCGCCATCGGAAGGCGATGAGGTGATTGATGTTTGTGCAATTTTTAGCGAAATGCAGGATATTTTTACCACCCAGAAGAGCCTTGGCGACATTGAGATTGTTTCGCAGTGTGAGCAACAGGGCGGCACGGTAAAAATGGACCCTGCCGCTTTCCGGCAGGTGATGCTCAACTGCCTGTTGAACGCTGTCGATGCCATTAAAGCGAGGAGTGATGTGGCAGTGGGACGTATAGCCATGTCCTGCTCCACCGAGAGAAGGGCAGGGGAGGAGACTGTTGTCCTGATTCGCATAGAGGATGACGGCATCGGTATTGCCCAAGATCAGTTAGATATTATATTCGACCCATTCTATACCACCAAGGAGCCAGGCCAGGGAACCGGGCTGGGACTCTCTGTGTCCGCCATGACCGTTGAGGCCGCAGGGGGCAAGATTCGCGCCGAAAGCATAAAAGATACTGGAACGACAATAATCATCGAGTTGCCTTTGGCATGAGTGCATAACTCAGGTGTGGGTCAATTTCTACGAGCATACAAGGAATTATGACTTCAGAGCATCAACTACAGCTGCTTGTCGTGGATGATGAGGAGAACATGCGGCATATGTTGGACGCCATGCTCCGGCGGAGTGGCTATTTGGTGACAACAGCCGCCAGCGGGTCTGAGGCTCTGGCTTTGATCGAAAAGATGTTCTTCGATTTCATCCTCTGCGATGTCAGGATGCCTGGGATGGACGGCCTCGAATTTCTCAGATCGGCGGAAGTGCTGGCTGCCGATTCCACTGTGATAATGATGTCGGCATTTGGAACGGTCGATATGGCCATAGAGGCTTTAAAGGCTGGAGCCTATGATTTTATCTCCAAACCTTTCAAGACCGATGAAGTACTATTGACCCTGAAGAAGGCCGAGGAACGGGAAATGCTCAAGCTGGAAAACGTCCAACTGAAAAGCGAGCTTCGAGAGATTCGCAGGGTTGACGGTTTCGAGACATTTATCGGTGACAGCGAGAACATACGTTCGGTGGTCGCATTGGCAAAGAAAATTGCGCAACACAATACGACAGTGTTGATTATCGGTGATTCGGGTACCGGCAAGGAACTGGTGGCGAAAGGAATTCATCTGAGCTCTCCCCGAAAGGACCGGCCGTTTTTTGCCGTGAACTGTGGGAGTATTCCGGAAAATTTAGTGGAGAGCGAGTTGTTCGGGTATGTGCGAGGGGCGTTCACCGGTGCGGAACGGAATAAAAAAGGATTATTTGAGGAGGCGGATGGCAGTACGCTGTTCCTCGATGAAATAGGGGAGTTGCCGCTGGCAATGCAGGTCAAGCTTTTGCGCGTGCTGCAGGAAGGCGAAGTGCGGCCTGTTGGCGGCTCCGAAACCAGGAAGGTGGATGTCCGTTGTCTGGCTGCGACTTCAAGGAATCTCGAAGAAGATGTCAAGCAAGGGCTTTTTCGGGAAGATCTTCTCTATCGGCTCAATGTTTTCACCATGCGGCTGCCGCCGTTGCGAAGTCGTTCTGATGATATTGCCTTGCTCTGCAACCATTTCATTGAAAAGTATCGGAAGCCTCTTACGAGTGATGTCCGTTCCGTCAGCAAAAGCGCCTTGAATCTTCTGCGACAGTACGACTGGCCAGGTAATGTGCGGCAACTTGAAAATATCATTCAGCGGGGGATGGTACTTGCCGAAAACAAGATCCTCGATATTGAACATTTGCCGGCTGTGATCCGGGAGCACTCCGGGGGCAATGAGTATTGCTCGGATTGTGAGGAGTGCCTGTCGTTGAAAGAAGCCCAGAAAGAGCTCGAGGCGCGACTGATCCGAAAGGCTCTGATAAAAACGAGGAACAACAAATCAAAGGCGTCTCTGCTCCTTGAAATCAGCTATCCGTCTCTACTGAGCAAGATCAAAGAGTATGGTATTGTTGTCGACTTTCGCGCCTCTCTCCCCGATGCTTGACCCGAGTTTCCTCTTCCGTAAACGTTGAACAATGCCCCATTTTGGTATGATCAGGCTGGCTTGCGTAAATAAGCTATAGCTTGTCAGCCGGCTTATGCCAACCTGGCGTACCTGAGAACGTTTACGTCTGACCTGTTGGCCTTTCTTCATCTAGGCGTTACGCTGAGCTATTTATTCCGGTATATCCTCCCCTCTTTTCCTGACCTTATCCTCCCCTTGGTATACCCTTGCTACCCACGATCGGTTTAGCAAGGGTTTGGCCAATCCGATGAATGGCTGCTTTCCGTGCCCTACCCGCGAGGAATTTCCCGTATCTCAGACCGGTCTGTAATGGCAGCCTGTCCGCACGTTGCATCAGTTCAGGCTGTTGCCAAACAAATAATTTCTGGGAAAATGTATTGAAATAATGGGGAAATTTTTTGACACAGCAAGAAATTGTGAGGATGTGGCGAAATGACGGAAAAATATAGGATGGTCCAATTAGTATCCATGAAAACTATTATAGGGAAAAACGTTTTCATGCAATTGGAGGGTCATATGGTAAATCGTAGTGGTGTGACAGTAATTGAAGCGTGTTTGGTTTTGGCCATCCTGACCATTGTGATGGCTGTATCGTACCCATCGATGCGGAACTGGATGCAGCGGCAGCGATTTCGGGGACAGGTATATGCATTGGTCGGGGATCTGAACAAGGCGAAAATGGCTGCCATTGCCACAAATTCCCTGGTGGCGGTTGTCACTGACCCGAAGGGATATTCCATTTTTGTGGACAATGGGGATGGTCCCAGAGAGAAGGGTGACTGGGTACGAGAATCGGATGAAAAACTCTTGGGCTCACGCAACTTCAAAGCAAATCTGAATCTGTTTTCGACCTACTCTCGGGATAGAGTGCGATTTAGGAGTACACCCGGCGTGAAAGCGGGGAGGTTTGTCGCGACGGATGGCAACGGTCATCGTATGGAAATCGTGATCAGTGTGATGGGCAGGATTCGGGTCATGTAGCCGTTGAGCAGCAACGGATTGACCCGAAGATCGCTTATGCTTGAAGGGGGTGGTTGCCGGCGTGATCGATCATTGCGGCATTTTCAATTTTCGCCTACACGGATGCGGTTGAACAGGTGATTCATGGAATTGGCGGGCGCCAAACCCGCATTTCTCAGCAGCAATAAGTGTAGGTAAAATATCTGGTAGTCGGTGGAAGGATCCGCTTCCTCTAAAGTGAGATAGCGAAAAACTGAAGCAACGGCTATCCTCCGTCGCCTCAGTCCCAGGGGAATTTTTGCTACCCCTCCACCACCTCAAAGCCGATGGCGGCGATGGCCTTTTTAACGGTCTCGATATCGACAGCGCCATCGTAAGTCGCTTCGCCTTTAGAGAGATCGACCGCGACGTTGCTGACCTCCGGTATTTTCTCGAGCGCCTCCTTGGTTGAGTTGACGCAGTGCTGGCAACTCATGCCTTTGATTTTGACTGTAGCCATTGTTATCCTCGTAGTGTTGAATTACAGTTTTAGCTGCTTAAGGTACGTTAAACCCAAGGGTTTTCAAAATCAAGGCAAGAGTTCGAAGAGAGGCGTAGATGAATGTAGCGGTAGCGGATATCCGAAAAGCACGGGTTGCGGTCAAGGGCATGCATTGCGCCTCCTGCTCCAGCAGGATCGAACGCGTGGTCGGTGCCATGGATGGGGTTGAGAGTGCGGCCGTCAATCTGGCGGCGGAGACGCTTGATCTCGGCTGGGATGAGGAGGCCGTGCCTTACAGCGAGATTCAGGAACGGGTGAAAGGTCTTGGATTTGAACTGGGGGCGTTACCGGATGAAAAGGGTGAGGCTGTTCTGGAATTCGCCATCGGCGGCATGCACTGCGCATCGTGCTCGACCAGGATCGAGAAAGTGGTGGGCAATCTTCCCGGCGTGCAGTCGGCCCAGGTGAATCTTGCTACCGAAACAGCTCGTTTTGCCGTCGACAAGGCAAAGTGCAGCGCGCGCACCATACGCCAGACCATCGCAGGTCTCGGCTTCACGGCGAAGGTCCGTTCCGATAAAGCCCGCGAGTTCGAACAGAAGAAGGAGGAAACCCGGAAGCAGTTGCACGCCATGAAGCAGCGGCTGATTATCATGCTCTCGCTCACCGTGCCGCTACTCTATGTCTCGATGGGAGATATGGTCGGTCTGCCGCTGCCCCATATGCTGCAGCCCCAGGTGAACCCGCTGGCCTATGCCCTGGTGCAGATCGCCATCGTGGCGCCGATCATCTGGCTGGGGCGCAATTTCTATCTGCTCGGCATTCCGGCCATGCTGCGCGGGGTTCCCAACATGGATTCGCTGATCGCCATGGGGACCGGCGCTGCAATCGTCTATTCGAGCTGGAATTTCGTTGAGATCGCTCTTGGTATCGATGCCGTGGCCAAGGCCATGGATCTTTATTTCGAGTCCGCCGGAGTCTTGGTGGCTCTGGTCTCGCTCGGTAAGTACATGGAGACCCGCTCCAAATCGCACACTTCGGATGCCATCAGCCAGCTGCTGGAGCTGGCCCCGGAATCCGCCATTCTGCTCGATGGCGGAGAACAGCGCGAAATCGCCGCCGACGAGATTGAAAAGGGCGACCTGCTCCTGGTGCGACCCGGAGATCGCATCCCGGTGGACAGCGTCATCGTCGAGGGCGAGAGCAGTATCGATGAATCGATGCTGACCGGCGAGTCCATGCCGGTCGGCAAGAAAGCCGGGGATCGGGTCTACGGCGGCACCTTGAACAGCCACGGGGTACTCAAGGTTCGCTGCACCCAGACCGGGGAAGACACCGTACTCTCCCGGATCGTCACCATGGTCCAGGAGGCGCAGGGCTCCAAGGCGCCGATTGCCGGCATGGCGGACCGCATCAGCCTCTATTTCGTGCCGACCGTCATGGCTTTTGCTCTGCTCACCGGTCTGGCCTGGTTTTTTATCGGGCACGTGGCCTTTACCATGGCGCTCAGATTTTTTATCGCGGTGATGGTCATTGCCTGTCCGTGCGCCATGGGGCTGGCGACCCCCACATCGCTGATGGTGGGGACCGGCCGGGGGGCGCAGCTCGGTGTGCTGGTGAAAAACGGCGCCGCCCTGGAGATGGCCGAAAAGGTCGATGTGATCGTTTTCGACAAGACCGGCACCCTCACTCGCGGCAAACCGGAGTTGACCGATATCGTGCGGGCGGATGGGGCTCCCGAGGAAGGGGATTTACTCTTTCTGGCGGGTTCCGCCGAACTCTCTTCGGAACATCCCCTGGGGGCCGCCGTGGTTGGCGGCGCCCGGCAGCGCGATATCAAATTGATGCAGCCGAACGACTTTTCCGCAACCCAGGGCAAAGGCATCACCGCCACGGTCGAGGGCCGACGAGTGCAGATCGGCAACAGGGAGTTCATGCGGGATGAGGATCTTGCGCCGGAGAGGTTCGATCAGCAGGTTTCCGAGTTGTCGCGAAAAGGCAAAACGGTTCTCTACCTGGGCGTGGATCGGGAGCTGGTCGCCCTGTTGGCTATTGCCGACCGCCTCAAGCCCGAAAGCATCAAGGCCGTGAGCCGGCTGAAAAAACTCGGCAAACGGCTGGTGATGCTCACCGGCGATCAACGCCAGACGGCCCAGGCCATTGCCGATGAAGCCGGTATCGACGAGGTGGTGGCGGAAGTGATGCCGGCGGACAAGGCCGGCACGGTAAAGGGCCTGCAGCAGCAGGGGTTCAAGGTTGCCATGGTGGGCGACGGCATCAATGACGCTCCGGCTCTGGCCCAGGCGGATGTCGGCATCGCCATGGGCACCGGCATCGATATCGCCATCGAATCGGGCGATATCGTGGTGATGAAGGGCAATCTCGACGGCATCCACGCGGCTCTTGCACTCTCGCGGGCGGTGATGCGCAATATCCGCCAGAATCTTTTCTGGGCCTTTGCCTTCAATGTCACCGGCATACCGATAGCGGCTGGGCTTCTCTATATATTCGGCGGACCTTCCTTGAATCCGATGCTGGCCGGAGCGGCGATGGCCATGAGTAGCGTCACCGTGGTCAGCAACGCGCTGCGCCTGCGTTTTTTCAGGGTCGAATAAAATTGCGGTCGCGGCAATGCGGCTGGGAAAGCGGAGCGATTCGCCGCGAGCTTTCGGCAGGGGCAGGTATGCGTTATGGAACCCATTGAGGGGCCACGCTTTTCCCTTGACTTTTCGGCTGATAAAATTATATATAATCGCTTGTAAATGAATAGCTGTTCAGTAGATGGCCGCCCAAAGGTTTGGGCAGCGTTCATTTTATCCATATTAACTTTTTAAAAAGAGGAACTCTATGTCTAATTTAGTAGCACCTCATGGTGGAAAAGGCTTGGTATGCTGCCTTCTCGAAGGCGCCGCACTGGAAGCTGAGAAAGCAAAAGCCGCCGGTCTCAAGCAGATTGAGATTTCCGCCCGTGCCAAAGGCGACCTGATCATGATGGGTATTGGTGGTTTCTCCCCGCTGAGCGGCTTCATGACCAAAGCCGACTGGAAAGGCGTATGCGAGAATTTCCAGATGGCCGACGGTACCTTCTGGCCGGTTCCGATCACCCTCGATATCTCTGCCGCCGATGCTGCGGACGTCAAAGAAGGTGACGAGATCGCCTTGGTACGTGACGGCGAGACCTACGCTACCATGAAGGTCACCGAGAAGTTCGAGATGAGCGAGGACGACAAAAAATGGGAGTGTGAGAAAGTCTTCATGGGCGAAGGTGAAGACTCTGTGGACGGCAAGTTCTGGAAAGTAGCCCTGGAAGATCATCCTGGTGTTCAGCATGGTCATGGCGCAGAAAGAAGTCAACATCGCCGGTCCGGTTAAAGTCCTTTCCCAGGGCGAGTACCCGAAAGAGTACCCGGGCGTCTACCTGACCCCGGCCGAGACCCGTGCCATGTTCGATGAGCGCGGCTGGTCCAACGTTGCCGCTCTGCAGCTGCGTAACCCGATGCATCGCTCTCACGAGTTCCTGGCCAAGATCGCTGTCGAGGTATGTGACGGCGTTCTGATCCACTCCCTGATCGGTAACCTCAAGCCCGGTGACATTCCCGCGCCTGTTCGTATCAAGGCTATCGACATCCTGATCGAGAACTACTTCGTCAAAGAGAACGTCATCTCCGCCGGCTATCCGCTGGATATGCGTTATGCCGGTCCTCGCGAGGGTCTGCTGCATGCCACCTTCCGTCAGAACTACGGCGTCAACTTCATGCTGATCGGCCGCGACCACGCCGGTGTCGGCGACTTCTACGGCCTGTTCGAGGCTCAGCAGATCTTCGATCGCATCCCGGTAACCGGCGATGCCGGCAAAGACCTGCTGTGCAAGCCGATGAAGATCGACTGGACCTTCTACTGCCACAAGTGCGACGGTATGGCTTCCCTGCGTACCTGTAACCACACCAAGGATGACCGCGTTATCCTCTCCGGCACCAAGCTGCGCAAGGCCCTCTCCGAGGGCGCCGAGATCGTCGACCACTTCGGTCGCGACGAGGTTCTGGTCCATCTGCGCGCTTACTACGAAGGCCTGACCGAGAAAGTGGAAGTGAAAATGCAGGGTGCCGCCTCCGGCGACTCCATGTAAGATCACCTTTTCCTGACTTCTCTTAAAGAGATACCGTCCTGTTGGGCGGTATCTCTTTTTTTTTGCCGATAAACAAGGTAAAATCCTGCGTGAACGTCAGGCGTGGTTCGATTGCTCGCGGTTTATGAGGCGTTTGCGAGAAAGAATCGAAATGAATGAAATTGGAGCACGAGCGAGGTGGTATGGCTGAGGTAGAGGTAGGGCTTGGGAGCCGGAGTTATCCTATATATATAGAGCAGCAATGTCTCGAGAGGATAGGGCGGGACCTGGCCCGCAGGAAGATCGGCAACCGCTATGCCATCATTACGGATATGAATGTGGGCAGACTGTATGGTGATAGATTGCTCGAAATTCTGATCGCTTCCGGGCTCAAAGCCCGGATCTTTCCGTTTCCGGCGGGTGAGCAAAGCAAGACGCTGACCACGATAGGGGCTTTGGCCAGCCGACTTGCCCAGGCGGGCTATGATCGGCACGATGCCCTTATCGCCTTGGGAGGCGGCGTAACCGGAGATATCACCGGATTTCTCGCCGCCATCTATATGCGCGGTATTCCGTTTGTGCAAGTACCCACCAGCCTTCTGGCCCAGGTTGACAGTTCGGTCGGTGGTAAAACAGGCGTTGATTTGCCCGAAGGGAAAAATCTGGTGGGGACGTTTTATCAGCCCAAGGTCGTCTATATAGATATCGACTTGTTGCGGACGTTGCCCAGGGAGGAGCTGCTCGGCGGGCTTGCCGAGGTCATCAAATACGGCGTGATCCGTGACCGCGCGTTTTTCGATTTTCTCGAAGAGTACCGGCGCAAGATCATCACCCTCGATCCCGGGGTAATCGAAAAAATGGTAGCCACCTGCTGCGAGATCAAGGCGGATATCGTTGCCGCCGACGAGCGTGAGGGTGGTCTGAGGCGAATCCTCAATTTTGGCCACACTATCGGTCACGCCGTCGAGGCGGCATCGGATTTCGAGATTATTCACGGACTGGCGATTGCCATCGGCATGGTAGCCGCCGGGAATTTGAGTGTGATGAAACAGCTATTCCCGGGTCAGGATAACGAGCGGCTCTTCTCGCTGGTCTCCTCCTATGGCATGCCGGTGAGCGTACCCCCGGAACTCGATCGGCAGACGATTAAACGCTATCTCAAAACCGATAAAAAGGCGGTTGGCGGCAAGGTGTGCTACGTTCTTCCCGAGGAGATTGGTTCCACCTGTATCACCGATGAGGTGAGCGAAGATATGGTGGATGCCGTTTTGGCTTGAAGCAGACCTAATACAATACAACAGCACAAAGCAGAACTATGCCGATTTACGAATTCTACTGTGATTCCTGCAACGTAATCTTCAACTTTTTCTCCCCGCGCATCGACACCACCAGCCGGCCCGAGTGCCCGAGGTGTGGTAAGCCGGAACTGAGCCGGCAGGTCTCAAAATTCGCTACTCTCAAGTCGGGATCGAAAGAAGAAGGCGACGACGCCCTCGCCGGACTCGATGAGACCAAGATGGAACAGGCGTTCGAGTCGCTCATGCGGGAAGCTGATGGTATCAATGAGGATGATCCCCGCCAGATGGCCGGCCTGATGCGCAAATTCACCTCTCAGACCGGCATCAACCTCGGAGATGCCATGGAAGAGGCGATCAGTCGCATGGAAGCAGGCGAGGATCCCGAACAGATCGAACAGGAAATGGGCGACACCCTTGGCGATGATGATTTCAGCTTCGATACCCTCAAGAGAAAAAGCCTCGGCGCACGTCCGAAACCTCTTCAGGATGAGAAGTTGTACAGACTGTAAAGAGAGAGGAAATACATGCTGCCTGCTTTGCCGCCGGGGTGGGTGCGCAGCGCAGAACAGGCAGCTCTGGTAGGATTGTAGCGGGTTAGTGGACGGTCTTCGAGGCAGTTGGAAAGGCGTCGAAGAGTTCGTGTTGCGTTCCCTTGCGACTCATTATGTTCGTTGCTTCATCTTCTGTTATGCCGAGGATTTCCGCCAGGTCGGCAATATCGTAAACCGGCTGGCCGTCATCGGTGTATTGCGCCGGTTGCAATTGAGGGAACTGCATCTGGGTGGCTGTATGTGAGGCGTCAAGCAGAATCTTCCGCACCGTAGGTGGACCGTAGAGCAATAACCACTCCACGGCTTCAGCCCAGAGTTGTGCATCCACCGTCGGATGCTGCAGGACTTTCATAGCAGTTTCCAGATCCCATTGATCTTTGAAGGTCATGTACGCTCCTGTTTCAATTCATGCTATAATAATAGATTCCTCAAGCCACACTCCCAATCCGATACTATAATGTATTTACTCAACTGTGCAAC
This sequence comes from uncultured delta proteobacterium, assembly GCA_963745265.1. GTDB lineage: Bacteria > Desulfobacterota > Desulfobulbia > Desulfobulbales > Desulfocapsaceae > Desulfopila. Next base: position 15,830 of record CAVUXQ010000036.1, read on the forward strand.
GGTACAGTAAAGGTCGGCCGGCACTGTCGCGTAGCCATGATGCGTTATGGCATCTGGATCGAGCGGTGGGCACGGCTTTTTGTGTCCGCTAGGAGATACTCTATGTGCGGGGTGGTAATTACCAGCCGATTAATTCAGGAGCGGCCATGAATAGATTTGACAGCACTTTTTTTCTTGAAAATATCGAATGGTTCGATGAAAGCGGGGAGGAGCTGGTGCATCGCCTGCCCGAGACGGGTTCGGGAGAGATCAAGTTCGGCGCCCAGTTGACGGTTCGGGAGAGCCAGGCGGCGGTTCTGTTTTATCAGGGACGAGCCTGCGACGCCTTTGGTCCCGGCCGGCATACCCTGAAAACCAAAAACCTGCCCATCCTCACCAAAATTCTCTCGGCTCCCTGGCGGGGGGACAGTCCCCTGCGCGCCGAGGTCTATCTGGTCAATCTCAAGTGTTTCACCAATCTCAAATGGGGAACCCGCAATCCGGTGGCCTTCAGGGACAGCGAATTGGGGCTCATTCGGCTGCGGGCGCATGGGATTTTCAATATTCAGGTGGTGCAGCCGGTTCTCTTTATCAACTCGCTGGTGGGAACCATGGGCACGTTTACCACCGATAACGTGGCAACCTATCTCAAGCGGGTCATCGTCTCGCGCTTTAATGACTATCTGGGCGAAGAGCTGGATACCATCGTCAACCTCCCCGGTCGTTTCGACGAGCTTTCCGAACACCTGCAAACCCGGCTGATCAAGGATTTCAACCATTTCGGACTCAGCGCTTCGTCAGTTGTACATCACGTCGATCACCCCGCCGGACGAGGTGCAGAAGGCTATCGATGATCAGAGCCGACTCAATACCATCAAGGACATGGACAAGTTCATGCGGATGAAGGCGGCCATGGCCATGGAGAAGGCCGCCGATTCCCAGGCAGAGGCGGGAGCCGGTATCGGCATGGGCATGGGGGTCATGCTGCCCGCCATGTTTGGAAGCATGCAGTTACGGCCGCAAAATAGCGGTGACAAGATCGCCCCCACCACGATCTGCCCGGACTGTTCCCGGGAGATTCCCGCCGACGCCAGGTTTTGCCCTGTTTGTGGCCATCAGCAGGTTGTGCTCGGCCGGTGTCAGAGTTGTGGCAAGAACCTCTCGCCCAGCGCACGATTTTGCCCGCGTTGCGGCCAGCCCGTGGAAACCAGGCCGTCGTGCATCGTCTGCCCGCATTGCAATGCCGAGAACCTGCCGCACTCCACCTTTTGCAATCAGTGCGGAGAACGGCTCTCCGCCGGAGGATAAGAAGAAGCTCCTGGGTGGTTCACCAACGGCGAGAGGCGGATGGAACTTACGATCAAACAGGCATGTCCGAGCTGCGGCGCGGAGATTACCTTGCATGAAGGCGACCGGCTGGTGCGGTGTGACTACTGCGACATCCTCAATTATATGGTGCACCGCACCCTGCCGCGATTCGCCTTGCCCGCCCAACCACCTTCGCATATCGGCGAAGACGATCTATTCTATATTCCCTACCTTCGCTTCAAGGGGGCCATTTACTACTGCCAGGCGGGGGAGGTGCGCCACCAGTTGGTCGATACCACCAGGATCGGTTGCGCGCTTCAAGGGCTGCCGCTCTCCCTCGGCTTGCGTCCCCAGGCCATGCACGTGAACCCGGTGATTGAAGAGATGCGGGGGCGCTTCGGCAAACAGACCATCAAGGCAGGGCACGTCCTCTCCCAGGCGGCGAAGCTGACATCGCTCTTTTCCCGCGATCGGAAGAATCCGGTCGTTCATCGCGCCTTTATCGGTGAAACCCTCAGTCGCGTCTATCTGCCGGTCTATACCCATAACGATACCCTCTATGACGGGGTCAACCAGCTGCGGCTGGCGGCCGATTCCCAGGCCGGGGAATATCTTCGAGGTGCGGTGCGCAGCGATTTGCGCTGGGAACCGCGTTTTCTCTCCACGATTTGCCCGGAGTGCGGGGCGGCGATGCGCGGCCAACGGGATACCCTGGTAATGATCTGCGACAATTGCGAGCGATTGTGGATCGAAGACCAGGGACGGTTTGTGCGATTGGACTGGCAGGTGATCAAGGCCGCCGAGGATGGCGCCCGGTATCTGCCGTTCTGGCTTCTTAACCCCATGACTGGCGGCTGCGAACTCGCCACGCTGGCTGACTTTATGGAGCTGACTAATCAACCCCTGGTGATACAAAGGCAGCACCGGCAGCAAAAGCTCGCTTTTCTCGTTCCTGCATTCAAGATAAACCCCCATGCCTTTCTGCAGGCAGCGGTGCAGTTGACCGTGGTTCAGCTTGCCCTTGTCGGCGCCGATCGACGCCGGCCGCCCGGCAATGTCTATCCGGTCACCCTGCCGCACTCGGAAGCGGTGCAGGCGCTGGCGTCGGTGCTGGCCGCCGCGGCGGTTAGCCCGCGTCGGGTAATGGAGGCGCTGCCATCGCTTGAATTCGAGGTAAAGGACAAGATGTTGCTTTATCTGCCGTTTCGTGATACGGGACATGAACTCCTCCAATATCAGAGCGGAATCTGCATCTCCTCCGCCGCTTTGCAATTCGGGAGGAAACTGTGAAGAGAGAAGCGCATAAATTCAAGGGGCGGGGACGACTCGAGAAGAGACGACAATGGTCACTGCGGCACAAATCGATGAAAAATTCATGCGTATTGCCCTGGAGCAAGCAAGTGAGGCCCTTTCGGTCGGCGAGTTCCCGGTGGGCTGCGTGATTGTCTGTGAGGGTGAGGTTGTCGCCACGGGGGGCAGAAAAAACAGCGCCGCGGAGTTCTCCGAACTCGATCATGCCGAGATCGTGGCCCTGCGCAACCTGCAGGCAACGTTTCCCGAGATCGACCGCTCCCAGGTGAGTGTGTACTCCACCATGGAGCCGTGCCTGATGTGTTTCTCCACACTTATAGTCAATGGTATCAGGAAGGTAGTCTATGGCTATGAAGATGTTATGGGAGGGGGGACCAACCTGCCGCTCAAACAGCTGGCGCCGCTGTATGCCCAGCATCCCATCGAGGTGATCGGCCGGGTATTGCGCTTTGAGAGTCTGCGCCTCTTTCAGCAGTTTTTCAAGCAGGCCGGCAATGATTATCTTAAAGGTACCTTGCTGGCAGAGTATACCCTTGGTCAGCCGAGTGATCCCAATGAGTGAGAACGTAAGGAAACTATAGAATGCATACAATTCCGCGAACCGTAGGTTTTCAACATGGCGAGAGGAATATTTTCTTTCACATCCTCACGGCCTGTAACTTGTCCTGCGTCCATTGCTATATCAACCCGGAACAGCATGGCAGGCAGACCCTGCCCATCGCCACCATAAAAGAGTGGCTGCAACTCTTTGTCGAACCCGGCAAAGCGAGCAACGTGATCTTCCTTGGCGGGGAGCCGACCATGCACCCGGATCTTCCCGAGGCCGTTCGGTGGGCAAAAAAGCTCGGGTTCGCCGTGACCGTGGATTCCAACGGGTTTTTGCTGCACGATTTTATCCATCGGGTGACGCCGGCCGACCTCGATTATCTCAGCTTCAGTCTCGACGGCCCGGACTCGGAGGTGAACGATCCTCTTCGCGGAGCGGGAGTGTTCGAGGTGTGTGTTGCCAACCTGCGCAAGGCGGTAGAGAGGGGCTTCAACGTCAGTCTCATTTATACGGTGAGTAGAAAGAATATCGATCATCTGCACCGGATGGTGCCGCTGCTCACCGAACTTGGGGTGAAGAAATTTTTCATTCAGGTGATCGGATTGCGCGGCAAGTCGGCTTCCCGGACAACTCAGGGCGAGGAGTTGCAGATAAGCCGGGAGGAATGGCTCTCGGTGGTGCCAGAGGTGGCGAAGCAGGCCGCGGAGGCCGGAATAAAAGTGACCTACCCCAAGGTCTTTCTCGACGAGGGAGAACGATTTGCCTGCGGCGGTGTGGTAGCAGAAAATTATTTTGTCTTCCCCAATGGTCGGGTGTACCGCTGCCCCCTGTGCGAAGATCATCCGATCAACAGCTATCAGATCGTAAGCGATAATCTGATGAAAAACGAAGGGTTGACCGAAGACAGCTTCTTCCAGCTCAATATCGCCGAAGGATGTGTCATGAACAAGCTGCTGCAACCCGACATCATCGAGTATGACAAGGACGGTAAACCTGCATTCAGGGTTTCCTGTTGTCTCCTCAAACAAGAGATAGGTTAGTCAACGTTCCCCAGCACTGCATCTGAGCACAATCAGGCTGATGTGCATGGTTGCTGGTGTCCGTCCAGAAATGGCTCTATTTATTTCTGTTGTTTTCTGCCGGCGAACAGCGCGGTGAGAAAGATCCCCGATTCATAGAGTCCGATCAGGGGGACAGCGAGCAGGCCGCTGCTCATGAAATCTCCCGCTGCCAGAAGAAAGGAGAGGACGACGATGGCTCCGTAGAAATAGAGCCGGTTCTTTCTGAAATAGCTCGGGGGAGTAAATCCGGCCTTGCCGGTCATCACCATCAGAAAGGGAATCTGGAAGGCGAGACCGAAGGCGACGATGGTGCGGGCTACGAAGGTGAGGTAGAGACTGAGTTTGGGAAGCGGGATCAGCCCGGGATTGGCGTAGCTCATAAAATAGGCCAGCATCCTGGGCAACACGGCGAAGAAGGCGAAGCAGCCGCCGAAGAAAAAAAGCAGCGTCGACCAGAAAACCACGGTCAGCGCCAGCTTTTTCTCGTTTTTCTTCAGGCCCGGCGCCACGAACATCCACACCTGGTAGAGGATGACGGGGAAACTGGTGCCGATCCCCACCATGATGGAGAGCTTGATGTAGCTGACAAATGCCTCGGGGAGGTTGGTATACACCAGCTTGTACACCAGAGGGCTGGCCGCAAAGAGCGGGGCGATAAATGCCTTGGCTATCTGGTCGGAAAACGCATAGGCCACGCCGCTGAAGATAACGAGAGCGCCGAGCACCTTGATCAGCCGCGAGCGCAGTTCCTGGTGGTGCGGTCTAAACAGCGCCAGGCTGCGCTCCAGGGCGGGAATGGTGGTCTGCAGGTCGAACTTGCTCATTGTTGCCGGGGCTTGGAGTGTTCGGAATCCTTGTCGCTCGCCGTTTTGTGATCCGGTTCCGCCGTTTGCTCCTCGGGCGGAGCACTTGGTGTTGTGTCGTCGGCTGAGAGTTCAGCTCGAGATTCGTCGTCAACCGTGGGCTTGCCGGGGTCGACCCCTGCTTGCTTGATTTGCTCAAGGGCATTGGCGGCATTTTCCGCGGGCGGGTTGACGCCTTCACCACGAGGAAAGAAGGTGGTCGTGTCGTCTTCGGGATTGCCCAGCAGGTGTTTTTTCATGGCCTTGGCCGCCTCTTCGAGATCTGGGCGAATCTCATCGAACGGGTTACCTCCTTCTTCATTGAGAGAATCCTTGAAGCCTTCCGCGGCCTTTTTCAGTTCCATAATGCCCTTGGCAACAGAGCGGGCAAGATCGGGGAGTTTGTCCGGACCGACCACGATGAGCGCGATAGCCAGAATCAAAATCAACTCCGGCAAGCCAATACCAAACATAGGTGGAGCCTCACTGATACAGTGTCTTCCGGAGGGTGTTCGGAAAACGCAGGATTTAGCCGTTTCAGGGCAGGATGTCGGTCACGATCGACCGGTGTAAACCGCTAGTTGTTTGACGGTCTGCCTGAAAATGCTTATAAAATACCGACTGTCGCAAATGTACGGCATTTGCTGGCCGGTGTCAATGACTCAGAGGGGTGGGGCGACGGGCCGACTCAGCGCACTCCTGTGCTGGTAATATGTTGTTTTCGCAGTGTATTGTTGTCAGGCGCCAGGGCTGGAGAAGTGATTGGCGCAATCGTTGACTTTATGTGTGGAGTTAGCTATATTTAAGGGTTTGTCTCATGCAGACCCGGTATACAACCGTTGTTGCCCGGGGAGTGACCTGCCCCGGCGCATGGGTCTGAGGCGCTGAGCTGTGTCCTGCAGGCGCCGAATTGCGTGCGGACAACCGAAACACTGCCAGAGAGAGTATTCGTAACCACTTGCTGTAAGCGGCCACATGCGGGGCAAAGCGATAGAGTGTAAGCGTTTACGGATATTCACACTATTGAGGGTGATCTGGAGTGCGGGCCACCGCTTGAGGTAGGGCGGTCTGGAACCGTTCCAGTCAGCCATCCAGATAATCGCTGCAGCAACTAATACCAGGAGAATGTAGATGTCCAGTGTCGTCGTTGTCGGATCGCAATGGGGGGATGAAGGGAAGGGGAAAATCGTCGATCTGCTCACCCAGTATGCGGATTATATCGTTCGTTTCCAGGGAGGCAACAACGCCGGTCATACTCTGGTCGTTGATGGTCGGCAATTCATCTTTCATCATCATTCCGTCCGGCATTCTCAATGAAAACAAGATGTGCATGATCGGCAACGGCGTGATAATCGATCCGGCGGTGCTCCTCCAGGAGATCCATAAGCTCAAGGAGCAGGGAATCGCTGTTACCCCGAGCCAGATGATGATAAGTGAAAATGCTCATCTCATTATGCCCTATCATTCCCGTCTCGATCAGGCCAAGGAGGCGGCGCTGGCCGACAGCAAAAAGATCGGCACGACCGGCAGGGGCATCGGACCGTGCTACATGGACAAGATCGGCAGGGTCGGCATCAAGGCCGGTGATCTCCTCGATGACGGCTTGTTTCGCGACAAGCTGGCCGCGGCGATCGATCGAGAAAAACTTTTTGCTTACCAACAAATTCAACAGCGAACCGGTGGACCTCGAAGAGATCTACCGACTGTTCCAGACCTACACCCAGGAGTTGCGCCCCTATATCGGCAATGTCTCCGTCGAGCTGGACACCGCCCGCAGAGCGGGAAAAATATTCTTTTCGAAGGCGCCCAGGGAACGCAACTCGATATCGACCACGGCACTTATCCGTTTGTGACCTCGTCCAATACCGTGGCCGGCAATGCCTGCAACGGCGCCGGGTTCGGACCGGTTCACATCGACGCCGTCGTCGGCATCATGAAGGCCTATACCACCCGAGTCGGCGCCGGCCCCTTTCCGACCGAACTGTTCGACGACTGTCGGGGACAACTGCAGCAAAAAGGCCATGAGTTCGGGGCGACCACGGGCCGCAAACGCCGCTGCGGCTGGCTCGACGGGGTGGTGGCCCAGGACGCCGTTCGGCTCAACGGCCTGACCGGCTTTGCCATAACCAAGCTCGATGTACTCAGCGGTCAGGCCACGATCAAGCTGGCCACCTCCTACGAACTGGCCGGCAAACGGTTGCAGGCCATGCCGTCCAACATCAACCAGGCGGCCGCCGTGCAGCCGGTCTATGAAGAGATGCCGGGCTGGCAGGAAGAGATCGAGGCGGTGCGCGATTTTGAAGACCTGCCCACAGCGGCCAGGGAGTATATTCGCAGAATTGAGGATTTCACCGGTGTTTCCGCAAATATCATCTCGGTGGGCCCGGACAGATCGCAAACCCTGTTACTGAAAAACCCGTTCGAAAAATAAAAACACACCAGCCTGATCATACCAATACAGGGTGCTGGTGAACGTTTACGAACATTCGATAGATCTGCCGTCCGGGCATGCTCCATGCAATAGAGATGAGCGGCAACGGCGGCTATAGCAAAAGGAAAAGAAAAGACATGGCGAGAATTACAGTGGAGGACTGTCTGAGCGTGGTGGGAGATGACAACAGGTTTAATCTCATCCATCTGGCTGTTCGGCGTATCAAGCAACATCGGCAAGGCGAACCTTTTCTGGTCGACGGGAAGAACAAGGAAATTGTCATGACCCTGCGGGAGATTGCCGGCGGCAAGGTGACCATGCAAAATATCGAAGAGTTGCCCGAGACCGAGGAAAAGATCGAATCCCTTTCCGAGGAATCGTCCGAAACGAAAACACCCGCCGCGTGATCATGCGTTATTCGGGCATCTATAAAAAAGCCTTTTTACAAATTTGCGTACCGATGACGCATCGGTTGTGGGTTATGCGCAAGGGTGCTTCAAGTACATTTTGCGAGGCGAACACGTTCAGAAGTATGTTACCATGAATAGAGACTATTACGAGATCCTTGGCGTTGCCAGAGGCGCCTCGAGCGGCGAAATCAAGAAAGCTTATCGAAAGCTTGCCATGAAATTTCATCCGGACCGCAACCCGGATGACAAGGAAGCGGAGGCGAAATTCAAGGAGTGCACCGAGGCCTACGAGGTCTTGAGTGATGAGAAAAAACGCCAGATTTACGACACGTACGGCCATGAAGGGCTGAAAAGCAGCGGCTACAGCGGACCCGGCGATTTTGAGGATGTCTTTTCCAGTTTTGGCGATATCTTCGGTGATCTATTCGGGTTCGGCGGCGGACGTTCCAGGCCGCGGCGTGGTGGTCCGGTAGCGGGCAACGATCTCAGATATGACATTTCCATCTCTTTTATGGAAGCGGTGCACGGTGTTTCCAAGGAGGTAGAGCTCAATCGCCGGGATACCTGCTGGACCTGCGAAGGGTCCGGCTGTCGTCCAGGATATTCCAAAACGACCTGTTCGATGTGCAACGGGCGTGGCCAGATTATCCGTTCCCAGGGATTTTTTCAGGTCAGCTCAACCTGCCCGCAATGCCATGGGGAAGGCGAAATTATTACCGAACCATGCAATGATTGCGGTGGAAGCGGTCTGGTCGGGAAAAGCAAGCATGTGGCGATCAAGATCCCGGCCGGAGTCGACCATGGCGCCAGGATGCGGTTGCGCGGCGAGGGTGAAGGGGGGCGTAAGGGCGGCCCGGCCGGCGACCTCTATGTCATCGTGCATGTCGAAGAGCATGAGTTCTTCAAACGCGAAGGAGACAGCATCTACGCCAAGCTCCCTGTAACCATGGTAAATGCCGCTCTTGGAGCTACGGTGGAAGTGCCGACGATTCATGGCAAACGCAAACTCGATATCCCGGCGGGCAGCCAGTCGGGTGAAATATTCACCCTCAAAAACGAAGGCGTGCCCCGGCTCAGGGGCGGCGGACGGGGGAACATGATTGTCGAACTGCAGGTACTCACCCCCGTCGATCTGTGTGAAGAGCAGAAGAAAGTACTGAAGGAATTCGACGCCCTCTGTCGCAAGCATGGGCAGAATAAGGAACAGGAAGGGTTTTTCGCTCGTCTCTTTAGCGATGTCATGGGGAAAAACCAAAAAGGATGAGAGAGATGGCTGAAGATACGACAAATGAGCTGACCCATTTCGATGCCGAAGGCCAGGCGATCATGGTGGATGTGAGCGAAAAGACGGAAACGACTCGAATCGCCTATGCCGGAGGCAGGATTCGCATGAACAGGGAGGCCTTCGAGAAAGTCAAGAGTGGCTCAATGGCCAAAGGCGACGTTCTGGGTGTGGCACGGATTGCCGGTATCATGGCGGCGAAGAAGGTGGATCAATTGATTCCGCTGACGCATCCCCTTCTAATTACCAAGGCCAACGTTGACTTTTCCCTGCGGGACGAGGATAATCTGATAGAAATTTTTGCCACGGTCGGCATTTGCGGCAAGACCGGGGTGGAGATGGAGGCTTTGACCGCGGTATCCGTTGCGGCTCTTACCATCTACGATATGTGTAAGGCTGTTGACAAATCCATGGTCATCAGCGATATCCGCCTGTTGAAAAAGACGGGCGGCAAGAGTGGAACCTATATTCGTAAAACGGCGTGATAGCAATTTGACTACAGACTTTATTTGGTTTGGAGGATAGGCTGGATGGATAAGGCGTTAATGGAAAAATTCAGGGAACAGCTGAAAAACAAACAAGCGGAAATATATGCCGAAGTTGGGAAAACGCTGTCTGAAATGACGGATCAAACCTCAAACATTCCTGATCCTAATGACCGGGCCACGGTCGAATCCGGCCGAAGTTTTGAGTTGCGTATTCGCGATCGAGAACAAAAATTGTTATCGAAGATTGAAGAGGCTCTGAACCGTATCGACGAGGGCACCTTCGGCATTTGTGAAGACTGCGGTGAGGAGATCGGTCTGAAGAGGCTGGAAGCGCGTCCAGTCACCACGCTCTGCATCGATTGTAAAACCCTGCAGGAAACCCGAGAAAAATCCAAAGGACTCTGACCCGAAATGCCAGAGCTGAGAAAAGACCCGGTTCTCGGTCGATGGATCATCATTTCCAAGGAACGGCGGAAACGTCCGAGCGACTTTATTATCGAAAAGCCCAAGGTGATGGGTGGTTTTTGCCCCCTTTGCCCAGGCAACGAGAATACCACGCCCTCCGAGGTTCTGGCGTATAGAACCGGCGCGGATCAGCGCAAGGACGGGCCGGGTTGGCAGGTTCGGGTCGTTCCCAACAAATACCCCGCCCTGGTCATAGAGGGAGACCTGGGCAAGGAAGGGGAGGGGCTCTATGACCGGATGAACGGTATCGGCGCCCATGAGGTCATCATCGAGAGCCCGAATCACGAGGAGGCTTTCAGCAAGCTGCCTCTCGAAGCCATGGTTCAGGTTTTCCGGGCCTATCGCGAGCGGATCACCGACCTTGGGCGTGATCCGCGTTTTCAGTATGTAATGATCTTCAAAAATCACGGCAAGGCGGCGGGAGCGTCCCTCGAGCACTCGCATTCGCAGCTGATCGCCCTGCCGATTCTGCCCCGGATGATCGTCTCCGAGATCGCCGGTTCGCTCTCCTATTTCGAGTATAAGGAACGTTGCGTCTTCTGTGACATTATCCGTCAGGAGATGCAGCAGAACGTTCGGGTCGTCTGCCAGAACGATCATTTTATTGCCATTACCCCTTTTGCGCCCAGAACTCCATTTGAAATGTGGATTCTGCCCAAGCGCCACTCTTCCACTTTCCGTGAATTGGAAGAGTCCAAACTCGAGTCTCTGGCTCAGCTGTTTTCGGAAACGCTTCGGCGGCTTGACGCCTGTATTCCCGATGTGCCGTACAACTTCGTTCTCCATACCGATCCATTGCGCTCAGGCGGATTGGAGCATTATCACTGGCATTTCGAAATAGTGCCGAAACTCACCTCGATCGCCGGTTTCGAGTGGGGATCGGGATTCTATATCAATCCTCTGCCTCCTGAAGAAGCCGCAATCTATTTACGTGAATCTTTTGATAAAAAAGAGTAGACGTGCACGGCGCCTGCGTAGAGAGAAGGAGAATTGCGTGAAAAAAATACTGCTTGTTGACGATGAGCAAAGCATTCAATTGCTTTATTGCGAAGAATTCGAAGACGAGGGATACACCGTCATTTCCGCCATGAACGGCGAGGAGGCGCTGGAAAAATTCAAGTCGGAAACGCCTGATCTGGTTATTTTAGATATCCAGATGCCGGGGATGAACGGCATCGAAGTGTTGCGACAGATGAAAATGCTCAGACCCGATATCCCCGTTGTCCTCAGCAGCGCCTATCATGAATACAAACAGGACCTCGGCGCCTGGGCTTCCGACGAATACGTAGTGAAATCAGCCGATATAAGCGATTTGAAGAGTGCGGTCAAGAAACTTATCGGCTAAACTCATCTGCTACGTAAGGGGCCCTATCTAACCGCTCTCAATCTTTTTTTGCGTCTGGGGAGTCGAACCCGGCAACTGCCCATCTCAATGACATGAAAGACATTCAGAGTCAAGTCGATCACCGCCGCATCAATATCAAAAAGGTGGGGGTGAAGACCATATCCTATCCCGTGACTGTCCGAGACAAGGCCAAGAGCCGGCAGCAGACCATTGCTACCGTGAACATGTACGTCAACCTGCCGCATCGGTTCAAGGGGACGCACATGAGCAGGTTTGTCGAGATTCTCAACCAGTTTCACGGCGCTATCGATTTGCGGAACTTTCATCTCATCCTTGAGGAAATGAAAGAGAGGCTGGAAGCGGAAGCTTCTCATCTGGAGATCGCCTTTCCCTATTTCTTGAGAAACGGCCGCACCGACGAATCGCTCACCGTCCGTCATTATAACATCATGGTGTGTGGCTCTCTGGGCGATGATCAAGATCTGGAATTCCGTGTCGACGTCCCTATCTCGTTGCCGATAAGCGAGCATAAAATGAGCACCCTGCCACGCTCGATGGGCAACTGGGGGGTGGCGCGGATTGCTGTGCGATTCAACACGTTCATGTGGATCGAAGACCTCATTGTCGCCATCGAGAAGAGAATCGAACACGAGCTTGAAGCCCTCGCCGGCGAGGGACAGAAGGTCCTGTCGGTGGAAAGGGTGACACGTGGACTGGGAGCCTGCCTGCAGGAACTCCAGGAGGTGAAGAGCTATTCGGTCAGCGTGGAAAACCTCTGCGACAATTATTCCACCTTCGCCCAACTCGACTCCTGATATCAAAAATCGTTTGCCAGGCCTCTATCTTCAGCACGATCAGGCTGTTGCGTAAAAAAGTACGTGTCTTAAACGCTTGCCTGTACTAAGCTGGAGCCTTGGTTGACGGATCTCCGAGCTATGTGTCCCTAACCGAAGAGCGGTCGTAAATTACTTATTATTAATCCTACCTGATAGAACATTTATGCAAGATCTACTTTATGAGATTGGAACCGAGGAGTTGCCCGCAGGTTTTGTGCAACCCGCGCTGAAGCAGCTTCAGGACAATTTTCAAAAAAAAGCGGCTGAGCTCAAGATTGGTCACGGCGCGATTGCGGTGAAAGGAACACCGCGCCGATTGGCCCTGCTGGTAAACGATGTGGCCGAAAAACAGGAGGATATCCGTGAGGAGCTGCTTGGGCCTTCGGTTCAGGCGGGTATCGATGCGCAAGGGAATTACACCAAAGCCGCCGAGGGATTTGCCCGCTCCAAGGGGGCAGCGGCGGAGGACTTGCGACAGGTCGAGACCCCGAAAGGAACCTATCTGATGCTGGTCCGCGAAGCTGTCGGCAGGCCTACCATGGAGCTGCTGCCGGAACTGCTGCACCACCTGCTGCTCGACCTCTCTTTTGCCAAGTCCATGCGCTGGGGCGCAAACCACTATGCCTTCGCTCGGCCGATTCAGTGGCTGGCCGCCCTGTTTGGTGAGGCGGTGGTTGGCTTCGAACATGAGGGGATCGTTTCTGCGGATATCAGCCGGGGGCATCGATTCTTAGCCAATACCACGTTCAAACTCACGGGGAGCGCCGACTACGAGGAGCAGCTGCGTGCCGGTTTCGTGATAGCCGATATCGACAGACGACGGGCGATGGTGGTGGACGAGATTCGACAGGCGGTTACGGATTCTGATCTGCACGGCGACGCCCAGGTGGCTGTCGACGAGGAACTGGTCGATCTGGTCACCAATCTGGTGGAGATGCCGTTTGGCATCTGCGGCGGGTTTGACGAAAAATTTTTGCAGTTGCCCGACGAGGTGCTGATTACCTCGATGCGGGAACACCAGAAATATTTTCCGGTGACAAATGCGCAAGGCGAGTTGTTGCCCGGTTTTGTCGCCGTCAACAACACCCAGGTCATTGATCCGGATATTACACGCAAAGGGCACCAGCGAGTGTTGCGGGCCAGGCTCGAGGATGCGCTGTTCTTTTTCAACAGCGATTGCGCCGGTCGGCTGGAGGAAAAGCGCACGAGACTGGAAGGGATCATTTTTCAAGCCAGGCTCGGCACCATGTTGGAAAAGAGCGACCGCCTGGTCAAGCTGGTTAGAATCCTCGCGGAGAAACTCGTCCCGGATCTGGTCGAGCAGGCCGGTAGAGCAGCGTATCTCTGCAAGGCGGATCTGATCTCCGACATGGTTGGCGAATTCCCGTCGCTCCAGGGGATCATGGGTGGGGCTTACGCCACTAACGATAACGAGCTGCCGGAAGTTGCCCTGGCCATCAAGGAACATTATATGCCGAAAAGGGCCGGCGCCGAGTTGCCATCTTCGGATCTGGGGGCTCTTGTCGGCTTAGCCGATAGGATCGATACCATTGCAGGATGCTTTGGCATCGGCCAGGTGCCCACCGGTACGGCAGACCCGTTCGGCCTGCGCCGGTTGTCTCTGGCGGTGTTGAACATAATCGGAGAGAGAGGATACCAACTCTCCCTCACGGAGATCGTCCATAAGGCGCTGGCGCTCTATGGAAGCAAAGTGGCGGGGGGCAGCGACACAGTCGAGGCAGTGTTGAACTTTATCAGGGCTCGATTTGTCAACGACTGCATAAGCAAGGGGATGGATGCCGGTATTGTCGAAGCGGTGACATCAGTGGAATTTGACGATGTGAGCGACGCCATGGACCGCATCAAGGCTCTTGAAAGCCTGAGAGGCGATGCCGCCTTTGCCGTCCTCGCCTCATCATACAAGCGCATCCGCAATATCATCAAAGACAACGAGGCGATAGCCATCGACCAGGCTCTGCTTGCCGAGGAAGCGGAACAGACATTGTATAGGCAATTTGTCGAGGTCGAAAACGAGATGCTGGGCCTTCTCGGGCAGAGTCGCTACGCCGATGCCTTGCAGGCGATGCTGAAAATGAAAAAACCGGTGGACGCTTTCTTTGACGATGTCATGGTCATGGCCGAGGACAAAGCCGTCCGGCGGAACCGACTCAACCTGCTCACGGCAATCGGGCGGTTGATCCTGCGGATTGGAGATATCTCTAAAATCCAGGAGAATTGAGAACTGGAAAAGCGTTAGTACGCCACATTCGTGTACCCCTTTCTTCGCTTCTCGAAAAAGGGCTCAAACAAAAAAGGCTGCCCCTTGCGGGACAGCCTTTTTTGCTTTTTCAGGCCGGGACTGGTTTCTTACTACTTCTTATGGCAATTATTACAACTCTTGATAGCCTTCAAAGCCGGATTCTTGGCTGCTTCCTTGTCGTGACATTCCCGGCATCTGGCATGGGCGGCACCCTTGAGGGTATCCAGATGTTCCTTGCCCATTTTCTTGCCGGCGAGTACTTCCTTGTTATGGCAGGCATCACAAGGCTGGATCTTCATGCCCTCGGTGTAGGGAACCTGCTTGCCGTCCTTCATGGAATGATGGCAGGTGGCACAGTCATACTTCTCCTGATGCTTGGCGTGCGGAAAGACAGCGTGAGCGAATTTGCCTTTTTTACCCTTGGTTTGCAGAGTGATTTCCGCGGGACCCTTATCGGTTGCCGCATAACTCACGCTGATCAGCCCACCGATGACGAATGCTGTTGCAACAAATACGATTAACAGTTTTTTGACCATAATCTTTTCCCCTTTTCAAAAGTTTTGAAACACTGTTGATTCGGCCTTATAAAATCTCAAAATCTCCTCCTTATACTGCCTTTGAGGGGGATTGTCAAACAGAGCTTAAGTGTATGGAAGTTCAGAATGAATCATGTACTACCGTGTAGCACATGCTGGGTATTTCGTGTTAGGACGCGCTGGAGAAACGTAATGCTGTCAAGAGAGGAAAGAGGAGCGAAATATGCCGTACTCGCTCCCCTTAACGGCGGAATTTGGAGGACAGACTTCTAGATGGATCCGTAGCTGTGCAACCCCGAGAGCAGGAAGTTCACTCCATAATAAGTGAAAATAACGGAGAAGAATCCCAATATCGCCAGCCAGGCTATCCGAGTGCCGCCCCAGCCTCTGGTGTAGCGGGCATGCAAGGTCAAGGCGTAGACGAACCAGGTGATCAGCGACCAGGTCTCCTTCGGGTCCCAGCTCCAGTAGGTGCCCCAGGCGGAATTGGCCCACATTGCTCCGGTAATGATCCCGGCGCTGAGCCAGATAAAGCCGAAGACCATGGTTTTGTGGGTAATGTCGTCAATGATCTTCAATTCCGGCAGACTTGCCAGGATGGCTGAACTGCTGTTCTTTTCGTTGGCGCGGATTTTCAGCAGGTACATGCAGCCCAACCCCGCAGCTACCGCGAACGCTGCATAGCCGATGAAGCAGGTCATGACATGGGCGATGAGCCAGTTGGATTGCAGGGCGGGTACCAGCGGGGTGATCTCTTTGTTGAGGTCCGGAGAAAACGAGGCATAAGCCATGGCGAGAAATGCCAAGGGCAGGGCGAAGGCGCCGATGACCCTGGCCTTGAATTTCCATTCGATAACCAGGTAGAGCGCGACTATGGTCCAAGCGAAAAAGACAACGGACTCATACATATTGGTAAGCGGCGCATGGCCGATGCCCAACTTGTAGGATTCAACCCATCGGAGTACAAAACCGGCCGTTTGAATAAGCAGGGCGGCGGCGGTAAAAATCGTGGCGACAACCCCGAGCCTGCGAGCCTTGAAGATGAAAATTACCATGTACAAGAGCGAGGCGAACAGGTAAGTGAAAGTGGTTATGCCGAGTAACTGTGAACTGTCCATTCGTAAAACTCCATGTTGTTCTTAATGCTCTTCAAGGGCCGAGGCGAGTTCCGAGAATACCTTGGCAAATCCCATTTTGTTCTTATTCGTGGAGCCGGCAAGCAGTGCTCCTTTTTGCGGTTGTTTGGCATCGATTACCAGCCATATCCGCCGATGGGTCATGAAAAACGCAAGATACAGGCCCGCCAGCATCAGAGCGCAACCAAGATAGACTAGCCAGACTCCCGGGTCCCTGGCCACCTGCAGTCCGGTGGCGTATTGCTGTTTGACGGAAACCGTGTACGTCTTGCCGCCTTCTTTGATGATAGAGGAAACACCATTGTCCAGCCAGAGGCTTGCAGGTTTTCCGTCAGTCGCTTTTATCCAGAGTTTTGCCTGTATCACCCTGTTCTCAAAAGATTTTGCGTTGATAATGCCGAAGTGCAGCGCCTTTGAGGACCATTGCAATTGTTGTTGGAAGGGGGCTTGGAAGGTCTTGCTGCTGCCGTCGGAGGGATCGGTGATGGTGACGAGGAAATCCCGGTACCCCTGGTAGCTCGCTTGATAAAAGGTGATGCCGCGATAATGCAGAGGCTGGTTGACTTCGATATCCTTGGTCAACACCTTTCGGCCGCCCTCGAGCACGGTCAGCCGTGAGCGATATTCTTTGGGCATGCCATTGGGGTAAAACTCGATGTTGAACCAATCGCATCGAACGTCAAAGCCGAGATCGATCGGCGCATTGGTTCCCTCTGCAAACACCTGATGGGTCGAGGCGGTCTCCGGAAGCATGACGCTGCCCTTGAAGCCGAGGAAATGACCGGCGATCGCCCCCAAAAAGATGACGAGGATCGAGCCGTGGACAATGTAAACCCCCGTCCGGCTCCACCGACCCTTCTGCCCGGCGAGTAGCTGCAGATCTGCGGTACCGCCTTCTCGCATATGCCAGCCCTTTCTGTCGAGAAGTTGGCGGCAACGGGCTACGCCATCGGCGTCGAGGCAGGGAAGGTCTCGGGTAAAGGGCATGCGTTGCAGCCTCTCGGGCTGGAGCGCGCTCTGATCGGCAGTAATCAGTTTCCAGGTGGTGGGAAAACGATCGATGCTGCAGACAATGAGGTTGGCGCTCAGCAGGCCAAGCAAACCCAGGAACCACCAGGAACCGTACATATTGGGGATGATGTCGAGAATCCGCAAAAATCCGGTGAGACCTTCTCCGAATCTGGCAACATAAAATTCGAGAGACTCGTGCTGAGGTATAATCGTGCCGATGATCGACGTGAGGGCCAGAGCGCACAAGGTGAAGAGTGCGAGCTTGACCGAGGCGAAAAAAGTCCAGAGTTGGTTATCTTGTTTCATGCAGCGTGGGATAGGGAAAGTGTCTTTTTAGGAATTATTGTTAACTGGAGATAGCTACCATGTATGGCGCAAAGATGCAACGAATAAGGGGGAATTCGTCCCGGTGTATTTTTCGGTTCATGCCGATCGTACACAAATTGGGGGTTCTGTGCGACACGCAATGTGCTTTATTATATAGGGCAGGGACGATTAGTCAATAAACCTTGCTAAATAGCAAAAAAACCTGGTGTTTCTCGGCGTTGGTCGGTGTCCATCCCGAAATGGCCATTTTGCCCTGACTCTTCGTTGCCCTGAAAAATTTAGTCCTCGGAATATTCAGGATATGCCTCCGGTTAAATTTTCCAGTGCGCCTCGATTCAGAACAGGTAAGCGCAGACCCTGAAATGTGACATTTCCTGATGGACGCTAGTCAGAAAATACCTTGCCAAGGATAAGAAAAAATTGTAATAAAGAAAGTTCTGATTTTTATTTTCATGCATACATTTTCTCGTTCCTCTCAAGGCGTTGCGGCATCGACAGGGAGGGATGGCATATAAGGAGAGTTTACAATGGCAAAGGTATGTGAAATCTGCGGAAAAGGCCCGGTTACCGGAAACAATGTCTCCCACGCCCACAACAAGACGAGAAGGCGATGGTTGCCCAATCTCAAGCGTGTGCGGATGGTCACAGCCGGCGGTGGAGTAAAACGCGCCAGAGTCTGTACCCGGTGCATCCGCTCCGGGGCCGTTGTAAAACCCGCTTGATCGGTTCTGTCTGCGAAGGGATAGGCGACCTGGAGGTATAGCGGTTCGCCTTTGTGGGGCAAGGGGATGGGCGGACACGATCTGATTTCGCCTGTTCTCTGCGAAGCCTGAGAGGGTAGAGCGGGTTGCCGCCTGTCTTTTGAGCAGATCGAGCGCAATTTCCGAGGTAGCCCATGAGTGAAGAACAGACCAATTTTCTCAGCTATGAAGAGGCCGCCAATCTGGTTGGCGCTATTCAGGAAGAAGAGGATATCGATCGCCCCAATAAGCGAATTTTGACGGTATATAGCCGGGATGACCGGGAGCTCTGCTGGTTTGATTTCGACGAAACCGTTGCCGCGGTAGGCGAAGTGCCCAAAGCGCAGATGAAGGAGGCGGTACAGGACTATGTCCTCCACCATATTCCCGACTGGGTGAAGGAAGATTGACCTGGGGTGGCGTAAAGCCATGGACAGGAATACCAGCCTGCTTGGATTGCAGGAAAAGCCGCAACGCATTGGTAACACAATGCGTTGCGGCTTTTTTGTTTATTGAGTGTATCGAAAATGGAAAATGCGATGGCGCTGTTGCGTCCCGACCAACTGGAGAGATACCGTCGAAATATCATGCTCGACGGTATCGGGTGCGAAGGGCAGAGAAAATTGCTTGATTCCCGGGTGCTTGTGGTGGGTGCCGGTGGTTTGGGCTCACCGGTATTACTCTATCTCGCCGCAGCCGGTGTCGGTACCATTGGCGTGGCGGACTTCGATCGGGTCGAGCTTTCCAATCTGCAGCGGCAGATTATCCACACCGACAGCTCGCTTGGAGAGTCGAAGACGGAATCAGCCCGGCAAACGATAGAAGCTATCAACCCCGATGTCACGGTCGAGGTGTACAGCGAACGATTGACTCCGGAGAATGGCGCCGCCCTCATTGAAGGCTATCAGTTTGTAATCGAGGCGACGGACAATTTTGCCGCCAAATTTCTCGTCAATGATCTCTGCGCCGCCCTTGGGGTGCCGTTTAGCCATGGCGGGGTGTTGGCCTTCAACGGCCAGACCATGACCGTCTTGCCGGGGAAAAGCTGTTGTTATCGGTGTGTTTTTCCGGCACCGCCGCCGCCGGATGTCGCCAGGGCCTGTTCTGTCGCCGGGATCTTCGGGGCGGTGGCGGGGGTTATCGGCTCCATCCAGGCGACGGAGACCCTCAAATACCTTACCGGCTC
The DNA here is from genome assembly GCA_963745265.1 of uncultured delta proteobacterium. Taxonomy (GTDB): domain Bacteria; phylum Desulfobacterota; class Desulfobulbia; order Desulfobulbales; family Desulfocapsaceae; genus Desulfopila. The sequence goes on from CAVUXQ010000036.1 coordinate 35,331, forward strand.
CGGCAGCCTGCTCACCGATAGGCTGCTCACCTTTGATGCACTGAAGATGTCCTTTCGCACCGTCGCGTTACATCGGCGAGCCGACTGTCCCGTATGCGGGACAAGGCAATAAATCGCATCTCTCTGGCTTTACTCACAGCTCGGCGACCAGCCATTCCTCCAAAGGCTCGGGATAGAGCGTGCAGTGCTCGAATGGACCCGCCTCCCGTATTTTTTTGATTTCCCTGCCGTGATGGATCACCGACGCCGGGCGATCGGCGGAAACCACGATCACGATAGTCTCAGGAAAGATGGCGGTAAACCGAAGCGCGGAGTTGTACCGAGCGCCTCGGGCCCGGTCCTCCTCTTCGATGCTCAATCCGTCCAGCAGGCAGGCGAAGCCGTGGAGGTGCAGATCCTCTCTGATGTACAGGGCGCCATCGACCCTGGCCAGCCCGCAGGCGAGCTGAAGATGTTGCGGATTTTGCAGGTCGATGGGGGGCTCGAGGATTTGCCCGGCAATCGGCCGCGTTTGCTTTGCCAGGTCGATGACCAGTGTGCATCCGAAGGCGTTGCTTTCGGCGTTGTGGACAACCGCGGTGACGATTTGAAACAGCGCATTGCGGGTGGCGGTATTGAGATCGTAATCGAGCAGCGCCTCCTCTACCTCAAAGAGCTTTGCGCGGTGGGTGGTTGATCGAAAACTGCCATCGGCGAAACTGCAGACCGGCTGGCCATCGATTCGCAGGAAACCTATCTTGCCCTGAAAATCGGCAACCAGACAGAATTGCGGCAGTTTTTGGTCGCAAATTCCCAGAATTCGTATCCCGTCGGAAGCCAGCCGGTGATTTGAACGTTCAACGGCCAGAAGCAGTTTGCGGATATGTTTGAAGTTGCTCAGACGAGGCTGTTGATCTGCCCGGAAGACGGCGCAAAAATGCAACTGATCGATGAGATGCGGTTCGACGAATATCAGCTCGCCGCGAGGCGATTCGCCTTCCTCCGGGGTCTTGGAGATGCCCAGGACCGATTCGAGTACCGCACTGATTTCAATATGGGTATCCATGCCGAGGTGGAGATTGACCTGGTCGATAATGTAATCGTGTACGGCATGAGCGGAATACTCACGGAGGAAAGAACCGGAAATACCGGTATAGAGGCTGCTGTCGTTGGCGATATCGTGCGAGAACCTGAGAACGGCGTGTTCCAGCCAGCGCTCCGTCGGTCCGACAGAACACAGGTCGGGGTGATGCTCGGTGAACCACATCTGATAGTACACGGCGCCCGATCTCCCGCCATAACAGATCAGACCGTCCAGCTGCAGGTTCTCCACCGAGTCGATTTGATTGTAGAATTCTCTGGCGTGGCGCATATAGGAGGCGCGGCGCCACTGCTCGCTTTCCAGGTAGATATCCCTGAGTTTGGGCTCATACCCACGGAGGAGATTCTGAGGGTCGCAGATCAGCAGGGGGGCGTCTTCCTGCAGGCAGAAGATGACGGCGCTGCGGCTCTTGCCGGAAAAACGTGACAGACCCTCTCGCAAACCGGCGAGTGTATCGTTGATACAGCGGTTGAGAAAGCCTGTGCCGTGGAATTTGCTCATTGGAGAATCTGTCGTTGCTCCTGCAATTTGTCTGATTTTAATTCCCCCTTGCTATTATATTACCATATCAGCGTGCATTTGTTGAAAAAAAGTGACTGTCACCAGCGTTGGCTCGGGGCGCAGCCTGGCGGCGTGGTGAATCCTAAACCGTTCTTCTGTAATATTCCGAGGATAATTTTTTCGAGTTTAACGAAGATATGGGGAAAAAGGGCATAATCCGACAGGCTCCTAGAACGTTTTTCTGTAAAAGAGTCGAGAGCGAAGAGTGCGGGAGGGGATAAATGAGCAGCGCCCGCGAGCAGTTGGCAGCTTCGTGGGCGCTGTGGGGTCAATGGAGCGTGCAACCTAGCGACAGGGAAAAACACCATTTTTGCCGCGATCCCGGTAACATGTTGTCGGGATCGCGGGGTTTGTGGCTGCCATTTTATCGCCAATCGCGCCTGTAGTGATGCCGGTCGTAGTGATGCCGGTCGAAGTCGTGTCGACGATCTGTCCAGCAGGTCGTGATCGTCCGGCGCTGGAGACGTCCATGAAACCTGTTGACGGCAACGGTCTTGCGGCAGACTTTTTTGGGCGTGGCATACCTGTGATGTTTCTCAAAGGGTCTGCCGAACCGGACCCTCACCTCATGATCTCGGTACGAGTGGGGCTGATACCTTTCATGGACGACGACCGTGCGGTTGTGGGCGACCTCGCTGCCGAGCACGTAACCTACCATGGTGCCAACGGCTGTGCCTACTACCGTTGACCTGGTATTGTGGCCGATCGCCTGTCCGAGGATGGCGCCGCTGCCGGCGCCGATGATCATGCCGTTCACCTGCTTTTGGTTGGCCTGTGCATTGGCGGTGAGAGTCATGGAAATCAGCAGGGTAAAGAGTGTGAGTGACAGCGTTTTCATGATGTACCTCCTTCGGTTGTAGTGTTGACAATGTGTGGTGCTCGCTTTCCGGGGAGGGCCAGCTTGTAACTGGCGGTTTTTTTATCCGGGAAGCGTTGAGCGTGAACCTCGACGTTTATAGTGCCGCCGGTCATGTCTCTTTTATAGGTCAGAGGAAGCGTACAAAATAGAGGACATCAGGGGAAACGGGGTGGCAACGGGGGCGACATGGGGCCGATATGGGGCCGACATGCAGTGCTAACTTTTGAGACTTGCGGAATAAATTGAGAATGTTCTGCAGGGCGCTCTAAGGATGGGTCGGAGAGGGGAAACGCCCGGAGGAAGCACTTATTTTGTCAGCGCCTCACCGGCGCTCTGGATAATCCAGTTGTTGAAGCGTTGCATAAGTGCTGATTTGAGGTTCCAGCAGTGCCAGTAGAGATGGACATCGATGGCATGCTCGGGGGTTATGTTGCACAGTCGGCCATCGGCTTCGAATTCTCTTGCCTGCTGCTGGGGGAGAATTCCCCAGCAGCAACCCCAGAGGAGGAATTCCGCATATTTTTCCGGCGAGGGAATGAAAAAAGTGGGCGGAACCAAAGTCTTTTCGCCCACGAGGCGGGAGAGCATCCGTCTGTTCAGGTCGTCCTTGCGGTTGAATCGGGCCATCGGCGCTCTGGCCAGGTTATCTCGGGTAAGTCCGTCGGTAAACCAGCGGCTGGCGTATTCCTCGGTGGCGAACATGGAGTAGCGTTCGCGGCCAAGAAGGGTGGCTCGACAGCCCTGCATGGGTTGGCGGCGAGTGGAGATACAGCCCCATACCTTGCCGCTGAGCAGGAGTTCATGGGTCCGTTCCTGGTCGTCGACATGGAGGTCGAGCACAACATTCTCGCGTAATAAAAACGGGCGAACAGCCTCGGGGAACCAGGTTGCCAGGGTGTCGGCATTGATGCCTACGGCGAGGGTGGCGAAGGCTGGGCGCGCGGACTGCCGCTGATGTTCAAGATCATCTTCGAGTTGCTTCACCTGCCTATAGTGTGCCAAAAGTGGCAGGCCGGATTGGGTCGGTCGAGGAGGCGAGGTGCGCTGCAGAAGGATCTGTCCGTACTGCTCCTCGAGTTGCCTGATCCGCTGAGAAACGGCGGACTGGGTAAGGTGGAGTTTTTGCGCAGCTTTCTCGAATCCGCCTTCTTCTATGACCAGGGCGAATGCTTCCAGGAGTTTGTAGTCGAACATGCGATAAGCAATTCTTATGGATATTGAAAAAGTTTAATTTTCCTTTTCTGTTCCTTGCATACTATAGTTACCCCGGAAGTACAAGGCCGTTGTGGAATTGGCGAAATCAACGGAGCAAACTGATACTACGGCAATTTTGTTTTGTTCTAACCGTTCACCGGGTCAATCAAGGACTGGCCAAGCCAGGGAGTGTATGCATGGAAGCATTTCTGCAGGGTCTGGGGATCGGCGCGGGGCTGATCATCGCTATCGGAGCACAGAACGCATTCGTGCTTTCCCAGGGGGTGAAGCGGCAGTACCAGTGGTTGGTGGCCTGTATCTGCAGCTTTTGCGATGTGGTGCTTATTTTTTCCGGGGCTGCGGGCACCGGTGGCATCGTGGCGGCAAATCCGGGCCTGCGGAGTGCGGCTGCCTGGGGCGGAGCGATTTTTCTGCTCTGGTATGGGGGGCGGTCTTTACTGTCGGCGATTGCCGGCAACGCTCTTTTTACCAATGGCGGCGAACGCCAGAGTCGACGCAACATAGCGACCGCCACTCTGGCAGTCACCTTGCTCAATCCCCATATCTATCTCGATACCCTGGTGCTGCTCGGCAGTTGCAGCGGCAGGTTCATGGGCGCCGGTCGCTACCTTTTCGCCCTGGGCGCATGCTCTGCTTCGGTTATGTGGTTTTTCGCCCTCAGTCTGGGAGGAGTGGTGCTTGCCCCCCTGTTTCGCAATCGTCTTGCCTGGAGATTGTTGGATACGCTGGTATGTTTGACCATGTGGACCATTGCTGTTCGGTTGCTCCCCATATCCTAGGAGCCTGTCGGATTATGCCCTTTTTCCCCATATCTTCGTTAAACTCGAAAAAATTATCCTCCGGTAAGCGAACGGAGTGAGACTCCGAGATATTCAGTATATGCCTCCGGTAATTTTTTCGAGTTTGCCTCGATCTGAGCAAAAATGCCTATAATCCGACAGGCTCCTAGTCATCCGAAATTACGGTACAATACGTTGGGCGACAATTTCACCGCCATCGGCTGTCCGGTAGCGAAGGATGGCGCTTACCCGACCGGCAGCCTCTGCCGGCGCAACCTTGAGGGTAAGTACCCGTCTGCCGGGCCGTACACCGATCAGCAGCCATTTGATTACCCCTGCTCGGGCATTGATTTTTTGCGCCGGCGGCGCTGAAGAAACAACTCTGGTGCCTGCCGGCAAGAATTGCTCGACGATTACCGCCTGCGGGGCAGGCGAGCCGATTGCGAGCTGCAGGATGACGGTTCCGCCGGCGTGGCGCAGATAGCGGCCACTTACCGTTCCGTTGGCGGCACAGCTTGCCTGCGGAAGGGCAAAGAGGAAGAGAATCAGCACGCTGGTGCAAAAAATTGCGGTAATCGGGCGGAAACGGGAAACGGTAGTCATGTCGGTTTCTTGCGTGTTACGGAAGGATTATGTATTTTTTTTGTTTTGGGTCCCAGCGATAGCCTGAGCCCAGCCACATCTCTTCGATCTGATCGATATCGATATTCAACTTTTGAAGATCGCCATACTGACCGTAAACCTGGAGAATCTCTTTGTCGCTGATGACGTTGTCGCCGTTGGTGTCGGCCCAATGATGATTGGTAAGTCGGATGGTTCCATTACCTGCAACGGCAACGGGTGAGCCCTTGCTTTTGCTGGAGGCGACTGTTCCGGAAAAGGAATCCTTGGAGTTGAAACCAGCCTTGATCGTGGCGACATAGGTAAAGAGCATCTTGCCTTTTCCCTTTTGCAACCATTTCAAAATGTGGTCCTTGAGGTTTGCGGGAGAGAGTGGGGGTTCGGTGGCGAGAATTTGAACATCCGGGGGGACCCGTTCCTTGAGGATGATCGCGGCCTCCCTGCGGCCGCGGCTATACACTTGGATAGCTACCGGGAACGGTTGCCCCGCAGTGCACTGTGCAGGAAGTATTCGCCTGGCGTATATTCGTGGCTGCGACCGATGTTGAAGAAAATACCAAAGGAGGATCGCAATGAATGCGGCCGCTACCGCAAAGGCCGCCACCGCCGGCATCCAGCGGGATCTGCGGCGGCGATCGGCGGTTGTCGGCTGCTCCTTCTGCTCATCGTTTGCCGGGCTCTCATCCAGCTCTTCCTCCGAAGCCGTGGTTTCGAGAACCTCCTCGAGGGGAACTTCGAGCGCCTCCGCGAGCCGCAGGGCGTTATCTCGTTTGATTGTAGGATATTTTTTGTTTTCCCAGCGGGAGATGGTGTCGGTCGTCACCTGAACTACCGTCGCTACGTAGAGCTGGGTCAGCCCCTTTTGTTCGCGCAGCTGTTTCACTCGCGCGCCGTCGATCCTGACCATCGCCATCGCGCCCTGTGGGGTGCTGTCAACCATGTTCGTCCGTATGTTGTCTCTGGATGGGCTGGTGGGTATTTGCGCCGTTGCCCGATGCCTATTGAGGGAGATGTGATGCTTTCGTTGATTTCTTTCGAATCTTTCGTGTGACTATACCAAGTTGTATGCCGGCTCGCAAAGCAGAGAATGAAAATTGCTTAACCATGCAGCGACAAAGCTGAAATTCTCATCCGATTAGGGGAAAGCCGACATGGATATTTACCCGACATCGGGCGTCATGTCGGGTCGTGTCTGTATATGTCGGATGGGGTGAAGCGGCAAATGAGGCTATTATCTCATCAGGGTGGGACTTGCGGCTGTGTCACCGACTCAGCCATTTTTTTCTCAGTGGAGGGGATGACTATGTGGTATCGAATGATGTCGATGATGGTGGCAGGTGCTCTGTTGTTGAGCTCGATCTCGGCTTTTGGCGCCACCGCGCGGTGTGTGGTGGTCGAAAAGAAGGGAGATGTTCTGGTTATGAACTGCGGCGATAGGTCGGGAGGGTTTACGAAAAGCTCGAAGGTGAAAATCAAGACCGACCGAGACAAAAAATAGCCATAAGCGTTCACCAGCACCCCGTCTTGGCTCGATCGGACCGTCGTGCACAGAGAGTTTTGAAAGGCTTATAGCACGACGGTTCGCTATCGCCGAGTACTGGGAAACGCATGTGTCGCATTGGCATTGCCAGAATTTTTGGAACCTGCTGAACCGCTGCGAAAGAGCCGTCAAGAAAGGGCTCAGATCCAATCGAACCGGACCGTATTGTCCAGGGGAGATATCTTGGCGACGCGCAGCTTGCGGAGAGTGCCGGGCGAGGGCTTGGGGCCGGGAGGGGTAGCCAGGTCGATATCCATCATGATATCGGTCAGCAGCAGGTTGACCCGTTTCGGTCCGGACTCGATGACAAGGGCCGTGAGCTGCTGACTTCTGTGCTGTTCGAGGAATTTGAGCAGCCAGTACCGGTGCCGTTGCTGTTTGACGTTGTTGGCCGCGCTCAGGGTACGGGTGATCACTGCCCCGAAATCCTTACACATCTCTTCGGAAAAACAGGGCTCTCTGCGGCGAGTTATCGAGTCGAGCTGGTGCTGCATGACCAGATCGAGCAGCCTGCGAATGGGGGAGGTAACCGTGGTATAGTGGGAAACCCCGAGACCGCTGTGGGGATTGGCGATGGTGAGCAACTCCCCGCGCGGCAACTGTTTGCGTTGGCGGACGTTGAGAAACAGGTCGTCGTCATCGCCATGGACCAGCCGCTGTTTGAGCGGCTGCTGGGAGCGGAACAATCCCGGCACCATCCTATCCGAGATATATCGAGCCGCCTCGGTGTTGGCGAGGATCATCATCTCCTGGACGAGGGTGCGGGACGGGGTGTCCGATTTGCAGATACTGACATGCGCCTTGCCGCCCGGGTCGATGAAAATATTGACATCGGGAAACGGCAGAAGCAGGGCGCCGGCGTCGAGGCGCTTGCGCCGCAGTTTCTGTTTGAGCATATTGAGCAGACGCAACTCGTTGTCGGTATCGATGATTCTGTCTGCCTCTTCGTAGGTGAGGCGACGCGCCACCTTGATAATGGAAGGGGTGATCCTGGTCCGCAGGATATCGGCCTCCTCGGAGAGCAGAATCTGGAAACTGAAGGCGGCCCGGATCTCGTTCTGGATGAGGCTGCAGATTCCCTGGGAGAGGTGTCGAGGCAACATGGGTACCTGGCCCTCGGGGAAATAGATGGAGGTGCCGCGTTGCATGGCTTCCTGAAACAGCGGATTGCCGGGTCGAACATAGTGCGCCACATCGGAGATATGGATGCCGACCAGATAGCCTTCCGCCGTCTGTTCTATCGAGAGCGCGTCGTCGAAATCAAGGGTGGTGCTACCGTCGATGGTGAGCGGCTTGAGGTGGGTGAGGTCGAGCCGGCCGGGATCGTCGAACAGCGTTTCAAGTCCGCTTTGCAGGATCGATTCCGCCTGTTGACGAGCGGCAAGGGAAAAGCTGGTCGGCAGCTCGCTGCGCAGCAGGGGGATATTTTCGTTTTTGTTCCAAACGCCCGCTTTGACCAGGATATGAAACGGGTCGTGCGGATGGGTGAGCTCCGCTTCCTTGAGCATCTGGCGAGCGATATCACTGTTTTCGGCTTCGTTGCCAAAGAGATAATAATTGCGCAGCAGCTTGAGGCATTCCTCCTGCCAGCGGGTGGTTTCCGCCATTGGTACGCCGTGGCGCATGATCTCCGCGATGGTGTCGGCTCCCTTGTGGATGAGCTCCGCCTTCTGGGCTTCTTTCTCGCGCTGTTGGCGGAGTTGGTCCACCTGTTCGCGGCTGTGGGCCAGTATCTTGCCTTCCTTGTATTTGAAATAGAGTCTGTCCGAGAAAATACAACGGAGGAAGGCGGCGATGATGTCGTCGTCCACCTCCTGGCCAAAGGTGAGACCGGCCAGAAAAACGGGATCGAACATTTCCGCCGTTTCTTCGACCGTCAGCTCCCAGATTTCCTGCAAAGGAATCTGCTCCATGAGCCTGGATCGTTTCTCGGCGGTTTCTTTGAGGATGTTGAGCTGGGTATCGCGGCCCGAGGATTCGACAGGGTGGCTTTGCTGGGAACAGTGAACAATCCTGTTAACGGGGAGATTGACCTCCCGGCCGTTCTGGTTGATCAGGCGGACCCGTTTGGGCTGAACTTCGGTGATAAAACCACAGATGAACTTTCCGCTATCAAGATATTCAATGATTTTCCCTGGATGAACCATAATCTATAGCCGAACTGCCGGACCGGAAATCAATGTTCATGCCGGTTCGGCGATTTACCCTGGGGCGGCCGTACGCCGCCGTACGCCGGAACGCGTAGTGGTATACCCGGAAGTGGTACCGTCCATACGTGCTGTCAGGCATCATTGTGCGCCTCTACCACGCAGATGGTGTTTTCTGCCTTATGTCTTCCGCCCTTCAATCGTGGCAGGGGAGGAATCTTTGCGCAGATTTGCGTTTCTCCAGCTTGACAGACAGCGAAAAGCTGGATACGAAAAGGTAATATAGTGTGAAACGCAAATTGTAGCACTGTATTTTCGTGTTCCTCTGCAAATTTGTAAAGGCATAACAGTATTCGAGGGACCAGACCCAAGAAAAAAACTCTGTGCCGGCTGGCGTCCGGACAATAGTAGAACGCTAATGGATATATACGAAAAACCAATCACCTCGGGAATGGTGGCGATTGTCGGCCCACCCAACGCCGGTAAGTCGACCCTCATGAACTGCCTGCTCGGCCAGAAGATCTCCATTGTGACTCCAAAGCCGCAAACCACCAGAAACAGGATTCTGGGGGTGGTCAACGGCGAGGAGCATCAGATCGTTTTGCTCGACACCCCGGGCCTCCATTGCTCCCGGCAGCCGCTGAACAGGGAGATGATGCGTGTTGCCCTGGATTCTCTTGCCGATGTGGATGTCGTTTTGTTTCTGATCGACATTTCGCTGCCGCTGCCGGTGGCCGGCGATGATGAGAAGGAGACGGAACTGGCGAGCTATCTCCGGCAACTGCAATGCCCGGCTATTCTGGTGCTCAACAAGGTCGACCTGCTGCCCAGGGAGAGACTGCTGCCGTTGATCAAGGCCTATTCTTCCCTGCATCCTTTCAAGGCGATCATCCCGCTTTCCGCGCTCCATGATGACGGAATAGACCGGTTGCTCTCGGAGATGCTCTCATTGTTGCCCAAAGGGCCGAGATATTTCCCGGAGGATATACCGACAGATGCCAGCGAGCGGTTTCTTGTCGGCGAAATCATCCGGGAAAAGGTCTTTTTATTGACGGGCCAGGAGATTCCCTATTCGACGGCGGTGCTGGTGGAGTCGTTTAAGGAGGATGCGGATCGGGGCCTGGTCACCATCCATGCCGCGATCATACTGGAACGGCAGTCGCAGAAAGGTATTGTTATCGGTAAGGGCGGGCGCAAACTCAAGAGCATAGGCTCGGCCGCAAGGCACGATATCGAAAAACTGCTTGGGCAAAAGGTGATGCTTAAACTCTGGGTGAAAATCACCAAGAATTGGTCCCAGGATGAACGGTTTTTAAAAGAGCTCGGCTACAAATAAAATACCGGCTGCAGAAAAAAACTTAGGATTTGGGCTTGAAGACCGAGAATTACCCATGGTAGGATGGGCCTTATTGCGGCAAGGCCGAGAGTGAGGATTGGGGAAGAGCAGGTCCGCTTCGTCCTCATTCGTATACAGATGTGTGTCAGGGATCTGCGCACAGGGGGGTACTGCTGAATATCACAAAAAATTTGAGGAATCCCAGTTCCATGAAAAGTCCGAAATACCTCGTCTGTTCCGGCATTCTCGTGCTGCTCACGGTTTTCACTCTTTCGTATCGGTGTCTGGCGGCGGAGGAGAAATATGATATCGTCTACATGTGGGATACAGATCTGGAAAGCGTGTTGGATTATGAGGACGAACTGGCCAAAATTTTTGATAACAGCATCAGCCAACACCTGGAGATCGTCGGTCGCGGCAATGAGTACGGCGTAGTGTACGATACCAACGGGTCGGCGGCTTTTGTGGCCCAGGAACTCGCCCGCCAGGGCGAGATTCTGCGCAAGGCGAGTCTTGCCGAAGGGTGGGCGATAAAGGATCAAGGATATCATAAACTGTACAATGTAAGCTATGGGCTCGGCCCGCACCTTGACGCCCTGAAGAAAAAGTATACGCATCTCTACAGTTATCTTGGCAAAGAGGTCGGCAAGAATCTTTTTATCGAGAAAACGGATTCCGGCAACTACACCCTGATCTACCGGCGGTGCGGCGATCGGGAATCAACGCTCGTGGTGGCCAGACGACACGCCCGGCTGCTGCGCAGAAAAGGCATTCACACCACCATTACCCCGGAAGACAATTACGATGTGGTCTATGGCGAGTCGAGCTTGCTCGACGATAGCGATGACCAGGCTGACGGACAGACGCAGCAGGTAGCGCGCAAGATTCCAACTCCTGTTTCTATCAAAGCGCAGGTGCATAAGCAGCAGGTCGCTTCCGAGGTGGTAAAGCTGACGCCTCTTGAGACCAAAACGATTGTCGCCTCCATCCCAGTCACCGAATCAGCATCCTCTTTCGAAAAGGATATCCAAGAGCTGATCAACCAGCTTCGTCAGCAAGGCAAGATCAGGGGGGATGAAAAGACGGGCTGGATGGTTTATGACCTGGAGAGCAACACCCCCCTGGTGGATATCAACGCCAACCAGCGATTTCAATCCGCAAGCATGATCAAGCCCTTTGTGGCGCTGGCCTTTTTTCATCAGGTCAAGGCGGGGAAGCTGGTCTACGGACCACGGAGCCGGCGAAAGATGGAAGCCATGATTCAGCGCAGCAGTAATTCCGCCGCCGACTGGATTATGCGGCGGGTAGGGGGCCCGGATGCCTGCAATGGCATCCTGCACCGGTATTACAGTGACATTTTCAAGAATACGGTCATTCAGGAATACATTCCCGCCAATGGCAGGACCTACAAGAATAGCGCCCAGCCCTCGGACTATATCCGCTTCCTGCGCGCGTTGTGGCACAAAAAGCTGCCCTACAGCAGGGAGTTGCGGCGGGTGATGGCCTTGCCGGGCAGGGACCGCCTCTACTACGGCACGCCGATCCCGCAGGGCACGCTGGTCTACAACAAGACCGGCACCACCGCCCATCTCTGTGGGGATATGGGTATCCTGGTGCCGAAAACCATCCATGGCCGCAGGCACCCTTATGCCATCGTCGGCATTATCGAGCGCAGTTCTCGTCCGGCGGACTACAGTCGCTGGATGTTGACGAGGGGGGCGGTGATCAGGAAGGTATCGACCCTGGTATACGAGTCGCTGAAAAAGAAATTCCACCTCATATAGACGCGCACGCCACCGGGATAGACGCGACGGGCGGCGGTGTTATTTGCTCTTTTTCTTGTTTCGGGAGTGGAGAGTGGTGTGTTCCACCACCTTCTGAAAGTACTCGTCCTGATTGGCGATGTTGACCGGAGCGTTCCGGCAGGCGTCGACCTTGGCCAGCAACACGCTGAGCTTGCGCATCTGCTTGATCCGCAGATGTTCGTCTTCGGTCTGGGAGATGAGTTGTTCGAGTCGGGTGATTTCCTTGCGGGTTTCGAGTTCCGGCGGCAGATATCCGGCGTTTTTCAATATTTTGTACGCCATTTTCAAATCGTCCGGAACCAGGTGATCGTCTTTGAGCGGCAGCGGCTTATTTTTCCAGGCCGTGGGGTTGAGTTCCCCCTTCTCCAAGGCCTGGGCTATCTTCTGTTCTGCAATAAAGGTCAGGTAATCCATCGCAAAAACCTTCCACTGGTTGAAAAGAGCGATCGCCGCGTTGCAGGCAGCGATCGCTTGAGAGTGGTCTCGGGAAGTTACCGCAGGTGTTCGCCGGTGTGTTCCGGTTTAAACGCCATATAGAGATTGAGGCCCTGGAGAATATCGAGAGCGGTTCGCAGCTGGTTGTCTTTCTCCAGTTTGCTCTGCAGCTTGGCGCTCTCGCTTGTTTTGGCGGGATTGTTTCCCTTGGCCTCCCAGCTGCCTGGGATGTGATTGCGGAGATCGATCTCCCGCAGGTGATCATTGCCGTCTCCCGGCGGGTCGTCGACCGACTCCGGATTGTAGGCCACATAGGGAACTTCGATATCCGGGGTGATGCCGAGTGCCTGGATCGATTTGCCGTCCGGAGTGAAATAACGGGCGGTGGTCAAGCGCAATCCAGCGCCGCCGGGCAGGGGGATAATGGTCTGCACCGAGCCCTTGCCAAACGTACGGGTGCCGACGATGATGCATCGTTTATGGTCCTGCAGCGCTCCTGCCACGATCTCCGAGGCGCTGGCGGTACCTTCGTTGACCAGGACCACCATCGGGAAGGTGTACTGTTTTCCCACGCCGTCGGCGCTGTAGGACTTGTCCTGATCCGGAGTGCGTCCCTTGGTGGAGACGATAATCCCACTCTTTAAAAACACGTCCGCTATGCCCACTGCCTGGTCGAGGAGACCGCCGGGGTTGTTGCGGAGATCAAGAATCAAGCCTTTGATTTTATGTTTTTTCTCAAGTTCATCAAGCGCACTCCTGTAATCCGAGGTGGTGTGGCTCTGAAAGTTGGTGATCCGGGTATAGGCGATGCCTGGTATCAGAAATGAGGCCTTCACCGATTGGATCGGGATGATGTCGCGCTCCAGGGTAAAATCCTTGGGCTTGGTCCACCCCTTTCGATAGACGGAGATCGTCACGCTGGTTCCCTTGGGGCCGCGCAGCTTCTTCATCGCTTCCATCGGCCCCATTTCCTTGGTCCGTCTGCCGTTGATGGCGGTAATGATATCGTGAGCCTTAAGCCCCGCCTGATCGGCCGGGGTGCCCTCTATCGGGCTGATGACGGTGAGGATGCCGTTTTTGATGGTAATCTCGATGCCGATTCCCGAAAACTCGCCCTCGGTTTCCTCCTGCAGTTCATTAAACTCTTCGGGGCGCATGTAGGAGGAGTGGGGGTCGAGAGAGAAGAGCAGACCGCGGATGGCGCCGTGGATCACCTTGTCGGTATCGATCGGCTCCACATAGTTATTTTGCAAAATGCTCAGGATATTGGCGAAAATTTCCAGCTGCTGGTAGGTTTTCTCCTGTTCTTTCTGCGAGATTTCCGCCCGACAGGGCGTTTGCAGGGCCGCCAGGGACGTGCACAGAAAGGCGAACAGCAGGGCGACTGAAAGAACTCTGTGTTTCATAATGGTTGTTACTCCGGAACAGACACTTTGGGTTGGTGATGCGCCTCCTGGCCGGCCGAGACCTGGGCGCTCAGTTGTAATTGACTGACGTCGAGCCATTGCAGTGGGTCCTGGGGGATCTTACCGTGGCGGATTTCGAAATAGAGGCCCTCATCAATCAGGGTTGCGGTATCGCTTGTCCGGCCGATGACGGTGCTGGCCTCTACGTTGTCACCCTTGTGCAGGGTGAGCGTTCCCAGCCGGGAGGTGATTGTATAGTATTGAAAGCCGTGATGTATAATTACAGTATTGCCATATCCGCGCAAATATCCAGAAAATAGTACGGTGCCGGCGGCGACCGCGCGCACTTCGCTGTTGTCGGGCGCAACGATGGCAATGCCTTCGCATTTGCGGATAATGCCGAGCTGATTGGCTTTTTCCTGATCAAACGAGGTGACGACCCGGCCGGCGACGGGCGGCGGCAGTTTGCCTTTCGCCAGGGCGAAGCCGTGGGTGTAAGCCTGCTGTTTGCTTTTCAATTCCACGAGCGAGGAGGAAAGCTTATCCGAGGCTTCCTGCATCTCTTCGATTGCCAGCTGGTAGAGCTTTTTCTGGGTGCGAATACGGGTTAAGAGCTCTTTTTTCTCGGTTTTGAGCTTATCGGTTTGCTTTTGTTCCTCAACCGCCTTGTCGATAAATTCTTCCAGCACCCCTTTTTCCATGGCATAAGCGTTGCGCGCGTTTTCCAGCTCGGCTATCTGGTCGCGGTACCTCTCTATCACTTTCTGGTCGTAGGCGATCATCGTCTGGTAATCATCGTGAAACTTGAGGAGGTCGGGCAACGTTCGCGTGGAGAAGATAATGTTGAGAAACCCAACCTTGCCCATTTTATAATAAGCACTCATCCGCTTTTGTAGATGGACTTCGACATCCGCCTTCTCATTTTGGAGTTTGTCTATGGCATCCTCCTTGTCGTCGATGAGTTCCTGCTGGTGCTTCACCTGATCTTCGAGATGGGAAACCTTGGCCATCTGGTTTCTGAGCCGGGTGTCGATATCCTCTAATTCCTGCAGAACGTCAACCTCCTTTTCCTCGCTCTCCTGGGTGAGAAACTGTTGTTTTTGAATCCTCTCCTGCAGCCTTCTGATTTTGATACGGTATTTGTGGATCCCCTGTTCCAGCTCTTGCTTGCTCGGCTTGTCGTCGGCGTGTACCGCCCGGCAGGGAAAAGCCAAGAATGCCAGCAGCGCCAGAAAGCAGAGAGCCACCAGCGTCGGCCTCCAGGCCGGCGGCGATGTGTCACCGGAGGGTGGGGTCGTAAGAGGGATATGGGGAGGAATGCCGGTCATGTTCACTCTGCTTCAGATGCGGAAGTACCTGCGCATGGAAGAATGGCTGCCAATGGTGCACAGCAGTATGGAGATGATGATCAGCGTCGCTATGGTCGATGACGGGAAGAAGGTGAAATCGATAACGCTGAACAGGCCGGGACCGGAAAAGCGCACGGTAACCCAGCGAAAGAGGATAAAGAGCGAGCTGATTCCTAAAACGGAACCGAAAAAACCCTGGAGCAAACCTTCGAGGAGAAATGGGGTGCGGATGTAATTGTTGGTGGCCCCGACCAGTTTGAGGAGTTCCAACTCATCCTGCCGCCCCATGATGGTTAAGCGGATGGTATAGGCAACCATGAAGATGGTGGTAAGAATCAAGAGGCTGCCGCTGAGCAGGACGACGATCGAGAGCAGCCGGGTAAAATGGTAGAAACGCTCCAGCCACTCCTGGCCGTACTGCACTTTGAGTGTTCCGGGCAGTCGTGCAAGGTATCCGGAAAAGAGTTTGATCTGGGATAGTCCGCGCAAGCTTTTGACCGGTGTAACCTCGATGGAGGGTGGAAGAAAATCCTTGGGCATGTCCTCGAGGAGATCGCGGTTTTTGCCCAGCTCGTTGGCGAACTTGTTGTACGCCTCTTCGCGGGAGACGAACTTGATGCTCTTCACTTGATCGAAATTGGTGATCTTGTGGCGCAACTGCGCCTGCATTTCCGGGCCTGGCTCGTCCTGGAGGTAGACGATCAGCTTGATGTCGTCTCCGAGGTGTTCGCCGACGTTGAGCATATTGGTGTAGATCAGATAGAACAGGGCAAAGATGAGCACTGAAAGGCTCACCGTCAAGAGGGTCATGACCTGCGATGGCCAGGTCTGGCGCATATTTCTTCCAAGCTGTCGCAGCACTGTAAGCCAGAAACTCATCGGGCAAGCCCTCCTGTGAGCGACTGCATGACCCCGCGATTGAGTTCCATGATCCGGTGCGGGGTATGGCGGTAGATGGATTCGTCATGGGTGGCGATAACCACGGTCGCCCCGGCATTCTGGGCTTTGTTGAGCAGTTTGACCACTCGTTCGGTGGTCGATGCATCGAGGTTGCCCGTGGGTTCGTCGACCAGCACTATGGTTGGCGAATTTGCCAGGGCCCTGGCCAGGGTCACCCGTTGCTGCTCGCCGCGGGAGAGCTCCCGGGTGATGGTGTCGTGCTTATCGGCGAGGTCGAGTTGTTCGAGCAGGGAACGCACCCGCTTTTTGATGACCTGCGGTTTTTTGTAAGAGACTTCCATGGAGATAGCGATATTTTCCGCCGCCGTCCGGTCGGTGAGCAGTTTGAAATCCTGGTAGGCGACGCCGATGTGCTGGCGCAATTTGGCCAGCCGGGCGCCGCGCACCTTGTGCAGCGCCATCCCCGAGACTTCGATAAACCCGTTGGACGGCGACTCCATGCTCGATATCAGTCTAAGAAGTGTCGTTTTGCCGGCGCCGCTTCTGCCGATAATGAAAAACATTTCTCCGCGGTAGATCGTTAACGAGATGTTGGACAGCGCCACCACGTCGGGCGGGTAGCGTTTGGTCACCTTGAACATCTCCACCATCGATTCATCGGATGCGGCATTCGTGTCTTTCATACGTCACTGGAATGAGATAAAATGTTAAGTATCTGAGCCGCCGGTTCGAGCCGGTCGCAGCCGCGGGCGTCGCGGGGCGGGGTTGCATCCCTTATGGCGAAACACATTAGGAGGCTGTCCGAGAATGTCCTTTTCTCCCATATCATCGATGAATTCGAAAAAATTATCCTCCGCCAAGCGAACGGAGTGAGACTCCGAGATATTGGCTATATGCCTCCGGTAATGTTTTCGCGTTCACCTTGATCTGAAAGAAAATTGCTCTTCTCGGACAACCTCCTAGAAGCATAAGCGGAGCGGCAGCATTCGTCCAGCCCGTATTGCGCTTGTCGCCAATCGTGGTGGCGACCAAGATGCCGGCATTGCACTTGATAGTGGAGTTGCGAGCTTGTCGTTCGAGGCGATCGGCCGTTCAGCGAGTAAAGCTAAGTATAGTAAAGAAGTCACAGCATTATGTCAAATTGAAAGCAAAGCCTTCCACCCTGCGCTTCTCTGTTATCTCGGGTAAACCTTCACCGAAACTCACCCATGGCACGATCAGCCGGAATAATTTGTGCCAAACCGATGAACTGGGGAGGTTTACCGGGATTTTAACCTTGCAAGATGGAGCGCAGTTGTTATTTTTGTAAGTTTTATGTGTTCTTGCTCCGGCGACCGGAGATTACCGGGGAGAACGAGACGAGAAAGCAACCCGGGAAACTGTGCGGGTGGAGCTATTTATTTGAAAGGAGAAAACCATGGACTACCGGGCAACTCTCAACCTGCCCCAGACAAAGTTCAAAATGAAGGCGAACCTCGCCCAGAAAGAACCGGAATATCTCAAGCGCTGGGAAAAAGAAGGACTCTATAAGCAGTTGCAGAATAGTAGCGGGAACAAACCGTTGTTCGTGCTGCACGATGGCCCACCCTATGCCAACGGCCATATCCATCTCGGCACCGCTTTTAATAAGATACTCAAGGATATTATCCTCAAATCCCGACGCATGGCCGGTTTCAACGCGCCCTACATTCCCGGCTGGGATTGTCATGGTTTGCCGATCGAACACAATGTCGACAAGGAACTCGGGGAAAAGAAAAATTCCATACCCAAGCTGGCCAAACGCGGGGCCTGCCGAAAGTATGCCGAGAAGTGGATAAAAAGTCAGAAAGCCGAATTCAAGCGGCTCGGCGTGCTCGGGGACTGGGACAAACCCTATCTGACGATGACCTTTGACTACGAGGCGTCGATTGCCCGGGAGTTCAACCGCTTCCTGCTCTCCGGATCGGTGGTTCGCAACAAGAAGCCGGTCTACTGGTGCTCGACCTGCACCACGGCGCTGGCCGAGGCCGAGGTGGAATACCACGATCACCGCTCGCCGTCGATCTATGTGAAATTCCCGGTGCGCGAGGATATCTCCGATGTCGATCCGGCACTCGCGGGCGACAAGGTGTTTGTCGTCATCTGGACCACTACCCCTTGGACCCTGCCGGCGAATCTGGCCGTGGCTCTGCATCCCGATTTTGATTATGCGGCGGTGGAGGTAGCGGGAGAGACCTGGATTCTCGCCAAGGAACTGGTCGAGAAAGTCATGGCCGAGGCGGGCATCGAGGACTTTGCCGTGAAATCCACATTTTCCGCCACCGGTCTGGAAAAGCGCAACTGCCGACATCCGTTCATGGACCGGGATTCGCTCATCGTGCTGGCGGATTACGTCACCACCGACGCCGGTACCGGCTGCGTCCATACCGCGCCGGGACACGGTACCGACGACTACCATACGGGCCTGCGCTACGGGCTCGACATCCTCTCGCCACTGGATAATCAGGGCATCTACACCGCCGAGGCCGGTCCCTACGCCGGACTTCGGGTTCCGGAGGTGAATGGGAAAATCATCGAAGACCTCGAGGCATCCGGGATGCTGGTGCAGCAGGCCGCGATCGAGCACAGCTATCCCCACTGTTGGCGGTGCAAGAAACCGGTGATGTATCGGGCCACCCCGCAGTGGTTTATCTCCATGGAGAAAAACGACCTGCGTACAAAATCCCTTGCCGAGATCGAAAAAGTCACCTGGACCCCGTCCTGGGGAATGCAGCGGATCTATTCCATGGTCGAGGGCCGCCCGGATTGGTGTCTGTCGCGGCAACGGAGCTGGGGCGTGCCGATCACCGTCATCAGCTGCAACGACTGCGGTGAGATCGTCCGTAGCGAGGAACTGGTTGCCAAGATCGACGAATTATTCAAAAAAGAGGGCGCCGACGCCTGGTTCAGGCACGATATAGCCACCTTTCTCGGCGAAGGCGCAACCTGTCCGTCCTGCGGTTCAGCGAGCCTGAACAAGGAAGAGGATATCCTCGATGTCTGGTTCGATTCCGGTGTGAGCCACGCCGCGGTCTGCGAACAGCGCCAGGAGCTGCGGTCCCCGGCGGACCTGTACCTGGAGGGGAGCGACCAGCATCGGGGCTGGTTCCAGAGCGCGCTCTTGACTTCGGTCGGCACCAGGGAGCGGGCGCCGTTTCACGGTGTGCTCACCCATGGATACGTGGTTGACGGCGAAGGCAAGAAGATGTCCAAATCGGTGGGCAACGTGGTGGCGCCCGGCGAGGTCATCGAGAAATACGGCGCCGAAATCCTGCGGTTGTGGGTGTCCAGCGAGGATTACCGCGACGACGTCAAGGTCTCCGACGAGATCCTGCGCCAGGTCTCCGACGCTTACCGCAAGATCCGCAATACCATCCGTTACATGCTCGGCAACCTCTACGATTTCGATCCGAGCCGCAACACGGTTGCCGCCTCGGATCTGCCGGAGCTCGACCGCTGGGCGCTCGGCAAGTACGAAGAACTCAAGCGGCGAGTGCTGGCAGGTTACGACAAATACGAGTTCCACACCATCTATCATGGGCTGAACTATTTCTGTGGCACCACCATGAGCGCCTTTTATCTCGATATCATCAAGGACCGGTTGTATACCTCGGGGACCGATTCGCGTCTCGAGACGATCCGCCCAGACCGTGCTCTACCAGGTGCTCGACGGACTGCTGCGGCTGATGAGTCCGGTGCTCAGCTTTACCGCCGCCGAGGCGTGGGAGTCGCTTCATCGGGCACCAGGCGTCGACGCCGCTTGCCGAGAGCATCTTTTTCGCCGATTTTCCCGCACTCGCCGATCAGCTGCTGGAAGGCGATTTCGACCGTCGCTGGCAGAAACTGCTCAGGGTTCGCGCCGAAGTAACCAAAGCTCTTGAGATTGCACGTAGAAACAAAGTGATCGGCCACCCGCTCGAGGCTGAGGTGCTTCTGGGCGCTACCGGTGAGCTGGAAGCCTTCGTCAAGCGGGAATGGCAGACGATCAAGGAAATTTCCATTGTTTCCGAACTCTCCGTTCTCGATGAATCCCAGGTGGCGCCTGCCGATATTCTGGTCAGTGAGGAGGTTGCCGGCCTCAAGGTCGCCGTTCGTCCCGCCGCGGGCGACAAGTGCGAGAGATGCTGGACCCGATCGACCAGTGTCGGTGAACTCCAGGCCCATCCCCTGATCTGCGACCGGTGCGCGGGGGTCGTGGCCACCATGGATCTGCCGGTGGAAGAGTGATCGTGTTCTACTTCGCCTTCGCGCTCCTCGTCATTGTGGCGGACCAGCTCACTAAAGCCTGGCTGGTGCACACCCTGCCGCTCTACGAATCCCGGGAGATCATCCCGGGATTCTTCAACCTGGTCCATGTCACCAATACCGGGGCCGCCTTCAGCATGCTGGCCGATATCGACTCGCCCTGGCGGCACTATTTTTTTCTGGGCATCGGCGGCGCCGCCGTGATCGGTCTCACTGTCGGCTATTTTCTCTACCGCGACGAACAGCCGGGGTGTGCCGCCGCCTTCGGTCTCATCGCCGGAGGGGCCGCCGGCAATCTCATCGATCAGAATCCGGCAGGGGGCGGTGGTCGACTTCCTCGATATCCACATCGGCGTCCACCACTGGCCCTCCTTCAATGTCGCCGATTCCGCCATCTGTGTGGGAGCCGCCCTGTTTATCGTTATTACCCTGGTTGAAGCCAGGTACATTAGAAAGAGGAATCATCAATGAAAATAGCAGTACTTTTTCCCGGTCAAGGGTCGCAATACCTCGGTATGGGCCGGGAATTCATCGAGGCCGACAGCGACAGCGCAAAGCTGATGCAGTTGGCCGAAGAGGTGTGCGGCCTGCCGCTGTCCACACTCACCCAGGATGGCCCCATGGAGGAGCTGACCAAAAGCGCCGTGCTGCAACCGGCGATCACCATCACCAACATTATCTGCTGGCAATCCCTGCACAAGGCCATGAATGGTCGTGAAATTCACTGCTTTGCCGGTCACAGCCTGGGCGAGTATACCGCCCTGTGCGCGGCCGGGGTGCTCAAGGTGGAGGACACCCTGCGGCTGGTGGCCCGGCGGGGGGCGTTGATGGAACGCGAAGGCCTTGCCAACCCCGGCGGCATGCGCGCCGTTATCGGTCTTGAAATAGAAGCCATAGATGCTCTTATCTCCACCTACCAGGGTCACGGAGTGGTGACCGCCGCCAATCACAATACCCCGCAACAGATCGTCATCTCCGGGAGCATGGAGGCGCTCGATGCGGTGAGCGCAGCCTGTGAGTTGGAGGGAGGCAAAGTCATCCCCTTGAATGTCAGTGTGGCCAACCACAGTCCGCTCGTGGCCGCGGCGGTGCCGGATTTTGCCGAATTCATGTCAGGCATCGAATTCAAATCGCCTCAGGTGCCGGTCTATTTCAACGTTTCCGCGAAGACCGCCGACGATCCGATGGAGATCAAAGAGATGATGGCCCGGCAGATCGCTTCCCGGGTTCGGTGGTGCGAGATCATTTCCGCCATGATAGCGGATGGGGTCGACACGTTTATCGAAGTGGGGCCGAAGACGGTTTTAAAAGGGATGATGCGCAAAATCACCCCGAAAGGGGTCAAAGTCGCTGCCTTGCAGTGCGATACGCCGGAGACGCTATCCGCCTGCCTCGCGAAGTTATAGCCATTTTCAAAAATGGTATTGATTTTTCCCTGTTGCTGTATATTTCTGGTGTATTACAGTTAGAAAGGAGGGGCGCGAGGGGTTTCTATGAGGTATTCGGGTTGTCCGGCCGCTTATGGGCTGGGAGAGCCGTAAACATATCGGGTGGGTCGCTATGCTGAAAAACTATATGCAGTTCATTCGTGGTGGGGGGATGATCACGTTCGAGCAGGCCCTGGAAATCGCCACCCGCGAGCATCCGCAGGATCTGTTCCGGGCGGCGGATCAGCTGCGCAGGGTCTTTCACAATGACAATCTCGATCTTTGCTCAATCGTCAACGCCAAATCGGGCAAGTGTTCGGAAGATTGCAAGTTTTGTGCGCAATCGGCCTGGTATGACGTAGCCGTCGAGGCGTATGAATCCGTGCAGCCGGAGATTGCGGTAAAAATAGCCAGGCAGAATCAGGCCCACGGCGTAAAACGCTTCTCTTTGGTGACGGCGGGGAGAACAGTCAGCGATGAGCAGATTGAGAACTTCGGTCGGATTTACGCGCTGCTCGCTCAGAAAACAGAGTTGTCGTTCTGCGCGTCGATGGGGTTGCTCGACCGGGAAAAGGCCGAAAAACTGAAATCGTTCGGCGTTACCCGCTATCACTGCAATCTTGAAACCTGCCGCAGTTACTTCCCCCAGGTCTGTTCAACCCATACCTGGGAGGAAAAGGTAGCCTCGATCAAGATAGCGCAGGAGGTGGGGCTCGAAGTCTGTTCCGGTGGCATTATCGGGATGGGGGAGTCGCTCGAGCATCGCCTCGAGTTGGCCTTTGAGCTGCGTGATCTCGGCATCCTCTCCATTCCTTTGAATATTCTCACACCGATCCCCAATACGCCCTTTGCCGATATCGAGCCCATCGGCCTCGCCGATGTGCTGACTTGCGTGGCCATGTTCCGTTTCATCAATCCCCAGGCAGTGATCCGGCTGGCGGGCGGTCGGGGAATGCTGGGAGAGGAGCAGGCCAAGTGCTTTACCTCCGGGGCTAATGGCGCCATCGTCGGCAACTATCTCACCACGGTCGGCCAAGAACTCCAGCAGGATATCGATATGTTCCGGTCTCTCGGCTTCAAGGTCGATCGTCCCCAGAGGAGCAATTGATGACCCTGGAGACGACCGAAAGCGTTGAAGAACTTCTCGCCTACGACCGTCGCCACCTCTGGCACCCGTACACCTCGATGACCCGACCTTTGCCGGTCTACTGCGTTACGTCGGCCCAGGGCGTGCGGATTCGGCTGGCCGACGGTCGCGAGCTGATCGATGGCATGGCCTCCTGGTGGTCGGTTATCCATGGCTACAACCACCCCCGTTTGACCGCCGCCCTGCAGGAGCAGGCGGCTACCCTCTCGCATGTCATGTTCGGCGGCTTGACTCACGCTCCGGCGGTGGAGTTGGCAAAGCTGCTCGTGGGCTGCGCTCCCGAGGGGCTTGGAAAAGTCTTTTTCTGCGATTCCGGTTCGGTGGCCGTCGAGGTGGCCATGAAGATGGCCATGCAGTATCAGTTTGCCCGTGGAATAGAAGGCAAAAACCGCTTTCTCACCATCCGCGGCGGCTATCACGGCGATACCTTTCATGCCATGTCGGTCTGCGATCCGGTTACCGGCATGCACCAGATATATCACGGCGTGCTGCCGCGCTATCATTTCGCCGACCGGCCCTGTACGGGCTATCACGAGCACTGGCAACCCGATGATATTGCTTCTTTTGCCGAGTTGATCGAGGACCATCACGCGGAACTCTGCGCGGTGATCCTCGAGCCCATTGTCCAGGGGGCGGGGGGCATGCGATTTTACCATCCCCAGTATCTTCGCGAGGTGCGCGCGCTCTGCGACCGGTATGACGTGTTGCTGATCGCCGATGAGATCGCCACCGGCTTTGCGCGAAGCGGCGAACTGTTTGGCTGCGACCATAGCGGGATCTCGCCGGATATCATGTGTCTTGGCAAGGCGCTCACCGGCGGCTATCTCACCATGGCAGCAGTGCTGGCCACCACCAGGGTCGGGGAGGTCATTTCCTCGGCGGATCCCGGAGTGTTTATGCACGGACCCACCTTCATGGGCAATCCTCTGGCGTGCCGGGTGGCCATCGAGTCGGTCTCCCTGCTGCTGAAGTCCGACTGGCGCGGCAATATCCGGCGGATCGAAACATGTTTGCGCGAAGGGCTGGCGCCCTGCGCGGAGTTGCCGCAGGTCGCTCAGGTGCGGGTCCTGGGCGCCATCGGCGTGGTCGAATTGCAGCAACCGGTGGACCTCGGCGTCATCCAAAAAGAGTTCGTACGGCGCGGCGTGTGGGTCCGGCCGTTCGGACGACTGGTCTACGTCATGCCGCCATACTGCACATCGAGCGAAGATCTGGCCACCTTGACCGGAGCCATTTGCGAGGTTGTGGCGCTGGAGGAGAGAGCGGCATGAGCAAAGGCGGGTACGGCGAGATCCTGCAACGGCTCGAGCGTAACGGGCAGCTGCGGCAGCTCCGGCCCTTGGCGGATCGCCGCGGTTGCCGGGCGCGCTTGCAGGGCAGGGAGATGTTCAATCTCACTTCCAACGATTATCTGGGTCTGGCCGGGAACCGGGAGATTCAGAAACGATTTTATCAGGGCATGGCCGGGGCGGAAAACCCACTGGAGCTTTTTGGCCTAGGCGCTGCCTCCTCCCGTCTTTTGACCGGCGACACCCCGGTGCTCCACGCCCTCGAAGAGGAACTGCTCGCCGCATACGGTTTTTCGGCGGCGCTTTTTTTCAATTCCGGTTATCACGCCAATATCGGCATTCTGCCGGCGCTGTTCGGCAAAAACGACCTGATCCTCTCCGATAAGCTGAACCACGCTTCGATTCATGACGGTCTGCGGCTCAGCTCGGCAGTCCATAGACGCTATCGGCACTGCGACTACGCCCATCTTGAATCGCTATTGGCCGAGCACAGAAACCGACACGAGCGGGCGGTGATCGTCAGCGAGTCGGTGTTCAGCATGGACGGCGACGTGGCCGATCTCGGCGAACTGGTTCGTTTGAAAAAACAGTATCACTGCATGCTCTATCTCGATGAGGCGCATGCGGTCGGTCTGTATGGTCCCAAAGGCCTCGGCATGGCGGAGGAGCAAGGCGTGCTCACGGAGGTCGATCTGCTGGTCGGCACCTTCGGCAAGGCCCTGGCCTCGGTGGGCGCCTATCTGCTTGCAGGTGAGGATATCCGCGCCTATCTCATCAATCACAGCCGCTCACTGATTTTTACCACCGCCTTGCCGCCGGTCAATGTCAGCTGGAATCTCTTTGTCTTCCAAACGGTGCTGGCCATGCACGAGGAGCGGCGTCATCTGCGCGAGCTCGGTAGCCGGCTCCGTGCCGAGTTGGTCGCCCGTGGCATCGAGACGGCAGGAACCACCAATATCGTGCCGGTATTTATCGGCGACAACGAGCGCACGGTCAGGGCTGCCCGGGCTATGCAAGAACAGGGTTACCTGATCTTCCCCGTACGCCCACCCACGGTGCCTAAAGGCACGGCGCGGTTTCGCCTCTCGCTTACCGCCGATATGCAGTGGTCGGATCTTGCGAGTTTGCCCTCCACAATCGCAGCAACCCTTGCCAGACATTTGCCGGCAGGCGGCAGCCGATGAAAACCAGCTGGCTTCATCGCAAAGGCAGAGACCGCCTGCTGGTCTTCTGCAGCGGATGGGGTATGGACCCCGAACCCTTTCGTGAGCTTGCCTCCAGCGAGAGGGATGTGTTGATGTTCTATGATTACCGGGGAATGGATACCTTCTCCGGGGCGGCTGCCGAGATCGATGGATACAGCGAGAGGATTTTACTGGGTTGGTCCATGGGTGTGTGGTGCGGCCAACGGCTGTTCGGTGATATGAACCACCTGTTTTCGCGATCCGTGGCCGTCAATGGCACGCTTTGCCCGGTGGACGACACCTTCGGCATTCCCCGCCAGCTGTTCGCCGGTACCATGCATCGCTGGTCACCCCAGACCCGTGATCGATTCTATCACCGGATGTGCCGTGATCCTGAGGTGCTCAAGCGCTTTCTCGCCCGGCAACCGGTTCGCGGCCTCGGCGACCAGCAGGCTGAACTTGCCTATTTTCTGAAAACCGTCGACTGTGTCAACCCGGATCACTCCATCTACAGGGAGATCCTGATCACAGAAGGTGACCGCATTGTGCCCACCGCGCACCAGCTTGCCTACTGGGGCAGGGCGCGGGTAACGATGATGGCGGGGAGCCACTTCCCGTTCTATCGCTGGAACAGCTGGGATGAACTGCTGGAGCGCATCCAGGGTGGCGATGGGGTGGAAATGTGATCGATCCGGGCATGAGAGGGATAGACAGCAAACGCGTATCCGAGCGGTTTCGGCGCAGCCTGGCAAGCTACGACCGGGAGGCCGTGGTGCAAAGGGAAGTGGGGGAGCATCTGGTTGCCCTGCTCGGTGACCGCGGCGATCTCCGCTCTGATCGGGTTCTGGATATCGGCTGCTGCACCGGAGCCGTAACCGAGATACTCTGTGCCGCCCATCCGGTTCGTACCCTGTTCCTTAACGATCTTGTCGCCGAATGCTGCCACTATGCCGCCCGGCGGCTTGCCTTGCGCGTCGTGGATGCTGTTGAGACCCTTCCGGGCAATATCGAAACCATCACCCTCCCCGACTCCCTGGATTTGGTCGTCTCATCCTCCACCTTCCAGTGGGTCGAGGACCTTGCCGGATGCCTTCGCAAGATTGCCGGCGCATTGCTGCCGGGGGGGTATCTGGCCTGTTCGCTCTTTGGACCGGGTACCATGGCGCAGTTCAAAGAGCTGACCGGGATTGGCCTGGACTATCTTTCCGAGCGGCAGTTGTCGGCTGTTCTTACGCCCGCCTTTGAAATCGTCCATATGGAGGAGCAACACCGGACGGTGCGGTTTGCCGAGCCCAGAGAAATTCTGCGGCATATTCAACTGACCGGGGTCGGTGGGGTCGGCAGTTTCCGCTGGACTCCGAGCAGGCTGCGCCGCTTCGAACGGCTCTACCGGGAGAGGTACGGGGATCGCCTTGGCGTGCCGCTCGATTACGCGCCGATCTTTGTAATCGCGAAAAAAAGGGAGACGGAGGCGGGATGAGCAAAGCACGGATACTCTGTCTCAGCGGCATCGATACCGATATCGGCAAGACCATTGCCACCGGGCTGATTGCCCGGGGAATCCTTGAAGCCGGTAAAACCGTGATAACCGTCAAGGCGGTACAGACCGGTTGCACGGCGATCTGTGAGGATATCATCGAACACCGGCGACTGATGGACTGCGGACCGTACCCGGAAGATGAGCAGGGACTGACCTGTCCTTGGCTGTTTTCCACCCCGTGCTCGCCGCATCTCGCCGCGGCCCTCGAAAACGTAACCATAGAGTGGGAGAAAATCCGCCGATCGGTTCGTGAGCTCAGCTCGCGCTATGACGTGGTGCTGCTTGAAGGCGCCGGCGGGCTGTTTGTGCCCTTGCGTGAAGACCTGCTCATGATCGACTGCCTGGCCGCGGAGAGGTGGCCGGTCATTCTGGTTACCAGCTGCCGGCTCGGCTCCATCAATCATTCCCTGGCATCGTTTGAGGCCCTGCGCCATCGCGATCTGGAACTGGCGGGGGTAGTGTATAACCGCCATGGCAGGTGCGATTCGCGGATAGCCGAAGATTCGCTGGCGATGATCTCACAATATATCCGCCGATATGGATACGATTGTCCCCTGATCGAGATGTATGACGAGGAGTGCTACGGCCGGCAGGGTGACTGTTTTCACTTCGCCCAGCTCGCCGATAGTGCAGACCTTCATCAGCACCACACCGTTAATACAACAGGAAAAACACAAAATTTATGAAGCACTTGCAAAAAATCTGTCTCAGCTGTGAGTATTTTCGCCCCAAAACAGTCACCCAGGGGGTATGTCGTCTCGAGAAAAGCACATTTCCCAATTATCCGGTTATGGGCCTGGAAGAAAGCTGCGAGAAGTGGAAGACCAGCGGCCAACAGTATTATATCCGGGTGGGCTGGTTGAAGAGACAGCGTGAAATGCTGCAGGAGGCGGACGGTTGATGCCGGCCGCCTCCCGTTGGAGAATTCCTACGCTTTGAAATCCGCAGGCTGGATATTGTATTTCTTGAGTTTGTAATGGATGGAGCGCCGGCTGATGTTGAGCAGTTCGGCGGCGCTTTTCTGGACCCCGTTGGTTTGCTTGAGCGCTCTGATGATGGCCTCTTTTTCG
Organism: uncultured delta proteobacterium; assembly: GCA_963745265.1. Classification (GTDB taxonomy): domain Bacteria; phylum Desulfobacterota; class Desulfobulbia; order Desulfobulbales; family Desulfocapsaceae; genus Desulfopila. Next base: position 63,285 of record CAVUXQ010000036.1, read on the forward strand.
CTATTCTCCAGTGAAAAACCGCAGGTTTCACTGCTAACTCCGCCATTTGTCGGGGTGGCGGGGAGGTTCTCTTCGAGTTGGAGATCCTCGGGTTGCAGGTAATTGTCCTGACAGAGAATCACTCCGCCCTCAAGGGCGTTGCGCAGTTCGCGCACATTGCCCGGCCAGGGGTATTGCTGGAGCCAGTCGAGAGTTTTTTCGGAGATGTCGACGGGAGGGAGTCCGTGGGCCTCGGCATGCTGCCGGATGAAGAGGCGGGCCAGTTCGGGAATGTCCTGCCGACGGTCGCGCAAGGGAGGGATGATGAGGGTGACCACCCGCAACCGGTAGTAGAGATCCTGCCGGAATTTTCCCTCCTCGATATCGGCATTGAGGTCGGCGTTGGTCGCCGCCAGCACCCGACAGTCGATTTTCTTCTCGGTGAGCGAGCCTACCCGCCTGATTTTCCTGTCTTCGAGAAATCGCAGCAGCCGATTCTGCATCTCTGCGGATATGTTGCCGATTTCATCAAGAAAGAGGGTGCCGCCGTCAGCGGCCTCGATCAATCCTTTTTTGTCCTGGATCGCGCTGGTGAAGGCGCCCTTGGTGTGGCCGAACAATTCGCTTTCGAGAATTCCCGGCGGTGTCGAACCGCAGTCGACGATGACATATGGACCGTTTGCCCGGTTGCTGCCATCATGGATCGCTCTGGCTATGCCCTCCTTGCCGACGCCGCTCTCTCCCAGGATGAGGGCGTTGACGTTGCTCGCCGCCACCCGTTTGACCATCTCGCGCAGTTTGAGCATGGGTTGGCTCTGTCCCCAGACAAAACCTGAATTATTCTCGTCGGCGGCGCAAACCTTGGCTTCGGCTTTCTCGTGGCTGCGCAGGTGCCTTTTCACCATGTCCACCAGGGTCTTGCCGTCAAAAGGTTTGCTCAGATAATCGAGCGCGCCGGCGCGTACCGCCGTCACAGCTTCCGGGATGGAGCCATAGGCGGTAAGAAATATAACGGGTATGCCGGGTGCAACGGACTGCATCTCCGTAAAGAGTTCGAGTCCGCTCATGTTCGGCATCTTGATATCGGAGATGACCAAATCAATTTCCTCGGAACCGAGGATGGCCAGCGCAGCGGGGCCGTCGGCCGCCTTGAACAGGGAAAAACCCGCGGCGCTGAACCTGGCTTCGAGGACTTCCAGTATGTTGCTGTCGTCGTCAACGATCAGAAGCGTGCTTTTGGGTTTCATAATGGTTTTTTCTTCTTCTCCTGCAGTTGCTGATCAATGGATTCGAGTTCCGTCATCTGATTTTGCAGAGTCCGCAGCAAATGCTTCATTTCCTGAATTTTTTCCTTTTGTTTGGCGATGATTTCCTGGTTTTCCCTATCTTTGATGATAGCTTGATTTTTCTCGTCCTCGGTCAACCGGGCTCGCTTTTTCAGCGCCGTAATTATCAAATTGGGATTCTCGACATATATACCGCTTGGGGAGGATTTCTGCCAGTCGTCAAGCAGACTGACCGCGGCATAGAACTCTCCCGCGGTACTGGCGGTGATCATCCGCGTGCAGGCGAGATCGTACAGTGCCGTGTTCCGGGTCTGGGAATTGGCGTTGCTGGCCAGGACCTGGGCGAAGATGGTCTCCGCTTTTTGATATCTGCCCTGCTCGAACTCCTGCTCCCCATCCCGCAGTTGCTGGGCGTGGGGGCCAAATGGCATCACCACCTGTACGACACTGCAGCCTGCCAGGGGCAGCAGCAGTAGCAGGATGGCGCCGATAAGGCGTGTGCATACGGTATTCATGCGGTTATGAGGTCTACGCAAGCAACTGCTCATGATGGCTTTCCAGGTTGTGTGGTGGTGGCGCCGATTTTCGGTAAGCGCTTGGGTGCAGCGATCGGCAAGGTAAAGGAAAACGTGCTCCCCCCCTTCGCATTGCCGGTTACTTTGATGGTGCCGCCGGCCGTCTGGATGATTCTCTTCGAGATGAAAAGCCCGAGCCCAACCCCATCCATATGCCGGCGAACCGCTTTGCTGCGATAATATTTGTTGAAAACCAGAAAACGTTCGTTCTCGGGGACACCGGGGCCGTGATCATGCACTTCAAACAGAACATACCCTGAATGGCCCGCTTTTTGAACCGCCACCCGTACCTCCCTGTTTCCTGGCGAGAACTTCACCGCGTTGCCGACTATATTGAGCAGCACCTGCTGTATCTCCTCGCGTACTCCGGAAACAGCCGGCAGACCGGGTTGGAATGATTGGCTTAAAACGAGGCGTTTGCGCTTTGCCGACGACGACAGAGCCTGCAGGCAATCCCCCACCAGTTGTTGCGGTTCAAGGGGTTCGACCTTGCCTGGGGACGGAGCCGCCTCGAGGCTGGAAACCTGCATTAGGTGGTTGAGCAAAGTGTTGATTCTGACTATTTCCGATGCGGCGATGGTCAGGAACTTGTGCTGTTTCTCGGTCACCGGACCCAACACTTCCTCGGCCATCATATTGACCGATTCCTTGATCGATGAGAGCGGGGTGCGGATTTCATGGCTCAGCGTAGCGATGAAATCGGTTCGCACATTTTCTTGTTCCCGCAACTCCCTGTTCATATCGTTGAAAGCCGTGGCAAGATCCGAGAATTCGTCCTTTGATTTTACTTGTATCTCGCCCGCGTAATCGCCCTGGGAGAGGGTGCGCAGACCGTGGGTCAGCTGTTTGAGCGGCATCAGAATGGATTTGGAAATGAACCAGATCCCGAAAACGGCGGTCGCCACGGAAAGTGCAAAACCATAGCGTCCGTTATGGGTGCTCTTCAAGGTGAGGTTGTGGATCTGGCGCAGCGAGTGCTCGATCTTATCCTGATTGGCGTCGCGCAGGTGGGCGAGCTGCGCCAACCAACCGTTGAGTGTCTTCTCGTCAACCCAGTCGATAGCTTTCTCGGCCGCCTTTACGCCAGGAGCTGGTGCCGCGACATTGCTCCGGTATGCCAGTTCGAAGCTCATGAAATTGCGGGGCAGGGTATAGCCCTTGTCTGTAAGGAGCTTGATTTTGGTCAATGCGGTGTCGAAGTGGTTTTTGGCGGTAAAAAAATAATCGCGATAGATCTGTTTATGCAGCACCGAAAATTTCTTGGCATTGGCATCCATCTCCAGCAGGTTTTCCATCAGAACCTTGGACTGGTTGGCGACCACATTGTTTATGCTGACAATCCTTTCAGAGATCGACAACATCTTGTTGGTGTTGAATAAAACGTGGACAAGCGTCCCATAGAAGATGAGGAGGAACATGAAAAGCAGCAGCGTAAGCTTCGATGTGATGGTGATTCGAGAGAATGGAGTTTTCACGCTGTTTGCGATGGGTAATCGCACCAAGAGTAAATCCGTTCGCCAGGGACAAAACGCCAGCCGAACCAATGAACTGGAAACCTCTGCCAGTGCTTTTTTTAAGGGTAATGATCACTAGATAACGACCTGCAACCGCTTGCACTTTACCAGAGGAATGCCTGCATTGCGAGCACCGTGATGGTTTCGGATTGCATTATCGGCATCTCTTGTATGGAATCCTCACATAAATCGCGAGATAGAAAGAGCCTCCTACTGAGGGCAGACAGCGCATGGGAGGCCCGGAGGAGGGCGACCCTTTTTTGCACAGCGGTGCGCAAGAACCGTAACACCAGCCGGTGCCCCGGAAGCTGCCGGCTGCTGAATTCGTCGGAATTACGACGATTGTATTATCTGGCATACCACTTGCTTTTGCAATGGCAACCGGAGATTTCACCTGTGAAAAATCCGGGTTAGCCCGTATACCTCTAATCTGTACTTCAAGGAGAAAAGTATGAAAAAAACCATTGCAATACTGATGGTCGCCGGCTTTCTGGGCACTGCGGGATACGCCGCAGCCACAGATACGACAGCCGGGCCGGCTGCTACCGCCGGGCAGGACGCCAAGGTGGTGGAAATGAGCACCGGCAAGATCAGTCAGTCGTTTGCCGGCCTGGTCAAGAAGACCGATGATGGCCTGGTACTGGAGACGAAAAATGGTCTCTACCAACTCGAAGGCCTGAACCTCGAGGATGTTGTAGGCAAGCAAGTGTACATAACCGGTGTTCTCAGAAACGACGAGAACGCGAAAACTATTTATGTGGTGAAAGCAGATATCAAAGAATGAATACACTGTAGTCCGGCGCAATGCCGGTTGTATGTAAAGTAGGGAATTGTCCCTCTTGCATACATTTTGTAGAAGAAGGCACCTGGGGACCAGCTGGTCGGTTTGATAACCGACCAGCTTTTTTTTTGCCATTCTGGATGCAGCCTCCCGGCGGATGGGTACAATTTTTCAAGCCAATCAATATAATATAATTAGTGTCCGGTTTCAAACGCACCATCTCATTGTTGGCGATCAACCCGCTGAATGGCTGCGAGAAGGGGATACGAGCTAAGCGCCTGGCGGGCGGGGAAAAAAGAGGTTGACATCTGGCGGCTATTTGGCGTACCTTTTCTGTGCTCAGTAATTGTATACAAATAGAGTGTGCCATGAATGTCCAAGGTGTTTCGGCCGGAGAAGATGTTGCCGACATGGCCTGGAAGTTCGTCGGCTTAGAGCGTATTTTTTCTCAGATCGAACCAGGACGGAAATATCACCAGAGGTATCTTGTTACTCTTCCGATGGTAATGCGTTTCACCGTGAACGAAAAATTGAGGAAAAAGAGCGTAAGCCTACAGGTTTCCCGGCTTAAGGATCGACACGGCAAAACAACAGTGCCGCCCCGTGGAGCATCGCTCCTTCACTTCAACCGAACTGGTAGATCCCAATGATAAACAAGCTCATCTCGCACGTTCTGCCCTACATGCCCAAAACGCTGGTCTGGATGTTTTCCAAGCAGTATATCGCCGGTGAAACGATTGAAGAAGCGATAGCCAATTGTAAGGTGCTCAATTCTCAGGGGATCATGACCACCATCGACGTGCTTGGGGAATTCATCACCACACTCGATGAGGCGGAGGCAAACAAACGCGAGTACCTGCAGGTGATCGATCGGGCGGAAGCGGCCGGGGTGAATGGCAATTATTCTTTAAAGCCGACCTTTTTCGGTCTGCTTATCGACAAGGAGGTTGCCTATCGTCATATTCGGGAAGTGGTTGAAAAAGCGGCATCATATCGCAATTTTGTCAGGATCGACATGGAGGATTCTCCTTGTACCGATATGTCCATCGAGTTGTTTCGCAGGATAAAGGAGGAGTTTCCCGAAAGTGTCGGTCTGGTCCTGCAGGCCTACCTCAAACGAACCGCTCGCGACCTGGAGGGTATGCGAGAGCTCAACCGGGAGGACATTCCCGTTAAATTTTCGCATCTGCAAAGGCATATATAACGAATCTCCCGAGATCGCCTACAAACAATACGATCAGATCAACAGCCATTACCTCGAGGATGTCAAGTACATGTTCGAACAAAAGATGTACCCGGCCATAGCCACCCACGACAAACCGGTGGTGGATGGGGCCCTGGCGCTCATCGACAAATACCAGATGCCCGCCGATCGGTATGAATTCCAGATGCTCTACGGCGTGACGCCGGGTCTGAGAAAGTCCATTGTCGACCGTGGTCATCGCATGCGGGTCTACGTACCGTTCGGCAAACACTGGTTTGGTTACTGCACCCGCAGGCTCAAAGAAAATCCGAAGATGGCGGGCGCCATACTCAAGGCCCTGGTGCACAAGGGGTAAACCAGAACATATGTAAACGTTCACCAGCACCCCATCTTGGCACGATCTGGCTGGTGTGCATAGATAGGCTATGGCCCACCAGCCAGCTTGCACCAACCTGAGGCACTGGTGAATGTTTACAGTTCATTGGTTTAGCCACTGTTTGGTTAACTTGGTGAGCGGTTACGAACACTTGGTGCGCTTGGTGTTTTCCTAACCACAAATCTTAAAGCACAAGAAGGTGACGATAATGAACCTGTTGAATAATGCGGCAATTCGGATCCCGGAACCGAAAAACGAACCGATCTACAGCTACGCCCCCGGCAGCGACGAGCGGGGTCGGTTGAAAGAGGCCCTAAAGGAAATGAGCGCCACCCAGATCGAAATCCCTCTTATCATCGGTGGCGAAGAGGTTCGAACGGGGAACACCGGCACGGTGGTCATGCCCCACGATCACGCTCATGTGCTGGCCACCTATCATAAGGCCGGCAAGGAAGAGGTCCGGCGAGCCATTGATACCGCTGTCGCCGCCCAGTCCACCTGGCGCTCGTATCGATGGGAAGAGCGCTGTGCCATCTTTTTGAAGGCGGCGGAGCTTCTCTCGGTCAAGTACCGCTATCAGATCAATGCCGGCTCGATGCTGTGCGCCGGCAAGACCGCTTTCCAGGCTGAGATCGACGCCGTCTGCGAGCTGATCGATTTTCTTCGCTTCAATGTCTCCTACGCCGAGCAAATCTATAAAAACCAGCCGGCATCTTCCACCGGTGTGTGGAACTTCATGCAGCATCGGCCGCTGGAGGGTTTCGTGTTCGCGGTAACGCCGTTCAATTTTACGGCCATTGCCGGCAATCTACCCACCGCCCCGGCTATCATGGGCAATACGGTGGTATGGAAACCGGCTTCGACACTGGTCTATACTCCGTATCTGCTTATGCGCATTTTCGAAGAGGCTGGTTTGCCTCCCGGAGTTATCAACTTCGTTCCTGGCTCCGGAGCGTCCATCGGAGAGATCTGTCTCACCGATCCGCATCTGGCCGGGGTGCATTTTACCGGCTCCACCAAGGTGTTTCAGCAGATGTGGAAGACCATCGGCGCCAATATCGAAAAATACAAATCCTACCCGCGCATCGTCGGGGAGACCGGGGGCAAGGATTTCGTTTTCGCCCACGCCTCGGCGGATGCCGATCAGCTGGTCACCGCCCTGGTGCGCGGCGCCTTTGAATATCAGGGGCAGAAATGTTCGGCGGCAAGTCGTGCCTATATTCCGAGCAGCCTCTGGCCGAAGGTTGAAGAAGGTCTGCGGCGGGAGATCGGCAAGATCAAGATGGGTCCGACCACCGATTTTCGCAATTTCGTCAGTGCGGTGATCGATAAGGCGGCATTTGATTCCATTTCCCGCTATATCGACTACGCGAGACAAAACGACGGCGGCGAGGTGATTATCGGCGGTGGTTGTGACGACAGCGTCGGTTACTTTATCGAGCCAACCGTGATTCTCGCCACCAACCCCAGATTCAAAACCATGGTCGAGGAGATATTCGGGCCTGTGCTTACCATTCATGTTTATGAGGACGCCGATTATGAGGCGACCCTGGAACTCTGCGACCAATCCTCAATATACGGTCTGACCGGGGCCATTTTCGCCTCCGAGCGCCAGGCGGTCAGCGTGGCACTGGCCAAACTCGAGCATGCCGCCGGCAATTTTTATATCAACGACAAACCGACCGGCGCCGTGGTCGGCCAGCAGCCGTTTGGCGGTGGAAGGGCCTCGGGCACCAACGACAAGGCCGGAGCGCCGACCAACCTACTGCGTTGGGTTTCCCCGAGGACCATAAAAGAAACCTTCGTGGCCCCGACCGATTTCTCCTACCCGTTTATGGATGAGGAGTAAGGCGAGATGCGAGCAAGTGGCGGCTCTTGCCGCCACTTACAGGTACGCGTAGTACGCCGATTAAGAAAAAACTGCGGCAAAAACGGTTGAAATCGAATAATTGTAGAGGTTGTAAGATGTTGCTGGCAAAAACCTGCAGGGAAGGGGGAAACACGAAATAGCTCTATTCATAACAACCTTACCCTCAGGTATAACAAACACTCAATTGGGAGGAGAGCATGTTGAAAAGAAATGTAGTGTTGATGTCAATACTGAGTTTGGCGCTCGCGGCGGGTACCGCAAATGCGGCGGATACCCTGAAGGTTGGGGTGCAGGCGCCCATCACCGGGAGCTTTGCCAATGAGGGACAGGGGATCGACAATGCTGCGCGGCTGCTGGCCGATCAGATCAACGCCAAGGGCGGGGTCATGGGCCAGAAGATCGAGGTCGTTACCTGCGATGATGAGGGAACGGCCATGAAAGCAGCCATCTGCGCCAAGGACCTGGTCAACAAGGGTGTGAAGATGGTGATCGGTTCCTATACCTCCACCTGTGCCGAGGCCGCCGAGGCCACCTATTTCAGGGCCGGCGTGCTGCAGACCAGCGACGGTACCAGCGATACCCTGACCAAACATGGGTACTGGACATTCTTCCGGAATTCGTTCCCCAACAGCGCCGAGGCCGACTTTACCGCCAATTACTTCGTCAAGGTAAAGAAATACAAGCGAATCGCCATCCTTTCTGATTTCTCCAGCTACTCCGACGGCTTGGCAAAGGCTGTGATTGGCTCCATCAAGGCTCTTGGTGGCAACATCGTCGCCCAGGAAAAGGTGAAGGCCGGCTCGCAGAACTTCACCCCGATCCTCACCCAGCTCAAATCGAAAAATCCTGACGTTATTTATTATGCCGGCTACTATTCCGACGGCGGGTTGATCCGTGCCCAGCAGGTAGCGCTTGAAATCAAGGCCGATTTTGTCGGCGGCGACTCCAATGACAACCCGGACTTCATGAAACTGGCCGGAGACGCCGCGCAGGGCGCCTATCTCATCAATGTCCCCACCCCCGATCTGCTCCCCTATGATCTGGCCAAAAAATTCCTGGCTGCCTATCAGGCCAAATACAACATGATGCCGCCGTCCATCTGGACCCTGCTCAATGTTGACGGCATGCGGGCTATCATCCACGCCATGGAAGAGAACAAGAGTTTCGACACCAAGAAGGCCGCGGAGTACCTGCACACCTTGAAAGATTACCCGGGCATCACCGGTCCCATCTCCTTTGCCGCGGACGGCAACAGGGTCGGCAGCGGTTACATGGCCTACGAAATCAAAAAAGACGGCAGCTACAAAATCGTCTACAAGCAGTAGCCCGCCGGTTTGATGTGCACACCGAGAGCGGTGCGGCGCCGTCGCGCCGCTCTCCACTTCTTTTATTTCGGGACAATATGGAAATCTTTTTACAACAGCTCGTCAATGGGTTGACCATAGGATCGATGTTCGCCCTGATCGCCCTGGGCTACACCATGGTTTACGGGGTCATGAAGCTGATTAACTTTGCTCATGGCGATCTGGTGGCCGCAGCGGCTTTTGTCGGCCTCTTCATCTTTTCCAGACTCTCCGGAGGCGGAACGTCCATCCTTCTGGCGGTCGTCGTCTTCCTGCTGACCGCCGTGGTCATCGCCTTTTGCGGCGTGGTCCTGGAGCGTCTCGCCTATCGGCCGCTGCAGAGCGCGCCGCGACTCTCGGCGGTGGTTTCCGCCCTGGGCGCCTCCATGGTCATTCAGAACGGCATCATGCTTATCTGGGGGCCGCAGATGAAAATTTTTCCTAATCTCATTCCCCAGGTCTATTGGAACGTCGGCGGCGTGGTCATCAGCCAGATCCAGGTGCTGATCATGGTCCTGTCCCTGCTTCTGATGGGGGGGCTTTATTTTTTCATTGAAAAGACGAAAATGGGCGCGGCAATTCGGGCCAGTTCGATCGATCAGGATGCGGCTCGGTTGATGGGGATCAACGTCAACAACATCATCGTCTCAATTTTCGTCATCGGTACCTCCCTGGGCGCGGTAGGCGGGCTGTTCATCGGCCTCTACTACAAGGGGATAACGTTTAATATGGGCTGGAATTACGGTCTGTATGCATTTGTCGCCGCCATCATCGGTGGAATCGGCAATATTCCCGGCGCCATGCTCGGCGGGGTTTTGCTCGGTTTGTTCAATGCATTCATCGCGGGTTACGTCTCCAGTACCTGGGCCGATGCCTATACATTTATCCTCCTGATCGTGATTCTGATTTTCCGTCCGACCGGAATACTGGGAGAAAGGGTGGCAGAAAAGGTATGATTAAGAAATTACAACAGTTAGGATACCCCCTGTTTTTTCTGGTGATGTTGAGCTTGCCGGCGGTGCTCGATGCGCGCTGGCTGACGGTGGCGACCACCTTCGTCATTTTCATTATCGTGGCGCTGAGCCAGGACATCGTTCTCGGCAAAGGCGGCATGTTCAACATGGGACAGGCGCTGTTTTTTGGAATGGGCGCTTACGCCAGCGCGATCTTGAATGCTCAGCTGGGCTGGCCACTGTGGGCCACTTTGCCGGCGGCCATTCTAGTTCCGGCTCTGTTCGGCATTGTCCTGGCCGGACCGATCGTGCATCTGCGCGGCGATTACCTGCTGGTGGTCACCATCGGTTTCAACATTGTCTTTATTCAGGTGCTGCAGAATAACCTCTTCGGCCTGACCGGCGGGCCGAACGGTATTTTCGGCCTCGAAACCATCAATCTCCCTGGTCTGTTCAACCACCCGCAGATGGGCGCCTACTACACCGCCATGATCGGTCTGCTCGTCACCCTGCTGGTGATGTACAACCTCGAGAAGAGCAAGGCGGGCCGGGCCCTGCATTACCTGCGCGAGGATGAACTGGCGGCAAGCAGCATCGGCATCAACACCAGGGTCTACAAGATTTTCGCCTTCGCGCTTGGCGCCGGCATCGCCGGTATGGCGGGCACCATCTATGCCAATCAATATTCGGCGGTCAGTCCCGAAGCTTTCGATTTTATCCAGTCGGTTCTGTTCTTCAGTATCGTCATCGTCGGCGGTTCTTCGGTTCCCGGCATCATTCTCGGCGTCTTCGTCATGTTCGTGTTGCCGGAGATCTTCAGGGAATTCGCCACCTGGCGCTACTTCATCTTCGGTTTTGCGATGATCTTCACCATGATCGTGCGCCCTCGCGGCATCTGGCCGGCAAAATTCGGAAAAATCCCCAAAGCACTGATAAAGGGAGGAAGCCATGGCCGGTAACGAGCTTATACTCAAAAGTGTAACCAAACGGTTCGGCGGCCTGGTGGCTGTCGACGACCTCAGCTTTCATGTCAAAGAGGGCCAGATTTACGGGATCATCGGTCCCAACGGCGCTGGCAAGACTACCGTCTTCAATTGCATCACCGGCATTCACGCCTGCGAGGAGGGTTCCATTCGCTGGCGTGACGAAGAGATCCGGCTGCTGCCTCCCCACGAGGTGGCAAAGCGCGGCATCGTCAGGACCTTTCAGACCATTCGCCTGTTTGGCCAGATGAGCGTGGCCGAAAATGTCATGAGCGGCCGGCACATCAAGAGTCGGCAGAACCTGCTGCATGGTGTCTGCCATACGCCGTCCTCACTTCGCGATGAGAAACAAAACTGGGAAAGAGTAGGGGAACTGCTCGATTTTTTCGAATTGTCCGACTACGCGGTCAACCCAGTCGGCGCCCTCTCCTACGGGATTCAGCGGCGGGTGGAGATGGCGCGGGCGATGGCCACCGAGCCTTCGCTGCTCATCCTCGACGAGCCGGCCGCCGGCCTCAACGACAAGGAGACCCTGGCGCTCATCGAGACCATCTACCGGATTCGTGATCGGGGGATAACCATTCTGCTCATCGAGCACGATATGGACCTGGTCATGGAGGTAACCGAGTATCTGACGGTTATCAACTTCGGAAGCAAAATCGCCGAGGGCACACCAGCCGAAATCCAGGTAGATCCGGCGGTCATCGAGGCATATCTCGGGAGTGAAGATGACGACTTCTAACGACATATTATTCAAGATTACCGACCTCGAGGTCTCCTACGGCTCCATTGCCGCCATAAAGGGGATCTCACTCGAGGTCAAACGCGGTGAGATAGTCACCATCCTCGGTTCCAACGGCGCCGGCAAGACCACCACCATGCGGGCCATCAGCCAGCTGCTCAAAGCCAGAAAAGGGTCGATTGAGTTCAACGGCACCGAACTCACCGGACTGCCCGCCCACAAGGTGGTGTCTCTGGGCATCAGTCAGTCGCCGGAGGGGAGGAGGGTCTTCGGCATCCTTACCGTCGAAGAAAACCTGATGCTCGGCGCCTACACCCAAAAGAGTGTGGATAAGGAGGTGCTTTCCTGGGTGTATACACTCTTTCCCCGTTTGAAGGAGCGGAGGTCGCAGCTGGCCGGAACCCTCTCGGGCGGGGAACAGCAGATGCTGGCCATTGGCAGGGCGCTGATGTCCAAGCCGTCCATGCTGCTGCTCGACGAGCCGAGCCTGGGTATCGCCCCCATCCTGGTGAAGGCGATTTTCTCCCAGATCAAAAAAATCGCCGAAAGCGGCGTTACCGTGCTGCTGGTGGAGCAGAACGCCCGAGCCGCCTTGAAGCTGGCTGACCGTGGGTATGTTCTGGAGGTGGGGAAGATCGTCTATTCGGGACCGTCCGAAGAGTTGCTCTCTTCTGAGAAAATCCAGGAGGCCTATCTCGGCAAGCAGCGGAAATAGCCGAGATTATCGCATGCAACCTGTGACAATACGTCGCCGGTCGGCTCGACCATCGCCCGCCCGAGACTGAAGATGATACCACTTTATCCTTTTGGACTCAGGCAATGACCAGGCAGGGAAAGGCCTATGCTCTGGGGTGCGCCACCGTCGGATTGTGGTCGACGGTGGCGTCCGCCTGCAAACTTTCGCTCGGCTACATTACGCCTGCGGAACTGGTGCTCTACAGCGCCGTAACCTCGTGCATCGTTCTGGCCGTGGCCCTGATCTGGCAGCGCAAACTGGGGCAATTGAAAGCGGCAACCAGGGCGGATTGGCTGCTTTCCTTGAAGCTCGGAGTGCTCAATCCGCTCTGCTATTACCTGGTGCTGTTCAAGGCCTACGATCTGTTGCCGGCCCAGCAGGCCCAGCCGCTCAACTACACCTGGGCGATAACGCTCTCGCTTCTCTCGGTGCCGTTTCTCGGTCAGCGGCTCACCAGAATGCAGCTCGTCGCCATTGCCTTCAGTTACTTCGGAGTGTTGGTGATCTCCACCAACGGCAATCTACTGGCGCTGCGATTCCACGATCCGTACGGTGTCTTCCTGGCGCTGCTCTCCACGGTCTTCTGGTCGTTTTATTGGATTTTCAACACCCGGGACCCTAGGGATCCCGTGCTGGGGCTGTTTATGAACTTTCTCTGCGCGGTTCCCTGCATCGCCATCTATATGCTTGTCCTTCACGGTTTTCACACCGTCGATCCCAGGGGGCTGGCGGGGGCGGTCTACCTCGGTCTGTTCGAGATGGGATTTTCCTATCTGCTATGGCTTACCGCCATGAAACTGACCGACAGTACCGCTCGCCTGGTCAACCTGATTTTCCTCTCCCCGTTTTTATCGCTTATCTTCATCCACTTCCTGGTCGGCGAGAAGATTCTGCCCTCCACTCTGCTCGGGCTGGCCAGTATCATTTTTGGCCTGGTGTTGCAGAGCCGGAGTCAATCGGCACATGCTGCTGGATAATCCGGTAAAGGCGAAAGGTTCCTATCGTTTTAAAAGAAAGCGATTTCTGTGAACCGTTTTCGCTTTGCATTTTCCTTCCTTTCTCAGACCCGCGATTGGTCGCTGTATCTTATTGCAAGGTATGTTGGGGACATCCTTAACTTATAAAATTTTTGTCCAGCAAGTTAATTAGTTGAAGATTTTGCCTGCCTCAAGTCCCCGTCCTCGACGTGCTCTTGATGCAGCGCCTTTTGCTCCTGCGCTGATCAGGAGCCTGCCTTTTGCTCGGGAAGATGGCCGTAAGCGCTCGCCGGGACTATGCTCATGGTGGTGCTGTTCGGGATCTTCCAGAAAAGCTTGAGTGCTGCCGTGCCCTTTCTCTGGAAATAATCGATTCGCACCGGATACCAACCTGCCTCCGGAATGTTGACGGTTGCTTCCGGGGAGAGTCGGTCGGAATGCTGCTCCGGATCGCTGACCACCAGCCGCTGGGCAAGAAACATCTTGATGCCGTCGTTGGAGAGTGCCTGGAAGGTGTAAGTGCCCGGCTCGGGAAAAGAGAATACGCCGCGCATGCGGATGCCAATCCCCCGGTTGGTGCCGCTGCCGAAGACCTTGCCATGACCAAACTGATTGTTGAGCTGCAGGATCGGCTCCGTACCCGGCCAGTTTTTGTAGCCAGTGCTGCCGTCAGGCGGCAGCCGTTGCACATTGCGAGCAAAGAACTTGGTGAAGTAGCGGGGCATGAGCCCCGGCCGAACGGCCTTGGCCTCTTCCCCGCTCAAAGGCCTGAATGCGGGCTTTCCGCCCAGCGGTGCGCAGGAGCAGACGGCCAGCATGGTGAGGATCGATATGAAAGTCAAACGAAAGCGCATGTTCTGATTCTCCGTAATGGGGTGCGGAACCGATTCCAGCAATATCACACAACTTTGGAAATCGAACGCCAACTATTTCCCGAGCTGTCAGTTAGATAATCGCACAATTGAAAAACGAAAATCCATTTCTCCCACAGCCAAAAGCGGGCCGCTCTTTATCAAGGACTGCTGGAAGCCTTCATCTATTTTAACGGCAATCCAAGAGAAATCAATCGTTGCAATCGCTTACTAGAAATTCGATAATCCAGGTAGACCATAGAGGGTGATTTAGTGGCAAAGATCGGAAAATGGTCAGGAAGAAGTTCAACTTTGAGTTGTGCTTTTCAATTCAAGCTTTCCAATAGAAAGCTGAATGAAACCTTTTGCGACTTGTCCGCAGAATAGTTCTCTCTTTGCAGGTTGTCTTACTCTTCCGTCAAACCGAACCCGCCATGGAATCGGTCACGATTCCAATCCGCACGATCGCTCCTTTGATTCCGGCACACGACCTGCCGTACGGTCGGCAAACACCAGCGCATCATCGCGACGAATTCGGCCGGCTGGAATCGATAGATCTCCATTGCCAAGACGCACCAGCATTCCAGCCTTTGTCGCTGCCGGTCACAAGCCACAGGACACTCAGGGAGCGATTGAGCATTGGCAAGGTCAAGGTCATGCGACGCCGCCCCTGGGTAGGCTCGGGTCAGGGCGACATCTGCGTCGGTGACTTCGACAACCGGGTCTCCGGGCATTAGAGATGTGGTATAGCCGCCAGGTCCGAGGCCCAAATGGACGAGATCCAGCACCGGCGGAGAACCGGCTATCCTTGTATAGCGAAGGTCGTCATTAGTCGGCATTGTATTCTCCTTGGATATGCTCTCTGCCTGTTGCGAATTATTCCATTTTTACCTCCAGAATCACTTCCAATTCGACCGGTGAACCGAGTGGAAGGCTTGCGACGCCAAAGACAAGGCGCGAAGAGACGGTTTCTTCGCCGAAGACGTCTCGAAGCAACTCCGACGCCGCATCGGCGATCTTCGGGTGCTCGGTGAATTCGGATGTCGCGGCCACGTACACGCCGAGCCTCACGACGAGACTTACGCGGTTCAAAGAACCAAGCTGCTTCTTCGCCACCGCAAGCACGTTGAGTGCGGCCGTATAGGCCGCTTCCCGACCCACCTGCACATCAAGGTTTTTGCCCACGACGCCAGTCATCGTAGCCGTGTGACCCGAGGTGGCGAGCATCCCGCTCAAGAAGACAAGGTTCCCCGTCTGAACAGCAGGCACGTATGCACCAAAAGGTGTCGGTGCATCCGGCAGGTGAATGCCGAGCTTGGCCAGACGGTCCTCGGCGGTCATTGAGTTTCATATCCATGATGAAGTTCCTTCGCATTACCAGCGACCTAAATGAGCGCCGCCATCCACATACAGAATGTGGCCGGTGACCGTCGCGGCATCGGTCAGGTACATGACCGCATCCACGATTTCCTTGACGGTGGAAGGCTGGCCCATCGGCGACAGGCTATCCATGACGGTCTTCGGAGTATCCCGGTGAAGCGGCGTATAAACGACGCCGGGTGCGACACCATTCACGCGGATGCCGTCTTTAGCGTACTCCATCGCAAGGTGCCGGGTGATCGTTGCAATACCGCCTTTGGTGAGCATCGGTACGCTCGCCGTGACGTCATGGATAGGGTTTGCGACAAGTGCCGCCGTGATTGAGACGATGCTTCCGCCGGTCTTCTGCTCCCCATTTGCTTGATGCAAAGTTGGGTAACGTACAGGAAGCCCTCAACATTCGTCGCGACGAGCGACTTGATGTCCTCGGCCGTGTAGTCCGTAAACGGCTTGGTGAAGAAGATGCCGGCGTTATTGACCAGTACGTCGATCGAATTGAAACGCGAAAGTGCCGTCTCGACGATCCTGGCGGCGGTTGCCCGCTCGCCGATGTGGCCGTCCACCAGCGCGACGTGGTCAGACGCCGCGACCTCGGTGGATTGGGTTACTTTCCGGGAATTGGCAACGACATTGAATCCCCGTTCGACAAACGCTTTCACGATTCCCGCGCCGATCCCCTGCGAAGCTCCGGTCACGATGGCTGTCTTTCGTTGGTCACTCATGGTTGTATTACCTCGACAGTCGTGTCATGGAAGAGTTCCGATAACGACCTAAGCGAATCAGAAATCCGCGTCCAGCACGATGCGGTAATCGGGCCTTGCCTGATTCAAGCCGGGCGAAAGCCTCGTTGATATCGCTCATCGGAAAGTGCTCGGTCTGAGGCGCGATGTTGTGCCGTGCAGCAAAATCAAGCATTGTCGCGATCATCGTCGGCGAGCCGGTGGGTGAACCCGAGACTCTACGCTGCTGCATGATGAGCGAGAATGCCGCGACCGGGATCGGTTCCAGCACGGCGCCGACGACATGCAGCCGGCCGTTCGGCGCGAGCGTGCCGATCATCGCGTCCCAATCGAGCTTCACGTTGACAGTGCTGATCAGAAGGTCGAAACTGCCGCCGAGCTTCCCGATCGCCGCCGGATCTTTACTCGATACGACGTGGTTAGCCCCGAAACCTTTCGCCTCATCGAACTTGCTCTCGCTCGACGTGAACGCCGTTACGTCGCAGCCGTATGCGGAGGCGAACTTCACGGCCATGTGACCCAGCCCGCCAATGCCAATGATGCCTACGCGGTCGGTCGGCTTAGCGAACATGACCAGCGGCGCAAAGACGGTGACTCCTCCGCACAGGAGCGGACCGGCATCGGCAAAGTTCAGTTTTTCCGGCAGTGGGATAACCCACGCCCAATGCGCGCGGATGTGGGTGGCAAACCCGCCATGATGACCGATGATGGTGGGTTGCACTTGCGGGCAAAGGTGATGGTTTCCCGACATGCATTGCCGACAGTGCATGCAGCTGTCCGGAGTTCCAGCCGACTGCCGACGCGCTGTCCGACCGAGAGTCCCTTGGCATTGCGCCCCGAGGGCCGCAGACCGGCCGATGACCTCGTGGCCGAGTATTGCGGGATACTGCGAAATACCCCATTCATTGTTCAGGACGGAGAGGTCTGAGTGACACAATCCACAATGTTCGACAGCGACTTCAACTTGCTCGGCTCCTAGCAGTCCCAGATCAACGGTCTTCAAGCACCATCGGCTGTTTCGCCGCTTTTGCTACCCATGCCTTGTAGTTCATTTTCGTTTCCTTTTCTGGAGGTGCTAAAAGGTCAGGGCGCCTCCACGGAATTATTTGACTTTCTTTCCAATTCCCTTGTGGTGGCTACCATCATAATTAATTTTCCTCCTTCTCTATTTTCCATAAATAATTAATGATGTTTCAAAAGTTCTGCTAACGGCAATGCAAGACAACATCACTAATTTCATACCACCTAACCACTAATAATTTATTAGCTTACTTATTTTCCGGATATATAAGGATTACCTTCAATATAAAATCTCCAAGGAAGGTTAACTGACTTCTTAATTCCAATCCTTTTTGATGTAATAATATTATTTGAAACAACCTCTTCCTGATCTAAAATGAAAATCTCATCCCCTGTTAAATCGATTGTGTTATATCGTTTGTCAATATCGAATGCTTTACACAGTTTTCCAGGGCCACTGGTTAAATTAAGTTTTTCTTTCTCGTTTGCCAGATTATGACCGAATCTATTCTTTGCCATTTCTTCAATTCCTAACAGTGGTTCAACAGCTCTTAACAAAACCGCTGTACCGCTATCCTTGACTCCTGTAACCACATTGCAGCAAAAATGTGCCCCATAGGTAAAGTAAACATATAAGAAACCGCCTTCGCCAAAGATAATTTCATTTCGTTTTGTCTTACCGATAAAAGTATGTGCCGCTTCATCAAATGCGCCGTCGTAAGCTTCAACTTCCACGATTTTTCCTGCGTAAGTTTTACCATCGTTATTTTTCACTAATATTTTCCCCAGAAGACTTTTGGCAACGACAAGAACATCGCGGGTATAAAATTGTCTCTTGAGCTTTGGCAGGTTTACTATTGACATACCTACCTCCTTCCGAGTTGCTCCTTGGCTGCCGCCACCACCTGGTCCGGCTGAAATCCGAATCTTGTCTGCAGCTCTTTGAGCGGAGCCGAGGCCCCGAAGGTATGCATGCCGATGATGCGGCCCTCCCGGCCAACGTACCGTTCCCAGCCAAAGGTCGAGGCCTGTTCCACGGCAACGCGCGCCTTCACGTCCGGCGGCAGAACACTGTCCCGGTACTCCCGTGTCTGATAATCGAATATATCCCATGACGGCATGGAGACCACCCTCGAGCGGATGCGCTCGGCTAACAGCTTCTCATGGGCCTGCACGGCAAGGCTGACCTCGCTTCCCGTGGCGATGATAATTACCTCGGGCGTGCCGCCCGGTGCGTCGCCGAGCACATAAGCACCCCGCGCAACCCCGGTTGCCGGGGCATACCTGCTCCGATCCAGGGTCGGCAGAGGTTGGCGCGATAACACGATCACAGCAGGTTTGTGCCGCAATTGCATCATATAGCGATAGGCCTCGACGACCTCGTTGGCGTCGCCCGGCCGCAGCACCACCAACCCCGGGATAGCGCGCAACGATGCAAGCTGCTCTACCGGCTGGTGAGTCGGGCCGTCTTCTCCGTCGCCCATGGCGTCGTGGGTGAAGGCGATGATGGTCGGCAGTTCCATTAGCGCTGAGAGCCGCAATGCAGGTCGTGCATAGTCGCTGAAGATAAAAAAGGTCGCGCCGAAGGCCCGGAGTTTTGACAGTGAGAGCCCGTTTACGATCGCCGTCATGGCATGCTCGCGGATACCGAAATGCAGATTCTTCCCTCCCGGGCTGCCGGACTGGAAGTCTCCCGCGCCCTCATATTTCAGGATGGTCTTGTTCGAAGGCCCGAGATCCGCCGATCCCCCGAGGAACCAGGGGATATTCTGGGCGAGTACGTTCAATACCTTACCCGAAGCTTCGCGGCCGGCGATTTCATTCGCATCGGCGGGGAATGTGGGGAGATTGCGGTCCCATCCGGCCGGCAGTTCGCGCCGTTGCATCAGCTCGATCTCGGTTGCGAGTTCGGCAAACCTGGTTCGGTAGGCAGTAAAAAGTTCCAGCCACGCCTGCCTGGCTGTAGCGCCGCGTTCGCCTATGCCCGCCGCGAAATGCTGGTAGACTCCATCAGGCACGAGGAACTTCGCGTCTTCAGGCCAGTGGTAGAACAGTTTGCAGAGGCGGACCTCCTCCCCGCCGAGCGGTTCGCCGTGGGCTTCGGGAGTGTCCTGTCTGCTCGGCGAACCGTAGCCAATGTGACTGTCCAGAACGATAAAGGTGGGGCGGCCCTTGGTCTTACGGAAGACATCGAGAGCATGTTCGATGCGATCGATGTCGTTGGCGTCACCGACCCGCAGGACATTCCACCCATAGGCAAGGAATCTGGCTTCGATGTCCTCGGTGAAGGTGATGCTCGTGCTCCCTTCGATGGTTATGTGATTATTATCGTAGACCCAGCAAAGGTTGTCGAGGCCCAGATGGCCGGCCAATGACGCCGCTTCCGACGAGACGCCCTCCATCATGCAGCCGTCCCCGCAAATGGCGTAGATGTTATAGTCGAAGATCTTAAAGCCCGGACGGTTGTAACGATGGGAGAGCCACTTCCGGCCAATTGCCAAGCCCACGCTCGTGGCAACGCCCTGGCCGAGCGGGCCGGTCGTTGTTTCGACGCCTGATACCCAGTGATACTCGGGGTGGCCCGGTGCTTTGCTGTCGAGCTGGCGAAAGCGGCGGATATCGTCAAGGGTCACCGAAGGCTGTCCCAGCCTCTCGTAATCAGCGTTCACAGCTTTGACGCCGGCGAGGTGGAGCACGGACCAGAGCAGCATCGAGGCATGACCGTTCGAGAGCACGAACCGGTCGCGGTTTGGCCAGATCGGGTCCTTCGGGTCAAAGTACATGACGCGGTTCCAAATTGTGTAGACCAGCGGTGCGAGCGCCATCGGTGTGCCGGGGTGTCCGGACTTGGCCTGTTGCACCGCATCTATCGAGAGGGTGCGGATGGTGTTGATAGCCGTCTGAACCATTTCGTCGTTTGTCATGGCTCTCTCCTATTCTTTCTCCTTTTAGCCCGAAATTCGGGTTAGGTCGTCTTACTCTTCTTTCACCCTTTCCAGGGATGTCACCTTGCCAAGACGCCGCAGATGCCGTTCCGCCCGACTAAACTCGGCGGCAAGGAACGTTTCGACAAGGTCCCAGGCTACGGCCGGTCCCACGGTCCGGCCGCCCATGCAAAGGATGTTCATGTTATCGTCCTCGACTCCCTGCCTGGCCGAAAAATGGTCTTGTGCCAGTGCGGCACGGACACCGGGAATCTTGTTGGCGCAGACCGACGCGCCGACACCACTGCCGCAAACCGCCAGGGCGCGTGCGACCGTGCCTGAGGCAACGGCCCTTGCCAGGGGTATGACAAAATCAGGATAGTCGTCACCCGACTATGAAAGCGGCGGCTTCCCGGGCAGCCGAGTCAGCATCATCTTTAATTTTAATCTTCATGACGGCTCCTGCCCTGTAACGACGGGATTGTGCCAGCCTCCGGGGGGAGCGACCCTCTCTTCAACCTCGGCGGGTCCCCAGGTATTCGGTTCGTATCGACAGACGGGAGTATCGCCTTTAAGCACTGGATCGACTATGCGCCACGCCTCTTCCACATAGTCCTCCCGGGCAAACAAAGTAGCGTCTCCCTCCATCGCATCTCCGAGAACTTTTTCATAGGCATCCATCTCATCTGGGCCAGGATGATGACTCCCCAAGATCTCCACGGACTGGCCGGCTTTCCTTTCCTCCGCGGATCCGGTATTGAGGCCGAAGGCAATCGAGATGTCTGGATTGATCCTGAACCGGAAATAATTCGCTGTCAGATCGCAGGAATGGTACATCGTGGGAGGCTGGCGCAGCCGGACAATCATTTCCGCGCATGTCACGGGCAGACACTTCCCTGCCCGAATATAAAAAGGGACCCCTTGCCAGCGCCAGGAATCGATCTCGAGTCTCATCGCCGCAAAGGTTTCCACTTGGGAATCCGGCGCCACCCCTTTCTCATTGCGATAGCCTCGGAACTGCCCTCTGACGAGGTTTTTTGCATCGAGCGGGGCTATCGCCTTCAGAACCTTCACCTTTTCATCGCGCATCGATTCGCTATCGGTTCTTATCGGCGCTTCCATGGTCAGGTTTGTCAGGACCTGGAAGAGATGATTCTGGATGACGTCGCGGATCGTGCCTGTTCCTTCATAAAAGGCTCCCCGACCTTGGATCCCGAAGTTTTCCGCCATGGTGATCTGCACGCTTTCGACATAATTGCGGTTCCAGAGAGGCTCGAGAAGCGCATTGGCAAAGCGGAAGAAGACCATGTTGTGCACCGGTCGCTTCCCGAGATAATGGTCTATTCGAAAGATCCTGTCCTCAGGAAAGGTTCCCAGCAGAATCCGGTTGAGCTCCTGCGCCGAGGCGAGGTCGCGGCCAAAGGGCTTTTCGACAATGACGCGAGCACCGTTGGCACAGCCGGCCTCCGTGGAGCAGTCAGTCTTCTTTAAATGTTCCACGACCGTTTCGAACAGCGAGGGTGGGATGGCGAGGTAATGGGCCGGTCTCTGCGCGGAGCCGAGCTCTTTACGCAAAGCCTGGTAGGTCGAAGCGTCTCTGTAGTCGCCGCCGACAAAATGCAGCAGGTGGCACAGTTTTTCAAAAGCGGCGGAATCGAGTCCTCCGTGTTTTTCGAGGCTGTCGCGCGCCCTTGCCTTGAGCTGGTCGAGGTTCCAACCGGCCTTGGCCAGGCCGATGACCGGCACGTCGAGATGGCCTCGTTTGATCATTGCCTGGAGCGCCGGAAAGATCTTCTTGTAGGCCAGATCTCCTGTGGCCCCAAAGAAAACCAGGGCATCGGAATGGGAATCATTCATTGCAGTTACCTCCTCGCTGATGTCTGTCACTTGCCGGCCGGTTTCTCAAGATGCCCCCCGAACTGGAAGCGCATCGCGGAGAGCAGCTTGTCCGCGAAGTCGACTTCGCCGCGCGAGCTGAAACGGTCATATAGCGCTGTACTGAGTACAGGTGCCGGCACGGCCTGGTCGATAGCTGCCTTGATTGTCCACCGCCCTTCGCCCGAATCCGAGACTCGGCCCGAGAATTTTAAGAGGCCGGGGTCTTCGACCAGGGAGGCCGCAGTGAGATCCAGCAGCCACGATGCGATCACACTGCCCCGTCGCCAGACCTCGGTGATATCTGCCAGATTTAGGTCGTACATGTACTCTTCTGGGTTACGTAGCGGCGCGGTCTCGGAATCGATTTCATGTTTTTGCTTGCCGACGCCCGCGTGGTGGAGAATGTTGAGCCCCTCGGCGTAGGCAGCCATGATGCCGTACTCGATCCCGTTGTGCACCATCTTGACGAAGTGCCCGGCGCCGCTTGGTCCGCAGTACAGGTAGCCCTTTTCCGCTGTGCCGCCGATCTTCTCGCGCCCCGGAGTGCGGGCAATTTCGCCAAGGCCCGGAGCCAGGCTGGAGAAGATGGGGTCAAGGCGTTTGACCACCGCGTCTTCGCCGCCGATCATCATACAGTACCCTCGCTCCAGGCCCCAGACCCCGCCGCTGGTTCCCACATCCACGTAATGTATTCCCTTGGCCGTGAGTTCTTTGGCGCGGCGGATGTCGTCCACATAGTAGGAATTCCCGCCGTCGATGAGGATGTCCCCTGACTCGAGTGAGGGCGCAAGGTCGGCAATGGTCTGGTCCACTGCCGCCGCTGGCACCATCAGCCAGAGCGCTCTCGGCTTCTTTAGCTTGTTCAATAGATCCTGCGTTGAGGAGGCACCCACCGCTTTCTCCTTGGTCATTTCCTCTACAGCTTGCAGCGATCTATCAAAGACAATGCACTGATGACCTCCCTTCAATAGCCGCCGCACCATGTTTGCTCCCATCCTTCCGAGACCAATCATTCCCAGTTGCATGTCTATCTCCTTTTGTCCTATTGATTTCCGAAAGCGTTACCATCCAGGATTATTATTTCCCCGCCTTCATTTTCCGGTAACGGCGGATCAGGTTGTTCGTTGAACTGTCATGGCCGAGCCTCGGCTCCTCCTTGTTCTCGAGTTCCGGGATGATGCGCTGGGCCAGCACCTTGCCGAGTTCCACCCCCCATTGGTCGAAGGAGTCGATATGCCAGATGGCGCCTTGGGTGAAAACCGAGTGCTCGTAGAGTGCGACAAGTTTGCCGAGCGTTTCAGGCGTGAGCCGCTGGGCGATGATAGTATTGGACGGGCGGTTGCCCGTAAAGACCCGGTGGGGCACCAGTCTCTCCGGCGTTCCCTCCTCCCGGACCTGTTTAGCAGTCTTGCCGAAGGCAAGCGCTTCGGTCTGGGCAAAGACGTTGGCCAGGAGCATATCGTGGTGCCTGCCGAGAGGGTTGAGTGCCTCAACAAAGGCGATGAAGTCGCACGGAATAAGCCTGGTCCCCTGATGGATGAGCTGGTAGAAAGAGTGCTGGCCGTTGGTCCCCGGCTCGCCCCAGTAGATGGGGCCGGTGTCGTAGCCGACCTCGGTCCCGTCAAGGGTTACGTGCTTGCCGTTGCTCTCCATGGTCAACTGCTGCAGATAGGCCGGAAAACGCTTCAGGTACTGTTCGTACGGCAGGACCGCAACGGTTTGCGCGCCAAAGAAATTGTTGTACCAGACAGCCAAAAGGCCCATGAGCACCGGTAGGTTGCGCTCGAACGGAGCGGTACGGAAATGCTCGTCCATCTGGCGGAAGCCGCCAAGCATGGCGCGGAAATTCTCCGGCCCGATGGCAAGCATGGTCGAGAGTCCGATGGCCGAATCCATCGAGTACCGTCCGCCGACCCAGTCCCAGAATCCGAACATGTTGTCGGTATCGATACCGAATTTTGCCACTTCCGCAGCGTTGGTCGAAACGGCGACAAAATGTCTGGCCACCGAAGCCGTGTCGTCCCCCAGACCCTTGAGCGACCAGACGCGGGCCGTATGGGCGTTGGTCATCGTCTCAAGCGTCGTGAAGGTCTTTGACGAGACGATGAAAAGAGTCTCCGCAGGGTCAAGGTCACGGACCGCTTCGGTAAAGTCGGTGCCGTCAATGTTGGAAACGAACCGGAACGTCATAGCGCGGTCGCTGTAGTGCTTGAGCGCCTCGTAGGCCATGACCGGCCCGAGGTCGGAGCCGCCGATGCCGATGTTGATGACATTGCGAATGCGCTTGCCGGTATGGCCTTTCCATGCTCCGCTTCGGACACGGTCGCAAAAGTCGGCCATCCGGTCGAGCACCGCGTGGACCCGAGGCACCACGTTCTCGTTGTCAACGAGGATGGATGTTCCCTTCGGCGCACGCAGGGCCACGTGCAGCACAGCCCGGTTTTCCGTGATGTTGATTTTCTCCCCGCTGAACATGGCATCTATCCGCGCCCGCAGACCCGAATCTTCGGCCAGGCGCAGCAGCAGTTTGAGGGTCTCGCCGGTGATACGGTTTTTCGAGTAATCCAGATAGAGCCCCGCTCCCTCGGCCGTCATGCGCATCCCGCGCTCGGGGTCTTCTGAGAAGAGCTCTCGGAGATGCAACTCTCGGACCTCCCTATAGTGAGCTTCGAGGTCCTTCCATACCGGCAGTTCATTGATTGCTACGTCATGCTTTTTCAATTTCATTCCCCCTTACTAAGGACGTTGCACTTTGATGCGATCAACGCCATCAGATCTTTCCATGATTTGCTGAACGACGCGGCTCCCTCTTGCTGAAGCTGCGCTGCCAGTGCATCGATGTCGATACCGGCCTTGGCGAATTGTGCCAAAACCTCCTCGCAATCTCCGCCGTCCGCCGCCATGATCGAACCGAGGTCCCGGTGATCGGCTAGGGCTTTCAAGGTGCCCTCGGGCATGGTGTTCACCGTGAACGGTGCGGCCAAGTTCTTGATGTACAGGACATCGGAGGCCTGGGAGTCCTTGGTTCCCGTGCTGGCCCAAAGCAGACGCTGCGGCCTTGCGCCCAGGTTGTAAATGCGCATCCAGCGCGGCGAGCCGAGCAGGTCGCGCGCTGCCTTGTAGGTGCGCCCCGCAATGGCGATACCGAGCCGGTTGCGTAGTGGCTCCGGCACCTTGCCTGCTACCGAAACGTCCCAGCGGCTGATGAACAGTGAGGCGACTGAGCCGACATTCGGGTCGAGATTGGCGTCGATGCGCCGTTCGATCCCGCGCAGGAAGGCCTCCGCCGCAGCCAGGTACTGCTCACGCGAAAACAGGAGGGTCACGTTGATCGGCACACCGGCAAAGATCGCCTCCTCGATGGCGGGCAGCCCATCCCTGGTGCCGGGGATCTTGATCAAAAGGTTTGGCCGCCCGGCCCGGGCGAAGAGGTCTTTGGCCTCGGCGAGGGTGTGCGTCGTATCGTAGGCCAGCAGAGGTGACACTTCCAACGAGGTCCAGCCGTCTACCCTGTTGGTCCGGTCATGGATAGGCCGTAACATATCCGCGGCCCTGGTGAGGTCCTCGATCGCCAGTTCGAAAAACAGCGCCTCCCCCGACTTGCCCTCTTCAAATTTTCTTTGAATTGCGGCGTTGTAGGCGGTGCTGTTCTTGATGGCGAGATCAAAGATCGTCGGATTCGAGGTAACTCCCGTTACCGACAATTCGTCGATGTACTTCTTGAGTGTGCCGTTGTTCAGCAGGTCGCGGGAAATGCTGTCAAGCCAGATACTCTGCCCCAGGCTGTGGATCAATTCGGTCCCTTTCATAGGTTCACCCCCTTCTATTCGATGTCTTTGTCGGATCCCAGTGCCTTGTTAACCATCGCCTGGGCCTCGCTCAAAATAGCGTCCAAATGAGCCTGGTCCTTGAAGCTCTCCGCATAAATCTTGTAGATGTTCTCCGTTCCCGACGGCCGGGCTGCAAACCAGCCACCGGCAGCCATGACCTTTAGACCGCCGATGGAAGCGTTGTTGCCCGGAGCGCATGTCAGCTTGGCGGTAATGGGCTCGCCCGCCAACTCCTTCGCCGTGACCGCTTCGGAAGACAGCTTCTGGAGCTTTGCCTTCTGCCCGGGCGTCGCCGGTGCGTCGATGCGCATGGAGTACGGCGTGCCGAATTTCTCCGTCAGGTCGAGATAGTGCTCGCCTGGATCTTTGTCCGTGCGGGCCGTGATCTCCGCTGCGAGCAGGTTTGGGACCAGGCCGTCCTTGTCCGTTGTCCATACGGTGCCGTTGCGCCGCAAGAATGTCGCTCCCGAACTCTCCTCGCCGACGAAGCCCAGCGACTCATCGATCAGTCCCTCCACAAACCATTTGAATCCGACGGGAACTTCGACCAGCCGCCGCTCCAGTCGGGCAGCCACCCGATCGATCATGCCGGAGCTGACCACGGTCTTGCCGACGGCAGCCGACTTCGGCCACTCGGGACGGTTGGCGAACAAGTACCAAATTGCTACGGCTAGATAATGATTCGGTTCGAGGAGTCCCTGGCTGCGCGTCACAATCCCGTGTCGATCGGCATCGGGGTCACTTGCAAAGGCAATGTCGAACCGCTCTTTGAGGCCGACCATGCGCGCCATGGCGTAAACCGATGAGGGGTCCATCCGGATTTGACCGTCCCAGTCAACGGTCATGAAGCGGAACGTGGGATCGATGGTCCGATTCACCACCTCCAGGTTGAGCTGGTAGCGATTGCCGATAGCCTCCCAATAAGCCAAACTGGCACCACCCAGCGGATCAACACCGATATGGACCTTACTCTCCCGAATTGCCTGGAGATCCACCACCGAGGAGAGATCATCGACGTAGGAATCGAGGTAATTATGCTGATGAGTTGTAGAGGTTTTGCGCGCCCGCTCAAAAGGGACTCTCTCCACCCCGCGCAGACCGTCGACAAGAAATGTATTGGCCTGCTGCTCGATCCATTGGGTCACATGGGTATCTGCAGGTCCGCCGTGGGGTGGATTGTATTTGTAGCCGCCGTATTTGGGCGGGTTATGCGATGGCGTAATGACGATGCCATCGGCGAGCCTCTGACGTTTGCCGTGGTTGTGCCTGAGAATTGCGTGCGAGACCACCGGGGTTGGAGTGTAACCCTCGTCTGCATCGACCATAACTTCCACCCCATTGGCCGCCAGCACCTCCAAGGCAGTGGCAAAGGCAGGCTCCGAGAGAGCGTGCGTATCAATACCTATGAACAGCGGACCATCAATGCTCTGCTGTTTTCGGTAGAGGCAGATGGCCTGGGTGATCGCCAGAATGTGCGATTCGTTAAAGGAGTTCTCAAGCGACGAGCCTCGATGCCCGGAGGTTCCGAAGGCGACACGTTGCCCGGGCACGGAGGGATCCGGCTGTTCCGTGTAATAGGCTGATACCAACCTGGGAACATTGATCAATATCGACGGATCGGCAGATTTGCCTGCAAGGGGGGAAATAGCCATGGTTATATCCTTTCTTTATCCTTTCGCTTCTTGGTCATTGCCGGCCCACTCCACCGGGCATGGTTTCACCTTCCAGATGTCGGCCGCGTACTCGGCGATGGTGCGGTCACTGGAGAACTTTCCGGAATTAGCCACGTTCAAGATGGCCTTGCGCCGCCAGGAGTCCTGGTCGGCATACAACTCGATCAGGTGCCGGTCTGCATCGAGATAGGACCTGAGGTCGGCCAGATGCATGTAGTAGTCGCCTCGCGTGAGCAGCAGGTCCCGTAGCTGAGCAAAGACCCCCGGTTCATTGCGGCTGAAGTGGTTGGAAAAAATGAGATCCAGGGCCGCACGGGTCTCAGGCTCGTTTTCATAATGCCAGTGCGGGTTGTACCAGCCGCGACTTGCGGCCACCTGATCCGCGGTCAGACCGAACAGGAAGAAGTTTTCCTCGCCCGCTTCCTCTGCCATCTCGATAGTCGCTCCATCGTGCGTGCCGATGGTCAATGCGCCGTTCATCATGAACTTCATGTTGCTCGTGCCGCTGGCTTCGTAGCCGGCGGTCGATATCTGGTTGGAGACGTCGGATGCGGGAATCAGCCGCTCGGCGAGTGACACACAATACTCGGGGATGAACAGGACCTTGAGACGTCCGCCCAGCGCCAGGTCGGCGTCGATGGTGCCCGCCAGATTGTTGATGAACTTGATGATGAGCTTTGCCAGACTGTAGGCTGGCGCCGCCTTGCCGGCAAAGAAGAAAGTCCGTGGCGTCATGGCAAGGTTCGGATTTTCCCGCAGCCGGTTATAGAGTATGACAATGCGCAGCGCATTGAGCAGTTGCCGCTTGTATTCGTGGATGCGCTTAACTTGGCAATCGAAGATGGTATCCGGGTCGACGATCTGGCCGGAGGTCGATTTGAGCCAATGGGCGAACTGCGATTTAGCCTCGCGCTTTGCCTTACCGAAGGCGTCGCGAAAGCCCTGGTCGGCTGCAAGCGGCTTGAGTCTGCTCAGTTGACTAAGGTCGGTGATCCAGTCCTCGCCGATGGCACCGGTGATCGTGCGGGCGAGTGCCGGATTTGCCAGCAGCAACCAGCGGCGCGGCGTGACGCCGTTGGTCTTGTTGTTGAACCGCTCGGGGAACATCTCGGCCAGGTCTTTGACCGTCGTCGTGCGCAGCAGCCCGGAATGAATGGCGGCCACGCCGTTGGTGCTGTGCGAGCCGACAATGGCCAGGTTAGCCATGCGCACCTTGCGCTCGCCGCC
>CAVUXQ010000037.1:0-40296 GCA_963745265.1 uncultured delta proteobacterium
CAATGAACAAATAGTAATCCGTCATTTCATCGGTGGTAAAGCCAGTGCCATCCCGGTAATATTCCAGGATATAGGTTGTATCATTTTCAGTGAGATATCTGAAGCCCAGTAAGTAGCTCTTGGCGTCGTATCTTGTGGTAAAGGATTTGCCTGTGCTATCGATATATGTTTTTTCGAAATCCTTGATGAATGCAAATTCGCCATGGATCTCAAGGTTAGTGGTTATATTTCTTGAGAAGTCAAGACCGTAGCGGGTCGTTTTACTCCCGCCGCTGAAAAAGATCAGATCAATATCAGTGTCATAGAGTAAAAAGTACATCTTTCCAGCGAAATTCATGTGGTCAAGCTTGCCGAAAGTATCATTGACGTGGTCGCAGACGGGAAGAGCCACTGGGGTAAAAGAGATCGTTTGCAACGGCCCGTCTAAGCTCTTGATGTAATCTGCCTTTGCGACAAAATATCCTTCACGATTCAACTCCGGATCATTGGGGTCTTTGGGCCTGTCCAGAAAGGCGACCGGATTCCAGGCATATCCCTTTCCCCAGCCAAGCGTTTTTTTACCTGCATCGATCTTGAGAGATGGCATTGGCCTGAGAGAGATATATCCTTCCTGAACCGTCGTCTGTTGATTTTCCCCGAGGTATGAATTCTTATAGTCGGAATTGGTTCGCCCAGAAAATTGCCAAATACCGTAGTCAAAACTCCCTTCCAGCTGGAGTGTGCCGTCATATTCGTTCAGTGTACTGCCTTCTTTTTTGCGCCCAAAAAAATTTACCTTATAGAGAGATGCATCTTTATCAAGTCCGACCAGCACCGGTTTCAATTCCATGTATCCGCCAAAATGATACGGTTTTTTCTCGATTTCCGAGGGCGAGAAAGTGTAGTCTTCGGCTAAGAGAATCCGGGGAAAGAGGGCCGGGAGAATGAGGAAAACGAAGAGATAAAGAGCTATCCGTCCTCGCAGCAGCCTCGCTCCCGGCGACGGCGGGCAGCCGCACGGACTTGGAGAGCGCAAACTCATGCTAACGCAGTGACTCTAAATTCGGCATAAAGGTGAGGGTGAATATCACGTCCTTGTAGTCTCTTTTGGTGATCATGCCAAATATCATCACCGACTTGTACCCCTTATACAACGGGCTGTCCGTCTCGATAACCGATGGCCGGACGATGCCGCCTCCAAAATCTTTGATATCCTTGAAATAGAGTGTCTTGATAAGCATGTTGTCCCTGGTCAGGCACTCAATTTTTATCGGCAGCTCTTTTATTTTATCCGCCCATATCTTCAACCTGTCGTAGGCAACCGTCTTGTTTTTCGCCCTGGCAAAGAGAAGAAACGCATTTCCGGACTCCTCGACCTTTTCGACATCGTATTCCGCCGCATAGTCCAGCCTGAGGATATCAGCATTATTGAACACTCCTCCCACCACCGACTGGAGGCTTGTTATGCGTATCGGTTTGCCGACATTTGGAATGTACAGCCACATATTGTCTCCGAGCCGCAAGGTGCTTCGCCCCTTTTCACTGGCAGGCGCAAGGAAGAGGGCCGCAACCTTGTCCTCCCCTTTTTTGACGGTGAAAAGCGTATATTCCTTCTTTCTCCCGTTGGGCTCGATATTGATTAGTTTCCTGTAGGTTTGATAGGATTCCGGATTCAGGTTCCTGTCCACCTCCTGCAATAACCGTTTTCCATCAACTGCATAGGCAGGGGCCGCCAAGAGAACACAGAAGACAACAACAAGTACTCTGATCATGAACAATCTCCTCTACAGGTTGTAACCGTT
Source organism: uncultured delta proteobacterium (assembly GCA_963745265.1). Lineage (GTDB taxonomy): Bacteria > Desulfobacterota > Desulfobulbia > Desulfobulbales > Desulfocapsaceae > Desulfopila. The sequence goes on from CAVUXQ010000037.1 coordinate 1,782, forward strand.
CGTCAGCGCCCCAGCTTGGCGTAAGTAGACTGTGTCGGGCATAGGGAGGGGGGGCTGGTAAATGCTTACACATGCCTCAAGGCCTTTATGGGCTCCATTTGAGACGCCTTATATGCCGGCTGCAGGCTGGCAATGACAGAAACGACGATCACCGTTATCGAAATAACAAGGATATCGGAAGGATCGATCTTGGCCGAGAGAATCAACCCGCTATGCCGAGCAAAACTGAAGGTTATTTTTGCTAGATTAAGAAGAGAAATCAGCAGCATCCCGGCAAAGGTTCCGATCACCGTCCCAACGATACCGAGGCATACCCCCTCTATGAGGAACATGGCAAGGATCCTGCCGGGCAGGGTCCCTATAGCTGCAATGGTCCCTATCTCCCGTATCCGCTCATAGACGGCCATGATCATCACGTTCATGATGCTGATCAGAACGATCGCTATCAGCATGAATTTAATGAGGACGGTCATTAAATCCAGCATCCTCGAAATATTATAGAAAGGTGTGAGTTTTTCCCAGGTATGCACTTCGAAGAGGGGCTTACCGGCCTTATTCGTCAGACCGGAGAGTTCTTTCTCCAGTTTTTCAGTGAATTGATGGAGATTGCTGAAATCCTTCAGCCGTATGGCAACCTCACTTGTCTGCTTGTCTTCTATTCGCAGAAGCTCTGCCGCGTCAGCGATATGGATATACCCGTCCCTGCCCCCAGGCCCTGTCGCGCTTTCGAGTATACCGGCAACCTTGAACTGCTTGCCGTTCACTGAACCGTCCTGGTTGGTTGTCACAACGACGACCGAATCACCTACCTTGACCTTCATCCCTTTCGCCAGGAGGTCGGGTATGAAGATATCCCCCCTGTCGAGGGTCTTCTTGCCGGCTACGACCCTCGAGGTAAGCAGCGGGACTGTGGCGAATTCCCTTGCCGGGTTGATACCATTCAGGCGGATATTGGTGGTTTCCACAAAGTTGCTGAACATCCCGCCAAACTTGATGCGCTGAGACCAGGCCTCTATTTCAGGGGTAGCATCCAGGATGTCTGCCAGTTTTTTCATGGCCTCGGCCTTGAGATTGAGGTTGAGTGGCAGGTTGTCTATGGAGGCCACATAACCTTTCCTGTGGACCTGGACATGCCCGAGCATCGAATCGGTTATCTCTCCTATCATCATATTCTTGAAGGAGCCGGTCACTGCGGTAAAGGTGAGCACGAAGATGACGCCGATGGAAATCAGGGAGGCGGTTAACAGTGTCCTTCGTTTGTAACGGAGCAGATTCCTGATCGCAATCTTGAAAAGGTTACGCATTGTCACCACCTCCATCGATACCGGCGCCTAACATCTTTCCGTCCTCTAGGGTATATATGGTCTCGGCCTCACTGACAACCTTCTGGTCATGGGTCGAGAAGATAAAGGTCGTATTGAATTCTCCTCGCATTTTTTTCATCAGGTCGATGACCATTTTCGCGGTTTTGTGATCGAGATTGGCGGTCGGCTCATCGGCAAGAACAACCTTTGGATTGGTAACCAGCGCCCGGGCAACGGCTACTCTCTGTTTTTGCCCGCCTGAAATCTGATCAGGGTATTTCTCTTTTTGTTCAAGCATGCCGACGGCCTCCAGAAGGACCGCCACCCGTTTCTCCCTCTCCTTCGGGGGAATATTCTGGACCATCAGCAGGGGATACTCGACATTCTCATAGACGGTAAGCACCGGGATCAGGTTGAAATCCTGGAAGATGAAACCTAGAGTCTTGCCTCTGAAGAGTGCACTCCGCTTGCGAGTCAACTTTGCAACGTCCACGCCGGCAACGGTCAATTGCCCCTTCGATGGCCTATCCAGGCAGCCGATCAGGTTCAGCAGCGTCGTCTTGCCGCTTCCCGACGGCCCGACGAAAGCGGTAAACGCCCCTGGCGGTAGCGTGAAATTGATATCTTTCAAGGCGTTGACAACGAGATCTCCAGCCTGATAGTCTTTGCCGACATTTTCCGCCACCACCAATCCCATGGTCTGCTCCTTTATCGAATCCGTTAAACTCGGTGGAGGATTACTCCGGGCTAATTTTTCTTCGGCGCCAGACAGCCCGCTTGAATCCCCTTTTTCATAGAATTCTCAATCAGGTCGAAAAATTTCTCTTGCTGCTGCTTATCGAGGACCGCCTTATTTTCCAGAATGTGTTGGACGACCATTTGCTGTACATCCTTCTGCGTTGAGCTGATATCATCTATAACAGTTTGTATTTCCTGTGTTTTTATCACATCTGCGCGGAGAAGCGAAATGAGTTCGTTTCGTTTCCTCAGTATTTCCTTTCGTTTTTTATCTACCTCTGCGCGAAAGACCCGCGCTCCGTTTTGCAATGTCTTCATTTGCTTTGGCTGCAAGGAAAGGCGTTCAAAGAGAAATCCACCCTGCTCAATTTTGACCCCGAAAGGAGAAATCCAGTCTGATGATTGGCTGTAATACACATATCCGACTGTTATAAACGCGGCACAATTCAACAGCACAGAAGCGGTAAAGAGGAATTTCATAAGCTTACTGGTCATGGCCGATCTCCTCTACCGCAAGATATGCACCGCTAATCGAGTCGGGTGGGGCCGCCTCGAACACCTCGAGTGAAAAACTCGTGGTCAGGGTGGCGCTGTTAGGTGTTGGGGCCCTCTGCATGATGAGGCCGCCCGTAGCAACCCCGACAGCGAGTACCACGATCAAAGCAAGCACCTGCGCAAACCTGATGTAATAGGCATCGGATGCCCCTCTCTGCTTCTTTTGCAAGGCTGCATTGGCAATGACTTTTGTTGTAAATCCATTAGGCGCCTGGTATCTTCCAGCGCGGTCGAACATCCGCTTCAGTATTTGCAGATCCTCTAACTCTCTTTTACAATCACTGCATGATTGAACATGAGATTCGACCGTCGCCCGGTCTCTTTCACTTAGTTCACCGTCAACGTAAAGAGAGAGGATTTTTCCTATGCCGGAGCATTTCATATTGTAATCCTCCTGATTGTGAAACGATTCAATCCTTAGTTCTGTTCCCTAAAAAAAATCATTATACGTCTCATTTCTTCTTTTGCCCTGGATATCCGCGATTTTACGGTGCCCACCGATACCTCGAGGACCTCGGCAATCTCCTCGTAGGAAAGACCGTCTATCTCGCGCAAAAAGATGACCGCACGCAGTTTTGGAGAGAGTCTGTTGAGGCCGATGTGCAGGGCTTGGCCCAGTTGACGCGTTTCACAAATTTCTTCAGGCGAGGGTTTATTCGACTGGGCCTCGATTGTCGATTCTTCTCCATGCGCCGACCATTTGAACAGTGACGCAAAAAGAGGTCGTTTTTGTCTGTCGAGGCAGGTGTTGACGGCAATACGGTATAGCCAGGTATAAAATGAGGCCTTGGGTTTGAAATTTCGGAGGTTCCGGTAAGCCTTGATGAAGGTATCCTGGGCAGCATCCTCGGCATCGTACCGGTTTTTAAGCATATAGCGACACAGGGAATAGATCCTGTCCTGATAGCATCGGACGAGCTCTGCAAATGCCTCCTCGTCGCCGCTTTTGAATCGTTTTATGCGTTCGACATCAGCGGTTGCTTGTTTCATATCGAGAAAAAAGGGACAAATTTATTTTTCTAGTTGGTTTCCATCCGAAAATCAGGGACTTGGTTCGAGATCGAGGCATGCGCAAATTTTTTGCCGCAGGCATATCTGTGATATCTCGGAGTCTCGTGCCTCGCTTACCGGAGGATAAAAATTTGCGAATAACGAAGATATCGGGCCAAATAATAGTTTTTGGATGGGAACTAGTTAAAGAAAATGCCGGATCATTTTGAGTAACGCCAAAGCCTATTCAGCGACAATAGGTATCTGTTGGCAAGTGCAGTCAAAAAACATATTCGGAAATTTAGCTTCTTCCTGACAATGTAAATGCTCGAACAGCAGGAATCTCTATTAACCTGCAGTAATCGTTCGCCGGGCAAACCCAAAGTGCCAATACCAATGAGCTATAAGGTAGATTGTGAACATTGTGAGTGCCTTAAGCCCCGGACAGTCCCGATTACTTTCGATCCGGGTCTGTGGGATCACTTTCGTCGATCCAATCATAGGCAATGTCGGACCGATGATGGCAGCGGCCTGCTCCCCGGTGATCTCGAAATTGCACGAACCCTCGACTGTTCAACCTCTCGGTCAACCTCATTTTTCACGACAGGGGCGTAAACACATCCCACTCTGTAGGGATTACATGAGGACAACGGCACGGTAGCAACCGCAATTCTCAGAAAATCTTTAACTGTTCAATGTTCCAAGCGGTAATCTTAACGTCAAACATTTTAATCTAAGTGGGTGTCAGTCCACTCAATTTACCACATTCTGCACCGATGAATGCCGTTTTTCCTGATAGCGAAGATTGTTGGGCGGTTCCGGTTTTACTTGAACAACCACCGGTGAATCAGTTTTGTGTATCGAGGCATTACGACGTAAACCATGAGAAAGACGACGACCCCTGTCACCACAAGTGTGGTGAGAAAACGGTTTGTCGGAGCACTGAGATATTGCAGCACAGGAGCTGCGACCAAAGATACACCCAATACAAGAGGGTAGATGGTTGACCAGGTAGCCAGATACTTTTTCCACCGTACGAGAACCTTAGCCTTAGCCCCTGCAGGGGTAAACCAGAAATCCAGTCCGCTGCTGATAAAAAAGTCGTCGTCTGTCACGAGCAGCGGGCGAACCTCCTCGATCAGACGAGCGCGAGTTGGAGATTCCATCCACTCCTTCATGTGTGCTGCCGTGTCGAATCGAATAATTGATGATGGTATATGTCTCTGTGAGTTCTGAAATCGGGCGAACTATGCGCGGCATTTGCCGTAAAGTTGGAATTGCTGAGTAACCGGCAGATCTCATCAAACACACTTAGCCTGGAGTTCTCAAAAATCGAGTCTGTATGTGAGCGCAAGGCTGCGAATTAATACATTAGTCATGAAAATCCCGGGTTAAACCGATGCCTCATTGGGCAAGATCAGATTAGTTGTTCCCTGCCCACAAATCCAACGACTGATCTCAATGATATCCTCCATGGTGGTTCATTTTTCTCTTAAGGTCCTTTTTTCAATTCCGTGGTGACTGAATACGTTTTTAATCACCATTTCCATGGTTGCCTTTATGGCGGTATCTAACAATCGGCGTTTTCTATCGGAAACCGAAAGGTTGCGATCTCTAAGTCCGCCCGACCAATCATTGCTCTGTCGCATGACTCCTCCAATGCCCAGGCTAAGATCAGCTTTTTCACGTTCCCCACAACAGAAGATCTCCCAGGCAAGCGCCCAACCCCTTATGGTTTTCTCAACGTCATACCCTCCGCCACCTGTCGCCAGAATCTTTTTGTCAAAACGCATCAGCGTACTGACGATTTCAGCATAAGCATTATTTGTCAGGCTCATATGCGCCAACGGGTCCCCTGCAAGGGCGTCCATGCCTAATTCCATTACGATTACATCTGGGCCATACGCTTTGATCAAGGGGATGACCAGCTGATCGAATACTGTCAGATACGCTTTATCATCTATTCCTAGTGGTAGTGGAATATTGACATTAAAACCAAGCCCATCTCCTGTACCGATTTCATCCGCGAAGCCTGTCCAAGGGAAGAGCGTATTTCCGCTTTCATGGAGTGAAATGGTCAGTACTTCGCTTTTATCGTAGAAAGCTTCCTGGACACCATCGCCGTGATGCGCATCAAGATCTAGAAATAAAACTCTTTTTCCATTCTCAACCAGTCTGATACATCCTAGAACGATATCATTGAGGTAGCAAAAACCTGATGCCTGCCGAGCCCTTGCGTGGTGAAAGCCACCCGCGGGATTAAAGGCAATATCCGCTTCACCGGAAATAATCAGGTCGGCGCCTGTCAATGTCGCACCACAGGCCCATGCCGAATATTCATACATACCGTTGAATACAGGACAATCAAGTGTGCCAATCCCCATCAGGGAGTCGATAATACAAACTTTCTCCTCATCGGCCAGGTGCAATATATCCAGATAGTCTGCCGAGTGAAATTTCTCAAGCTCGACTCGCGAAGCCTGTTTTGGTGCAATAGTTATACTATTATCGGCGCTTAATAAACCCAATTGACTGACGAGCCTGTATGTTTTTGCGGCTCTTTTGGCAACGAACGGAATATAGGAAGGATATTCATATCGTTCAAATAGTGTTGAATAGATGAATGCCGCCTGCCGCTTTGGGTTTGCCATGGAAGCCCTTTGTCGATTTCTCAAATCTTACGAGTGGGAGGATTCAGGGGCCGGTTCGCCCGAACGACGACAAAGGCCCCACTGGCCGTAGCCAGAGCATAACGGCTCGATCTCGCGTGGCTCCTTCAGGGGCTTTGACAAAGTCTGCACCCACAGCGGTTCGGTAAAACCTGCGCTATTCAGCAGCTGCTCCACTTCCTTTGCCGAAAAGAAGGTCGCATCGCGGTAGAAGACACTCTCGGTCTGGTGGGCCAGATAGTGTTGACCGAGGGCGCTCTCGCGATCGATAAAGCCTATCACCAGCGCGCCGCCGGGTTTCAGGACGCGGTGGGCCTCACGGAGCTGCTGTTTGAATAACCTCTTCGGTCTGTTCGTGCAGCGCTCTCGCAACCCGCTGAATAACCAGACCCGCTTCGGAATCGGGCGCCGAGAGCATGAGCGGCACGCCGCTGTCGCCGCTGCGCCCAAGTTCAAGGTCGAAGGGGATGGCGCCCAGCAGGGGAAGGCCGGTTTCCCGGCTGAGTTTCTCTCCGCCGCCGCTGCCGAAAATCTGGATTGGCTCCGTGGAATGCCCGCACCGGAAATAGGACATGTTTTCGATCAAGCCCGCTACCTGCAGGTTATGCCGTTGAAAAAGGGTGATCGCCCGCCGCACGTCGGCCAGAGAGACTTCCTGCGGAGTGGTGACCATCAGGATCTTCGCCCGCGGGATCGATTGGGCGATGGTGATCGACGGGTCCCCGGTGCCCGGCGGCAAATCGATCACCAGATAATCGAGTTCGCCCCATTTCACCCGCCCCAGCAGGTGACGGAGCATTTTCGAGACGAGGGGACCCCGCCAGATGAAGGCGTCCGTCTCACCGGCGGTCATGCCCAGGGAGACGACGCAAAGCCCCGATTTCTCGCAGGGGAGGATCATGCCGCCTTCTTCTTTAAGCGACTCAGGCAGACCCAGCATCAGGGGAACACTCGGCCCATAGATATCGGCGTCGAGAAGCCCCGTCCGTAAACCCATCTGGGAAAGAGCCACAGCCAGATTGACCGCGACAGTGGTCTTGCCGACCCCGCCCTTGCCGCTCGCCACCGCGACAATTCGGCCCACCTTTTCTATGCCTTCCAGACGCGGCTGGGGAAAGAGCCGCTCGCTATCGTCCCGGCTCAAGGTGGCAACGTCGATATCCACCTTGGCGACACCCGGTATTGTCGCGAGAAGTTGCTCGATATCCCGGACAAACTTGTCCTTCAGTGGGCCACGATCCGATTTCAAAGCAAGGGTCAGTCCGACCACATCACCTTTGATCGTGACGTTGCGGATCATGCCGATATCGAGAAGACTCTTGCGTAACTTTGGATGCAGGACGGTTTGCAGGGCTTTTGTAATGTGATTTTCATCCAGCATGATTTTCTCCTCCTGTCAGGTCATTTTTTCGGATCCTCGCATCTCTGCTTGCACGGTTGCCAATGCTTTTTCATTATCGGTTTCCCTGGTAAGCAGGATCTCGGCGCCACCATTGCCCAGGACGAAAGCCGGCCCTTTCCCTGAATGGTCCTGATGCGTCAACAATATGTCGATGCCGTTTTCCAGCAGCCACCCGGCCACCTTTATTCCTTTGGCCTTTTGTTCCTGAAGGTAGGGGTTGGCAAGAACATGCTCTTCGACAATATCGCCTCCGGTGCGATCAAGACAGCACAGTCGAAAAAAGGGAGCCTCGCCGAAATGGGCGGAAATGGTCCGTTTATCTTCGGTTAGGGGGATGGCGCAGGTGAGATTTTTCGACGTCTGAGGCTGATAATGGATCAGGATGCGATCAACCTGGGAGATTGCCAGTTTTATCCTGTTTTCCAGTTCTTCCGATATCCGGTGCCCTTTATGCAGGTCCTTGACACGGAGGGTTAGATCAAGTTCGACAAACTTGTAGCGGCCCGCATTTCGTGCCCAGAGTCCGTTGATTGCCAGCACCCTTGAATCGGCAAGGACCAGTTCACGAATCCTGGTCAGGGTGGCGTGATCAAGCGAGGCGTCCAGCAGGACGCGTACCGAATCAAGGAAAATGGTGAGGGCAGAGCGGCCGATAAACAACACGACGACTGCGGCGGCATATCGATCCAGAGCAAAACCGATGGCGCTGCCTGCCAGGGCGGCTAGGATAACCAGGGAGGAGAGGACATCGGTCAGGATGTGACGGGAGTCGGCGACGAGGCTGGGGGAGTTTGTTTCTCGACCTATTCTCAGTTCATACCGGGAAAACATCCAGGCGATGACAATGGTTGCGACGATGCCGCAAATGGTCAGGGGGATGTTGGTTGGCAGGGTGGGTCGACCGCTGAACACCTCTTTGGCGATTTCATAACCGGCGAAGACAATGAGCACGGATGTGCCGAGAGCTACCAGGTTTTCAACCTTGTAGAGGCCGTAGGGGAAAGCGCGGGAAGATCGTTTTGATATCTTGATGCCGACCAGGATAACCACCGAAGAAAGCACATCGGTGAGAGAGTGCAGGGCATCGGCTCTGACGGCGATACTGCCGGAAAGAAAAGCCAGGGCGGCCTTGATGGCCACCAGAGCCATATTGACAGCAACAGATAGCCAGGCGACTCTTTCCGATGTTTCCACCATTACGGCCTCATCTCCTTTGTCACTATGGTTTCGGTAAGCCTGGCAATAGCCTGCGAAGCGGGCGACGAAGGATAGGCGGCGACAACAGGACGGCCATGGGCGATAGCCATTGCCACACTCGTGTCGTAGGCAATCTCGGCGAGCACCGGAAAGCTATTGCGCTCGGCAAAAGAGTAAATGTTTGCCCTCGTTTCGGTACCGATATCCGCCTTATTGATCACAATTCCCACCGGAACCCTGAAATGTTCGGTTACCTGGGTGATCCGCTGGAGATCGCTCAGTGCGGCCGGAGTTGGTTCCGTCATCAAAACGGCGTGATCTGCACCTTAGAGCGCCGCGATAACCGGGCAGCCAATGCCTGGCGGACCGTCGGTCAGCACTATCTCCACTCTCCGGGATTCCGCCTGCCTTTTCGCCCTCTTTTTCACCATATCCACAAGCCGGCCGGAACTGGCGGCGCCAATCAGCAATTCTCCACCGACAACCGGCGTGGTACAGCCTTTTTCATGGAAGGCCTTGACGATTTCCGGACGTAATCCGCCGGTTATTGACGTCGACATTGGCCTCTTCCTCTGCCCCTGCCCATGCCACGGCCACTGCCTCTGCCGCGGCCAAGCCCCGCCGAAGCTGCGGCTGTTGCCGTGTATTCATTCTTTTTAAACCTGTCTATCGCTTCTTCCACGGTAGTGCGTTCCGCCACCCCTTCAAATATCCTGATGTCGGCAGCATGCAGGGCGTTGAACACGTTAGGGCCGACGTAGCCGGTGAGTACCGCATTCGCGCCCTTATCGGTCACCGTTTGTGCAGCCGCAATCCCGGCGCCTTGGCTTGTCGAGGCTGCGGAATTTTCCACAACCTCCATGTTCCCGGTCTCTGTATCGATGATAAGAAAATATGGCGCCCTGCCGAAGGCGGCATCAACCAGTGAACCCGTATCCTTGCCTGATGCTGATATACAAAGTTTCATTCGACACCTCTGCGATGTGTTAGTGGTTGCAGGCAGTTCTACTCTCCGGTTCTAGGGCACAATGGTCTGAAAAAAATGAAGTTTGCAACATTGATATATTACTCTATTTCAAAAATTCTGAAGGATTAGAGCATTCATCGAGTGGAGATGCTTATTAAAATAGTTTTTTTTCATAGATGATCAAGGGCCACAAAGTGGGGCTTGCAAAGCTGTGATACTTCCATAAAACACCTCCAATTTTCGGGTTGTTCTAGAAGCCTGGATTCCCATGCCAAGTTTTCTGCATAACCTTTCCCTCTGCTAATCTCAGTCAACGCTGGGCAGCAAGCCCTTGAATGTTACCTTTACCATTAACTTTTAATCATATGTTCACAATGTTAAAATATTCGCAGTTGCATTCAGTCGGCCAGATTGTCTCAAATTCCCCTGAATTTATGTGTATTTTTCATGAGGTATCTGGAAACGTAACAGCTCATTCATATTTAACATGGTGGATACATGTTCACAAGTTTACCCAATGGGTTAACAGATTATGCGCAATATTTCCTCCAACCAAAAAACTCAACACATCGGCAGTATGAGGCGCTTCGTGCCTACTTTGTAGAGCGTCTCCCCTCGGCGAAAGCTGCGGCCAAATTCGGGTACTCCCCAGGGAGCTTTCGGGTTCTATGTTCACAGTTTCGCAATAACCCTAACCGCAATTTCTTCATCGAGCCGAGTAGAGGCCCCCAAATCGCCCCAAAAAGGGATGCTGTGAGAGAACAGGTCATTGCCTTGCGCAAACAAAATCTCTCCATTTACGATATCAGTCAAGCCCTCGAGGTAAACGGACAAAAGTTGAACCCAGTCTCCATCTCCAAAATATTAAAGGAAGAAGGTTTTGCCAAACTCCCCGCGAGACTGGAGGATGAACGGCCATCCCATACCAGGCCAACTGCCGCTGATGTGGCAGACGTCCGGAACCTTGATTTGCGCCCAAGAAAATTCCATACGCGATTCGGTGGGCTCTATTTATTCCTCCCTTACCTTGTTGATCTCCCTCTGAAGCAGATGCTGCAGCAAGCGCAGTTCCCGGGAACGAAAATGGTGCCGGCCGCCCATGCGGTACGATCCTTATTGGCGCTCAAGATGTTCGGCAATGCCCGTCGCAGCCATGTCATGAGTCATGTTTTCGATGAAGGATTAGCTTTATTCGCCGGTCTCAATGTCATCCCTAAACGATCATTCCTCACCGAATATAGCTGTCTGGTCGCACCTGAGGCACATCCACTCTTTATGAAGCTCTGGTTTGATGCTGTTAGCACGATCGGACTGCAGCGCGGGAGGTCTTTCGATCTTGATTTTCATACTATCCCATTTCATGGGGAAGATGCCTTGATCGAAAAACACTATGTTTCCAAACGCAGCCGCAGACAGAAAGGAATCCTGGCCTTTCTCGCTCAAGACGGTGACAACCGCGTCTTTTGCTATGCCAACGCCGATCTGCTAAAGAGTGAGCAAAATGATGAGGTCCTCCGATTTGTGGAGTTCTGGGAACAACGCACGGGGCTGCATCCAGAAGAGCTTATTTTCGATTCAAAATTGAGCACATACGCAAACCTCAATCATCTCAACCTACTTGGCATCAAGTTTATGACGTTGCGAAGGCGGTCCAAAAAATTGATGGAAGAAATTCGGCAAACGCCCCCCTCGGCGTGGCGAAGAATTCAACTTGAAGGCGTTTCCCGGGCGTATAGGACTCCAAGGATCCTCGATAAAAAAATCACCCTCAAGGATTACAGCGGACCCTTGCGCCAACTCACCATCACCGACCTCGGCCATGAGTCGCCCACCATTCTGATCACAAACCAACTGACCCGCTCGCCGGCAAAACTTATTCGCAGATACGCCCAGCGTATGCTCATTGAAAATGGAATTGCCGACGGAATCGATTTTTTTCATATGGACGCTCTCACCTCGGCTGTTGCCATGAAAGTCAATTGCGACCTTCAGCTGACGCTTATGGCCAGCAGTCTCTACAAACTTTTGGGCGCCAAGATCGCCAACGGATATGAAACCGCCAAGACCAGGCATATCTTCAGAGATTTCATCGAGGCATCGGCCAACGTCACGTTAACCAAGAATGCGATACAAGTGGGTTTCCAGAAAAGAGCCCACAATCCTCTTTTGCTGGCAGCAGGGTTCGACGAAGTCGACCTGGCAGTTCCTTGGCTGGGCGGAAAACGGCTTCGATTTTCATTCGGATAGCAGCCATGGTGTTAACTCAATCAACTAACGTCGGAATCCAGGCTAGACAGGCTAGTATAAGATAGTATTTGAAACCCAAAAAATAGTAATTATAATAAAAATTAAATAGTTTTCCAAAATCCAACTTCCCAAAAATGAGATCCAATAATGCCACTTGTTAATATCAAAATCACAAATGAAAATGTTACTCCTGAAAAGAAAGCTGCATTAATAAAAGGAGCAACTGAATTATTGAAAAATATACTTGGCAAAAATCCAGAGACAACAGTTGTTGTAATTGAAGAGGTTGATACAGATAGTTGGGGAATCGGTGGAGAAAGCATTACGGAAAGAAGAAAGAAAGGCAAATAATAAAAACTCATTACCAAGCGTTTCACAGGACCCTCAAACAGCGCAGGCCTGTGAACTATACGCTCGAGATCACCATGCAACACCTTGGTGAGACTTGGACGCCTGCCACGCAGGAAAGGAACTGTAATGATGTTCAAAAGAATCGACCACGTAGAAATTGTTCCGAGGGATCCAGAAAAGACCGTTGATTTCTATGTCAACATTCTCGGTTTTAGAATTCGAAGCCGGAATGAAGTAAAAATGCCTCCAATGAGAGAGGTTATTTATCTTGAACTGGGCGACACGGTCATCGAAATTATTTCCGTAGATAATCCAAAGCCAAAATCTGAAGCCTCATGGGAAGTAGGTTACAGGGGCATTGCGCTTGAAGTGGAGGATATGGCGCAGGCAGTAGATTATCTGAAGGACAAAGGAATAGCTGTGGCTTGGGGGCCGATGGACTTGGGCGACTCTTTCCGCGGAGAGATAAGAGATCCCGATGGGCTCATTATTGAACTCCGACAGTGGAAATAGCCGAATTACGGCAATCAGCGAACAACCGGCTCCAGCGGCAGGAGTATCGCCGCTTTGCCGGTTAGTCATTGGCAGTGCTCTGACTTTATGGGTGTTAGTTTCGAGTATCTCGAAGGATTGCTAGGAGCCTGTCGGATTAGAGGCATTTTTGTAGGCATTTTTGCTCAGAGAAGAGATATGCCCGGATCAACACTGGCTTACTCTCCCCCACTGATCCTTGCAACAATTCATACCTCGAAGAAATCTTTAGATCTTTAATCTCAAGGAGATTGCCGCAAGGGAGCAGAGCTTGCGAATTAGCCGGAAATGAATATTTTTTTCCAGTGTCAATTCCTGCATTCAAAGCAATTTGCACCTCACCGCCCTACCGTTGAATTCAATCAGTTATTCCCTAACTGCAGAAAGAGGGCATTTCAATGGAACCAGCAACTCCTTCGTCCGACCTGGAGCCCCGTCTGTCCCCACCAGCTGAGGACTTCGAACCCGAACACCCCGAAGCATCCCCGAAACCGGAGACTGGCGGCAACAAGAGGCGCCGAAGTCGTATCATTACCCTGAGGTTACTTATCGCCAGTGCGGCGCTGGCTCTCGGTATTCCCTGGATCCGTCACAGCCTGCACACGGTTTCCACCGACGACGCCTATGTGGACAGCTATGTCACCTTTGTTGCTCCTCGGATTGCAGGCCAGGTGGCCCGCGTGCTTGTGGAAGATAACAACCGGGTGAAAAAGGGAGACGTACTGGTCGAACTCGACTCCGAACCCTATCGGTTGAAACTGGCGATCAGCGAGGCTGCGCTTGAAACGGCCAAGGCCGATTCGGCTGTGGTTCAGGCCAACACCCTCGGGTTGCTGGCCCAGGCACGCAGCGCCCGCTTTAAACTGGCGCATGCGATCGAAGACGTGGACAATCAGGTCGCCATAATCAAGCAAGGCCAGCCTGCAACTCGCCAGATCGCAGTACGACCGGGTTGCAAAGCTTGTCAAGACCGGCGCGGCCAGTAAAGAGGAATTCGACCGAAGGTCCGCATCCCTGGCGGTGGCAAGGGCCGAAGTGGCCCAGGCGCTGGCAAACGTGCATCAGGCCCGCGTGGCCCTGGGCCTGCCGCCGGAACCAACCGATGGCGGCAGGCTCGACGAGGTACCCAAGGATTTGGATCAGAACTTTTCGTCGGTTCGGGAGGCCTTGGCCGATCTCATCCACAGCGCCGCCCAGCTCGGAGTCACCCCCTCCTCGCTCAACCTGACGCCGAGGCAGACCCTGGAGGAATTTTACCGCCGTGATCCCTCCGGCGACATCAACCGCATCTACGCCGAAATTCTCAGGACGGCTCCGGCGATCAAGCAGGCACAGGCACGGGTGGAGCAGGCCAGGCGGGCGGTGGAGCAGGCCAGACTCACTCTCAGATATTGTGCGATCACGGCCAAGATCGACGGTGTCGTCACCAGGCGCAATGTCAATCCCGGCAACGACGTTCAAGTCGGGCAGAGCCTGATGGCGATCCGTTCCCTGAAAGACATCTGGGTTGACGCCAATTTCAAGGAAACCCAGCTCCGCGACCTTCGGATCGGCCAGCATGTCACCCTGAAGACTGACATGTATGGCAGGCATGAGATATTCGAGGGTCGTATTTCCGGATTCTCCATGGGAACAGGTTCCACGCTGGCCCTCCTGCCCGCGCAGAACGCGATCGGCAATTTTGTCAAGGTCGTGCAGCGCCTGCCTGTAAGAATAGATCTGGTAAACTACGATCCCAATCGGGTGCCGCTTTTCGTTGGTCTGTCCGTCGAGCCCGAAGTGGACCTGACACGGCCACCTTTCGGACCGAACGCGGGAAAATACCTGCAGGCCGTTCTCTCTCCTCCCATCCGGCAACAGCCATGAGCACGGATCATCGGCCATTCAATCCCTGGCTGATCGCCATCGCGGTGGTTATTCCCACCTTCATGGAGGTGCTCGACACCACCATTACCAACGTTGCCCTGCGCTATATCGCGGGTGGGCTATCCGCCGCGGAGATTGACAGCGAGTGGGTTATCACAAGCTATCTGGCAGCCAACGCGGTTATTCTGCCCATCACGGGTTGGCTCGCATCCCACCTCGGGCGGCGGCGGTACTTCCTGATGTCCATCGCAGTTTTCACCGCTGCCTCCCTCTGTTGCGGCATGTCGGTGAACCTGCCCATGTTGATTGTATTTCGAGTGGTGCAGGGAATCGCCGGCGGCGGTCTCCAGCCCTGCAGCCAAAGCATCCTGCTTGACACCTTCCCTCTTGAAAAGCAGGGGGCCGCACAGACACTGTTTGGCATCGCCGCCCTGATCGCCCCGGTGCTGGGGCCTACCATGGGTGGCTGGATTACCGACCAATACTCCTGGCGCTGGATTTTCTATATCAATCTCCCGATCGGCATAGTGGCCTTCCTGCTTTGCGCCACCCTCGTCTGGGATCCGGCGTACCTGCAAAAGGATCGAGCAGCCCTGATCAAACAACCCCTCAGATTCGATTTTGCCGGACTGAGCCTGCTCATTCTGGTGATCGTCAGCTGGGAAATCCTGCTCAGCAAGGGGCAGGAGTGGGACTGGCTCAACGATCCTTACGGACGGATCCAGTTGCTCGTTGTCCTGTTCGTGCTCTGTTTATCTCTGCTTATCTGGTGGGAGCGCCGGCACAAGCGGCCGATCGTCAATTTCCGGCCGCTTCTCGATCGCAATTTTACCATTTCGTGCGTGATCATTTTCTGCTCATTCGGCATCCTTTATGGATCCAGCACGCTGCTGCCGGGCATGCTTGAAAGACTTTACGGTTACGACGCCCTCAATGCCGGGCTTATCCTGTCACCGTCGGGAATCTTCACGGTCATCGTGGTGATTCTGGTGGGACGCGTGCTGGGGTTGGGGCTCGATGCCCGTTGGCTGATTGGCGGCGGGCTTCTCATCCTCGCCGGAGGGAGCTACTGGATGTCGATCATGAATCTTGCAATCGCGCCTGTTCAGGTGATCTGGCCGCGCGTGGTTCTCGTTATCGGTCTGGGTCTGGTCTTCGCGCCGCTCAATGTGGCGGCTTACATCTACATTCCCCAACGACTGCGCGGTGCAGCGGTCGGTTTGCTCGCCCTGCTGCGCAACGAAGGCGGAAGCTTCGGCACGTCTTTTGGCCAGACGCTCACCCAGCGACGCGAACAGTTCCATACCCTGCGGCTCAACGAAAATCTGGATCAGCTCAATCCGGCGGTCACCTCCTTCCTCCACCACGCCAGGCCGTACTTTCTGCACCAGTCAAGCGATCCCGTGGCGGTAAAACTCATGACTTTGCAGGCTCTGGCCAACCTGCGCACGGAATATGCCCTGGCATTATCGTATTTCGACTGTTTTCTAGTATTTGCCGTGGCTGGCATGTTGCTTGCGCTACTGGTTCTGTTTATGAAGCGTTCCGTGGCGGAGAAAGGTGCGCATCTTGCCGCGGAATAGTCCTGGAGATATCGGCTTGCTATGGTCTGACCGGGTATCTGCTCGGGATTGCGATCGGTTCCAGTGGTTTATGGCAACCCCGAGCCACTCTATGGCGGCTATCTTGTCGCGAATATTTACGGCCACGGTCCGGTCGAAATCCTCGAGTTTCATTTTACCACCAATTACCAAGGCACGACATTGCCGAAACGATCGAGATATTCAAGACCGGGGCGAGATAATTTATCGAGCAGTACTTGCACAATCATCGGCACTGCTTCTTCCATGGTGTATGGGGCTTGCTCTCCACCCAGTGAGGTTTTAATCCAGCCCGGAGCAATTAACGCCAATGGCCGCGCTTTGCCTGCTTGTTTTTGCCGAACGGCGAAGCTTTTCATGTACATGTTCAGTGCCGCTTTACTGCCGCGATATACTTCTCGCATTCCTTTGGTGTTATTGGTGATACTTCCTTGCCCGGAAGACATGATGCCGATCAGCCCCTGCTCGCTAACATTGGCCTCTAAGCTCTCGACAACTCGCATTGGGCCCAAGGCATTGGTTATCATCACCTTGACAAAATCGTCGGTATCCACCTCTCCGATAGTTTGGTCGGGGTCGCGGTTAGTGGTTCCAGCATTTACAAACAACATATCCAAGGATGTTCTTGCCAGACGCTCATGGAGCGATACAATCTGTGGGTAATCACAGATATCAAGTTGTTCGATCTGGACCTGGCCTGCATGCTGTTCAGCCAGGTCATGCAGCAGGGTATGTTTGTAACTGCGTACAGTACCGATTACATTCCAGCCATAGGCCAAAAATTCAGCTGCCATGGCGTGCCCTAAACCACGAGAGGCACCAACGATGAGAACGTTTTTTGCATTATTCATATAATCACCTTTTAACCTATATACATCGAGAGTATTTTGGACCTGTCAATCAAGGCATACAGACAATAACAATAGGTTGACGAAAGAAAATGCGGAAGATGCAGTATTTGCACCAATACGTTGCATGAGACGCCACCTCTCGCAAGGTGAGATAAAACATGAATCTATCAACGACACGGGATTCAGGCGTAGTGCCTACAAATTTATACGGGATCCGTGAAGGATTTGCGGCTTCGAGCCGTTGCAGGTTCCGCTCACGGATCTGCCTATCGTGCTCTGCCCGTTCAGGGTTGTAGGCGATGATGAACCGCCGACGCCCGGCACCTTCGCCGACATAGACTTCCTTGATATGGAGATTGTCACGGATGACCTCCAATCTGCCACCCCGAGTCAGAGCCTGCGCATTGAGGTGTACTCCCCTGAGCTTCTCGCCAGGGATGTACTGGCCTCCGGCTCTTTGCAGGGTCTGACGGTTTTCATCGCTGGTCATGCACAACTGTCGAATGCGAGATAGAGCAGAGAAAAGACATTGACACATTGGACCGAGTGGTACAATGTATCAGTCATGAAACGCATTCACAATAAAGAAGACATCATCCAGGTTGGACTCGACATCGTATTGAGCAGAGGTTTCAATGCTACCGGTGTTGAGGCGATCTTGAAGCGGGCTAATGTGCCAAAGGGTTCGTTTTACAACTTTTTCTCAAGCAAAGAAGACTTCGCCCTTGCCGTAATCGACAAATTTGTCGCACAGAGAGAAGAAATTTTTACCCCCATCTTCAGGAATGCCTCCTTCTCGCCGTTGAACCGGATCAGAAAAAGTTTCGAGGCATTAATTGCAATCTTTGAAAGTGATGATTGCACCCAGGGGTGTCTGCTTGGCAACTTGGGCCAGGAAATGTCCGATCAATCGGATAACGTTCGGCAGCGACTTGAGCAATCTCTGCAACGATGGAACAGGGAGTTGACCACTTTACTTGTAGCAGCGCGGGAGAGAAAAGAAATTCCAGCAGATATGGACGCAGAAATGCTGGCAGAAAACCTGATCTCATCCTTTCAGGGAGCACTGCTTCGTTCCAAGGTGAAGAAATCATCAGAACCATTGAAGAATTTCATCTACTTGTACTTCGACAGGTTTCTTGCTCGAGAAGAGGGACGATAAGACATTTTTTTGATATTTAATAGACAGACCGGTCTAAGTATTAATCCGAAAGCCTCAGCAAAAGGTGTGTAATCCATGGGAATCAAAAATCATCCGACAGTAAAGCGTTATAACGAAAGAAAAGCATCGACGACGCTTTCATCGAGATGGGACATGCAGGCATCCCGGATGTTCGCGTGTATGCCGATGCAAAGACCTGGCTGCGTGTACTTCACAATCAGACCTCGATGCTCAAGGCGATTGTCTTGAGGAGGATTCGGGTCAAAGGGCCGCTGAAGCTGTTCAAGGCCTTCGGAAAATGTTTCGGATAAGCGTCCCGTTTGAGATGCAGAAGGAGGATCTCCATGAAAAAATATTGTTTTAAGAACTTTACCGGTTTGTCGCCCAGGTATCGTATCGGGCTCCTCATCGGTGCAGTGGTTGTCGGAGCAGTGATCGCCATTGCCTGCGGTGCCGTTTTGGGAAGAGATCAAAACTCCCCCGTCGAACCACCGCCCACCCCGGAATGCTTTCGATGAAGCTCCACCTGAAAGACTCCACGCCGCCCAAAGAGGTGCCGAACGAATTCTACCAGGCGAGAAAAAAACTCTCGGACGAAAAAATACATCTGCCGCAAGGGGTGATCGGTCCGATCGTCAATGACGAGTATTCCGATGTGTATTTTGCCATGTATGCCTTGTCGGCACGAGGTCTCCCCCAACGCAAACTCGTCTTGGAGGCGGAAGCGCTTCGCCAGCGGTTTTCCCGGATAGACGGCGTGGAAAAGGTCGCTCTGCTCGGTGAACGGGCCCCCAAGATCTATGTCGATATTTCCTACAAACGGTTGGCGACTCTTGGCGTCAAAGCGACCGATCTGTTTCGGGCCCTGGAAACACAAAACGATATGACGCCTTCCGGTTTCGTGGATACGGCCGGGCCACGGGTCTATCTGCGGCTCGATAGCGGCATCGATGGCGTCGAATCGGTCAAGGCGATTCCGGTGGCAAGTGGAGGAAAATTGTTGAAAGTCGGCGATATCGCCAGGGTCACACGAGGTTATGAAGACCCGCCGACCGAGAAAATACGCCACCAGGGACAGCCTTCGCTCATCCTCGCCCTGGTCATGAAAAAAGGGTTTAACGGCCTGAAGCTCGGCAAGTTGCTGAAGGCCGAGGAGACGGCGATTCACCAGGAATTACCCCTCGGATTCGTTTTGTCCAAGGTATCGGATCAGTCCCATGTCATTTCCGAGGCGGTCGACGAATTCATGATCAAATTCGTCACCGCGCTTGCGGTTGTCATAGTGGTGAGCCTTGTCACGCTGGGGTTCCGGGTCGGGATAGTCGTGGCTGCCGCTGTGCCCCTGACCCTTGCAGCGGTATTCGTCATCATGCTGTTTACGGGAAGGGATTTCGACCGAATCACCCTGGGGGCGCTGATTCTTTCCTTGGGGCTGCTGGTCGATGACGCCATCATCGCCATCGAGATGATGGTGGTCAAAATGGAGGAAGGCCTGGATCGAATCCAGGCGGCAACCTTTGCCTGGACATCCACGGCCAGCCCCATGCTTTTCGGCACGCTGGTTACCATCGCCGGTTTCCTGCCGGTGGGTTTTGCCAGATCAACGGCAGGTGAATATGCGGGAAACATCTTCTGGATCGTGGCATTCTCCCTGATCACTTCGTGGTTTGTCGCCGTGCTCTTTACCCCCTACCTGGGCGTTACGCTTCTGCCTGCCATCAAAAAGGTGGCCGGTGGGCACGATGCCATCTATGCAACTCCAAACTATCAACGGTTTCGCACCATGGTGCGCAAAGTCGTCGATCATAAATGGCTTGCAGCCGGGGTAACGATTGTTGTTTTCATTCTGTCTGTAATCGGAATGGGATCGGTGGAGAAACAATTTTTTCCCAACTCGGATCGCCCCGAATTAACGGTTGAAGTCAACCTTCCCCCCGGCAGTGCGTTTGCAGCGACCGATAGAGCAGTCAAAGACATCGAAAAAACCATTATGGCCGAACCGGAGGCCCAGGCCGTCACCAGCTATATCGGTAAAGGCACGCCCCGTTTCATATTGACGGTGGATCCCGAACTGCCCAACCCGGCCTATGCCCAGATAGTCGTCGTTACCGATGGCCCGGCGGCACGCGATGCGCTCAAGAGGAAGCTGCGCAATATCATTGCCCGGGGTGCGTTCCCGGAAGCACGTGTACGGGTAAAACAGTTTGTCTTCGGCCCGCCGGTAGCTTTTCCGGTGCTCTTCCGGGTCATGGGACCCGACGTGAACGAGTTGCGCCGGATTGCCAGTAAAACCCGAGCCATTATGGCTGAAAATCCAAACCTGCGTGATGTGCACCTGGATTGGGGAGATCGGACTCCAAGCCAGCACCTGGTCCTCGACCAGGATCGTATTCGCCTGCTCGGCCTCACTCCGCATGAAATCGGGTTGCAACTACAGGCAATTCTGGATGGCGTGCCCACAACGCAGATGCGCGATGGCACTCGTTCAGTCGATGTGCTGGTTCGCGCTCCTGGTTCCGAGCGCCGCAGTCTGGAAAATATCGGCAACCTTACCTTGACCAGCAGCGATGGACGTTCGATCCCACTGTCACAAATAGCCCATCTGGAACCCCGGATGGAAGATGCGGTGCTGAAACGCTACGACCGCGTGCCATTTATCGCTGTCGAGGGGGATGTGGTCGATGGGGTTCAGCCTCCGGATGTATCTGCCCGGATTCTCCCCAAACTGGCAAGCCTCAAAACAGCGCTTCCCGTGGGATACCGTATAGAAACTGGCGGTTCCATTGAGGAAAGCAACAAGGCCAATACAGCGCTGGCGAAACTTTTTCCGCCGATGGTGCTCTTGATGCTGATCTTCATCATGCTGCAGGTCCGCTCATTCGCCACGATGTTCATGGTCTTTGCCACGGCGCCACTCGGCCTGGTCGGAGCCGTGCCCACCCTGCTCCTCTTCCACCAACCGTTCGGCTTCAACGCCATCCTGGGGTTGATAGGCCTTGCGGGGATCATCATGCGCAACACCCTGATTCTGGTCGATCAGATTCGTCACGATCAGGCAGCAGGGCTCGGTGTCTACGAGGCCATCGTCGAATCCACCGTCCGTCGGGCACGCCCGGTGGTGCTCACCGCCGTGGCCGCGATGCTGGCATTTATTCCCCTGACTTTTTCCAGTTTCTGGGGAGCCCTCGCCTTTGTGCTGATCGGCGGAGTCGGGGTCGGAACGATCCTGACATTGCTCTTTTTGCCGGCTCTCTATGCGATCTGGTTCAAAGTGAAGCGTCCCCTTACCGTCACTGAAGAAGGAGCCTTGATATGTTCCGCGGAATTGCAATCCTGAGTATCGCCATTTCCTGCCTGGCCAAATTGTATTAATTCCAGCATCCACATACTGACACTCAGATTATGATGTAAAGACATGTATTTATTGGGGAGGATAAAATGGGAAATCTGCTAAAAATCGAAGGGAAAATCCAATTCGAGGTAATGGAACAGGGGCCCGAGCGGGTTGTTTCCGAAATGCCCATTGAGCCTGGCGTAATAAATCCATATGGCGTAGTCCATGCAGGTGCAATCCTGTGGTTTGCGGATGTCACAGCCTCTATATTGCTCCTGGGATCATCACATCCCACAGAAGGCATGGCGGGTTTTCCTCTTGCCATAACGCTGAACGCCAACTTTGTCAGCAACCAGAAAGAAGGAAAGTTGAGGGCAGTTGCAACCTTTGTAAAGAAGGGGAAAAAAATCAATATAGTGCGAACGATCATCACAGGTGCGGACGACAGGTTGATTGCCGATGTGACCACCAACCATGTGTCGGCAAAGTAATACGAGTAGTCCCTGGTTGCCCCGTCAAATATGCCGACCTGCCGGCAGAGGTGATCGTCATCGACACCTCAAATTACTATCCGATCCGCGACGGCAGGATTGACGCAATCGACGCAGGCACACTGGAGGAATCGTGGCGGCAGCAGCCTGGTGCGCCCTGCTCTTGTTTCCTGAAGACCGCCGGCGACGCCACAATCCTTTCAGCCGAAAACTCATTATATAACTTATAAATTCATCGCTTTTAATAGTGCTTCCTTTAGTGTCGCCAGCTGGTAGGGTTTGTGAAGGAATACGTTTGGACGCTCGGAATGGTCGTTATTTATCACCCTGTTCTCGTCATAGCCGCTGGAAAGGACCACTGAGATATCCGGACGGATTCGGCGCAGGGCTGACAGTGTCTCCCAGCCATTCATGCGTGGCATCGACAAATCAGTAACAACAACGCAGACTTCATCCTTATGTTGCTGGAATATTTTTACAGCCTCAATCCCATCTTTTGCCGTAAGCACCTCGAACCCCAGAGACGTGAGCATTGTTTTTGCCATGTTACGCAGCATCTCTTCATCTTCGACCAGCAGCACTAAATTGCCATTTTTCCTCTCAAGAAGCGGAATGATCTTTTCGGGATGTCTGGAGTCTGTTTTCTCAGAGACTGGCAATAAAATTCGAAAGTTACTCCCGTATCCAGGTTCACTCTCCACTTCAACAGCACCGCCATGCGCCTTGACAATTCCCAGGACAACCGCCAGTCCGAGACCACGGCCGCTAAATTTACTGGAAAAAAACGGATCAAAAAGTTTGTAGATATCCTGTTCTGAAATCCCGCATCCCGTGTCCGAAATCTCCATGCAGGCATAGATTTTTTCCTGAGGCTGCCAGTCTACAGGAAAACGATGTACCCCGTCCGGGACATCTGATCGAAAAATTGATCTCACACTGAGAGTAACGCTGGCTTCACTCTTGTTGTTCGATTCCCAGGCATTTATTATCAGGTTTATCACGACTTGTTGTATCTGACTCACGTCTGCGTTGACTATCGGGCCTGGAGAAGGCAGATTCGCTTTAATTATCGAGCCTGGTAAGGCTGTATCCTGAAGAAGCGTCATGCTTTTGCGACAAATTTCAGAAAGATCGGCTGATGTGTTGCTGGCAACCGATTGCCCCAGGTAAGTCAACATTGAACTACTTACTTCGGCTGCACGACGTGAAGCTTTCATAGCCTCATTGAGGAACTCAACCGATGATCCCATGGCCGAATCCATCAGAGCAAGTTCAAGATTTCCTATAACCGCACCAAGAAAGTTGTTAAACTTATGTGCGATCGCCCCAGCCATGCGATGCAAGCTTTCCGTCTTTTGGAGTTGCTGCTGCTGTCGTTCCCATTTCCGTTGTTCTGCCTCAAGCCTCTTACGTTCTGTCAACTCATTATTTACGGCCTCATAGAGTCTGGTATTTTCAAGAGCAGCTGAAACCTGTTCAGCATAGATCGTGGCAATCTGTGAGGCGCTGGAATTAAAAGCAATGGCTAAAAACCGTACCGCAAATAATATGCCATGAACCAGATCGCTACGCTGGATCGGAAGAGCCAGCACGGCTCTCACTGGAGAAAACTTTATCGAGTGCAAAGGTGAATTTTCCAGGCCAGAGCTGATGTCAGCTGCGCTGTAGGGTTCGCTTTTCCTGAGCAACGAGGAGGCCATTAAGTATTCAGCAAGTCTACACAGTGCGGGAGTACAGGAATCATCGAGGCCTTTTTTCGCTGCGCAGTACACCTCACCAACAGGGGAACCGAGTATAAGCGCTGAGGCATCGGCACAGACAATAGAAGGAAGCTTGCATACTGCCTCGGCAGTAATAGTAGCAAAATCAAGACGCCTTCCGATCTCACGACCACTCTGTATGATCTTTTCGAATTGAACGCTTCGTTGAGACTCAGTGAGAGTATGACCAATCCGGTATGCCATGGTGCTCAGGAGGCCAACATCGTTATCAGCAAAGGGTTCGGGACGGCAACGGGCAAGTATCAGTACCCCGCTGGTCGCATCACGACCATCAATAGGCAACATTACCGCAGATTCTGCTCCAGTATCCCGTAACTGGAAATCAATTTTCAGATCTGAACCGGCATTCTCTATCAGGATGGGAACTCCTGATCGCCTCAGGAATTGTATATAGCTCCCTTCTTCATCAGAAAACGGGAGTTTCAGCATATCCTCCGGCAATCCAATCGCTGCCAGTGGAGAAAATGTGCCTGTGCCGACTGGGTCAAGCAGCACAACAATGTCCGCTAAAAATAACTCCGAGAGTGTCGACAAAACCCGGTCTAGCAATAGAGCTAGAGGGCCAGGATCATTTAAGATGGTCAACAGGCGGGTCAGGCGAGTAATGTCACAAACTGCTTCTCGGGCTGCCTGTACCGCTGCATCCCGCGCAGTTCGCAAGCTAAGTAAACTCTCATCTGTTCTGATTTGTTGCCGATTTTTCTTATGATTGAGCATGCGGAGTTTTGGTATATATGTTCGCCTGGGAGCCTGTCGGATTATAGGCATTTTTGCTCAGATCGAGGCAAACTCGAAAAAATTACCGGAGGCATATACTAAATATCTCGGAGTCTCACTCCGTTCGCTTACCGGAGGATAATTTTTTCGGGTTTAACGAAGATATGGGGAAAAAGGGCATAATCCGACAGGCTCCTAGAGAGCGATAGCGGTTATCGTGGCGTTGTGCATTCCCAAAACGCCGGCGGTCCGAGCAAACTCACCACAACAATAAAACCCGAAAGTTGGCGTTTCTCCGGCCTCCTCCTGAAGTCGCTGCGATTCCTCGGAAATACGCGATCCCAAAATAACAGCTCTCGCTGCGCAGCTGAAAATCAGCAGAGCTCCTGCATCCTGATGATTGACAAGTAATTCACGCACAACCTCATCCGCAACCTCAAGCAAGGCTTCATGGGAACTGCTCATAACGTGGACGACACTGCCTGTCGGTGGCACACAGCCCTGGATTCTGAGTGTTCCCTCCTCTGTCTTGGATCGGGCTACTCTGATTACAGTCGTCCCATCTGCCTGAAGCAGGCCGAAAGGATGAGTAATGGAGGTCTCCCAAAACTTATCTGCGCTCAACTGCCCCCGGGAAAAACCGAGCTGTTCTTCATACGCAATGGCTGCGGGGCGTCCGTCCAACACGATTATTTCAGTTCCTTCGGCTCGGGTAACCAGCATGGGGGTACCAATGGGTTCCCAACCGTGTCGTGTCACCACTTTTATGGGTTTCTCACTTGCAATCCACAGAGCAACAGCCCCTCCTTCGATGACCCTATCGTCATGAAAGACGAAAGTCCGTTCAAACTGGAGTTCATCTACGGCGGCGCCTCCACTGATTGCGACTTTCGGCCCGGTAATGCGATACACCCCCTGAAATAACTGCTGAAGGTCTCCGGCAAGACAATCCGCAAGAATTATCACCGCGGAGTGAGGACTTGGACCCGCCTCTGCCCTGCTTTTCCTAGCGATGGTTTGACCAACGTGGTCAAGCCTTCCTTTAATGTTCGTCTCAGATGCCAAACCAAACCGGTAGGGACCCTCCGTCAGGGCAAGCACGCTTACACCGCCGCCGAATCCCAGATACTGACCCTGTGCAATTTCGCCGGAACCAGTAGCGCCGATCAAAGGTGTGCTTCCCGTAATGGAACGGATGCCCTCTATCAAAGCAGGAAGATCATAGCACGGAGTTGTGAAGACAATGATGAGTGCGGGGGGATTATCGGCGAGTCCAGCTACTGCTGCACTGGCAGCTTCTCTTCCTGCCTCGACGGCGTTACCGTGAATTTTACTAACGCCTATGCCTGCTTGTATTTTCATCGACGTTCAGCTCCCTGATATCCAATGTTACTCCTGTGATAGACTCTCCTGTAGACTCAATTTTACCTAACCACAATAGCAACCCTTTTTCTATAGGTAGATATACCTATTTTCGAATACTTAGCGAAGATTTATTTTCCAAAGAAAAATCACTGACAAGCATTGAGCCACGCCACTGCAGCCCGCGGATCTGCACTGCGGTTGGGCGGCATGACGCCCACACGCAAAACATGATTCAGCCGGAAAATCCTGTTGACAACCTTCGCCCCGCCTCCTATAATCGCTGCATATTACGCGGGAATAACTCAGTGGTAGAGTGTCAGCTTCCCAAGCTGAAGGTCGCGAGTTCGAATCTCGTTTCCCGCTCCAGAATGCATATCAAGGCCCGGAGATTCTCCGGGCCTTTTTTTATTCCCATCGCGCGTCTCCCCCTGGGCTGCCCTCAGAGCATCGCCCCCCTTCATTTGACATCTTCCTTCCCAATGCGTGACAATGCGGGATATAACTGTTAATAGTGGCGGAAAATAAGAGATTGCCCGCATTTCAGTACGGATTGACGACAGAAAAACCCATGCGAAACATAACCGTTCACCAGATCAACCGCACAGCGGTCAAGCCAATGAACTGTAAACGTTCACCAGCGCCCCAGCTTGTGCCGAGATGGGGCGCTGGTGAACGTTTCCGGCAAAACAACAAACCGCAATTGGTAGCGCTCGTATTCTTCAGCCTGCTTCTGGTCCTGCTCGTGGCCACTGGCCGGGCGGCGGAACAGGCCGCTCCAGAGGCTGCCAAGGCTGCCGGAGCCACCCAGCAAACCCATGCCGTTACCATTCCCACGGACGTCGGCGCGGGTATCTCCCAGCAGGCCGGCCAGGTCAAAAAGCAACTCGAGGCCCGCGCTCGTTCCCTCTTTCACCGTGAGCCCCTGGAGTTTGACTGGGATACGGCACAATACATCTACCAGCAAATCATCGGTCTGCCCCTGCAAATTCCCATTCTGATGCAGGCGCTCGTCGAACAGAGCCGGCTGCTCGGGTTCGTGGGCTCGATTCTCATTCTCACCTTTCTTATCGCCCTCGTCTACAGCCTGCTGGGGCAAAAGCGGCTGATGCAAAGCATTGAGACGAAACTCTCGCCGTTTACCCACCGGCTCCCCGAGAGTGTTTATCCCTCGCTGCTGGCCACCATCCGCGTGGTGATCGCCGCGCTCTTCCCCCTGCTGCTCCTGGCTGCGTTCAATCTGGTGAGCGATCTGACCGCATACGAGGCCCCCTGGTTCCGCCTGATCGGCAAGCTGCTGCTGCTCTGGGTTGCAGGCAGCCTGATAATCAATCTGCTGCGCGAGCTGTTGACCCAGGAGCTCTTCACCATCGATCCCAGGCAAGGAACCTCTCTATTCAAACCCGCCCGGCTGGTTGTGCTCTACTCCGTTGTCATAATCGGGCTCTTTTGGGCGGCGGCCGCCTTTCACCTGCGCCAGGATGTGCTGGCTCTTTTCCAGTTCGCGATCTCGCTCTCCATCATCGTCATCCTCTTTTTGCTGCTGCTCAAAAAGCGGGCCCTGTTGTCCATGCTGCCCAATCTGCCCCACCCCGGTTATCGGAAATTCCAACGTTTTTTTGCTAAGTACTACTTTCCGCTGATCATCCTGACCTTGCTGCTGGCGGTGCTATGGGTCCTTGGATATCACAAATTCGGCCAGGTGGTGCTTGTCAAGATCTGGTCATCGTTCGGTGGCTATCTGGCGATCATGGTGCTGTACCATCTGCTGCTCAGCACACTCCAACGCTGGTACGGCAAGGCCGACAGGGAGGACGAGACCGCTGCGCTGGTCTATCGGTCCTTCAAGCAACTTCTCCTCTACGCAACCGTCCTGGCGACCGTTCTGGTGGTACTCAACCTGCTGGGATTGCTGGGGCTACTCAAGCAGGTGATGTCATTCACCGTATTCAGTCTCGGCGCCACCGGCGTCACCCTGTGGATTCTTCTGGAGGCCATTTTGATTCTGCTGGCCTTCATCTTCTTTTCCCGACTGCTGGAAGCATATCTCGATTACAAGGTCTACCCCGCCATGGGCGTGGAGACCGGGCTGGGCTACGCCATCAACACCTTCCTCAAATACCTGCTACTGGCCATCGGGGTGCTGATCGCCCTGAACGTGGTGGGACTGGACCTGCGCCTGCTGATGGTATTCACGGGCGCCGTGGGAATCGGTATCGGCATCGGTCTGCAAAACATGGCGGCAAACGTAATCAGCGGTTTCACCTTGATATTCGGAGGCTTGTTGCGCAAAGGCGACTGGATCGCAGTGGGCGACGCCATGGGCAGGGTAACCGATATCCACTTGCGGGCCACCAAAGTCCGCACCCGCGACAATATCGAATACCTGATCCCCAATACCAAGTTTATCAGCGACACCATGGTCAACTATACCCTGGGTTCGCCCCTCATTCGCATCCGAGTGCCGGTGGGAGTCAGCTATGCCGCCTCCCCCGAGCAGGTGAAAGAGATCCTGCTCAACGTCGCCTCCAATGAAAGCCTGGTTTCCAAGACCAAGCCACCCCAGGTCTACTTTGTCGAGTTCGGTGATAGCTCGATCAATTTCGAGCTGCTGGTGTGGATCGATGTGCGCACCACCGCGCTCAACAGGATCCATAGCGCCCTCTATTTTGCCATCTTCGCGGCCCTGGCCGAAGCCGGCATCGAGATTCCCTTTCCGCAGCGCGACCTCCACATTCGCAGCACCGTCGCCACCAGCCGCTCCACCGTGGACACGGCCCCATAAAGCAATGAATACTTGTTTGCGGCAGGAAAATCTGCAGGTAGCATACATGAAAACAAGGAGACCATCATGAAACGCCCCGCCCCACAACTCGTCCAGTGGCTGGAGCATTTCAACCAGGTGAAAACCGAGCTGGAACATTCGGGCTTCAAACCCACCGCGGTGAATGCCAGGGAGGGTCTGGCCACCCTGACCTACAGTCTGGTCACCGAACGCCCCAATATCGAGTGGATTCAGGACGACCTGGTTAAAACGGCGGTCTATGACGTGCCGGTGCGAATTTACCATCCCGAGCCGGGAACACGGCTGCCCGTCCTGGTGTACTTTCATGGAGGGGGCCACATTGCAGGCTCCGTATCGGTCTACGACGCTATCTGCCGCAAGATCACCCAGGCGGCGCACTATATCGTGGTCGCCGTCGAGTACCGGTTGGCCCCGGAATGCCCCTATCCCGCTGCGATTGTCGACGCCATAGGCGTGGTCAAAAATGTCTGGACAACCCTCGAGGACCGAAATCTCGCCTACGATCGCAGGCTGTCCATCGGCGGTGACAGCGGCGGCGGGGCCCTCTGCGCCACCGTCGCCCACCTCGCCCAGCACGACGCCGGGCTTGGCATCGATCGCCAGGTGCTCATCTACCCTAGCCTGGATTACACCATGGGCTGGCCTTCCATCGAGGAGAACGGGCGAGGTTACCTGCTGGAAAAAGAGCGAATTCAGTGGTATTTCGACAACTACTTCCACCATGCGGAAAACCGCAGAGCTGCCTCGCCTTTGCATATGGATGTCAGCCGCCGACTGCCCGAGACCCTGGTGCTGACCGCTGAGTTCTGCCCCCTGCGCGATGAAGGCAAGGCCTATGTGAAAAAGCTGAAGGAGGCCGGCGTCCCTGTCGAGCATCGGCATTACAATGAGATGATCCACGCCTTTCTGAATATGGAAAACCTGGTCAAAGAAACCTGCGAGGACGCTTATCGCGAAATCGGCGCCTTTCTCACCAAGGATCTTTCGGCGCGATAAAAGGAGCTTCCGACACTCCACACGTCAAGGCACCGGAACAAACCGGCCTCAAGATGCAAAAATCAAACAAAATTCTCCAATACGCCTCCCAACGGCTCATCACCATCGGCGTCCTGCTCGGCGTCCTGTGCTGGATCTTCGAGTCGTTTATGCACTCCCAGATCTTTTATGAACAGCACGACGACTTTATTAGTTCCATTTTCTTTCCCGATATTCATGAATTATGGATGCGGCTGACCATAGTGGTCGCCTTTATCTTATTTGCCGCCTACGCGCAGCGTATGGTCAAGGCGCTCCGGAAAGCGGAGGCCACGGTAACTCAGGTCAATATGGAATTGAACCAGATATTCAACACCTCTGCCAACGGCATGCGGGTGATCGATAAAAACTTCAAGATGTTGCGAGTGAACTCGACATTTCTGGAACTGGCCGGAGCCACGGTCGAGGAGATGGAAGGCCACAAATGCTACGAGGTCTTCCGGGGCGCGTTCTGTCACAGCGGGCAGTGCCCCATGTTCCGTGTTGAGAGAGGCGAGGAACTCATTGAATACGATGACCTGAAAATCAGGCGGGACGGCAGACGCATCCCCTGTATCGTCACCGCGACCCCTTTTCTCGACAACAGCGGCAACATCATCGGCATAGTGGAAGATTTCAAGGATATTTCCGATCGAAAAAAGGCGGAGCAGGAATTGCAGCGCTCCCACGAACAGCTACGCAGCATGACATCGCATCTTGAGGTGGCAAGGGAGCAGGAGCGCCGAAGCATTGCCCGGGAAATTCACGATCAGCTGGGTCAGGCCCTGACCGGCCTGAAGATGGATTTGCATTGGCTCTCCCGCCGGCTCCCCGAAAAGTCGCCGGGCCTCACGACAAAGCTGGAGGAGATGAATCTTCAACTCGATCATACCGTCCATGTAGTGCAACGATTGTCCTCCGAACTGCGCCCCTGTCTACTGGACGACCTGGGGCTCTCGGCGGCGATCGAATGGCAGGCGGGCAAGGTACAGGAGCGGCTGGGCATCGATTTCGACTTTGTGTCCATCCCCGAAGACATTACCTGCGAAGAGAACGTCGGCATAACGGTTTTCCGCATCTTCCAGGAGGCATTGACCAACGTCGCCCGCCACTCCGGCGCCACCCAGGTGGAGATCCTGCTGATCGAGGAGCAAGAGCGTCTCACCCTCACGGTCAAGGATAACGGCAGGGGCATAACCGAGGAGCAGATACAAAATATCCATTCCTACGGGTTGATCGGCATGCGTGAGCGCGCCTGGCAGCTCGGTGGTTCATTTGCAATCCACAGTGAGCTGGAGCGCGGCGCCACTGTTTTTCTCTCCATCCCAGCCAACTCGGATAAGGAGCAATCGAACCGTGCTGAAGATACTGATAGTTGACGATCATGCTGTCGTCAGGGCGGGAGTGAAGCAGATCCTGGCCGAAACCAGCGACCTGCAAGTGACCGGCGAGACAGGTTCGGGCAAGGAGGCCGTAACCATGGCGGGTCTGGGGCACTATGATATCGTGCTGCTTGATATTTCCATTCCGGACATGAACGGCCTGGAAGTCCTTAAAATCCTGAATTCGGAAGACGAGTCGCTGCCCATCCTCATGCTCAGCATGTATCCGGAGGAACAATATGCCATCCGGGCACTCAAAGCGGGAGCCCGAGGGTACCTCACCAAGGAAAGCGCCCCGGATGAACTTATCTCCGCCATCCGCAAGGTTTCACAGGGCGGAAGATACATCAGCCTGTCGCTGGCGGAAAACCTGGCCCGCTACCTCGGCACGGATTCGGAGCAGAGCCCCCACCAGATGCTCTCGGATCGCGAATACCAGGTGATGCTCATGATCGCCTCCGGCAAGACTGTTACCGAAATCGCCGACGACCTCAATCTCAGCGTCAAGACCATAAGCACCAACCGGCGGCGCGCCCTGCAAAAAATGCAGATGAAAAACAACGCGGAATTCACCTATTACGCGGTGAAGGAAGGATTGGTGCGTTAGCACCAGCCTGCACGCTAGCTCCGTCATCGACGAACGCAGTACCCGTTCGCCGGAAATGGCAAAAGTTGCCCCGACAGACCAAGGACGCCCAACATTTTCCCTGATCCCTCTTGGGTAAATCCCGCCCAGGACCCTCCGCTGTGGTATGCCGTTTGTCCTACAAGAAATTCATCCCGACACCGATACCATGACCTGCAGCGAAGATGTATTTTGTACTCAACACAGGCCTGATTCCATTTCCGCCCGTGACGACGGGCCGGTTGCTCGAGAATTGCAGGCATCCCGATATCGGTGAGAACCCAGAGGCGGAGCCCCACGGTGAGTTTCACCAAGCAATACCACCTAGGAGTTCCTAGGAGAGGCTCCCAAAAACTCCAAGCAGAAAAGAGGAAATGATGAAAAAGACATTGGCAATCATCGCGATTGGCTTGATGGCGGCGTGTTTCACTCCCAGCTTAGGGATGGCAGGGCACGGCGGTGGCAATGGAGGCGGCGGCAATGGCGCTGGAGGCGGCGCGGGCGGCGGCCCTGGCAGCGGCACAGGAACCGGCGACAGAGATCAAAAGCGCGACGGCTCCTGTCTCAATTTCACCCAACAACAAAATGACGCCTTGATCTTCGTCCTCAACGGCGCAGGCACAGGCGACCGGGACGGCACTCCGGACCACGACCAGGACCAAAATCGAGACGGCTCGTGCCAGGAGGGCTAATCTAAAAGAGCTACAGCCGACTCTGAGAGGCGGCAGGCATCCATATCGTGTCACCTTTTCGACAAACGGACTCCTGTCGCCTCCACCTCCCTCCGCTGCACCACGACCCGGTGCCAATGACGGCTACGCCGGGATCTCATCCCTTGCGAAAAAACCTTAAAACCTGCCCCTTCCCCTTCCCAGAACTCTAACAATTTTTTCAACCCGATCCCTCACTATCACAGAGTTCCACAACGAGGCGTGGCACGTGCAAACGACTCTCATAACAAAATGCTTGACAATACAAGGGCTTCATCAGGATAATTATGAAGATACACCATGATGTTACCTATATTGAGAGGTTATGGCATCTCGGCAAACGATTGCCATAACCGAAATATTGTTCATCAGATGTATGGTATTCTCATCGATACAGAGACCTCGATGCTATATACTAATGAGAGGAGCCAGCCATGAGCAAAAGTGGGGAAACGCTCAAACCCGCGGAGGATCAAAAGCCCGCGCCGACGAATAAACCACCTCCCGCATCAGTGGATACCGGCGACGCCGGAAGCATGGATAAGATTCGCGATATCCTGTTCGGCAACCAGGTGCGCGATTTCGAGCGCCGTTTTTCCAGGATGGAAGAGCACCTTAAGCGCTCAGCCGCCGAACTCCACGACGAGGTGTTCAAACGCCTGGAGGCTCTCGAGCGCTTTTTCCGGGAAGAACTCGAAACCCTCAAGGGGCAAATCAAAAGCGAAGCGGAAAGACGTCAGGAGGCGGGCAAGCATCTTCGCGATGAACTCAAGGGTTCTTCGAGCGAGCTGATGTCTGCTCTTCAGCAGCTTGAGGACAAACTCTCTGAACGTTCTTCCGAATTGAGGCAGCAGATTCTCCAGCAATCCAAGGACTTGACCAGCGCCATGCAAACGAAATACGAGCAGGCGAACCAAACGCTGACCCAGGCAACCGAGCGTCTCGAGGAGAGCAAGATCAATCGCGCCTCGCTGGCCGAATATCTGGTCGACATAGCCATGAAGCTCTCCGACCATCCCGGAACACCGGATGCCGAAGAGAGTAACGCCTGAAGTCGGGCGCCATGAATAATATTGCCTCGAAAAATGATTCAACAACGCGGGAAACGACGGACCACACCTCGCAATGGCGCGAACTGCGCGAACTGCTCACCGGGCCCGAGCGCCGCCAACTAACCGAAATATTGACCCGTCTCAACGATCCCGTGTGCCGAGCCGAAGAACTCAGCCAGGCACTGCCCGACGCTATTACCCTGAGCCGCACGCGCAGCGACCGAATGACCAACGCTCTCGGTCCCTCCATCGACGAGGCGCTGAAAGCCGCGGTGCGTAAAGATCCCAAATCCATCGCCGACGCCATCTTTCCGGCGCTGGGCCCGGCCATCCGCAAATCCATCGGCGCCACCCTGATGGGAATGATCCAGTCGCTCAACCAACTCCTCAACCAGAGTCTGACGCTGCAGGGTTTCAAATGGCGCCTGGAGGCACTGCGCACGCACCGGTCGTTCGGCGAGGTGGTGCTCCTGCACACCCTGGTCTATCGGGTGGAACAGATCTTCCTCATCCACCGTCATACCGGCGTAGTGCTCCAGCATGTGGCTTCGAGCGACGCGCTGGTGCGCGACCCGGACCTGGTATCCGGCATGCTCACCGCGATTCAGGATTTCGTAAAAGACGCCTTCCGAAGTCAGGACGGTGAAATGCTGGACACCCTGCGCATGGACGGCGACCACAGCGTCTGGATCGAACAGGGCCCCCAGGCGCTACTCGCCGTCGTCCTTCGCGGCACGCCACCCTTGTCGCTGCGGGAGCGTTTTCAGGATATGCTTGCTGATATTCACCGTACATTCCGCTCGAAGTTGAGCGCTTTCGACGGGCAAATCGCACCGTTTGCCATGATACAACCGCAATTGGAAAGCGCCCTGACGACCGAGACCCGCAATACCAAACAACGCCTTTCCCCGACATTCTGGATTGTGGTCGCCGCACTCATCGCCCTCATCCTTTTCGGGTTGTGGCGGGTTTACGATCAGGAGCGACATTGGCGCCATTTTCTGGCCCTGCTCGAGGCACAGAGCGGCATTGTGGTCACCAAGGCCGGGCAGGGGTGGGGCCGCTTCTCCGTCGAGGGACTGCGCGATCCGCTAGCCGGCTCACCACAACGACTTGCCCTGCAGGCGGGTCTCGACCCCAAAACGATAAAGAGCAGCTGGAAACCGTATCAGAGCCTCGATTCGGCTCTGGTGCTGCAACGGGCACGGCAACAGCTCCAGCCGCCGGAAGGGGTTACTGTGCAGCTGCGCAACGGCGTACTCGTCGCCGCGGGACATGCCCGGCACGATTGGGTGGAGAAATTGCGTCGTCTGGCGCCGGCCATGGCCGGAGTGACGGCCCTGGACGATCACCAGCTGCACGATATCCAGATGATGAAAATCACCGATCTGGCCGCACAGCTTTCGCGAGAGCGCATCGGCTTCGCACTCGAAAGCTCGGCAATGGAGAGCGACCAGCAGTCGCGCCTGCGCAAGGTCGCGGGCCAGATCACGGCGCTTCGCTCGATCGGGCAAGAATACGGCATCCCGATCCGTGTGGTCATTGTCGGCCAGAGCGATCCCACGGGGCCTGAGATGCTCAACATGGAACTGAGCCGAAAGAGGGCCCTGAGGGTAATGCGATATCTGATCGAACAAGGTCTCGACCCCACCATGTTTTCCGCCGTGGGGCGAGGCTCCAACATTCCGTCTTTGCAGAGCACCCCGGCCCTGCCCCTCGAGTCCGAGCGCAGGGTGAGCTTCCACACATTTGTCGACGGCATAGAGATAGGCTCATGATGAAAAAAAAGATTTGTATGATCGGCGCCTTTGCCGTAGGAAAAACGAGCCTGGTCCAGCGGCATGTCCACTCGATCTTCTCGGAAAAATACCATACCACGGTAGGGGTTAAAATCGATAAAAAACATATACTTATTGACAGCAAAGAGTTGGACCTGGTTATCTGGGATTTGCACGGCGAAGACGATTTTCAATCCCTTCGCACTTCCTATCTCCGAGGTTCGGCAGGATTTATCTTCGTGGTGGACGGCACGCGGCGCAACACCCTGGAGGTCGCCCTCGATCTGCGGGCGCGGGCGGAAAACGAGATCGGAGTCCGACCGTGCGTCGTGGCGCTGAACAAATGCGACCTGCGAAACCATTGGGAGATAACGGGCGAGGACATGGAGCGGTTGGCGGGCGAGAACATACCGACCATTACCACCAGCGCCAAGACCGGTCTCTCCGTGGAGCAGGCCTTTCATACCCTGGCCAATCTCATTCTGGAGGCATAGTGGAACACCTTCCGGAACCCGTATGGGAATTTCTGCAAGAATGGATAGCACGCCGATTCGTCTTCGGATTCATCCTGGTCGACAGCGAGGGCCTCGTCCGTTCCTGGGGAGGGGCGCTTTCGAGCCTGGGACTGCCCCCCCTGGTAACCGGGCAGCCGGTGAGTGAACAGCTGCTCTTCGCCGAAGGGCTCTTCCCCCCTCAAGTCCCCACCCTCTACCTGCCCATGGTGAAGATCGCTCCCGATACATCCATGGATGTCCACCTGTTCCAAACCCCATCCGGCTACGGGTTGTTTCTGGTCGACGCGACCGCGCACGAGCAGGCCATCGCCCGCTGGCAGCAGCATGCCAACAATCTCGCACGCAAAGCGGAGGCAACCGCTCAGTTCGCCGACAGCACCAACGAACTGTACGCCGCCCTGGATATTGCCGCCATGCGTCTCAATCCGGAAGGCACCTTCGACGTGCTTGGTCAGGCACCCGGGTGGCTGGTGCACTATTGCCCCGATATGTGCGAAGGCCATATCTCCTTTATCACACCCGAGAATTCTTTTTCCTTCCTGGAAAATTTTCTGGTCGAGGCCCATGTTTTTTGGAATAGAGAAGAAATCGGTTGCGTCAAATCGGGGCTATGGATCGAGACCGAGGATGATGACAGGGAACACTATTTTGAAGCCATCGCGGTGACCACTAGCCACGACAAGATCCTGCTCATCACCCGCGACTTGAGCTACTTCGACGAAAAGCGCCGCCTCATCCAGACAGGACGGGAGATTGCCTCGGAAAAAGACGCCTTGCAGAGCCTGCAGAGAGAACTGCTCGCCTCGCACAAGACCCTGGAGGAACGGGTGCATGAACGGACCAGACAGCTGCAGGAAGCCAATACCCGGCTGACGGGTGAGCTGAACTGGCGACACCAGCTCGAGCAGGAGCGGGCAGAGCTCATGCGGCAATTGCAGCAGACCCATAAAATGGAGGCCATCGGCACCCTGGCCGGAGGCATCGCTCACGATTTCAACAATATTTTGTCAGCCATCCTGGGCTTCACCGAACTCAGCCTCAAGGAAGCCGGCGACAACCAAGTGCTTTGCAGCAATCTCAAACACGTACTGCGCGCCACCGATCGTGCCAGGGACCTCATCCGCCGGATCCTCACCTTCAGCCGCCAATCCGCACCCGAAAACAAGCCGATCCAGCCCAAGGCGGTTATTCAGGAAGCACTCAAACTGCTGCGCGCCACCTTGCCGGCTTCTGTTGAGATGCAAGACGAGCTGGAGAGCGACGCCTTTATTCTGGCCGACCCCACGCAGCTGCATCAGGTGGTCATCAACCTCTGCACCAACGCGGCCCAGGCCATGCAGGAAAAAGGGGGGCTACTCTCCGTTCGCTTAACCGACCTCAACCTGCAACCTGATGATATGACCGCATATCCCGAGCTGCACCCCGGCCCGCATATCGAGCTTGCCATCAGGGACACCGGACACGGCATGTCCGAGGATGTTCTCCGAAAGGTATTCGATCCGTTCTTTACCACCAAGGAAGAGGGGCAGGGAACCGGCATGGGGCTCTCCGTGGTGCATGGCATCGTCAAAAGCTGTCATGGGGCCATTTTCGCCGCCAGCCAACCCGGTGCCGGAAGCATCTTTCGGGTTTTGTTGCCGATCATCCAGGTCTCGGACCTGGATGAGCCGCTCGCCGTCACGCAGATACGAGGCGGAAACGAATGCATCCTCTTCATTGACGACGAGCCCATGCAGGTCGAACTCGCCATCCAGATGCTGGGCCGCCTGGGATACAACGTCGTGGCGATAAACGACAGTCTGCAGGCCCTGGCCCGATTCGCGGAAAAGGCAGACCAATTCGACCTGGTCATCTCGGATATGAACATGCCCAAGATGAACGGTTGGGCCATCACCAGAAGGCTGCGCCAGATCCGCCCCGACGTACCTATCATCCTCTGCTCCGGATATCACGATAACCTCTACCACCTCAAGCCGGTCGACCTGCAGGTGCAGGGATATCTGACCAAACCCATTCCCATGACCGAGATGGCCCGGGCCATCCGCCGGGTGCTGGATAGATAGCCCGTCAACCCGGATTTCCGGGCTAACGAACCGGCAGCTTCCCTCGCCTTCCGCTCCAGGGGTCCCTCCTTCCTTTATCTCGCTCGCCACTCTCCGGCATGCCCCCATCTTCGCCCCAGCGGATGCCGTATCCACCTGAATTTTCACCCCATTGCATTTGCTATTCTATGGCCGATAGGTATACTTAAACTAGGAATGTTCAACAACTACCCACTTACCACGACATGGACGGCAACACCCTTTGCCCAACATTTTTGCCACCGGACAACACCACTGCAACCGCGCGACAGCGCAACATCGTCAGGACCATTCCGCCGGCTGTCCGGTACAAAGGAAACCCATCATGCCTCGCACGCAACTCAAGATCAACGACTCTATCGATTATCTCTCCATTCTCGACGAACACGGCACTCTCGACCGGGAGCTGGAACCGGAGATCCCGGAAGACGAACTT
>CAVUXQ010000038.1:0-206752 GCA_963745265.1 uncultured delta proteobacterium
AGCGGATGCTAAATCCAGGTTACGTGGTAACCTATCAGTTGATAACGGTTGAAACTCTCAACTCAGAGGTCGGTAACAATGAAAGTGATTATTCAAATCCCTTGCTTTAATGAGGCGGAAACGCTTGGTTTAACGGTGGGAGCTCTTCCTGGTAGGATTCAAGGATTTGAGTCAGTTGAATATCTGGTAATTAATGATGGCAGTACCGATGCTACTGCAGAGGTGGCACGACAAAATGGTGTGCATCATATTGTTAATATTCCTGGCAGGCAAGGACTGGTGAGGGCATATATGGTCGGCCTGGAAGAATCTGTACGATTGGGGGCGGATGTGATTGTCAGTACGGATAGAGATAACCAGTATAATGTTAAACAATATTGTAAAATTAATTCGTCCTGTGTTACAAAAAAGGCAGATATGTCAATTGGTGTTCGACCGTCGGCCGGATCGAGCACTTTTCACTAAGAAAAAGATTCTCCATGGACTTGGAAGCTGGATAGTGAGAAAATGAGTAAACTCGACATCTCTGATTCGCCTAGTGGTTTCAGGGCATTAAGTCGGGATGCTCCTGCGCTAAAATGTCTTCACCGATTTCAGTTACACTTTGGAGACTGTCCTGCAAGCCACTCAAAAGGGCCTAACCGTGGTTGACGTCCCAATTAGGGTAACCCTGACTTGCAACCTTCACGGCTTATGTCCAGTTTGGTCAATTACGTTGTGCAATCGATAATTACACTGTTGAGGGTCGCAGCTATTTCCCCAGCCCTTTTTTCTGTTTTTTGGATATGCATATTTTCGTTCCTGATGGGTGTTTGTTTTCTGTATATATTTATATCGCTTATTTATTGGTCAGAA
Source organism: uncultured delta proteobacterium (assembly GCA_963745265.1). Taxonomy (GTDB): domain Bacteria; phylum Desulfobacterota; class Desulfobulbia; order Desulfobulbales; family Desulfocapsaceae; genus Desulfopila. Next base: position 856 of record CAVUXQ010000038.1, read on the forward strand.
TCAGGGGCGTGTTGAATTGTTGATTTTTGTATCGGTTTTCTCGTGCATCGGATGGCAAACTTTTGTTATTGCTTGCCTTGCCCATTTATTAGCCGCAAAGAGAAAAGTCTTGGAAGATATCAATATAAAGTTAAATCGCGATACTTTTCCGGATACGAAATAACAAAAGGATACGAGATGTATAGAGACAGGGGTGGCGCGACCCTAAAATATTCGTGGTTTGGTTTCTTATTATCCTGCTCGCAGCTATTGTTGTACGGGTGCGTTGCTCTTTATGAACTCAATTCGACACCGTATTATAGATACCTCCTTTATGACGAATATGTTTTTCATTCCTGGGCCGTAAAAATTGCCACAGGTGTATTTTCCTCCCAAAAGGCCTATCAGTTTGCACCCCTGTTTCCGTACATAATGGCCGGAATATATAAGCTGATATCAATAAACATTTTATACATTAGAGTGTTAAATATAATTATTGGTGTGGTGACGTGCAGCATCTTCTTTTTTATTGCTAGGGAGTTAGCCGGTAAAAAGGCTGCATTTATCGCATTAGTCATAGGAGCCTTCTATGAACCGCATATATTGTATTGTATCGTTCCATTGAAAGCTGCCTTGGCAACATTCCTCTTTAGTCTGACGGTGTATTGGTATCTCTCCGGAAAAAATAAGGCGTCGTCCAGCAGGATCTATTTTTGCGGAATTGCATTGGGTTTGCTACTCAATATAAGACCACAAGCAGGGGTTTTGATGCCGGTAATTGTTTTATTGCTAATTGCTGGTTGGAAAGAATATCCGGGAAAAGCAGGCACAGCGATAAAAATTGTTTCATGGTTTGTTCTGGGGGTTATTTGTGTAGTTTTTCCATTTATTCTAAGAAATTATCTAGTTGCCTCTACGCTGTCGTTAACAACGACACAAGCAGGGTTTAACTTTTATCGAGCGAATAAAGTGCCATCGGTAGATGTTCCGGTCAATTTTGCCGAAACCCGACCAGAGGTTCAGGAGACGCAATTCAGGATCGAAGCAAGTCGAAGAGTGGGGAGAAAGTTGTCTTCGGAAGAGGCCTCGACCTACTGGGAAAATGAGACATTTCGGGTAATGCGCGCATCCCCAGGTGTTTTTATTGAAAACATTGTCTATAAAACGTTGTTGCTTTTTAAGCAACACCAATTGACGGATCAATATAGTATTCAGTTTATGCGGAAATTTATTCCTCTCTTGAGTTTCCAATTTTTCTCGTTTGATATCCTTATGCCCTTAGGGATGGCCGGTCTTTTTCTTTTGGTCTTGAAAGCTGGGAGAGGGAAAGACTTGCTCATTATATTTGTAGCGTATGCTTCGACTTTGGTGATATTTTTTATGAGGACCAGATATCGCTTGCCTCTTATATCGATACTCATTCCTTGTTCTGCATTTCTTATTGTTCATTTTCATGCAATTCTGCTTAATAATAGAAGAACTAAGGACATTGCACTATGTATTGCATTTTTTAGTTTTTTTCTTGCGTTAACCTTATGGCCAACCCCAAGGGGGAGAGACTTTACAGCATATCTAAATGGTCATGCGCTTGCTTTGAAGGCTTCTGGCAAGATTGATTCGGCGGTCTCTTATTGGCTTCAATCGTCTAATTCGAATGGGTTGTATTCTGATTTTGCCAATCTTTCCTTGGCCGGGCATTTCTTGAAAAAGAGGAAGTATGAAGAGGTGAAGAAGTATTTAGGGAGGATATCTAATACATCATATGCCATTGCTCAAAAATACCTACTATTGGGTGAGATGCAACTTGCTCAACACAAATTCCGACAAGCCGTGGTGGCGTATCAGATGTCTCTTGAATATAACTCAGGTGAGATTTTGCCATTGAGGCGATTAGTGATGATATTTCAACGAACGAACGACCCTGGAAGGAAAAATGCACTGCGCCGCCTAAAATATATTAAATCATTTTACTCTTCACAAATTTGATGTGAGGTTTTTGTTCGTAGAATTCTTCCCTCAATGGGTTTTGGAATCTTGATGAAAGTGTTGAAAAAATAGAATGTTTGTGAAGAGATGATTTTAATCATGGATTCCACTAATCAAGTAGAACACATTTCATGGGAATAAAATTGGTGCCCCAATTGGTGAATTTTCATAACCGCCATTTCAATATCATGTTGTCTTTATGCATGTTGGTGGCATTGGCTTTACGCGTTACGGCTTTGTTGAATTATCAGCATAGCATATATGCCCGCTTTCTCGTTTGGGATGAGAGTACGTATCAGCATTGGGCTATAAAGTTAGTACAGAGCAATTTTTCTGTTTCGGCGATTCCTGAATTTGCTCCGCTCCCGGCCTATGTAATGGCTTTACTGTATAAAATGTTTGCTGCAAAGGTTATTGTCTATCGAATATTCAATGTTCTTATTTCAACTATAACCTGTTATCTGCTTTATCTCATTGGGGCGGCATTAGCGGGGCGAACCGTTGGTTTGCTTTCTTGTTTGTTTGCCGCCTGTTATGCTCCTTTTATATTTTTCAGTTTTACTCTGCTGAAGACCTCTCTTTCACTTTTTTTGTTTGCGCTTGCAATTTGTCTCCTGCTTTCAAGCTATAGAGTGGCTTCCAAGTCGAAAATGATGCTCATGGCGGGGGCAATTGGACTTCTTGTCAATGTTCGCCCAAACATGATTGTTGTCCTGTTTTATCTGCCTGCAGCAGTTCTTTGGCATTGGTATGGAAAAGGTTTGGCGTGGAAAAGACTACTGACGTTGCTTTTATGCTATGTCTCTGGAGTGATTTTTGTTGTGGGCCCGTTCTCTGTTATGCAGTACAAAGGAACCGGCAAAGGTGGATTGACGGTGACAGGAGGGTTTAATTTATACATTGCCAATAATCTCCAGAATCCCTATCCGTATTATCGCCCGGTTTCTTTTGCTGTTTCCATACCATCTCGCCAAGGAAAGGACTTTATGGTGGAAGCAAGCAGAAGGGTAGGGAGAAAACTTACCCAAGAGGAGGCATCGCACTATTTTATTCATGAGGTAGAGAGATCGGCTTTTGAACATCCTTTTATCTTCGGCAGGAAAATATTTCTTAAGATCCTGGCTTTATTTAATCATTATGAAGCCGCCGATAATTATCATATAGGTTTTATGAGCAATTTTATAGGGATATTTAAATTGCCTTTTCTTTCTTTTTGGGTTGTTTTGTCTTTGGGAATGGCAGGATTTGTTGCAACATTTAATAAATCAGAATTAAGCCGTTCCCTGGGGTGTATATTTATTCTTTATGCTAGTACTCTCATTATATTTTTTACAAATGTTCGTATTAGAGTACCACTCGCGGTAATGTTAATTCCGATGTCCGCATGGGGTGTTTGTATACTTAAACAGGTCTTCAACGAAGGGAACCTCAAAAAGGTAGCGTTGCTCGTGCTGGTTTTGGTTGCATTCGGAGTTCTAGCCTTTCTGCCGATTCCCGGAGCAGATGATATGACAGGCTATTACAACACCCATGCCATCAACCTCAGTCGACAGGGAAAACTCAAGGAAGCCATAGCTTTTTGGGAAAAGTCATCAAAATTGAACAAGCCCTACTCTGCATATGCCGATTTGTCGCTGGCTCGGGTCTATCTGAAAAAGAACAGGATTACGATGGCTTGGGATTATGCTAACTTGATTCCTGCGGACTCTTTCGCCGCAGCTGCAAAATATGACTTGGAAGGTGATTTGTATCGCAAACAGAAATCATTTGGCCGCGCCATCACAGCATATGAAAAATCTCTTGGGATCAACTCGGGTGGCTTGCGAGTTTGGCAAAAGTTGATACGACTTGAATGGAGAACTGATCGCGAAAAAGCGGATAAGGACAGAGAGAAAATGAAATATATCTCTTCTTTTTATTGATGATCCTTGCTGACTTCTGATCGTTTGCTATCAGTTATAGCATACTACGCCTCCACGGCGCCGGGGATGGCATGTTGTTTATTTGCTGCAATCGAAGCGAGACACTGCGACTATTTCTGGATGAGGTTTGGGGGGTTCGGAAGCGCCATGAGTCGTTGGGTGGCGTTTAGTGTCCACCGGACTCGGCGTGGCATTTTGCGATCAATGCCTGGTTGAGTTGCATGAGACGGTAATCCCCGTTTGCAAGGCTGTTTGATTTGAGGGCGAATTGCTGGGCTTGTCCATAGGAATTCTGCCGGTATTTGAGATCCGCCATGGTATGCCAGTAGAAGGCATTTTCCGGTTCGATGCGCAAGGCGCGCTCCAGGGTCAGCTCGGCATTACGATACCGGCCCTGGCGGATGGATTGCTTTGCTTGCTGATAGAGTGAAGCAGCCGGTCCCAACTTTCCGGGCGATGGTGTGATGGGTTTTTGTTGTTCGGGATATCTGGGAAGTGGTGCCGTTGCGGGGGGGAGCACTCTTCTCTTTACAGCGCAGCCATTCATGAGAAGGAGGATCGCCGGGACGGCTACGAGCAGGGCAGCCGCCAGGGGATGCCTTTGGGGACTGTGTTTTTCGCTTTTCATTGATGTCTCTCTTTTTTTCCGGGCGGTTATTTGACTAGACCGTGAAGTGCGTCAAGGATTTGGCCGGTGCTTTTGCGGATGGCCTGAAGACTTGCGTCGAGATTGTGTCGGAACTGGTCGGGCTGCTGAACTTCGCCGCCGATAAAGGGGAGGCGGGTCGAATGAAAATCGAAGGGGAGCGCCGGCTGAAGTGTCTCGGTGTCGATCCGGTGCCAACTGATGCCCGCCGGTTCCGGCCACACCAGCGGACTGGCGTCCAGCGCCTTCATGATACCACCCCAGACGACGAGTGAACCGCTCGCACCGGTCAGCCCGGTGGTGGTATCGTCATCGCGGCCGAGCCAGACCACGGCCAGTCGATGACCGGAATAGCCGGCAAACCAGCTGTCGCGGAGGTCGTTGGTGGTTCCGGTCTTGCCGGCAAAGCCCCTTTCGGCGGCCAAAGCGAGACGGTGCCCTGTCCCCTCCGACATGACCCGCTGCAGCGCATGGTTGAGCAGGTACATCCGATCGGCTGGGAACCGCTGTTTCACGTTGAGGCCGTAGCGTTTGAGTAAATGCCCGTTGGCGGCCATCACCGAGCTGATCGAGCGCAGCGGCAGGAAGAAACCGCCCGAGGCAATGGTCTGGTAGACCTGAGCTACCTCCAGGGGGCTGAGGCTGAGGGCGCCGAGCAAAAGCGATGGGTAGGGGTGCAACGGCTGCCCGTAGCCGAGTGAGCGCAGCGTGGCGATGACCTTTGGCACACCGAGCTGCGCACCCAGGTGTACCGTGGCCAGGTTATACGAATGGGCGAGGGCCTGATAGAGAGCGACCCGGCCGTGTTGGATTCGTTCATAGTTCTGGGGCCGCCAGCGTTTGTTTCCGGTATCCAGTTCGATGGCGGTGTCCTGCAGCGGAGAGGCGAGGGTGTAGCCATCACCCAGGGCGGTCAGGTAGATAGCCGGTTTGACAAGCGATCCGATGGATCGATGGGCATCGAGAGCCCGGTTGAATCCGTGCTCCAGCGGTTTGCGCCCTCCAGCCACGGCCTCTACTTCTCCGTTCTCGCGGCCGGTGACGATCACCGCTCCTTCGAGATCATCGCGACCGGTACGTTTTTCGAGTATCGGGAGTGTATCCCGCAGTTGTTTTTCAACCTGCCACTGCACCTCGGGATCAAGGGTGGTGAGGATCTGCAGCCCGTTGGTTTTTAAATCGTTCTCTTTATATTCGTCCTTGAGTTGATGGCGAACCAGATCGAGAAAAGCCGGAAAGCGATTGAAGCCGTTTTTCTGCACCGCCACATCGGTGAGTGGTTGCTTTTCGGCGGTGGCGTAGGCCTGTTGCGAAATGACGTGACGCGCCAGCATGATCCGCAGAACCACGTTGCGGCGCTTTGTGCACAGCTCGGGGTGGCGTCGGGGATCGTAGGCTGAAGGGCCCCTGACCATGCCGACCAGGGTGGCGATCTGTGCCGCGGAAAGATCCCCCAGGGCGCGCCGGAAATAAAAGCGGCTGGCCAGCCCGAAGCCGTGGATCGCCCGGCTGCCATCCTGGCCGAGAAACACCTCATTGACATAGGCGGTGAGGATCTGCTCTTTGGTATAATGACGCTCCAGCAGCACCGCCATGACAGCCTCCTGGAGCTTTCTTGCCAGGGTGCGCTGTCTGCCGAGAAAGAGGTTTTTCACCAGTTGTTGAGTCAAGGTGCTACCGCCCTGCACCGCCCCTCCGGCTTTGAGATCGGCCCAGAGCGCCCGGAGAATCCCTTTGGGTGAAACGCCGTGGTGGGTAAGAAAATCCCTATCTTCCACCGCCATCAACGACTTTTTGAGGAGGTCGGGCACCTCGGCAGCCGTGAGCACGATCCGGTCTTCGTTTTTCAGAGGATGAAAACTGCCTATCCTGGCGGGATCGAGCCGGACATTGGGTAGTGGTTCGCCGGTGCGGGTGGAGGTCATGTCGGCGATGAGGCCGCCTGCGAAGTGCACGGTCACGTCCTTGGACGTCTCCGGTCCGGATGGGAACGTGAAGGCCCGGGTGATAAGCCGCACCGTATTTGCCTCGCGACTATAGCCGCCAGCGGTATCGACCTCGTTTTCCCGGCGATAGCCCGCCAGCAGCATTTCTTTTTCCAGCATGTCGGGAGAGAGTCGCAGGCCGGGATACAGCTCGAGTGGTCTGGCATAGACCACTGCCGGCAGCGACCAGCGTTTGCCGTCGAATTTTTGGCGGATCTCTCGGTCCCATCGGGGAATCTCCCGCACTGCGAAGAGACCGGCAATCAGGCAGAAGACGAGCGGGACGGCCAACAGGCCGAGGCGAAATCGTGATCGTATCATGGGATTGATGATGGGTTGGACAACGTTGAATGGTTACGAAAAGAATTCGCGTATCGGGTAAGATTGACGCATCTTGCCTTTTTCTGCAAGTTCTCGATGGAGGATATGTAAGAGAAAAACGCCGAGGGAGGGATTCGGAGGCAGTATGAGTCAAGCAATATCGGGCTGTGGCCTGCTTGCCGGCATCAGGCTCGCATTTTGCGATTCGGTAAGCTTTCTCCTGATGGTATCAAACGCACTTGCTCTTGCCAGAAAGGCTTTGACCACCATGGGGTCGAATCGACCGCCGGAGTTGTGAGCTATAAAATCGACACATTGTTCATGGCTTATGCCGTTTTGGCTGTCTCCTGCGGATATGGTCATTTCTTCGTAGGTGTCGGCAATCGCCATGATTCTGGCGGCGAGCGGGATCTCCCTGCCCATCAGTCCATAGGGATAGCCTTTGCCATCCCACTGTTCGTGATGAAAGTAAGCGATGTGTCTGGCCATGGTCAAAAAGCCCACCCCATCGCTCGCTTCCTCCATTTCCTTGATGACATCGCCGCCGGCAATGGTGTGTCGTTGCACCAGGTCCTGCTCATGGGGTTGCAGAAGGTCCCGGCGCTGTAGGAGTTCGTCCGGGATGGAGACCTTGCCGATATCGTGAAGGATGGAGGCATGGTAGATATCGTCGATGTAGGTGGTGGTCATTACCTCTCCCAGATCCGGAAGCAGCGCCAGTTCAATGGCGAGCAGCTTGCAATACTCCCGGATACGTTCAAGGTGATGTCCTGGGGTTACGTCCCTGAATTCGGACAGCTTCGCCAGGGCAAGTATCGCCGCTGTTTCGGTTTTCTTTTTTACCTCCAGCGATTCTATCAGCTTTCTCTCCATCTCCTTTCGGGTGCTGATGTCTCTAATAATGAGGAGTATGCCGGTAACCGACTGTCCCCGTCGCAGCAGGTTGCCGTTGATCTCCGTTTCCATGACGACACCGTCTTTTTTGATGAGACTGAGTTGATACGCTGATACAGGTTGTTCACCGGTTGTAAGGTCGTTAAATAATTTCTGCAGTTTATCACGGTGTCTTTGCAAAGCTATTCTATAGAGCGAGAGGCCGATTGCTGAACATGTGCCGGCAAATTGTCGATCAAATGTCCAGTTCGATTGGATGATTTTGCCGTCATTGTCTGCAACTACCACGCTGTCGGCAATCTGGTTGAAGAGCAGGCGATAGCGCTTCTCCGAGGCTTCCTGTTCTCTGGAACGTTTTTCGACTTCGTCTTTCAGGATGTCGATATTGAAGGCTATCTCCTTGGTCATATCGTTTTCCTGCATCCTGAGCTGATATTCCTGTTTTCTCGCCGATGTCGCTGCCCAACTCTGGGTGGAAACAATGAAAATGGCGCAGATCATGAAAAAGAGGTTATTAAACAGCTCGATATTTTCCCGAGACGAGAGGGAGTGTGACAAGAGTACTGTGATAACATAGAGTTCTACAACAATGAATCCGCTTGCAACCGCGTCGGTCCAGGTGAGTGGAGCCAGGGTGGCATAAATGGTGATCAAAATGATCAGACCGACATAATGGGGGGAGCTGATTGCTTTGGCGTGATACAGCGCCGCCAGAATTGAGAGTGCCACGCAGATATAGCCGATGAAACCGATGGGGAGAGGGTATTTTTTTTTTCGATCGAAAAAATTAACACCGATCAAGAGCATGCCGGCGCAGGTCGCGATGGTTCGGTAAACGAATAAATTCCAGTGAAATTTGGGCCCGACCGTGAGGTCCAGAAGCGAGAGCAGGAGCATGATCACAATCCCCGCGATGAGGATGTAATAGACCCTGCGATGATGCAGATCCTGGAGTTCTTCCTGGTAACTCTTGATTTGAGTCATGATAACCGTTTGCCGGACAGTATCAAAATGCAGAGCGATCCAGTCTTTTAAAGGTGATTTGTGCTGTTTCATGTGTACTGGCTATATATCTGCAATGCTCGAAAAATACCGGAATGCCGATGAAATCTCTCCGTGCCAGTATCGGTTTGATGCAATCGTTCACCAGTTTGGCCGGCGTGATGCCACTGCGGTGAAGGGGTACTGTCTCTGCATTTTTCATTATGCATTTTGATCCGGCTGTTGCAGAAGAAGTTGCATTCTAATCTCCTTGAATTCATGCTCGGTGCGCAGGAAGGCATCGACTATTTTCGGATCAAACTGTTTGCCGCTCTCTTTTAGAATTATATCTCGTGCATCCTTGTGAGTGAAGGCGGCCTTGTATACTCGCCGGGACGTCAATGCATCGTAGACATCGGCCACGGAGATGATTCGTGCCGCCAGGGGGATATCTGTGCCCGAGAGGCCGTCGGGGTAGCCCTTGCCGTCCCATCTCTCGTGGTGGGAACGGGCGATTTCCCGGGCGACATTGAGAAAGGAGAGGTTTTCCACCCCTTTTTCGGCGGCGAGCAGCGTGTCGCTTCCGAAGACACAGTGCTGTTTCATATGTTCATATTCGCTATCGGTGAGCTTTCCGGGTTTGAGCAGAATGGAATCCGGGATGCCCACCTTGCCAATATCGTGCAGGACGCAGGATCGCAATATGTCTTCGATAAACGTATCTCCAATCACATTCCCGAATTCCGGAGTTTTCGCCAAATCCAGAGTGAGAACACGGGTATAGGATTGAATCCTGGAGAGGTGGGAGCCGGTATCGGTATCGCGGCATTCGGCCAGCTTGGCGAGCCCGAAGATGGCCGATTGCCTCGAGGTGTCAATCAGCCGTTCGGAATCGAGCAGATCCCTCTCCATCTTTTTGGTAGCGGAGATGTCGCGTAGAATGAGCAGGTAATGGTTGTTTTCGTCCACCGAGGCATGGTTGGCGCTGAGTTCGATGTCGAGCGTTTTCCCCGACCTGTTTCGCAGTTGCAGTTGCATGCCTCGGATTGACCTCCCGGAGTCGAGCAGGGCGAGTATCTCGGAAAACCAGGACGCATCCCCGTTGGCCGGGTGCATGACTGCCTCGATGTTAGTGCCTTCGAGATCTTGGGGCTGTAGAGCCAGCTGTGAGACGCAGTGCTGATTGATTTTTCGGATCGTTCCGCGGTCATCAATCAGCACCACCAGATCCAGCATGCTGTTGTAGAGGTCGCGGTATCGAAGCTTGGATTCTTCCAACGCCGCCAGCCGCTTTTGGATGGTGTCCTCGAGGTCGTCGGTATAGAGTGTAAGCTCCTGGCGAAGGGCTTGAATGCTCTTGTTCATCCGCAGCTCGTTTACATGACTCTTCAGATCGTCGAAGCTCTGCACTGTCGTGACCCAGACAATGAAGAAGAAAAAAAACGAGTTGTTTGCCGCAAAGGCCAATTGCAAGTGGTCCGTATTCCCGGCACTCAACAAAACGGTGGCGATATAGACGACATACATCGAAAAACCGGTAAAGAACGCCTGCCAGGAGTTGAGGATGAGAACCGATAAGCCGCCGGCGACTATAAGCAGAATACCGACATAATACCCCGATGTAAAACCACCCAGCTGGACAGTCATCAGGGAGATCGCGAGCGTCCCGAGCAACATGGTCGCATACATAAACAACGGCGCATACGGAATAAATGGCGGTAGCTTAAGAAGATGAATGAAACCCAGGACGATCGCGACAAAGACCAGGCGATACATGAAAAAGAGGTTGAAGAACTGTCGGCAGACAATGAAATCCAACACGGAAAACAGTGAAAAAAAGATCACTGCCAACCAGAGGCAGATAAGGCTGCGCTCGTAGAACAGCTCGCGGAGCCGCTCTTCGAACTCAGCATATGCCAGGGGTTTTGAAAACAGCATAGAGTCAGTCTTTATGGGCCATAGCGAAAAGATTGACGTTTTCCCGTTCAGCGATGATCTGGATGTTATCTCCAAACGGAGTGGGGGCGAAGATTTCTTTTAAATCTTCTTCGTCACGATAGATAAGCTCCCATTTGAGGAGTTTGTCCATAAAGAGCCTATCCGGGTACATGGTGAAATTGCCAAGCAGCAACATTCCTCCCGGGTTCATATGATTATAGCATTGAGTGACGAGTGCCCTGAACAGCTTTTCGTCGAGATAATCGCAAAGCCCGGCGGAATAAATGATATCGAGTTTGCCCAACTGCTGTTTGGCCCGGCCGAGCGCCCATTTGATGACGTTCTCGCTCATCAGGCGTATCGAGGCCCGATGGGGAAAGATATTGACATGTTGGTTCGTGTACTGCAGTGCCTCCGCATCGATATCCACACACAGGGCTTCGATCATTTCGCTGTATTCGCAGTCGGCGAGAAAATCAAAAAGTTCCCGATTCGGACCACAGGCCAGGTTCATTATTTTGACTGTTCTCCCCTCGGAGGACAGCTCCTTGCTTTTGCGCTCAATTTCTTGCTTCAATAGCTGTCTTCTGCCGTGTATTGCCCGTGATCCCGGGCGATTGAGGCAGAAACTGTCCATCAGCTCGCCGAGCCTGCCGTCCCCTTGCGGCTCGTTGCGGTAGATGTGTTCCATCATGAGAAAATCCCCCGCGTACCCCTTTGGCTTAAAATACGCGCGTTCGGCGAATCGGCTTCGCATAAGGTAGGGATATATCTCTTTGAATACATATCCCCACATCATTTCTTCATGGCCGCTGCCCTTCATGAGCGCCTCGAAATCAGGCAGCGAGCTGTTCATCTCCTGGATAAGATCGATACAACGGTTTTCCACCTTCGTATCGCGTGTGCCTTCCGACTCGTTTTTTTGCAGCCGGTGTGAGAGATCGAACATTTCAGACTTGAAATCTTCCACCTTCTTGCTGATGAAATGCCACCCCGGAGAGTGCAGAAGGGTCGTCGGCAGGGGCTTGGATTCGGTATAGGTGCTGCGACGACGGGTGGATAAGGATTCGGCGTAGCTGGCGACCGGCGTGCTCTCTCCGGCCATTTGTCGGAATTTGCCGCAGATCTTCCGGAGGATAAAAAGCAGAAAGTCAATGTAGAGCGAAGGGTTTTCTGTCCGCATGGCATGCATGGTTTCCGCGTTGAAGATACCAACTTCCACATCGCCATTGGCCTGAATGTTACGCACCCGTGTTTCGCCGTCAAAAAATCCGATTTCGCCGAAAAACTCGCCTTCACCGATCAGAGCGACGGTGATCCGGGTTTCATCCTTATCCGTGTAGTTCACCGCTACCGATCCTTTGATCACATAATAAAATGCCTGGGACTGCTTGTCGGGGGCGATGATCAGATCGCCGGAAGCAAAGGTATGCGGGGCGCCATAGGGTATAGCTTTGTCAAGCAAGAGGGTTTGCAGGCTGTTTTCCTGGGGTGAAATCGAGTTCGGTATTGAATTCGGCATGATGTCTTCCTCAAAGTTGATGATGATGCCGAGACCGGATCTCTCATGAGCACAATGTGCCTTCCGGGTACGTCAAGCCGTTGAGAAGGGAGTGCAACAAAGTGGGTATGATACTATGGTGAGCATAGTTCGTGGGATTCCCCTTGAGGGGGCTTTGCGGGAAAAACGTTATTTGCCGCCGCACCGTAAAAAGCGCTCAGTCATGAAGTTGCATGAATAAAGATTTTGCATAATCGACCTTGCAGAGATATTGCTGAGATGTCATGAGAAATCCGACTACGGAGTTGTGCAAACGTTCTCTATCGTCCTGGCTCGGCGCCCCGGATATCGGCTGAGTATTTCTCTCGGCCCTGTAACCTGATCGTGCGTCGGTGAGCGGTCGGTGAACGTTTGCTGCATTTTTGCATTCGAGACGGTCGATCAAGACAAATTTATTCATCGGTTGAGGTTGTGGCCAGTGATTGATGCACTCTTTGCACGATAATTTCTCACTTTGTGAGTATACCAATGGTTACCGGGCCTGCTTTTTAGCATGAACGGCTCCTGTGCGTATCGCCTGCACGCGCTCCCCCGCTATAGCGAAAGCGAAAAGATGTAAAAGACAGCATGGCATGAAGGAACTAGGAACAAGTATGAAAATATCACCATCGAGGTCCGTTACCCCTGACTTACGTCAGATCTTCGGCTGGGTCGCCATCTTCTGCTCGGCGTTTTGTTTTTACCTGGCGACGCTGATTATCCGCTGGGCGCAACCGCATGTGCAGATTCCGGTTCCCTATTTTGTCTTCGCCCGTTTTCTGCTGGGATTTGTGGTGGTCGTTCTCACCATGGTCGCCAGCAAACAACGCCTGCGACCGAAAAAATATCACTACCTGATCGGTCGGACCATCGCCAACTGCGTAGCCGTGTTCTGTTTCTACAAAGCGGTGGAAACGGGATCGGTGGCCGAGGCCAATATCCTCAATATGACCTACCCGCTATTCGTTGCGCTCATCTCCTGGTTCTTCTTGCGTGAACAGCGAGACGGAGTTGCTTTGGCGATCGTGGCAGTGGCCTTTGCCGGTATCTGGCTGGTGCTCTCCCCAGGTGAGATCCAGGTGCGGCCGGGAAGTTTGTGGGGGCTTGTCTCCGGGACAACGGCCGCGGCGGCCATTGTCTATCTCAATGTCAGCAGACGCTATCACGACTCGCAGACCATCCTCTTTTTTGTGTTCGGACCGGGGGCTCTGATAATTTTTCTCTTTTTCCACCAGGTATTCTTTGTCCCCAACGGTATGGAGCTTTTTTACCTGCTCACCTGCTCCGTCGCCGGTATCCTGGGGCAATATCTGCTCACCTACGGATTCTTGTTCGTCACCGCGGTCGAGGGATCGATCATCTCCTCGAGCAGGATACTCTTGGCGGCGCTGCTGGGGCCCCTTCTGGCGGCTGACCCGCCGCTTACCGTTGCCGGCTGGTGCGGGGCGCTGCTTATTTTCGGCGCCAATGTGGCTCTTGCTCTGCGCAGGGCGTAGTTATCCGGGAGAGAACCGGAGCAGCTCGGCAAGCTGTTTGCGGTTGAGCCGTTTGATGATGCCGACCTCGTCTTCCTGGATCAGGGAGTTCGCCAGCTCGCGTTTACTGGAGATCAGGCGGTGGATTTTCTCCTCAAGGGTGCCGCGGGTGATCAGGCGAAAGACCTGGACCACATGTTTCTGGCCCATGCGATGGACGCGGGCGGTGGCCTGCTCCTCCCGGGCCGGGTTCCACCAGCGGTCGTAGTGGATCACCGCCTGGGCCCCAGTGAGGTCGATACCGACGCCGCCGGCCAGCAGGCTGGCGCAGAAGACCCGGCAGTTCGGGTCGGTGTTGAAGGCTTCGATCTGCCGCTGCCGCCGGCCGGCCGCCATCTCGCCTTTGAGGCTGGCAAAACCGATGCCGGCTTGCCGCAAGTAGGTTTCGATCAACTCGATCATGCCGGTGTACTGGCTGAAGACCACGAATTTCATGTCGGCGGCCAAGAGTTCCTCCGTCAGCTCGACAAAGAGCTCCCATTTGCCGCAACCATATTCTTCGGGGTCGTTGCAGCCCTGTACCAGGCAGGGGTGGCAGCAGATCCGCTTGAGTCGGGTGATGGTGCTGAGAATGTTGAGGTAGGGGATGGCATCACTCTCGGTTTCCAGCGCTTCGAGTTCGCGCTCCCTGTCCTCGATCACCTCCCGGTAGAGCGCCACCTGATCCTCGCTCAGATCGCAGGCTCGGTCGTCTTCGATAATTTCCGGCAATTCAGTGAGCACCTGGCGGCGGCTGCGCCTGAGGATGAAAGGGTGGATCAGGCGGCCGAGGCGTTCCCGTGCCTCCGGGTTGCCGCTCTCACTGATCGGGCGGGCGTAGAGTCTTTCGAACTCTTTCTCGCTGCCAAGAAGTCCGGGCAGGCAGATGTCGAAGAGCGATCTGAGGTCCTGCAGGGAGTTTTCGATGGGGGTGCCGGTAAGACCGATCTTCACCCGGGCGGTGATGCCGGCGACCGCCTGGTGGACGGCCGTGGCGCGGTTCTTGAGGTGCTGGATCTCGTCGAGCAGGACGATATCGAATGCGCAATCCCGCAGGGGCTCCAGTTCCTGCCGAACCACGCCGTAGGTGGTGAGGAGCAGACCGTGGCCCAGCGCCTCATCGAGGTTGCGGTGGGAGCCGTAGTAGACTGCGTAATCCAGCTCGCCATAGAACCGGTCGATCTTCTCCGCCCAGTTGAGTACCACCGAGGCCGGGCAGATGACTAGAGATGGGGAGGCGTGATCATCGTTTTTTGATGCCGCCTCGAGCAGGGCCAGCCCCTGGTGGGTCTTGCCGAGTCCCATGTCGTCGGCGAGCAGTCCGCCGATTCCCAGCTGGTAGAGGCGATGGAGCCAGGCCATGCCATGGCGCTGATAGCCGCGCAGATGGCCTGGAATATCGGGGAGGAGGGTATCATCGGTCCACCGGTTCATGTCGAGTAGATCGGCGAGCTTCCTGTGCCCGGCTTCTTGCGGGACCGCGATCTCCACCTCGCCGATTACCGAGGTGAGAGCGAGCAGCTCCCGGTGGCTGAGGCGGAGCCTGCCGGAGCCGTCCTGTGCCAGGCGTTCCTCGGCCAGGTGGTGGAGCCAGGAGAGCGGGGTGTCTTCGAGCCGCAGCCACTCTTTGCCGGGTAGGCAATCAAGGTTGTTTTCCCTGGCTCGGGCGATATCGGCCAGGGTGACTGCGGTGTTGCCGAGGCCATAGCGAAAGGAGAGATAGCACCACTCTTGTTCTTCATCGTAGGAGTCGATAAACAGCCGGTCGGGGAGCTCGCGTACCCGGATTTCGCGTATTTCCCGGGCAACGATATTATTCGGGTAGTAGAGCGGCTTTTGGTTGGCGGCGAGAAAGGCCGGGATGTCATTGGCCTCCACGGCAAAGCTCGCGTCCTTGTGTTGTTCGTTTTGCAGAAAGCCAAGCAACGGGGCATTGGATGTGGGCGTTGCGGGGTTGGTAAACGTGCCCTCCGCCGGCAACGGGCTCGTTGGCAGAAACCCTTCGCCTTCGAGATAGTAGGCGTTAGAGAATTTTTGTTCGGTGAGGTCCTCCCGACTCAGAATCCGCCCGTCCGCAAGGCGCAGGCAAGGACTGACTATGAGGTTGTTTTCCGATGAGAATTCGAGACGGTAGCACTCCAGGGCGGCGGGAAGGATGTTGGCCTCTTTGGTCTCAAAAGGCAAGGCCTTGACTACCTCCCAAGTCTTTTCCCGGGGCAGGACGATGGCTGCGGCGCCCGGTTCTCCCTCGTTGCCGGATCGCAGGACGAAGTGGCCCCGATCGGCGGTTCGTTGCAGCTCGGGAAGCGCATCGCCGTGGAGCAGATAGAGCATCCGGGCCAGCCACGTCCAGAACGAGGTGTCTTTGCGCCAGCCGATACTGCTGCTGCCGGCCTCGATAAGGGTTCGTTCGCCGGCGGTCATGCTCAGAACCTGCAGTTGCTCGATCAATCGGGCGCACTCGGGGTCGGGATCGCACTTGTTTTTTTTGCACGCGTGTTGGGGCAAGAGCTGCCTGGCGAGTTTGTCCCAGGACGTGGGCATGGCCACTTCAAGAGAGCCGTCGCCGCCATCGATCTTCCAGAGACACAATCCCGCGTTCTCGGTGCGTTCCACCGCGATGCGGGCCCGGCTAAGCCAATCATGGAGAAAATCGCCGATCTTCGGCCAGGAGCTTGTGGCAAAACCTAGCGGCGCCGGCAGGGGTTTTCTCTTCCCGGCGGGTGTTACCAGGCTGAGGATGGCCAGCGCCGCAAGATGCACACAGCCCTTTTCGCCGGAAGTGCGGCGACAGAGACCGCAATGGCTGCTTTTGATTGCGAACCCCTGGTGGAGTTTGCTGTTTTTCTCGAACTGCATGGTTACCGTCGCCCCCGCTTCGATCAGGGCGCCGGTGGCACTGCGCAGGGTATGGAACCCGGTGATTCCCCGCTCCCGGATGAGGTGGAGCCCTGCGTCGATCATGGGCAGTGAAAACCAGGGCTTGAGCTGGCTCGCCGCCGATACCGGAAAGAGCTGGGGAATGGTTTCGTGCTCGAAATTATACATATGCTTCTCTGCAAGGAAATGCGGTTATCTATGGTTCGTAAAAAGGTATTACCTTTCTACCATGCAGTCTATAATCCTTTGACCGGTCTTGCCCGAAAGGTTACATTGGCCTTTTTGCGGGTTCAATTTGCGATTCATCCACGCTCGGCGTCGCCGTTCACCGAAAGAGTGGAATTTTTGTAATCTTTCACCGGAATGGCGAAATGCTGGCCATACCAATGAAATGTAAGCGCTCACCAGTGCTCCAGCTTGGTGCAAGCAGACCGTCGGCGCTATAGCCTAACTATGCGCGATGGTCTGATCGTGCCAAGATGGGGTGCTGGTGAACGCTTACGAATTTTCGAGGTCAAAGCGGAGACTATACTACATCCATGACTGCATTCTTCACGGTTTTTCTCAACGTCATCATGCCGGTGTTCGGCATTGTCATCCTGGGATATCTGCTTGGAGGCCGGTTGGACTTGAAGGCGCAAACCCTGAATCGGGTGGCTTACTATGTGTTTGCTCCGGCCTTTATCTTTCATGCCATAAGCGGTTCGCAAATTCCCTTCGCCCATACCTTGAGGATGGTGTGCTTTATCGTTGCGGCCCATCTGGCTGTTTCGCTGGTTGCCTGCGGCATCGGTTGCGTGCTGCGACGTTCCCGGGAGATAATCGCCGCGTTCATCATGATTGCCGTTTTCGGTAATGTGGGCAACTTCGGCCTGGCGGTCATCCGCTTCGGTCTCGGGGATGCCGCCATCACTCCGGCCACGATTTATTTCGTGGTGATCGTCATCGTCGCCTTTACAATCAGTGTCGGAGCCGCCGGCTGGGCCCGGGGCGGCGGCAGTGGAGCCCTTATGGGCGTGCTCAAAACCCCTGTTCTCTGGGCGACCATCCCTGCCATTATCGTGGCCCAGGGTAATATCCCCATGCCGCTGATGCTGTCGCGGATGATCGGCCTGCTGGCCGAGGCCATGATCCCGGTGATGCTCTTCGCCCTTGGGCTGCAACTGCTCGAGCAGCGCAAATTATATTTTTCGGTGGACATCGTGGTTGCTTCCTCCATCCGATTGCTGCTGGCGCCCGCGCTTGCCGCCATGCTGGCCGTGCCTTTTGCGTTGCATCATCCCGATTCCGCTCCCGGAATTCTTCAGGCCGGGATGCCGGCGGCTATTTTCGTGGCCATTATCGCCAAGGAGTATGATGTGGTTCCGGAATTCGTCACCACGGCCGTGTTGTTTACCACCCTGGCAAGCCTGGTGACGCTTACCGGTATTATGCTTGTCGTCTAACTCGTTCCCATCGGAAACTATTTGGCAGTCAAGCCGGCCAACCACATGGTAAGCGGTGGGTAGAAACAGATGAGCAGCAGGTCCACCAGCAGGACAGCCAGAAAGGGTACTGCCCGTCTGCCGACCCGGCCGAGGCTGTCGCCGGAGATGGAACCCGAGACGATCAGGCAAATACCCATGGGTGGAGTCAGCATGCCGATGGCCAGGTTGGTGACCACGATAACGCCCAACTGGATGAGATCGATGCCCAGCCGCGGGAGCATGGCGGTGATGAGCGGCACCAGCAGAATGAGCGCCGCGGTGGTCTCGACGACAGTGCCCACGACCAATAGCAGAGCATTGATGATAAGCAACAGTCCCACGGGGTTGTTCGTTATGTGCAGCAGCCCTCCGGCCAACCTGCCGGGAAGGTCCTGCATGGCGGCGATCCAGCTGAAGATCGAAGCGGTGGCGATGATGAACATGACCACGGCGGAGATCACCGAGGCGTTGATGAAGATGGTCGGCAGGCGTCTGACCGGCAGCTGCCGGTAGACGGCCATGGAGAGAAAAAGGGCATAAAAGACCGCCACCGCCGCGCTCTCCGTGGCCGTGAAAACGCCGCCCAGGATGCCCCCTAAGATGATGATCGGTGCCCCGAGCGCCAGCAGGGCCCGCCGGAAGGTCAGCCAGAGGCGGCGCGGCGAGAAAGAGGTATCCGGAGCATAGCCTTTTTTTTTCGAGATGATGGTGGCCACGGCGACCAGCGACATCCCGATCAAAAGCCCCGGCAGGATACCGGCGGCAAAGAGCCTGCCGATCGAGGCGCCGGTCAAGAAACCGAACAGGATCATGGGGATCGACGGCGGGATGATAACCCCCAGCGCCCCGCCCGAGGCCTGCACCGCCGCCGAAAAATCGGATTCGTAGCCGGAATCCTTCATGGCCGGGATGAGGATTGCGCCCACCGCCGCGGCATCGGCCGCCGCCGAGCCGGAGATGCCGGCAAAAAACATCGATGCCACGATAGTGACCGCCGCCAGCCCACCCGGCAGCCAGCCCACCAGGGCGTTGGCGAAATCGATGAGTCGCCGGCTGATCCCCCCTTCCTCCATGATCGCCCCGGCATACATGAAAAGCGGCACCGCCATCAGCGGAAACGAGTTGGTGCCGGCGAACATCCGCTGCGCCACCATCATCAGGGGGAAATCGCCCTGAACTCCAATGGCAAGCGTTGCGGCCACGCCGATGGCGATGGCGATGGGAGTGTCGAGGCAGAAGAGAACGAGCAGGGAGAGGATGAGAATTTCAGGTGTCATCGCTCTCTCCGCCA
The DNA here is from genome assembly GCA_963745265.1 of uncultured delta proteobacterium. Taxonomy (GTDB): domain Bacteria; phylum Desulfobacterota; class Desulfobulbia; order Desulfobulbales; family Desulfocapsaceae; genus Desulfopila. The sequence continues at coordinate 20,199 of CAVUXQ010000038.1, forward strand.
AGCTCTTGGGCCAGAAAGGCCAGGCAATGCACCAGCAGCACCGCACCGCTCACCGGAATGATCGCCAGCACGATCCACTTGGGGATGGCCAGGGCAGGGCTGATCTGCAGCCGGATGAACCAGGCGAAGCGGCTGCCGCCGACGATCATCACCACGAAAAGGGCCGCAGAGGCAAGGTGGACCAAAACCTGTGCCACCTTTTTCACCGTGCCGCCGCTGCGCGCCGCAAGCAGCTCGATGGCCGGGTGGGCCTTTCGGCGGTAAGCAACGGATGCTCCCAGGAAGGTAAGCCAGACCAGCAGATAGCGCGCCGCCTCCTCCGACCAGAACAGGGAATGGTTGAGGGCGTAGCGCGAGAAGACCTGGACGCCGACAATGGTGGCCATGCTCATCCCCATGGCCGCCACGAAAAGCTCAACCAGCCTGTTGAGCCGCCTGCTCAGCATATTGAGCAGGGCGGCCGCGCTGCCGCTGCGTAAGCCCATCTTCTATTTGCTGGCGGCGATCATTTTCTCAAGCAGCGCTTTCACCTTGGGGTCCTGGTAGAGCTCCATGTTTTTCAAATCCGCTACCTTGGCCCGGAAGGCTTTGATATCCGGATGCTCGTCGATGATCATTCCTTTGTTCTTTAACAATTCCAGCCGGGCCGCATCTTTTGAGCGGTTGTCCCGGCGCTGGAAGACCGCCGCGTCATACATCGCCCGGCTGATCAGGGTCTGGTTTTCCGGGGAGAGTTTTTTCCACCAGACCAGACTGGCGACATCGATATGGGGAGAATAGACATGGCGGGTCATGGTCATGTATTTCTGGACCTCATAGAGCTTATAGACCTCCATGACCCACAGGGGGTTCTCCTCGCCGTCGATCACCCCCTGTTCGAGTTCGGAGTAGATCGGCCAGGGCATGGGGGTGGGGTTGGCGCCGAGCGCCTGCCAGATGGCCTTGTGCAGCGCGGAGGACATCACCCGGATTTTCAGCCCCCTCACATCTTCCGGCGAATGAACGGGGCGGACATTGTTGGTAAGATTGCGAAAGCCGTTTTCGGAAAAGCACAGGCCCTTGAATCCCGAGGCTTCGAGACTGTCGAGGATCTCTTTGCCCAAAGGGCCGTCGAGGATGCTGTCCGCCTGCTCGTTATCCTTGAACAGGAAGGGGTAGTTGACCACCCGCACCATGGGATCGAAGGTGTCGAAGGGACCGGCGGTGATCACCCCCATCTCCAGGGTGCCCATTTGTATCTGCTGGAGCAACTCGGTCTCGTTGCCAAGCGAAGCCGAATCGTAGACTTTGACGGTAATCGCGTTGTGTGAGCGTTGTTCGACCAACTCTTTGAATTTTTCCGCAACGACGTTCTGCGCGGATCCCGGCTTGGTGACGACGCCCAGTTTGATGCTGATGGCAGCCTGGGAGAGAGTGGGGACGAAAAGACAGAGACTGAGCAGCAGCAAGAGCTTTTTCATGAGCACGTTCTCCTTGCTATAGGGGTTTTACTTGGAAACCGTTTACCAGCTATACATGTTCATCGGGATTGCATTATGCTGTAAACAAAGAGGGAATACAATAGCTTCTCTACTCGTAGCTCCCCATTATTTTCCGGGAGCTGTCTTTTGGGGCGATCCCGATTTGAGCCGAATCCTGTCCTGGAACCGGCATGGGAGGATTTGTATTGCGGATAAGGTGCGGGAGGGGTGTGTTCGCGGAAAATCTGCTCGTTGCGCTTTAGAGAGTGATCACCGGATGGAGAACACAATGTTGCAGCAAAACCTCACGAAGCGGTATCGGGTGTATTGCTTTGCTCGATGTCGGCCCGATACACCTTTTTTACTACCTGCCGAAAGAGGTCTTTCTGCCGGTTTTTAAACCGTATGCCGATCCTGAATCCCGAGGGCCCCCCTGGTTCGGGGCCGCGCATCCACAGGGAGGTCGCCTGGACCGAAAATTCAGGTCTGTCCCCGATAATCTCCGCACCTTCGATCACCAAACAGGTCGTTCGGCTTCTCAGCGTCCGGTAAAAAAGGTGGTGGCCCGAGGCCAGCGGGGTGGGCAGCTCAAGGCACCCGCCGGCTTCGGATACGTTGCACATTATACCGGTGACGGGTTCGGTCATGTCGTCGCCTTTTCGGTGATTGCGCAGGATCACCATGACCGGGATATTGGTTGGAACTCTCCGGTCTCTTTGGATAAAAAGTCGTGTAACCATAGTATATTTATAACATTTTTACCTTTTGGCAGCTCGTACGGGCGCCGGCCTGGCCGGCACCCTACCTGGGCATAAAGTATTGCATATCGGTGAAAATGTCTAACCCGGATTTCTCATAAATCCAGCATGTGCCGGTTCATGAGAAAGGTGGGTAAGGCAACCGTTCGCCAGGGTGGGCGAAATGCCGGCCACACTGAGGAGCCTGTCGGATTATAGGCATTTTTGCTCAGATCGAGGCAAACTCGAAAAAATTACCGGAGGCATATACTGAATATTCCGAGGATAATTTTTTCGAGTTTAACGAAGATATGGGGAAAAAGGGCATAATCCGACGGGCTCCTGAGCGGTCCACCCCGCCCATACACAGATATTTGATCTCCAGGTAATCCTCGATACCATACTTGGACCCCTCGCGGCCTATGCCGCTGCTTTTCACACCGCCGAAAGGTGCGGTCTCGTTGGAGATAAGCCCGGTGTTGATGCCCACCATGCCGTAATCGAGGCCTTCGGCGACCCGCCAGATGCGGCCGATGTCGCGGCTGTAGAAATAGCTGGCCAGGCCGAACTCGGTATCGTTGGCGTAGCCAAGCACCTCTTGCTCGGACTCGAACCGAAAGAGTGGGGCCACCGGGCCGAAGGTCTCCTCCCGGGCGACTTTCATATCCTGGGTGACGTCGGCGATGACGGTCGGCTCGAAGAAGGTGCCGCCACGGCTGTGGGCGTGGCCGCCGGTAACCAGCCGTCCGCCCTTGGCCAGGGCGTCGTCGATATGCTCCTTGACCTTGGCCACGGCGGCATCGTCGATGAGCGGCCCCTGGGTGACGCCCTCCTCGGTGCCTTCGCCCACTTTGAGTTGGCCCACCGCCGCCGCCAGTTTTTCGGCAAAGGCGTTATAGACCCCGGCCTGGACGTAGATGCGGTTGGCGCAGACGCAGGTCTGACCGGCGTTGCGATACTTGCGCGACCATGGCGCCTTCCACCGCGGCGTCCAGGTCGGCGTCGTCGAAAACGATGAAGGGGGCGTTGCCGCCCAGCTCCATCGAGACCTTCTTGATGGTGGAGGCGCACTGCTCCATCAGCTTGCGGCCGATGGAGGTGGAGCCGGTGAAGCTGAACTTGCGCACCACGCGGCTATGGGTCAGCTCGTGGCCGATCTCCGAAGAGATGCCGGTCACCACGCTGAAGAGCCCGGCGGGCAACCCGGCGCGCTCGGCCAGCACCGCGATGGCCAGGGCGGAGAGCGGGGTCGCCGAGGCGCGGTTTGACCACCATCGCGCAGCCGGCGGCCAGGGCCGGGGCTACCTTGCGGGTGATCATGGCGTTGGGGAAGTTCCAGGGGGTGATGGCGGCGCAGACGCCGATCGGCTCCTTGGTGACGATGACTCGCTTGTCGCCTGCCGGCGGCGGGATGATATCGCCATAAATCCGCCTGGCTTCTTCCGCGTACCACTCGATATAACCGGCGCCGTAGGCGATTTCGCCCGCGGCCTCGGCCAGCGGCTTGCCCTGTTCGGCGGTGAGGATGGCGGCCAGGTCCTCCCGAGCGGCCATCATCAGTTCGAACCAGCGGCGCAGGACGCTGCCGCGCTCTTTGGCGGTCTTTCGGCGCCAGCTTTGCATCGCGGTCTGGGCCGCTTCCAGGGCCCGCCGGGTCTCGGCGGTCCCCATCTTCGGCACCGTGGCGATAACCGCGCCGGTGGCCGGGTTGGTGACCTCGATGGTGGCGCCGCTGTCCGGCATCGAGCCAGCTGCCGCCAAGGTAACATTGCTGTTTGAACAACTCCTTATCCTGTAATGACAACATGGTATATCTCCACTGGATGGGAAGGGTTGGAACTGTTTCTCATTTTTTGCCGTACTTTCACTAGTGGTCAGTCCTGAATCGCTTTGAATCCCTCTTCGACGATGGCGAGGCCGCGGCGCAACTGGTCGTCTTCAATCACTAGCGGCATCAGAAAGCGGAGCACGTTGCCGTAGGTGCCGCAGGCCAGAATGAGCAAGCCGCGCTCGAAGCAGTATTTCACCAGGGCCTTGGTCTGCTCGGGAGCGGGCGTCTTGGTCTGCCGGTTCGTGACGAGTTCCATGGCGATCATCGGCCCGATACCGCGCACGTCGCCGATGATATCATGGCGCTGCTGGAGGCCGAGAAAGGTCTCTTTTAAAGTGTCACCCAGTTTTTTCGCCTTTTCCAGCAGATTTTCGGTCGAAAAAATATCGAATACCGCCAGCGCCGCCTCGCAGGCAAGCGGGTTGCCCCCGTAGGTGCCGCCGATGCCGGAGGGGTGGACGGCGTCCATGATCTCCTTTTTGCCGACGATGGCCGAGAGCGGCATGCCGGCCGCCAGACTCTTGGCGATGGTGGTGATGTCGGCCTCGACGCCGTAGTGTTCCATGGCGAACATCTGGCCGGTGCGGCCCATGCCGGACTGGATTTCGTCGGCGATCAGCAGGATGCCATGCTTGTCGCAGATTGCTCGAAGTTTTTGGAAATATTCTTTCGGCGGGGCGATAAAGCCGCCTTCGCCCTGGACCGGCTCGACGATGATGGCGGCTGTCTGTTCGGCGGCGACGTGGTTGGTGAAGAAATACTCCAGGTGGTCGGCGCAGGAAACGGCACAGTCGGGATATGCCTTGCCGAAGGGGCAGCGGTAACAATGAGCGTAGGGGATCCGATAGACCTCGGGGGCGAAGGGACCCATACCGAATTTGTAGGGCTTGACTTTGGAGGTGAGCGTCATGGTCATCAGGGTGCGGCCGTGGAAGGCGTTTTCAAAGGCGATGACCGCTGGTTTTCCGGTGGCATAGCGGGCGATTTTGATGGCGTTTTCCACCGCCTCAGCACCACTGTTGGCAAACATCGCCGCTTTCGGGGAGTCACCCGGCACTGCCGCGCAGAGTTTTTCAGCCAGCTGCACGGCGGAACTATAGGGTGAAACCATGAAACAGGTATGGGTGAATTTGTCGGCCTGATCCTTTATCGCCTTGACCACTTTCGGGTGCGAATGACCGACGTTCATCACCGCGATGCCGCCGGCAAAATCGATGAATTCCCGGCCTTCGATATCGACAATGGTCGCCCCTTTGGCGTGAGAAACGTAATTGGCGGTACCGCTGACGTTGCCCTTGGCTATATAGCGGTTGCGCAGCTTGTGCAGTGCCTCGTTGGTTGTCGGGGTTGTCATGGAGTCTCCTCGTTTTTGTAAATAGAAGTCGGCGCTGCCCAAGATGGGCCAGGGCCTGGTTTGTGCCGCGGCACTCTTTCTCCCTCGGATTTACTTTGGCTATAAGCAAAATATGGGCCCGAAGACAAGTCGGATGATTTCTTCGCCTGAGACCCATTGCTGTTGCGTTCTGGACTGGGTGTTGCATAAGACAACCACGGAGATTCCGGAGTGGGAAAAAACGGCTAGGATGGTATAATCGGTTGCTATTGCACGGAGAAGGGTTGAACTGAAAAGGCAGCGAGTGTTTACCTGGCGGTTCCGCTTCTGGATGGTAGGCACAGACGGTGAGCTATGCATCTGTGGAAGAAAAAATATATCATCACGGTGGGGGTGCTGGCGGCGGTGATTCTGGTGGTCGCGGCCATCAACTACCGGATAACCCAGCATATCGTCGAAAAGACCATCGCCGCCCAGCAGGAGGATCTGGCCGTCAAGGCGGCGGATACCGTGGAGCTGTGGCTGCAGCAGCAGATGAAGATCTTGACCGCCACCGCCGATTCGATCTCTCTTGCCACCATGGACAGGAACCAGGAGACCCTCAATCCCTTGAAGATGGCGATGAAGGCGGGCCATTTCACCGATGTCTACATCGGCCGGAAAAAGGACGGTCTGTTGATCGACGGCGCCGACTGGCCGCCTCCCGCGGATTACGACCCCCGGCACCGGCCCTGGTACCGGCGAGCCGAGGCCGTGGGCGATATCAGCTTCACCATTCCCTATATCGATTTCGTCACCAATAAACTGGTGATCGCTCTGGTCAAACCCCTGAAGATCGACGGGCGGATGGTGGGGGTGATGGGCGCCGATACGGTGCTCGACACCCTGGTGCAGAACATGCTCAACTTCAAGATCAGCGAGACCGGCTACGCGTTCATCGTCGAGCGCAGCGGCACAATTCTGGTGCATCCCAATCCGGACTACGAGATGCGGGAGAAGCTCCAGGATATCGAACCCGGACTGGCCGCACAGCTCAACCGTTTCAAAAGCGAGCAGGATCGGCACCATCACCTACCGGGGGCACGACTCGCTTACCCACATCCTCTCCTACAGCCTGATCGCCAATTCCGATTGGTTCCTGTGCGTGACCGCGCCTCGGGACGAAGCCTATTCGCTGGTGCGTAAGAACACCATGATCTTCGCCACCGAGGTGGTGCTCAGAGTACTCGGCATCCTGGCCCTTGCCGTACTTCTGGTTATCGGGGTCAGCGGTCTGTCACTTTTCTTCTTCAGCAAGCGCTACAGCACCGCCATCCAGCAGCACCAGCTGGAGATGACCGGAATCAGCAAAGACCTGGAATGGAACATCTCCAAAAGAAAGGAGATGGAGACCTATTACAAGACGCTCTTCAATGTCGCCAACGACGCCATCCTCATCAGCCGCAGCGAGAAGTTCGCCGAATGCAACCACAAGGCCCTGGAGGTGTTCGGCTGCCGCCGCGAGGCGCTGATCGGAAGGAGCATGCTCGATATCTCACCGGTTCACCAGGCAGACGGCGAGTTGAGCAGCGACGACTCGTCGCCATCCTCGCCGCCTCGAGACAGGGGGCGCAGACCTTCCGTTGGTCGTTTATCCGGGGCGACGGGCTCGAGTTTCCGGCCTCGGTGAGTCTCAAGATTTTCCAACTGGGTGATGAGGAGCTGACCCTCTCCAGCATCCGGGATATCTCCAAACGAGTCGATGCCGAAGGGCAGTTGATGCAGGCTCAGAAAATGGCCGCCGCCGGCGAAATGCTGGGGATCATCGCCCACCAGTGGCGGCAGCCGCTCAACACCCTCTCCACCTACATCTCGAGTCTGCAGGCCGCCCACTACAACGACATGCTCACCAAAAGTTTTGTCGACAAGCTGGTGACCGGCGCCAGCGGCCAGATCCATTTCATGTCCAAGACCATCGACGACTTTCGAAATTTCTTCAAACCTTCCAAAGAGAAGGGGCCGGTGGATGTGCTCAAGATGGTGATCAGCGCGGTAAAACTCATGGAAGCCCAGATGAAGCATGCCGACATCACCCTGGCCATCAAGAACGCTCGGGTGAGACTCTCTGATCGTCTTCGGCTATCGCGGGGAGTTCATCCATGTACTGGTCAATATCCTGGCCAATGCCAAGGATGCCATTCTCCAGCGGGCACAGGATGCCGACGCCATGGTGGTGGAGAAAAAAATTGACATTCTGGTAACTAGCGACGAACGCAGCGTCTATATCGAAGTGAGCGATAGTGGCTGCGGCATTCCCGAGCACCTGCTGCCCAGAATATTCAACCCCTACACCACCACCAAAGGGGCCTCGTCCGGTACCGGTATGGGGCTGTATATGTCGAAGATGATAGTTGAAAAGGAGATGAATGGCGACCTGGTGGCGGAGAATCTGGAGATGGGGGCGAAGTTCACCATAACGCTGAAGAAACTGGAAACGGAAACAAGCCGATGATTATTCGAAAGTGAAAAACTGCCAGATCCTGCTGGTGGACGATGAAAAGGCCGAGCTCGATGCCTACAGCCTGCTGCTCACCTCCATGGGTGTTAAAAACGTCCGAACCCTGCAGGACAGCCGCGCCGTGCTCGCCACCCTGGAAGGCATGCAGTCGCCGGTGGTGTTTCTCGATCTCAATATGCCGCATATGAGCGGCCAGGAGGTGCTTCGGCAACTCAAAATCAAGAAACCCCAGATTCCGGTAATCATCATCACCGCCGATTCCGAGATCGAGACGGCGGTGGAGTGCCTCAAGCTCGGGGCCCACGACTATCTGGTCAAGCCCATCGACCTCAAGACCTTCAGTTCGGCCCTGCGCAACGCCCTGGAGATCGGCCTGCTGCGCAACGAGGTGTTGACGCTCAAGGGGATCTCCTTTGCCAACCGGCAGTCCGCCCACCGGGCGTTCGCGGGTATCGTTACCAAGAGCCCGGCGATGTTCGCCATTTTCGAGTATGTGGAATCCATTGCCGCCAGCGGCCTGCCGGTGCTGGTCCTCGGCGAGACCGGTTCGGGTAAGGAGTTGATCGCCGCGCCGTCCACGAAGTGAGTGGTCTGCCGGGGGATTTCGTGGCGGTCGATATCTCCGGGCTCGATGACAACCTCTTGGCCGATACTTTGTTCGGTCACGCCAAAGGCGCCTATACGGGAGCGGACCACCACCGGTCCGGCCTGATCGAAAAGGCGGCGGGCGGCACTCTGTTTCTCGATGAAATCGGTGACTTGAGTGAGGTTTCCCAGGTCAAGCTGTTGCGGCTGCTGCAGGAAAAAATCTACTACCCGCTCGGCTCCGACCAGCCCAAGCAGTGTCAGGCGCGTATCGTCACCGCCGCTAACAAGGACCTCAGCCGGTTGGCGGGACAGTGAAGGAGAATTTCGGATGGATCTCTACTATCGGCTCAGCACCCATCTTATCCGGGTGCCGCCGCTGCGAGAGAGGCGCGAGGACATCCCGCTGTTGGTCGAGCACCTGACCGGCGAGGCGGCGGTGGCCATGAACAAGAGCGTGCCGACCATCAGCCGCCAGGCCATGAACCTGCTCTGGCACCACCCGTTCTGGGGCAATATTCGCGAACTCAAAGCCTATATCTCCGATGCCGTGGCCCGTTGTCAGCACGGTCATATCGAAGAGTATCTCATCGCCGAACGGCTGGCGGGCGCCACCGCCCAACGGCTGGTCGATAGCGACTACACCAACCCCCTCGAGACCCTGTTCGGCCATTTTCCCACCCTGGAGGAGCTGGCCGATTACGCCGTCGATACGGCGCTGAGCGTCACCGACAACAACAAGAGCCAGGCCTCCCGCCTGCTTGGGCTCTCCCGCCAGGCGCTGCACAAAAGACTCAAAAAACGCTAAAGAGGAACACGTCCAGCAGCACCCCTTCTCTGCGCGGTCAGCCCGGCACCGGAGGATGGCTGCGGCGAACCGAACTGCCTGTGCTGATAGGGAGCACCGCTGAACGTTTTCCCTGGTTGATCGGTGGGTGCCTCTTTAAGATAGCGTTGCTTGAACACTACCTCCTCCATAGCTGAGGTTCCAGAGTCCTCCAGCGGGCTGCGCTTTTCTGACCTCTTCTTGCCGTCAACTATGGTTGACGTTGTCAACCATAGTTGACACCTCCGGTTGACAAGCCGTTTTATTTCCATACAAAAATGTCGCCTATGCCGACAATGTCGGCGTAACCCGACTGCCTCGGTACCCGATTGCCATGGCACGTTCCTTGCGATGAAAACGTGACGGAACTGTGCCGCAACAAGACCGGTGACTCACTCTCAACCTTTGCTCACCAGGTTCTTTTCGGGCGCAGTGAATGTTCCCGTCCTTTTTCGCTTTATTTATTGGTGGCGGTCGACGTCACCTTAGGGGAGAAACACCAACCGAGGAGAAATCATGAACATCCTGAAAAAACTTGCTGTTCCCGCCCTGGCCGTTTCGCTGGCCGCGGGCTCCGCGACCTTCGCTAGTGCCACAGTCGTGAAAATCGGCAATATCATCCCGCTGTCCGGTCCGTCGGCCACGGTGGGTGAGCAGGGCAGAAACGCCCGGGAAATGGCTGTGGAGCAGATCAACGCCGCCGGGGGCATCAAGAGCCTGGGCGGGGCCAAGCTTGAGATGATCTATGCCGATTCCGAATCCAAACCGGAGAAAGGTGTGTCCGAGGCCGAGCGGTTGATCAATACCGAAAAGGTCAATGTGCTTACCGGCTGCTGGAACAGCGCCGTTACTTACCCCACCACCGCGGTGGCGGAGCGGTACGGTATTCCCTTTGTCGTGCCGGTTTCGGTTTCCGACAAGATCACCGACCAGGGATTCAAGAATGTGTTTCGCATCGCCGCCAAAGACAGCTGGTGGACCCGCGATCAGTTCGCCTTTCTTGCCGATATGCAAAAAGAGTTCAAGACCCCGATCAAGAAGCTGGCGTTTGTGTATGAAAACGGCGACTGGGGCCAGGGCTTTGCCAGCCAGTGGAAAAAACTGGCCAAACAGGACGGCTACGAGGTGGTTCTCGACGAGCCCTACCCGTCGACCGCCACCGACCTCAGCCCGGTGGTGCAGAAAATCAGGCGGGCCAGACCCGATGTGCTGATGCTGGTTTCCAACGCCGCCGATGCCATTCTGCTCACCAACACCCTGGCCCAGTACAAGGTTCACCCCAAGGCGATCATCACCAGTGGCGGGGGGCATGCCGATCCCTCGTTTTTAAAGGCGACCGGCGAGAGCGCCCGCTATCTCTTCGATATCGTCGAGTGGGAAACCGACATCAACAAACCGGGCGCCAAGCAAACCAACGAAAAATACAAGAAAAAATACGGCACCAACATGACAGGAGAAGCGGTGGACGCGTACGTGGCCATGTACGTGCTCAAAGACGCTCTGGAACGCGCTGCCTCGCTTGAGCCCGCCAAGATCAGGGCCGCCCTGGCCGCCACCGATCTGAAGTCGGGTCCCGGCATGATCGTCGGCTACGACTCCATCAAATTCGATACGACCGGCCAGAACGAGAACGCTTCGTTGGTGATGGTCCAGATCAACGACACCGGCAGCGGACTCGAGCGCATCACCATCTGGCCCAAAGCCGCCCGTCGCGCTGGGTATACGCCGGTATTCCCCATGTCGGCACGTTGATGTCCTTCGCTCGTATTTCATTGGAAATGCGAGTTTGCGGTAAGCCGCCCCGGGCGTAAAGGTCGTACCAATCTGCGCCTGGGGTTGCCACCTCCTCTTTGCTTCCTTTTGGAGGATGCCATGCTCTATTTCGTCGAGGACTCCATCAACGGGGTTCTAATGGGGTCGATCTACGGACTCACAGCCATGGGGTTGACCATCATCTTCGGGGTACTCAAGGTGATCAACTTCGCCCATGGCTCGCTGCTGATGGTGGGCATGTACCTCACCTACTGGACCCTCACCCTGACCGGTATCAATCCCTATCTCGCCATCGCCATTGTCGCGCCGCTGATGTTCGTGTTCGGGTACTATCTACAGGACATTGTCATCAAGCCGATCTTTATCGCCGAAAAAAACGTTCGGGAACCGATCACGGTGATCATCGTCACCACCGGAATCTGGTACATCCTGGACAATCTGACCTTGCTCATTTTCGGTCCCCAGTATCGCACACTCGCCGACAATGCGTTGCGCAGCAAGATGATCGAGCTGTGGGGAATGTTCATTTCGGTGCCTAAACTCTACGGTTTTATCGTCGCCATGGTCACGGCTTACGCCATTTACTGGTTTCTCAAGAGAACCACCATGGGGCGGGCTATTCGGGCGACCAGCATGGACCGGGAAGCGGCCAGCCTGATGGGCATCAACCAGTACAAGATCTACAGTCTGGCCTTCGGGCTCGGCACCGCGACGGTGGGGATCGCCGCTGCCACCCTGGTGCCGTTCTATAACGTCTTTCCAACCGTGGGCGTGCTCTTCGATATCAAGTGCTTCATCATCGTGGTGCTCGGCGGTCTCGGCTCCATCGGCGGGGCGCTGGCCGGCGGCATCATTATCGGCCTGATCGAGTCCGTCGGCCCGGAATTCATGACCGCCACCTGGACCGAGGCCATCGTCTACGGCCTGTTCCTGCTGGTGCTGTTTGTCAAGCCTTCGGGGCTTTTCGGGCAAAAGCAGGACTGGTGAGGAGTTGATGCAATTCTGGCGTAAACAAAATGAAAACGAGGCTATGTCCTATGAGTCAGCAGCAAGTCAATAAATTGGCCGGAGTGGTCGTGTTGCTCGCCGCCTTCTGCCTGCCGCTTGTTATCCGGAGCGCCACCTATCTCCATATCCTGGTGCTCCTCTTATTTTATGCCTACCTGACCACCAGCTGGAACCTGGTGGGAGGTTTCGCCGGCGTGTTGCCGCTGGGGCATGCCGCTTTCGTGGGCATCGGCGCCTATACCTCGACGGTGCTCTCGCTGCAGTACGGTATCAGCCCCTGGCTGGGAATGCTGGTGGGTGGGGTTCTCGCCACCCTGGTGGGGGTGCTGATCGGCCTGCCGACCCTGAAGATGCGCGGCGCCTATTTTGCTCTTGCGACCATCGCCTTTGCCGAGGGGTTGCGCGTGGTTCTGGAAAACATCGACTTTCTGGGGCCGCTGAAGATCAACGGCCCGCGGGGGTTGGAGATTCCGCCGCTCAACACCGGCCTCACCCACTTTATGTTCGCCACCAAGGCGCCATACTACTATATCATCCTGGTGATGCTGCTCGGCGTGTTGTTGCTCACCTGGATGATTTCCCGCTCGAAACTGGGGTATTACCTCAATGCGGGTGGCGAGGAGCCGGAGGCGGCCATGGCCCTGGGGGTCAACGTGGCCCGGGCCAAGCTGGTGGCCATGGGAATGAGCTCCTTTCTCACCGCCCTGGCCGGCACCTTCTACGCTCAGTTCACTCTCTATATCCACCCCAAGAGCATTATCTCGCTCGATCTCTCCTTTGAGATCGCCTTTATCGCCCTGATCGGCGGTCGCGGCTCGATCGCCGGGCCGATCCTGGGGGCGCTGCTGCTTCGGCCCGTTGAGGATTTTTCCCGGATCTACTTCGGGGATACCCTGCCGGGTCTGCACCTGATCATCTTCGGGTTGGTACTGATTCTGGTCATGCAGTTTCAGCCACGGGGCCTGCAGGAACCGCTGAGCAGGGCATACGCTCGCCTGGTGAACATGATAACCGAAAAATCCAGCGGGAGAGGGCAATATGACACTTCTGAAAGTTACTGATATGACAAAAGAGTTCGGCGGCCTGCGGGCGGTGGACACTTTGAGTCTGGAAATAGGGCAGGGGCAGATTCTCGGTTTGATCGGGCCCAACGGCGCCGGCAAATCCACCGCCTTCAACTGTATCGCCGGGGTCTATGCGCCGAGCGCCGGTGCCATCCGTTTCGACGGGCACGAGATTGGCGGCAAAAAACCATGGGATCTCTGTAAGATGGGGTTGGCCCGTACCTTCCAGATCGTCAAGCCCTTTGCCTCCAAATCTGTGCTCTATAACGTTACGGTCGCCGGCTTTGTTCATACCAACAGTCGGGCGGCGGCCGAGGAAAAGGCGATGGCGGCGCTCGAGTCGCTTAATTTCGCGGACAAAAAGGATGTGCTGGCCGGCAACCTCACCATCGCCGACCGCAAGCGGCTGGAGATCGCCCGTGCCCTGGCCACCGAGCCGCGGCTGTTGCTGCTCGACGAGGTGATGGCGGGTCTTCGGCCAGCAGAGGTGGATGAATTGGTGGAAATATTGCGGGATTTGTGTGACCAGGGGGTAACCATTTTCCTCATCGAGCATATCATGCGGGCGATCATGGCCTTGTCGGATCGCATCGTGGTGATCCAGTTCGGCAAGCAGATCGCCGAAGGGACACCGGAGGAGATCGCCAACAACGAAAACGTGATCAAGGCGTATCTGGGAGAAGATTATGGCACTGCTTGAGATCGAGTCGATCAATGTTTGCTACGGTGACGTGCAGGTCATTTTCGACCTGTCGCTGACGGTGGAGAAGGGGGAAGTGGTCAGTATCATAGGCGGCAACGGGGCCGGCAAGTCGACCCTGCTCAAGACTATTTCCGGCTTGATGTCCTCCTCTTCGGGCGCCATCCGTTTTGCCGACGAGCCGATCCACGCCGCTCCGCCCGAAAACATCGTCGCCTCGGGGGTCGTACAGGTCCCGGAAGGCCGCCGGCTGTTTCCCCTGATGAGCGTCAAGGACAATTTGCTGGTCGGGGCCTATAACAAACGTGCCCGCCAGGAGGCGGAGGCGACGCTTGCAGGGGTGTACGAACTGTTGCCACGGCTCAGGGAACGAGAAGAGCAGATCGCCATGACGCTCTCGGGGGGCGAGCAGCAGATGGTGGCCATCGGTCGCGGCCTGATGGCGCGGCCGCGACTGCTGATGCTCGACGAGCCGTCGCTGGGGCTCGCGCCGATCCTGATCAAGGACATCTTCGAGACGGTGCGTAAGATCGCCGATCAGGGCACCACCGTGCTGATGGTCGAGCAGGACGTCAAACACTCCTTGAGTCTGAGTGATCGCGGCTATGTGCTCGAACACGGTCGGGTGGCCATGGAAGGGGAGGCGACGGCGCTGATCGACGATCCCCATGTCAAGGAGGCCTATCTCGGGCTGTAGTCACCCGCCGGAGGCCGTTGGTCATGCACGTTCCACTTTATTCTTCCCGCTCTCCTTGGCACGGTAGAGTGCCGCGTCGGCGGCCCCGACCAGATCCTCCTGGCGCTGCATGGTGGACGTGAGGGCGGCGACGCCGAGACTGATGGTAACGCCGGCGCTGTCGGCGGCCACCACTCGGCGCAACCGCTGGGCGGTCTCGATGGCCTCGTTTTCGTCGGTCATCGGCAGCAGGATCAGAAACTCCTCGCCGCCGTAGCGGAAGACCGAGTCCGCCAGGCGCACCTCCTGTTTCAGAAGCGTTGCCACCCTGGTCAGCAGCCAGTCTCCCTGCAGGTGGCCGAAGGTATCGTTGTATTCCTTGAAGGAGTCGACGTCGAGCATGATGACCGAGAGGTTGCCGCCGTAGCGCTTGGCTCTCGCAAAATTCTTGGTCAGCTGGTTGTCGAGAAACCGGCGGTTGGCAAGGCCGGTGAGCGGGTCGTGGAGGGCGCTGACTCGGAGTTCCTCGTAGAGCAGCGCGTTGTTGATGGCGATGCCGATTTGGTTGCCGAGACTGGCGAGCAGCCGGATGGCTTCTTCCTCCACGTCGATATCCGGGTCGATGAAGAGGTTGAGCAGGCCGACAACCTTTTGCGCTGCTTTGAGCGGGACGATGATATGCCCATGGGCGTGGGTATCGCAGGAGGCACATCGGAGATTGCGGCTCGTTTCGTGTTGCATCGGGGCGACGACGATTTCCCCGGAGGAGAGCGCCTTGCCGCAGAGGCATTCCCCATGGTGGATTTCCCGGCACGGTTCGAGCTCGGTTTGGGTGAGGCTGAGATACGACGCCAGGCGCAGGTTGTCCTGATCGAAGAGAAATATCGCTCCCCGAACCTTGAAGGGGAAGATCTCGATTTCGGTGAGTGCCTGCAGGACCCTGGTGAGCAATTCGTCCAGCTCGAGTGTCTGGCTGATGGCCTGGGAGACGCGGTAGAGGGCCTGCAGCTCCATGTTGATTTTCCTTAGTTCCAGGCTGTCCCGATAGAGCATCTCCTGCGCTCGTTGCCTCTCCATGGCCCGTCGAATTTGCAGCAGCAAGGGTTCGATAGCGACAGGTTTGGGCAAAATGGAGAAGGCGCCTCGGTTCGTCGCTTCGATGGCGCTCTCCAGTCCGCTGGTGCCGGTAAAGACGATGGATTCGATGGCAGGGTAGTCGGAGGTGATTGTGGAGAGGATGTCCAGGCCTCCCCGGTCCGGGAGCTCGAGATCGAGCAGGATCAAGCGAACCGGATACCGTTTCAATTGAGCCATTCCCTCGGCTGCGGTGGCGGCGATCAGGGGTGCGTGACCTCTCTCCCGCAGGGCGCTGGCCAGGGTTTCCGTTTGCGCTGAATCGCCTGAAATCAGTAATACGTAAGTTCGCCTGTTCATTTTCTACGGATTCCTCACGTTTTCCTTCGGCGGTTGATCGGTGCCAAGGGACGACTCCCGGTACTGCCTGAACGCTGCGCTTATCGTGTCGCGCAATTGCCGGCCGTCATAGGGTTTGATGATGAATTTAAAGATCGCTCCATGGCGCGCAGCCTCCAGCAGGGCAGGTAAATCGCTGGGCGCGGAAGTGGCAAGGCGGACGGTATGGGGGTGAATCTCCTTGATCTTGCCGAGAAATTCAGTTCCGGCCATACCTGAAATATCGTTATCGCAGAGGACCACCCCAACCCGGTTTCGCCCCATCTGCTCAAAACCTTCCGTGGCGCTGGTGGCGGTGAGCAGCCGATACCCGCCATCGGCCAGAATTCGTTTGAGCCTTGTCAGGGACGGTGTTGCTTTGCTTATTAAGAGCAGGGTATGGTTCGCCCCATTTTCATCCGGAGAAGCCAGAGGGAGCTGGCGATTTTCCCGCAGCATTTGCTCGAACCTATCAGCCGGGACCGGCCGGCAGAAATAATACCCCTGCATGTCGTCGCAGTTCCAGCAGCGGACATAGTCGAGTTGCGCCTCTGTTTCGATCCCCTCGGCTACGACCCGCAAACCGAGACTTCGCGCCATGGCGATAATGGCGCGGACGATAGCGGCGCTGCCCGCATCGATGAGTACATCCTGGATGAAGAATTTGTCGATTTTCAGCTTGTCGAAAGGAAACCGCTTGAGATAGGTCAGGCTGGAATAGCCGGTACCGAAGTCGTCGATAGTGAGCTGGATCCCCAGTCGCTTCAATTCCTGGACCATGGACATGGTGGTGTCGAAATTCCGCATGACCATGCTCTCGATAATCTCCAGCTCCAGGCGGCTGGCCGGAAAACCGCTGTTGGCAAGCGCACTGGTGATGGTGGAAACCAGCCCCGAATGCCAGAACTGCCGTGGTGAGAGGTTGACCGCCAGGGTCAGTGGGGTGGGGCCTGCCTTCTGCCAGGCCGCCGCCTGGGGGCAGGCGGTTGACAGAACCCATTCACCGATCGGCAGAATAAGGCCGGTATCTTCCGCCAGCGGGATGAAGGTGTCAGGCGGCACTATGCCCAGCTCCGGGCTCTGCCAGCGCAGGAGCGCCTCCATGCCGGTGATCCGGCCGGAACGAAGATCAACCTGGGGCTGGTAGCAGAGGTGGAATTCGTTTCGTTCCAGAGCGCGGCGCAGATATTTCTCCATGGTCATGCGCGAGGTGGCTTTATGGTTCAGCTCATCGGTGAAAAACTGGATATTGTTTCTTCCCTGCTCTTTTGCGCGATACAGGGCCATATCGGCGTTTTTCATGAGGGTGTGGGCGTTATCTCCATCCCGGGGAAAGATGCTGATGCCGATGCTGCAGGAGACTTCCAGCTCGTGCTCGCCTATTTTCAGCGGCCAGCCCACGACCTGCAAAACCTTGGCCGCCACCACGGCGGCATCCTCGCTTCTGGCGACCTCCGGTAGAACGATGATGAAATCGTCGCCGCCCTGGCGGGCTACGGTGTCGCCTTTGCGCAGGCAGGAAACCAACCTGTCGGCGATGATCCTCAGCAGCCGGTCGCCGTTATCGTGGCCAAGACTGTCGTTGATGAATTTGAAATGGTCGAGGTCGAGAAACAGCACGGCGAGCGGCTGTTGGTAGCGCCTGGCGTGGTAGAGTGCCTGTTGCAGGCGGTCGATGAGAAAACTGCGGTTGATCAGTCCGGTCAGGCCGTCGTGGCTGCTCTGGTACTCCAGTTCCTCCTCGTAGCGTTTTTGCTCGCTGACATCGCGCATGATGCCGATGAACTGATCGGTGTTGCCGTTTTCCCCCGGCACCGGGGCAATGGCCAGTTCGTTCCAGAACATACTGCCGTCTTTGTGGTAGTTGCGCAGTACCGCTTTCCCTGGTCGCTTGCGCCGCAGAGCCTGCCGAATCGTTTCCAGCCCCGACTGCTCCCTGTCGTCGCCGTGGAGAAAGCCCGGGTCGCGGCCCAGTATCTCGTCGGCGCCATAGCCTGTCAGCCGTTCGAAGGACGGATTGGCATAGACGATGGAGGGGGGGATGCCGCCATCGGTGATCACGACGGGGCTCTCGCATGAGTCGATGGCCCGCAGCAGAAGGGACGATGTCGCCTCGGCACGCCGCTTTTTCAGCAGGTGCCGGATTCGCGCGAGGATGCGAGCCGGGTCGTGGGGCGGGGAGAAAATCGAGGCGGGACTGAGATCGGCGGCATCGAAAGCGGCATCGAGAGGGGCTCGGTTCGTGAGCAGGATGATCTCGGTGCCGGGATGGGAGACGGCGATTTCGCTGCAGGGCAGGATTGCCGCGCCTTCCCCGTCCGCCGCGCCGATCACTGTGACCTCAATATCGTGCCGGTTCAGGATTGCGGTGGCGTCATCACGGTTTACAGCAGAGAATACGGTGAATTCTTCGCGAGAGAGCCACTGGCCGAAAGTCGCCCGAATATGGTCATCCTGGTCGACAATGAGGATTTTCGCGTTGTTCATCAATGGCCTTCCGCTTATCATGCGTGGGCAGGTGGGCTCAGGCCGCAGGCTCTCATGCCGGGTGGAGAAGCGGCGAATGGGTCCAGTGGGCCGGGCTGTTCGGCAGGTAGCCTGTTGAGTGAGCGGTCGGGATCGATAGGCGCTCATCATATGGGGAAATCTCTTGTATTCTATCGCAATAAAGAAGGGATTTCCAGCGACTCGAGGACAGGCAACGGGGAAACGACCCGTTAGCCCGGATTTCTTGCGGGCAGGGTGCTGCTATCAGCAATATGGGTTATTTTTGAATACGTTGGCCCCACAATATAATCAGAGATAGTGGTTTCCCCCTGTTTTTCGTTGCTCTGTCTTCTCCGTTTTGTTAGTGCTGGTGAACGTGTACCTGTGATGTCGCTTGGCGGTTTTTTGCTCCCGGGGGGAGGGCTTCAAGTGGGGGATGGCTTTGATATCGTTTGAAAATGTAAATAAATGGTTCGGGGAATTCCAGGTCTTAAAGGATATAGATCTTGCCATCGAGGCTGGGGAGGTAGTGGTTGTCTGCGGACCGTCCGGTTCCGGCAAGAGCACCTTGATCCGATGCATAAACCGGTTGGAACCCATCCAGAAGGGCACCATTTTAGTCGACGGGATGGATGTGAACGATGCGCGCACCAATATGACCCACCTTCGGGCCGAGGTCGGCTTTGTATTCCAGCAGTTCAATCTCTATCCGCATATGACGGTCCTGGACAATATCACCCTGGCGCCCACCCTGGTGCGGCGGATCGGTAAAAAAGAGGCGGAAGAGATTGCCATGGATCTGCTCCGCAAGATCGATATTCCCGACAAGGCCAACTCCTACCCCTCACAGCTCTCCGGCGGCCAGCAGCAGCGGGTGGCGATCGCCCGCGGGCTGGCGATGCGGCCCAAGATCATGCTCTTTGACGAGCCGACCAGCGCCCTCGATCCAGAGATGATCAACGAGGTGCTCGACGTCATGAAATCCCTGGCCCGGGAGGGCATGACCATGGTCTGTGTCACCCATGAAATGGGCTTTGCCCGCGAGGTGGCCGACCGGGTCATCTTCATGGATGACGGCAACCTCGTGGAACAAAACAGTCCCGAGGAATTTTTCAGGAATCCGCAGAATCGGCGAACCCAGGATTTTTTGAGCAAGATTCTGAGCCACTAAAAAAAAAGAGGGGCCGGCGCATGGCCCCTCTCACTCAGAAGAAACGGAGGTTGATATGGCATTTACCGCTTCGTCCTTCTGATCCTGAGCCAGCCTGAAGAAGGCGGCGTGACTCGCTTATCTGTTTCTAAGGGTACAATCCGACACACTCCCAAGTGATGCCGTTATTGGTATGTTGAGTATACCTAAAAAGCCTAACTTTGCCTATTCTTAGCAAAACTTCAAGGAAGGATTTAGAAAAAATAACACAGTAATGCCTGCAGAGCAAGGCTGGTGCCTGAATCAGGGGAACCTTTGCAAGGCGTCGGCTCGGCCACCGTTTGGTCGGTCTCGCCAGCAGTTACGCGCGAGGCGGTCAATGAGGCTTGCAGGCGCGATCGGCAATGCTTACCAAATATTTGTGGGTGTGTGCTTTCGCGGCCTGGTGTGTACAACGTGGGGGAATCCATAGGGGAGCGAACCGCCTCGGCATCATCAACCAACAGAAAAATTAGAACTCCATGTATTTTTTTGTGGCCTTTATGTTAGGTCCAGTATAGTATGTGAGGTTTTCGTGAAGCTCTTCCACATCCTGTCCCTATGGATTGTCCTCACGCCAGGTGATGCCTGCTCGCCGATTCATTTCAAGGCTGCGGGCAAATCTGATTGCGATACGCGGAGGGCGGCCCGTACTGCTTGGCCGGTGAAGTATGGAGGGTGCTGAGTGCGATCGGAGCCAAGAGTAGCAGTGTTCAATTCCTGATCTTGATACGAAATATGTCATTTGAATAAGGAGTTGCAGCGAGCTGTAGCTCCTTATTTTTTTATTACCCTAAGTCGACCGCGGGGCCGGAGAGATTCCGGTGTAGAAGAGTTGGTAGAGGATAGCAGCTATGAACAAAGATTTGTCGAAAGTACGTAATATTGGTATCAGTGCCCATATCGATTCGGGAAAGACGACCTTAACCGAAAGGATTCTGTTCTACACCAACAGGATTCATGCCATCCACGAGGTTCGAGGCAAGGATGGCGTCGGTGCCAAGATGGATTCCATGGAACTCGAGAAAGAGCGCGGGATCACTATCCAGTCCGCCGCCACCTACTGCACCTGGAAAGATGTCGATATCAATATTATCGACACTCCCGGGCACGTGGACTTCACGGTTGAGGTCGAGCGGGCGCTGCGGGTTCTGGACGGCGCCATCCTGGTGCTCTGTTCCGTCGGCGGGGTGCAGTCCCAGTCGATCACCGTCAACCGGCAGATGACCCGGTACAATGTTCCGCGCATCGCCTTTGTAAACAAATGCGACCGTACCGGCGCCAATCCGGAAAAGGTGACCCGGCAGCTTAAGGAAAAACTCGAACTCAACGCCCACATGTTGCAGATGCCGATCGGTCTCGAGAGCGAGCTCGCCGGAATGGTCGATCTCGTCACCATGAAAGCCGTCTATTTCGACGGCGCAAACGGCGAGGTCATTCGTGAAGAAACGATTCCCTCCGCACTGCTCGATGACGCCGTGGAACGGCGCGAGGCTCTGCTGGAGGAGCTCTCCATGTATTCCGAGGAGTTGATGGAGGCCGTGCTCGAGGGTGGCGACATCGACAATCAACTGATTTGGGATGCCATTCGCAAAGGCACCCTGTCGTTGGAATTTACTCCCGTGCTGATGGGATCGGCCTATAAGAACAAAGGTGTTCAGAGTCTGCTCGATGCTGTTGAGCGCTTTCTGCCGTGCCCGACCGAGGTCACCAACATGGCGCTCGATCTGAAAAATGACGAGAAAGAGTTCGCGGTTTCCAATAATCCGGAGGACCCGTTGGTCGCCCTTGCCTTCAAGCTCGAAGACGGGCGGTACGGTCAGCTGACCTATATTCGCACCTATCAGGGAACGCTGCACAAAGGCGACACCGTTTACAACAGCCGTACCGGCAAAAAGGTGAAGATCGGCCGTCTTTGCCGTATGCATGCCGACGAGATGGAAGAGATCGATTTCTGTGGTTCCGGCGACATTGTCGCCCTGTTCGGTATCGATTGCGCCTCGGGTGACACGTTCACTTCCGATGCCATATCGTGCTCCATGACCTCCATGCATATACCCGAGCCGGTTATCTCCCTGGCCATCATCCCAGCGGACAACAAGGCCCAGGTCAATATGTCCAAGGCGCTGAATCGGTTCACCAAGGAGGATCCGACCTTCCGCAGCTTTGTCGATCAGGAGACCGGGGAAACCATCATCAGCGGTATGGGCGAGCTGCATCTCGAGGTGTATATCGAGCGGATGAAACGCGAGTACAAAGCCGAAGTACAGGTCGGCGCTCCCCAGGTCGCCTATCGCGAGGCGATTTCCCAGCGGGCAGAATTCAACTACACCCACAAGAAGCAGACCGGTGGTTCCGGTCAGTTCGGACGTGTCGCCGGCTTCTTGGAGCCGCTCGAAGAGGGCGAGTACGAGTTTGTCGACAGCATCGTTGGTGGTGTTATTCCGCGTGAGTTCATCAGTTCCTGTGACAAGGGCTTCCAGAAGGCCGTTGCCAAAGGGGCCCTCATCGGAGCGCCGATCACGGGTGTTCGCTGCACGATCAACGACGGCGCGGCCCATGCCGTCGACTCCTCCGACGTTGCCTTCCAGCTGGCGGCTATCGGCGCCTTCAAAGAGGGATACCTGAAGGCCAAACCGGTTATTTTGGAGCCGATAATGAAAGTTGCGGTCGAGGGCCCCTCCGAGTTCCAGGGCGCCGTGATGGGAAGTATCAACCAGCGTCGCGGCATGATCATCGGCACCATGGAAGAGGGCCTTTACACCGTGATCGAGGCCGAGGTGCCTCTCTCTGAGATGTTCGGTTATTCCACGGTGCTGCGCTCGCTTACCCAGGGCAAGGCGGAATTCACCATGGAGTTCGCCACCTTCAAACCGGTGCCGAAAACTGTGAGCGAGGAGCTGATCAAGAAGCATCAGGAAGAGAAGAAGAACGGCTGATTGTGCTTCCAGAACCGACTAAAAGTTAGAGAGGAGCTATTCGGCGTCTCCAAATTTGGGGACGCCGAGAAAGCTCCGAAGAGACACGAATGAGACAAGAGGTGGCTTGCCATGGCAAACGATAATTTAGTGGTCAACAATTCTCTTCGGGCTATTGGCCTGGAGGAGAAAGCGAAGAGCGGCATCCGCAACATGGGTCTGATCATGTCGCGGGCCGGGCTCGGCAAAACGGCGGTACTGGTGCAGTTCGCAATCGATTGCATGCTGTTGGGCAACAAGGTGCTGCATGTATCGATTGGCCAGACTGTGGATAAAACCAGAAGCTGGTATGATGACATCCTCTCACTGCTCACCGACGGCGAGACGGTGGATTCCATTCCCGACTTTATGAAGCACAGGATGATCATGACCTTCAAGGAGAGTTCTTTTAGCAAGGCGATCCTGGAGGAACGGCTTGATGACTTGGTCAAGCAGGATATCTATAAACCGGAATGTCTGATCATAGACGGGTATGATTTCGCCGGCAGCGACCGGAGTTCGGTGGAGGATTTGCGGCAATTCATGGAACAGCACGGCTTGAAAATGATCTGGTTTTCCGCCGTCATCCACCGCGAAGACGAGCGCAAGGGCGTCGACGGGGTGCCTGCTCCCTGCCATGAGCTGGGCGATTTGTTTGACACCATCCTGGTGATCAATCCGGCGGGAGAGGCCATGAACCTCGATATCCTCAAGTGTGACGAATGTTCCGTGGATCCGGGAAGAACCCTGCAGCTTGACCCGGCCACCATGCTCATCAGTAAAGCCTAGGCGTATTGCGATGAGACCATGAACGCGTCGGAATCCTACCGCTGCATCGTGGATAGAAACGGGACGTCCTCCTTCCAAGGGAAGGCGTCCCGTTTTTTTTATGGTGATGATACTGCGCAGAGAGGAGGGAAATGAAATTCAGACCATGTATCGATCTCCATAACGGCAAGGTGAAACAGATCGTCGGCTCGACGCTTGACGACGACAATCCACTGGCACTTACTACCAATTTCACCGCCGAAAAGCCGGCATCCTGGTTTGCCGAACTCTATCGGGCTGACGGCCTGACCGGCGGGCATGTGATCAAACTGGGGCCGGGAAACGACGAGGCGGCGCGTGAGGCGCTTGCCGCCTGGCCGGGCGGGCTGCAGGTCGGCGGGGGAATCACCGCGGAGAATGCCGTACAGTGGCTCGACTGGGGAGCATCCCATGTGATTGTAACGTCCTACGTCTTTACCGACGGCAGGGTGGATCGTGAACGGTTGGCCCGGTTGGTGCGAGCGGTGGGGCGCCAACGCCTGGTGCTCGATCTGAGCTGCAGGCGCCGCGGCAACGATTATGTTATAGTCACCGACCGGTGGCAGAAGTTTACCGACGTGCTCGTTTGCGCTGCCGTGCTCGAAGACCTCGCCCGCAGCTGTGATGAGTTTCTCATTCACGCCGCCGACGTGGAGGGCAAGTGCTCCGGTATAGAGAGTGAACTCGTGCGTCGCCTGGCGCAGTGGTCGCCTTTGCCCGCTACCTATGCCGGGGGCGTTCGCGATCTCGCCGACCTGCGGTTGATCAGCGACTTGGGCCAGGGGCGACTGGATGTGACTGTCGGCAGTGCTCTGGATATTTTCGGCGGCACAACCCTCGGCTATAGGGAAGCGGTGCGATTTGTTTCAAGCTAAACAAACGCCGTCACCTCGTTTCGGCGCCGCGGAGAACGCCCTCTGTGTTTCTTGACCTGCAATGGATCTTTGGATACAATGCAGAAGATAATTTGCGCCACTACAGATAATGTTGCAATTCTGGGTTCTTACATAGTAGGTTTGAATGATTTTGGATAAAGACAAGCATCGCAGGGATATCGAGCTGTTCATCCGCAAGATGCCCAGCCTCTCGACGACGGTCGGCAAAGTCATGGAGATCTGCAGCCGAACGGATGCGTCTCCCAACGAGTTGAACAAGGTCATCTCGCTCGATCCCGTCCTGACCGGCCAGGTACTGAAGTTGATCAATTCCGCCTACTACTCGCTGGTCAACAAGGTAACGACACTGACTCGGGCCATTACCATGCTCGGCATGAACACGGTGAAGAACATGGCGCTCAGTACCGCCGTCATTCGCACCGTCGGAGGAGTGAAAAAATCGCGGGCATTGCCCACCGCCAAATTCTGGGCCCATTCGATCGGAGCCGGAGTAAGCGCCAAGATGATTGCCGCGGAAAAAGACATTCCGATTCTCGAGCGCGAGGAATTGTTCGTAGGCGGATTGCTGCACGATCTGGGCAAGGTGCCGTTCGGTGACGAATACATCGAGGTGGTCGAAAGGGCGAAAAGCGAGCAGGCTCCTTTGATCGAAGTGGAACGCGACATCCTGGGAATCGATCATCAGGAAGTAGGCATGATGATCGCCGAGAAGTGGAAACTCAATGAGGTGATCACCACCTGCATCAGCCGTCACCACGATGTGGAACTCCTGGAAGGAAGGCTGGCTCGTCAGGTGGGTTTCGTCCAGCTCGGCAATCTTTATACCAATATCCTCGATATCGGCTATGCCGGCGATTCTTTTCCCAGTGAAGAGCAAATTCGCCATCTGCTCGAAATGCTGGATATCGGCCCGGAAGTTTTCTTCAGCGTTGGGGAAAGCGTTGAGAGCGAGATAAAAAAAGCGGAAATCTTTCTGCGCATCTAAGCGGGAGCACAATGAAAATCAGGTTTTGGGGGGTTCGGGGGTCCATTCCCTGTCCGGGGCCGAAGACCCAGAAGTATGGGGGAAACAGCGCCTGCATCGAAATGCGCGTCGGGCCGGAAGAACGGTTGGTTATCATCGATGCCGGCTCCGGTATTCGGGAACTGGGCACTTTTTTGGTGCAAAACGATCTGCCGAAAGGTCCGATCGATACCCAGATATTTCTCTCCCACACCCATTGGGATCATATCATGGGCTTTCCCTATTTCACGCCGATCTATATTCCGGGGACCAAGCTGAAGGTCTACGGACCGGTCACCTTCGAGGATGATCCGCTCGAGGATGTGGTGGGCGGTCAGATGAAATACCGCTATTTCCCGGTCAATATGGGAGAACTCGCCTCGCAGATCGAATACATTCGACTCAAGGAAGATCCGGATATGGACCTCGGCAGAGGTTTGCGCCTGACCACCAAATTGCTCAATCACCCGATCACCGCCCTGGGCTATCGGTTCGAATATCAAGGGAAAAGGATCTGCACTTGCTACGATACCGAACCGTTTCGCAATCTGTTCATCACCGATCCGGAACATCCCGATTACGACGAAGCCATGGCCTATGAGGGCGAGGAGGTAGCGAGGGAGCAGAACGAGGCGATCGAGGACTTCTATGCCGGTGCCGATCTGCTCATCCATGACGCCCAGTACACCACCGAGGAGTATATGAAGGGCAAGATTGGCTGGGGGCACTCCCCAATCGAACACGTAATCGAGTCCGCAAATCGGGCGGGTGTGAAGAGATTGGCGCTCTTTCATCACGATCCCGACAGGACCGATGCCCAGATCGATGAAATGGCCAAAGACTATTGCGCGCCCGGCAAGTATGGCAAAACCGAGGTCTGCTTTGCCACGGAAGGCGATGAGATAGGGGTTTGAGGTTTTACCTCGGGCTCGCGGGAGTCGCTGTCTGATTATATATAATAGCGGCGTCGGATCCGCTCCAGGCAGTCCAGGTCGGCTTGAAAAGGCAGGGCCGGCGCCTGGGGCGGCAGCAGATACAGCCGATCAGCGAACGGAGTGGCTGCCAGGTTGCGGTTATAGGCCTCCACCAGAAGACGTTCCAGGTTGATGGTGTCCTCGATGTTATAGGCGAGAAGCGTCTCCAACGCGCTGGTATCGCCTCTCTTCTCATATTCATTCCATAGCGCCACCGCAAAAGAACCGTCGACGCCGTCCAGTCCGCCACGGTGAATTCCCGCCATCTTCTCGCAGCCCTTGAGTCCACCTTTGAAACCGAGTTTTGCCAACACGTAGCGCAGGTCGATATGGGCCTGGTCCAGCCGGATGTGGAAGTACCGTTCGAGAAAGGGCACATCGAAGGCCTTGCCGTTATAGCTGACCAATACCTTGAAGTTGAAAATGTCTTGCGGAAAGTGATCCAGATTGTGGCCGTTGACATAGGTATGGACCTCACGGCCGTCATAGAGGGCGATGGTGGTCAGGTCGGCATCGGCGCCGAGGCCGGTGGTCTCGATGTCGATATAGGCGGTCGTATGGCGAAAATGGGGGAATATCCTCCACAGTTCCCAGTTTGCCAGCAGATTAATGAAAAAGAACGGATCCTGGTCGGTCATGGCCAGTCGGGATTGATCGAGTAACCGGCTGATTTCCTTGGTGCTGCTGTTGGCAAGCCGTACTGGCGACGGCTCCTGCCAATCGTTCCAGCTGATGACACCGGCGGCCCAAAGCCGCTGCTCGGTTGCGCGACCGATCCCCGGGAGGTGACAGAAGGTATGAAAAAGCATGGTGGTGTGGAAGCTATGTGTTATGATATCTGTAGTGAGCGGTTTCGATGTATCGACAAAAGGTATGGCCCTGCTAGTTAGTTTTCGGATGGGAACTAGTCACTGTTGAGAGTCACCGAATACCTCCCTTTGTTGCCAATGTTGCACACAGTTACCTCAAGATCACCCTGGTGAAGCGTCCCGAAGTGTTTAAACAATGTTCCAACTGCGGCTTTACGTGGCCGTCCCGTTACGAGTTTCTCGTCGATCCCGATATTGTGCTCATCGGCTATCAGGTCAATTTCGCGGCGTTGGAAGAAGGGCTCTTTTATTTTAATCATTGCTGCAAAACCACCATTGCGCTCTCTGCAGGCGAGTTTTGGGACCTCTACAAGGGACCGGTTTTTCGGCAACGGGCTACCGGCAGCGAAAACTGTCCGGAATTTTGTCTGCATCGGACGAATCTGCTCCCCTGTCCGGAGGCCTGTGAGTGCGCCTCTGTGCGGGAAATCATTCAGGTTATAAAGAAAATACCGAAAGCTGACAAGTAAATGGTAACCAGTTCCCGTCCATGCTCGTCACGTAGTTCGCTGCTCAGTCCACCTGATCAAAGGTGACTTCAATCAATCGCATCGATCCGTCCTGGGTGTAGATGGCGATTTCCCTCGAGCCCTTGCCCCGATAATCGGGATGGAACCGGGGGTCGTAGAAAACTTGAAGTTGGGCCTTGCCTCCCGGCTGAAGCACGGTGCGCCAGTGGGTGTGCGTGATGCCACGGGAGGCAACGCCAAAGAGAGGCCCGGCCTTGCCGTTATTGATTACCCGTGCCGAGGCGCAGCCGCAGGAGGTATTGAGGAAGACGATGGCCAGGTCCTTTTGCCCCCGGTTGAGCAGCGGGAGTTTTGCCGATACTTTTCCGCCTCTGGTCGACACGATCCCGAAGTCGAAATGGCTCACCGGGGTGAGCAGCTTCGCCGCCGCGTCTTCGGTCTGGGTGAGTTGGGCGCGATAGCCGTAGAGCACCGCGGCGAAGACGAGCAACAGCACGCCGCCGAAAATCGAGGCGATGCTCCAGCGCCGCATTGATGCCAGCTGTTCCTTGGTTTTTGGTTGTCTGTACATCATACTGTAATAGGATGAGGTATTCGTTCTCTCTCACTCCACCTTTTTTCGCAGCGCTTTGAGCTTGCCGCGTTGTTGTTTGCTCTCGAGCCGACGGGCTCGGGCCGCTCTGCTCGGCTTGGTCGGTTTGCGCTTTTTGGGTACGACGGCGGCCCGACGAAGGATCTCCATCAGACGCTGCAGACCGTCTTCGCGGTTTTTCTCCTGGGTGCGATAGGACTGGGCCTTGATCACCAGACAACCTTCCGCGGTGAGCCGCTGGTCATTGAGGGCGAGCAGCCGCTCCTTGACCGGTTGGGGCAGGGAGGAGGCGCGAATATTGAAGCGCAGATGGACCGCACTGGCCACCTTGTTGACATTTTGCCCCCCGGACCCCTGGGCCCGGATGGCGGTGCATTCGACTTCCGAGGCGGGAATATGCAGGTTTGCAGTGATGTAAAGAGTGGTCATGACATGGATGAGGAGGAAATGCGACCGGAAACGGCCCCTGGAGTTCGAGGAGTTCTGATGTTTCTCGGGTCGTCTGACTCTATTTTTTTTCGTTATTTTGCTTTATGGCAATTTGTGCTTGCCGCGTTGTTCTCGGACCGGGAAAAGTGGTTGGTGCCGGCTTGGCCCCATGATAGTATTGATGTTGCGATAAATCAAACACAGAAAGCTTGATTTCCGCCTGCAGACCCGTAGAGAGGCCTGGTGGGCTGGATGCAATGCCTGGTTTAGAACATGCATTGCCCGAATTATAAACTAAAAGATAGCATGCCGCACCCCACTCCATATTTTCTCGATGAACAAGTACAGCGCGTTTCTGCTCAGATGCAGGAAGTCAGTACGCAATATGAGCAACTTTTCACCAACTTGGCTGCGAGGATGTATAACGATATCGCTGAGTTGATGGATGCATCCGAGGCGATGGCCGTGTGCCTTGACCATGTTGATAGAGCAATCCTGGCCTTTGGCAACCACTTTCCGGATACGACGGTCATTGCCTGCAAAAAAGGATGCCACTACTGTTGTTTTTTCCCAATCCAGAGCCCGCCCCAGGAGGTTGTGGCAATTGCCCGCCACCTCATCTCGACCTTTTCCTCAAACGAACAGGCCCTCCTCCGGGAACAACTCACCGCCGATATCGCCCGGCGAACAGGCCCCCTGCAGCGCGGCCAATGCCCTTTCCTCGATGAGGCCAAGGCCTGTTCCATTTATCAAGAGCGTCCTCTCGCCTGCAGGTGGTTCACCTCGCCTGACGCCAACATCTGCAAGCAATCCGTAAAAGACGGCAGAAACATCCCGCAGCACCCAATCCACAACCGGATCTACGAGGCCGCTGTCGCAAGCCTTTTGGCCGCCGCCAAAAAGCAGGGTCGCTTCCATGAGCAGGTGCCATTCATCGCCTCGCTCCTCAAGGCTCTCGAGGCTGCCCCGGATACCGTGATCTGGTAATCCACCCGGGCAATCCTCCACAATTCACTCGGCCCCCCTCTGCTTGATTCGTGCCGTTGTGCACGCCTGCAATGCTGCCCTGTTGTCACCTTGATTGCCGTATCTTCGATTATACTCTATCAAATTATACGGAGATTCCGACACAATGAGAGCTCGACGCGCAGCCAGAATTCCTCCGGTCCGAGCAGTGCTGTACCGGACGGTGTCAAATCCTGTGCCTGTTTCCCGGCGGACTGCAACAAATCTGGTGAACTATCCAGGGCGATTCGCTATACTTGTGGTTGCTGAAAGCCGGATATTGCACCTTTGTTGAAATATCTATAGGTAATTTGTAAGCGTTTACCTTTGCTGTTATGTGTTTCTGCCGATAGTGGGAGAAAGAAATGGAAAGAAAAAGAATTCGATGTCCCAAATGCTCCCATGAGCAATACGGCAGAGTCGAATGCGAGGCTTGCGGGTTGATCTTCGCCAAATACAAGCAGGCGCAACAGCGCCGGCAGGAGCAGCAGCAGAACCGTCAGGCCGAGAAGAAGCGGCTGGCTAAGCGTTTCGGCCTTGTCTGGAAGGCGGCCCTTCTGGTTGGCATTACCGCGGGGACAACCTATTATTTCCTGCGGCCCACGCCACCCGCCCCGGTTGCCAGGGTTCAGCCCCTCGAGCAGGTGCGGCCCGCTTCGGTACTGCCGAAGACGGTTTCCGCAATACCGGTGGTCAATATGCCAAAGCCGCAATCTTCTGAGCAACCGTCCGTCTCGATCGAACTGGCGCGTGAGGCAACCGTCTCCATCGAGACTCCCTGGGGTTCGGGTTCCGGCTTTTTTATTTCCAAGAATTATATCGTCACCAACCGTCATGTCGTTCGGGTCGATCCCGCCGAGCTTGCCGAATTCCGCACCAAGGTGGAAAATGCAAGAAAACTGATCGAGCTGGAAAAAGAGAAAATCAGCAAGCTCCGCGAGCAGATGGGGCAACTGCAGGATGGACCGAGTCGACAGCAGTTGCGGATCATCATCGGCGAGCATCAGCGACAACTCGACAAGGTGATGCCCCGCTATGAGCAGGCCGAATCCGAACTGGAGAAAATGCAGCAGCCTGTCGGGCCCTCGGACCTCAAGGTTATTCTCGCGGACGGGGATACCCTCACCCCGGACGATCTGCAGGTAAGTGACACCCACGACCTGGCTATTCTCTCCATTTTTGTCGCCAACCCGCATATTCTGCGGAGGCCGCCGAAAAACAGTTTGCTTCATCAGGGCGATAAGGTCTATACGGTGGGGAGCCCGGTGGGGCTGAGAAACACGGTGACATCCGGGGTCTTCTCCGGCTACCGGAAACGGAGCTCGGATGGCGAACTCTTATTGCAGACCGATGCGGCCATCAACCCCGGCAACAGCGGCGGCCCCTTGATCGACGAACACGGCTACGTGCGCGGGGTGAACACCATGATCCTGCGAAATACGGAAGGGATCGGGTTCGCCATCCCCATCGACGAGGTGTTCGACGATTTTGGTTCCGCTATCTATTGACCACCGGTATCGATGACCGGAGCGGTCTTTTTGCCCCTGCGGCCGTCTTTTGCCCTCAGCGCGCTATAGACCTCGCATGGAGCCGTAGCAGATCTGTCCGGTGGTGCCGTCGATGGTTACGGTTTGACCGTTTTCGAACAATCTGGTGGCGTCCTTTACGTTGCAGATGACCGGGATGCCCAGCTCCCGACCTATGATGGCGGCATGCGAGGTGAGGCCCGGCTGTTCGGCGATGATGCCGCGCACCCGGGTGAGGTGATCGAGCATGCTGGAGTCGGTCGAGGAGAGGACCACGATCGCATTGCCCGCAAGTCCCTGCCAATCCTCCTCTTTTTCTATGATGCGAATCTCCCCGTCGATCATCTGGGTTCCGATGCCCTGGCCGGTAAAGCAGACATCAGCCACGGTGTGAACCTTGAGCATGTTGGTGGTTCCCGTGGTTTGCATCGGCAGTCCGGCGGTGAGTACTACCAGATCGCCGTTTTTCACCAGTTTGGCTTGAGTGGCGGCGTGGATCGAGCGGTCCAGATGCTCGTCGACGCTGGAGGCCGGCGTGCAGAGCAGGGGGATCACTCCGCGAATCAACTGCAGTTGACGAATTGTTTCGGGGCGTGAACACACGGCGATAATCGGTGCCTTGGGCCGATATCTGGCCACCATTCTGGCGGTGGAGCCGGAAGTTGTGGTGGCGATGATGGCCGCTGCCTCGAGATCGGCGGCGGTGGCGCAACTGGCGTAGGAAATGGCATCGGTGACCACCGGACGGCGATGGCGCAGGCCGGCGGCGAGAATGGTTTCGTAATCAAGCGATTCTTCAGAGATGGCGGCGCAGCAGGCGAGGAAATGGATGGCGGCCACCGGGTACTTGCCCACCGCGGTTTCCGCCGAGAGCATGACCGCATCGGTGCCGTCGAAGATGGCGTTGGTTACATCGCTGGCCTCCGCCCGGGTCGGCGTGGGGCTGGTAATCATCGACTCGAGCATCTGGGTGGCGGTGATCACCGGTTTGCCCACCTGGTTTGCCGCTCTGATGAGTCGCTTCTGGATGATCGGCACCTCTTCGGCCGGCAGTTCCACACCGAGATCGCCGCGGGCCACCATCAGCCCCTCGGCGGCGGCGAGGATCTCGTCGAGGTTGTTTACACCCTGGCGATTCTCGATTTTGGCGATGATCGCCTGGTGGCCGCCGCCCGCTTCGATGATCTTGCGCACCGCCCAGACGTCATCGGCCTGGCGAACGAATGAAGTGGCGATGAAATCGACCCCCTCCTGTACGCCAAAGGCGATATCTTCCTCGTCTTTTGGTGTGAGCGAGGGCAGGTTGACCACCACGTCGGGTAGGCTCACCCGCTTGCGGCTGCTGAGTACGCCTCCGTTCAGCACCTTGGTATGCACTTCCTCGCCCTGGATACTGACGACCTCCACCGCCAGTTTGCCGTCGTCGAACAGAATGCGTCGACCGACCTCGACATCGGCGGCGATATCGGGGTAGTTGACGCCGAGACGATTTATACCGTCGGCAAGCTGTTCCGGGCAGATGATCAATTCCTGGCCCGGCCGTAGTTCCATAGCCTCTTTCAACTCCTGGATCCTGATCTCCGGACCCCTGGTGTCGAGGAGGATGGCGGTATCGGTATCCATCTTCCGCCGTGCCTCTTTGACCAGCTTGATCATCTTGAGGTGGCTTTCCCGATCACCATGGGAGAGGTTGATACGCGCGACGTCCATGCCTGCCCTGATGAATTCGACAAGCTGATCTACCGTCTGACTGTTCGGACCGAGTGTGGCAATGATTTTTGTCTTGTGCATGGCTTTTCTGCTGATCAAGGGTTCTCAAGCGAGGCGACTGCGTCGAAAGACATTCCAGTTTGAACAAAGGTGGCATGTAACCGTTCACCAGGAGGCGAAATGCTTGGCTATACCAATGAGCCATAAGCGTTTACCAGTGCTCCAGCTTGGTGCAGGTAAGCGTAGACTCCGAGCAGACCGTTGCGCTATAGCCCCTAACTATGCGTGACGGTCTGATCGTGCCAAGATGGGGTGCTGGTGAACGTTTACGAGGGCATTATGCTGGAAGTTACTACAGTGCCCACAAAAGAAAAAGGGCAAAAGGTAGAAAAAGTTGGTTGTCGTCTCGGCCCATACCCTTCTGTGGGTTACTCCGCGGTCCGGCCGGAGCACTGCGGACTGGGCATGGTGGCGTCACTATGGTACAATCAGGACTTGTCCCGGATTTCAAGATACCAACCTAAGCGATAGGCTGATCGCAAATCATAACGTTGCCCCCTGGGCAAGAGGAGTTGTAATGCAGCAGGTGAAAAAAAACGATACCGTAAAAGTACATTATACCGGAACATTGGCGGACGGTTCCGTTTTCGATAGTTCCGAGGGACGCGACCCGCTGGCGTTTACCGTCGGCGCCGGTCAGGTGATCAAGGGGTTTGAGGAAGCGGTGACCGGTATGGCTGTTGGTGAGAAAAAGACCGTACAGATCCCGGCGGACAATGCCTATGGACAATACAACGACGACCTGGTGATGAGCGTGCCGATCGAGCATGTGCCCGCCGACCTCAAACCCGAGGTCGGCATGCAGCTCGAAGTGGGCGGCGCCGATGGCCAGGTGTTGCGGGTGGTGGTGGTCGAGGTGACCGACACCCGTATCCTCATGGATGCCAACCCGCCGCTGGCCGGCAAGGACTTGACCTTTGCCCTGGAGGTGGTCGATATTGCCTGAAGGCGTTTCGCCGAGGGTGGCGAGATATACGATCCAGAGGGAGAAATCAAAACCCCGAAGGCTGAAACGCAGCCTTCGGGGTTTTTCTTTCCTGCGACTACCTACCAAATATCCATCCAGAAATGAGCTGTTTTCACTTTGAATCGAGGCGCGCTGGAAAATTTAACCGGAGGCATGTTGTGAATATTGCGAGGATTAAATTTTTCAGTGTAACGAAAAGTCAGGGAAGACCAGCCATTTCTGGGTGGACACTGGTGAAAAACGGCGCATGATTCGAGGTGAAAATCGGCGGGTCCCGAAGAAGAATAGGGCGGATTTCGGGGCATCGTTTGAATTCGCCGTCGAGAAAGCGCCGGATTTTTTTGCGGCTCCACCCCCGTGGATGACGAAAATCGTAGTAGAGGCAGAGGTCGCCTTGATGGAGATCGCTCACCTCCAGTTCCGTCACCTGGGGGCTGCAGACCGGCAGGTTGAAGATGGCCAGGTTTAAAAAACCGATCTCCAGGTGGTGTTTGCGCACGAAATCCAGGGTCTGGCGCGCCTCCTGCACGGATTCTCCGGGGGTTCCGAACAACAGGTAGACATAGGTCGCGATTCCGGCCGCCCGCAAGGCCGCGAAAACCCTGGCCACCAGTTCGAGATCGATTCCCTTGCGGGTCTCGTCGAGAATCCGCTGGCTGCCCGATTCCAGACCGAGTTTGAGCATCACGCAGCCGGAAGCGCGGAGTCGTCTGCAGAACTCGTGGTCGGCGAGATGATGGCTGAAACGGACGAAACCGTACCAGGGCGCTCCCGGCGGCGAGTCCGCAAGGGTTTTGAGCACGGCCGGACCGACAGCGTTGTCCAGGAGATGGAGCAGGGCCGGCCGGGTCTCGGTAGTGAGGGCGGTCAGTTCTCGGCTCACCGTGGCCGGTGCGACCGGTACGTAGGCGTTATGTTCGCTGGTTTCCGGACAGAAAGCGCACTTTCTCCAGAAACAGCCGGTGGACGTACTGTACGGGAGAATAAAACCGGGGGAGAGGTAGTCGGCAGCCGGCAGCTCCGCATAGTCTGGCCGCGCGCGAGCATCGAATGCTCGGCCGAGCAGGTTGAGCAGCGGCCCTTCTCCGGGGCCGGCGATCAGATGATCGACCAGACCGGCAAAGGGGTTGCGCCAGCCGGGATTCTGTAGCCAGGTGGTGACCAGGCCGCCGCCCAGGATGAGCGCCAGGTGGGGAAACCGCCGCCGCAGGAAACCGAGCATGGCGAAAGTGCTGGGAGCCTGGCTGAGATAGTTGAGGGAAAAGCCGACAAAGCGTGGACTGTGTTCCTCGAGGAGATCGGTCAGCCGCCGGGTAAACAGCGGAAAGTAGATGTTGTCCTCGAAGGTTTCGGCGCAGCGCAACAGGTCTTCGCTTTTCTGGGCGGAAACGCAGGGGTCTTGATAGTTGGCGAGGCCGAGGTGCAGGCCATGGGTTTTTCCGGCAATTTCGACAACTCTATTGAGGTCGGCCACTGCCCGGCCATAGGCGTCCGGGCGAGCGTAGAGCGCCGTCGAGCGGAGCGACTGAAGGTGACGGGGGAAATTGTCCAGCGCTCGCTTGCTCCAGGTATCCCCAGCCCCTTTCGCACTTCCGAGCAGATACCGCAGTCCTTCGATGTTCATGTCCCAGACGGTGCAGGCGAGTTTGTGGGCCCTGAGCGTAGCCGCCAGCAGGGCTATACCGGCCGGCGGTTCCGAGGGTTTGGCCTGGGGTGGGTGAATTAATAGCATAGTCTCGGCTCGGGTTGGGGTGATGAATATATCGTATTGCTCCTGCCGGATTCCGGCCTGCCACCGTGGTTGCACTGCTTGCGGGGCTCGGCGAGCGCTGCGGAGGCATCGGCGGACCCGGCATTGGTAGCATGTCCCGTGCTTGCGGGGCAAGAAAAATGAACGTGGCTCGGGACAACCCAACCAACCATAGGGGCAGCCTGTTTGACATTTGCAAAACCACGGCGTTATATTACCTATATAATCATGATCATTGCCAAGGTGATACAAACGTAACCGGACGGAGGGCACGATGCGAAATCAGCCGCCGGTAATTCTGGTTTTACATAACGATCCTGATCTTTGCGAAAACGTCGCCGGATATCTTAATGAGCACGCGTACGAGGTGCTCGATGCCACGGACGTCAGGCAAGGGTTGGATATCTGTCGTTCGCGGGATGTGGATCTGATTCTGGTCGATCTGCAGATGCCGGAAAGGGGCGGGCTGCAGGTTCTCTCGGAGGTGCGCCTCCAGGATCCTCTCCTGCCGGTTGTCGTGATCGCAGCAGCGGATGCCCTGGGCGAAGTAGTGGAATCCTTGCACCGTGGAGCGAGCGACTTCCTGATCAGGCCGATCGACGATCCGGCGCTGATGCTGCGTGCTATTGAGAGCGCCCTGGAAAAAGCCGATCAGGCCCATCGGGATGTCGAGTATCGGAACGCACTCGAAGCGCGGGTCGTCAGGCAGACCGAAGAGCTGACAATCCTCAATGACCGCCTCTGCAAGGTGGTTGAGACCACCAGGAAGCTGCTCGGTTGCGGGGACATTCACGAAAGCGGAACCATGATTCTCTCGGAGTTCGCCCGGCATATGGGTGCGGAGGGGGGATCCGTCTACGAAGTGGCAGGAACTCGACTGTGCAGGATTGCAAGCCTTGATGGAGAACACGCTGCGGCGACACTGGCGTCGCCATTGCCGCCGGAGAGTGTCTTTTCCCGAGCCATGGACGCACCCGAGCCGCGGGTTATCGAAGACGTGCATGCGGCTGGATGCATTGGCAGCGGCTGGCAGGGATATACAAGTCCGTGCTGCATGGTTTTTCCTTTTCGGGAACGAAACGGCGAAATCTTTGCCGTGCTCTCACTGCATAATCCCAAAAGCGGTGCATTTGCCATCCAGGACCGGGAGATCGGTTCCATTCTCGCTTCCGCCGCCTGCGAAGCCCTCGAGGCAGCCAGAGCAGTGACCGCCATGAAGCGGAGCGAAGAGCTGATGCTCCAGGCGCAGAAGCTTGAAGCCATAGGCACGCTGGCCGGCGGCATCGCCCATGATTTCAACAATATCCTCTCGGCGATCCTCGGCTATACCGATCTCAGCCTCTTTTTCAAAGAGTGTCCCGAATCGATGCGCCATAATCTGCAGCAAATCAAAAAGGCCGGTCAGCGGGCAAAGGATTTGGTGCGACAGATACTGGCATTCTCCAGGGTGGAGGAGTCGCAGGTCGGTCCCCTCAATATCCGCCCCATCGTCAAGGAAGCGCTCAAATTGCTGCGCGCCTCGCTGCCGGCTTCCATTGCCATTGAAAAATCCATTCCCGCCGAACTCGGGTATATCAATGCCGATCCGGGCCGCATCCACCAGGTGTTGATGAACCTCTGCACCAACGCCGCCCAGGCTATGCAGGGGCGCGAAGGTGTACTGCGGGTGGAATGCACCCTGCTCGATGCCGATCCGTCGGATCCACGACTGGCGCCGCTCGCAGGGAAGAAGTGTTTGCGTCTTCGCATCGCCGACACCGGTCACGGCATGGTCCCCGAGGTCCTGGGGCGTATCTTCAACCCGTATTACACCACCAAAGAGATGGGGGAGGGGACCGGTCTGGGTTTGGCCGTGGTGGATGGAATCGTCCGCAGTAGCGGCGGTCTGGTTACCGTGGACAGCAAACCCGGCGAGGGAAGCACGTTCGATGTCTATTTCCCTTCGGTTCTCGAGGAGGACGACCGGTCGATGCCGTCGGCGGACTACCATATGCCCTCTGGCAACGAACGGATCCTGTTCGTGGACGATGAGGAGACGCTTGCGGAATTGGCCGGCGAGATGCTGCGCAGGCTCGGCTATAACGTCGACATCATGACCAACAGCCTCGAGGCCGGCAGACGGCTCGAGGAGAGTGCGGCTGACTACGATCTGCTCATCACCGACCAGACCATGCCGGGAGTTTCCGGGTTCGATCTGGCCCAGAGGGCCATTGCCTGCAGGGCGGATATTCCCATCATCCTCTATAGCGGTTATTCGGCAGTGGTCAGTGAACAAGCAGCCCTGGAGGCTGGTATCCGCAAGGTGCTGATGAAGCCTCTGAGTATGACTGTGCTCTCCCAGACTGTGCGCAGCGTCCTCGATGGTGCCGCCGGAGAGCGAGGCGGGGCCTCGGCGACGGCGTGACATGGGGGAGAAGGGCACAATCCGACTGGCCCCGAGGCGGTTCGGTGGACATGGGGGCTATCGGAGGCGGGGTGAATTTTTAATTGCTTGTGCTAAGAAAAAGGGGTACTTTTGTTTGATTTTGTCGATGACATCAAGCCTTCGGCCTGCCCGCTCCATTTCGGGTGACGTTTGCAAGGCGAAGTTGATGTAAGTGGAGTGCCGTCACCACGTATGCCGGCTTGATATTCAAAAAATGAGGACGATTAATGGACGACAAGGAGCCCGGTGGTAGTAGCGAACAACAACCTCCGAGTCATAATTTCATCCATACGTTGACAATCATCCGGCCCTCGCACGCGGGGGCGCCCTCCGTGCGGAGTACTTTCCCGATACTCCTCTAAAGGCGCGTCCTCACCGTCCGTGGGTTGAATGACCCAGGCAGAACGGTTGAGGAGGCGTGTCATGAGTTTTCCCCTGAACATTGCCCATCTGACGAACCCTGCGTTCGAGCAGATCTATGCCAGCGAATTCGAAGTATTTAAAAATCTGCATCCTTCCGATATCGCTGAGGCTTTGGAAGAAAGCGATGTTGTGCCGTCGCGAATAATCGAGCTGCTGCTTGCCATCGGCAACCGCAAGGCGATCGACGCCTTTTCCCAGCTCTCCCTGGAGTGCCAGCAGAACTGCCTGGAATCGGGCAACGCCCAGACCATGTTGCGTTTTGTCGAGAACATGGATTCCGACGACCGGGTGGATCTGCTCAAGGAGGTGAAGGACGAGGTTCGGGAAACCATCATGCCGTTGATCGCCCAGGCCGAACGCAATGACATCCGGCGTTTGTGGCGCTATGAAGAGGGAACCGCCGGCGCCGTGATGACTACGGAATACGCCATGCTTTCCCGGCAGGTGACGGTGGCGGAGGCGCTCGAGCAACTCAGACTCTTAGCGCCCAACAAGGAGACCATCTACTACGTCTATATCACCGATGCCGAGCGGCACCTGATCGGCACCCTCTCGCTACGGGATCTGATCATGTCCAAGCGGAGCATGAACCTGGACAGCCTCATGGAGACCCAGGTGATCAGCGTGCCCCACGACATGGAGGTGGAAGCGGTGGCGGCGGTCATCTCCAAGTACGACCTGCTGGCGGTGCCGGTGATCGACGAGCGCAACCGACTGCTTGGCATCATCACCGTCGACGACGTGATCGATATCATCGAAGCCGAGAGTACCCAGGACTTCCAGCGTATATCGGCGGTTATGCCCTTTGAAGAAGAGTATTTCAAGCGACCGCTGCTGCAATTGTTCTGGAGTCGCTTCATCTGGCTGGCGCTGCTCCTTTTTGCCACCCTGCTCTCCACCACGGTGATGGAGATGAACGGGGCAATTCTCCACAAGATGGTCGCCCTGGCCTTTTTCATTCCCATGGTGAACGGCACCAGCGGCAACGCCGGCACCCAGTCGGCGACCATGGTGGTCCGGGCCCTGGCATTAGGGGAGATACAGTGGCAGGATTTGGCCCGTGTCTTCTGGCGGGAGCTGGTGATGGGGATCCTTCTTGGGGTAGCCTCGGGGGTGATGGCGTATTTCAGAGTTTTCCTGCAGGTACATAACCTTATGCTGGGCGTTATCGTCGCTGTTTCCCTGGTGGCGACCTTGATCACTTCCAACCTGATCGGGGCGCTCCTGCCGCTGGTGCTCAAACGAATGAAGCTGGACCCGGCCCTGACCGCCGGCCCCTTCATCGCCACGATTATCGATGCCGTCGGGGTGACACTCTATTTCCAGATCGCCCTGCTGTTCATGAAACATTTTGGTTCGTAAGCGCTCACCCACGCCCGCCGCCCCGAGGGCGGCGGCGGGTCTGCTCTTGTCTGCCGAGGTAGCATCCTTATATTACTCAGAGTGTGCTCCGGCAAACGGTCCCCGGGACGGGAGAGCCGGTGCTTTCATATTATGCATGACAAGTCGATAGCGGCCTGCTATGTTCGCAGGTTCGAATCCGGGATGTTATCGCTAGCGTTTTCGCCGGCGGGTGTTATAAAAACGTTGTATTAGCGAGGGCACTACAGGTGGATTTAAGTCAGTTTCGCAGGGATTATCTCAAGGGGGGGCTTTCACGCAGCGATCTCGATCCCGACCCGCAGAAACAGTTCAGTATCTGGTTCAACCAGGCCCGGCAGACCGATATCGCCGACCCCACGGCCATGGTGCTGGCCACCGTGGCCCCAAGCGGCCAACCCAGCCAGCGCACCGTATTGCTAAAGTATTTCGATGCGAAAGGTTATGTGTTCTTCACCAATTTCGAGAGCCGGAAAGCCAGGGAAATCGCCGATAACCCGAGGGTGAGCCTGCTCTTCGTCTGGCTGAAGCTGGAGCGGCAGGTGCAGATCAGCGGCCTGGCAGAGCGTATTTCCACCACCGAATCCGCCAGATATTTCATGACCCGGCCAAAGGAAAGCCAGATCGCGGCCTGGGTCTCAAGCCAGAGCCATCCCCTGTCGTCCCGGCAGATTCTGATGCAGAAATTCCAGGAAATGAAAACCAAGTTCGGGGAAGGCAAGGTGCCGCTGCCATCCTTCTGGGGCGGGTATCGGGTCAAGCCCCTGTCAATCGAGTTCTGGCAGGGGCGCAAGAGCCGTCTGCACGATCGTTTCCTCTACACTCCCTCCGACGCAGCCCCCTCCGGCTGGTCGATCGAACGACTGGCCCCATAAATAAGTGGCCCATGGTGGTCACAAAATGCGTGCCCATCAGGCGATCCCGGGAGAGTAAGCGGGAGGCAGCGCCTCTCACTCGTATCGGGAGATTTCGGCGAGCGAGACTATCAGGACCTCCCCAAGCTCCCGGCCCGGTTCCGCCAGCGCAGCTTCCCTGTCTTTGGTGGCAGCCGCGAAAAACGCCCTGCAGACCCGCAGCCGCGAGGTCGACCATTTGCCGGTGAAGGTATTGTCGCCCGTTTCGCCGGCTGTGGCCTGGGCGCTGTCCACATCCCGCCGTCCGTGGGCCCAGTTGATGGTATGCTGGTAGAACATCAGCGCCCGGTTGATCAGGATAAACAGCAGGTTGATGTTGGTCGCCGGACCCACCTGGAGTCGCTCCCCTCCCAGACGCAGACCGAGTAGCCCGGTTTGCGCGGTCAGTCTCCGCCCGCCCGCCAGGGCCGCCAGGGCTCCGGCGGCGGTGCTCAAACCGGTGACGATGCCAAGCGCGAACCCGCCGGCGGCGAGATCGATCCCCGCTCCCAGGGCCGCTCCCCCCAGACCGCCGAGAATGGCGAGTTGCCGTGCCGAGAGTCCCAACAGGTTCCAGGTCCGTTCGCTGAACAGGTCGTCGTGCAAAATGGAATGGGGCGGTAGCTGGTAGTCGAAGATGTTGTGTTTGAACAGTGCTCGCACTTTTCGGTGCGCTTCCCGCTCCTTTTTGCCGACGGCGCTGCGGTATCGCTGGACCAGTCGCTCGCGAAGGACCTCTTGGTCGACATCGTCGTCGAGGTGAGCGTCGACCCGGAAGTACAGACACTCGGAAAAGAGCTCGAGCAGGATGGCCACCGTCTGGCTGTTGCGCCGTGCCCAATCCGTCTTGAAGGCTCTCACCACCGCCGCAAGAGTCGGCTGCCAGTCCTGGTCGATGGATTGCAGAGCCTCGAGCAGCAGGATGCGCTCGGCGTAGGTGGCGCGGTGAGCGTTGAATACCCGGTTGGCGTTGAAATTGCGGCGAAACTCATCTTTCCAGTCGTCGAGGAACTGGGTCGCGTCGGCCTTGCAGTTGATGATGGCCATGCGCGGTCTGCCGGTAAGCCGCAGGATTTCCATCTCCGCCCGGTCAACGTTGCGTAACGGCCGGGACCCATCGACCACGTAGATGATTCCGGCGCCGCGTTCGACCGGCAGCAGCAGTTCGACGTCATCGCGCAGCTCCGGTACGCCCGCGAACCGTTGCCGGAAGCGACGCACGCAGTCACCGCCTTCGGCGGCCAGCCGCCGCATCTCGGCCACCACCCTGGCGGGGTTTTGAAAACCGGGCGTATCGGTGAAACGAAGCACCTCGCGACCGTCGATCCGTACGGGAAAGCTGCGGCACTCCGTGGTTTCCCCGGGAGTGGGGCTGACCCGCACGGAGTCATCCTCCGCCAGGGTCGAGAGCACCGACGATTTGCCTTCGTTGGGATGGCCGAGGATGGCGATTTCCGGTGCGTTGTCAATAGGGTCGGCCTCTGTCATGCCGTCTCCTCCCGAACCAGGTCCGTGACCTGTATGTAGGGGTCTGCCAGGCTGTCTATCTTGCGTTGCCAGACCTCGTGCTGATGGGCGCCGTCCACGCTGGTGAGAATCGATTCCGCCGCCGGCCTGCCCACCAACCGAAGGAAGATGGGGAGTCGAGCACCAACCTGTTGACGCAACTCCTTGAGGAAAGTAAGAAAATCGACAAGGGGTGGCATCCAGGCCTCCATGACAATGATGATGCCGCCGCTCTGCTGCCAGTCGATAGTTCCCAATTCGCTGAGGAGCAGCTGGTCGGCTTCGTAATCGATGAGGAAACGATGGCACGAGCCGATGTGATAACCGTCTCTTGCCAGAATGGCGGCCAGCGGCTGCTGTAGACACTGGTCGTAGATCTCATCGGGCAAAAGCAGATGCAC
Organism: uncultured delta proteobacterium; assembly: GCA_963745265.1. GTDB lineage: Bacteria > Desulfobacterota > Desulfobulbia > Desulfobulbales > Desulfocapsaceae > Desulfopila. The sequence goes on from CAVUXQ010000038.1 coordinate 62,860, forward strand.
CGACTGCAGGGCGTCTGCCGCGGTTTCCGGAGCCGGTCCGTGTTTCGGTTGTTGGGTTTGTTCGCTTGGCGCCGGCTTGTCCGGTTCTTCCGCCTGGGTGGAGAGCAGGGGCGTCTGCATGCGCTGCAGGATCTGCCGGCTGGCGGGAGGCAGTGCGCCCGCGGCGCCTTCGGCTTTTTTCTGTTGCCAGTATCCGTAGCTGTAGAGCAGAACCCGGGCCGAGAGGCCGTAAACCACCACGCTCATCAGCAGAAAAGGCCACCAGGAAACCAGGTTGGCGGTGGCCAGATGAGCGATGCCTTCTTTTAAGATGATCCGGCTGCCCTCGACCTGGGCGAGCGTCGGGTAACCGATACCCTCGGGCAGCAGCCAGGACCAGGGCAGGGAGAGCCAGTGGACGGCGCTATGCAGGGAGGCGGCGCTGAACTGCAGGGTCGACTGCCAGCCGAAGGCGATATCGCTGATGGTAAGCCGCAAGAGGCTTGTGCCCAGCAGGCCGAGGTTGAAGCAGATGCCGGTAACCTGAACGAGCAGAAAGAGCGGCCAGAAAACGAGCCGGCCATGGACGCTGGAAAAGCCGCGGATCCGGCCCAGCGTCGCCTGCATCGCCTGGCGCCGATCGGCCGCCAACCGCTTCTCGCTCTCACGGCTGAAAAAGTGAGAGATGCGCATCGAGAGCAGCGCGAAGAAACGGACCAGCAGGGTGCGGGGCAGGGGAATCCGGAAGAGCCGCAAAATGGCGGTGCGTAGCACCACCAGGGTAACCAGCAACAACTGGGAGAACACGAACAGCACCATGAAGTGCAGGACGTTGACCGGGGTCGTACCCGAATAGCTGAAATACAGAGAGGCGGCGCTGACGCCGAGAACGAGGCCGACAGCGGCCAGCACGATGCGCATCAGGTCCAGCGATTCCGCGGCCAGACGGCCGGGCAGGCCGGTTTCGTCGGGTTCCTCGCTGCGCCTGGCCTCGAGCCACAGCTTGAGCAACAGGGAAGGGGGTGCCTCGGCGGCACGGTTCAGCCGTGGTTCCACCAGCTCGAGAAAGAGCCGGCGGTCGCGTTCATGCAGAGCGGCCGCCGGGAGGGCGGTGTCCTGTCTCTGGAAATAATCCAGATCGATGCTGTCCTGATAGTTCCAGTTGTGTTTCATGGGCCCACTATACCAGAAAATGAGCTATGATCCTGTAGGAATATGGCATTTTTCTCTCTCCAATCAGAACGGTGGCGGGGAGGTAAAGACCAGCCTCTCCCCGCTCACCGGATGGAAAAAGGCGAGACGCTCGGCATGGAGGAGCATCGGATCGCCGTCGGAGCCATTGCCGTACAGACTGTCGCCGACGATAGGATGGCCGAGCCCCAGGGGATGGGCGGCATGGACCCGAAGCTGATGGGTGCGGCCGGTAAGTGGCGTAAAGCGTACCCGGCTGCAACAGTCTGCTGCGATAAGCCCATACCGCCGAGAGGTGGCTGCGCAGAAATTCCAATCTGCACTTTTCGGTTGCGGTCGGCTGGTAGGACTTGCCTCCGCGGGCTCATGGGCCAGGAGTTGCCAGAGCGTGCTGCCCATCTTCCCGTGTACCGGGTCGTGGACCTGATATGGCCTGTTGTCCGGATCGAGCCGGAACGGCAGATGGATCTCGCCCGAGCTGTTCTCGATTTTTCCCTCGAGCAGGGCGATATAGCCCTTTGTCACCCGGCGCTGGGCGAACTGACGGCTCAGACGGCGATGGGCCCGGTCGGTGATTGCCACCGTCATGAGCCCGGAAGTGTACATGTCCAGCCGGTGAACGGCTGGCTGGGTGATCATTGCCGGGAAGAGGCGCTGCAGTCGCCGGACCACGCAATCCTGCTTCTCCGGCCCCCGGCCCGGCACCGACAGCAGGCCTCCCGGTTTTTCGATCACCACGAACTCCGGATCTTCATGGAGGATGTTCATAGTGTCGGCTCGTTGTGGCTGAAGAGGTGATGGTTGGTGGCGAGTCCACAGAGCAGAAAGCCGAGGATGGGCTCGCATTTTTGCTCACAGGGGGGATAAAAATACTCGTGGCGTCGGCTGCCGCTGCGGTTTTCCCGGCCCCAGTAGAATTCGGCCAGCGCCACCGGTGTCAGGCGCTTGGCGGCGGCATAGCCGAGCAGCTTGGGGGCGCAGCAATCGCCGGTGCCGGTGGCGATGCCGCCCTTGCCGGCGAAGGCGTCGGCCAGCGAGGCGGTATGGCCGTGGAAGTTGGTCAGCCGATAGAGATCGTGAATTTCGCGCATCAGTTGCCGGGAGAGGCGGCGTCGCCGGCTTTTGATGGAAAGCCAGGAGGTGCTGTGCGGTTGGTGCCGGGCAAGTTCGCCGCCAAGCGACTTGATCTCGCGCTCGGTGTGATCGTTTGTCTGCCGAAACGCCGTCGTGTCAAAGAGCGGCGGCACCCATCCCTCCACCTCCCAGAGCCCGTTATACTGACCGGAGAAGGCGCGCAGCGCGACGGTACCACCCTCTGGCCGGGTGCAGACCAGCACGCCGAACATCTTGCCGCGGGCCTCGCCGAAGAGGGGCGCCGTTGAGAGAAGAGGATCGGGTGTAGCTGTGGGTGTGAGATCGATGGTGGCATGTTTGTGGAGATGCTCCATCAGCTGCCGGCAATAGGCAACAGCCGCCCGGGACGGGAGGCTGTGCTCGGTGCCGCAGGCGTGGCAAAAACCGGACACCATGGGGTGTCGGCGACCCGGTGCGGCGAGCTGTGGCGGCTGGTGGGCAAAGAGCGCCGGAGAATATTCGTTGGCTGCGGTATCGTCCATTGCGGGGAATGAAAGCGTTTGATTACGATTTTTCTATTGGCTTTGGGCCGTGCCCAAATATACAGTGTATTTTGAAGAGCACCACCATAATCACAAAAAGCGCGCCGCGTGGCGAAGCCGCATGACGGCATCGCCATCCGCGAACGGGCAGGCACAACAACGGAGAAGGGACACTATGGAGAAGCAGACGGGCGGGCGGGAGACAATGTTTCACAATCTGGGGCCGGATCAGGTGCTGGGGATCGTGGAAGATGCCCTGCAGGTTCCGCTGACCAACCTCTTTCGGCCGCTCAACAGTTACATCAATCGCGTCTATGAACTGCAGCAGGAGGACGGCACGGGCTTGATCGTCAAGTTCTATCGACCGCATCGCTGGTCGGCTGCGGCCCTGCGCGAAGAACATGCCTTCCTGCAGGAACTGGCCGAGGAGGAGGTTCCCGTGATCGCGCCCTTGCGTCTGGCCGACGGGTCGACCCTGGGGAGCCGCCGGGACGTGCGTTTCGCCGTATTCCCCAAGCGTGGCGGCCGCAGTCTCGATGAATTCGACGACGAACAGTGGCTGCAGCTCGGTCGGCTCCTCGGTCGGGTGCATGCTGTCGGCGCCAGGTCACCGGCGAATGCCCGGCTGCTCATGTCGCCGACCACGTCCACGCGCGACCAGCTGCGCTATCTGCTTGACAGCCCCGTTGTGCCGCCTGAGGTGCAGGAGCCGCTGCGACAGGCTGTCGAGGCGATCATCTCCGAGATCGAGCCGTATTTCTCCAGCCTTACGCCCATCAGGATTCACGGTGATTGCCATTTCGCCAATGTGATCCATCGCCCCGGAGAATCGTTTTTTCTCATTGACTTCGATGACATGGTGATGGGGCCACCGGTTCAGGATATCTGGATGCTGCTGCCGGGAACCCCGGAGGAGGCGGTTGTTGAAATCGACCTTCTTTTGGAGGGGTACGAGACGTTCCGGCCCTTCGATCGGCGAAGCCTGCGACTGATCGAGCCGCTTCGAGCCATGCGGTTTATCCATTACATGGCCTGGTGCGCCCATCAGGTCGCCGCCGACGGCATGACCAGGGTGATCGATGATTTCGGCACCGACGCCTATTGGCGCAAAGAGATCGCCGATCTCCATGACCAGCTGGAACGGATTCGCGACTCCCACCTGGTTCTAGGGAATATGGCATAGGCTCCTGGTGGGCTGAACGTGCTCCCTCTCCGAAGTCTCGCCGGTTACCGGAAGAGATAGCGCAACCGCTGGAGAAACGACATGTTGGTGCGGCGGATGGTTGCGGCCATCTGTTTGAGATCGAGGCCGAACCGGTCCCGGAGCCGGTCGTATTCCCGGGAGCTGCGCAGGATTTTCGGCCAGGGGTCCGCATCGTTTGTGGCATGGCGAATCACGTTGCCCCGTTTGGCCACCTGCAGGGTGAGAATGGTGGTGAAAACGCGGGAGAGGTCGGCGGTTATTTTTGCAATCCTGCCCGGTTCGCCGCTCCAGAGATTGCAACTGAGCACCCCCTCCGGGCGCAGTGCCTCGACGCATAAGCGAAAAAAACGCTCGCAATAGAGTTGCGCCGACATACCGCGTTCGTCAAAGGCATCGAGCAGAATGAGGTCGTAGCGCTCGGTTGTGCCGCGTTGCTCGAGAAACTGCAGCCCGTCGAGGCAGTGCAGCGTGATCATCGGGGCAGCGGGCAGGCGGAAATACCCTTGCGCCAGCTTGATGATCGGCGGCGAGTGGTCCACCGCATCGATGGCGCACTCCGGGAAGTGGTAATGGAGGAACCGTACCAGCGAACCGGCACCCAGGCCGATCAAGAGCACCCGTCGCGGCGGAGCGACCAGCAGCAGGGCCGACATCATGTCTTGGGTGTAGCGCAGCACCAGATGGTGGGGCATGGAAAGCGACATCCTGCTCTGCAGATACCTTGAGCTGAAATAGAGCGAACGAAAATCCCCGGTGTCGTAGATCTCTACCAGCCTGTTTTCCCAGTAGTCTTTGTAGATGCGTGTGCTTTGGGACCCGCTCATGGCAATGGGTTCCTCCGTGGAGAGGTGCTTTTTTTGATAACATACTACGGATACAGCAAAAAGTCTTGTCGCATCGCTTATCGGGAATGGACCCGCAATTCCCTTGACGCGCCTCTTATCTTTCTGGCATAGTTAAATAACTATTTACAGTTACAGCAACTCAACAACGTGTGGGGAGGCATGAGAGCTTGGCTGAAAATGACCTGAAAGGAAAGATCCTTATCCTGGACGATGAGGAGATGGTGGGGGAAATAGCTTGTCAGATGCTCGCCCACCTGGGCTACCAAGGGGTGCATGTGAAGGACGGCGCGGAGGCTGTGGCGGAATATGTCCGGACCTTTGAGGCCGGCACCCCGTATGACCTGGTGATTATGGATCTGACCATACCGGGCGGCATGGGCGGCAAGGAGGCGGTTACCAGAATACTGGCCGCGGACCCCGGCGCCAGGGCGCTGGTATCCAGCGGCTACTCCACCGATCCCATAATGACCAACTATAGTGAATACGGCTTTGTCGGAGTGATAAAAAAACCTTTCGATCTGGCTACAATCTCGGAAACGCTGCAAGCCCTTCTCTGAAGAGTTTTTGCGGAGACGTGCATATTCCTCCGTGTGTTTCCATGGAACCCTCTTACCCAACAACCGGAATCGAAACGAATAACGAAAACCCGGTTGGAAACCTATAGTAACGATCTCCTGGCCAACCTTCCGGACTTCCAGGAGGGAACATGACTGCCAAGACATCGTCGCCAGCAACTCCGCAACTCGCAGTAACCCTGATCTCCTTTGGCTTCAAGTATGGCGAACCGCTCGATGCCGAGATGATTCTCGATGTGCGTTTTCTGCCGAACCCCTACTGGGAAGAAGCCATGCGCGACCGGACGGGGCAGGACGACGAGGTCGCTGCCTATGTGCTGGAGAGCGACAGCGGCAGGGAATTCCTCGACCGGCTGACACCGCTCTTGCAGTTCGTCCTCAATCGCTATGAACAGACCGGAAGGGGCGAGCTGCGTATCGGCATCGGCTGCACCGGCGGTCAACATCGCTCGGTGGCGGTTGCGGAAAGGCTGGCGGATGTGCTGGCCGCCGAATCCGTGATGCTGCGGGTCGTCCATCGAGATATCCACAGAACATAATCCCCTCCTTTTTCTTCTCTCGCCCGGAAAAAACTATCCAACCCTCCTTGCCTATCTGGGTAAAAACTATCCATTCTACATGGTTAGCCTATTTGGCTGTACTGGTGTAGATATAATTATATCTTGAAATATCGAATAGTTATATGTTTGCAACCGGTAGTGGCACGGCGCTTGCTTAATCCAAGGCAACAACGGATTTTTCAAACGGAAGTGGCAGGCGGCGGCCCAAGGGCTCGTTCCCGCCCTGCCGGAACAAGATTTTCACTAAGGGAGCAAGACTATGAAAAAAACAGTAATAGCGGCAGCTCTGATCGCAAGTCTGGCCATTGCCACCGTGGCTTCAGCCAATTGGGGCCGAGGCGGCTGGGGATACAACAACTACGGATATTGTCCCCGAGCGCAGGGCCAGAACTATCAACCCCAACAGTTTGCCCAGCCTGCCCCGCAGCTTGACCCTGCGCTGCAGACCAAAATGACAAAATTCTTTACCGATACCCAGGCGATACGCAAACAGTTGGCGGTAAAGCACGCGGAACGAAGGGCCCTCATGCGCGATGACAACCCGGATGCGGCCAAGATCGCCCAACTCACCGGTGAGATTTTCGATCTGCGTACCTCTCTGATGGCAAAGGCGAAGGCAGACGGTCTGGACGCATATGGCGCTAATATGGGCTATGGTCGCGGGATGGGCTATGGTCGCGGGATGGGCTATGGTCGCGGCATGGGCTTTGCCCAAAGAGGCATGCGGCACGGCGGCGGGTGGATGCCCGGCGGCGGCTGGATGATGTACGATCGTTAACAGCAGTACTTTTTCATTTTTTTTCCTCCTTATTACTCCCTCCTCCCCTGGCCCTTCGAAACGGTTTCCCCCGCCGTTTCGAGGGGCCGTCCTCTTTCTGTCCGCTGGCACATATCAGATTTAAAACGGATCGTTGACCTCGAGGTGAATATCGGCTAGATCTGTGCAGTTGGAAAAAATACTGCGCCGGGAGCCTGCCGGATACGGCCTTTTTCTCATCTCTTTGCCGTTTGTCAGGAAATGAAGGCTTGTAATATCAGACATATGTCTGTAGCTAATTTTCGAAGAACGCCTTGATCAGAGAAAAGATGCTCGAGTCCTGAACGCTCCTGGAGGTGACCCCTTACACACGGACGAAGGAGGAAGAACCGATGAAACGAATCGTACTGACGGCGCTGGTGCTGGTTGCCATGGTGGCTCAAGGGGCATATGCCCGGACGTATACGGTATCCGTCAACCAGTTTGTGGAACATCCGGCGCTTGACGCCGTGCTTGCCGGCTTTACGGCTTACATGAAGGACCAGAAGGTGGAGGTGAAATATCACATTCACAACGCCCAGGCCAACATGGGAACGGCCAACCAGATCGCCAAACAGATGATCGGCGAAAAGTCGGACCTGCTGCTGGCAATTGCCACCCCGTCCTCCCAAGCGGTTGCCGAAGCTGACGAGAAGGCCCCGAAGGCGTTGCAACGGCCCCTGCTGTTCACCGCGGTGACCGACCCTGTGGCCGCCGGCCTGGTAAAAGATCTCGAAAAGCCCGGTGGGCTTATTACCGGGGTCTCGGATCGCCTGCCCCTGCGCGCCCATATGAAGATGGTGCTGACTTATATGCCCGGCATCAAAAAGCTCGGGCTGCTCTATAACGCCGGAGAGGCGAATTCCAAGTCGACGGTTGCCCGGATAAAAGCTCTGGGGAAAACCATGGGATTTGAAGTGGTTGAGGCTACCGCCTCCAAAACCGCCGACGTCTACCAGGCTGCCAGAAGCCTGGTCGGCAGGGTCGATGCCGTTTTTGTGCCCACCGATAATACCATCGTCTCCGCACTCGAGTCGGTCATCAAGATCGGGGTACAGAACAAGCTGCCCATTTTCGCCGCCGACGTCAGCTCGGTCAAACGCGGCGCCATTGCCGCCATGGGCTTTGATTATTACAAACACGGCTACCAGACCGGCGCCATGGCCCTGAAGATACTGCAAGGCGAGAAACCGGGGAACATGCCGGTCGAGTTTCAAAAGGACCTCGAACTCTACATCAATAAGAAGTATTCGAAGATGATGGGCGTGACCCCGCCTGCGGAGCTGCTTGAGAAAGCGACGAAAATATATCAGTAAGAGCAGGACAGGTAAGCGCACATGACATATTACGCGGCACTCGGTGCCATAGAACAGGGGCTGGTCTACGGTATCATGGTGATCGGGGTCTATTTGACCTTCAGGATTCTCGACTTTCCCGATCTTACGGTCGACGGCAGTCTGCCGCTGGGGGCGGCAATCTCGGCGGTTGCCATAACCCACGGGGTCAATCCCTATCTGTCACTGGTTTTGGCCATGGCCGGCGGCTTTCTGGCCGGGGCGGTTACGGCGGTACTCAATACCAAGTTCAACATCCTGCATCTGCTGGCCTCGATTTTGACGATGATCGCCCTCTATTCGGTCAACATCCGCATCATGTCGGGGCCGAACGTGGCCCTGCTCGGGGCCGCCACGGTGTTCGATTCGGTGATCGCCCTCGGTGTGCCGGCCCAGTATGCCGGCATCCTGATTTTCGGCTTGTTCAGCGTGGCCGTGGTCGTGCTGATCGTCTGGTTCCTCAGCACCGAACTTGGTCAGGCTGTGCTGGCCACCGGCGACAATCCGCAGATGATCACCAGCCTTGGGGTCAATACCCACACCATTATTATTCTCGGGGTGGGTATTTCCAATGCGCTGGTGGCCTTGAGCGGCGCCCTGGTCGCCCAGAACCAGGGGGCTGCCGATGTCGGCATGGGCATTGGCACCATCGTCGCCGGCTTGGCCTCGGTGATTATCGGCGAGACCGTCTTCGGTTGCCGAACCATAGCGCGGGCCTTCACCGCCGCACTGCTGGGCTCGGTCGTCTACCGGCTGGCAATCGCCCTGGCGCTGGGCCTGCACTTGGGCTCCTTTCAATTCAATCCCAGTGATCTGAACCTGATTACCGCCGTTCTGGTGGTCTGCGCGCTGATCACCCCCAATATCAAGAAGAGACTGATTGCACGGTGATTACCTTAAAGAACATCAAGAAGTACTTTCACAGGGGGAGCGTCAACGAGGTTTTTGCCTTGAACGACATCAACCTGCAGATCAACGAGGGCGATTTCATCACGGTTATCGGTTCCAACGGGGCGGGCAAGTCGACCCTTTTGAACTGTATTGCCGGTTCGTTCTTTCCGGACACGGGCTCGATTACCATCAATAAGTGCGATGTCACGGCCTGGCCGGAATATAAACGGGCCAAATTCATCTCCCGGGTGTTTCAGGACCCGTTGCTGGGCACCTGTCCCGCGGCCACCATCGAGCAGAACATGGCGCTCGCCGTCCGCCGCGGCAAAAAACGCTGGCTGAGCCCCGGTGTCAAGAAGCGGGACCGGGAACTCTTCAAGGAGCGGCTCAACCACCTCGGCCTGGGGCTCGAGGACCGACTGCAGGACATCGTCGGCCTGCTCTCCGGCGGCCAGCGGCAAGCGCTGACCATGCTCATGGCCACCATGCTGCGGCCGGAAGTGCTGCTGCTCGACGAGCACATCGCCGCCCTCGATCCCAAGACCGCCACGCAAATCCTCAACCTCACCCGCGAGATCGTCCGCGAGCAACAGCTGACCACCCTGATGATCACCCATAACATGAAGCACGCCATCGCCTTCGGCAATCGCTTGATCATGCTCCATCAGGGCCGGATCATTCTCGATCTCAAGGACGGCGAGAAAGAGAACCTGACGGTGAAAGACCTCCTCGCCCAGTTCTACAAATCCCAGGGGGAAGAACTGGCCAACGATTCGTTGCTTCTCGGCTGACTGGTCCCTTACCCCCTCCCAAAAAAAAACCGTCTTCCCCTCTCCAGGGAAAGACGGTTTTTGATTTTTCAGGCTCCAAGCTTATGTGTAGCTCTGGTATTCCGGCTCGTAGATCAGGCTTTCGATATACTCGGTAAGATTTGCCGGTCGCGGCCTGATAGCCAGGCCGTTCTTGTAGGCCATCTCGGCCACCGCCACGGCTATTGCCAGGGAGACTTCCCGGATTCGAGGCAGCGGCGGATAGATGCGGCCGATGCGCAGATCGGTTTCCGAGACCTCCTGGGCCAGGGTCCGGGCAGCCACCAGGAACATTTCGTCGGTTACGCGACTCGCCCAGCTGGCGAGCACTCCCAGGCCGACGCCGGGGAAGATATAGACATTGTTGCCCTGGGCGGGCACCAGTTTTTTTCCTTTGTAGATCATCGGATCGAAGGGGCTGCCACTGGCGAAGATCGCCCGCCCGTCCGTCCACCTGTAGGCCTCCTCGGCGGTACATTCGGTTTTTGAGGTCGGGTTCGAGAGCGAAAACACGATGGGGCGTTCGTTGATTTCGGCCATGGCCTCCAGCACGCCCTGCGAGAACATCTTCGGTTGGCCGGAGACGCCGATGATGGCGGTGGGCTTGAGGGTCTGCACCGCCTCGAGGAAGGTGGCAACCGGCGGATGGTCGTGGGCGAAAAGGAGCTTGTGCCCGGCAAGGCCGTCGCGGCCCTTGACCACCAGCCCTCTGGAGTCGACGAACCAGCACCGCTTGCGGGCTTGCTCCTCGGAGAGGCCTTCATCGACCATTGCCGAAACGATCAGGTTGCCGGTGCCGATGCCCGCTTCGCCCGCGCCCAGCAGCAGGAATTTGTGGTCCTTGAGCTGACCGCCGGTGATCCGGATTGCCGAATAGAGCCCGGCCAGGGTCACTGAGGCGGTTCCCTGGATGTCGTCGTTGAAACAACAGACCTCGTTGCGGTATTTTTCGAGCAGTCGGAAGGCGTTGGCATTGCCGAAGTCTTCGAACTGGACCAACGCGCCGGGATAGACCTGCTGCACGGCGACGATGAACTCTTCGATCAGCTCATCGAAGGGCTCCCCGCGCAGACGACGCTGGCGCAGGCCGATATAGAGGGGATCGTCGAGCAGTTCCTGGTTCTCGGTGCCGACATCGATGGTAACAGGCAGGGTGAGCGACGGGGGAATGCCGCCGCAGGCGGTGTAGAGCGAGAGTTTTCCCACTGGGATGCCCATGCCGTCCGCCCCCAGATCACCCAGACCCAGAATGCGCTCCCCATCGGTGACGACGATGATCCGGATGTCCTTGTACGGCCAGTTCCTCAGCAGATTGGCGACTTGACCTTTATCGTTGGCGGAGATGTAGATGCCTCGGGGTCTGCGGAAAATGTGCCCATATTCCTGGCAGGCCTGCCCCACTGTGGGGGTATAGACAATGGGCATCAGCTCTTCGATATTGTCGAGCAGAACCCGATAGAACAGGGTTTTGTTGCGATCCTGAAGGCTGGTGAGAAAGATATAGCGTTCCAGATCGGTTGGCTTTTTGCTGAGATTCCAGAGAATTCGCCGTACCTGGTCGTCAATGTTGTAGACCAGTGGCGGCAACAGCCCGCGCAGACCCAGCGCGTCCCGTTCCTCATCGGTGAATGCGGTTCCCTTGTTGAGGGTCGGATCGCGAATAAGATCGAGACCGGTCGGATAGCTGCGAACTCTGTCCTGCAGCCGCAGGCGGCGACTGGCATCGGACTGGCTGCTTTTTCGCAGTATGGACTGGGAATTGATGTGACCTAGGAACTTCGAGAGGGCCTCGCTGTCCACGAGATCCTTGTCGAAACGAACCACCATATCATCGCCGTCAAAATCGATATTGTACATAGTTTACCTTGGCAACCTCCGTTGTATTGGTTTTACAGACCCAGATAGATCTCCTTGACCTGCTTGTTTGCGAGCAGATCGCCGGAGGGGCACTGCATCTCGACCCTGCCGGTAGAGAGCATATAGCCGTAATGCGAATTGTCCAGAGCCAGCTGCACGTCCTGTTCGACCAGGAGGACGCTGGTGCCCTGGGCGTTGATGTCCTTGACGTTATCGATAAGGTGGTCGACGATGAGCGGGGCGAGTCCCAGGGACATCTCGTCGATGATGATCAGCCGGGGATTGCCCATCAATTTCCGGCCGAAGGCGCACATCTGTTGCTCGCCTCCGGAGAGACTGCCGGTCATCTGCATCCGTCTCTCTCATAGCAGTTCTTCCTTGTGCATAAATGAATGGTTCACTACACATCCTGCATCAGGAAACCTGGTTTCCAGGTTTGCTGATGCGACGACAGATCCCTCTGGAAGACACGGGGATCGCTTCACGCGGGGGTTCTGACCATAAACCACGCAACACCTGGGGCGGAACCGGAAGTTGTCTTTCTTCTCTACTACGAGGCTGCGATGCTGTCCGGCGATGTGCTGTTGCACGGCAGCACCGTGGGCACACTCTATCTTGAAACGTATCTCAAACGGCAACGCAGCCTGTAGTACAAGAATGATGCCACTTGAAGATATCGGCAGAATATCTAACTGTTATCAGATGATTATGAACAAACGACGCAATCAAAAACTGCTTTGCGCCGATTCCGGAAAACGAAAATATCGGCGGAAAGCCACCCATTCCCCGCAAAAGATGAGTCTGATTTGTGGGCGCAGAGAATTGTTTACATTAACAGTATGTTATTCTGGCATCTCGATATACGGTAAGCGAAATAGTGGTGGAAAACCATCATTTTGTCTGTTGATGATCAGCACCATGTTGGTGAGAAATGCGATTTAGCCTATTTTACAGTATGGCTTGGATCACGCCGGTGCAAGCGCTTTGCGGAAAGCCAGTTGATTTAGTTGATATTTTTTTGATTTTTCTAGGAGCCTTTCGGATTACAGGCATTTTTGCTCAGATCGAGGCAAACTCGAAAAAATTACCGGAGGCATATGCGAAATATCTCGGAGTCTCACTCCGTTCGCTTACCGGAGGATAATTTTTTCGAGTTTAACGAAGATATGGGGAAAAAGGGCATAATCCGACAGGCTCCTAGCCTGCAGCCACTTGGCGGATCCGACTTTCTGCCGATGGCTTTGCCACTTCGCGACTGCAGATTTGCCTCGATACCTTTGATCGGCTAAAATTATGAAGGCTTCACGGATTGCGTAGAGCAGCCAGCGCTCGGACGATTCCGGACCTCCCGGGGAAGAAGGCGCGGTGGACAATTAGGTGCAAGTAATGACGGGAATGCAAGATATTGAGGGTTCAAGGCTTACCATCAAACTCGTCTACTATGGGCCGGCACTAAGCGGCAAGACCACCAATCTGATCTATCTTCATAATCATCTGCAGTCCGAGCTGTCCGGCGAACTGATGACCATGGAGACCAAGGACGATCGGACCCTGTTCTTCGATCTTCTCCCCTTGGGCTTTACGACACCCACCGGGGTTCTGGTAAAGGTCAAACTTTACACCGTACCGGGCCAGGTGCAGCACGATTCGACCAGAAAGGCCGTGCTTTCCAGAGCTGACGGGGTGGTGTTCGTCGCTGATTCGCAGAATAGCCAGTCCATCAACAACGGCGAGTCGTTCCAGAACCTGGCGGAAAATGTCGCCCGCGTCGGTCTTGATTTTCAAACCCTGCCACTGGTTGTACAATTCAATAAAAGGGATCTTGGCAGTATTCTGGCTCGCCGGGAGGTTCTCTCCCGGTGGGGCAAGGCGCCCTGGCCGCTCCACTTTTCCATAGCCCTGACCGGGCCGGGGGTGCTGCAGACGTTCGAAGACCTGCTCCGCCAGGTTTACGGAGTTCTCGATCGGCGCTATGGCCTCACCGAGCGTCATCAAATGACCGATGCCGCCTTTGTCTCGGCGATCATGGGTGAGGTCACCTATAAGGAAACCCAACTTTAGGGTTGCCGGAACTGCTTGCCTGAATTTCTTATCAAAGGTAGCTCATGGAATTCGGAGAAGAAACCCGCTTCGATCGGGAAGTGCGGCTGACGGAACTCTTCGGTGAGCGGGAACTCGCGAGGCTTCGCGCCTCGTTTTCCCGGCTTCTCGACTGCCCGGTGGAGATCGTGGGGCCCAAAGCGGATGCCAGGCCGGGATGGCGACGTGCCGCGATCAACTGGGATCTGGAGCCGATCGGATATCTCGAAGTGGAAGAGATCAGCGACGAACGGTTGGCCGGAGCTCTGGATCTGTTTACCGTTCTGGTGAAAGGAGCCATGCGTTACCGGATGGCCTCGGACCTGCATCTGGAGACGGTACGGGCCGATTTCGAGGCGCTACAGCAAAAACACGCTCAATTGCAAAGATCGGAACAACAATATCGGCAGCTCTCCGAACAGCTGGAGCAGAAGGTGGCCGAGCAGGTGAAGACGATCAGAGCCGCGCAGACGAAAATCTATCAATCCGAGAAGCTGGCCTCCGTCGGCCAGCTGGCGGCGGGAGTTGCGCACGAGTTGAATACCCCCCTGACCTATATTCTCAACAACCTGGTATCCGCCAAGGATTATTTGCGTGATATCAACTCATTTTTAGAGGTATTCCGGGAGGGCGGCGAGCGGGATCGGCTGCAGGAGGCCTGGCGGGAGGCGGATATCGACTATGTTCTGGACGACTTTCCGGTACTGCTGGCGGAGAGCCAGGAGGGAGTGCGGCGGGCCGCCACGATCATCTCGCACCTCAAGGATTTTTCCAACATCAACCGGCAGGATCAGCAGTTGACGGATATCAATGCCCAGTTGGAGACGGTCCTGAAGATGCTTGACCCGCAGGTACGAGAAGGGGTGGAGATCACCCTGGAGAAAGGAGCGCTGCCGCAGACCCTGTGCTACCCGGCCCATCTCGGACAGGTGTTTTATAACCTCATCTTAAACGGCGTGCAGGCGATCGAGGGGGAAGGCAAGGTGCAGGTCATCACCGCAGCGGCAAATAATATCATCGAGGTCTCGGTGCGCGATACCGGTATCGGGATCGAGGAAGCCCACCTTACGCGAATTTTCGATCCCTTTTTCACTACCAAGGATGTCGGAAGCGGCACCGGCCTGGGTCTCAGCGTTATCCATGAGGTACTCAAGGCGCACGGGGGCAGGGTCGAGGTGCACAGCAAACCGGGAGCAGGGTCGACCTTTACCGTCTTTCTGCCGGTTGCGTCGCGATTACCCGACAGCAACTCACCTGATGAGAAAGGGCTTGGCAGGAGCGTTACATGACCGATTACACATCTCTTTTCACCGGCGAACAGAAGTCGGAGACACCAGTACCCGAGGAGACGGTGGCACCTTATCGCATCCTCCTGGTCGATGACGAGAAAAACATCCTGGATTCCCTGCGCCGCATGTTCCGCAAGGAAAATTACGAGATCCGCACGGCCACCAGCGCCAAAGAGGCTCTCGAGGTTATGGGGCACGAGAGCTTTCAGCTCATTATCTCCGATCATATGATGCCGGGCATGACCGGGGCGGAGCTGTTGCAACGGGTACGTGAGCTCTATCCGGACACGATCCGGATCATGCTGACCGGCCACGCCGATACCTCGGCGATCATGGGCGCCATCAAGGAGGGCGCCGTCTACCGGTTCATTATCAAGCCGGCCCAGGAAGACGATCTGCGGGTAACCGTGGCGCTGGCCCTGGAACAGTACGACCTGATCAAGAAGAACAAGGAACTCGCTTCCGTTAATGCCAAACAGAATAAGGAGCTGGAGGCGCTCTCGAAGCTCTCGATGGTCAGCCGCAGCCAGCTGCCTACACTCTTGCATCAGCATGGCTATCTCAACGAGCGCCAGGTCCAGAAGCTGTATCAACTCCAGCCCCGTTACAAGAAATCGATGTTCAAACTCATCCTCGAAAAGGGCTGGGCAACGGAGCGGGAGATTCGTCAGGTGCTCAAAAAAGAGCTGCTCATCGAGGAGGTAGCGCTCCATGAAATCCAGGTGAGCCCGCATGTCACGGAACTGATCCCCAGGGTGTTCTGCGTGCACCATCAGGTGCTGCCGCTCAAGCTGCGCGGCAAGAAACAGCTGCTGCTGGCCGCCGTCGACCCCACCGACAGCGATCTCAAGCACAACCTGCAGTTCATTACCGGGCTGCAGGTGGAAACGGTGCTGGCCGATCTCACCGCCCTGGAGAGCAAGATCAACGCCGTTTACGGCGAGGAGGAAAAGACCGTTTCGTTTAAGGATATCGAGTCGGTGGTCTCCTTTAGCGATCCGTTCGATGCCATCGAGGTGGTTATCGACGAAGAGGACGATATCCCCCTCTCGGAGCTTTTGCGCAGCACGGAGGAACCGCCGGCCATTCGGCTGGTCAACGCGATTCTGATCGAGGCGATTCGTCAGGACGTAAGCGATATCCATATCCAGCCCAGGGCCAAGAGTGTGGTCGTTCGCTATCGCGCCAACGGCATATTGGAAGACAAGATACATATCCCCCATGAATTTCTCAGTGCACTGGTGTCCCGTATCAAGGTGATGGCCGATCTCGATATCACCGAACGGCGCAAGCCCCAGGACGGTCGGATCACGGTCAAGACGCCCATGAGAATCGTCGACATGCGCATTTCCATGCTGCCGACCATGAACGGCGAAAAGGTGGTTATGCGCCTGCTTGACCGCAACGCCGCGATCCATACGGTTGAGGAACTGGGATTTTCCGCAAGCAATCTCAAAAAAGTGCTGGATATGATCGACATCCCGCAGGGCATCGTCATCGCCACCGGGCCGACGGGCAGCGGCAAGACGACCACTCTCTACTCGCTGCTCCAGCACGGGATCAGCTCGGAGAAAAATTATGTAACACTCGAGGATCCCATCGAATATTATCTTGATAGTGCCGCCCAGGTGGCCGTTCGGGAGAAGATCGGCCTGGATTTTCCCACCATTCTCCGTTCCGTGCTGCGTCAGGATCCGGATGTGATTCTGCTGGGCGAGATTCGCGATGCCGACACCGCCAAGGTCGCCTTCAATGCCGCCCTGACCGGTCACCAGGTCTTTACCTCGCTGCATACCAACTCGGCGATCGAGACCATCTCCCGCCTGGTCGACCTCGGGCTGCGGCCCTTTATCATCGCTTCCGCCCTGCGAGGAGTCATCGCTCAGCGGCTGGTGCGCAAGATCTGTCCCGATTGCCGGGAGCCGGAGACGGTGGAGCCGGAGCTGTTGCAGCGTCTTGGGCCGCTCTTTACCGCGCCCCAACTCAAGACCTGGCGGGGCAGGGGGTGTGCCAAGTGCAACAAGACCGGCTTCGTCGGCCGGTATCCGATTCATGAGGTGCTACTGATCAGCGATTATTTCGTCTCCTTGCTCTCGGCCGGGAGAAACATTATCGAGCTGAAAAACGCGGCGGCGAAAGAAAAAACCATTTTCCTCATTGAAGACGCCCGGGACAAGGTGCACGCCGGCTCTACCACCGCCAAGGAAGTGTTGCGGGTGTTAGGGCCGCAAATCTGAATGGTTCCCATCCGAAAACTGTTATTCGACGTCTCCCCGCTTATCTGGTCCGATATCTTCGGTATTCGCAAATTTTTATCCTCGCAATAGTGTGTATATGCCTGGGGAAAAAAATTTGCGAATGCCTCGAGCTCGAACCAAATCCCTGGTTTTCGAATAAAAACTAAACAGGTTAAAGAGTGCGGCGAAACAGCAGCGTGGCGATGCTCATCGCCGCCACGGTAAAAAGGCAGAGGAAGAACAGATCGCTGCCGATGGCGGCGAGCCCGGTGTTTTTCAGGATCAGCGACTTGAAGCCGTGGACGGCGTAAGTGAAGGGGTCGACTATGGTGATGGCCTTGAGCCAGGGAGGGAAGGCGTTGACCGGATAGACCGCGCCGCTGGGAAAAAACAGTAAGGTGTTAAGCACCCCGAAGATGGCCCGGGGGACCAGCGGGTCGCTGACCCGCACCATCAAGAGGAACATCATGCTGATCAGCGCCAGGGCGGTGAGGACTACCAAAACCAGCAGCCTCGCCAGGCGCGCCACGTTGAAGGGATCGGGGATGCCGGCGATAAGCGAGCCGAGGGTGACCAGCACCACGCCTGCCAGCACCGCCTTGATGGCCCCCGCCAGGTTGAAACCCATGATCAGATCGAATTTGGTGATGGGCGTCACCAGGTATCCCTCGTGCAGCCCCTGAGCCTTGTCGTCGATAAAGATGATGCCGCCGCCGATCATGGCCGAAACAAAGATCGCCAGGGTAATGGTGCCGGGAAGCAGATACTGGATATAGGGTACATAGGGGTAGACCTCGACCACCGAGAGGGTGGCGACGGAACTTTCCCGAGGAGGCACCGTCCTGGCATTGTAGGCGGCAAGCAGTCCGGTGAGGCTGGCAGCAAGCGCCGAAGAGCTGAATTGATCGGTGTTGTCCTCGATGAGGGCGAGGCGGGGATTGGTTCCGGAGAGCAATTGGCGCGAGAAGTGGGGCGGTATGTCGATAACGCCGCTTATCCTGCCTTCGCGCAGATCGCGCATGGCAGCCCCCCGGTTGCCGTAGGCGATGGTGGTAAAGGTTCTGTCGCCCGCCGCCACCGCTTCCAGCATTTCCTTTATCCGCAGGGCGGCTACATGATGATCCTGGTCGACCAGGCCCACCTCCAGATGCTTCACTTTCCCGCCGAAGGCATACCCCAGAACCAGCAGCTGCACCAGCGGCAGGATCATCGAGACCACGATCAGGGTGGGGCTGCGGCGAAAGCGGCGGAGATCGCGCTCGATGAGCGCCCAGATGCGATGCAAACCCAGATTCATGTCAAGTGTTACCCCCGCCGGCGGATGTACCGGCTTTCGCTGGCGGCCGGCGCCTGCAGGGCGTCGCGCAGCTGCCTGCCGGTGTAGTGAACGAAGACGTCGTCGAGCGTGGTGCTCTGCACGGAAAGCGAGGCGATCGCCACTTGCGCTTTTCTGGCCAGATCAAGCAGGGCGGCGGTGGTGAGCGGGCCGTTGTGGGAGGCGATCCGAAAGATGTGCTCCTCGGCCTTGACTTCGGCGACCTCGGGCAGGGCGGTAAGGCTGTGCAGCCAGTCGGCAGGGATCTCGGCAAAGCTTACCTCGATCACGTTCTTGCCCGGGATCGAGGCTTTGAGCTTCATCGGCGAGTCGAGTGCTACCAGGCGGCCGTGATCGACGATGGCGATTCGGTCGCAGAGTTTATCCGCCTCGTCCATGTAATGGGTGGTGACGATGATGGTGAGATCGTGCTCCTGTTTCAGGCGGGTCAGCATCTCCCAGACCGCCACCCGGGAGACCGGGTCGAGACCGGTGGTGGGCTCGTCGAGAAAGAAGATCTTCGGTTCGTGCACCAGGCCTCGGGCTATTTCCAGCCGCCGCCGCATACCGCCGGAAAACATCTTCACCGGCTTGTCGGCCCATTGGGTGAGATCGACCGCTTCGAGCAGCCTCTCAATCGCCTGGCGGCGACGTTTGCGGGGAATCCCGTAGAGCTGGGCGAAAATGCTCATGTTTTCCCGGGCGCTGAGGTCGAGGTCGCTGGTCATCGCCTGGGGAATGACGCCGATCGCCTGGCGGACCTGATTCGCCGCCTGCCCGAGGTCGTGGCCGAGGACGCGGGCCCGGCCCGAGGTCGGCGGCAGCAGGGTGGTGAGCATGCGGATGAGCGTCGACTTGCCGGCGCCATTGGGGCCGAGAAGGCCGAATACCTCGCCGTGCTTTACGGTGAAGCTGAGACCGTCGACGGCGCGGAAAGTCGCCGAATAGTTTTGTCAGATCATCGACTTCGACGTCGATATTCCCGTGGTCGGACGCTACGTTGGCCACGGGACTCATGGCTGGTGTTCCAGCGGCAGGTTGACGTAAGCGGTCATGCCCAGGGCGAGGCTGCGGTCGCGGTTGTCGCAGCGCAGCCGGATCTGGAAGGTCTTGATGTCGCGTTTGGTACGGCTGACATCGCGCTGGGTGGCGTAATCGGCATCGACGCCGCGGAAAAAGACCGTGCAGGTGCGGCGGGCCCCGGAGGGCAGGCGCACCGACAGTTTGTCTCCCAGATGAATGCGGTCGATATAGCTCTCCTCGACATCGGCCCGGACCCAGAGATCGTCCGGATCGATCAGGGTGACGAGTACCTGCCCGGGGACGACCACCTCTCCCTGGAGGGCGGCTCGGACGTCGATAATGCCATTTATCGGAGCCTCGACTCTGGTATATCCGAGGAGAACCGCCGCTTTTTCACTGCGCGCGCCGGCAGCGGCGAGTTGGTGGCCGCTTGCGGCAACGGCGGCCTTCTTGGCGGCGACCTGCTCTGCACCTGCCCGGGCCTGGGCCAGTGCAGCTTTAGCGGCCTCGACTTCGCTTTGCAGCGATGCAACGTGAGCCTTGGCCGCTGCAAAGGCGGTGCGCGATTGATCGTAGTCCTGCTGGGATTGGATATCGACGGCCTGCAGGGCCTTGGCGCGATCGTAACTGAGCCGGGCATACTCCAGATCTGCTTTTGCCTGTTCGACCTGGGCCTTATCCTTGGCCAGGGTAGCTTCAGCCTGGCGGATTTGTTCCCGGGTCGTATCACTGACCAGGGCCAGCTCGGCCCTGCTCTGCGCGAGCTGGGCCGACGACTCCTTTTCGCTGTCCTGGTAATATTTCATGTCGGCCTGCTGCTCACGGGGATCGATAACCGCCAGCAATTGGCCTTTTTTCACCATAGCGCCTTGATCTACCAGGAGCTTTTGCAAACGTCCCTGAACCTGGGCGCTCACCCGCACCTCGTCGGTGGTGACGATACCGGTGAGCACCAGCGACTCCGGCCGTCGCTCCAGCCAGTAGGAGGCGGCCGCGGCGGCTATGGCGACGAAGACGGCGGCAATGGCGATACGACGTTTCATAGCAACAAAGAAAGAGAATGGTGTGCGGAGTATGTTCCCAAATTGCTCTAGAGGGAACTCCCCGGTGAATGTGTTTTAGGGCAGGATGTTTTGTAGCAGATTTTCGATGGGATATCAACCGAACACGACTCTGGTGCAGACCAGCATCGAGTCGCCGTCGTTTCGCGGGCCATTGATTTGCTAGGAAAAGTGGTGATTGTTCAGCGGGTTCGGAGCTAGATACACACCACAGTGCCGTTAAAGAGTTACTTTTACAGTTGGATATATTGCCTTGGGATTCTGATGCCGCCGAAGCCTCTGCGCGGTTGAGATCTGTTTGTGAAAAAGAAGGAAAGCCGATAGGGGGCATGGATATGCCGATTTGTGCGGCGCTGCGGGTCCTTTTATCTCTTATGGGGTCGATTCAGAATTCGCAAAAAATCGTAGGTTCGCGAAAAATAAATACTAATATTACAGCTGGTTGGCATGGAAGCTATCATTCGCGATAAGTCGAAAAATATTCAACCCGTAACACTGTGATTTTTTATAGATAATTATATCTTACAGTGCCTTATGATCCCTTCTCCTGTATTAGTAATAATGATACAGCCATTGCTGGTCACGCTACTTCTACAAGCTGCGTGGTGATAACAAGCAACATGCACGAATTTTCACGAGTTGACGGGCTCAAGCTTGAAGATTGGGCTCAGTCTAAGAAGAAGTGATCCACGTACCCTTGTCGCCAGCTCAGCAAGACACCGCGGGCAATGGGTAAGCCGTACCGCCGGAACCACAGCCCGGAATTCTAGAGCGGCGGAGCTCTGCTGTCGGAATCGGAGGGAAAACCCAGAAGGACGATATCTACCCGACGATTGCGTTCTCGCCCCTTCTCGGTGGAATTGTCGGCCACCGGATGGTACTGTCCATATCCGGTGATCGACAGCTTCTCCGGGGAAAAATCGTAGCGGCCGAGAAAATACTCGGCGACACTGGTTGCGCTGGCCACCGATAGTTCCCAATTCGAATGGAACTGGGGTGAGTTTACCGGTGTTGAATCGGTATTCCCCTCGAAACTGATTCGGGGGTCGAGGGGTTGCAGAATATCGGCAATCCTGCGCAAGAGCGGGTAGGCATTCTTCCTGATCTTGGCACTGCCGGCCTTGAAGAGGCCGGCAGCTTTGAGGCTGATCACCAGCCCCCTAGTGGTAAGCTCGACTTCGACGTTATCCCGGATTTTTTTGTCCCCTTCAATCAACTGATCGAGCGACGCTCTCAGCTCCCGGTATTCATTCTGCCGGGCCGCCAACGTTGCATTGCCTTCATCCGCGCCACTGCTGGGTCTGTTCATTTCCTTCTGCCGCTCCGAGGGGAGCACAAGCGGATTGGAATTGGGAATTACTTCGACCTTGCCCGGCGGTGTACCCGAGATTAGCCCGAAAGCGCTTCGATAAGATGCGGCGACCTCCTCCACTTTTCGCTTATCGACCTGCGACATAGCGTACAAGGTCACGAAAACCGCAAAGAGCAGAGTAATGAAATCGGCATACGACACCAGCCATCTTTCATGATTTGGAGCCTTTTCCGGCGCCTTTTTCCTTGCCATGAATACCTAGTCTCCTGCTCCCTCCTCCTTCTTCACATGCCCCGCTCGTTCTCCCAGGAACGAACGCAGCCGCTCCTCGAGAAACCGCGGATTTTCTCCGTTCTGAATAGAGATCACCCCAGCAATGATGATCTCCAAACGGACCACCTCCTCTTTGATCCGCCCCTTGATCTTAGTGGCAAAAGGCAAACAGATGATGTTGGCAGTGATCAGACCGTAAATCGTGGCTACGAAGGCAACGGCGATGCCTTCCCCCAGCTTGGATGTATCCGCGAGATTGCTCATGACATGGATAAGTCCAAGAACGGCACCGATAATGCCGATTGTGGGGGCGTACCCTCCAGCCGCTTCGAAAAACTCGGCGCTCATTTTGGCCTGCTCCTCCACCGCGGCGAGATCATGCTCCATCAATTCCTTGATCTCCTTGGGCTCAACTCCGTCCACTGAAAGGGATATCGCCTTTTGCAAGAAACGATCCTTGTGGTTCTTGGCATGCTCTTCCAGGGCGATTATGCCATTCTTTCTAGCCACTGAGGCAAACCCGCAGAGTTCAGATATCAGCCCTTCATACTCCTCGGAAACAGCAATGAGCTTTTTGATATCTTTGAAGGCCTGAATTGCCACAGGCAAAGGAAAACTGATGAAGGCCGCTCCAAAGGTACCTCCGAGTACGATGATGGCCGCAGTGGGTTGCAGCAGCGCTTGTATGTGCAACCCCTCCAGCGTAACCCCGCCGATTATGGCGCCCAAACCAAGAAAGAGTCCAATAAATGTCGCGATATCCATAGAAAATTCGTTTTGCCTGGTGGGGAGGGCGGACAAGATCGTTGCGCGCCGCAACCGTTAATCAGCCTCACTCACAATCAGCATCTGACAACGTGGCCGGTAGAGGATGAATATCGTTTATCTCCGTCATTCAGATTGAAAATAACACACCCTACAAAGCCTTATGAGGCTGGCCTTTAATCGTTTTCTCAGCGTCCACCACCTGTACTGAATTGTCCCTCGCCACCCGCACGTCTCTCTCTTGCACGAGACGAAGAATCCTGACCCGGTAAGCCACGATTCTGTCAATGACTTCCGCCGCACTCTCACGCACAATATAATGATCGCCGTTGGAAAGGGTGAGGCCCGTGTCCGGGGTCTCCTCGATGCACTGCAATAAATCGGGATTAAGATAAAACATCGAGTTATTCAATCGGGTGAGTTGGATCATGGCGTGCATGCTCCTGCCGCAAAGAGGGTTGCCCGGATTTGGTGGATGCCATCAACGCTTCGCTTGTCTGCATTTCGATGCCCGGTCACGCCTTATCCCCGCGTCCCGCCGGGCCATCACAGCGGATAGAAAAAGATCAATGGGTGATAAGGGGAAGGAATGAAAGCGCAGAGGAGCACATCAGTCCGTTCATGGCAACAGATTAGATGTAACAATAAGACTTTACCGCGTAATGAAAAGATATCCGCGGAAAATTTAATTCGAAAACAATAATTGATTACACCGAGCCAAGTTGAAAAGCTCCGGCTTATCGCCAAAAAGCGGAAAACCTCCGCGGCGGAGGTTGTTCGGATGGCTATTGACGCTTTCAATCCTGATGTGCCGGCAGAGATGAACGAAGACGAATTATTTGATCTGGTATCCGCCAGGGTGAAAGATGCTATCGCGCAAACCCAGGCAACACGCAAGCGGTTAAACAAAACCCTAGCCGCACTGGGTGAAAAATAATGACTGGTTGGAAAGAGCTGTTAATCGATGTTTTACAACTCACGGATGAGATAAAACGGTTAAACCAGGATCTTAACCGCCTGCAGACACATGTTGTCGACGTGGATAAGCGGGTGGTGCGTCTTGAAACACTGGTCGAGGTCTCCAAGTACCAGGCAAGCCACCCACAGTTAACCGATAAATCATAATAACCATACCAATCTATGCATATGATCTCATTTCTGCAGCAGGCTAATTCCGCAGGTTCTTGATGGTGACCAGGTTGCGACCATTCTTTTTTGAATGGTAGAGGGCGCTGTCGGCGGCGGTCAGCAGCT
This sequence comes from uncultured delta proteobacterium, assembly GCA_963745265.1. Taxonomy (GTDB): domain Bacteria; phylum Desulfobacterota; class Desulfobulbia; order Desulfobulbales; family Desulfocapsaceae; genus Desulfopila. Next base: position 87,125 of record CAVUXQ010000038.1, read on the forward strand.
CGGCCGGGGAATCGATGTCTTCGGCAGCGAAGGCGGTCGCCACCCCCAGGCTGATGGTCACATATTCGGAAACTTCGGAGCTGGCATGGGGGATCTTGAGCGATTGCACTTCTTCACGCAGTTTATCCGCCATGCTTTTGGCGCCTTTGGCATCGCTACCCGAGAGGAGCACGGCGAACTCTTCACCTCCGTAGCGGGCGATGATATCTCCGGGTCTTCTGAGGCAATCTTTCAGGGTCCACGCCACATCCCGCAGGCACTGGTCGCCCATGGCATGTCCGTAGGTGTCGTTAAACAGTTTGAAAAAATCGATGTCGATCATGATCAGGGAAAGCGGCGTCTTGCTTCGCAGGCACCGGTTCCACTCGCTGCTGAGCAGCTCGTCCAGACGTCGTCGGTTGTAGAGATTGGTCAGACCGTCGATGGAAGCCAGCTTTTCGAGCATATCGCTTTTGATTTTCAGCTCGATATGGGCCTTGACCCTGGCCTTGATCACCGGGGGATGAAAGGGCTTGGTGATATAGTCCACCGCCCCGAGCTTGAACCCCCGGGTCTCGTCCATAACCTCGGAGACGGCGGTGACGAAGATCACCGGCAGGTTCTTGGTGGCATCGTTTTCCTTAAGCTGCCGGCAGACTTCGTAGCCATCCATGCCCGGCATGAGAATGTCGAGGAGGACCAGATCCGGCGGTGAGTCCGATGAGGCCATTTCCAGGGCTTTCTCGCCGTTTAAGGCCGCAACCACCTTATAGTCGTCTCTTAGCAGAGACATGAGAATGTCGAGATTTGCGGGCTCGTCGTCAACAATAAGAATTTTCCGTGTCTTTCTGTTTTTCTTCATATTTTCTGGCACGCGTTGGGTTAGTTGTCGTGCAGGTGTTTGGTGAGTTTTGCAAAATCTTCTAAAGCCGTGTCCGAATCGTAACTCTTCAAATCTTTTTCTATATTGTCCAGGAATGTCAAAATATCGGTGTCTTCCACTACCTTTTGCAAGTCCTCGATAATCGACAGTGCCTGGGCCATATCGTCCTCGATCGCTTGGCCGAGTTCCTCTATCATCTCGCGGAGCCTGGTGGCGTTGATTCCCGAGAGATGAAAGAGATTCTTTTCGATATCGGCGGGTTCGCTCAAAAAGTTTTGCTCGAAAACGAGCCGGATCGATTCGAGAACCTGACGGATAGCGCCTGCGAAGTGTTCCCTCTGCGCCTGGGTCACATCCTGCGGGGTCTCGTGTACGGTTCTCTCCAGCTTGCCGGCCAGATCGTGCAGATCCATGGCGCCGATATTGCCTGCAACCCCTTTGATGGTATGCACGAACAGTCTTGCCCCTTCGCCGTCGGCGCCGGCGATCAACTCCCCGAGTTCCTTTTCGGCTTCAACATAGCGGGTGGCGAATCTTTTTAAAAGATCCTTGTAGAGTTTTTTATTGCCCGACACCCGGGCCAATCCTTCACCGAGTTTGAGACCGGAAATTTCGGGCAGCGATGTCGGCGGCGGCAGAAAGCCTGTCTGCCTCTCCGGGGTTTCCCCGAGCCGGAGAGCTTTGTGCAGGGCGGAGAAAAAGACCGGCGGATCGATTGGTTTGGTGACATGGTCGTTCATTCCCGCCTGCAGGGATTTCTGTCGGTCCTCCACCATGGCATGGGCAGTCATTGCCAGAATGGGAAGGTCCTTGAATCGGTCTATCTCCCGTATCGCCCGACAGGCAGCGAAGCCGTCCATCACGGGCATCTGCAGGTCCATCAGCACCAGGTCGTAGTGGTTCTCCTGCACCATTTGCAGTGCCTCGCTGCCGTTGTCGGCGAGGGCTACGATAACCCCGGCCTGGTTCAGCATATCCTTGACCACCAGCTGGTTGATGTCATTGTCTTCCGCCACCAGTATTCTGGCGCCTTTGAGGTTGCCTAGTTGTTCGGCATCGGCGCTCTGTTCCTTTCGATCGGGCAGGCTTGCCGCGACCTCCCTGCCAAAGGTGGTCATGATGGTGTCGAAGAGCACCGATTGGTTGACCGGCTTGATGAGAAAGCCGTCCATGCCGATCTCCTCGGCCTGCCGCATCACCTCTTCGCGGCCATAGGCGGTGACCATGAGCACCGAGGGCATATCGGCCAACATGCCGTCTTCCTTCATTCGCTTGAAGGTTTCGACGCCGTTCATGCCCGGCATCTTCCAATCCATCAGTATCAGCTGGAACGGCTTGTCGTTTTCCGAGGCCTCCAGCATGGCGAGGGCCTGTTGCCCGGACTCGGCGCTTTGCACCTCGAAAGCGAAAGCGGTCAACATTTCCTGCAGGATAATTCTGGAGGTCGCATTGTCGTCGACCACCAACACCCGCATGCCCCGCAGGTCCACGGGCGGGACCAGCTCCTGGACCGTTTTCTGTTTGACGAATTCGGCGGAGAAGGTGAAGGTGCTGCCTTCTCCCTGTTTGCTTTCCACGGATATCTCGCCGCCCATCCGGCCAACCAGTTCCTTACAGATGGTAAGGCCAAGACCGGTGCCCCCATACTTTCTGGTGGTAGAGGAGTCTGCCTGGGTAAAAGCTTGAAATATCTTATCTTTTTGTTCTGATGTCATGCCGATGCCGGTGTCCTTCACCGAGAACAGCAGCATCACCTGGCGGCCTTCTTCTCGGACAACCTCGGTTCCCACGACAATTTCACCTGATTCGGTGAATTTGATGGCGTTGTTGACCAGGTTGAGGAGGATCTGTCCCAGCCGGGTGGGGTCGCCCTGCAGGAGCAGTGGCACATCGGGGCTGAAGTCGAAAATCAGCTCGATACCTTTCTTCTCTGCCTTGATGGTGGTCAGGTCGGCGAGGTTGCCGAGGACCTGTTCCAGCGAGAAGTCGATCGACTCCAGCTCGATGCGGTTGGCCTCGATCTTGGAAAGGTCGAGGATGTCGTTGATGATACCGAGCAGGGACCTGGAGGCGGATCGGACCTTGACCAGGTAATCGCGTTGCTTGAAATCGAGATCGGTTTTCAGCACCAGCTCCACCAGGCCCATGATGGCGTTCATCGGGGTCCTGATCTCGTGGCTCATGCTGGCCAGGAATTGGCTCTTGGCCTGGCTGGCGGCTTCGGCGGCCAGCCGGTCGCTTTGGGCCTGCTCCTTTTCCTTGCGGGCATTGATATCGAGAAGCGAGCCTTCGATGTAACGGATCTCCTTTTGGCTGTCATAAATCGCCCTGGCCGAGATGAGGGCCCAGAACTGGGAGCCGTCTTTGCGGTAGAAAAGGGTCTCGAAATCGGAGAGCTGGCCCTTTTCCCGGATGAGGTCGAGCAGCCGTCCCCGCTCCGTGGAGTCTACATAGAGTTGCTTGATCAAAATCGATTTTCCCTTCCCCGTCAATTCCTCGGCGCAGTCGTAGCCCAGGATTTTGGCCAGGGCGGGATTGACCTGGTAGAACTCGCCATCGATAGTGGTGCGGAAAATTCCCTCGACGGCGTTTTCAAACAGCGAGCGGTACTGACGCTCGGAGGCCGCAAGCGAGGTGTACATCCTGGCGTTTTCCAGCGAAATGGCGGCCTGGGCGGCGATGGTCTTGATCAGTTCCACCCGCCGGGAAGTAAAAACGCCGGTTGCCTTGTTGTTCTCCAGGTAGAGCAGGGCCACCAGGTCGCCATGCACGGCGATGGGAAGGCAGAGGACCGATTTGGGTGCGCGCCGTTTGATGTATGGATCGTGACGGAAGAGCGACTCTTGCGCCGCATCATCGAGGACGATGTCCTTGCCGGTGCGGGCGACATAATGGACTATGGCTGGGGAAAGATCCTGTCCCGGCCCAAGGGGCGCGTGCGGGTAGCGCCACTCGCTACCCTCGGCAGCCATGACCTCGACAAAGAGCTTGCCCTCTTTTTTCTCGATCAGCGCTCCCTGTTCGGCACCGGTGTTCTCCATGACGATAGCCATCAGGGTGGTCAACAGCCTGTCAAGTTTGATCTCTTTGGAGATCGCCTGAGAGGCTTTGACCATGGTGGAATAATCGAGAAAGGTCGAATCGGTGCCGGTTGAAATGGACGCCAGCGCCGTATGCTCGCGACCGGGTGCGCTCAAACGCTCCGCGATCAGCTCGCCATGGGTTTTGCGCAGCTCGGCGCATTTTTTCTTTGCTCCCCAGGCCCTGTAGGCCTTGTACGCCCTTGCCAGGTAGATGGCGGCAAACGGCTCCTTGCCCCTGTTAAGCCAGAATCGGCCGGCAAGCTCGTTGGCCAGGGCCTCGTTCTGAAGAAAACCGTTGTCCCTGGCCGAGGCGATGGCCTGGTCGTACAAGTCCATGGCGACCTCGACTTTGCCTTTGATAGCGGCCGTTTCGGCTTCGACCAGGAGGTATTTGTGGAGGAAGTTTTCCGGGCAGGTGTCGGCCCATGTCCGCATTTGGCGTTGATTGGCAGCGAGCCGCTTGCGATAGGCTTTTTTCTCCCCGTCCGTGGCATGCCCGTACAGGGCCGCCAGGGTGAGCGAGTGATAGAAATTGAATTCGGCCGTGGTGAACACGCCCTTGACATAGGCGAGGACCTTCCGGGCCGCGTTAAGGCGATCCAGCGCTTGCTCGGGTCTGTCCATCAGAAACAGGACCTGGGCCTTTATCGTCTGATAGATGGCGATAGCGGCAAAGCTTCTACCCGTCGAGCAGTTTTTGAGGTAGTCGCTGTCGTCCGCGTCCGTTTCCCGGTCGGGGCTGTCGCCAGAGTCCTCGAGCAGGTAGCGCACCAGATTCCTGGCGCCGGTGATGATATCGGTGGCCAGGTTGTGGCTGACCTTTTGGGTGTAGAGCAGGTATTTCTCCAGATCCGCATCGAGGTCGAAAAGCGGTACTCCCTGGTGAAAGCGGTTGATCGTTTTGCCGTAGGCCAGGATGTAACCGACAAACTGCAGCTCGCCGGCTTCTATGCCGGCGCGGTACCCCTGGTCGTTGAAGGTTTCGCTCTCTTTGACGTGCTTCACCCAGTGATTGATGAACATGCTGAGTATCAGCGAGGTCTTGCAGATCAGGCTCTGGTTATTGTATTTCTCGCTGAGCCGCAGGCCCAAGAGGCCGAATTCATACCCTGTTCGGTACTCCTGCAGGCCGGCGGCAAGGGTGTTGCCGAAGCTGGCATATCCCTTTGCCGCTTCGGGAATATGGCCGTGTTCCAGGGAGAGATTGACCATCCGCGCCAGGGTCCAGCCGTAGAGGTCGTGACGATTGTCGAAATAGATGGCCGTGTGAACGGTCATCAGCACCTTCATTGCCGCGATAATGATCGGGGTCCGTTGTTTCCCGCTGCTCGATCAGCGAGGCGATTTCCCGGGTCCCCAGCGCTGCTTTGACCTCGGGCGCGTTCCGCCTCGAGGTCAGCATTTAGGGTCGTGCGGGGAAAGGCCATGTTGCAAAGAGGGGGAGTGCCCGGCCGGCCGCCCTGATCGCCTCCTTGTTCTTGCCCAGCATGGTGTACTGGGTGATCAGCAGGGCATAGGCTTCGGCCTTATCCAGCGGTTGGCCCTTTTTCACAATGGTGGCGATGGTCTTCTGGGACTGCTTGAAGTTTCCCAGCAGGTACAGCACCTCGGCTAGTTCCTTATGCAGGGTGACCACCAGTTCATACCGATTGTGCCAATCGGGTCCGACAAGTTCGAGACCGGTGGTGATATACTCCAGGGCCGAGGCGTTGGCTGTGGAAAGCTTGGCTTTTTGGCCGGCTTCGAGGTTGAGCCGGGCCAGGTCGCGTTTTTGCTTTTTAGCGGTGATCAACTCCCTGCCCAGGTTGAGGTGATCCACGATTTCAAAGAGCCGTTTGTTTCTTTTTTCCGTCTCGGTGCTCCTCAAAAGCAGGTCGCCGATCCTCCGGTGAACGGCCCGTTTGGATTTCTCCTCGATCATGGTATAGGCGGCCTGCTGCACGCGGTCGTGGAGAAAGCGGTAGGCACTGAAAGCAAGCTCCCCCGCATCTTCCATCTCCTGGGTGGCGAGAGGCACCACCAACCCTTCCCTGATGGCGGGCATCAGGTGGGAGTGGGTGTCGGCAGCCGGCCGTTCATCGATGATGGCCAGGGTGGCCAGGTCGAAATGGTTGCCGACGCAGGCGGCGAGCCGCAGCGCCTCGATAGTTTCCCGGGGCAGTTCAGCCAGCTTTTCGATCATCAGCTGCACCACGTTGTCCGTGATATCGGTTCGTTCGATCTCCGCCATGTCCCATTCCCAAGAGAAGGCGCCGGGGTTCGTTGGCTGCCGCCCCTGATGGAAACGGATCAGTTTTTTCTGGTGGAGGGTGGTGAGAAACTGGTTGACGAAAAAGGGGTTGCCGCCTGTTTTCCTGATTACCAGGCGGGTGAGGGGGGCCACAGCCGCCGGTTGCGCCCTGAGCGTATCGATGATCAAGGTGTTGACGTGTTCCTCCGCCAGTGGCGAGAGGGTGATGGTGTGCACCGGCAGCCCTTTCTGGACGAGAGCGTCCAGGGTCATCATCAGGATGTGGTCGGGGCTGACCTCGTTGTCCCGATAGGCGCCGATGAGCAGCAGGTAGCTTGTTTCTCCTTCGGCCAGCAGTTTCTCGATCAGGCCAAGGGTAGCCGGGTCGGCCCATTGCAGGTCGTCAAGGAAGATGACCAGGGGATGCTCGGGCTGGCAGAACACCTCGATGAAATTCTGAAAGACCCGGTTGAACCGGTTGCGGGCATCGGCGGGCGCCAGCTCGTAGGGCGGCGGCTGCTCGCCGATGATCAGCTGGACTTCAGGGATGACGTCGATGATGATCTGGCCGTTGGCCCCCAGGGCCTTGGCAAGCTTGTCGCGCCATTTTTCCAGCCGCTCCTCGCTTTCGGTGAGCAGTTGCCGCACCATCTCCCGGAAAGCGCCGACCAGAGCGCTGAACGGGATGTTTTTCTGGAACTGGTCGAATTTGCCGGAGATGAAATACCCCTGGCGTTTGGTGATGGGTTTGTAGATCTCGCGGACCAGAACGGTTTTGCCGATGCCCGAATAGCCCGCCACCAGCATCATCTCCGAGGTGCCTTCGCTCACTCTCGCAAATGTCGCGAGCAGACCCGCTATCTCCGGTTCCCTGCCGTAGAGCTTCTGGGGAATGGAGAATCGGTCCGTCAGATCGAATCTTGCGAGCGGAAAAGGGGCACTGCACTCGCCCTGCCCCAACCTGCGACGGCATTCCGTGAGGTCGGCCTCGATACCGGCGCAACTCTGGTAGCGCTCCTCCGCGGTCTTGGCCATGAGTTTGAGTACCAGCGCGGACAAGGCCTCGGGGATCTCCGGGTTGAGTTCGCGGGGCGGAGTTGGGGTCCTGGTCATGTGGCTGTGGATCAGCTCCATGGGATCCCTGGTGGTGAAAGGGAGCTTGCCGGTGAAAAGTTCGTAAAGGGTTGCCCCCAGGGAATAGAAGTCGGTCCGGTAATCCACCGACCTGTTCATCCGGCCGGTCTGCTCCGGCGAGAGGTAGGGGAGGGTGCCCTCCAGCGATTCGGGGTTTTGCAGTTCCGGATTCTCCCGGCTCAGGATGGTGGCGATGCCGAAATCGATGATCTTCACCAATCTGCCTGAGGGGGTGTAAATGATATTGGAAGGGTTGATATCCTTGTGGATAATGGACGCCGCGTGGATCGCCGCCAGCCCTTTCACTAGAGTAATGGCAATTTCCAGGAGTTCGTCCAGGGAAAACTGCCGCTCCTGGAGCAGGCGATTGAGGGAGCGGCCGCCGAAATCCTCGAATACCAGAAACGGCCTGTTGTTTATCGTCTCTTTTTTCAGGGGTCGGGCTATCTCTGGGATATCCAGGCCGCTGGTGATTTCATATTCGCGGCGGAATCGGGCCAGCTCTTCACGGACGGGATATTGTTCCTTGAGGGTCTTGATAATGACCGGGAGAGGGGCGTCTTCTCGAACCATTTCGGCTCGATAGACGACGGTATTTTCGCTTTCGTAAAGGGTGAGCACATTCCTGAATGCCCCGGAAAGATTGTCCATACCTGATGATTCACCTTGTAATGATAATGGAGTGTCGCGCAGGTCCGGATGCTATAGTACTCCTCTGCATCGGTCAACTCAAAAAATGGGTAGGGGGCTATCGGGGAAACGGCGATGAGTTGCAGATTTTCGGTTCAGTGGACCGTGGACACTCACCAGGCAGGTATCGGGAGTTTGGTAGTCTTGGTGTCAATCGGAGAGACTTACCCGTCTTCCATGTGCAGCTGGTGGTTGATATCGATGCAGCCGATAACGCTCTGAGCCGCCGGGCAGCCGGTGAGGTAGCTCTCAAATGCCTGCTGTGCCTGCTTGCGCATGTCCGGAGCAAGCTTGAGGTCGTACTCCACCTTTATCCGGACGATTTTGGGAATGCCGTTCACTTCTTCTATATCGCCGCTCACCTTGGCGCGATATCTGTCCTTGTCCGTTCTGATCGTGCTTTTCGCCAGCACCGCGGCGAAAGTGCCCATCATTCATCCGCCCACCGCCGCTACCAGGTGATCGAGCGTAGCGGCATGCTCTTCTTCCGGCTCGATGTTGTAAAACGTTTTGATGCCGCCGTGGACACCGTAGTAGACCGGTTCGTCCACCCCTGTGATTACGGCTTTGCGGACGGGACCTTTTTCCCTGACAATGATTGTTTCGGATCGATGAATCACATTGCCCATGTTTGCCTCCCTTTTTTATATTTCCATCCGAAAACTAGGGATAGTTTTCGGATGGGACTAGGTAGCCGGCAGTTGCCCTCGTGGCACTTTCCGGACGTCAGGAGCGATTTCGCTATGCTTGCCCTTTACGAAAGAGAGTGCTCCCCCTTTCAATGTATAACAGTAAGAAGTGTGCCGGAACCTGTCTACGCAGGGGTGAGCGTTACCCCTTCTTCCTGGTTTTATGATATTTCACATCGACTTGTGGTGGTATCCGAGAGGTGCCACAAGGTGGTTTGTCTGCCAGGGAGAGCGGAAAAATTTGCCGGCTTATCAGTGCAAATCCATGGGGAAAATACATATTTAGGGGGGGCGAAACCGCATTGTGGGTTGACAAATAGGCGGATTTTTGGGATATTTTACCCTGCGACTTTAGACATTATATCTGTTAAAACGGGCATTTGTTACTTTATGAAAACCTAATATCGGCACAAACCACATGAATGCATCCCATACCGCTCTCAAGCCAGAGGTTTATGGGGCTCGCTACGAAGAGTTCCAAGACTTGACCGCGAAGGAAGTCATTACCAGAGAGAAACTACATGAAATTATAGAAAAAATTGATAACAACGATCCGCGTGTCGTGGAGATGTTGAGAGCGGAGGGCGTCTCCAAATGCGAGATCCTGCTGTGCCTGTCCGCCCGTTACAGCCTGCCGTTTGCCGAATACGACCCGGACTTCGTCCTGGCCGATGACCTCCTCCATTCTCTCGATCTGGAAGCGCTGAAACAGCGCCTCTGGTTCCCCCTGTCCCGAACTGACGATTCTGCCCGTGTCGTCGCCTATAATCCCCAAGATCAGGAACTCCTTCGGGAAATAGAAACAACGTTAAACGTCACCCGGATAGAATTTTCGGTCGCTCTCCCTTCCGATATCGTCCTGATGATCGAAAGCCAGCAGGACATCAATCCCGGTTTTCCCCCTTCCGCCGGCAGAACCCCGCTTGCCAAATTGCGGACGATGCTGGCCGAGTATCGTACCAATCTGGCTCATTACCGCACATCGCTCGCCAAGGGCAGGACGGGGCTGTCGTTTATCCGCACCGGCATCAAAACCATATCGGTCGGGCTGCTGCTGCTCAGGATCTTCGGCGTGGGCTATCTCAACATCGTGGAAATCTTGCTGGTCGGACTGGGGCTGGTGATGATGGTGGACGGGGTGATCTGGTATATCCCGGTTCGGAAAATGGGACAGAGTTGTCCGGAATACAATGCCACGGAGCCGACCTTCGGCACCACCATCCTCGAGTCCGGGCCGGGGGGCGACTGCAGCGCCTGCACCCGCACCAAACCGGTGGCTGGCGCCGAACAGCTGCGTCTTCGCTGGAATCGGCTGACGCCGGTGATGAAAAGGCGTTTTCTTGCCATCGATAGAACCGACTTCGCCGATGAGCGCACCATCCTCGCCCACTACCGGACGCTGATGGCCCGGGCGCGAACCGGACTGGCCTTCACCCGCACCGGCATCTCCTTCGCGGGGCTCGGCATCGCCCTGTTCCGGCACTATGTCCTCGGGCCCTGGACCGTTCTGGACGTCGCGCTCATCGTCATGGGGCATCGGCATGGGCATAGAAGGTTTTCATTGGTATATCCCCGGCTGGCATGCCGGCCGCGCCAGTTTGCACGCGGTGAGGAAAAACGCCAAGATGCCTTCGCTCTGGGACTTCATGTTCAATCCGTTCAAGAGAAATATCAGCCCGGACGATCTGCCGCCCATTCTCTTTATCAAAGGATCGCATTCGCCGGGCATCTATGGCACCACCGGACTCGCCCTGGAGCGCACCCTGATCGCGGAGCGGCGCAACGTCAAGTCCCGCCTGCGCACAATCATGGCGCGGGCGAGAACAGGGTTGTCGTTCATCCGGACCGGCACGTCCCTTTTCTTCGTAGGTATGGGGCTGATGGTCTGGTTCGGCCTCGCCAACCCGTACTGGAACGTTTTCAACAGCGTCCTGATGTGCGTCGGAACCCTTTTTATCGCCGATGGCCTCTACTGGTACATGCCGGCGGCGAAGATCATCAAGCAGTTCCCCTATTGTTACGGCGACGTGGAAATTTACATGCCGGATTATGCCAAGCCTGCTTCGTTCTGGAAAAAAATAGTGTTGAGCAATGAATACCTTTGATGCCAAACAACAGAGTGAGAGAGAGAAGTTCCAGCAGCTGGTCGACCGGGGACTTGTAAGCGGCGAAGAGCTGGAAACGATCTGCACGGCGGCGGTCTGCCGGAACGTGCCGACCGCGAAAATCCTTCGTTTCGACCGTGACATTGCGCGTCGGCCGATCCTCGAGGCCCTGGCCGCCCATTATGATTGCGAGTGGTTGGAGTATGACGAGCGGCTGCCCGTTCCCCCCGATATCCTGCGGGGACTCGATGCCGATCGACTGTACGAGGAAAACTGGGTGCCGGTCGTCAAAGATGGCGAGACCGTGATTATCGCCGCCGCCGACCCGCGAGACCCGCAAATCCTGGCCACGGCAAGAGAGTGCATCGCCGCCGAGCGGTTCGAGGTGCGGGTGGCGCTCGTCGAGGACATCAGGGGCTTCATCGCCGATTTCGCCAACTCCAACCCCGATCATTTGATCGGCAACGAGAGAACCGGGCTTGCCTACTGGCGAAACACCCTGGCCCGCTGGCGCACCAGGCTCGCCTGCTACCGTACGGATTTTGCGGTCGCCAAGACTCGACTCAGCCTGCTGCGGGCCGGCCTGACCCTGATCGGGGCAGGTAATGTCCTGCTGGGGCTCAAACTTGCGAAGTGGGCCGCCTGGGTACCGCTTTACTGGCTGATGATTATCGGTGGTTTCGGCCTTGTCATCTATGGAGTGGTCGGCTATTTCAGGCTCAAGCACCCGATTCACGGCCTGCCCAGGCACCAGACCCTGGTTGAAGTGACCGCGGCGACCATGTATTTTTTCGAAGACTTCCAGTTCGTCGATTCAAGACCCCATGAGGTCGACTCCAAGAAGACCATGCTGGCCCGGATCACCGACAGCATCCCCAACAACAGCGTCTATATCGACTCCTCCAATGACAACAAGGTCCGCTCCGCGCTAGCCCATGAACGGAATTCCCTGGCCGCCCAGCGCACCCTGCTGGCCTGCTATCGCACTATTTATTCCCGCGCCAGGGCCGGCCTCTCCTTTATCCGCACCGGCGTCGCCTTTACCAGTATCGGACTGGGCTTGATCAAATACTTCGGGTGGAATCTGTTGACCATCTACGACTGCTTCCTCTTGCTGGCCGGTCTGGCGCTGATTGCCGACGGACTCGTCTGGTACTGGCCGGTGCGCAAAGAGCAGCATGAGGCGTCCAAATGCGCAATGATGTATCTCGAGGGGGCGGCCTGAGTGGAGCAGCGGTCTCGCGGCAAAAAAAGCATGAAAATCGTCAATAAAATACATCTGACCAATATACTGGCCATCGTCTTTATCGTTCTGACAGCGTTTTTTTCCTACCAGAACCTGAACCTGGCCTTAGCCAAATCGCGTTTTATCGAAATCGCCGATGATCTCAACGCCGATTTTCTGGAGATGCGACTCAATGAGAAAAACTATTTTCTCTACCACGACAAGAACTCCCTGGTGGAGCTGCAGAAAAAGCTGGCGGACAGCCTGCATATCATGGATTCCGTCAAAGGAGACATCATCCGGGCTACCGGCAAGAGCAATTTCGCCAAGCTGAAATCGAGTCTGACGAAATATTCACAGCTTATTCAGTCCGCGGATATCAGCAATCCCGCTCAGACGGCCTGGCAGGACTCCATCCGTGAAGCCGGGCAGGGGCTGCGTGAGTTTTCCAGCCGCATTACCGCCCTCGAGCGGCAGAAAACCAACAAGATTATCGCCGGCTCCAAACAGGGGTTGTTCACCGCGCTCTTTTTTATTCTGCTGTTCGCGGTGGGAGTAAGTTATTTGTTCTTTTTCAATATACTGAAATCATTTAAAAAAATAATTTCTGTCACCGGTGTTATCTCGGATGGCGGCCACTATGAGGCCGAAAAAGAACTACCGGAGGACGAGGTCGGTGCGGTGCTCAGAGCGATCAGCTTCATGTCGAGCGAACTCAAGACCCGGGAGGAGCAGATCATCCAATCCAAAAAACTGGCATCCATCGGCATTCTGACCGCCGGTGTGGCGCATGAGCTGGGCAATCCCCTGAACAACATCTCCATGATTGCCCAGACCTATCTGGACCTCTACGATAAGCTGGGCGAAGACGATCGCCTTGGATTTGTGAAAATGATCGAGGAGGAGGCCGACCGGATCAAGGATATTGTCAAAAACCTCCTGGATTTTTCCAAACCCAAGAAGGGAATCCTCAAAGAGACCGATATCAACGGGGTGCTGAGAAAGAGCCTCAAGCTGGTGCAGAACATGATTCATGTCAGTAACATCAGCATCGAGATGCAGCTCCAGGAGGAGGGGCTCCCCATGCTGCATATCGATGAGAATCGTATTCTGGAAGTTATCGTCAATCTGATCACCAATTCCCTCCACGCCACTCCTGCTGGCGGTAAGCTGATGCTGGGCTCGAGGCTGGCCGAGGAGGGGAACAATGTGGAAGTTCTCGTCAAGGATAACGGCAAGGGGGTTCCGGCCGAGCTGCTGCCAAACCTCTTTGATCCATTTTTCAGTACCAAGGGCACCAGTGGAACCGGACTGGGGTTGTTCGTGAGCTATGGCATTGTTAAGAACCATGGCGGCACCATTCACGTCGAAAGCGAGGTCGATGTCGGCACGACCTTCATCATTACGTTGCCGATCGACAACAAGGAATTGATTGGCGATGAGGTGGATTCAAACTAAGCGTTTACGGTTTGGCCAGTATTTGCTTGACCTGGTGAATGGTTACAATCTCTTTATTAACGAGAAAAAAGGGAAATGGTATGAGTGATCATAGAATCATGGTGATAGATGATGAGTATGTCATCGGCAAGATGATAAAGCTCCATTTTGAGCAGGATGGCTTCCAGGTGGAAACCTTTCTCAACGCTTCGGACGCCCTGGAACGGATCAAGGAAGAACGGTTCGATGTGGTGATTACCGATCTGAAGATGAAGGGGATCGACGGGATGGAGGTGCTGCGGCAAATCAAATCGGAGTTGCCGGAAACAAAAGTCATCATGATCACCGCATTCGCTTGCCTGGATGCGGTCGTTGAGGCGCTACGCGGCAAGGTGGACGATTTCTTCTCAAAACCGATAAAGATCAAGGATTTGAAAGCAAGCGTCCAGCGTCTGGTCAGTCTCTGATATTCGCGGAGCGGGCAGCCGGCCAGCGCGGCGGAGGCATGGGCATCCGCCCGCTATTCGCCGTGCTTTCGACTCTGTTTCCCCTGCCATTCCTTCTCCCGCAGCCGGAATTTCTGGATTTTTCCGGTTGCCGTTTTCGGCAATTCACCAAACTCCACGGTCTTGGAGGCCTTGAAGCTCTAAGCGCCCTTTGAGTCTCAGAAATACTAGTAGGCTGTCGGGCTATAGCCCTATCTATGCACGTCGGCCTGATCGCGCACAGATGGGTGCTGGTGAGTATGTACTGCTTATGGCACGGTCGCGTGAGGAAAGGCAGCTGACCGGGAATCGAACTGGGTGCTGGCGATCTTGAGATTGACATCGACGGTGATGTGGATGGGTTTGATTTCGACAGGATTGAGGACAACTCTGTGGGCACAGGAGGTGAGCAGAAGCAGGGTCGCAACGAGGAACCCGCGAAGAAGGGTGGGGGCAGTTATTGCTTTCATTGCAGGTATATACTCGAATATTCATCGTGTTGCAGAACGTTCCGGCAGCTGTCGACACGTATCGACCTGTTGCATCCTCGTCAATAGGGCGAAGGGTGGCGTCCAAGTTCTAACACCACTCTGTAATACAATACTTGTGCCACAAATTTTCTTTATCGTATAGTTTTTCGATATTGCAATGAATTACGACCAGCAGCGCCTGTTGCGGCGCAGATTCGGGGCCAGATAAAGGTATACAACAGTATCCTCCGGTGTATACAAAAGGTGACACTTCGAATGCGGTGGCGCCTCAAGATTCTACCCGGAGCGAAGTCGTGCGGATTGCGGAGGGGATACAGAGGATTTCAGAGCTCGTATCTGCTTATCAGCCGGGAGAGATATGTGCGTTGGATTTTCAGAACCTTGGCAGCCCGGCTCCGGTTCCCCTGGCTTGACTCGAGGTTGAGCCGGATAAAATTTTTCCTGAATCGCTCTGTCGCCTCCTGCAGGCTGAGGCCGACAGAAACACCGGCACTCTGCGCTTTCGTTTTCAGAATCGGCAGATCATCCGGGGTGATTTCCGCACCATTGCCCATCACCACCGCCCGCTCGATGGCGTTGCGGAGTTCGCGCACATTGCCCGGCCAATCATAGGCAGTCAACTTTTCGAGGGCCGATGGTGCTATCTTCAGAGAATGTAAGCCGGCATCAATGCGGAACTTGTCGAGGAAATAGGCGGCCAGCAGCGGGATATCCTCCTTTCTTTCGCGTAGCGCCGGCATCCGGATAGAAACGACGTTGAGCCGATAGTAGAGATCTTCCCGGAACCGTTCCTCGGCCACCTCGCGGGCGATGTTCTTGTTGGTGGCGGCGATAACCCGCACATCCACGGTAACCGGCTCGACCCCGCCTACCCGATAAAAAACGCCGTTCTGCAGGACACGCAGCAACTTGGCCTGCATTGCAAGCGGCATCTCTCCTATCTCATCGAGAAAGAGGGTGCCGCCGTCGGCCAGTTCGAACTTGCCTACCTTGCGCGCCGCCGCGCCGGTAAACGCCCCTTTTTCGTGGCCGAACAGCTCACTTTCCAGAAGGCTCTCCGGCAGGGCCGCGCAGTTGAGTATGACCATCGGCATGGTCTTTCTCGGGCCGGCATTGTGGATCATCCTGGCGACAAGCTCCTTGCCTGTGCCGCTTTCGCCGAGGATGAGCGTGCTTGTTTTCGTCTCGGCTACCTTCAGGGCGTATGCCATGGCCTTGTGGAGTGCGGGGCTGTTTCCGATAATTCTGTATCTGGCGCCGAGTTCCTCCTTCAGGTCCTCGTTTTCTCGCCTCACCCTCTCGATTTTCCTGGCATTGACCAGGGCCATCGACGCCAGGTCGGCAATCACCATCAAGGTATCGAGATCGTCGCGGCGAAGCGGGCTGCCGTCCTTTTTATCGATGACCTGAACGACCCCCAGGGTGGTGGTGCCGCTTTTGAGCGGGGCGCAGGCAAGGGAAGTGGTTGCAAAACCGCAGTGGTCGCTGATTCTCCTGTCCCATCGCGGGTCGTGCCTGATATCCTCGATGAGCAGCGGCAGGCCGGTGACCGCCACATGCCCTGCTATGCCCTCTCCCGGATTGAGTTCGAATTTTCTGACTTCGTCGCGGGCTTCCCCGGTTGCGACCTTGAAATAGAGTTTGTCCCGTTTCTCGTCGAGCAGCATCAACGAGGCGGCTCTGGCGTCCATCATGGCGGTGGCGGTATCGATGATAAGTTCGAGGAGCTGGTCGATGTCCAGTACGGAGTTGACCCAGGTGGAAATTTCCTTGACACAGATCGCCGGGTTTTTGATTTGCTGCATGTTCATTCTCATCTGCACACCTGAGGCGGTGTGCATCCGCACTATAGCCAAACTGACTTCTAACCTTTCTCCCTTGTGCACAATGTAAGCAATGTTGCGTAATTTGTCCGATACCGAGTGCGACTATGCCGCCTGCCGCACAATAGGTATCGCAATTGAACAGTGCGTGAGCCGAAGCAAGCGATTCTCCCCGGCAAAAGCACCATTGCCGCAGCTGGATTCAATTCTTATTTTTTAGACTCCAACAGCGACAACTCGGCCCGGTAAGTCGCAATTCACTGCGACAAGGGGTTGGTGTTGTTTAGGGGTAAATCATGGAGCGCAAACGTGTTCTCATCGTAGAAGATGAAGGCATAGTGGCGGCCGATATCGAAGATCGACTCGTTGCCATGGGGTATCAGGCTGCGGGCTGTATCGATAATGCCGAGGGGGCCATCTCGATGGCCGAGACGCAACGGCCCGATATCGTTTTGATGGACATTCGGTTGCCCGGCCCGAGGGATGGCATCCAGGCGGCGGAAGAAATCGGCAGACGCTTGCAGATACCGGTGGTGTTTCTCACCGCCTATTCCGAAGAAGCCACCCTGGAGCGCGCCAAGCTTGCTGAGCCGTTCGGTTACATCCTAAAGCCCTTCAATGATCGCGAACTCAAATCCACCATCGAGATCGCGCTCTACAAGCATCGCACCGAGAGAAAGATCCGCCGATTGAGCCGCTTACTCGATGTGCTCGGTCAGGTGAATCAGGCTATCCTGCGGCTGCAATCCAGGGAGGAGCTGCTTCCGGCGATCTGCAATTTCGTGGTGGAGCGTGGTGCCATGGATCTCGCCTGGATTTCATGGCGTGATCCGGAAACGTCACAGATCACCACTGCCGCCTCTCTCGACAACCGCCCATCGACCCCGAACACAAATAGTTTCTGCGACACTGGCGGAACGGACTTTCAGAGCATTTCCGCTCGTGCAATTCGGGAAGGCAAACCGGTGGTATGCAAAGCAATGGGTGGTTCTTCTGCGGCGGTTTTACAGGAAAATTCATCTAATGTACCCTGTCCGAATTCATGCGGCGCCTTTCCCCTCAGATTTCAGGGACAGGTGAGCGGCGCCCTCGGTCTTTGCGTGACCGAATTCGATTTCTTCCGTAAACGCGAGATCAGTCTGCTTAAAGAAATGGCCATCGACATCTCCTACGCGCTGGACAGGATAGATGCCGAAGCGGAGCGAGAGCGCCTCACCGAGCAGTTCCGCCACCAGTCCCTGTTTCTGCAAACCCTCATAGACGCTATGCCGTACCCGGTATATTACAAGGATGTGCACTACCGTTACCTGGGATGCAACACGGCCTTTGAGCGTTTTATGGGGATACGTCGAGAGGACTTTATCGGTAAAACCGTCGATGAAGTCTGGCCCGGGGATCTCGCCGCCCAGTACCGACAGAGCGATAAGGACTTTCTCGAAGGTCCGAACCCACGCACGCAAGTGATATCGGGGGTGTTGGAGGGCGCGGACGGCACTCGGTACGACGTCCTGTTTCACAAGGCGGCCTTTCGCAACTGCAACGGCAGTATCGGTGGGATTATCAGCATTGTCGAGGACCTGACCGAACGAAAGCAGGCCGAACAGGAGCGTCTTCGGGTGGAAGGGCAATTGCGGCAGGCCCAGAAAATGGAGGCGCTTGGGACGATGGCTGGTGGTATTGCTCATGATTTTAATAACATACTTAGCATTATCATCGGCAATACCGAAATTGCTCTCTGGAAAACGGAAAAAGGCGACTCAAAAGCGCAGAGCATGCGGATGGTACTGAGCGCCGCCCAGAGAGCGACGGAGCTGGTGCAACAGATCTTAACCTTCAGTCGTCGGCATGAACCGGAGAAAAAAGCGGTACAGTTTGCTCAGGTGGTGGGTGAAGCCCTGAAAATGATTCGTGCCTCTGTACCGTCGACCATTGAGATCAAGCAAAACATAACTTCCAAAGCGATGGTGCTGGCCGATGAAACCCAGCTGCACCAGGTGATATTGAACCTCTGCTCCAATGCCGCCCACGCCATGCAGGAACACGGCGGTGTTTTGGAGGTGGGCCTCACGGACGTCACTCACGACGGGGGGACTTCTCCGAATTCTTCGCAGGCTCATGTGCCTGGGGCATACGTGCAGCTCATCGTCAAGGACATGGGAATCGGCATGGAGCCTGAAGTCCTAAATCGTATCTTCGACCCTTTTTTCACCACGAAAGAACAAGGGGCCGGAACCGGTTTGGGGCTCGCGGTCGCCCACGGGATCGTCAAGAGTCATAACGGCACGATCGAGGTGGAGAGCCAGCCGGGCGAAGGCACGACATTTCGAATCTGCATGCCGGTCGTTGTCGACATTTCCAAACTGGTGGCGGAGGGAGAAACCCTTTTACCCCAGGGGCGGGAGCGGATTCTGGTCGTGGATGACGAGCCGGAGCTGGCGATGGTTTGCCGGCAAATGCTCGAGTATCTCGGATACGAGGCCCAGGCGCATACCAGTAGTGTCGAGGCCCTGCGGGTCTTTCGGCTTCTTCTGCCGGAAAAACCGTTCGATCTGGTGCTGACGGATCTGACCATGCCCCACCTCACCGGCGTGGATCTGGCCAGAAATCTGCTCCAGTTGCAACCGGATCTGCCCATCGTACTCTGCACGGGTTTTTCAGAGAAAATAACCATGACCAGGGCCAAAGGCGTTGGTATCCAAGAGGTTCTTACCAAGCCCTTTGCTATTCAGACGCTGGCCACGACCATTCGGCGGGCGCTCGACGACCATTTGCGGCAGAGTGCAGGGGGAGACACCCGGAAGAGCGATCACGAAGGTGAGCAGCCCTCGCCGCCTTCCGTAACTCCCGTCTGATGCTGCCCGCTGCGCGTCATGCTCGCCTTGCCAAGTGGTATTTTCAGCGAAAAAAAATGTGTATCCCGGATGAGAAAGCCGGGTGAATCGGAGTTGGACAAGAGCCTGTGCAGCACACGACCTTGAATGCCGGATCAGTCGAGTTCCGTGAGACCGGCAACTACAACATCCTGGAAAAAATAGCCGAAAGCAGAAAGGCCGTGGTGTACAAGGCCGTTCACAAAAGGCATTCGGACCGCCTGCTTGCGCTGAAGATGTTCAAAGGGGTCCACCTCTCCGAGAATAAGAAAACACGAATCCTCCAGAGAGTCGAACATCTCAAGGTGCTGCGCTCGCCTCTGGCCATTACCCCCGATATGTTTGTGGTCGGGGAAGGGTATTGTTTTATCACCCAGGACTATTTCGAGAGCGTGTCGCTGGACAGGTTGGCGGAACCCGGACAAGCGATGGGGTTGGCGGACTTTTTCATCATTGCCTGCAGCCTGGCCCGGGTGCTGGGCGCCGTGCACGGCGCGGGGATTATTCATGGCGGGGTCAAACCGCACAACATTCTGGTGGCCCCGGCGACCCGCGATCTGCGGCTGATCGACTTTATCAGCCTGCTCGAGGCAAGTGATGCCAGCCATTTTATTTACGACCCTGTTTTTATTCGCCAGACCTTGGTCTATACCTCTCCCGAACAGACGGGGCGCATCAACCACAGGGTGAGCTTTGCCTCCGATCTCTACTCGCTCGGAGTGGTTTTCTATGAACTGCTCTCCGGTCGTCTGCCGTTCTCCTCCAACGATCCGCTGGAGGTGATTCATGCCCATCTTGCCAGGGAACCTCGTGAGCTTCGGGATCTGAACCCGGACGTCCCTGGCGGTCTGAGCAAAATCGTCGGCAAGCTGCTGCTGAAGGAACCGGAAAATCGCTACCAGAGTAGCCACGGTCTGTTAGCCGATTTGATGCACTGCCAGGAGGAATATACCGCCACCGGGATGGTGGATGAATTCACGCTCGATAACGATATTCGAAGTCGCCGTGTTCCCTTTCTCTCCTGCATGGTCGGTCGAAAAACGCAAGTTGCAAAGATCCTCGAAACCTATGAACAGGTCGCTCTGGGTGAATTCCGATCGCTTTTCATCTCGGGGCTGCCCGGCATCGGCAAGACCCGCCTGATCCAGGAATTGCAAAAGCCGATAGTCAAACACCGGGGGTATTTCACTTCGGGAAAATTCGATCTGTACCAGAAAAACATCCCGTACAATTCATTGATTCAGGCTTTGAGGAACCTGCTTCGCACCTTTTTGACCGAAAGCGACGAGCGGGTGATGGCGTGGAAGCGTAGGATTCAGGCCGCACTTGGCGAAAACGGCGGGGTGCTCACTGAAGTGCTGCCCGAACTCGAGATCTTGATCGGGCGGCAACCCGCGATGAAACCGTTGCCCCCGGTGGAGTCGCTCAACCGGTTCCACGACCTCTTCGACCGTTTTCTCACCTGCCTTGCCACCAAGCAAAACCCCCTGACCCTCTTTATCGACGACCTGCAGTGGTGCGATACCGCCTCCTTCGACTTTCTGGAGTATGTATTCGCCAACGCCGGCAAACACCCCCACCTCTTTTTGATGGGCGCCTATCGGCATAACGAAGTGGACGCTTCTCACCCGCTTTCCCGTTTGCTGGCCGGAGTCGATCGAGGCGGAGCGGTGATGAGCGAGATCCGGCTCGAGGCGTTGACTGATGATGATTGCCATGAGTTGGTGGCATCTACGCTTGTCTCCTCGCTCTTTCAGACCAGGGCGCTGTCGGATTTTATCGCCGCGCTTACTGGCGGAAACCCGCTCTTCATCCACGAGATTCTCATGTACCTCCACCATGAAGATCTGCTTACTTTGGATGAGGAAGGACAGTGGCGCTGGGATCTGGACAAAATCCGCGATTGCCCCATGCCGACCTCGGTGGTGGCGCTGTTTGGCGAGAGGATCCGCAAACTGCCCCCCGAGTTGGTGTCCCTGCTCGAATATGGCGCCTGCATGGGCAACACGTTTGCACCAGCGACGCTGGCCATGGTGCTGGACTTGAACCTGGTTGAGATCTTCACCCGGCTACAGCCCGCGCTGCGCCAGGGGCTGTTGATCGAGAGCGAAGACCGGCTGCGTTTCATCCACGACCGGGTACAAGAGGCCGCTCTGGCCGCTATCGAACCGGAGAGACGCCGCCGTATGCATTGGCGGATCGGCAGGCGCCTCCTGGCCGAGGCCGGGCGCCAAGGTCCGGATCTGCAAAAGCAGGGGAACCTCTTTGTCATCGTCTCCCACCTCAATCTGGGGAGCGGGGAAAACCCGGATGCCGATACCGCCTATCAGCTATGCGACATCAACTATTATGCCGGCAACAAGGCGCTCGACTCCCTGGCCACGGCAGCTGCCAATGAGTATTTCAAATTGAGCAGGAAGCTTTTGCCGGATGACTGCTGGCAGGAAAACCATTACGACCATACCTTTCGGATCTTCCAGAAGGCCGCCAAAACCGAGTTGATGTGCGGTCGTCCGGAAAATTCCGAAATTCTGCTCAACGAGCTGCTCGAGCATGCCAAAACCGACCTGGACAGGGCGGAATGTCTGGCGGAACAAACAATCTCACTCTCTTCCATCGGTCGATTCGTGGCAGCCATTGAAACCGCGAATCGGGGTCTGGCCTATTTCGGCAAGACTATCCCGGACGATCCGGCCGAAGCCGATCGCAAGAGGCAACGTTTGATGGCCGAGATCGGCGCCAAACCGGATATCTGGCGGACGATCCGGGACATGCCCCTGACCGAAGAGCGTGGGAGTAGGGTGGAGTTCGCTTTTTACAGCGAATTGGTGCCGGACTACTACCTGTGCGGGCGATTGTCGCAACTCTATCTCACCGGAGCGCAGGCGATTTTGAGCTGCCTCTCCGCCGGCATGGATGAAGCCGTGATCTATTCCCTGGCCGCCATCGGCCTGCATCTGGCCCAGGAGGAGCAATTCGAGCTGGCCTTCAAGTATGAAGATCTGGTGCGCGATCTGGCGGCGAAATATGCCAACACCTTCGGTGCTGCCCGGGGGATGAATGCCATTGTCTGGGCCCTTATGCACTCACGCAGCCATCCCGGAGAAATAGCGGCATACTGCCTCAAATCCATTCAGTGCGGCAAGGACTGCGGCGATCTGTTCACCGCGGGTGTCGCCTACGGGCCGCTGCTGTGGAACTTGCAGGTGCAAGGAGCGGATCTTCGGAAAATTTCCGACTATGCCGACGAATGTCTTGATTTTTCCGAGAGAAGTCATCTGCAGTTTTCCGCCGGTCTGGCCCGGGCGACGCAGGCCGGCTGGCTTGAGCCGATGATGAACACGGGTGAACTGGCTTCCATGGACGAGACCATCGAAGGGTGGAAACGAGCCAACCATATCGCCTCGGTCGGTAGTTTTCATGTCCACAGAGCGATAAGCCACTATTATTTCGGCGAGCATGTCAAGGCGCAACAGCATATTGATGCGGCGCAGCACTATCTGATGGGCCTCACCGACAGTGTATTGAAACGTGAGTGGCGGGTATTCCGCGTCCTTAACGCCATAAAACTCCATGAGCAGCGGAATCACTTTTCCCAGGATGCGGAACTCTCCGATTCGCTTCGGCAGCAGATCGGTAAAATTGAACGATGGGCGGAGTTGGGGCCTCTACTCAAACCCTATCTGGCGTTTGTCTATGCGGAACTCGAACGTGTAACCGGAGACTTCAGGCAGGCCAGAACCCTCTACCTCGATGCCATTGCCCTGGCCGCCGATCAGGATTATGTCCTGCTCGAGGGGCTGCTCAACGAAAACCTGGGGAAAATGCTGCTCGCTGCCGGTCATGGCTCGGCACGGGTCTATTTCACCGAGGCGGCCCGTCTTTATCGTCTTTGCTGTGCGGAGCGCAAATATGCCGCCATTGTGGACGCTTTCCCCGAACTCGTCAAGGAGGGAAAACGCTCGCCTGCTCCGGTTGAGGGCAATGGCTCCCGCCTCTACACCCTTCCCAATCTCGACATCAGCTATCTGATGAAATCGTCTCTGGCTATCTCCGCCGAAATCGAACAGGAGTCGTTGCTCAAAAAGATCATGGGGGTAGTCGTCGAAAGCTCTGGCGCGCAGCATGGGTTCTTGCTGGTCGCCGATGAAGAGGGAGCTCTTTTCGTTCGAGCCGAGTGCCATGCCGCTAACCAGCAGGAAGTGCTCACCCAGCACCGCCCTCTGGAATCGGTCGAGGCAATCAGTGGGGCCATTGTCCGGTATGTCTATCGCACGGGCGAAAAAGTGATACTTGGTGATGCCGCCCATCACGGTCTTTTCAAGGACAACCCGGAGATTCAGGAGATGGGGTTACGTTCGGTGCTCTGCCTGCCGGTTATCAAACAGTCCAGGGTGATCGGCATGCTGTATTTAGAGAACCGCCTCTTCGACGGGGTATTTTCTCCGGAGCGCACCCAAATGACCGAGTTGCTCACCTCCCAGGCCGCCATCTCCATGGAACACGCCGCGCTGCTCGATAAACACCGGCAGGCCGAAGGGCAGATCAGAAAATCATTACGGGAAAAAGAGGTGATGCTCAAAGAGATCAACCACCGTGTCAAAAACAACCTGCAGATCATCCACAGCATGCTCAACCTGCAGATGCCGCATTTCAAGGATCCCAGGGCTATCGAGCTGTTCAAGGAGAGCCAGGACCGGGTCTATACCATGGCGTTGATCCACGAAAAGCTGTATCAGTCCGAGTCGCTGGCCGGCATCGACCTCGGCGAATACGTGCATAGCCTGATTGCCTATCTGTTTCTCTCCTATGGCGCCAGCGAGGATGTCGTCAGAGCGAAGGTCTCGGTCGCGAATGTCGAACTCGAGCTCGACAAGGTCATCCCTGTCGCCCTCATTATCAACGAACTGGTCTCCAATGCCTTGAAACATGCCTTCCCGCAAAGCGCTGCAAGTCGAAATCGTTCGGGAGTGATCCGCGTGGAATTGGGGCCTGGAACCGATCGGGAGGTGCGCCTTACGGTCAGTGACAACGGTGTTGGTCTGCCGGAGCATTTTGATCTCACCCGCCCCCGCTCGCTTGGCCTCAAACTTGTCCGCGTGCTGGTGAATCAGGTGGGCGGCAACCTGGAGCTGCGTACCGGAGAATGGACCGAATTTGTCATAACCTTTCCCATTTGATTCGAAAGACGCTGGTTATCTCCCAAGGCTTAGCGCCATCCGGACACTAAACAACTTTATCCAGCAGCAGGTGAGAGAAATACCCAAGGGTGAACGAGAGGTAGAGGGGGATAAAGGTGTCGATATGGCCTGCTCCGAAAAGCAGACCGGGGATGAGCACAATAGGGCACCCTACCAGCAGCATTGCTGGCCAGGTATGGGTCCAGCCTCGATGGTGGCCGAGGGCCGGCAGCATGGCAAAAAATCCCAACCAGGCGGCCAGCCGGTAGTTGTGTCGGTAGAGCAGGGCGCCGTCAACGATCACGAAAACGGTATAAAAAAGATTTTGTCCCTTGGAATCCGTGTCCGCATCGGGGAACAAGGCGCCAAGCAGGCAAAATCCGATCGATGCGGCAAGCTGCAGCGGATCATGGGTAAGCTTTCCCAATGCGACTGCGACACCGATTGCTATGCCGCCGAAAGCCAAGCCGCCAGTCAGATGTCCCTTGTATCCGGGCATTGGTCTACCTCATCGTGATCATACTCGTCTCAAAACGATATGAACAGCCGCACGGACTCTTCGTATCTCAACTCCATGGCAAACCCTCTCCGATTTGCTGGATACCTAAGCGAGCGTCATTGCTTATCATGCCAGCGTGTGAATCGCAAGTTCAAAAATCAGGAAAATTCGGGGACAGACCCCTATTTCTGCCAACCTGATATCTGTCTAAAAAGCGGAGGAAATCTTGATATTGAGGTATTGGTGCGATAGGCTGATGGTGGTCTAGCAAAATAATGGTGTATTTGCTGGAGGTCGCTTGTTCGAACTGTTCCGCATTTTTTCATGTTACCACTTATCAACCGGCTTTTTCCGGCGAGCTGCTTCTGGCTTCCGGTCTGCTTATGCTGAGAGGCATCAGTGACAGTGGATTCATCCTGGCTTGAGTGATGGCTTGGTTACCTGGGCATGCGGGACGTTGATGCAATCGCGGTGCTCACTCGCAGTTTTCCAATGGAGGAGAATTTATGAAGCATTGCAGATGCTACCTGTTGTTTCTTCTGATATTGACAGTATCACTATTGACAGCGCAGGGGGCAAAGGCGCAGAGCGCTTTCGAGTCCGGTGAGGCAATGACGATGAAGGCCTTGCGCTCGGCAACGCCGTTTCAGGATAACAACGGGGCGGTGCCTCCGCACAGTGTCTATTCCGGACCGCTGTTCAAGCTCAACCATGCGTGGCCGACCAAGTCGTTGCCGCCTCTGCAACATGCGCCCTGGCAGGAGGCTATACATAACGGCCACATAACAGTTAAAAACGCGCCCGCCTATGCCAAGGCCCTGAAGGCGGCGGTGGCCAAGAACGGGCGTGAGTTGATCATGCACTACGACAAGTGGAACGCGGCCACGGCAGAGTGGTACAACGAGCCATGGGTTGGGAGCTTGCGCGAAGCCATACGCGGCACCTATGCAGCTGGCACCTTCGGTCCATCGGTGTTTCCGAAAACGGGCCTGCGCACTACCTTTAATACGCATGTGCTGACCTACTACGACAAGCGCGCGGCATATACGCTCTATAATTTCTGGGGCGATTCGGCGATGAAGCCGACACTGGAGACTGCCAATGCGCAATTTGAGGAAGGGGCGATCATCGTCAAGGCCGCAGTTTTTGCTTCCACCGATCCCAAAAAGAAGCTGGGTTGGTGGGATGCGATGAAAGGCGCCCAGGTGTGGGACATGTATCTTCCGGTCGGCTCGGACACCACGCCTCAGGTGTGGCCCGGTTACGTGGCCCAGTTCGATATCATCGTAAAAGACACGCAGTCCTCGCCCATCACGGGATGGGTATTTATGACTCTTGTCTACGACAGGCATGCTCATGGCGATGTCTGGGACAAGATGGTGCCGTTGGGAGCGCAGTGGGGGAACGATCCACAGGCAACCAAGGCCGGCATGCCGTTGAAAGAAAACTGGAACAACCCGAAGGCGCCGTTGTACGCTACACAGACCCTGGGATGGGGCGGGCGGTTGACCGGCCCCAACGACGGGGGGCGCAACAACATCGCCGTCAACGGCAAGGCGATGGAGAACGTGCCTGATTCCAGCTGCATGAGCTGTCACAGCACGGCGGAATGGAACGTGGCTCAGCACCGCATGGATTCGTTTCTGCTGCCATCGTTTCCCGCCGACACGCCTTCAGGAATTCTCCTGTGCAACGAGAAAGGCAAGCCGGATCCGGATGGCACGTACATCTGCTCGCCGGCGCCAGGCTCGAAGGCATGGATGAAATGGTTCCAGAACCGGCCGGGTACGCAGGCGATGGATTCTGGCTCCATTGCCACCGACTTCGACGAGGTCTTCTCGTTCAAATCGCTCAAGCTCTGGTGGGCAGCGGTCGGTCCGCCAAATCAGGTGATGCCGATGCTGCAGAGAAATCCCACGCAGGGTATGCGGTTCAACCAGTACTCCGGCGCGCCGTTGCCCAAATCCAAGAAGAAGTAAGGGATCTGGAGGCAGGTGGGGCATGGCCTCTATGGCGAAGGGCGAGGTGTCGAACGCCTCGCCCCTTGGTTCGCAGCTGCGGAAAGCACCATCCAAACAAGAAGCAGACGGAAGGTCGAGATCGCTATAGGATCGATTTTCTGACCTTTTTTAGTAATTTGTCGACGGAAAACGGCTTTTGCAGGAAATTCACACTCTCGTGTAAAATGTCGTGTTCGACAATCACGTTGCCGGTATAGCCCGACATATAGAGAACCCCGGTTTCAGGGTGTATCTCTTTTAAGCGTTGATACAGTTCATACCCGCTTTGTTTCGGCAGGATAATATCGGTTATGAGCAGGTGGAGGTGTTGCCGGTATTCAGCGACAATCTGCAGGCCTTCCTCCGGGTCCGAGGCTTCTAGTACGTCATAGCCGTACGTTTCAAGCGTTTCGCGGACGAGAGAGCGCACCAGGAGTTCATCCTCCACCACCAGAATGGTTTCCGACCCATGGAGCGAGAGGGGAGCCTCTAAGGGTTGCCTGGCGGCGGCGCTCTCTTCAAATACCTGCGGTAAGTATATTTTAAAAGTCGTGCCGCGATTCGGTTCACTGTAAACCCAGAGGTTTCCCTGGTGCTGCTTGATAATGCCGAAAACGGTGGCAAGCCCCAAACCCGTGCCTTTTCCCTGCTCCTTCGTCGTGAAAAAGGGCTCGAAGATACGCTTCTGTGTCTCACTGTCCATGCCGAGGCCAGTGTCGCTGACAGCCAGCATTACATATGGACCTGATAGGGTTTCGGCGTGGCGGGCTGCATATCGATCATCCAGATGGACATTGGCCGTTTCGATAAGGAGTTTGCCACCGCTGGGCATCGCGTCGCAACCGTTTACCACCAGATTCATCAGCACTTGCTCGAGTTGTCCCTTATCCGCCTTGACCGGTTTGAGGTTTGGTTCCCGCATGACGCGTAGTTCTATATTTTCCATGATCAGGCATTTGAGCATGGGTTCGAACTCACCGATTACTTCGTTGAGATCGAGCACCTGCATTTCCAGCAGTTGGTGCCGACTGAATGCCAGTATTTGCCGAGAGAGGCCGGCTGCACGCTCGCCCGCTTTTTTGATCTGCTGCAGATTTGCGTAGTGTTGGTCTCCCTCGGGCATGGTCATCAGTTCCAGATCCACATAACCCATTATCGGCACGAGCAGATTGTTGAAATCATGAGCAATTCCTCCGGCAAAACGACCAATCGACTCCATCTTCTGGGCCTGCTGCAACTGCTCGGCGAGCCGGTTCCGCTCTTCTTCCGCCTGCTTGCGTTGCGTGATGTTGACGACACTGCCTTCGTAGTACAACAGATTCCCGAAACTATCACGAACCCTCCGGATATTGATCGATGCCCAGATTGTGCTCTCGTCGCGGCACATAAGCTCAACCTCAAACCCTTCCAACGAGTCCAGCGTATTTAGTTGGTTAATTAAGTGTACATACTGGTTGGGATCGGCAAACAACTGCTTGCCGATTGAAGTGGCATGGGCGGTGAGTTCTTTCTGTGTGTGGTACCCCAGCATTTCCGACATCGCATGGTTGGCGGTCACCATGTGGCCGTGAGGAGACCATTGAAAGATACCTTCCATGGCGTTCTCGAATATATTGCGATATTTTTGCTCGGCTTCTTCCAAGGCCTTGACGGTTTGCTTTCGTTCCCGGTCTACGAAATAGAGCGAGCGGGAATTCCAGAATATCAGGGCCCATAGCGTTACGATGGATGCCAGCACAAGCAGGGACATGCCGAAATTGGGATCGTAATGGCGCTGGTTTTGCCCATTGAGGATCGCCACGCCAAGGAGCAGGGGAATCAGCGTCGCTGCCGGCAGGAGGCGACGAGCCATATAACCGCCGGCTGTATTACTGTTGATTATCGCCATGTAACCACGATCCGGCCGGGCAAGAAGAGTGCCGCAACTCAGCAGCATGAAAGAGATCGTGGTGTGCAGTGCCATGGAGCTGTAGAAGAAAATCTTATACAGGGAATGAATGTCGTAGAGATAGCCAATGAAGGCGAGAAGGGAAAGAAAACCCGTCAATAGTGCAAGAAGTTGAGCGGAACGAACCTTGCCGGACGCTAGCAAATAGAGCGAACCTCCGGAAACCAGAAAACAGAACGCGGTACCAGGCGACATTCTTCCGGGAAAGAGCGACAATGGCGTGTCTGGGTCCTGGAAAAGCAGTTGGTCGAGCCCAAAAGTGAGTCCACTGAAGTATTCGATCAAGGTGAAGAGACCGATGAGAAGTGCGCTCATGCTGCCGAGTTGTACCGCCAGCCGGGTATTTCGGGTAGTGTTCTTTCCCGCGATAAGGCTCAGGGATATTCCCAATAATATAAATGATATGGCGGTATTGGCCTTCATGGTGGCCAACCCCATTGCTACGCTTTTAAGCAACGGCAAATTGAAGATCCAACCTGCCATGCCGGTGCAGCCCAAGGCGATAACAGCCAATCCGGTAAGAAAGGAGCTGGATTCCAACCAGGAGAGCAAATGCGGAATCGAGACGGCGGGCAGCCCGCCCACCCTGTCGGAGAGAGGGCGGGAATTCGCCGGTTGCGAATTCCACTCGGTATTATCAGAAGGTGGCGACATGTGAAAACAGCAGGATTTCTCTGGGCAGGAAGTTGCCTCTCTAACCAATGTGCTGGCGAGCAAATTGCTCAATAAGGCCAAGATGCGTCATTACCAGGTGGGACGGATCGTAACTGGAATACCGTGTCGGTGCCAGCCAGCAGAGGTTGAGCATCTACTCAGCTTGCCGCACCACGTGTCAACCGGATCTCGATCGCCGGTACCGCGCAACGTACAGTATTATATCTCAGATGAGGCCAAGGAGAAAATAGCGAACTCAGCCAGAAGTCGATTCGCTGCCGAGAATCTCCGGCTACCGAAAATCCATGATATACACCTTTAAACAATCTTTACATTCCATTTAATCCATCTTTACATCCAAGTCGTACCATTGTTCATAACAGCCACTATGGGTGGGTGTTGCGATCATGTTCTTGAGGTCGGCAAGGCGTGTCTGTCCGGGATCGGATCTTTTTCCAATACATTGTCCTACAGCCAGGGAGGCAAAGCATGCTCGGAGGGAGCGGCTACATGCATATTTCCTCTGGCAACCAGGAAAGAATTCTTTGAATGTATTGATCGTCAGGAAACTTTCTCATTGTTGGACAGGCACTGGTGAACGGTTCCAACCAGCCCACGCCGTGTCTTCAGGTTTGAGACGAGGAGGGTTGGCGACCACGAAAAAAAGTGGAGGATGTCATGAAAAATGTACCATTCAAAGCGATTACGTTTCTCAGTATGCTTGTTGTCTTGGGAGTTGGCTTGAGCGACCGGGCTTTTGCCACGACTTTCCACATCACCATCACGAATCTGAGCCCCAATGTCCTGAGTCCGGCAGCTTTTGTCACCCACAATGCGGGGTTTGACCTCTTTGATGAGGGCAGCGCCGCCTCATCCGCCGTTGAGTTGCTGGCGGAGACTGGCGATAATTCGGCTGTACTGGGGTTGGCCGCCGCATCACCTATGGTTCAGGATTACACGGGTGCCAGCGGTGGCATCCTGGCTCAAGGTTTTTCCGGGGAAGCCACGGTAGATGCCGATACTTCTCACGGATTGTTGAGCTTTATGGCCATGATGGGGGTCAGCAACGATGGGTTTATCGGCGGCACTACCGGCGATGGCGCCATTTCACTTTTTTCAGGCGGCCTGCCGCAATCCGGCACCTATATCATAACTCCGAGTATGGTCTGGGATGCCGGAACCGAAGTCAATGACGAAGCGTACGGAAGCGTCGGAGCGCTTGGCGGCGGGAATGGTGGGATAGATGAGAACGGCGTCATTTCCAAGCCGCATCCGGGTATCCTGGGGGTTGGCGGGCCTACCGGCATTCCTCTCTCACGGAATTGGACCGGGGGCGATGTGGCGAAGATAACCATAGCACCGGTGCCTGAACCGGCTACCCTGCTGCTTTTGGGAGCGGGACTCGCCGGAATTGCCGGGTTGAAACGGCGAAATACAAAAGGGAATCAATCCGTCTGAGTACAACCCCTGCCACTGTAACCCGGGCCCCTTGACCTTTATCCGCACTTCACCTTTGCCTGGGGAAGCCGTTGTAATCGAGCGGCTTCCCTGTCCATTTGCAGCGTGTCGGATTATCACAATTTTTTCTCGTATGCAGACATATCTCGAAATCGCTCGAGATATGGGCGTAGAAGCTCAACAACACGCTCCTTTCCATGCCCCGCTTCGCGAAGAGCTTTCAGCGAGGCGGCGCCCGCAGATTTAGCCAGCTTGCAGCCGGCGCTATCGTAGAGCAACTCGTGGTGATACATTCTCGCTCGAATGAAGGTGGGGTACCCCAACTCATAGGCAAGATATTTCTGCGCGCAGGTTGAATCCAGCAAATCCTTACCCCTGAATATATGGGTTACTCCCTGGGCCTCGTCTTCCACCAGGCTGACCAGCTGATAGGCCGGGGTGTCGTCTCGTCTCCAGAGGACAAAATCGCCCATGCTTCGACTGATATCGAAATTCAGGCCATTCTCGCAAATGGGCTTGTCGACAATGAGCCGTTTTGCTGTTCGTCCCCTGACAAATGGAAGCCTTCTGGTGCGGCAAGTGCCGCCATAAATGGTGTTGCCAAAAGTCTCCCGGATAGTTTTTCGGCTGCAGTCGCAGCAGTAGGACCTTTCCAGATCGCGAATTGCGGTGAAATACTCATCAGTCTTGGAGCATTGCGAATATCGTGCATAAAAATCATCCGGGCCGGATGGGCCGATGTCCCAGTCGATTTCCAGCCACTCCAGGGTCCTGAAGATATCTTCCACAAAATGGGGCCGTGCACGGGAGCTGTCCGCGTCATCTATGCGCAGGATCAATGTGCCCCCACGTTTGCGGACAAACTCCCAGGTGACGAGAAAATTAAGGGCATTCCCCAGATGCAGATAGCCACTGGGAGTGGGCGCCAGGCGGGATATCACTTCAGGTGTCATGGTGTCGGGTGAGCAGGATCAATGAAAGGCCGCGGATGTTGATGCATGTTTACCTCAAGCCACCTACTATACCAGCCCGGGGAAGAATTGAAAATGGCGTAATGTTAGGCATGCCTTATAGTTGTATTGTAATCGCAAAAACCGCGTGCAAATTTCTGCTCTGCTCTGATGAGAGGAAGAGTTTATGTTTTCTCGCATCCTTCGGTGGCTCAGCATTGGCTGCACCGCAATTACCTTGAGCGCCTTGGCGGCTCATGTGCTGGAACTGCCGAATAAATTTTCTCTCAATGGTCCCCTTTGGCTTGCTGTTCAGCAGAACCTGTACCGAGGTTGGGGACCGATTATCGGTCCCTTTGAAGTTGTCGCCATTGTATCGACGTGGGTGCGCTATCTCCGCTGTAAGCATCGAACGGATTTTGCCCCGCTGTTGCTCGCAGCAAGTCTATTAACCGCAGCGCTTGCGGTATTTTTTATTTTGAACGCGCCTGTAAACACGGCCTTTGCAAAGTGGACAGCTACGACCTTGCCCCCTGATTGGACGAGATACCGTCTGCGTTGGGAGGTAGGCCACGCCATAAGCTTTGTCCTGGTTCTGGTTGCATTCGTGGCGCTGCTACACAACTCATGCAAGGAGCTCCATCATGAACCAAAATGTCAATAAGGCAGGTCATGCAAAGCGCGCTGGCTCTAGTCGTCATGCCGCCTCGGACCTTTGGTGGCGGCTGTTCGGTGTGCTGATCGTCGCAATTACCTGCACTGCGCTGCCGGCTCCGGCGCAGATGCCGGCAACACCAATGCCGAAAATAAAAGGGTGCAGCAAGGGACAAGAAACATTTTTGAAGAAGGCGTGGCGCCGGGCCCATTACTTTGCTTGGCGTGCCGACCGCTTGGCTGCCTACGTACATTCGCGGCCCGCCTCCGAGCGTGCGGCGCTGTGGAATCGCGACCTCACTGATTCGTCGTTGTCGCCCGCGTTGCGGCGCTGGTTCGGGCCGTACAATAGCGAGCGTGCGGCATTTGTCGCCGAGGCGCTGCATAAGGCCGAGCGGCGCTTTGAAATGCGTGGTTCGGTTGTCAAGGGTATCAAGAGATTGCGTTGCGGCAGTCCGATCGCCCCGCCTCGCGACAAGCACGTGGATGTCTGTCCGGCGAACAACGTCGGTGGCTCCGGGGCACCCAGCGCCTATCATGCTCCGGTGGGCACCATTGTTACCTGCCCCTCTTTCTGGAATGCGGTGAATAACAACTTCGTCGACCCCAAGGTGCGCTTAAACGACGCAGCTCGGCGCCTCGTGCACGAAACCTTTCACTGGCTCTCGGTGAACGCCAAGTACGTGGTGGATTACCATTCGGACGGCGCCGGCGGCATGAAGGACGGAAAGTACTATGGCGTCGAGAAAAGCACCACGCTTGCCGAGCACAAACCGTCATGGGCTATCCGAAACAACGACAGCTATGCCTACTTCGCCCAGGCTGTGGGGCTGGCGGCGCCGAGCTACAGCGCCCTGTTTGCCCCCAAGGATCCCGAAGGTGTCGGCGGGTTGTTCGTTGACATGACATGGAAGGATCTGGTTCAAAAATGGAAGGCGTTGGGCAAACAACAATACCTCGCGGACGTTGAAAGCTATGTGATTGGCGGCAAGCGGCGTTACCTGGCGGTGTGGCGGGTAGGACCCGGCAGCGGTGCGCTCTACGCCCACGAATGGGCCCATTTTTCCAAAACCTACAACGATCTCAGGCCAACACAGGACCTGATTGATATCGAAACCTGGGGGAGTGGGAGCGGCCGACACTTTCTCGGCGTTTGGCGGCACAAACCGGCCGGGCGACCTGGTTCCGGAGGCTTGCTGGTCGGACTCAGCTGGAACCAACTGGTGGCGAAGTGGAAGTCGCAGGCCAATGTAGCCTACCTCAGCGACGTGGAGAGCTATGTCGAGCACGGCGTTCGTCGCTACGCCGGGGTCTGGCAGGTGGGCGGCAGTAACAGCTCACTGCTTCAGCTTTCTGACTGGGAGGCTTTCGCGCGTGTAAAGCGCGACCTGAACAATAAACAGCAAATGCTTGACTATGAGTCGTACCGCGATCTGAATGGCCATGCACATTACATCGGGGTGTGGCGTGCCGGGACGGCATCGGGCCCGCTCTATCACGGTATGAGCTACAAAGCCTTCATCGACAAATGGAAGGCGCTGCAGGCTGGCAACACCTTGGTCGACGTCGAGGTTCACGTGCCGCTGGCGGTTGAAATCAAATAAGAGGAGGGTGCACCATGACCTGCCGTTTGTATGCCTGCATCGTTTGTACATTGATTGCGATATCGCTTGGGCCGATTAGCGCTCAATCGGCGCCTGAAGGCGAACCTGCCTTCGCCGGAATATGGACGATCCGAAGCGCCATACGGGGGCACGGTTCTGGCGGCACGGGGGCGCTCTATTACGATCAGAGCTGGGATCAGCTGGTGAAAAAGTGGAAGAGCCTGGGAGGGCGCGGTCAATACCTTGCCGACGTCGAGTCGTATCGCCGCGACGGCGCGTGGCGTTATGCTGCCGTATGGCGCGTAGGGCCGCGCCAGGGCGCCTTGCTGTTGGCCCCCTGGGAGAAATTCGTCGCCACCTGGAAAAAGCTCGCCATTACCCAGGAATTGATCGATCTCGAGGTGATCCATGATGGACAGGATTGGAAGTTCCTCGGCGTGTGGCGGCTCAAGCCTAAGCCGACACCAGGTTTTGGCGCGCTTTTTGTCGGCTTGAGCTGGGATGAACTTTTGGCCAAACGCGCCAAGCTGGCGAAGAGCCAATATCTGGCCGATGTCGAGACCTATGTGAAGAACGGCAAGCGACTATTTGCCGGTGTCTGGCGTCTGGGCGGTGGAAACGGTGCGCTGTATTGGCAGAACAAGTGGAAGGCGTTTGCCGCGATCAATCACAAACTCCGGGCACGCCAGCGGATGGTCGATTTCGAGTTGTTTCAGACGGGCGACGGGCGATGGAATTTTCTCGGGGTATGGCGCGTTGCAAAAAACGGAGGACCTCTCGAAGCCAGCACCGCCAAGCGTACTTTTCGACCATTGCATGCCGCTCAGTTCGTCGATTTGTGGAAGGCTCATGCCAAACGCTTCACCCTGACAGGCCTTGCCGTGGCTACACCGGGCGATGGGCGCAAGAGCAGTGGTGTTCGGAGAATCGACTACCTCGGCAATCATCCAGCGGATCGGAACGCGGGCTGGAATGAAGATCTTCAGGGAGTTGCTACCGATAGGCATGCCTGGTATTTCACCAACATGGAGGAAATCTGGAAATTTCCCCTGGCACATGATCTCAACTCCAAGGTACGTAAAGCCGACCCGGCCCGCGGTGTTTTGCGATCATTTCGACTTGGTGATAGCCACACACCCTCTGAACTCAAGGGCTACAATCATTTCGGCGACCCCGATGTCTATCACGGACGACTCTACGTCCCGGTTGAAAAGAGCAAAGGGAATTGGATTCCGCGTATCGCGGTGTTCAACACCAAGACCTTGAAATTTATCGACTCCTATCCCCTGAAGCCCGGAGATGGATTCAAACAGACCCATGCGGGCTGGTGCGCCATCGATCCGCTTACGGGATATCTCTATACCTCCAACAACCATATCGACCAACACAATCCCATCTTTGTCTACCGAGTGCGATTTGTAAAATCGCGAGGACTGGTACTCGACTACAAGACGAAGTTCCAGCTTTGGCAGCAGGCAAACAAGTTGCAGGATATCAAGGCCTATATGCAGGGCGGTGTCTTTTCCAGTGATGGGAGCACGCTCTATCTGCTCAATGGCAAATCATATAATTTTCGCGCTAAAGACGGCGGAATCTGGGTCTTTGACGTGCCCTCAGGTCGGCGGATTATGAAATCGGCAACAAGTGGTAATTTTAGGTACGAGTTCCATCCAATTGCCGCGAGAAGCCAGGAACCCGAGGGTATCGCCTTTCTTGATTTGAACGGCAAAAATGCTCCGGGTATCCCGAAAGGTCAGCTGCACGCAATCCTGCTCAACAACAATGCGGGAAAGAATAGGGATACCTTTTGGTTCAAGCACTATCTCGTGCAGTGAAGGCGACTAATCCCGCAGAATCAAGTTCATTGCAGGGCCGAAGCACCGGTTTCTGATCAGGTGGAGCACCAGCAGGGCCGAAAGGGCCGTGGCGGCGACGATCATCAGCATGACGACGATCTGATACCTAACGGCGTCCGCCGGATCGGCGCCCGCTAGGATCTGCCCTGTCATCATGCCGGGTATGGAAACTATCCCCACTCCCATCATGGAGTTGATCGAGGGAATCATTCCGGCCTTGAGGGCGTTACGGAATATTTCCTTGCTCGCTTCGCGGTAGTCGGCTCCCAGGCACAGCATCATTTCCACCTCGTCTCTTCTCGTTCGCAGTTCGGAAAAGAACCGTTCCAGGCCGATAGCCAGGGCATTCATGGAGTTGCCGGCCACCATCCCGCCGATGGGAATGAAATATTGCGGGGTCCACCATGGCCTGGCGCCGATGATCAGACCGGTGACCAGCCAGGTTACCAGCGAATAGCTCACCGTTACCGACATCATGGTCGGGGCGAAGTAGTCGACGCTCTTTTCCTTGACCCGTCCCTTGATGATGCGCACCGAAAAAAAGGTCATGCACAGATAAACGGCCAGCACTAGCCAGACATTGTTGAGATGAAAAATGATTTTGAGCAGATAGCCCATGGCGAAGAGTTGCGCGAAGGTGCGGAAGGCGCCAATGGCGAGATCTTTTTGCAGCCGCAGTTCGTAGGCAAAAGAGGCGATTCCCGCCACCACCACCAGGCCCAGGGCGATGGCCAGCTGCCAGAGGGAAATCTGGATATAGCCCGCGCTCATTGTTTCACCTCCAGATGCCCTTCGCGCACGGCAACCGTCATATGCGCCACTTGCGGAATGAAATCGAAATGGGAAACCATGAGAATCGTCATTCCTTCCCGGTTCAGGGTCTCTGTCATATCTTCCACGATCTCGCCGGCTTTCGCGGTCCAGGGCGCTGGTGGGTTCGTCCATCAGCAGCAGGTCGGGTTGCAGCAGCAAAGAGCGGATGATGCACAAGCGCTGCTTTTGGCCCACGGAGAGCGATCGGGCGTCGCTTGCAAGACCTACTTGCGAGAGCGCCAGCTTGTCCAGCCAGTTCCGCAGTTCGTCATCAGAGGGCAGGAATTGTTCTTTGTTGGCGGCAAAAGCGTATGGTAGCAGCAGATTCTCGCGAACGCTGCCTTCAACGACCACGGGAGTCTGCTGGATATAGCCGATGCGACGTCGCAGCAAGGGGGGCGCATAATCGCCAAGCGGTTTATCCAGAAAGCGTGATCACCCCGGATGAGGGCTCTTCCAGTCGGCTGGCCAGGCGCAACAGGGTGGATTTTCCGGCGCCGGATGGGCCGACAATCATGACGAACGCTCCGGCGGGAACAGTGAGTTGCACCTCCCGCAGTCCCTGGCCGCCGGGCCAGGTATAGGAGACGGTGTTGAATTCAAGAAGAGTTGTCATATGTTTGGGAGGGGGTGTGTGTAACTAGTTCCCATCCGAAAACTGTTATTCGAAGTCTCCGCTTATCTGGCCAGATATCTTCGTTATTCGCAAATTTTTATCCTCCGGTAAGCGAGGCACGAGACTCCGAGATATCAGATATATGCCTGCGGTAAAAATTTGCGCATGCCTCGATCTCGAACCAAAACCCTGGTTTTCGGATGGAAACTATTGAGTATCGGTCCTTTACGGATCCTATCATTTTGGTGGTGTTATGGCAATATCTTGCCGCAGGACCAGATTTTCAAGCGCTCTCGGTTATGGTTGCGGCGCATGCCAAGCTGCGGGAAGTGAGGGTTGGGGCAAAGCGGATTGAAGCAACCAAAGGTGGTGCGACTTCAAAGTGGGCACAACCGGGGCGGCGCCCCGGTTGTGCAGCGATGGGGGCTACTCGGTAAAGGCGATAATTGAATCGCAATATTTTTCCAGCGCTACTTTCATGTTTTCCAGGTCCTCTTCAGTCGGGGCTCCCTGCCATTCGTAATGACCGACGAGATCCCAGCCGGCTTTTTCGGTTTTGGATTCGAAATCTCTCTGGGCGCCGCCGACCCAGCCATAGGAGCCGTAGCGGAATACTTTCTTGTTGGTGACCCGTTTGACCATGAGTTCTTCCACCACATGGGCCATGGGGGGGAACATCTTGTACTCATAGGTCGGCATGCCGAAGATCAGACCGGCGGATTTCCAGGCACTGGCGAGGATGCAGCCGATTTCGTCTTTTGGAGCCTGAAAAACATGAACCGGAACGTTTTTCTTCCTCAAGGTCTCGATGACCGTATTGAGCACGGATTTGGTGTTGCCGTACATGCTGCTCCAGACGAGAGTGATCTCCTTTTCGCCCGGACCCTTGCTGTACTGGGCATACCGTTTGTAGTGGTCGATAATGACTGCGGGGTTTTCCCTCCAGATGATGCCATGGGAGGGACAGATCACCTTGACATCGAGCCCTTTGAGTTTTTCCAGCCCCTTGAGCACGAAAGTGGAAAAGGTGGCGACGATGTTCGCGT
Organism: uncultured delta proteobacterium; assembly: GCA_963745265.1. GTDB lineage: Bacteria > Desulfobacterota > Desulfobulbia > Desulfobulbales > Desulfocapsaceae > Desulfopila. The sequence continues at coordinate 125,527 of CAVUXQ010000038.1, forward strand.
AGTACCTGAGAGCTTCCTTTTCAAAAAAATCGTGTTTTTCTACCGAAAGCTGATCGTCGAAGATGGTGTTTTCCTCGACTTTGCCGTAGGAGCCGAAGGCGTCGCAAGAAAACAGCAGCCCCCGCTTGCGCTCGAATGTCATCATGGTCTCCGGCCAGTGAATGTTGGGGGTGTCAAAAAACTGCAGTTCATAATCACCCACCTCCAGGATCATGCCATCGGTGATGGCGATGGCTCGTTCCGGCGGCACCGAAGCAAAGGCCTCCAGAAGGGGAATGGCCTTTTTAGTGCAGTAAATTACAGCTTTTGTGTTCTTCTTGCAGAATTCTCTGAGCCAGCCGGCATGGTCGGGTTCCATATGGTTCAGGATGATGATGTCGATATCCTCAACTCCCAGAGCCACCTCACCCATCTGCTCGGTTATCGCTTTGGGAAAGTCCATGATATCCTGGGTGAGGTCGATGATGACATTCTTCTCGCCCTTGATGAGATATCCGTTGATGGAAATGCCGTGAGGAATCGGCCAAATGCCTTCAAAGAGGTAGTCTTTGTCCTCGATGTTGACGGAGAGACGATACACGTCGTCGATTACGTTTTGCACATTCATTTGCATCTATTCCTTGGTTTAATGTTTTTCTTATTTTGTTGCCGATTTGTTAAAAGCTGCCACTGGTGAATGTCTTGAACTGATACATTTCGTTGATTGGTTATACCGTTTGCAGTGTAGAGGAGCTAAACCCAGCCGAGGCCCTTTTTCCAGATCCGTAGCCGGATGCGCTCATCCTCATACAGCGTAGCAGGGTAGCGATGGAGCATCTGGCCCATAGTTCGGCCCTGACGAAAAGAAGTGCCGAAGAGGACGGCGTTGTCACTCCCATCTATTCGTTTGGTAAGTCGGGACTTGCTCTCGGCAAAGCTGGCGCGGAGTTGCTTGAACGGCGCGGTGTTGTACTCGGCATAAAATGCCAGTGCGAGGCGGTCGATCTGCTCCCAGCAGTATCCCGTTTCCGGCAGATCGACCGGCCGGCCCGCCAGTCGGTTGTCGAACCACTTCAGCGCTAATTCTGTCCAACCGATGGCATGGGCGACGAGATCGCAAGGGGTCATCAACACGCCATCGGCGTGTGCCTGGATGGACTTGTCGTTAACTAGAACAGGCGGAAGCGTATCGAGTTCAAGACCCAGTTTTATAAAATTCGTGTTTATTTCCTTAAGAAGTTCGTCCTTGCTCGTGGGCTCCGTCATACTTCAAAGTGCTAGGTGTTGGGTGGCGATGGCAATGCATCGCTTATTCAGGCAGCCTCGCATAACAGGCCAGCCGGTTGTGAACTTATTGTTTGCGAATGCACATACTAGCCATTCAATGCCAAAATGGCAACCTCCTCGATGAACGTTCACCGCCCTCCATCGTGGAACGATCAGACCGAGGCGTATGAATTTGACAAAGCCAGACGGGCGAATATCATGGAAAGGGGGAGGAAGAGAAAACCATGACTCGATCGCGACACCGTATTTACCCCGGTCTGCCCTATCCGCTGGGTGCGACCTGGGACGGCTCCGGCACCAATTTCGCGCTCTTTTCGGCACACGCGCAGCGGGTCGATCTCTGTCTTTTCGATCGGGGTGGCAAGAGGGAAACCGAACGTATAACTCTCCCCGAATATACCCACGAGATCTGGCACGGCTATCTGCCCGAGGTGGGTATCGGCCAACTCTACGGGTATCGAGTCTACGGACCCTATGAGCCGGAAATCGGGCATCGCTTCAACCATCACAAGCTGCTGCTCGACCCCTATGCCAAGGCTCTGCACGGGAGCTTGATCTGGAAGGACGCCCTCTTTGGGTATACCGTCGGCTCCCCCAAGGCGGATCTCTCTTTTGATAAGCGGGACAGTGCCTCGCTCATGCCGAAGTGCCGGGTGATCGACCCCGCCTTTACCTGGGGCGGACTGCCCGCGCCGCACCGTCCCTGGCATGAAACCATCATCTACGAGCTGCACGTTCGCGGTTTCACCAGGCTCCATCCCGAAATACCCGAGCCCTTTCGCAGCACCTTCGAAGGGCTGTCGTCACCGGCCGTCATCGGCTATCTCAGACAACTCGGCATCACCGCGGTCGAGCTCATGCCGGTGCACGCCTTCGTGCACGACCGGCACCTTATGGAGCGGGGCCTCCGCAATTACTGGGGGTACAACAGCATCGGCTTTTTCGCTCCCCACCCCGAGTACCTGCATACCGGATATGTTCATGAGTTCAAGACATTTGTGCAGCGGATGCATAATGCCGGCATCGAGGTGATACTCGACGTGGTCTATAACCATACCGCCGAAGGCAACGAACTCGGGCCCACCCTCTGTTTCAAGGGGATCGACAACAGCTCGTATTACTATTTGAAGGAGGGGCAAAAACGATATTATAACGATTTCACCGGCACGGGAAATACCCTGGAACTGCGCCACCCCGACGTGCTTCGGATGGTTACCGACTCGCTGCGGTACTGGGTGAAAGAGATGGGGGTCGACGGCTTCCGGTTCGATCTGGCGACGGCGCTGGCGCGGGTTGCCGGGGAATTCGATCAGCACGCCAGCTTTCTCGACGCCATAGCCCAGGACCCGCTGCTCTCCGGGATCAAGCTGATGGCCGAACCATGGGACACCAGCCAAGGCGGCTACCAGGTGGGCGGTTTTCCGCCGGGGTGGTCCGAATGGAACGATCGGTATCGGGATACCATCCGGCGATTCTGGCGCGGCGACGAAGGCCATCTGCCGGAATTGGCTTCACGCCTCAGCGGATCGGCGGATATTTACGATCAGCGTGGCCGGCGCCCCTGGGCGAGCATCAACTTCGTGACCGTGCACGACGGTTTTACCCTCCACGATCTGGTAAGCTACAACCATAAGCATAACGAAGACAACAGAGAGGAAAACCGCGACGGCGCCGATGAAAATAACAGCTGGAATTGCGGTGCGGAAGGGGCGACAGAGGAGCCGGACATCCTCGATCTGCGGTTTCGCCAGATGCGCAATTTCCTGGCCACGCTCCTGCTCTCCCAAGGCGTGCCCCTGCTGCAGGCCGGTGATGAATTCGCCCACAGCCGCGGCGGCAACAACAACGCCTACTGCCAGGACAGCGCCGTGAACTGGCTGGCCTGGGAAGGCATTGATCATCGAGGCCGCGCATTGCAGGAGTTTACCCGCGGCATGATCATGCTCCGGCGGCGACATGTCGTTTTCCACCGCGATCGATTCTTCAAAGGCCGCCCGACCCCTGGCACCGATATCAAGGATATCGTCTGGTTGCGTCCCGACGGCAGGGAGATGACCAGCGAAGACTGGGGAAACGGTTTTGCCAGGTGCATCGGGTTTCTGCTCAGTGGTGAGCCGGGCAGCTACCATCGAACCGAAGGCGGCGAGCCGGAGCCGGACGCGACCTTCGTGGCGATCCTCAATGCCGGCGGCGAGCCGGTGCCGTTCGTCATGCCGCGGCTGCTCAAGCCTGGGCGCTGGCGGACCATGCTCGATACGGCCAGGGAGGTGCCGGCAAACGGTGCCCGGGAGGATGAAATCCTCGAAGAAGGGCAGTCGCGCGACATCGCGGCAAAATCACTTCTGATCGCTTTGCGTGTCGGCGAAGTGGCCGACATCGATTGAACGTCTTACTGTCTATTATGTCTCATCGCTCACGACATGATGGCAGGAACAAAACTGCTTGCCGCAAATATTGGATTGCTATAATCTGAAGGATTTGAGAAAAAGATAGAAGTGGGTTTGGACGTTATTGTCTAGCCGTTCATGTCCTTAGGTGATAAAAGAGGCAGGAATTGGATCTGGGAGGGAGTGTTTCTGCGAATATTGAATTTTTCAAATAAAGCGAAATTCGGCGCGACCGGGGTGTGCATCAGAGAGGAAGGGATTGCCATTGCCCATGTGGCGCTCAAGGCAGGCAACCTCCCTGTTCTGCAGATCTGTGAATTCCATGCCAACGATGGGGAAAAAGAGCAGGGGCGGATGCTGCAGGCTGCTCTGAGAGAGCGCTTGTTGCATAAAGGGATGGTTAATTTGGTTTTGGATTCAGGAAATTACCACCTGCTGCAGGTGGAGTCCCCCAATGTTGCGGATGGAGAAATTAGAGATGCCTTGCGATGGCAGATCAAGGATCTGATTGATTTTCCGGTTGAACAGGCTGTCTTCGATTACTTCCCGATTCCGCAACAGGGATCCAGAATTCGGCAGAAAGCTGTGTATGTGGCTGTTGCCCAACAGTCTCTGATAAGAAAAAGAGTCAAGGTAGTGCAGGGAGCAAAACTCAAAGTATCGGCTATTGACATTTCGGAGTTGTGCTTTCGCAATATCACTTCCCGGCTGGCCGAGGACGCGGTGGGAGTGGCTTTCTTGTATTTTGGCCCCAGTGCCGCCCAGATCGTGATCAGTCGTAAGGGCAATCTCTTTCTCACTCGCAGCATCAATGTAGAGCTTTCGGATATCCACGCAGCCTCTGCCGGCATCGGCAACGAGTTGGGTGCTGACAGCGGATTACCCGCCATTTTGGATTCATTGATACTGGAAATCCAGCGTTCCCTTGATTTCTATGACAGCAATCTGTCCCAATCTTCCATTAGGAGCCTGGTGGTAGCCCCCATGGAGTTCGAGGTTTCGGGACTGCTGGACCACTTGAAAACCTACCTTGGTATCGACGTGCGTATGCTGGATCTACAGGAAGTAGTAGAATCCCATGGAATAGCTTTGGAGACACAGGCGAGATGTCTTCCGGCGATTGGTGGTGCATTGCGTAACGAATCCAATCTGTTATGAAACAAGAGATCAATCTTTACCAGGCTGAATTGTTTCCCAGGGAGGACGCGCTTTCGGCACGAAGGTGTTTGTTTATCGTTCTCGCCGCCATATGTGTGCTTGCAGTGGTAAGCGGTTATGGGCACTGGAGGGAGGGGCAACTGGAAAAAAAACTGCACCGGATCCAACAGCAAGTCAAAGCGACAGAGCTCAAGGTTACCCAGCTCAAGACGCAATACGCCTCCAGTCGTGAAGACCCTCGACTGGTTCGAGAGATCAAACAGTTGCAAGGGGTGACGACGATCAAACGGAGCCTGCTTGTCCGGATCAAAGCCGCCGGCCTGGGAGGTACCACCGGCTTTTCCCCGTATCTCGAAGCATTGGCAAGGCAGACTTCCGGAGATGTCTGGTTGCGGGACATCTCGCTGCGTCCGGACGAGATCGCCCTTGAAGGACGGACCCGCCATCCGGCGGAAATACCCGAGTACCTCAAGCATATCAGTAGGGAGAAGGTGTTTCAGGGCTTGGAATTCAATCGCTTTACGCTGAATCGATTGGACAGTGGCGAGGTGGAATTTTTGTTGACCACCGCAACCGAGGAAAAGCATGAGTGATATTGAAACCCAGGCGCGAATCCTCATTGCGAGGTTTGAAAAGCTTTTATGGCGAGAGAGGGCGCTGGTATTGCTGCTGCTTCTGGTCATAGTGGTGGTGGCGTGGAATGCCCTGTTTTTTTCTCCGAGACAGACCAGGCGAAAACATCAATTGAGCCAGCTCCAGGCGGAAAATGGCAAACTGGCCAATCTGAACATCCAGGCAGCCACCATCCTTGCCGGTCTGCAGAATGATCCTAATGCCAAGAACAAGATTGTCTTGCAACGGTTGCGCGAAGAACAGGCACGACTCGACACGAAGTTGGCAGATATGACGGCCGGCTTGATTTCTCCGAGTGACATGACCGCTGTCCTGCGGAATCTGTTGTCGCGGCAATCGGGATTGAAGCTGGTCAAACTCAAGAACCTTCCCCCGGTATCGCTGCTACCGGAACCGCCCGAAAAAGAAGGTAGCGACTCAGCGAATCGACAGGATGTGCCGAATGCCTACCAGCATGATCTCCTTCTTGAATTTGAAGGGAGTTTTGCGCAAACACTCGGGTATCTCAAAAGCATTGAAAGACTGTCGGGGCGCCTGTTCTGGGATCATTTCGAGCTCAAGGTCCTGAAATATCCCACCGCGGACATCACGATCCAGGTTCATACCGTGAGTCTGCAAAAAGGATTGATCGGTGTGTAATTACAAGATATCTCGATTTGTCTGTTTGACCTTGGCTCTGGCCGTGCTCATTTGGTCGTCGGCGGCAAAGGCGGGTTTGCCCGATCCCACTAAACCACCGCAGGCTCTTGCCGCGCCGGCGGCCGGCAATGACCGCTCCCGCGTGGAGCATACCTTGAAACTGACTTCGACGGTGATTTCCGCCCGCCGGCGGGTTGCCACGATCAATGGCAAGGTGCTCACGGTGGGACAGGAGATCGAAGGCGCTATCGTGCTGGCGATTGCTCCGCAATCCGTAAAGCTTCGTTACCAGGAAAAGGTGATTTCCATCCCCTTGATCTCGGAAAGGATAAAGACTCCAGCCCGGGTTGAACGTGTCGAAAATATAACGAAATGACATCAAAATTATCGCATTTTTCCTCTACGAGTTTCATTTTTTTATTAGCGCTGCTTTTGGCCGGCTGTGCACCCACCCCCAGGGGGCCCTCGGTAGGAAAGGAGCTTTCACAGGCCCTGCGCGAGCCGACTTCAAAGCAGGAACATGCCAAGAGACATCAGGGACCCCCGGAGCTGCCATCTTCGGTTTCCGAGGCCCTTCTTCCACCCGTGAATTTGTCAGCTGGGGGGAGCGCTTAATGAAGAGCCGCGTTTTGATGTTTCCGCCAATGAGACCCCGGCCAACGAGTTTTTCATGGAGCTGGTGCAGGGCACAGGGTACAATATGGTGGTAAGCCCCAAAGTTCAGGGCACAATCACCCTTTCCTTGAAAAATGTCTCGATCCCGCAGGTATTGGAGGTGGTTCGCAACGTATACGGGTACCAGTTCGAGAAAAGCGGTTCGAGTTTTCAGATCATGCCCGGAGGCTTGCAATCGCGCATTTTCACGGTGAATTACCTCAACATCCGACGCAAGGGACAGTCGGAAATGCGGGTCAATTCCGGTCAGATCACTGAAACCGATCGGAATAACGGAGAATACGGGCAGACGGGAACGATCGAAACGACGGGAAATCGCCGAAAGCGAACGGCGGTGAGCAGTCAGATCGATACAACCTCCGATGTTGATTTCTGGCAGGAACTCAAGAGCAGTTTGCACACCATTGTCGGCGACAAGGAAGGGCGCGAGGTGGTGGTGTATCCGCAGGCCGGGCTGGTGATAGTAAAGGCCATGCCGATGGAATTGCAGGAAGTCGGTAAATACCTCCGCGCCATACAGGGCAATTTGGACCGGCAGGTCATTATCGAGGCGAAGATCCTCGAGGTGGAGTTGAAGGATGGCTTTCAGTCGGGAATCAACTGGGGTGCTCTTGCCAGCATCCAGGATGGAACCGCTACCGCCGCCCAGACCGGCGGGGGAAGTTTCTTCAGGGATGGATTTGCCTCGATCGCCGGAAACACCGGTAATCTCAATCCGACCAATTATTCGCCGGTATCCGGAACAAACGCATCGGCATTTGGAGGAGTATTCAGTCTTGCTTTGAATTACACGAATTTCAAAGCATTTATAGAGCTGTTGCAGACCCAGGGCAATGTGCAGGTGCTTTCCAGTCCCAGGATTTCCACGGTAAATAACCAGAAGGCCGTAATCAAGGTGGGATCGGACGAATTCTTCGTCACCGATGTATCCAGCACCACCATCACCGGGACCACGACGACAACAACGCCCAATATTACCATGACTCCTTTCTTTTCCGGGATTGCCTTGGACGTTACTCCGCAGATAGACCGCCGTGGGCGCGTCATCCTGCATATCCACCCGACGGTAAGCAAGGTGACCGATCAGACGAAGACCATCACAGTGGGTGGGCAGGAACAGAAGTTGCCGCTGGCCTATTCAACCGTGCGTGAGTCCGACAGTATCGTCTATGCCCTCAACGGCCAGGTCGTGGTTATCGGAGGACTCATGCAGAACCAGACCAATAAGGACCATGCCTCGTTGCCTTTCCTCGGTGACATTCCCCTGCTTGGTTCACTCTTTCGCCATACCAAGGCGTCGTCGCAGAAAAGTGAACTGGTTATCCTTTTGCGGCCGATAGTTGTCCAGGGCGGCCAGACCTGGGACAGCGCACTGACCAACACCCGTGACACCTTCGAGCGACTGAATTCCGCAGTCGACGATGGCGGCTGGTTGGATGGGTTTCACAAGAATCGTCATGGGTTGGACGATGCGCGCCGAGAGCAACCGGCAAGTGCTGGTCGGACCTCTGACGAAACACCCCCACAGTAGCATCGATTGTAATGTATCTGGAACATTTCGGTCTTCATGAGATTCCTTTTTCCCTGACGCCGGACACAAGCTTTTTTTTCAATCATCCCAGCCATCGGCAGGCGTTGAACGTCGTCATGGTAGCCCTGCGCGCCGGAGAGGGGTTTGTCAAAGTCACCGGCGAAGTGGGGACTGGCAAGACCCTGCTGTGCAGGAAGCTGCTCAATGGGTTGCAAGAAGAATTCGTTACCGCCTACCTGCCGAATCCGCTGCTCAAACCTCTCGAACTCTATCGGGCGGTCACCACTGAGCTGGCAATCGACACGTCCCCTGCGGTTCCCATGCAAAAACTGCTCGAGCTTTTGAGCGAGAATCTCATAGAATTGGGCCGTCAAGGACGACAGGTCGTGCTGATACTCGATGAAGTGCAGGCTATGCCTACCGAGAGCCTGGAAGCAATTCGTCTGCTCAGTAATCTGGAAACCGAGAAACGCAAGTTGCTGCAGATTGTACTTTTCGCTCAACCCGAACTCGATGTACGGCTTGATCAGCCGGCTTTGAGACAACTCCGGCAACGCATCTGCTTTTCCTGTTGTCTTGATTCGTTGGAATCGGGTGCGGTGGGAGCATATGTCTCCCACCGCATGCTGGTGGCCGGTTATCGGCAGGGACAGCTCTTTACTCCCAGGGCTATCGACTGTCTGTATCGAGCCAGTCGCGGCATTCCCAGGCTGGTCAACATGCTCTGCCACAAGGCGCTGCTTGCCGCTTACGGCAAAGGAGACCACGTAATAGAGCCGAAACATATCCGCGCCGCTGCCCGGGATTCGGAAGACGCATCGTGGATGTTCTGGTTTCCTTACCTTGGGCTGGCCATCGCCGGCGCCTGTCTCGCAATCGCTGGTGAACTGGCGCTGCTGGGATATGTTTTACGGAAATGGTGGTAACGGGGGTAACCTCTACAGTGGTCTGGTTTTGCCGGCCACCTGGTAACCGGGAGAACGGTTCCGAAATGATATGAGTCTTATCAACCAGATGTTAAAAGATCTCGATGAACGGCGGCGCAAGCAGGCTGTCGCATCCAACGATCTCATCAGCGATCTGCCGGTGGTCGGCGGGGTGAAATCCGGCTGGAAACGCTGTTGCAATCCGGCGGTTGCGGTCGTGCTCCTCCTGCTTGTCGTGGTGTCGGGGGCCATGATCGGGATTGTTTTATGGAAAAAGCATCCCCGGCCCGCGGTGCGACCCGCGGTTACCCTCGATCCGGTGAGGGCGAGGACTGTAAAGAGGGTGGTAGCTCGGCCCGCTGCAGAGCCGCTGAGCCGGCAGAAATCGCCTGAGAGAAAGACCTCGATTTGGGTCAATTCCTTGAAACAGGTTGCCTCAACAAAGGATGTCGCCCGCTCTGCCGCGGCGTCTTCTCCCTCCGGCAAAAGCAGATCCAAGGCTGGAAAGCGCCAGGAGGCGGGGGAGGCGGCAATGGTCAATTCATCTCCTCCATCCTTTCCGGCTGCCGCTGCAGCAAGTGAGGAAGACGTATCGAGGCACCCTCAAAAGACTCTGGAGCGTGCATCTTCCCCTGCGCAATCACTGGTGACAGAGCGTCGGCAAAAGAGCAAGGCGGCATTTCGCAGGCTGCCGCATCCAGTCACGCCGGAATTAGTAGCGGCGGAAGCCTTCCACAAAGCGATGAACAATATCGGCAATGGGCGTCTACGCCAGGCCGAATCGGAATTGCGCCGAGCGCTCGAGGCGGAGCCGGGTCATCTACGGGCGCGGGAGACCCTGGCGACCCTTTTGTTGCGCACCGGGCGGGTCACGGAGGCCGCCACCCTTTTGCGGCGCGGAGTGCAGCTTGCCCCTGGTTTCATGCCCTTCCGGGAGAGCTATGCGCGTATTCTCGTCAGTAGAGGGCAGTTGCGACAAGCCGAACAGACGTTGACCGCCGGTCGTCTATCGAGTGTTGCCGCCGAACCGGACTCATTCGCCCTGCTTGCGGCGATTTATCAACGTCGGGGAAAGTATGAAGCAGCGGCCTCGATCTACCGCAAGCTGTTGGCGTTCCGTCCCGAAGAATCCGTTTGGTGGATGGGGCTCGGGATCGCCCTGGAGAGCGGCGGCAAGCCTGGTCAAGCCAAGATCGCCTATCGGAAGGCGCTGGACGGTGGGGCTTTGCCCGCAAAGTTGAAACGGTTTGTTAACGATCGTCTGAAAGACTTGCGCTGATTTCGGTTACCCTGAACCAATAAAAAGTAACGGGTACCTTGGCGCTATTTACGAGTAGCAATCCCATGGCATGAGCAAATTGAAAAAAGATGGATACCGGCGAACATACTGCAAAAGAACGTAATACCCTGCGTCTGGAAAAAATCCGTATCGGTGAATTGCTTATCCGAAACGGTCTGATCACCGAGGGGCATCTGCAAAGCGCGCTTGCGGAGCAGCGTGAGAATGGTGGAAAACTTGGCGATGTTCTGATCGATCTCGGGTTCATCTCGTCCAAGGACCTGCTGGAGGTACTCGCCCGGCAGCTCAGGATTCCTTATATCGATCTGCAATATTACAAGTACGAGGCTGACACGGTACGTAAGCTCCCCGAGACCTACGCCCGTCGCTTTCGCGCCATTCTCCTCGACGATTCCCAGGCTACTCCTCTGGTGGGCATGGCCGATCCCACCGATATCTTCGCTCTGGATGAGTTGGCCAAGTTGCTTAAACGCCCTGTACGTCAGGCGCTGGTGCGCGAAACGGATCTCCTCCGCACCATCGACAGTACCTACCGCCATACCTCGGATATCGCCGACATAGCCGAGGAACTGCACGAAGAGATTACCAGGGGCGGGGTCAACCTCGAGGAACTGTTGCCGCCGTCCGAACTTGGCGACGCTCCCGTGATGCGGCTGCTGCATTCGTTGTTCAAGGATGCGGTGCAGATAGGGGCTTCGGATATCCACATCGAACCCGATGAGAAGGTGCTACGGCTGCGGCAGCGGATCGACGGCGTGCTGCACGAGCAGGTGATGAAGGAGAAGCGGATTGCCGCCCCGCTGGTATCCAGGCTCAAACTGATGAGCAAGCTCGACATCGCAGAGCGCCGCCTGCCGCAAGACGGGCGTTTCAATATTCAGGTGCGGGGGCGCAGCATCGATGTCAGGATCTCGACCATGCCCCTGCAGTACGGCGAAGGGGTGGTCATGCGTCTGCTCGACCAGACAGGCGGAATCCTCGACCTCGACCAGGTCGGCATGCCGGCGGAAATCCTGCAACGTTTTCGGTCGGTCATACACCGGCCCCACGGCATGGTGCTGGTGACCGGCCCCACCGGCAGCGGCAAGACCACCACGCTCTATGCCGCCTTGAGTGAACTGAACACGGCCGAGAAAAAGATCATCACCGTTGAGGATCCGGTGGAATACAGGTTGCAGCGGATCAACCAGGTGCAGGTTCACAATCGGATCGGCTTGGATTTTGCTGTGGTCCTGCGCTCGGCCCTGCGGCAGGACCCGGATATTATCATGGTGGGCGAGATGCGCGATGAGGAAACGGCCGAAATCGGCCTCCGGGCCGCCATGACCGGTCACATGGTGCTCTCGACCCTGCATACCAACGATGCGGTCAGCACCGCCCTGCGACTGCTCGACATGGGGGCGGAAGGATATGTGGCCGCCAGCGCCCTGCAGGCGATCCTGGCCCAGCGCTTGATGCGCCGCAACTGCGAAAGCTGCACCCAGGACGATCCCCTCAACGCCAATCAGCGCGCCTGGCTCACCACGCTGGTGGGAGAAGAGTGGAAAAAGATGCGATTCAAGCGGGGCAGAGGCTGCCCCATGTGCAACAATACCGGCTACCGTGGACGAATCGGCATTTTCGAACTCCTGGAAATCGATCTCGCCACTGCCGATGCCTTGCGACGCAAGGATGGTGCTGCCTTTGCCGATGCCGCCAGGCGCCAGAAAGGCTATCGCCCCCTGGTATATTGCGGCTTTGACCATGCGGCCAGGGGAGTGACCAGCATCGAGGAGGTGGTGCGTCTGGCCGGCCAACTGGAGGAGGAGCCCGGCGTCCTCACCGTGGAGCCCGGCGCGACCGGCGGTGATTGAGGGGATTTTGGGTGCCGGATGGGGCTGGGCGGTGTTGAGCCGGGAAGACGTGGATAGACAACGCAAGCTGCGACATAGCGATATGCCACAGTCTGTACAGGGAGTAAGCGATGCCATATTTTGACTACCGGGCGCGAAGCGCCGCCGGTGAGCTGATGGAGGGACGCCTCGAGGCGGCTTCGGCCGATGCGGTGGCCAGCCAGCTCCTGGCCGGCGGCGCCACTCCCATTCGGATCGTCGAGGGCAGGGACCAGGCGAACTGGTTGCAGACTTTACGGCAATGGGGAGGGCTGGGGACCGGGATCAAGCTCGATGATCTGCTTCTTTTCTGCCGCCAGATGTTCACCCTGATCAAGGCCGGGGTGCCGATCATACAGGCCCTGGAAGGATTGATACAGAATAGCCGCAACCCGGCCATGTCCGCTACCTTGAAAGACATCTTGGAGACTCTGCGCTCGGGGCGAGAACTCTCGACCGCCTTGCATAATCACCCCCGGGTGTTCCCGTTGCTCTTTGTCAGCATCGTTCAGGTCGGGGAGGCGACAGGCCGGCTCGATGAGGCTTTTTCTCAGCTTTCGAGCTATTTGGAGCGGGAAAAAGAGACCAGAAACCGGGTCAAGGAGGCGCTGCGTTACCCGAGTTTTGTCATTGTCGCCATCGGGGTGGCCATGGCTATTCTTACCCTGTTCGTCATTCCGGTCTTCCAGAAGGTATTCCGTGGCTTCAAACTCCAGTTGCCTCTTCCCACTCGCATCATTCTCGCTGTTTCCCACTTTGCAATCGCCTTCTGGCCCTATCTGCTGATCGGCGGTGTGCTGGCGGTGTTGGGTATCCGGCAGTATCTGAAAACTCCCGAAGGGCGACTGCGGTGGGACCGGCTCAAATTGCGCCTGCCGATCGTTGGCTCCATCCTGCACCGCGCCACCATGAGCCGGTTCGCCCGGGCTTTCGCTCTCAGTTTCCGCTCCGGGGTGCCCCTGGTGGAAGCACTGGGCATCACCGCCCGGGCGGTGGACAACGCCTATATCGAGAGTCGGTTTGAATTGATGCGCGAAGGTGTCGAACGGGGTGACACCCTTACTCGCACCGCCGCCGCCACCGGCATGTTCACCCCTCTGGTGCTGCAGATGCTCTCTCTGGGGGAGGAGACCGGGGCGCTCGATACCGTATTGCAGGATGTGGCTGAATTCTACGAGCGGGAGGTCGATTACGACCTGAAGAACCTCACCAGCTCCATCGAACCCCTGCTTATCGTCGCCATCGGCGGCATGGTGCTGGTCTTGGCGCTTGGCGTTTTCCTGCCGATGTGGGACCTGACCAAGATCGCCCATGTGCACTGAGATTGGACGGGCATATGTCGTTTACGAGGCTTTCCGCAAAGCGGGTGACGGTGCAGGGCCTTTTGGGGCGGCGCAACCATTCCCTGTTCGAATTGGTGGTGGTCGTTATCCTTATCAGCCTGATGGCCGGGTTGATGCTCTACCGTTATGTCCGCCTGCAGGTGGATGTGGAGCGTACCGCCATGGCGCGGGATCTTGGCGCCATACGCAGCGCCGTGGCGTTGCGTTTTCTACATTTTGTGATGCGCGGCGATATGCAAGGCGCTGCGGCAATGGCCGGTACCAACCCCATACAGTACCTGGCGTCGCCTCCCGATACCTATCTGGGGAGCTTTGACAATCCCCGGTCGGCGTCGATTGCCGGCGGCCATTGGTACTTCGATAGCGGCCGCCGGCTACTGGTTTATCGGGTGGCTCACGGCCGCTATTTCCATACCGGCCTGCCGGGGCCGCCGCGGGCGGCGTTTCGAATCCAGGTTCGTTATGACGACGTCAATCACGACGGGACCTTCGAACCCGGCTCCGATGGTTTCAAAGGGGTGAATCTGGCCCCGCTGCGAGCCTACCACTGGTTGGGGGCTGGGAAATTGAAAAGGTGAGATTGGAGTGTAAGGCAAAGGAGGTCTTTTCTGCTTGAGGTATGGGGCGGGCCTATGGTATGTGTAGTATTTGGGGAACTGGGATTATGACGGAACACATCTCAATAAAAGAGATATTCTGTCTGAAAGCGGTGGGGGGCCAGGTTCGTCAGAGAAGCCGGATGTCGGCTTAACCAAGCTCTCGTAAACGTTTACATGGGCCTTGGCAGGGCGGAATCGTTTCAGGTTGATGCGTCCAGGCTGTAGATTTGCAGCCTGGACGCATCAACCTGAAACGCCAACCTGTGGGGGCGCCCGTGAACGTTCGCGACGGAACGAACAGATTGAAGGAGAAAAACAAGCATGCAGAATGAAGAAGGTTTTACGTTGATCGAGTTGGTGATTGTTATTGTTATCCTGGGTATTCTGGCGGCGGCAGCGATCCCGAAGTATGTGGATATGACGAACGAAGCGAGACAATCGGCCGTAGATGGCATTGCCGGCTCTTTGAATTCGGCCAGTGCCGTGAATTACGCAGGTGATCTGGCAAAAGGGGCGAAGTTCGGCACAGCATTAACCTCAGCGCCAGCTATAACCGGCATTACCGATACAAGCGCTGGATGCACGAGCGCTACAATTCCTGGGCTGGTTCCTAATGCACCGCTTGCATCAACAGGTGCCGGGACGTATGCCATTTCTGGTACAGGTACTCTTACCAATATTGGGGATACGGTACAATGTACGGTTACATCAAATGATGATAACACCAAGACTGCTACCTTTACTTTGTACGGGGCAAAATAGTTGAATCGCCTCTTTATGAAAGGAGTGCAAAGTTCTCCTTTTGTTTTCAACTACGGGGCCTTAAAGGGGCTCCGTAGTTGCTTTGTGCGGGTGCGTGTCGTATTCATATTCAGTATACTACACATTTACACATGCGATTGTTTGAGCTCCGCGTACAACAGGGTCGTTGCGTGATGAGCTGCTGCAAAGCCCATGGGCTGTAACTCATGGAAGAATACGGTCGATAATTAGTAGCACCGGGCTAGACATATACTGTTCTATGCCGGTGGCAAGCCACGTTTGTTTCGCTGAATGTGGGATATTTCTTTCGGCGGAGACCTGGATGAAATGAGATTTTGCCACAACTCCGCACATTCAGGCTTTACCGTAATAGAACTGGTAGTAGTGCTCCTGCTGGTCGGCATCCTCTCCGCCGTCGCCTTTCCGAGATTTTTCCATCCCAGTGACTACCAACAGCGCGGCTTCTACGACGAGGTTGCCTCGGCGGTGCGCTACGCCCAAAAATTCGCTGTCGCCAGCGGCTGCGACGTGCAGGTAAGCACTGCCGGCGGCACCTACGCTCTGCACCAGCGGGCCACCTGCGCCAACGGCTCCTTTAACCGGACAGTGAGCCGTCCGGCCGGTTCCGGCCCTTTTACCGGCACTGCGCCCGGCGGCATAAGCTTTACCGCCTCACCCTCCACTTTCTATTTCAACGCCCTGGGGCAGACCATCGATCCGGCGACCGGCGCCGTTGCCCCCGCCACCGTCACCGTGGGCGGGCGCACCTTCACGGTGGTCGGGGAAAGCGGCTATGTGGATACGCAATGAAGGCCACCTCTGATCAATTCGTCCATTCAAGGGGATTTACCCTGATCGAACTGGTTATCGCCATCGTGGTTATCGGCATCGCCGTCGCCGGGGTATTTCGGTGATGAACTATACCACCGCCCACAGCGCCGATCCGATGATCCAGACCCAGGCGGTGGCTATTGCCGAATCGTACATGGAAGAGATCTCCCTACGCCCATTGAGCGATCCGGACGGCAGCGATAGCGGAGAAACCAGGTCCGATTATGATGATGTTTACGATTACAATCGACTCCCAGATAACGTAGTCAGGGACCAGACCGGCACAGCCATCCCGGATCTTGCCGGGTATGCGGTGACGGTGAGCGTCGCCCCCGCAAGTGATTTGGGACCTGCCGGCAGCACGGTCCCGAAAGCGGCCACGGCAAAGATAACCGTGCGGGTCCAGTATGCTTCCATGGTCGATTTTACCCTTGAGCGCTATCGGACTGCCTATTGAGAGTTGCGACCAGCGGATAAAACAAAGATGGTTTCAGGCAACCTATGCATAATGCGACGTGGAAAAATTCCGGGTTTACCCTGATCGAATTGACCCTGGTGATTGTGCTGCTGGGCATTATGGCGGCCATCGGCGGCGTCTTTATCGCCAGGCCCATCGAGGGGTATACCGCCCTGTCACGTCGCACCGAGCTGGTCGACTCGGCGGACAACGCCCTGCGGCGCCTGAAACGCGATATCCGGTTGGCGGTACCCAACACCATCCGGGTATCCGGCTCCACTGCCCTGGAGTTGGTGCCCAGTGTCGACGGCGGCCGCTACCGCGCCCAGGTGGGGTCGGGAGGCGGTGATCCGCTCGATTTCAACGCACCCGATTCCACATTCGACGTGATGGGCAGCCTCAACTCCTCCCCGGTTGCGGGCGAGTCCGTGATCATCTACAACCTCTCTGCCATCGGGGGGATCGGCGATGCCTATCTGGGCAACAACCGCGCCTCGGTTGCCGGGGGAACCGTCGGTAACATCGTGCTGAGTTCGTCTGTTCAATTCCCGCTCCAATCTCCAAACCAGAGATTTTTTCTGGCGTCTGACCCGATAAGCTATATCTGCTCGGGCCAAACCCTCACGAGGTATGCCGGCTATGGTTTCCAGCCCAACCAGCCCACGGCCTCCTCTTTCTCTTCCTCCAGCGGCGCCTTGATGACCAACCACGTCTCCGGCTGCTCCTTTGCCTATGATCCCGGCACGGCGCAGCGGGGTGGGCTGGTCACCGTGCGGCTCACCCTCGCTGACAGCGGCGAGTCGGTTCGGCTGCTCTACCAGTTCCATGTGGAGAATGCGCCATGAAATCGGCACGGCCTCTATCCAATCAGCGGGGAGTCGCCTTGCTGGCCGCTCTGTTCCTGCTGGTGGTGCTGGCGGCGCTGGGGTTGTTCATGGTGACCATGAGTGGCGTACAGTCGCGCATCCCGGTCTTTGCGCTCCAGGGCGCGCGAGCCTATCAGGCGGCCCGCAGCGGTATCGAATGGGGGATATACCGGGTGGAAACCGATCATAACTGCAACACCATTACCGGGGCTACTCAGCCCTTTGCCATCGACAATTTAAATGTTACGGTCAGCTGTACAGGGGAGCCATCTTCGGGCACATATCAGGAGGGCAGCGTGACGTACCACGTCTTTAGGATCGTCGCCTTTGCCGATCGGGGAAATTACGGTTCGCCCGATTACGTATCGCGCAAAGTGATAGTCAAAGTGACCGGCGAATGAAGAGACTCGCAGAAATCCATACTAAAGAGTATGCAGCCCGTTCCAGGCATAATGGTGGCTCTTACGGGCTTACCCTTCTCGCCGGCCTCCTTTTCGTCTTTCTCTTCACCGCGGTTTCCCGGGCCGATACCGTCTCCTTCACCGCGCCCGGCAGTCACACCTGGACCGTGCCGGCCGGTGTGACCACGATCACCGTCGAAGCCTGGGGAGGTGGCGGAGCGGGGGGCGGCGTGACCGGATATGCTGCCGGCGGCGGGGGGGGCGCAGGCGGTCAGTATGCCAAAAAGGTCGTTGCCGTCTCTGCCGGAGACACGTACACGGTGGTGGTCGGTGCCGGCGGCAATGGAAATACGGGAAATGGCGCGGATGGAGAGGATTCCATTTTCGGCGCTTCAGTTGTTGTTGCCAAAGGGGGCGCCGGCGGGGAAGGGGCCTCGCAGCGCTACGGGCTGGGTTCCGGGGAAGAGGGGCAACCTCCGGGGGCGTCGGCGATCAAGTGTATGCCGGTGGCAATGGCACGGATGCAGGCACAGCCTATTACTACGGCGGTGGTGGTGGCGGTGGAGCAGGGAGCGGCGGCAACGGTGGCGATGCCAATCAGGCAACGGCTGGCGTTGGAACCTCGACCGGTGGCGGCGACGGCGGCAACGGCGTATTGGGAAGCGGGTCTGGTCAGGATGGATCGCCTGCCGGTGGCGGTGGTGGTGGCGCCGATACCATGACGAACTCGAACTACGGTGGTGGCGACGGCGGCGATGGACAGGTTGTCATCACCTATACGTCTTCGTCCTCCGGCACGGGATGTAAAGACGTCTTTCCGAGTGGCTTGCAAAATACAACTGATTCCGGAAAAATTACCTTTGGTTGGAACGGTCAGGTCTTCAATGATCCCGATAGCAAATTAGAGACGGTAAATCCCATCGATTTCAACGTGTATGGTAAACCGACCTGTGGAACCACCGATTGCGGCATAACGGGTACTCCTTCAACTCCCGCAACAGTGCAAACGTTTAAAACAACGTCGACGAACCATGATCACACGGTCAATGCCGGCGCCACCTTTGTTCTCGGATCTGACGGCACGGATAGCTACCGAAATCTCACTACTGGAAACGGATCTCTAATCCAAGACAATGGCGCGTACACAACATATTATATCAATACCCTGCAACTGGGATATCAAAGCCACTTGATCCTCGAGGGAGGATCGGATTACTGGATCAATACGCTTTCCTTAAATACCGAGGTCCAGATCAGCGTTGCCGGCAGCGGCACGGCACGGCTTTTTGTGAATCAGGATATGACGATCGCGTGGGCCGACGCCTTGAATGCGGCCGGCTCCGCGGATAAGCTGCTGATTGTCGCTAATAGTAATGTGAGCCAGCAGGCAGGCTCGACGCCGTCGCACTACCTCCTCTATAGCCTGGGAAATGTGAGCTTGGGAGACTCTACGCGTCTTACCGGCGCAGTGGCCGCCCAGGGAGATATCGCCACGGCAAACAGCGACGCTCAAATTTTTTATGATGCAGATGCGGTGGCCGATGTCGATTCCCGCGGTGTTTGTACCGGCTCCGGCAATCAAGGACCCGCCGCTGAATTCCGTTTCGACGAATCCGCCTGGAACGGCACAAACGGCGAAGTCGTCGACAGCAGCGGCAACGGCTTCGACGGCACGGCGGAGGGCGGGGCGACCACAGGCGATGGAAAAGTCTGCAACGGCGGTGTTTTTAATGGGAGTACTGGGTATGTCGATGTACCCGGCTTGTCTTCGATACTCAATGGAACAGCCAGCCTCGCTTTCTGGATCAAAACAACCCAGACCGGCGATGACACCGATTGGAAGGCCCCGGCTATCGCGGGTATGGAGCAAAATGGCGGCACGGATGATATATTTTGGGGCTGGATCGATGCCTCGGGCCATATCGGAATCTCTACAGGCAACGATGGAAACGCCAAATCAATCGAGCCGATCAATGATGGTGACTGGCACCACATAGTCCTGACCCGCAATGCAGACGATGGAAGATATCAAATCTATATCGACGGGAATCTAGCGCCCGGGGATACAGGGACAACGGAACATCCCAACCTCACTCTTTCCTATTCGAGCATTGGCCGGGTGGAAAACACCAATTCATCGATTGCTCTGCAATACTTCTCCGGCACACTCGATGAAGTAAATATCTTCCCTTACATCATTTCGGCGGCTCAGGTCAATAAGTTGATGAATACCACCCGGCCTTGCGCCGTATCAGGTGTGGATCACTTCGTCATCACCCACAATGGTCATGGCATCAATTGCTTGCCGGAGCCCGTTACGGTGACGGCTGTCGATGCAGACGGTGCAACAGTGACGGATTATGCCGGGACCATAACCCTTGATACCGGGAGCGGCAAAGGGAGCTGGGAATTGAAAAGCGGCGGCGGCAGCTTTAGCGATCCGACCGCAAATGACGGCCTGGCCAGTTATACCTTTGACCCAGGAGATGGCGGGGTCGCCCAATTCGAGCTGTCGTATTCTGAAGGGAATTCTCCGATTACCATCAGGGTCAGCGATTTTGCCAATAATGCCACCGGAACGGCAGATCCGTTGGCTTTTTCTCCAAGCGGCTTTACGGTGACATCAACCCCTCTCGGCAACCCTCCGGCCAATCCCCTCCCGTTTTTTCCAACCAGACTGCCGGCGCCTCCTTCACCGCCTACCTGACGGCCTATGGGCAAACCGCGACCGACCCGACCTGTGGGATCATCGAGGCATATACGGGCCCCAAAAACCTCCGTTTCTGGATGACCTACGACAATCCGGCATACAGCGGGACGGGAGCGCCGGTGCAGGCCACCGTCGGGACTATCTCCGCCGATAAATACGAGGACCAGACCGCGACGGATCTGCCTGTGACGTTTAGTAACGGCCAGGCCTCGGTCAGCGTGAAGTACAAGGATGTCGGTCAGATCGCCCTCAACGTCAAAGACGTGTCGACCCCGGTCGATACCACCGGCTTGCCGAACGGGATTCGCGGGGGCAGTACCCCGTTTGTCGTCAAGCCGGCAGGGTTTGTATTGAGCGACATCGTGCGCAGTGCCGATAACTTCGCCAACCCGGAGGCCCAGAACGCGGATGGAGCCGCCTTTATCCATGCCGGTGCAACCTTTTCAGTCACCGTGACCGCGGTGGACGCATCCGGCGATGCCACCCCCAGTTATGGACAGGAGACCCCCGCTCAGACGGTCAAGTTGTCCTCGACGCTGGTTGCGCCGGCCGACAAGCACAATCCGAATCTGCAGGGCCAGTTCAATCCCTTCGGCATCGCATGCGATGGTACGAGTCCTGCATCACCCGGCACGGCTTGCGGCGACTTTAGCTGGGGCGAGGTGGGAATCATCACGTTGACTCCGAGTGTGGACGATTATCTGGGCGCGGGCAAAGTTACCGGCACGACCTCGGACAATATCGGCCGTTTCATCCCTGCCCGTTTCACGCTCAGCGCCAACACCCCATCCTTTGCCGACGCCTGCACCGGTGGCGTCTTTACCTACCTGAGCCAGGAATTTCCTTTTGCGGTGGATCCCGTCATATATGTTACCGCGGTCAACACTTCCGACCAGGCTACCGAAAATTATGGCGGCGATTTCTGGAAGCTCGACACCGGTCTGGCGCAGCGCAGCTATGCCAACGAGGTGAGTGGGACGACTTCCGTCCTGTCGCGTACTACCTCCGGGGGCGATGCCGCCCTTGAGGGTAACGACACGTACGACGGCAAGGGAACCTACATCATTTCCGGCGACAGATTGACCTACAGCAAGCCGACCACGCCCATTGCTCCTTTTGATGCCAAGGTGGATCTCGATCTTGCCAAAACCGATCTGACCGACAGTGACGGGGTCTGTTACGATCCGGACAACGACGGCTCGTGCGACAGCTACACGGTAAGCGCCATCGCCGGCGCCCACGAGCGCTGGGGCCGCCTGGTGCTGCAGAATGGCTATGGCCCGGAACTCCTGGATTTGCAGGTGCCGATGCACACCGAATACTACGGTGCCTCAGGTTTTCAGACCAACACCGACGATACCTGTACCGGCAGCCTGACCATGAGCCTGGCCGATCCCGATACCAGCGACGGCTTGCAACCCGCCTCAACCTGTGTCCGGGATACCGGCAGTCCGGGGAACAGCGGTATGGGCTGTTCGACTACATCCCCGACGGGCGAACAGTTCAACGAACCACCGGTGGCAGGAGACTTCAACCTCTGGTTCAAGGCGCCGGGAGCGGGACGCACCGGCAGTCTCAACTTGACGGTTCAGGTGCCGGCCTGGCTTCAGTACGATTGGCAGGGAACCGGAGATACCGACCCGACCGCTCGCCTCACCTTCGGCATTTTCAAGAGCGACTCCCACCTGATTTATACCCGGGAGCTGTATTGAGATCATCGTGCAGTGCGGCCCTGACAATGTTCTCATCGGGTACGTTTGTTTCATCAACAGAAAGGTCAAAACTGGATTGGAAACCAGAGATTGTCTTTCTGGATGCAGCGTTGCATGGGTCAACGTTCACCAGCCCCCCATTATGGCACGATCAGACCGTCGTACATGGTTAGTTCCCATCCGAAAGCTGTTATTCGAAGTCTCCGCTTATCTGGCCCGATATCTTCGCTAATCGCCAATTCGAAGACAACAGAGAGGAAAACCGCGACGGCGCCGATGAAAATAACAGCTGGAATTGCGGCACGGAAGGGGCGGTAGAGGATCCGGCTATCCTCGATCTGCGGTTTCGGCAGATTCGCAATTTTCTGGCAACCCTCCTGCCTATTCTCCCACCATGAGCCAATTCTGGCGCGACCACGCCTGTTTTCCGCTTCGGCAAGGCGCCTGGTCCAGGCCTCGACCGGTTTTAATCGGGTCGGGTACGTCGAGGCACATGTTGGAATGTTTCGCCTTCAACCACCAGCCTCCGCGGTAGCCGTTCTGCCTGAGCCATTTGTCATTGAGCTGGGCAGGATCCTGGCATGAGTAGATGATGATCTCGGCGCCTTTGTGTTTGCTGTTGCCTTTGACGTTGAGACATTTGCCGCTTGCCAGGTGCTTCAAGGTGCCCGATCCGGGATTGTAGACAAACTGCTGGTTCTTGTTACTCAGCGAGCAGGGCGCGGAGTAGTTGACTCGGCCGGTTTTGTTATTGACATTGGCGCAGTGGTCGCGGTTGCCGAGCATGCTGATGAGGTTAACGACGATCTGGTTGCTTACCGGAATTTTCGCTTTCAAGCTCTCGAGAGCCCTGGCGGTAAAGCAGAGATCGGGCTGTTTGCTGATTCGGCAACGCTCGTCGTTAACTCGTTTGAGCCAAAAATCGAAGATGCGTTGCCGAATCTCGGCTGCGGGAAGGAAGCGCTCCGCTTGGAGTTGTTGCGACCCGGCGATCGGTAGCGGCAGCTTGGTTCGAAGCATATAGTCGTCGGAGAGCGGCGCGTCGGCGCTGGATTGCAGTGCGGTTACGGTTTGCGAGGGGAGGCACGGCTGATTCTCATTGGCTCTGCTTTGGCATGCTTTTACCTTCGATTCGATTGCCGCGACCCGCCGCTGCACTTGGTCCTGCATGTCAAGAATGTCTTTCTCGATATGCCGCGGCCCAGAAGATAGCCCTGCGTGCGGCCGAGCCGATCGCTGGTGGCGTTCAGTATGGTGTTGAGATCGTGATTCAATGTCAACCACTTGCCGTGTTCAAAGGCAAGCCGATCCATCGCTTCATATTCCCAAGACTGCTCTTTCCCGCTACTGGGCCAGTTGGGAAGGTCCTCATAACGTGCCAGTTCTATTTTGTATTTCCAAGGGTGTTGCTGCACCGCTTTCGGAAATCCCTGGAGGCTATGGTAAAACGTGTCGAGGCTGGTCGGTAGCGGTTCGCCACTACCGCCGGACTGGAACCAACGGATAGTCATTTTCGTTTTGTCTGCCAGTGTCTTGATGGTCGATTTCATGCTGGCGCTGGCGCCGGCTCCCCACCCTGAGCCTTCCATCGCGGCACTGATTTCGCGCTGCTGTCCAAGCGATTGGGTTTCGAAGGTGAAGAGGGCGGAGGATTCGCCGCCCTCGCTGATTGAGAGCACAAAGGAATCGCCACAGGTTTTGCGAAACAACGCCGGGTTCGAAGCTGCCATGTCGCGGTATTTGGGAAGAAGAGCGATCGCGCCGGGGAAATCGGGATCCACGGGTGCGGTCCCTGATTTTGCACTCGCCGCGGCATTCATCCGTTGCACATCGATCGCCTTCTGCCGAGCTTTCGGGTTGGGCGACGACAGATCGGGCAGCACGCGTGCAAAATTTCGTGCGAGCTGCCGTGAATCGATACCGAGAGTTGCTGCGATCTCCCCGGGAGTCTTTCCTTGTTGTATCAGCGAGGCAATTTTCGTCGCCGATTCTACAGGCGGTGGCGCCGCGAATACCCGGCCGTTGTCGACCACGGCGTAGGCGGCGATGTTGCTCAGGCTGGAATTGAGGTCGATTTTTTGGGCAAAACCGGCTTTGCCTTTTATGGAGGCGCCAATGCTTTTGTATTGGGCCGAGGCATCGATATCGAGACTGCGTTGAAGTTGGTAGGTCGATGTCACGGAGGTGAGCTGCATGTCCCGGCTTTGGGCATCCTGGCTCTGGGCGCGGGCAAAGACAATGCAGGTTCCCGGGGCTTTAGCAACGGCGAGGCTGTTCCAGCCCTGGCCGAGGAGAACGCCGTTTTCCGGGTAGTCGATCACCCAGTTGGTCATGGCCGAGGCCTTCAAGGCAAACATGCTACTGCTCATCAATGCAGCCGCGATACTCGCCATAAGTAATTGTTTACAACGCATTTGTTCGGGCACCTTTTGGCATGCCCGATGAACGGTTGCGAAGTTCCAGATCCGATTCATGATTCGAGTCATTTCTTCCCTCCTGTCCAAGGTTATCGAGCAAATATCGCTTTCTCTTCTGGAGTATCGGCAAAACAGGGAGATGGATAGAAAATTGGTAACCGTTTACACGGTTGCCAGAATTGAATATTCGGAAATTTGTTAGGGATCGTATTTCTCTTTATTTGCATTACGTTAGAGATCAATATGGGTAATGTCAACTTCATGGTTTTTTTATATGTTTGGCAAAACGTTCACTCGCGCCGCCATCAGGGCGCGATCAGAATGATTGTCAAATAGAGAAAGCCTATTCGTTGCATTGCGCCGCATATGGAATAACGATTTGACTTGTATCAGGTTTTTTATTTATTTCCGTGTATGCAACGAATTGAGCCATTCCTCAATACCTACCGGATACAATGAAACCGCTCAAGCGATTGCTGCCATATGGGCGCGGGAATCCCGTCGAATGCCTGCCCTGTGTGCCCGTCATCGGCAATGGAGCCGGCAGGGTGTGGGTGCAAGGTTTCCGAGCTCAGAGGCGACGGCAGGCGCATAGCCGAGGTGCATGTGGCCTCCCTATCGACATCTTTTCGGCACATCCGAGGACGTTTGCCGGGAAACCCTCGAGTGTATCCGCGGGGCGTACCACGACCCCAATGTATTCTTCGTCGATTCGGGATGCATTTGTCCACTGAAGTCTCTCTTGCAGATAGTTAGGCCATGCTCGATGCGGTGCGGGAAGTCGGCTGGTCGGTTACCGAGAACGCCTGGGTCGTCTTCCGAATGCGATGGGCGGGCAGTCGTTGAGGAGTTGGGCGAGAAGGGAATGGTGCTCCCCACTTGGGCATCGTCTAATAGGATTTAGCCATGCGTGTAGGAATCATTGCCTGCTCCATTTTGCAAATGGAGATTACGAACCTGCTGTCAAAACTGGATTGGGAACCGGAGATTGTCTTTCTGGATGGGGCCTTGCATGTCAATCCCAAGAATATGCGGCAGGAAATCGTCCGCTTGGTCAACGAGATGGCCGAACGGGTGGATGCCGTTTTCTTGGGCTACGGCTTTTGTCAGTCGCTGGAAGGGATCGAAAAAGACTGCAGTATTGCCGTCATTTTGCCGCAGATCGACGATTGCATCTCCTTGCTGCTGGGGCCTGAGGGCTATGCCCGCGAGGTGAAAAAGGAAGTCGGTACCTGGTTCATGACCCCCGGGTGGGCGGAGGTGGAGGCTGAAATGGTGATTAAGGAACTCCACCTCGATCGGGTGACACAATACGGGAAGGACCCGATGGTGATGGCAAGGCGACTATTCACCCATTATCGCCGGGGGCTCTACATTGACACCGGAGTCGGCGACCGGGAGAAAAATCTTGTCTCCGCGGAGAAGTTCTGCCGCGATTTCAATCTCACACTGGAGAAGACCGAAGCGGAGCCGAATCTACTTGAAGAGTGGTTGTTGAAGGCCAAGGCCTTGGCCGATGATGTTTCGGCAAACCGGAGGCGATAGCCGTCACGCGCGTCTCGATCAGCACCGTGTCCCCCAACCGTCATCGAGCGGGGCGATGAACTTTTCTAGCACCAATACGGATTCAACCGTCCAATCGTCACCCATGAATATCTGATCGCGTTCTCCTGCCGAGGTCGTTAATTCTGTCTTTCATGCCAGAGGAAAAAGGTGATTTAGTTTGCCCATCCTTTAAAAGGATCGGTTGTTTTCCTGTCTCCATATATTATCCGCAACACATTTTCAGACTCCAAGATCCAATATGTCGAGGTGACCGAGTATCTGACGGTTATCAACTTCGGAAGTAGAATCGCCGAGGGAGCACCAGCCTAAGTCCAGGCAAATCCGGTGGTTGTCGAGGCATATCTCGGGAGTGAAGATGACGACTTCTAACGACATTTTATTCAAGATTGCCGACCTCGAGGCCTCTTACGGCTCGATTGCCGCTATAAAGGGGATCTAGGAGTCTGTCGGATTATAGGCATTTTTTCTCAGATCGAGGCGAACTCGAAAAAATTACCGGAGGCATATGCTGAATATCTCGGTGTCTCACTCCGTTCGCTTACCGGAGGATAATTTTTTCGGGTTTAACGAAGATATGGGGAAAAAGGGCATAATCCGACGGGCTCCTAGACCATTCCTTGACTGAGGACGATGCCTTCGATGAGCGCGTCCTTGGCGGCGGTGCCTTTGTGGACGCTTTGTTGCAACGTGAAAGCCAGCCCGAACTCAAAAAAGCGGTTACGTTCAAAGAAATGATAGTGAGAGTCACTGCCTATTTTCAAGTCGATCCCGAAAGGCTCGGCCATCCTGACAAAGAGCGAACGTTGGCGAAATGCAAAGCAGTACTCTGTCATGTGGCCTTGCGATATCTCGGCATGAAAGGGACGGAAATCGGCAGTCAAACGGCGTTGAGCCCTTCAGGTGTCACCCGGGCTGCTAAACGGGGAGAGGGGCTGCTTCACAAGGATGAAACTTTGTGCACCTTGATTTTTGAATGAAGACAAATTTCAATAAATCAACAACGTCCCCTTTCCTATGTTTTATGATGAAATATAATATATATATATTTCAATAGACTAGCTTGGTCCGGCCCCATGCCCCCCCCATGCTCCCATGTCCCCCATGCCTCCCTCCATGCCTCACCATGCTAGCTCTAGCGGCCCCGCCACTCGCGATAGGCTCTGATGAGAGCGGTCTTTGGGGAGAACGATCTGCCGTTGAAGCGCTGCTGGAATATGCCGTCTGGCCCTTTCGCTTCGTCGAAGCGACTGAACAGCACGCCATAGCCGCCGAGCGCGACTTTGCGCTTCTTCTTGAGCGCTGCGGTCTGCTGGGCGCGTTGCGGTGGCACTTCCATGCCCAGCTCGGCGGCGAGGGCGGCGGCTCGTCTGTGCGCTTCCTCCTGCGACCTCGGCATTTTCTCCAGATAGGATGTGTCGTCCCCTTTGCGGCGCCGGCCAGGCTGCCGGGCGTTTCCAGACCGGCTGGTTGAAGGCTGCGATGGGCGGGCCCGGCTGTTCGTGCCCTTGGACGATGAGGACGAGGGCTGCTCCTGCGGCACGCGTGAGAGGGTGGTCGAAGTGGTGCTCTGACTCTGTACCGACATGCTGTCCATTGAGACCCGGACCGGAGCCAGACCGCTCCTGCCAAAGCGCTTTTCGCGCTTCTCAGCGAGGGCCGCGTCTCTGGCCCTGGCATCCCCGGGTACGGTCAGGGTGACCTTGCGGCGCGGCTTGCGTCTCCTGCGCACGATTCTGGGAGACCTGTTGGGTTTGTAGGTCGATGCTGCCCGCTTGGGGCCGTTGGTGCGCATCGACACAGGGCGGGGACGCTCGGGCTGCCCGCCTGCGCTCACCCGCGGCAGCACAAGCGACATTGCGGCCGCGGATACCAAGGCAATAGTGAGGGTGCGCATCGGGCGTTTCGCTTTCGGAACCGGCGAGTTCATTGGGCATAGTCCTGCAGGATGAAGTTCTTGTTCTTGAAGTCGCTCAGGCCCACCAGCCAGGGCAGGTCGGGATGGACATGCGTCTTGTCGTTCATGATATCGGTCATGGCATAGGCCTGGATATCATGCGGAGCGACAGCGACATCCCAGATCCTCAGGCCCGCAATGGCGCCCTTGAAAAGGGCATGTTCGCCATCCGCGCTGCCGATCCAGAAGCCGGCCGAGGGCAGGGGATGGAGAGTCATGTTGAACCGGCCGATGGCCTTGTTGTCGACGAGGACCAGGATCGAGCTGCCGTCATCGATGATGGCGACATGGTGCATCTTGCCGTCGGTGAAATCGAAGGCGGCCACATCCGACTTGTCGCCGCTCATCACGCCGATCCCGTTCCGGCCGCGCAGCAGGGACACGAGATAGGACGGGCCCTCGGGGCCGGCATTGGACAGGATGACCGGATCGTATCCCGGGTCCCTGGTCCAGTCCGGCTGCACCCAGAATTCGATGGTTGCGCCGTTCTGCAGCGTCATTCGGTCATCAGGCGGGAATTGCAGACTCTGCGTGCCGCTGAACACGAGCGTGTCAGGGAAGTATTTGGCGATAGCCGGCGAAGCGAACACCATCGCGGCGAGCAGCAGGGCAATCAGCTTGCGCATCGGGATCTCCCTTGTTTCGGGCGAGTCCCGGGCCGGCGCAGGGGCCGGATCGGGGCTCGACAGAGAAGCAACCGGCATGATTCAATTGATCCAGTCGAAATTGACGTAACCGTCGGCGTAGGGCGCCAGATCGAGAGTCCGGTCGCCCTGCACCCTCGCCGGGGCATTGCCCGCGGCGGCAGAGAGCCTGAGCTTCGCGGTTGCCGGAAATGTCGCGCAGCTCCGCGCGCCCGCGCCCCTCGTGACAAAGGGATTGATATGCGGGACACCATGTGCGAGTCGGCGGTAGCCGGACCTGTGATTGATCATGCACACTCGCACCAGCCCGGCGCGGTAGCGCGCCCTTCCGAATGTGACGCGGATGTGCTCGGTCGATCCGGTGTGCGTAGTGATGGCGATGGTCCGGATCAGCCCGGGCGCCGGCCTTGCCGGGACGACGGGGGCGGCAACGGGATGCGCCTCATGTGCCTCCAGATATTGGATGAGCGCCTGCTTCAGCTTCTCGCGCACGGTCGTGTAGACTTCCGGTTCCTTCGGGAAATAGAGCGGATTGAGCAGCTCGTAGATCGGCCGGAGGTCGGCGAGGATCGGATAGGGGGACGTGCCGGTGGCGTGCCCTTCGGCGGAGAAACTGCCCGTGCCGCCGACCGCTTCGAAATCGCTGTTGCTGGTTTCAGAAAGGAACTGCGATCCCCGGCCTTCCTGCGTGAACCTGCCGTTTTGGGTACCGAGCTTGAAGCCACCGATAGCGAGGCCGGCATTGGTGTTGACGTCTTGGCTGTGCGAGTGCCACTTGGCGACCGTGGACTGCGTGAAGCTCGCCCACATCCTGGCCTGCGAGCCGTAGGTGACGGCATAGGCATAATGCGTCCCGAACTTCTCGATCAGCTCGCGATAGCGCCCATATCGCCGGGCATCGTCGACCGCATCGATGAAGGCATCGCTCAGCTTCGCGAACGGTTCGTCGAGGACGAGCGTGTAGAGCTTGTGGCGAGCGAAGCCCAGCGCGACGGAATGTTTCGAGCCAAGCTCGCTGCTGAGCGCGGTCTGCGACGCATAGCTGGCGCCGGCCGCGAGCGATCCGAGTGTTTCGCCCGTCTCCTGGCTCTTCTGGGTAAAGCCGATATTGACGCCAAAGGAGGCCGCCTCCGTTTTCTGGTAGTCGAACTGGCGCGAAATGAGCTGTTTGGACGTCACCGTTCCCTGGACGCCTTCAGGGATCAGCTTGAGACCGAGCGGAACGGTGCGCTGCTCGACGATCGCATAATCCTTGGGATCGGGGGCCGCGAAGATCTCGGCCTTGCCGTTGTCGTTGAGTTCGAAGGCGTTCTGCGCGACGATGTCATAGCCGCGGCGGTTGGCCGCAAGATTGTGCAGGTTGAAGTTGACGGCGAACACGTCCAGTGAGCTCACGTCCTGCTTCTGCGTGACCGTCGGCACGGGCCGCAGGAAATTCTGGCCGGCCCAGCGCAGCCGCACTTTGCCGGTGCGCGATACATCGACCATCAACCTGGTCGGCGGCGAGAGCGTCGTCACATAGGTCTTCACGGCACCATCGGGCACCATCACTTTCGACATCGGCACGCCGTCATGACTGACCAGGACCAGCGGCTCGGCGCCGCTCGTGGCCGGCCGGATCGACAGGGTCTGCGCATCGTCGCTCTCCACGACGTACATCAGCACCGGCGTCGTGTAGCTCGCGTAGGCGAGGCTGGGCTTGAACGCCGTGCCGGGTACCGCGCCGAAGCTCGTCGGCGGACGACTGTCGTCGAAGCTGATCGGAACATCCTGTTCCCAGACGCCGTCGAGCCGGTAGCGACAGTCTTCCATCAGCTTGTTCTTGTCGGGGGTGCCGCTGTCGATATCGAACGAAGCGAACACGCGTGCGGTCGTCGGGTCGGTCATGCTGGAATTGCGACTGCGCACGCGGCTGCTGCCGGTGGTCGTCACCTTGGCTTCGAGATTCTGCGGTTCCCTGCAGCCTTTAAATGCGACCACCGGACGCCCGGTGCGCCGGACGGGGGAATCGGCCGACTGGCCGGCGGCAACACGCGCGCGGCGCTGCGCATCCGTTTGCGTTTGCGCGAACACATGTGTTGGCAGGGACATCGCCATAATCCCGGCGACTAGCATTAAAACAGCATCCGACCTGCCTTTCGCCTTTGCCTTCACTCCTCTCCAATGCCTTTTGCTGGTAAAATTATACGTAACCGTTCACCGGGGGGCTAAATATTGCCCAAAACAATGCACTGTAAACGTTTACCAGTGCTCCAGTTGGGTGCAATCTGGCTGACAGGCTCTAGGAGCCTGTCGGATTATGCCCTTTTTCCCCATATCTTCGTTAAACTCGAAAAAATTATCCTCGGAATATTCAGTATATGCCTCCGGTAATTTTTTCAAGTTTGCCTCGATCTGAGCAAAAATGCCTATAATCCGACAGGCTCTAGTTGGCCTATGCATGTTAGCCAGACCGTGCACACATGGGGTGCTGGTGAACGTTTACAAATATACCAAGATTCATGTAACCATAGGCCGTAAAGCCTCTAAAAAAAAATATGACATCCGCCAATGCAAATCAAGACAAATACCGCGGTTGATGTGATGGGAATTCACCCTGGGTATTGTTTCTCAATCTGTTAGATATCGCACCTGATAAACAGATAGCAGAATCGTCCGACTGCAAATGCAACCTCACGAAGCCTCCCTTTTAATTTCACCTGGACTGGAAACGGTGATAGGTGACACTTACGTGATAAATCCCGAAAAGACATGCAGGTGCAGATGGTTGTAAACCGGGTTGAAAGCAGACTGTCAAAGATAAAGATTTGACCCCGCTTTTCCGCTTTTTCTTTAAGGAGAAATGCGAGTGACACAAGATACAGTATGGCATATGCCACCCAACAAAGAGAAATTATTAATCAAGAACGCCAAGAAAAGAATTTTTCTCAGCTACGCACATGAGGACCTGGATACGGTCCGAAGGATCGACGCCGGCCTCACTGCACGGAACCTCGATGTCTGGTTTGACAAGCGGTGCCTAAAGCCAGGTTCATGGAAAAGACAGATCGAGAAACAGATTCCCAAGTGCCGGCATTTCGTGATCTGTATAAGCAACGCCGCCCTCAAGAAGACGGGTGACGAGCCAGGCTTTCAGGATGACGAGCTGCAACAGGCCTATGAAATAGCCAGGGTGCAGCCGGAAGATGCCTTCACCATCGTGCCTATCCGACTGGAAGATTGTGTGGCCGGGGTGATCACCGGTTATCCCCATATCAGCAATATGACCTGTTCAAAGACTTCGAATCCGAACTGGATCAAATGATTCAGCCGGCTGCTTATCCCTGGCCCCGACTAGGACGACGCTAAAAGAAAAATGTGTCACAGCTGACCGGGCCGGTACCCCCCTCCGGTCCCTACCATTTTGCTATCATTCTCCATGAGCTCACGTTGGCTATCCGCGTGGTGCTGCAGGCCCCTGTCTTTTTTCTGCTATCAAAATCGTTGCCGGCACAGCTCCTCGATGCGCTCTTTTGCTATCACAAAATCTCAATCTGAACAGCTGCAGCGATGCTTTTTGCTATCCAGCCTGGTTCAGGTGATTCAGCCGGCTGCGGCTCGTCGTCGGCACCGTCCAGGGCGACACCTAAAAGGGGTCGGCTCACGAAACGGAAAAAATCGTACGCTAAGAGTTTAATGCTCTACTGGCTCGGCCCAGGCCGCTCAAATCACGACAGATTGTTTGCTTCCAGTAGACGATAGCGATTTCCATAGGCATCGGGACGATGTCGTCCGGATGCTTGTTAACGCTCCTCTCGGGTATGCCACAATCGCAGCACGTAGATGATTGAATCCTGAATCTCGTAGCGAACCTCATACTTCCCGACCAGAATTCGCCGTACCTCACGCGGCTCGAACTGGAACAGTTGCTCGCCAACACGCGGATTGGTCAGCAGAATGGTCGGAGCTTTGGTCAGCGCCTGAACCGCCCTCGCAGCGGCGGGCTTGTTCACCGGAGCCAGGAATTCATACAAGCGCGTCAAGTCTGAGAGCGCCTTGCTGGTCCACTTCAGCTCCATCAGCGCGGCACCGGCAGCGGCTGGTCGGAGTCAAGACTGTCAGCCCACGCCTGAACTGCCTGGTGATCGATGACGCAGCCGGCGTCCACATCGGCCAGAGCCTCGCGGGTCAGGCGATCGCGCTCCTCCTGCTGTTCGATCCATGCCGAGAGCGCCTGTTTCATGATCCAGCCGCGCGAGCGCTCGAGCCGTGCGGCCATCTGATCGACCTTATTGGCCAGAGGTAATGGGACATGTGCGGTCAGCACTTTGGTTTCTGATTTTGTCATGTTGCACATCCTGTATTGAAACTTGATCTTGCCGGAACTCCGGCGAAGTTCGAGATTCGATGTTCTCCCAGCAGGACTTCTTTGCGACCGATTGTGGTGGGCGAATGAATGAAGTCCATTACGAGTTCAATCATTTCTTTTCGAATCTAATCATAGTGATTTAAAATGAATCGGTCAAGGCCATTGTCAGATTGAAGCATACCCTATGCTGACGTCAAGGTAGTCTCATAAAATCCAACGAAGGGACGCTGGAGAGTTATGGGGACAGTATACATAACTAGAGTCAACCTAAATTTACATTCCATCCAGTTCTGCGTGCTGTCCCCCAAAACTTCTCGTTGCCAGCTATCTCTACGATGCAGATTATCGCCTCACTCAAATGAACTACCCGGATCGCTCCGACTATGCGGCAAAGAAAGGGCCCTTAACGTTTAAATTTGATGCGCGTGGATAGGGGTCGAGGGGCGGGAGGCGGACGGGGAGGGGGACTGTACTTAACTTATGTTGCCGAAGGCCTAGGAGCCTGTCGGATTATGCCCTTTTTCCCCATATCTTCGTTAAACTCGAAAAAATTATCCTCCGGTAAGCGAACGGAGTGAGACTCCGAGATATTAAGTATATGCTTCTGGTGATTTGTCGAGTTCGCCTCGAGCTGAGGAAAAATTGCTCAAACCCGACAGACTCCCAGGGCGGCATTTGTTGTTTCCGGTGAACGGTTAAGGTGCTTCGGGAGACCAGAAGCGGTAGCCGTCACGCGCGTCTCGATCAGCACCGGGTCCCCCCAGCCTTCATCGAGCGGGGCGAAGATCTCTTCTTGGTGCCCAGTCACCTCGATCTCCTCACCGCCTTGCGCCCGGACCAGTTCCCGGGCCCTTTTCGCCGTTGTCTCACTGGCAATCCGGATCGCCGCTTCCAGTTGCCCTGTTTGTTCTCTATACGCATCACTCACCACAACATAGCCTTCGGGTGATACCGGTCGGATCACCGCCGTGACCGAGGCCGTTACCATACCGGTCACGGCCCCGTAGGCGTTGGCAACCTCGGCGTGGGGAGGAAGCACCGGCTTTGCGCCTAGTAGCCGGGCGGCTGATGGCAGGTGGGAATGGGCGGGAGCGCCAACGCTTACCAGCGGCAGCTGCAGAGGAAAATGCGCGGCGATGACCGAATGCTCGCTTCGCAGCATGGCATCGAACAGTTTCCGGCAGGAGGCGTCCCAAAGCCCATCGATGGTCGCGTCTTCCCGCAGCGCCTTGCCGGCAATGGCTCCGGCGAGCAAGCGGTCGAACTCGGTACGTATCATCTGCCGCATTGCTTCTGCGGTTGCAGTGCCAGGGTGCAGGGAAGTGAGCAGTTGCAGTCCCAGATCGGCTGCCTCCCTATCCCAAAAATCGAGTTCGCCGGTGGTGTGGAGAAGATCGGTCGGCGTCAACCCCACCTCGATCAGATAGCCCTGGGCAACACAGCCCCCGATATCGAGAAAGCCGTTGCCTGAATCGGCTATATCCCGCAGGCTCAGCACCTTGCCGTCCATAAGCGCAGCCAACCCGGAAAGATCGGGTCGCAAGCGCGTGTCCGGCCGTTTTCGCAGGGTATACAAGGTCAAGTCCTCGCTCTTGAGCCGTTGCCTTGGGTCGGAGAGCGCCTGCGCAAGCAGCTCTTTAATTTGCGGGAAAAAGCCGGCGGCCAAGCAGAGGGGGATTGCCCGCTGGGGCCCGATGGAGAGCGACGAACCCTGCACCCAGCGAATATGGCTGTCGCCGCCGGCGCCAAGCGTCCACATATCGACGGCCTGCACCCTGGTCCGCCAGCCGCCCACCATCGCCCCTTCGCGGGAGACTTTCGCCTGGCCATGGCGGACCACGGCGATGTCGGTGGTGGTGCCGCCCATATCCACTACTACGCCGTTTTCGATGCCGGAAAGCCTGCAGGCCCCGGAAATAGAGGCAGCCGGTCCGGAATTCGGTAGGTGGCGGGATTGGGGACCGCCAAAAGCAGTCCGACCCGTGCGCCCCTGCCTTCGACAATGGCGTTGGTGGCGAGAGTAGTGGAGAGCGCTGCATACTCCGCCTTTTGCAGCAGCTCCGCGTCGAGCCGGCCCAGGGCGTCGCCGATTCCTCGGCTGAGTTCGTCCGGCGTGGTCATGGCCTTGGCTTTCGACAGCACCTCTCCCGTTGGCAGATCGACAATACCCCGTCGGTGCAGGTGTCACCGGTGTCTATACCTATTCCCAGTCTTTGCTTTTTAGAGGGGTAACTGGCCATGTAAGTCCATAAGCCTCTAGAGTTATAAGGGTTTCTCGTTGCGTGTATATTTTATTAGAAACCGAGACAGTCGATGAAATGCCGTTCAAACGCCTTCTGCCCCGACAGTTTTTTGCCCTGTCATGGGTGATATTCCCAATAGTTGTATTTAATGTATCCGATGTGAAAAATAGGAAATGGCGATTTTGTGAGTGGCAAGGGGCAGAGAGGCAAACAGCTTTAATTATGTTAGGATGCAGTGGTGGGCACAAACAACGTGCCCAGCTGGTAACCATTCGCCGGCACGCGAATTTTCATTTGTGAGCTTTCTGTCGTATAATCATACGTAACAAGGTTGAGGCAAGTCTGTCTATTGATCTGAATTAGCAGTGAATTCCCAAAACAGTACAGCTAGATCGTGCCAAGATGGGGTGCTGGTAAACATTTGCCAATCGGGTCTGGAGACTGATCACCAATCAGAGGGGAAATACATCATGTCGAACCGTTCGTTTTACGACCTTATCATTATCGGCGGCGGACCCGGTGGTCTGTCCGCCGGTATCTATTCTTTGCGGGCATCGATGCGGACGGTGCTTATCGAGCACGCCGCTCCCGGCGGCCAGGTGCTGCAGTCCGACGCGGTGGAAAACTACCCGGGATTCAAGAATATCAGCGGCTATGATTTGTCGCAACAGTTCCTCGAACATGCGCAGGATTACAATCTGGAACTGCTCACGGAGGAAGCCACCGCCGTGGAGCCCGGATTGGAGTTTCATACCGTCCGGCTGGCAAGTGGTGAAGGCCTGAAAACCCATGCCGTCATTCTGGCAACTGGAGGGAGCCCCCGAAAGCTTGGCATTCCTGGCGAGCGCGAATTCTATGGCAAGGGGGTTTCCTATTGCGCCGTTTGTGACGGCTTCTTTTTCCGGGGCAAGACGGTGGTGGTGGTCGGTGGGGGAGACACAGCGGTCGAGGAGGCGCTCTATCTGGCGAAATTGGCCCGTAAGGTATACCTGGTGCACCGTCGCGAGCAATTGCGCGCGAGCATGATCCTTCAGGAACGCCTGAAGGCGGAATCCAATATCGAGATCCTCTGGAATAGAATGGTTACCGCAATCCAAGCCGATGAGAGCGGTGTAAGTGCCGTGGATGTGCAGGAGCTCCCCACCGGCGGGACCAACCCTTGAAAGCGGATGGCGTCTTTATATTTATCGGCTTTGAGCCGAACAACAAGCTCGTACCGGCAGGGGTGAAATGCAATGCAGATGGTTATGTCATCACTGACGAAAAATGCGAAACACAAATCCCTGGGGTGTTCGTGATCGGCGACCTCCGCGCCAAAGTATGCCCGGCAAATCGTCCTCTCCGCTGGCGACGGTTGTCATGGCGGCGCTGGCGGCCAGCCATTATGTCGAGAACCGGCGGGCAAGGCAGGATTGAGGCTTAAACTCAGATCTCCCCAACCACAGCCAGAAAAACCTCAACCACCCGGGGATCGAAATGACTGCCGGATTTCTCGATAATCAGTTTTTTGGCGCGATCGGCAATCCACCCGGAACGATACGGTCTCTCTGAGACTAACGCGTCCCAGACATCGGCTACTGCCATAATTCTCGCACGAGGATCAATTTCTTCTCCTTGCAAGCCAAGGGGATATCCGCCACCAGCATACTGCTCATGGTGTTGGGCGACCACGGGGAGGATATCCTCAAAGACCTTAATCGGTTCGAGAATTTCTGCTCCGATAGCCGGATGATTTTTGATTTCGGCGTATTCCGTATCGTCAAGTTTTCCTGGCTTGTCAAGAATGGCCAAAGGGATGCCTATTTTGCCAATGTCATGGAGGAGGGCCGCCGTTGTCAGGGTGTCGACTTCTTTTGCGGAAAACCCCATCGCCTTGCCTATTCTGGCGCTTAACTCCGCAACTCTTTCCGAGTGGCCGGCTGTCCATTTCGATTTAGCATCCACCGTCCTGGCCAGCGCTTCTATCGTGCCCATGGCAAGTTTTTCGAGATCCTCCAGCAGCTTCGAATTTGCAAGGGCGACCGCCAACTGATTGGCAATTTGTCGCGCTTGTTCAAATTCATCTTCCGTGAAAACGTGAGGAGTGTTCCAGCCAAGCAATAATGACCTCTGTATTTTTCCCTCGAGTGATATCGGTAGACAAAGATATTCGGCAGCTGCTCCCCCCTTCATCGCATGAAGAAACTTCGGGATGCCGGTGTCTCGCAAAACTTTATATTCAATCTCGCTAAAAAGCAGGTCTTTTTCCGCTAACTCCAATGTATGATATTCCACCCGGGGATCATCGGCCCTTCGTCCCCCCATGATATACACTTTAATATACTCAGTCGCTATGTCGGCATTTTTCACATAAAGTGAGATATCGCAAGCAAAAAACTCTTTCAATCGCGACAGCGCCGTTGCGAGAACTTTGTGCCGTTTAAACGAAGAAAGTATAGCCCTGTCAATTTCCCCCCGAACAGTCAGGGCATGAAATTGCTTTTGCAGTTTGACGCTCATTTGATTGAAGGCGTTTCCGAGTTCCTCGAATTCATCGTCGCTTTGTATATCGACTGTTGTGGAAAAATCCTGGTCGGCGACTCGTCGCGTTCCCTCTTTCAGTTTCTCCAGTGGTTTTAGGCCTTTTTTGATGAACACCATGGAGAGGTAGAGAATCAACAATAGAAAAAGCAGGATGACAAAAGGGAAGGTCCTTTTGAAATTCTCAAGGGAAAGCATCATGCTCTTTTGGGTTTGACTGAGAACGATATTCCATGCGCCATTCTGGAATCGTGACTTGATGAAGAGTTCGGAGGCGGCGGCAAAGTAAATTCGTCCATTGTAGGAATACCTAAATAGACGAAGACTTTTGGAAATGGATTTTCTTGGTATATCGTGAGCGTTCCCTTTCGGGACATTGTCGCTTGTCACGATAGCTCTGCCCGACTGATCATAAATCGCCAGTTCTGTCATCGGGGGCAAAAGTGGTTGCGATCCAACCCCCCAGAGGTAGGTGGGCTTGACTTCGCCGATTATGGCATAGGGCCGTCCGTCCATTGTTCTGCAATTAGCCCCGAAAAATATGCGTTTCCCATTGCCGGCAGTCGGTGTGACAAAAAGGATGAAAGGCTTTGGTTCCGCAAGCTTTTTCGGGGTCAGAAGAGTTCCGCAACGCTTTCTGCGTCAAACCGGCCGTACAGTTGTTCCATTTTTTGGTCCGGTTTGTAACGAGCGATTCCGATGAAAAGCGGTTCAAGATCTTGAATGAGGCCCGCCGTGTTTATGGTCTCTTTGCTGTTTTTGTCGTAAGAACTGTCTGGGACGACGATCCGAAGTTCATTATCTATTCTGAGCATGCGATCAAACAGGCCCCGTCCGTATGCATTCACCTCCCTTTTTAACCTGGTAAGGTTCTGCATTTGTAGCTGGCTAACGACCTTGTTATACGAGATTATTGCCAAAACCGCCGTCGGTAAAAATGCGCAGAGGATAAAGAGCAGACAGAAACGTCTGGCGATTTTGCTGTGTAAAAATGCCGTTCCAAGTTCCATATGTCAATAACCCATACTCTTTACGAGACGGATAGTCTTCCCGTTGGATGGTGAACGTTTAAGCCGGAAGATTTCTCTTTTTTCTTATAGATCGGATACGCGGCCATAATACGATCCGTCATAGGCGCGAACGATATCATCGCGGCTTGCGTTGGCGGTAAACGGCGCTTTCGAATCACCGTCCGGGCCCATGCTGTAGAGATCGAAATCGGTATTTACAGGATGGAGGCTGTGATCCTTGCGAATCTTCGATTTGGCTTTAGGGTCAGCCTGGGCCAGTGAGATATTGAGATATTGATAAGGGTTGCCCCACGGGTCTTTAAGATAATCGAGACCGATCTCTGCAAGGTCTGTCGGATAGCGATCATTTAGTGTATAAAATGTCCTGCATGCCCGATCAATCGTCTCGAAGATTTTCAATGACCACGGTATATTGTGCTTGCCTTACATATTCGTTGTAGTATGGTATGGCAATAGCGCTGAGAACGCCGATGAT
This sequence comes from uncultured delta proteobacterium, assembly GCA_963745265.1. GTDB lineage: Bacteria > Desulfobacterota > Desulfobulbia > Desulfobulbales > Desulfocapsaceae > Desulfopila. The sequence goes on from CAVUXQ010000038.1 coordinate 164,792, forward strand.
CGCCAGCACGAGCAGCAATTCGATAAGGGTTAAACCGTGTTGGTTGCTTTCAATCGAAGGGGTCAATCGATTTGTACGTCGCCTTGTGGTTGATATTTGAACAATAAAATATGAGAGCAATGACAGAAGAAGTTGGAAGGTCGTATTGTGGGGATTCGGAACCTTTCGGCTATTATCCTTTGTTTACTTACCATCTATTCTCTAGAACCGTCAAGAGTGCGTAGCGCCGCACAAGCCAACGCTTCCCATTCCGGCACCTTCTGCCAGGAGTCGAGAAGATAGCGGCGAAATTGCCGGATGGTCGCTTGCACGCCGAAGTCGTTGGCGCCGCGGAGTTCAACGAGGTGCGCGCAAGCGTCTGTAATGCGCTTTTCGATTTGTCGCTGCTTGTCGGCTCCCTGATATTCGGCTCCTCCATAGACCGTGCCGAGCAGTTCCAGTTCGGCCAGGGAGCTATAGGCCCAGAAACGCTCTTCACCGCTTTTGATCGTTGCGTGTTTTTCGCAGATTTCCCTGGCGACATGCCACCAGTGGGAGCATTCGTCTTTCGGGCTTGTCGAGGAGCCTTGGGAGGGTTCGCTTATGATTCGCATCGACAGATATTGGGTGACCAACCAGTGGTCGCCTGGCGCCTCATCCTTGGCGCGGCGGTAATAGGCGCAGGATGTTTCGTAGGCGAGGCGACGGTTTTGATCTATCTCTTCTTTGTACTTATCATCTTTTGTCTTCTCGGCCAGCCTGGCATAGGCGATGCCGATCCGTTTCTCGCTGGCCCCGCAGATCCCCAAACGTTCAGCCATCTGAGCCCTGGATTCACCGCCGATGCGGCCATCGCGCCATCTATCGAGTGTTTTGCGGATAGCCATGCACAGGCTCGCTATCTCTGTTTCGCGTTTTTCGATCGGGGTGAGCACGCTCTGTTCGGTTCCCTGTAAGTGATCGATTCGCGAAAGCAGGGTCTCCACCCGTGCTTTGTTTTGCCTATCGAAAAACGCCCCGATGTTCATCGTAAAATCACGAGGTACGGTGGCATAGGCGACAATGCTGGCCCAGTCATGGGTCTCCGGGCAGGAGGTGCGGAGCCGTTGCCGCAGTTCATGGAGCACGCAGCGCGGGTCGGCTCCCTGAAGCAGACGCTTGTAGAGAATGGAGGCAAAAAGCGATGATGAGCGCATCCAGAGTGGAAATTGCGAGGCGAATACCCACGGAATGCCGGCGGCATGCAGGTCGTGGGCGATACTGCCGCCGGGCGTGAGCACCGAGGCCTCGTTGGAGGAGTCGCAGGTGGCCAGCGACACCACGGTAGGCCGGTGGGGGCTGCCGCAGGCGGTTGCGCGCCCAGTGGTCAGGGCGAGGGCGAGCCGCTCGCCGTCGACCACATCGACCCTGGTGGGATCGCTCGCACTGCACAGGGCGAGTCCGTATCGTTTATCCCCGGCATAATGGTAATAGGCGCCGTGACCGAGAATGTGGACATGGGTGTAGGCGGTATCCGCGCAGGCCTCGCGGATCTGCGGCAAGGTCGCCTCCGGCAGGATGGTGAGTAATTTTCCCACCTCCCTGAGCTGCGCCTCCTCCGTGTCCTGGGTGGTGATCCAGGGGTCGATGGCCTGGCGCAGGGCCGGGAGATGCCGCTCGAACGGCACCGGCGCCAGGTTCCCCGGAGTGGCATAGATAAAGAGAATTCTGGGTCTTCTGTTCCAGTTCACCTCCGGTTCCCGGCCATGGCGGATTTCCCGGGTGAGGGCGATGGGGGGATTGGCCTGCAGAAAAAGCGGCGAGCCGGAACCGGGGAAGCCGGCCTGGGCAATGGCGCATTCGAAAGGCACCAGGGCCAGTTCGTTGGCCGAGAAGGCGAGCCGCAGGTGCACCAGTGTGCCTTTTTCTTGTCGCACGCCGCCCAACTCGGAGATAAGCGAGGGGATGCCGCCCAGGATGCGGCCCAGATTCTCACCCAGGTCGCGGAGTTCCGCCTCTCGTTGGTTGTCCGGGATGCGGTCCTTGCCCGAAAAATAGCGGAGCCGTTCCAGTCGGGTCAGCATCTGTCGCTGTTCAAAAGGCAGATGGATGGTTACCGGGCCGTCCTGGCGGGAGATGGCGAGATAGGGGGTGAGCGGTGAAAGCAGCTGGTTGTGGGAAGGGCCGGGCCGGAGGATCTCCAGTTTGATTTCTTTAATCGTTTCCATGGCGTTACCTCATTGCACCTTGACGGGTTCCGGTGTGACGCTGCCATCGGCGTTTTGTTTGATGTTGACAAGTGTTCCGGTCACGACGCCGTTATCCTCCTTGATGCAGACCGCGCCGCATCTGTCGAGAACAAAGGGCTTGCCGTTGAAGTTCTTGTTGTCGATATCCGTCATGGTGCCGTGTTCCAGGAGGGTAAAGACGGGCGTAAATGTGGTTTCGTCCTTGAGCATCTCCCTGGTAAAACCCAACAGGCGAATCCAGGTGCCGCAGTTGAAATAGTAGCGGCCGCCGCCCAGGTCGATGGCGCGCTCGAGGTGGGTATGGCCGGTAACCACGAAATCGATGTCATCGCCGATGGAGTCGAGCACCATGTCGCAGGTTTCGTCCCGCTCGGTAACACTGAAGGTGGCATCCTTCTCGAGCCAGTCGCAGAGCGCGCGTCGCAGGGCCTCCTGCCTGCTGACGCCCTTGAGCCAACCTGTCAGTCGGTCCCAGAAATATTGGCCGAGCCCCAGGGGTTCCCCAATTCCTCCTCCTCGGCATCGAAATTCTTGTAGTTCCGTTCGGCCATGCGCAGCAGATCTTCGGAGGTCGGTCGGCCGCCACCGGCGCGCAGCACCTCCTGTTTGAGGTTGGGGCCGAGCAGGTGATCCAGGCCGACCGCCTGGGAGCCGGCATCATCGCGAGCCTGGAAACCATCGGCGGAGAGGCGCTGGTCCACTTCGCGTCCGCCCTCGATCCGTTCGCCGACCACCGGGAGGATCTCGCGAAGCTTCTTCAGCTGTCCCGGATCGATGGCAAGGAGCACGCCCACCGCCGCCTTCACCTCCGGTTTCAAGAGATCGATCCATGGGTAGCTTTTCTTGATGGGGTTCATGATGTCCTTGACCATCTTGGTGCCGGCGTTGGGCTCCCACTCGGAGGGCTTGAGGTGGCGGTCGCAGTTCAGCCTCCGGCCGGCTTTGGCCAGGTCTTCATAGCGGACATAGTTCCAGGCGTCCACTTCGTTGCCGTGGGTGCAGAACACCCGTTTTTCCCCGACCCGGCAGGCGTATCCGGCCCCCATGGTGGAAAATTCGATCCGGCCGCGTGCCGCCGGATCGTCCTCGGCCAGGCGCTGCACAAGAGTGTGCTGCACGGCGGGAAAGGCGAGTTCGATATCGTGATTGCCCACCATGATAACAAGCCGCCGTCCCGGCTTCTTCACCAGCTCGGCCAGGGCCTGCCAGACGGGTGCAAAGGAGGCGTCGTCCATGATCCGCAGGACAACGGAGACGGCATCGTCCACGGCCACGTAGCCGCTGGTATCCTCGGCCAGGGTATCTATCACATCGCCGCCAAGTATCAGGGCCACTCGGCCGTCAGGTCGCTGATCGGCAACAGAGCGAATGAACGTAGCCAGTCGCCCGGTCTCGCGCAGGATCTGGAACCCGGTCTTCCCGCCCATGTGCAGGTCGGAAACAATGTGGATCTCGTCGTATTGCGGCAAGGTCATGGTTGTTCTCCTTCTGATGCGAATTGGGCACAGGAATCCCTGCGCACGGAATACCTCTCCTTGGATCTAACGCCTTTTCAAATATTATGTCAAAGAAATTGTTAGGTATTTTCTTGTAAAGGGTCAGCGTTTACCTTGCTTCCCTGGCGGCAGCAGGCCGCCGAAAGCACTGTCCTGTTCGGTGAGTCCGTGGGTGAAGGTGATGGTGCGGCCGGCAGCCGCGCCCGCCGCATAGGTGCCTGGGAAGACCTTGGCTCCCTGGCTTTTGCGGGTTCGCAGGTGGGGATGGTGGATGGAGACGTAGTGGTCGAGCCGCTGGTTGGCGGCGAGCACGAGGGCTCCGGTCCGGCCAGGCTCGGGTGATATGTGCACCCGGTCTCCGCTTTGCTCTTGCAAGCGCTCCTGAAAGCCGAAGAGGAGTCCGAGATAATAGCTGCTTTTTTCCTGCCGCGTATTCCCCTTAAACAGGTGGCGGTTCTGGGACCAGAGCATGGCCAATTGATTTTCCAGAAAAAAATAGCAGTATTCGGCGATGGTCACGTTTTCGCCGGTGCCGAACAGTTCGATGGTCCGGTACGTATCGTTGGCCAGCGGGTTGTAGAGGTGGGAGAGGACCACGCGCACGAAAAAGAACTGCTGGAGGATGGAACAGATGTGGCTTTGATACCGCTCTATCCGCTTCTTCTTGATTTCGATGACGGTGAAGGTGTGGTGTTGCTCGCGGCCCGCCTCCAGGCCTTGGAGGTGGTATTTTTCGATCAGTTCGTTAGCTTTACGCATGGCCAGATCCGCCTCGTGCTCGTTGGCGGATCGGGCGAGGGCGAAAAGCTTTTCGATTTTGGCGATGCACTTTCGTCCCTCGGCGGAAATGGCGGAACCGGCAGTCCCCATGGCCACCGTTTCGGGCAGTACGGTTTGCGGCCGACGGAATTCGGGAAGCACGCCCAGAATTTCGCAAGCCTCCTGAAAGCCCGGACCGTGGGGAGATTTGGCGAGGGGCGTCCGGTCGCCGCAGAGCATGTGTGCCATCTCGTGTTTGAGCACCTGCAAGGTAACCGACCAGGACGCTTCGAGGATCAATCGGCTGCTCAGCGTAATGGTCCTTGTGGCCCCATCCCAGCAGCCGAGCCGGCTGGTGGTTGTCGAGAGGGCGAAGGTGGGCGAGGGAAGACTCAGGCCACGACTGGCGCAGATTTCATCGAATTCGAGTTCGAGCTGCCGCACCCAGAAGCGCTGCAGTTTGTCGATATGCGGGAGGGTATGTTTCATGGCGTTTTTGGGAGGCGGCGTGTGCAAAAAAAAAGCGGCCCCCCACAGAGGAGCCGCTTTTCTATATGGAGCGGGAAACGAGATTCGAACTCGCGACTTCAACCTTGGCAAGGTTGCACTCTACCACTGAGTTATTCCCGCAGTATGGTACCGCGTCGGTAGGCTCGACTATATACCAAACCGAAAAAATGAAGTCAATACTTCTTGGAGGTTGTTTATCGTTTTTTTTATAAATTGAGATACGTACCAGGAGCCTAGCTCTTTTCGAGTAGCTCGGTCCATTCCAGCCCGGCGAAGGTACCATGGAGCAGATGATCGTCTTCGACCAGGCGGATTTCCAGATTGGAAAATCTCTGTCGCGCCAGGGGGACAACCGGATCTGGCGGAGTGACGACATCGCGCCTGCCGATAACCAGGAGCGTAGGGACCGCAATTTTCTCCCGGGGCGGTGTAAATTCGAAATTAAGGGCCGGCGCCAGCAGGATGAGCCGCCTGACCTGGTCGGGATGACGGATGGCGTAGCAGGTGGCCATCAGGCCGCCGAAACTCGAACCGATGAAGACCAGCTCGCTCGCGTCTCCACAGAGGGTGTGAAGCTGCGTCAGCCGCTGCTCGAGGTCGCCGGAAAAATCGGGGCAGAGCACCTGGGGAAAATGGTGGGAGAGCCAGCTGCCCTTGGTGCCGCGGCCTGAGGAGTCGAGTCCGTGAAGAAAGTAGGTTGTCATGGCGAAGTGAAAATGCGATGCAGAATTTCTATACCGTCCGGGGTAAACGGTTCCTGGTGGCGGAGGTGCATGATTTCTTCCAGGGTGGCGAAGCGGCCGGAGGCGACTTCTTCGGCCTGGAGGGTGAATGGCCCCTCGTGGCGGCAGCGGAAGACGCGTCCCCATACCTTGTTGTCTTCCCGCCCGTAATAGTGGTCGAACGTTTTGCTCACCGGGCCCGCGCTTTTTGCGGGTCCGGTGCAGCAACTTGTTGGGAATTTTATTTTGATTTTATTTCTTTAAGCATTTCATCAAGACATATTTTATCAACCTCATTAACGACTTTCTGGCGTTCAATAAAACCCCAAGCATTTTCATACAATTCATTATTGTAAAGTAGTGTTTCTTTTATACAGTTCGATAAAGAAACCTTGTAATTATAAAGCCATTGTTTATTCGGCCGTCCTTGAGCGATTCCATCCAATAATTTTTTCGTTTCAGTTTCTGCAATGGATTCGGCCTGGTATCCATTCAGAGTCTGATAGTTCGAAGCATGAGATATCGAAGCACAAAAAATGAATAATATTGTAAGCACTATTTTCTTTTTCATTCTCTTATCGATCTGGGTTTAATTTGCGGAATACATAATTCCAGTTATTTTGCATTTTACGAATCCATATTATAGGATCGTCACCTTTGCTTTTTATATTATTGTATATGTCACAACAATCTTTGCACCAATAATGCCTTTTACCAACTTTCCCGTAGCTAAAATACTCTTTTATACTTTTCCATTCACCGCATATTCTACATTGCCTTTCAGATGTCATAAAAAATATTCCTTTAATATATTCCAGCCTTGCTGGAATCTCCTAACTGTAAAATAGGTACTTTGATAAGCCCAACAGCGGGGTGAGCGGCGCATCGGCTACACCCAGCTCTTCTTCGAGTTCGCGAGCTGCCGACTCCTCATACGATTCTCCGGCCAGCACCACGCCGCCGGCGGCCACGTCCCAATAGCCGGGATAGATGTCCTTGGTCTCGGTGCGTTTCTGGATGAACAGCCGCTCGCGCGCATCGAATACCAGGATGTAGCACGCCCGGTGGATGAGCCCTGCGGCTCGCATTTGCGCTCGCGGCGCCTCGCCGGTTATCCTGTTGTCGCGGTCGACGATCTGCACGATTTCCGCGCCCGGGTAGGCATCGCTTGACGGTGTCCGTGAAGGATTCGCTCTGTTCATGCCTGGCCCCTCATTTCTCCTCTCCCGATTTTCAGCTTTGTTTTTGTCGTGGTCGCCGCTGTGCCATGACAGCAATTTCTGCCGATTTCTTTCGCTTCATACAGAGCAGAATCGGCACTGCCGATGAGGTGCAGTTGCGAACCGCCGTTTACCGGTACGGTGGCGGCGGCGCCAATGCTCACCGTCAGGTGCTCGTGAACCGTGGAAGCGGAATGGACGATATTGAGTTTTTCCACAGCCGTGCGCATGTTCTCGGCCACCAGCATCGCGCCCCGCAGATCGGTGTCGGGCAAGATGGCCACGAATTCCTCGCCACCGTAGCGAGCGACCTTGTCCACCTGGCGTTGGATGGTATCGGCCAGGGTCGTGGCTACGAGCCGGAGGGCGCTGTCGCCCAGCAGGTGGCCGTAGGTGTCGTTATAGGCCTTGAAGTAATCGATATCTATCAGGAGCACCGCCAGCGGCGATTTATTGCGGATGCCGCGACGCCATTCTTCAATGAAGAGCTCATCGAAACGGCGGCGGTTGAGCAACCCGGTGAGGCCGTCAAGGGTAGAGAGCTGCCGGAGTTGTTCGTTGGATTTCTCCAGTTGCCGCTTCAGCTCTTCCATCTCGACCAGCCTTCGGTCGAGCTCCTCGGTTTTCTCCCGCAATGCCTCCCGGTGCCGAAAGAGTTCGAGGAAGACGCCGACCTTGCCCTTGAAAATGGCCGGCTCGAGCGGTTTGAACAGGTAGTCCACCGCGCCGGAGTCGTATCCCCTGAAAATCTGGGAAGTTTCCATTAGCGAGGCGGTGACGAAGATGATCGGGATATGCCGGGTGCGCTTGTTGCCGCGCATCAGTTCGGCCACTTCGTAGCCGTTCATGCCCGGCATGTTGACATCGAGCAGGATCAGGGCAAAGTCGTGGTCCAGGGTCTTGGCCAGGGCTTCTTCGCCTGAATTGGCTCGGATGGGCAGGATGTCCGGTGCGTCCAGGAGGCTCTCCAGAGTGAGCAGATTCTCCGGCAGATCATCCACTATGAGTATTTTCGCCTTTATCATACACCAGATCTTGTCTCGATGAGCGCGCACAATAACGGCGCTATCTCGGTCGGCGGCAGGACGTAATCCACCGTGGTCGCATTCAGCGCCGCTTTGGGCATGATATCCACCTGAGCGGTTTTCGGATCCTGGACGATGGTCAGCCCGCCCAGCCGCTTTATCTTCGCCAGGCCCCTGGCTCCGTCGCTGCTGGCGCCGGTGAGAATGATGCCGATCAACTCTTCGCGGTAGGCCTCAGCCGCCGTCTCGAACAGGACGTCGATCGACGGCCGGGAGAAGTTGACTTTGGGCGAAGTGGAGAGCGCTAAGGTCCGTTCGGGTTCCAGCAGCAGATGATAGTTTGGTGGGGCGAAATATACAACCCCCGGTTGCGGAATTTCCTTGTCCTCCGCTTCCTTGATCGTCAGCGCGCTGCGCTTATCGAAATGCTCGCTCAGATACTCGCCGGCCCGTGGTCCCACATGTTGGACGACGAATATGATCAGCGGCAGGTGTGCGTCGATGGCCGGCAGAATCCGGTCCAGTGTGGTGATCCCTCCCGCCGAAACGCCTATAACTACGGGGACCGCGGTATTGAACTTTCGTGTCATCGGGGCCTTGAGGCTGGTTTCCGGTAAATCCTTTCCTTTTCGCAAACAATCTCGAAAAGGTCGGCTACCCCGGAAAATTTGAGATTTTCCTTGGTGCCGAGACAGAGAAATCCGCCGGCGCCGAGGCTGTCGTAAAAGAGTTTGAGCACCTTGGTCTGGAGTTCCTTATTGAAATAGATAAGAACGTTTCGGCAGACAATCAGGTGCATTTCGCCGAAGACCCCGTCTGTCACCAGATTGTGGGAGGAAAAGAGAATGCGCTGTTTGAGCGAGCGGCGGACCACAATGTTCTTGTCGTCGGCGAGATAATAGTCCGAAAGCGACGCGCGCCCGCCCGCCTGCTGGTAATTGGTGGTATACTCGCGAATCACGTCGAGCGGATATATGCCCTCGCGAGCCCGTGCCAGAATCAATTCGTTGAAATCGGTGGCATAGATCTGCGCCCGGCTCTTCATCTCTTCCTCTTCGAGGACGATGGCCATGGAATAGACTTCCTGGCCGGCTGAACAGCCGGCATGCCACACCTTGATGAAGGGGTAGGTCCGCAAATGGGGAATGACGGTCTCCCTGATCTCCTTGTAGACCCAGGGATCGCGGAACATCTCGGTGACGTTGATGGAGAGGTCGAGCAGCAGTTTGTCGAAAAACGAGCGATCGTGGAGCACCTGGTGCTGCATGGCCGAAAAGTCGGAAAGCTCCGCCAACGATCTGCGGTGTTCGAGACGTCGCTTGGTGTGCGCGAAGCTATAGTCGCGAAAATCGTACCCGTATTTCAGGTAGATCGCTTCGAGCAGCAGCCTGATCTCGATATTTTCGTTGTCAATCGCGTCGCTGGTGTTCATTATTTGCAACTGTTCGCCTTCATCCGTAGAGCCATACCCGTAGCATGGAGATCAGTTTCTCCGCGTCCACCGGCTTGGCCAGGTAGTCGCTGGCTCCGGCTTCGATGCATTTGGTGCGATCGCCCTTCATCGCCTTGGCGGTAAGGGCGATGATCGGCAGCTTGGCGTGACGCTCCTCGCCGCGAATCCGGCGCATGGCTTCGTAGCCGTCCATGTTGGGCATCATGATGTCCATTAGAACCGCCTGCACCGTTTCCTCGTTTTCTTTGAGTTTTTTCAAGGCCTCCTCTCCATCCCTGGCGATGACGACCTCTATGCCCCGTTCTTCCAGGACCGAGGCGAGGGCGAAGACGTTGCGCATGTCGTCGTCGGCGAGCAGAACGGTTTTGCCCTGCAGGATGTCTTCCTGGTCGTGGACCTGTTTGAGCATCCGCCGCTTGTCTTCCGGCAGGTTGGCCTCCACCCGATGGAGGAAAAGGGCGGACTCGTCGAGCAACCGCTCCGGCGACTTGGCACCCTTGATAATGATGCTCTCCGCGTATTCGCTCAGTTTTTCCTCTTCGTCGCGGCTGAGTTCCCGGCCGGTATAGATGATGATCGGCACCCTCCTCGAGCTGGTGCTGTGGCGGATTTTCTCCAGCAGCTCAAAGCCGGACATGTCGGACAAACCCAGGTCGAGGATCATGCAGTCGTAGCCGCCCTTTTCCAGTTCGGCGAAGGCGGCGCTGCCGGTGGCGACCGCGGTGGTCTCCACGTCGCCGTTGCCGATCAGCTGGCGGATGGATTCCTGCTGGATGGCGTCGTCCTCGACCAGCAGCAGGCGGCTGACCGGCTTGGAAACGACCGATTCGAGTCTGCCGATTGCTGCCTTGATCTTTTCGACGCTCACCGGTTTGGTGAGAAAGCCCACGGCTCCCATGCGCATGGCATCCAGCGAGCTATCCTCCGCCGACATGAAATGGACTGGAATGTGACGAAGTTGCGGATGCTCCTTGAGCCGTTCCATGACGGTCCAGCCGTCGATGCCCGGCAAGCCGACATCGAGAATAATGGCGCTCGGCCGGTAATGCCCCGCCAGATGCAGACCAGCCTCGCCGCTGTCGGCCATAAGGCAGCAAAATCCCTGCTCTCTGCCAAAGTCTCTAAGGACTTTGGCGAACTCGAGATCGTCCTCGATGATCAGCAGGCTTTTGCTGTCGGCGGTGATCTCCCCTCGGTCGTCGTCCAGCTGGCCTGGCGGCGGCTCGTCAGCCGGTGCGACGACCGCTTCGGCGGCAGTCGGCGTCGGTTGCCGCTTTCGAACCGAAGGCGGCGGGGCGGGCGGCGCTTCCTGTATGGCGGCGGGTTCCTTCGATGGAGTCGTGGTCGACTCATCGGGTCTGCCGTTTTCAGGGAGGATGAGGGTGAAGGTGCTGCCTTCGCCTTCCCGGCTCTCCAGGTGAATGGTGCCGCCCAGCAGTTTTGCCAGTTCCCGGGAAATGGAGAGGCCGAGGCCGGTGCCGCCGTATTTCCTGCTGGTGCTGCCGTCAGCTTGGCGAAAGGCCTCGAATATGGCCTGCTGATGCTGCTCGGGAATGCCGATGCCCTGATCCCGGACCGTGAAGGCCAGCGCTTCGCGGGCATCCGGCACGGAATCCGTTACTAGTTGCGGTCGGGGCCGACCCACATGGAGCGAAACGGTGCCCTGGTCGGTGAACTTGCAGGCATTGGTCAACAGGTTTCTCAGAATCTGTTGCAGCCGCTGCTCGTCGGTGACGATGGTCTCCGGGGTGTCTTCGTCGAGTTCCATTTTCAACTCGAGCCCCTTGTCGGCGGCGACCTCGCGGTAGAGCCGCTCCAGATCGGCTACGACCCTGGCCGGACTGATCGGCTCGAATGTGAGGTCGATTTTGCCCGCCTCGATTTTGGAGAGATCGAGGATCTCGTTGATCAGCCCCAGCAGCGAGGTGCCGGAAGCGTGGATGGTGGCGGCCGATTCCTGTTGCTTCGGGGTGAGGTTGCCGCTGGCGTTACCCGCCAGAAGCTGGGAGAGGATCAGGATGCTGTTGAGCGGCGTGCGCAGCTCGTGGGACATATTGGCCAGAAACTCCGATTTGTAGCGGTTGGCCGCTTCGAGTTCTCTGGCTTTCTGCTTGACGACCTGCTGGGATTTGACCGATTCGATGTTCTTGCGCCGGAAGGCGTCTTTTTGCTGCTCCAGGGCCCGGGTGCGTTCTTCGAGTTCCTCATTGGTGACCCGCAGTTCCTCCTGCTGGGCCTGCAGTTCGCTCTTGGAGTTCTTCAGCGCCCTGGCCTGTTCCTCGAGTTCCTCGTTGGCCACCCGCAACTCTTCCTGCTGGGTCTGCAGTTGCTGTTCGGATTCCTTGAGGCTTTCGGCCTGCTCCTCGAGTTCCTTGTTGGAGAGATGCAGCCGCTCCTGCTGCTCTTCGGCTGTGGCCAGCAGTTCCTCGATCCGCTCGCGGGAACGTGCTGTTTGAAACATAATGGCCGTGTTTTCGATATTCTGGTCGATGAAAAGCCGTTGTTGGTCATTGAAACCGTTCGCTGAGCCGAGGAGCATGACGCCCATGGTGTCGCCGTCGTAGGTGATCGGCACGGCTATGAACGTTGTCGGGAGCTGCTCGCCGGCGCCATAGTTGATGGCCGGGGCGTCGGTCTTGAGGTCGGTGAAGAGGATGGTCTCGTTTTCCAGGGCCGCCTGGCCGACCATACCCTCACCGAGTTCGAAGCGGTTGAAATTGCCCTGCCGGTCCGAAAATGCGTAGCTCGCCTTGAGCTCCAGCTGGTTGTCGCCGGCCAGGTAGAGTGCGCCGAGTTGGGTGTCGAGGTGCTTGGTATAAAAGGCGATGCACTTTTTGGCCAGCTGCAGTTGGCTGTGTTCGCCGCGCAGCACGGTATTGAGCAGTTCCTTCCCGGATTGCAGCCAGTCGATTCTGCGCAGGTTTCGCGCCATGTGATCGAGCGAGCGGGCCAGATCACCGAGCTCGTCGCGGCGCCTCAGGTTGAGGCTGACGTCGAGGCGGCCGGCAGCAACGGCTTCGGCAAACTCCATGTCGGCAATGATCGGTCGGGTAAAACTCCGGGAGATAGCCACCGCCGCAAGCCCTAGCAGCAGCGCCAGGGCGCCGACAACCAGGAGCGTTCTAATAAGAATGGTCCGCGTCGGCGAGGTCACCTCGTATTGGTCGATCTTGGAGATCAGATACCAGTCGAGATCGGGGAGATCGAGGCGGTCGTAGGCCACCAGCACCGGTTTGCCGGCGCTGTCGGAGTAGACACCGTGACCGCCGGCGGTGCCCGCCTTGACCGCATCCTCCCAATAGTGAAGCAGATGGGGGAGGGTGTAACCCACCACATATTTGCCGTCGCCCATGGTGACCAGGTTGCTGCGGAACTCAAAACGGTAGGTGTCGCTGTTGTAGCCCATCAGGTAAGACTCGCCGGTTTTTCCCAGCCCCTTGCGGGAGTCGACGGTTCGAGTGACCAGGTCGGGGGTCAGTTGCAGGGCCAGGGCGCCGATTACGGTGCCGTTGTCGCTGCGGACCGGCTGGACCAGAAAGGCCGACTCAATATCCCCTTCGAGTTTGAAGGGGGCGAAGTCGGAGATGCAGGGTGCTTCGGAGGCCATGGCTTTCTGCCAGACGGAGGCCATGGCGCTGCCGTGCAGCGCCCCATGCTTGAGGTTGCTGCCCAGCACCGGTTTGCCGGCGGCGCTGAACATAATGCGGCCGTCAGCCGAGTTGATGAGCAGCAGGTCGTGGTAGTGGTAGGCGCGGGTGTAATCAAGAAGCGAGTTGGCAATTGGCGCTGTGATGGCGTGATACTGGGGCGAATCGGCAAGGAGGGTATCTTTATTGTTGCCGGAGTCCTTCGTTTCGTACTTGCCCAGTGCCTCCATGAGCTTGACCAGATCCCCTGACTGTGCCAGCACGGCGCTGTTGGCGAAGGTGGTATGGAAGAAATCCTCTATCCGACCCTTGTGAACGTTTTGCACGGCGATCAACCGGTTGAACGACTCCGTGAGCAGCGCTTTCGTGGTCAGCTTATTCGACAACAGGGCGACGACGCCAAGGGGCAGCAGGCCGGTGATGAGGAGCAAGAGAAAGAGTTTCGGTCGGATACGGAGGTCTTTAGTGCGCAGCATTGGGGAGGGATGTTAGGAAAATGCTTTTATTTAGATAAAGTACACGATAATCCTCAGTTTAGGCGAAGTTGGCCGCTTCGTCAACCGAATCGATGATGCTGGTGGCGCGCGCAGCGGTGTGTTGTGCTCTTTTTTGATTGACATTCGTGGCAAGGAGTAGGATATATATGGTTATAATGTGCATATGAACATATCACTTTGTGGCATCATCACCCGCGCCGACGGCGTCGGCATCATCTTCATCAGGGAGGACTTGCAGTGAGCACCCGGAAAATTATCGTCGTAGGCGGTTCCGCAGCCGGCGCCAAGGCCGCAGCCAGGGCCAGGCGTCTTGATCAGAAAGCCGAAATCACCATCATTCAAAAGGATCCGGACCTGTCCATGGCAAGTTGCGGCTATCCGTATTATATCGGGGGCACGTTCAGCGAGCGCAAAATGCTTTTGGTCACTCCGACGGGCGTCGTCCGTGATCCGCAGTTTTTCCAAAAAACGAAAAGAATCAAAGCGATGACCGGCACCTTGTGCACGGCTATCGATAAAGAAAATAAGCGGGTGATCTGCCGACCAGTCGAAGGCGGCGGGGAATTCGCGCTGGATTACGACAAGCTCATTCTCTGTCCCGGCGCCAAACCGGCGCCATTGCCCATCCCCGGTCGTGACCTCGCCGGGGTGAGCACCTTGCTGACGATGGCGGATACCGATTTTCTTCACCAGCAATGTGCCGGGGGCGAGGTTCGGCAGGCGGTGGTGGTCGGCGGCGGTCTGATCGGAGTCGAGGCCTGTGAGGCGCTGGTCAGCCGGGGGATTGCCGTGACCATGGTGGAGTTGCAGGATCAGATCCTCACCTTTCTCGATCGGCAACTGGCGATGCTCACGGCCAACCACATGAAGAGTAAGGGCGTGGTGGTCCGAACCGGTGAGAAGCTGGCAGCGTTTCTCGGCGAAAACGGCCGACTGACCGGGGTGCGGCTGGCAAGCGGCGAGGTGTTGCCCGCGACCCTGGCGATCGCCGCCGCAGGGGTTCGACCCAATGCCGATCTGGCCGAGGCAGCCGGGCTGGCAGTTGGCGAATTGGGTGGTATCGCGGTCGATGCGGCCATGCGCACCTCGGACCCGGATATCTATGCGGCCGGCGATTGCGTGGAGTGCACCAACATGGTCAGCGGCCGCAAGGTTCTGGCGCCGATGGGGGATCTCGCCAACCTGCAGGGGCGGGTGGCAGGAGAAAACGCGGTGCTTGGCGACACCGCCACCTTTGCCGGCACCATTCAAACCGCCATCTGCAAGGTGTTCGACTTCGCGGCCGGCGCCACCGGGGTGAGCGAGCACCAGGCGCGCCGCCTGGGTATGGATACTATCGAAACCGTGGTCATCGCCGGTCCGGACAAACCCGGCTTTATGGGCACCAAGCCGCTCGTCAGCAAGATGGTGGTGGAGAAGGGGTCGAAGAGGATCATCGGCTACCAGAGCGTGGGCGGAGGCGACGTCAGCCGCCAGCTGGCCACGGCGGCCATGGCGGTCCGCGGCGGCTTGACCGTGGACGATCTCTGCTCGGCCGACCTTCCTTACGCGCCGCCGTTCTCACTGGCCATCGATCATTTCATCACCGCGGCGCATGTGATGCAGAACAAGCTCGCCGGCAGGCTCAAGGGTGTCAGCGCCGAAGAGGTGTGGGCTCGGGTGCAAGCGGGCAATCCGCCATTTCTCCTCGATGCCAGGGGGCCCGATGAATTCGAGGTCATGCGCCTGGGCATCGGCGAACGCTACCTTCCCCTGGGGGTGCTGCGCGAACGGCTCGGCGAGTTGCCCGAGGACAAATCGGCGGAGATCGTCTGCTATTGCAAGGTCGCGCTCCGGGGGTACGAGGCGGCGCTCATCCTCGAAGCGGCGGGGTATACCAACGTCAAGGTCATGGAAGGGGGCATCCTCGCCTGGCCTTATCCCCGCGAGGCGTGAGCGGGACGCGAGAATAAACGGCGGCCCGGCACCTGTACCGGGCCGCCGTATTGGTGCTCCATCGCAACCGTCAGCTGGTTATTCCCAGCTCTGCAGCCTTTTTTCGAATGCTTCCGGAGAGAAGCTGTAGACCTGGGTCCCGTAGCACTCCACTGCAAACGAGGCGCAGACGCTGCCCATCCGGGCACATTCCAGCAGATCCTTCCCCTGTGCCAGACCGCTCAGGAGAGCGCCGCGATAGGCGTCGCCGCACCCGGTCGGGTCCACCACCTGTTTCGCCGGAGCCGCCGCTATTTTGATTTCCCCACCGGCACCAAAGAGCTGCGAGCCGTGCTCGCCGAGGGTGACGATGGTAGCCTCCGCCAGCCCCCTCAGTTCCTCTGCCGATAGACCGGTTTTCTTGCGCAGCAGATCGAACTCGTAATCGTTGACCATGAGCAGCGAGCAGCCGGTAACCGCTTCGATGAGATCATCCGCCTGGAGTACGGGCAGGGCCTGGCCGGGATCGAAGATGTACCTCACGCCTTTTTGTTTGCACAGGCGGGGGTAGGTGATCATGTCGTCGAGGTTGCCCGGTGAGACAATAAGCAGGGTGTTTTCGGGGTCGATGGCGGCAAAGTCGAGTTCGGAGCTGCATTTCATCGCGCCCGGGTTGAATCCGGTGATCTGGTTGTCGGCCTTGTCGGTGGTGATATAGGCACCGGCGGTGAATTCTTCCTCGATCACCCTGATGCCCTCGGTTGAGATGCCGTTGTGCTCGAACCAGCGGAAATAGCGGCGGTAGTCGTGGCCGATGGTGGCGGAGATGGCGGGCGCCTGGCCCATCAACCGCAGGGCGTAGGCGATGTTGCCCGCCGTGCCGCCGAAGTTTTCGGTGACCCCGTTGACCTGAAAGCAGACGTTGAGCACATGGATTTTGTCCGGCAGGATATGGTCGGAGAAATATTCGGGAAAATCCATGATCCGATCGTACGCGAGGGAACCGGAGATGATAATATTCATAATATGGCCTTGATATGAAGTGAAATTGTACCAGCCACCGGCGATGCTGCAACCAATGAACTGTAAGCGATTACGGGAAAATTGTGTTCCAAGGACACCTAAAGTAATCGCTAACAGGAAAAAATCCAAGGGGGACCGACTTCCAAAGCGAAAACACCCTCCGTTTTGCTCCTATCGCATGGATTCTCGATATCCGCGCCGGGAAATGCCTTGAGTAAATTCTCTTCGCTGCCGCGCCTGCCAGCGCTGGAACCGATTTGCATTCACTTTTTAGTCTGTTATGGATACAATCCGAATTATGGTCGCAATCGGGCAGGGTGACCGCTCACCGAGATGACCATATGTTGCCTAACCCTATGATTTGTAACCCTTCATCAGTGCTCCAGTTTGGTGCAGATAAGCGTAGACTCCGAGCGGATCGTTGGGCCATAACCTTGTTCTGCACGACGGTCTGATCGTGCCGAGATGGGATGCTGGTGAACATTTATCGCCGGCAGCCGACCGAGAAGACCCGGCACGATCTATCCCGCAAGAGCGATTCCCCCCATGAAAAAAAATCGTCTGACAATCAAAATCAACCTTGCCCTCTTGCTTGCCATGCTGGTCATCGCTACGATTTTCATGGCATTTATTTATCCCCTTGAAACGCAACGTACCGAGTTGCAGATCGAACGGGTGCATATCCTGTTGGCGGCGATCTGCAAGGGGAAAAAGACAGAGTTGGCTGGGGAGTTGGCGGCCGGAGGGGAGAAGGCGGTTCTGGCATCGATGCGGGAGATGGAGCGCAGTGCCAGGGGAATCAGCACTGTCTGCCTCTACAGGCCGAATGGGGTTCTGCTCTCCTGCTCCGGTGGCGGCCAGTCGTTGCCCCAGGCGTTTTTGCCGCTCGCGCCCTTCGACGGCTCGGTGACCTTTGCCAGATTCGAGTCGCGCGGCCGACGGCTGGGCGGCTATCTCAACGCCATCGAGCATCAGGGGAAGCGGCTCGGCTTCATCGCCATATACTACGACCTCGATCCCATTCTGCATGAGAGCGCCCGGATGTTGGTATTTTCCGGCGGGTTGTTTCTCTTCGGATTGGTGATCACCACGCTGCTGCTCAATGTATTTCTCGCCCGCGCCATTATCAGCCCCTTGACTCAGCTCAGACACGCAATGCGCCGGGTTACCGAAGGAGCATTGGGCGAGACCGTCTCGCTGTCGGGCTATGACGAAATCAGCGACATGGGCGTCACCTTCAACGAAATGTCGCGCCAGTTGCTGCATAATCGCGAGGAGATCGAACGGCACCGGCATCACCTCAAGGAAATGGTGAAGGAGAGAACCCAGGAGCTGCGGGGAGCCAAGAACCTCGCGGAAGAAGCGGAAGAAAAACAGCGCCGGCAGTGGGACCTGCTCAGGATCATCATGGAGACCATCCCAAACCCACTGTTTTACAAAGACACCGAGGGGAAATATACCGGCTGCAATGCGGCTTTCGCCGAGTTTGTCGGCAGAAAACGCGAAACTATCATCGGCAGGACGGTGTACGACTTTGCCCCCCGTGATCTCGCAGACCAGTATACTTCCATGGACCAGGAACTCTTTGCTTCGCCCGGAACCCAGTCCTATGTCTGTGCGGTTATGGGGGGAGACGGAAATTTTTACGATATGGCGTTCAACAAGGCGACCATCGCCGGCCGGGACGGCAAGGTCGTGGGGTTGGTGGGGATCCTCTCCGATATTACCGATCTGGTCAAAGCCAGGGAGCAGGCGGAAATCGCCAGTCAGACGAAAAGTCGATTTCTTGCCAACATGAGCCATGAAATCCGCACCCCGATGAACGGCGTGATCGGCATGACCACCCTGCTGATGGAGACGCAGCTCGACGAGATCCAACGCGAATTCGTTGAAACCATTCGCACCAGCGGCGAGTCGCTCCTGCATGTGATCAACGATATCCTCGACTATTCGAAGATCGAAGCGGGCAAGCTGCAGTTGAGGTTGCACCGGTTCGATCTGCACTCCATGCTCGACGATTGCATCGATATCCTGAAAATACGGGCTCGGGAGAAGAATTTGAGTTTTGTCTGCTCCGCCGACCCTCGCGCGCCTGTCAGCCTGATCGGTGACCGGGGACGACTGCAGCAGATTCTTCTCAACCTGGCCGGCAATGCCATCAAGTTCACCGATCAGGGGGAGGTTGTGGTGCGGGTGGAGCAGGCGCATGCCGCCGCCGGTGAGGTAATGCTGCGATTCACTGTAAAAGATACCGGTATCGGCATCGATGCGGAGAAACAGACCCAGCTGTTCCAGAGCTTTTTCCAGGTCGATGGTTCGGATACCCGCCGCTTTGGCGGCACCGGCCTGGGGTTGGCGATATCCAAGCAGCTGGTCGAGATGCTGGGAGGCGAGATCGGTGTGACGAGCGCTCCGGGTGAGGGGAGCGAATTCTGGTTTACCGCCAGGATGCAGTCGGTGGCCGGTCTGCCGGAGAGGAGCGTATTTGCAAAGGAGCTGGCGGGGCGGACTATTCTGATTGCCGAACGCGACAGCGGCAACAGGCGGATGATTAAGGAGCAGCTGGCCAGCCGGGGCGCCGTGATTCAAGAAACCGAGGAGTTGCGGACCGCGATGAATGTGCTTACCGGCAGGACAGGGGAGGATGTGGCTGCGATATTCATGGAGACCGCCCTTTTTGATAGCAACTCCCTGCGTCATCTTGCCCACTGGCGCAGACGCGGTAACACCTTCTCGCTGCACCTGTTTTTGATCGACGGCTCCGCTGGAGTGCTCCTGGTCCCCGAGATGGCGGGTATTGCCGGCCGCCTGATCCGACCCATCCGGCATGCGGACCTCGAGAGCTGTGTCGATATATTGCTCGGGAGAAGCGAGCCGGCTGTCACCCGTCCGCCAACCGCGGCGCGACGGCCGGCGAGGATGGCAAATGGCAGCGGGCTGCGTATTCTGCTTGCCGAAGACAATCCGATCAACCAGCAGGTGACCATCGGCATACTCAAACAGATCGGCATATCTCTGGTGGATACGGTGGAGAACGGCAAGAGCGCCCTGCAGGCCCTCTCGGGAAAAGACTACGATGCGGTGCTCATGGATCTTTCCATGCCGGAGCTGGACGGCATCGAAACCACCAGAATGCTGCGTAAAGGCCTTCGCGGCGTGCGCGATTCCGAGGTTCCGGTCATTGCGCTTACGGCCCATGCCATGGAGGGCGATCGGGACAAATGTCTCACGGCGGGAATGGACGGATATATCAGCAAACCGCTGGACCCGGAGGCGCTCAGAAAGGAACTCGCCGAGGTGCTCTCCGGGACGACCGGCGAGAGTGCTGTTTCCGGCGATCAATCCGTTGTGGCGGAAAACAGTGGGACGCGCGGCGCGGTCTTTGATTTCCAGTCGTTGATCGACCGGCTGTTGGGCGATGCCGAAACCGCCGGGTTGATTCTGGCCGAACTGGATAGGGAACTGCCGGAGCAGCTTGGCATAATGGAAACGATGGTCCGGCAGGGACAGAGCCTGGAAGCAGGTCGACAGGCCCATAAGATGAAAGGGGCGGTGGCCAATGTCGGCGCGGAGGAGCTGTACGCGATTTTCCAGGAGATGGAGGATGCGGGCGAGGCGCTGCAACCCGAGAGGCTGCGGGAGCTTCTGCCCGCCGCGGTGGCGGGGGTCGGGCGCTTGCGGGAGGAAATAGCCCAGGTCGCTCCCGAGTAAAGGTCCCGCATAGGCCGATGGGGTACGGCTTGTGGTTCAGCCGCGCAACTCGCCGATCGCATCGTCGGTCGCCGCTGCCTTGGCGGCCGCCCTGGCCCTGGCGATGCGGCTGAGCAGGGGCGGCAGCACCACGATCAGCAGTGCCATGATATAGAGGACGATGCTGCTGCCCGACTTCACCAGGATCCACCAGTCGCCGCCGGAGATCGACAGCGCCCGCCGCAGGTTATCCTCGAACAGGTTGCCCAGCACCACCCCGAGGATGACCGGCGCCAGGGAAAATCCCAATTTGCGCAACAGCCAGCCGAAGACCCCGAGACCGATAATCATGTAGAGATCGAAGGGATTGCCGGCAACCGAATAGACCCCGATGAAGGCCAGAACCGCGATGAGCGGGGTCAGATATTTCTGGGGAATGGTCAAGAGCCGGGCAAAGAACCCGACCAGCGGCAGGTTGATCACCAGCAGGGCCAGATTGCCGATATACATGGAGGCGATCAGCCCCCAGGCGATTTCCGGCCGTTGCTGGAACATCATCGGCCCGGGGGTGACATTGAAGAGCAGCAGGGCGCCGAGCAGAATGGCGGTGGTGCCGGAACCGGGAATGCCGAGCGTGAGCATCGGCACCATGGCGCCGCCGGCGGAAGCATTGTTGGCCGATTCCGGCGCCGCCAGCCCTCGGACATCGCCCTTGCCGAAGTTCGCGCCGCTCTTGCCGGCCAGTCGCTTTTCGGTGCCGTAGGCGACTGCCGAGGCAACCGAGGCCCCGGTGCCGGGGAGCACGCCGATGAAAAAGCCCATCAGGGAGCAGCGCAGAATGGTCCATTTGACCGCCGCCAGGTCTTTGAGCGACACAAAGGTCTTGCCCACCGGCAGGACCGCCAGTTTGCCGGTGACCTGCTGTTCCACCAGGGTGATCAACTCGCCCATGCCGAACAGGCCGATGACGATAACCAGAAAATCGATACCGGCGAGAATATCGGGAATGCCGAAGGTAAAGCGGGGCACCCCGGTGTTGGCATCGATACCGATGGAGGCGATCATCAGGCCGATGACGGCCCCTAGCAGGGTTTTTACCGGATTTTTGCCGACCAGCGAGGAGAGACAGGTAAAGGCGAAGACCATCAGCGCCACATAATCCGACGGACTGAAGGTGACCGCCACCGAGGCCAGGAGCGGCCCGAAAAACGTCATCAGGACAACCGCCACCGTACCCCCGATAAAGGAGGCGATGGCCGAGAGCGACAGGGCTCTGCCCGCCTCCCCTTTCTTGGCCATGGGGTTGCCGTCGAGGGTGGTGAAGACCGCTCCGGCATCGCCGGGCACGTTGAGCAGGATGGAGGAAACCCGGCCGCCGTATTCCGCCCCGTAGTAGATCCCGGCGAGCAGGATGAGCGCCGATTCCGGTGGCAGGCCGATCCCATAGGCGATGGGCAGGAGAATGGCGACGCCGTTGATGGGGCCGATCCCCGGTAGAGCGCCGATCAACGTGCCCGAAAAGCAGCCGATGATGACATAGAACAGGTTCATCGGGGTCAGCGCCACCCCGAAGCCCTGATACAGACCCGAAAGCACCTCGTTCATAGCATCCCCCGCAGCAATTTGACAAGCATCCCGGCGGGCAGGTTGAGTTCGAGCAGCTCCACGCACAGCAGGTAGCCGAAAACCCCGGTCGCCACGCCAAACAGAGCCGCCTCGACATGGGTTGTGCCGAGGAGCCTCGAGAGCGCCCAGCAGAAAAGCGCCGTGGAAACGATGAATCCGAGGGGCTCGAAGAGATAGGCATATACGGCCAGCATCACCACTACGAGCAGGATGCGCGCCATGGTCCCGCCAAGAACCCGGAAGCGCCGCGCCTCCGGGCGGATGAGGATGTAGAGGCAGCACAGCCCGGCGGCTATCGCCAAAATCCGCGGCCAGGTTTCCGGCCCTAACGGATCGTACTGAAAAGGCGCCTTGATACCGGTAAAGGCGATGAACCCGTATCCGAGCACGATGAGCGTGGCGATGACGCCGAATATTCTATCCGCCATGGTTTTTCTCCCGAATTACCCGGTCCGGTTTGTCCGGACCGGGACCGGAGTGCGAATTGCCGTACCTTATTTGATCAAACCGGCTTCCTTGGCGATCTCCCGCAGACGGGCGATACGTTTTTTGACGCTGGCGTCGAGCTCGTTGCCGGCAAGATCGAGCGGCAGGAGCCCCTTCTCTTTTTGGATTTTGGCGAACTCCTCGGTCTTGTAGGCATCCTTGAACACCTTGACCCAGGCGTCGTATGCCTCCTCGGAGACGTTTTTGCCCATATAGTAGCCGCGCATGATGGTCCACTCGGCATCGTAGCCAAGTTCCTTGGTGGTCGGATACTTGGCGAACGGTTCCGGCAGTCGCTCGGGAGACATCACCGCCAGGATACGCATGGTGCCGGAATCGAGACGGGACATCATCTCACCGACGTCGCCGAAATAGACCTCGATGCTGCCGCCCAGCAGGCCGGCGATGGCGTCGCCGCCGCCGTCATAGGCCACATAGCGCATCTTTTTGGGATCCTTGTCGATCGATTTGATGAGCAGCGCCGCTTTCATCCAGTCCTGGGAGCCTACGGAGCCCCCCGCGCCCACGACGACGCGGTTCTCCCCCTTCCTGAAGGCGTTCATCAGGTCTTCCAGGGTCTTGAAACGGCTGTCGCTGCGCACGACGACCGCCCCGAAGTCGGCTCCGGCGGTGGCCAGAAAGCGGACATCATTCTCGGTCCATTTGCCATATTTGCCGGTGGCGATGTTCAAGAGGGAGCCCGATGAGAAGGCGACAATGGCATTGGGATCGTCGGTGCGGGTGGTGTTGAACAGGTTGATGGCCACCGCGCCGATGCCTCCGGGCATGAAGGTGACCTGGATCAACTTCGGCATTTGGTTCTTCAGCCCCGTTTGCGCTATGCGGCAGGTCAGATCAAAGCCGCCGCCCGGCTTGGCCGGGGCGATGCATTCGGGTTTGTCGATGGCCCCGGCGAGAACCGGAACTCCCAGAAGAGACGCGCAGAGCAACGCTACGGCCAGTTTTCTCAATTTCATACCGCCCTCCCTCGTGGATGAATTTTGTGACGTGGCGCGATCCGGTGGTGGGTCTGTTGTGAGCCCCTGCCTTGCCGGAACGCAACGCAGGTGGTTGATTGCTATACTTTGAGTATCGGTTTTGCGTAACTCTCGGTCAATATTAATCTTTTTGTGGTGTTTTTGTTTTTTTTCGACACTTGTGCAACTTGTGTCGTCGCAGTCATCCTCCGGGAGCGCCAACTGCCAAACCTGTCGAAAAAGAGGAGGGGCGACCAGATTTGTAAGAGAAGCGGAAGGGGGCACCACGCGCCGGAACCAATAATCCATTCGCCAAACGAGGTATTTCTCTCTATATTGCTCTATGGTGAAAGCACTCGTCCTCAATCTCTACGATCAGCTGCGGCCGAAACGGTTGCTGGACTCGGTGACCGTCATTGTCATGCTGCTGGTGGTAGTCCTGCTGGTATCCATTGGTGGCATCTATTCGCAGATGACCTTTGAGATCGTCGATAAGCAAACCCAGAGACGCGCCATCCAGGCAGGCCGGCAACTTGCGGTGCTGCCAGAAATTCAGAACTTCATCACCTCCTCCCACGGCCTGAAGGCCATCAGCACCCTGGCCGACCACCTGCGTCGCCAGACCGATGTCGAATACATCGTCATCACCGACAGGGAGGGAAAAATTCTCCTCCATCCCGATGTCGGCATGATAGGCAGACGGATCGACGATCCCATTGCCGGCAGGGCCTTGAAGTACGGCAGCGCCTATTCACACAGGACCACCGGCCACGGCCACCCCTTCATTCTCGGCACGGTGCCGATCGTCGACCCCCGTCACAATATCATCGGCATGGTCTCCGTCGGGTATCCCCTCGACCCGATCCGGGAAACCTCGGATAGTTATCTGGAGAGAATCGTCTTTTTCACCTTTGTGTTCATCACCCTCGGACTGGTGGCGGCGATTTTCATTGCCAAGGGGGTGAAATGGAGCATCTTCGGGCTCGAGCCGACCGAGATCGCCTATATGTTCAAGGAGCGGACCGCTCTCATCGAATCGATCCGGGAGGGCATCATCTCCACCGATGCCGAGGCAATCATCACGCTGGTCAACGAGGCGGCTCTCAAGACCTTGAACCTCAGAGACAGGCGGGAGCTGGAGAGCCAGCATCTCAACACCTTTTTTCCGGCCCTGGACACCGCCCACATCCTGGCCACCGGCGAGCCCGTTTCCGATAAGGAATTCATCCTCGCCGGCGTCCCCATCATCGTCAACGTCGAACCGGTGGGCGAGCGGCACGGGCTGGTGGTCACCTTCAGGAAAAAGCAAGATATCGACATGATCGCCCGCGAACTCTCCCAGGTGCAGGCCTTCTCCGAGATGTTGCGGGCCCAGACCCACGAATACTCCAACAGTCTGCATACCATCGTCGGCCTGCTGCAGATCGGCGCCTATGGCGACGTGCTCAAATTCATCGCCGACGAAACCCGCGGTCACCGCAAGCTCATCCGCTTTCTCACTGAAAATCTGCCGGACAGGATCCTCTCGTCGATGATCATCGGCAAGTACCTGTTTGCCGGTGAACATCAGGTCGATTTCGTGATCGATCCCGAAAGCAGGATGATCGATCTACCCGACAGTCTGGATAGGCATACCCTGACCACGGCGCTGGGCAATATTATCGACAACGGCATCGAAGCGGCGATGGTCGGAGACGGACCACCCAGGGTGAGCCTGTTTATGTCCGATTACGGCAACGACCTCATTTTCGAGATAGAGGATTCAGGCAATGGCATCGCGGAAGAGGTTATCGACCGGATGTTCGTAAGAGGGGTTTCCACCAAGGGCGGAGATCAGCGCGGCTACGGTCTCTACCTGGCCCAAAAGTCGGTGGACACCCTGGGAGGCGCCATTGTCGTCGAACGGGGCGAGGAAGGCGGGACCCGTTTCGAGATCATCATTCCCAAAGCAAGGTACGGCCCATGAAAACCATCGAAGTGCTCATCGTCGAGGACAATGCGAAAATTTCCCGGACCCACCAGGCCTTCGTCGAAAAGGTCGGTGGATTCGAGGTCACCGGCATTGCCAACTCCATCGAAGACGCGCGACTGCTGCTCGACACCCTCGAGCCGGACCTGGTGCTGCTCGATATCTACTTTCCGGAGTCGAGCGGCATCGCCTTTCTCAAAGAACTGCGGGCGGACAACCGGACCACGGACGTCATCCTGATTACCGCCGCAAGAGAGGTGACCATGCTGCACAGCGCCCTCCAGGGCGGGGCTTTCGATTACATGATCAAGCCGGTCTTCTTCGAGCGTTTCCAGGAATCGCTCAACAACTACCGCAAATACCGGGAGGGGCTCGCCGAAATCGCCGCACTCAGCCAGGACGATGCGGACCGCTTGTTTCGCATGCACAGACCGGCGGTTGCCTTAAGTGGCGAGGAGGTTCCCAAGGGAATAGATACCGTGACCCTGGCGAGCATCATGGAGGTTTTTCACGCCGCCGAAGCGCCCCCCATGAGTGCCGTCGAGGTGGGAAAGCGGGTTGGGGTGAGCAGGACAACTGCACGCAAATATCTGGAATACCTCACTTCAACCGGAGCGCTGACCATTCATCTCGATTACGGCACCAAGGGCAGGCCGGAACGCAAGTATGTGTCGGTAAACAAGGGATGAGCCGATACCCCGAAGATCGAATACGCCGGCAAGCGGTGGTGTGACACGCGCGGTCCTCACCTCTTTATCCGGATAGAGATTGCGATCAGGATGCTCGCGGCGATGCAGGCCCAGAGCGCCATTGCCGGTCCGCTTCGCGCGAAAATGCCGAGGTCGCCGCTGCTGACGGCAAGCGCCAGCCGAAAGTTGTCTTCCACCGGTTTGCCCAGGACGTACCCCAGAATCAGTGGCGCCAGCGGATAACGAAAGGTGCGCAGGCCATAAGCGAAGAAACTGATCACGACCATCAGCAGCAGGGAAACCATGCTCTGGTGGACGGTGTAGACGCTGACGAAAGAAACCACCACGATCACCGGCATGAGCACCCAGCCGGGAATGGCGAGGATTCGTGGAAAATAGCGGACCAGCGGCACGTTGAAAACGAGCAACAGCACATTGCCGAGCCCCATCGAGGCGATCATCGCCCAGATGATCTGCGGTTGATTCCGGCACAGCGCCGGGCCCGGATCGATGTTCATCAGCAGCAGGGCGCCGTGCAGTACGGCGGTTGTGGCGCTGCCGGGAATACCCAGGGCCATGAGCGGAACGAAGGCGGCGAAGGCGCAGGCGCTGTTTGCCGCCTCGGGAGCGATAAGTCCGCGCGGGTCGCCGCTGCCGAAGCGCTGAGAGTCTTTCGCTATTTTCCTCTCCAGCCTGTAGGCCGCAAGGTTGGCCACTACGGTGCCGGTGCCCGGCAGGATGCCGATAACGGTGCCGATCAGCGACGAGCGCACCAGCGTCCACTTGAGCCGCAGGCATTCGGGCAACGGGTTGTGCCATCGATCGGTGACCGCCAGCGGTTTTCTGTCCGGTCCCTCCTTTACCATCATCAGAAACGTCTCACTCATGGCGAAAATACCGATCACCACGATGAGGAAGTCGATCCCGTCGAACAGATCGGGGATATTGGCGGTAAAGCGAAAAGCGCCGGTGCCCCAATCCAGCCCGACCACCGAAAACATCAGGCCGAGGCACAGGGAAATCAGTGATTTTACCAGCGGCGTCGCCGACAGGGTAAGCACCAGGACAAAAACGAAAAGGATCATTACCGCATACTCGGGCGGGCCGAAAAAATTGCCGATCGTAACGAAAAGACCACCCAGGAAGACCAGCGCCACAACCGCCACGCTCCCGCCGATAAAGGAACTCACCGCGGTCAGGATCAGGGCCCGGCCGGCGGCTCCCGCGCGGGCCAGGGGGTAGCCTTCGAACCAGGTGCCCAGGGAACTGACGTCGCCGGGGACGTCCTGCAGGATAGCCGGCACCCGGCCGCCGTATTTGGAGCCGTAGTAGACCCCGGCAAAGAGGATGAGCACGGTCTCCGGAGCGAAACCGAAGATCTGAGTGAGGGGCAGCAGCAGGGCGATGCCGTTGGCGGCGCTGATTCCCGGGATGGCTCCCACCACCATGCCCATGGTGATGCCGGCAACCAGCATCAACAGGTTGATCGGGGCCAGCGCGGTGAGCAGGCCGTGGGTGAACAAGTGCAGGGTTTGCATTTATCCGAGCACCTTGTAGATCAGGCCGAGGGGGAGGGGGACCTGCAGCAGGAAGTGGAAAATGCCGTAAAAGCAGATGGAGACGATAAGCCCGGTCAGCAGCCCCTGCATCCAGCTACAGCCTCTAAGGCGGGCGATGCCATACACGGCGATGGTGGTGGCAAGCATAAAGCCGAGAAGCCGGAAGGCCGCCAAATAGAAGAGGATGAGCAGGGCGAATCTTCCGACTCTTCCCCGCAGATGCAAGACGGTTCCGGAGGCGGAAAAAAACGAGATACCGCTCAGCAGCGCCAACAGGCATCCAAGAAACACCGGCAGGGCCCGGGGCCCCAGGGGGTCGTAGGCGAAAGGCGCCGCGATGCGGGAGCCGAACCAGGCGTAGACGATGCCGCCCACCAGCAGGATGAGGAGGAAATGGCGCTCGGTCAAGGGGTCAATCCGAATTTGGTTGCGGTTTTATGCAGTCGTTTGACGCTCTGTTTCACATAGCTGTCAAACTCGTCGCCCACCAGCAGCATCGGAAAGAGATGCAGCTTTTGCCTCTCTCTGGTGAAGGCGGCCGTTTTCTCGAGTCGCCACAGGGCGTTTACCCACCAGCGATATTCTTCGTTGGTTATTTGCGGCGGTAGATAATACCCGCGCCATACCTGCCACTCGACATCGTAGCCCTGTTCCTTCGCGGTGGGCAGAGAGGCGTATTTTCCCGGTAGCCGCTTGCCGGCAAAAACCGCCAGCACCCGGATTCGGCCACTGTCGAGATAGCGGACGACTTCGGTAAAATCTCCGGGGAAAACCTGTATTTGTCCCTGCATCAAAGCATGGGAGGCCTCGCCGCCCCCTTCGTAGGAGATGTACCTGATTTTTTTAGGGTTGATGCCGGCCTGATCGAGCGTTAGAGCCAGTTTCATCCAGTCCTGGCTGCCGATGGAGCCGGCGGCGCCGATCAGCGGCCCCCGCGGATTGCGGCGCAGCGCTGCTATCAGCTCGGCCAGATTTTTCCAGGGGGCGTCCCCCCGCACGGCGACCACCCCGTAATCCGTGCCCACCGCTCCCAGCCAGCGAACATCGGCCTCGGTATACTTGCCGAATTTGCCGAGCGCCAAATTGAGGGCGGTACCGGTACTGGCTGCGACCACTATCTCTGGGTCCTTATTTTTGACGCTCACCACCTGGTTGTAGGCCAGCGCCCCAATCCCACCGGGGAGATAGCGAATGGACATATGGATGAGCAAGGTGTCGGCCAGCGAGGCGGCAAGCAACCGGCACATGATGTCGTGTCCGCCTCCCGGTTTGGCCGGGGCGATGCATTCGGGATGTTCCAGTTCAAACGCCATTGCCGGTCGGATGCCGGCACATATGGAAAACAGACCGAGAGCGGTAATAAAGAGGATTTGCCACATACCCCGTATCATAGCTTGGGCGCTTCCCGGTCAGTCCCGGATGATTTTCATCACCGCGGCGAAATCCTCGTCGCCGAAACCCTGGGCGCGGGCTTTAAGGAAGGCGTTGTTGGCGATGGCGGCCGCCAAGAGCGACTGGCCGGCGGTATCGGCCATCTGTTGAGCGAGGCGCAGATCCTTTTGCATGTGTTTGAGCGGAAAGGAGGTCTGGAACCTGTTCTCCGAGATCGATGCGCCCTTGAGCCGAAACATCGGGTTGTCGATAGTGCTGTGGCTGAGAACCTGGAGTATTTCCGCCATCTGCAGGCCGACCTTGTCGCCAAGCGCCAGCCCTTCGCAAAAGGCGGTCATCATGGAACCCATGATCATGTTGACGATCAATTTCATCTGGGCGCCCTGGCCGATCTGAGAGAAAAAAAAGGATTTTTTCCCCATAGCTTCCAGTGCCGGCGCGGCGTCGCGATAGAGCGATTCGTCACCCGCGCAGAGGAAAACCAGGGTTCCCTCTTCGGCCGGTTTCCTGGTGCCGAATACCGGCGCTTCGAGAAAGCGTCCGCCTTTCTCCTCGACGGCGCGGCCGATGCGCGTCGGGGTGTCGGGATCGACGGTGGAAACATCGATATAGGACTTTCCGGGAGCAATCGCCTCAAGCACCCCTCCCTCGCCAAAAAAGATAGCCTCGGAAGCGGCGGGGTCGGCGACCATGGCGAAGGTGAGGTCGCAATCGGCCACCACTTCGGCTGGGGTGTTCCGCTGCTGGGCGCCCATATCCACCAGCGGAGTGCATTTTTCCAGCGTCCGGTTCCAGACGGTGACCTCGAAACCCGCCTGGAGCAGGTTGGCCGCCATCGCCTGTCCCATTATCCCGATGCCGAGAAATCCATACTTGATCATTGTCGTAACCTCCGGATATTGAAGTGACTCGGTGTTGTCAAGAAACAGTTGTTTGTCTATGTTGTATCCAAAAATCCACCTGAAGGACAACACATTTTGTCAGCTTCTGACAAGGAGGGTCTTCCTCTTTTTTTTGTTCCTTTCAGCGATTTTCGCGGTACAAGCGGCTATCGACAAACCTTGCGCCGACTCGCATTTTCGGGTAGATTCCGGAGTCTGACAAAACGTTGTCGTCTCGAATGTGTATTGTTTATAGCCGTTCACATAACTCCGAGCCAAAAGGCCTACGATCCGTTTCGGATCACGGCCTGCGGCCGATAGGGTAGGGCTGGAAACGGCGTTGCCTTCCGAAATTTGAAAAGGAGTCTTGCATGCCCGCAAAACCGGACCGTCATGGTTCTTTCGAGTCTTCCCCCCGTTTAATAGACAACTATGGGCGCCAGGTCACCTACCTGCGTCTCTCCATCACCGATCGCTGTAATCTGCGCTGCCGCTACTGCATGCCCGAAAATGGTGTGGACTTTCTGGCCCACGATAAGATCCTCAGCTATGAGGAACTGGAAAGGATGTGCACCATTTTCGTCGGACTGGGGGTGGAGAAGATCCGCATAACCGGCGGCGAACCGTTCGTGCGGCGCGGATGCCTGGTCTTCCTGCAGCGGCTGCGGGAGCTTCATCCAAAGCTCCGTCTTCATATCACCACCAACGGTGTGGCGGTCTTCCCCTATCTCAGCGGATTGAAGGAGCTGGGCATCGAGGGGATCAACCTCAGCCTCGACACACTGGACAGGGCTCGATTTGAAGATATCACCAGAAGAGACCATCTCGAGAAGGTGCTCGCCGTTTTTCACGAGACCCTGCGTCTGGGCATCCCCTTGAAGGTGAACGCGGTGGTGCAGGAGGATACTTCGGATAGTGAACTTGTTGAGCTCGCTGGACTCATCAGGGAGTATCCGGTGGCCCTGCGGTTTATCGAGTTTATGCCGTTTTCCGGCGGCAAGGGCGAGCGCCGGATACAGCAGCGCTCGCTTATGAGCCGCCTGGAACAGCTCTTTCCCGGCCTTGCCGAAATCCCGAATGGAAAAGTGGTCGAGACCGCCCGGCGGTTCACTGTGCCGGGGTGCCGCGGCACGCTCGGGGTGATCGAGGGTGAGTCACGCAAATTTTGCGGCAGCTGCAACAAGCTGCGGATTACCCCCAGTGGTATGATGAAAAACTGCCTCTATGATAAGGGGGTTCTGGATATGCGGGCGTTGCTGCGCGGGCCGGCGACCGATGAGGAGATCGCCGACGAGCTGCGGCGGTGCGTGGCCGCGAAATTGGTAAATGGTCATGAGGCTGCACGCCGCAACGCGGGAACAAGTGAAGATTCGATGGCCTCGATAGGGGGGTGAAACGATGATTTCCGTTGAAGAAGCTCTGAAAATTCTCCACGACAACTTGCCTGAGCCAAAGATCGTCGAGCTGCCGCTGGAGGATGCATTTTCGCACCGGTTGGCGGCGGATATCCTCGCACCGGAGCCGGCGCCCCGCTACACGAGTTCGGCCATGGATGGTTTTGCGGTTCGCTGGCAGGACGTGCGGGACGCAGCCCTCGAGCAACCGGTTCGCCTGGCCATTGCCGGCGAAAGCCAGGCTGGCGTCCCCTATGAGCGGCTGGTCGGGCCGGGAGAGGCCATCCGTATCAGTACCGGCGCCATGCTGCCCCAGGGGGCCGACACGGTGGTCCGGGTCGAGGATACTGGAGAGGCCGGAGCCGAGGTGACGGTGGCGAAGTGCAAAAGCCAGGGGCAGGACGTGCGGCATGCCGGCGAGGAATTGGAGCAGGGCGCCAGGATACTTGAACAGGGCACCATCCTCAAGGCCCGCCAGATCGCCCTGCTCTCGGCGGTGGGGGTGGAGACCGTGCACGTGTATGACGCCCCGTCGGTGGCGCTCTTTATCACCGGCACGGAGCTTGCGCACCACGGCGACGGGGAGATCAAGCCGTACCAGGTGCGGGATTCCAACGCACCCATGCTGCGCAGCGCCATCCGTGAAGCGGGTGGCCGGGTGGTGGAATGTCTGCACGTGCCGGACGATTTCGAGACCACCGTCGCCGCCATGCGCAAGGCACTGGCAATACAGAGCGATATCATCCTCTGTTCCGGCGGCGTGTCCGTGGGGCGGCACGACCATGTAAAAGAAGCGGCGGAACAGGTGGGTTTTAGCCAGCTGTTCTGGAAGATCATGCAAAAGCCGGGAAAACCGCTCTTTGTCGCCAAAAAGGGGCGAACCCTGCTCTTTGGTCTGCCCGGCAATCCCGTCTCCGCCTTCATGTGTTTTCAAAACTACGTGATCCCGAGTCTGGCGGCGCTGCAGGGCGTGAGCTACCTGAAAAAGTCGGTATCGGCCAGGGCGGAGACTACCATTGAAAACAGGGGTAACCGCACCAATTACATCCGGGTGATCCTCACCGACGAACCAAACTCCGTTCCCTCCTTCAGCCCCCTCTCTCGCCAGGGTTCCCATATGCTCAGCTCCATCGTCATGGCCGACGGCTATATCGTGCTCCCACCTAGCTCGGCGTTGGAGACGGGCGAGCTGACCGACGTCTATATCTTCTGATTGCCTCCCCCCGGTAGAAACGGGGGGAATCCTCTTTTGGTTTTCTGGGGTTAAGGATCAACTTGCCCCTGTCCCTTTTTTTATACCACTTTCAGTACCGGTTTCGAACTCACAGGGCAACCACAGAGAATATTTATGAAATGTTGCTATCCCGGCATGAATAGGCTAGGATAAAATGAGCCTGACAGAGGCTTTGGGTGTTTGCGCGACCTGTTTCCAGCAGGATTGTAAAACGAATTTCTTCTTTTCTTATCAGCAGTTGGCGTTGTATCCGTAGAGCTTCGGGAGAGGTGATTATGAAAGAACGCCTGTCTGAGTGTGGCTTGTGTGCGATCGTTTTAACCGCCTTCATGTTGGTTCTGTCGATGTTTTTTCAGCCGATAGCGAAGGCCGCGGCAACTGCCGCCGCTACCGCGGCCGACCCAAAAGACATCGCCGACCTGGACATCACCGAATTGGTGAACGTCAGGGTTTCGCCCTTCGAAGTCTCCACCCAGTTCGATCGCGGCTACCGTGCCTCCAATTCCGTGTCGGCATCTCGCTTCGACACCCCGATCCGTGATCTTCCCTTTGCCATTCAAGCCTTCACCCAATCTTTTATCGAAGATCAGAAACCGGAGAACATTTTCGATGTCGCGCGCTATTCTCCCGGCGTAACGTACCGCAGCAACGATTTCAACGAAGGCAATGCCAACCTCGCCATTCGAGGTTTTGCAATCAGCAATACCCCCGGCAATGTCCAGATTTTGCGCGACGGCTTCCACGGGCCCTCGATCTTCGACTTCACCAATATTTCCCGCGTCGAGGTGGTCAAGGGCCCCTCTTCCTTTCTTTATGGTCAGGTTGCCCCCGGCGGTATCGTCAATATCATCACCAAGAGCCCGCAGTCCAAGTTCGCCGCCACCGCCAATGCTCGGTATGGTTCGTATGGTGAGTACCGGGCAGATGCGGATGTGACCGGTCCGGCGACCCAAAAGCTTTTCTATCGGGTCGCGGCTTCGTACGGCCACGACATGGAGTATTGGGATCTCTATGACGCGCATTCCTGGGATATTGCTCCCTCCGTGCTCTGGCAGCCCAACGATCGCTTGAGTGTGACGCTCAAGTATGAAACGTTCAGTAAAAATGAAAATGCACAGGTGATGCAGAAACCCGGATACGACACCCAAGAGGGAATCGTATCGACCCCCTCCGACCCGAACCTCTCGGGCGTGGACGTGCCGGGCCTTGGGGACCGCTGGAACAGTATGTCGCAAGCGGACTACCGCCAAAGCGAGACCAGCAATCCCAGCGCCTGGATCGATCTCAAGGCTGGGGACCACTGGGACCTGCGTGCCGGCTACTCGCATCTGGAATACAAGATCGATGCGCTTTTCTCCGGTAACTTCGGCATGTCCAATAACCAGACCTTTTTGCAGGGGCGCCGTGTCAGACGTCAGGTCTATTCCAACCATGACGATACCGTCCAAACCGACGCATTCGGCAAATACGCCTTCGGCAGTACGAGCCTGCGAATCCTCCTGGGTGGGCAGTATGCGGACCGCCGTTTTGATAGATGGGCCGGTCAGGCCGCAAACGACCCGGCTCTCGGGAACGATCCCATCGCCTCACCGCTGCCGCTTTGGGATTTAACGGACCCTTCCACCTGGAACCGCTTGGCCACCATTGCGCTTTCCGAGCTGACCGAGAGCAGCTTTAACGAGTCAACTACATATGTGGACAAATCGGTCTATGGCGGCGCGACGCTGGGATTTTTCGACGATCGACTCCTCGTGCTTTCAGGGTGGCGATGGACCAGCGTGGAAAACCAGATTACCAACATCGACACCTTGGGGCCGTCTCAACCCGAAATTACTTCGGACAAGGTGACGCCTCAATACGGCATTCTCTATAAGCTAACGCCTGGATTGTCGCTGTACGCTTCCTACGCCGAGTCCTTTGTCGCCGGATCCCAGATACTGCTCAATGTCGATGGAACCAAATCTCCTGCCAAACCAACCGAAGGGAAGGGTGTCGAAATTGGAGTCAAGGCGGATCTGTTCGGCGGTCGGCTCTCCGGCACCCTCACCTATTTCGACATCGAAAACGAGAATATCGTCAACGATCTGGCCACAACGGATAGCCTTGGGAACATAATAATCAACAATGTCCAAAGTGGCGAACAGCGCTCCAGAGGTGTCGAATTGAGTGCCACCGCCACTCTGACCGACAACTGGCAGCTCTATTTGTCGTACAGCTATATGGACGCGCGCATCACCGAGTTCAGCGGCCATGATGCACAAATACTCGCCCAGGATTGGACGACGCTCGATGCCGCGGGTCAGATGAACTACAAGAACGTGTTGCGATTCCATGACGCGCCCCTGCAGATGAGCGCACCGCATATGGCCAATCTCTGGACTCGCTACAATTTCAGGCAAGCGGGGCTGGATGGGCTCTATATCGGTGGCGGATTCAACTTCGTTTACGACCAGACGCTGCTGCCTGACACTCCGGAATCTGCCCACCAGACGTATACGCTCTTTAACGCGATGGTAGGCTACGAGTGGAAAGTGAACGGGCGCCGTTTGGGGCTCAACCTTACTGGGAAAAACCTCACCGACGAGTATTACCGCCCCTCGCAGAGCTCGCGGTGCCGGCCCCGGGAGGTGCTGCTCACCTTCACGGCCAGATTCTGATTCAATGAAACGATTCGTACATATTTACAATGCATTGGTTTAGGCAAGAGGTGGATAACCCGGTGGACGACTACAACGCGCCAATGGAGTGCTCCTTCAACACGGTCAAGCTGGTGGGCGCTGTTGCGCCCCCGGTGATTGCCTGGTTCCGTCAGGTGCTCTGGCTGTCAGGGATACTCCTTGTGCTCGGCCTGGGACAACATCTCCAATTGGCGGCGGGGCGTGGTTTTGTCGCGGTAAATCCCTACAGGGTCGAAGCCGCCTTTCTCCGCAATTTTGCCCACTATGTGACCTGGCCGCCACAAACGTTCAGCACGGACAGTACGCCCTGGCATATCGGCATCCTGGGGCCGGATCCTTTCAACCAATTTCTGGAACATACCTTCAGCGGGCGTACGGAGCAGGGGCGTTCGTTCAAGATCTTCCGCGCGAACAGATTGGACAGCTTGCCCCCATGCCAGATTATCTTCATCGGGTACCACGACCCCGCGAAACGTCGTGCCGCCTTGGAGCGGCTGAAGGATAAGCCGGTTTTGACGGTCGGGGAGGCATCGGATTTTCTCAGAGAGGGCGGGATCATACGGTTTCAGGTGAACGACCGGATAAGCATGAGCGTGAACCTCGATCAGGCCAGGTCGGCCTCCTTGCACATCCAGACGAAAATGCTCGAAGTCTCGCACCAGGTGCTGGAGAATGGCGTTATCCGAGAAATGAGGTAGCCGATGTTTGCCGGTATGAGCATCCGCAACAAGCTGGCATTCATCCTCTGGGGCTCCGCTTTGGTGGCCTATATCATTGTCGGGGTGGGTGTGGCCATCTTTCAAAACCTTACCTTGGAACGTCGCGCCAGGCAGGAGATGGAACCCTATGTGCTGTTCGTCTCCGTCGGCGCGGACGCGGCTGTGGCCTTCGAAGATCCGGTTCGGGCAAAGGAAATTCTCGATACCCTGCGGGCCAATCACCTTATCGTGGATGCCGCTATCTTTTTGAGCGACGGTCGGCTATTGGCAGGCTTCGGGAAGCGATTAGACTTGGCGCATTCACATAAAGCCGATGGTATTTATCTGCATAGCGGCGTAGCGGTTTTGTCGATCCATCCAGAAAATCATAACTTCCGAGCAAATCCTATATAATCAATCCGCCCCACAACAACCCCATCAACAGTAAATAAAGTGTCGTTGATCTTCGTAACCGGATAGATTTTTCGTATCTCACCATCATTTCCCACTGAATGTCCTGTCGGACATTGAATAAACCAACAAGATTTCTGAATTCCGGAGCTATATGATCCGCAATGGGAAATTTGAAACCGTAATCCATTCACCGGAACTTCGTCTTTTGTTCTCCGTATTTCAAAATGAAGATGTGGCCCTGAAGAACCACCAGTATTTCCAGACCATGCAATCCGCTGCCCTCTTTTTACAATAAATTTATCTTTCGGCAAATACAAATCCACTGTCATAACTATGATTTGCATATTGATTATTCGTGAGATACTCCTGCAATTCAGGAATAAAATGATCCAGATGTCCATAAACAGTAGTATATCCATTGGGATGTGTAATATACAATCGCCCTGCCATAACCCCGTATCTGGACTTTTATTCTCGAAACATATCCATCCTGTGCAGCAAAAACTTCTTTTCCGGGTTCTCCATCGGTTTTCATATCGAGCCCGGCATGAAAATGCCCACTTCGCAGTTCGCCATAATTACCCGCCAGAAACAAAGGGATATTAAGGGGTGAAGAAAACATGGTGTCACTGATACGTTTGACCATTCTGAAATCGTGCAAAAATAAGGCTGTAAAACACTCAGCAAGATTAGGAACTTTCGCATAAGTTTAATATATTTAGGCGTGTTGTGCCGATCATTAAATATATGATCAAAACCGCAAAACTAAGACATAATTTCGCAGTGGTTAAAATGATTTAATAAATTTTTATATTTGCGGGTTCACAAATTTGTAAAGCTTAGAGGTTGGATGGCTCACGAGTACGAAGACATAATAGTCAATCTGAGGAATAATCTTAAAAAGATTATTAATCTATATGAAGAAGAAAAGGAAAAAAATACCGAACTTTCCACCAAAATTGGTGAACTTAAATAAGTCAATTGAAAAATTAACAACAGAGAATAAGGAACTAGAACAAAAATACGAGAATAACAAAATAGCAAATGCTTTTATTAATGCAACAGGTGATAATCACGATGCAAAAATAAAAGTGAACAGAATTGTGCGGGAAATAGATAAATGCATTGCTCTTTTAAATAAATAGTTCTTAAGCAATGAACGACAAGCTTTCCATACGGGTGAATATAGTCGACAGGTATTATCCTTTGAAGATAGACCGAAGAGATGAGGAAAAGATCAGGAAAGCAGGGAAAATAATTAACGAGAAAGGTACTTCAATACAAGCAAAAATACATCGACAAGGATGTGCAGGATTTTATGGCCATGGTGGCGTTGCAGTATGTTACCAGGCTAATTGAGCTTGAAGAGAAAGAAGATATGTTGCCTGTCGTGGAGGATTTAAAAGAATTAAACGAAGAGCTTGAGATATATCTGAAAGAAAAGTAAAAAACGTTCTTTAACATAGCGTAAAATATTGCCCGCATAGTTTCTTCAACAATTTGTGAAACTCAACAGTTAACTAAATTGGAGTTTAGCTCAGAGCATGAAGAGCAGGCCGTAATTCCGATTCGTCGGAATTCCCTTCGGGGACAACGGAAATTCGACATGTTTTGGCGGCTCCACCCATGACAAGATGGGGTTTCAATAAAGAATTGAAGAAATATGCGGGTTTTTTTTAACCCTAAAGTACATGTATATGATTACAATATTATTGGCTGCCGGCTCGGCATTTCTATTAAAAGGAGTTATTGTTGGGGGGGCTACTTTCGTTGCAGGTGGAGTAATTTCATATTTTATCTGGAACATGGCACTCAGGCAAAAGAGTAGAAATATTATAGAAGAAGCGAAAGCAGAAGCAGAAGTAATTAAAAAAGATAAGATTCTTCAGGCAAAGGAAAAATTTCTGCAACTTAAAAGCAGAACATGAGAAATTCATCAACGAGAGAAACAACAAATTAGCAGTCGGTGAAAACAGATTCAAACAAAAAGAAACTGCTCTTTCTCAAAAACTGGAAGAAGCACAGCGTGCAAGAAATGAAGTTGATGCAATCCGGGAAAATCTGAACAACCAGCTTGCACTCATTGAAAAGCGGGGAGAAGAACTGGAAAAATTGCACAAACAACAGGTAGAACAATTTGAAGCTATTTCAGGAATATCTGCGGATGAAGCGAAAGAACAACTTACCGAATCGCTGAAAGAAGAGGCAAAAACTTCTGCCATGTCTTATATTAATGAAATAATGGATGAAGCCAAAATGACTGCTACACGTGAAGCAAAAAAAGTGGTCATTGAAACCATTCAACGTGTTGCTACGGAAACTGCAATCGAAAATTCAGTAACCGTATTCAATATTGAAAGTGATGAAATTAAAGGTCGGATCATCGGCCGCGAAGGCCGAAATATTCGTGCTTTGAAGCAGCAACCGGCGTAGAAATTATTGTAGATGATACGCCCGAGGCCATTATTCTTTCCGCCTTTGACCCTGTGCGCAGGGAAATTGCCCGACTTATCACTTCATCAACTGGTAACTGACGGCCGAATTCACCCGGCACGAATTGAAGAAGTGGTCGCAAAAACCAAGAAACAGATTGAAGAAGAAATTATAGAAGTTGGAAAACGAACTGCCATCGATATGGGTATTCATGGTCTGCATCCTGAACTTATTCGTCTGATTGGAAAAATGAAATACCGATCTTCATACGGACAAAACCTGTTGCAGCATTCACGCGAAGTTGCTAATCTATCCGCAATCATGGCATCAGAAGTTGGTCTGAATCCAAAATTGGCCAAACGTGCCGGTCTGCTGCATGATATTGGAAAAGTACCCGATGATGAGCCGGAAGTACCACATGCTATCTTTGGTATGAAACTGGCTGAAAAATACAAGGAGAAACCAGAGATATGCAATGCCATAGGTGCTCATCACGATGAAATAGAAATGACCAGCTTACTCTCACCAATTATCCAGGTATGCGATGCTATATCGGGTGCACGTCCCGGGGCAAGAAGAGAAGTGGTGGAGTCGTATATCAAACGATTGAAAGAACTTGAAGGACTGGCCCTCTCCTATCCGGGTGTATTAAAAACATATGCCATACAGGCCGGTAGAGAACTACGGGTTATCGTCGGAAGCGACAAAGTAACTGATCAGGATGCTGATACACTATCAATGGAAATTGCAAAACGCATACAGGATGAAATGACTTATCCGGGTCAGGTAAAGATCACTGTAATTCGTGAAACCCGGGCGGTAAATTACGCAAAATAAAAATTCAGAAAATCCGGAGAAGCTCCTTTAGACGTTCAATTTTATCGTTAAAACCGAGTTTCTCATACGATAAAATCAAATTATTAATAAGTCTTATTATAATTTCCTGGTTGGTACAGGGGGTGTAATAAGACTTTTCCTGTTTTAATTGCTGCTGCTGAATAAAATAATCAATTTCTCTTTTCCCCAAAACAGCACCCTTATTATAGGGGTTGATATAAAACAATATATCCTCGGCTTCATCTTCATGATTGTTCTGGCGAAATTCATCCTTGTAGGCCAGTATAAAATTTTTAGGAAGATTCACTCCAAAAATGGGTAAATTCAGTTTATAGGCTACGGCCATATAAATTATTGCCAGAGATATAGGATTTCCTTTGTGCGTTTCAATCACCTGGTTAATAAATGAATTCTGAGGAGAATAAAAGTTAGATGTATTTCGGGTAAACTTATGGATATCAAATATCACATAATTCAGCACTTTTACCTTCTCAAGAGCAGTCAGATTATTGTTTACTTCCAGCCAAATATCATTCTTGATCTTCTCAATTTCCTGATCCAGTTTATCAGCACTTATTTCCGGAAATTGAAACTGTGCTAAATAAGTGGCCCCTTCAAAAACATATTCCGCTCCTGAATCACACCAGTCAATCAAGTTTCTTTTGGTATTATCAAACTGAATATTATGAATAACATTTTCAAGACGCTCCTGCAATTTTTCATCCAATGTATTTTCCCAAATTTTTTCAAGTTGAGGAATAATCATTGGCCCCTCCTGTAACAGATTATCAGTTACCGCATTAATGACTTCGTAATCCGGATCGTCCAGAAGAGCTATTAATGCATCTATCCTGTTTCTATCCATGCTTTATTAAAATGACTATTCAAAGCTATGAAATATTTTAACGCATTCCGCAGGATTTATTCTCAAATAATTCAGGCAGAATAGTACGTGAAAAAATTATGATTCTTTTAATTTTCAACGATTAATTATTATATAGCAGTACATTAGTAAACCATTGTGTTTGCTTCTGTACAAGAAAATTTAACACAATTTACTTGACAATTTAAAAAAATATAATTAGACTTGTAGTCGTTATGACTATTTGAAAATTGATAAAATAGTCCGAATTTCAATAAATTTTTAATAAACTATAAGTATGATATTATTGGGAATAGATGTGGGAAGTTCCAGTGTTAAGTTATCCATTCTTGACGCGGGTTCCGGTAAAAATATAGCTTCGGCACAGTACCCTAAACAGGAAATGAAAATAATTTCGCATAAATCGGGTTGGGCCGAGCAACAGCCGGAAGACTGGTGGCAAAATATTCTATTTGGTTTACGCGAATTATCACAAAAAGAAGATGTTGATCTATCTTCGATCGAAGCCATTGGTATCACTTACCAAATGCATGGTTTGGTTTGTGTTGATAAAAATCAGAAGGTACTTCGACCATCAATAATATGGTGTGATAGTCGTGCTGTTGAAATTGGAAATAAAGCATTCCTGGAATTAGGTCCCACTACCTGTTTACCCAAACTTTTTAATTCACCCGGAAATTTCACCGCCTCAAAACTGAAGTGGGTAAAGGAAAATGAACCTGAGTTGTACAAACAGATTTATAAGATAATGTTGCCTGGCGATTATGTTGCCATGAAACTTACAGGTAAAATCAATACCACAATAACAGGACTGTCAGAAGGTATATTCTGGAATTTCCCGGATAATAAACTTGCTGATTTCTTGCTGGAGTATTATGGTATATC
Organism: uncultured delta proteobacterium; assembly: GCA_963745265.1. GTDB lineage: Bacteria > Desulfobacterota > Desulfobulbia > Desulfobulbales > Desulfocapsaceae > Desulfopila. The sequence continues at coordinate 205,990 of CAVUXQ010000038.1, forward strand.
ATCCGATTTCATTCCTGAAATCGTGCCAGCCTTTGGCAATCAGGGCGAAGTACTTAAAGATGTAGCATCCGAATTAGGGCTGAGAGCAGGAATTCCGGTAACCTACAGGGCTGGTGACCAACCCAATAATGCATTCTCATTAAACGTACTGCATCCGGGTGAAATTGCGGCTACTGCAGGAACATCCGGTGTTGTATATGGTGTTTCTGACAAATATTCCTACGATCCTGAATCCAGAGTTAATAGTTTTGCACATGTGAATCATATGCAACCCGATCCCAGAATTGGTGTATTACTTTGTGTAAATGGAACAGGAATACTGAATAGTTGGATACACAAGAATGTGGCAGGCTCAAGAATATCCTATGCAGGAATGAATGAAGAAGCCTCTCAGATACCAGTTGGTTCTGATGGTCTGGCAATAATTCCATTTGGTAATGGTGCGGAACGGGTTATCGGGAACCAGAATACAGGATGCCAGATCAATAATCTGAATTTTAACATTCATCATGCAGCCCATATGTATCGGGCAGCCCAGGAAGGAATTGTATTCTCCTTTAAATATGGTATTGATATCATGGCTGAACAAACCGGAGTAAATGTATCGAGAATAAGGGCAGGGCATGCCAATATGTTCCTTAGTCCTGTTTTCCGCGACACATTGGCCGGTATAACCGGTGTCCCTATTGATCTTTATAATACTGACGGATCGGAAGGTGCTGCACGTGGAGCTGGAGTAGGATCCGGAGCAATACGCTGAAGT
>CAVUXQ010000039.1:0-163782 GCA_963745265.1 uncultured delta proteobacterium
TGACGCACTGTGCGCGCTCGGCTATCTGGTAAAACAAAACTCCAGCTATCAAACCGAACCGTCGGCAATTCCTTTACTGACACGGAACAGTGCGCAAACCATGCTGCCAATGGTCCAACATATGGCGACCCTTTGGCAAACCTGGTCGAGACTCACGGACATTGTTCTGGGGAAGACGGTAGCCGGCAGAAACGGGCCAGGGGCCTTGCACAAGGACCACATCCAGGCCTTTATCGGCGCAATGCATGTTGTGGCCTCTAAAATGGCTCCTGCGGTGGTGGCGGCGGTCAATCCGGCTGGAAGTCGAAAAATGATCGATATCGGCGGCGGCTCGGGGAGCTACACATTGGCTTTTCTACAGGCATCACCAGAGATCAGGTCCACGCTTTTCGATCTGCCGGAGGTAATTGAAATCGCAAAGGAACGAATTGAGGCTGCAGGAATGACCGACAGGGTAACTTTTGAGCCTGGAGATTTTTATAATGACTCCTTGCCAACAGGGCACGATCTCGCCTTTTTGTCCGCGATCATTCATCAAAATAGCCCTGAGCAAAACAGGGCACTGTATAGCAAGATATACCACTCCCTCAAACCCGGTGGCCGGATCGTGGTGCGGGATCATGTGATGTCTCCTGACCGTACCTGGCCACTGGATGGCGCACTGTTTGCGGTAAACATGCTGGTCGGCACCTCGGGTGGCAGCACCTACACCTTCGATGAAATTGCAGATGGGCTTTCCTCCGCAGGATTCTCCGGTATTCGGCAACTGCAGTCAAAAGGGATGTTTTCTCTAGTGGAGGGTTTCAGGGGAAAATAAAACAGCTTGCCTTGCACTTCAAGCCAAAATACGAGTGACTTTTTCACTTTTTACCAATTATAGGCAGCGATCGGGTCGCTCCTCAAGAAAATAAGAGAATTATTCTCAGTATTGGCACGCTTGGAGGTGGTAATCATTTTCTTGAGTATTTGCATGATATGCATGTTGCACAAATCTCGTCGGAAGAAAATCGTTCCGCCATGGCTCGGATCATCATCGAGGACTTTTTCAAATTGAAATTTTCTAGCTGTGCAAATATTTCAAGTATTCATAACCATATAAATTTCAATGACAATATTGTTCGTAAAGGGGCAATCGGTGATTCCGGCTGGGCGCTTCCGAAGGTGTTTAAGTGTAAATTGCGCGTCTATTTTTTCGGGGGAGATGCAGATACTGCTCAGATCAAACGATGAGAAAGCCGTAGTAGCATTGGTAAATGCTCACCATAACCCCCCTCCCGGCGCCGTCTGGGTGCCCTGCCCTTCCGAGAAGGAAACGTCCCATGCCCGATTACGCACATCTATCTTTATTTCTGCTCGCCTCAGGGGTTCTGCTGCTTACTCCGGGGCCGGCGGTGCTTTACATTGTCACCCGAAGTATCGATCAGGGCCGCCGGGTGGGTCTTGTCTCTGTTTGTGCCATCGAGGTCGGCAACTTCGTGCATGTCATTGCGGCAACCCTTGGCCTTTCGGCTGTGCTTTTTTCGTCCGCGCTGGCGTTCACCATAGTGAAATATCTCGGTGCCGGCTACCTGATATATCTCGGTTTGCGCAAATTCTTCTCCCGAGAAATCATGGTGGAATCCGGCAAGTGTCATCCGCAGAACTTGCGCCGCGTCTTTTCCCAAGGTGTGATGGTGGCTGCCTTCAATCCTAAGACTGCGTTGTTCTTCGTGGCCTTCCTGCCGCAGTTTGTGGACCCGTCTCGGAGTGCAATATCCTGGACAGATGTTTATCCTGGGATGCATCTTCGTGACGATGGCGGTGGTGAGCGACAGCATATATTCACTGCTGGCTGGAACGGCCGCCCGGTGGCTTAAGGGCTCCCGCACGGTTCTCGGCGCCCAGCGTTACATCGTCGGCTGCGTGTATATCGGTTTGGGGCTTACCGCCGCCTTGGCTGACGTGCAGAGATAGGCGATTACCCTGGTGATTTGTTAACACAAATCTGGTGCACTGGCAAACAAGTACTCCCTTGCCTGCTGGACACAAAAAAATGATCTATCGCAATAACCAATCGCTTACTTCGGAAAATAGTCCTCGATGAATTTCTGCAATGCCTTGGGCGCAAAGGCTGCCAACAGAAAACTGCCGGTAATGATAAGCCCATTCTCCCCGGCCGTACTGCTACTGGTGTGCAGGGTTATCCAGCCAAACCAGATGCTGGCAAAGAGAGCCACGATAGACATCAGCCGCATGCTCGATGGCTTGCCCGTGGCATCCTTGAGGAAGCCCGAGGGCGTGCGCGTGGGTTGAGCCGTCTGGGGTTCCGCGGGTGCGGCTGGTTTCACGGTATTTGTTGGTTCATCTGCCATTTGCTTTCCTCTCCATCGGTATTACAGTGCTCCTCCGGGAAGCCGCCGGGATGAGCCAACTGACCCATCGCGAAGGGACACTCTGGTAGAAAACATGCAGGGCGAACGTTCCGCCCCGCGCCGGTTCAAATAAACGTCTTAAAGGCTGTATCCACCACCAGGGAAACCAGGGAGTTCTGGAACCTCTCGGCCCGAACCTGGGTCAGCCCCGCTTTTTCCAGAGCCTGCATCTGGGCGAGGTCCTTTTGGCCGGCGACCAGCCATTCAAAATCATCCTTGGTTAGCGCGCCGGTGCCGAGCAATTTCGTCCAGCGTTCCAGATTCGCTTTGGTTTTCTCGAGAAATGCCCGGCCATCGGCCACTGCGGCATCTTCCACTTCTTTCCAGTTCTTGAGCGCGAGATCCTTGATACCACTCTCCAGGGTTTGTAAAAAATCGTTGAAATCTACCATCGTATCCTCCACGGGTATGAGCCGATAGACCACCTATTGCGATTTCATATCGGAAGCCTTGACCTTGCCGCTTTCCAGACCGCTGATGGTGTCGAAAGCGCTACCGACCAAGCCTTTGGCTTGCTGGATAAAAATCGGCGACAATTTCGATTCCGCTTTCCATCGCTTCAAAAAACCGCCCAGCAGATGGTGATCCGGATCCATCAGCAGCTCCCACTGTTTGGTGGTCACTTCGTTTTTTGGCCTGGCTTTGGCGTATTCATACGCTTTCTCGAGCTCGGTCTGCAGCGTCTGGACGTCCTTGGTATGGGATGCATAGGTCTCGGTGGCTTTGTCCATCAGCGCCAGCGCGTCCACCTTCAGTGAGATGTCCTGTTGATAGGCATACTGATCGTAAGAGCTTATATAGCTGCAGGCCGCAATCGCCAGCAGCAGGGAGACGATGAGCGTGTGTATGAATATACCTCGACGATCAGTCTCTATGGTGTACATGGAATCCTCCATAACTCTTTTAGATATAATCTGTTTCTATCAGCCTGGCCCAGGGGTTCGAAACCGGCATATTCGGATCATCAGGCACGTCCACTCCCTCGCCGGTTACGTCCACATGCCCTTCCACACCATAGTTTTGGGCTGCGGGTCTGGCCGGCGCCCTGACTTCCGGGGCCGGTTCGCCGTCTCCAGCGGTATCCACCACGCCATAGCCGCCGGCACCACCTCCTCCGCCGCCTCCGGCTGCCGGTGGCGCCGGCGCATCCGGCCCGCCCTGAATCCCTTCCGGGACCGCCGGTCGAGCCGCCGCATTGGGCGCGGGTTCGGCTGCCGGTCCGCCGCCGCCGGGATCGACAGGCCCTTGCGCGGTATCCATCACCATCCCGTTGGCGCCGCCACTACCGACATCGCCGCCGGCGCCACCGGCATCGGCCACCGCTCCGGCGGTATCCTCCACCAGGCCCGCGGCGCCGCCCGAGCCCGCTCCGAGACCCGATGATGCACTGGCCGCATCCACCGCGGCAACCGCGCTGTCATCTCCAGCCACATTGGCTACGCCGGAAGCGGCCACACCGGCCGCAGCTTCCCCTCCAGCGCCGATCGCCGCACCTATGCCACCGGCAACAGTACCCACCGCGGCGCCGATACCCTCGGCTATCCCCCATTGTCCCCAACTGAAGTTGCCGTTGGGATTCATATTGATCTGCATGAAGGTATTGGAAAGCCCCCCTATTCCAGCTCCCATCAACGTGCCGCCGCCTACGTTGTAGGCGGCCCCCGCACTGACCACGGTGAGGGCGACACCCGCCTCGATCTCACCGGTGCTGACAGCCGCCGCGGTCTCCACCTGGAAATATTGGCTGGAATTGAAATGCTTGGCCCGCAGGGAATAGTTGAGCCCGGCCGCGCCGGCACCGATCATCATGCCACCGAGCGGCGCCAGCACCCCCGTGCCCACCATTGCCGCGCCGACAACGATCTCGGCAGACGAGACAATGGTGCCGAACAAACTGAACTCGCCGCTCGGATCAATCGACTGCAGGGGACGGTCGCCGGCATAGATATAGGGGCTGAAGTACTGCCGTTTCGGATCGGGCGAGAGGAAACGGCTGATGGCCGGGTCATAAAGACGATGCCGATAGTTGTACAGTTCGGTTTCGGGATCCCACTCCTGGCCCGTATAGCGGTAAATCAAGAGATCGGGATCGCTGCCGCCGGCATCCCCCATGGCCTGGCCGTAGGGGAGATAATCGAACACGGCCGCCGGATCGCTATCGGCGCCTGTAACCATGAGGCGATTGGAGCGCTGGTGATCCTGCAGCACATAGTAGGTGCTGCCCGCGGTCTGCATGGCCAAGATACCGCCTGGTCCGTAAATATAGCGGATGGCCTGGCCGGGGCTGGTATCGCCGAACTGCTCGAGCAGCGCCCGTTTGTGCAGACCCGGATAATAGCGGCGACAACTCAGGGTCTGACCGGCGCTACCCTTGAGGGTTTTGCTCAAACGCTGAACGCCGGCACCGTATTGCATGCTCAGGGACTGTCCCGACGAGGTGAGGTCGACAGCGGTGATGAGTCTGCTGGTAAAGTCGTAGCTCATGCCCATGTCGCCGCCAGTGGCCACCTCTCCCGATGGCCGGGCCGTATAGCTCCGATTGCCGGCGGTAAGAAGGAAATTGGAACCATCGTAGGTGAAGGTGACCGGCTCGCCGGTAGTCTCGACCTTGGTGAGGTTGCCATTGGGGTCATAGCTGTATTGCCGGGCAAAGCCGTCCGCACGGCTGACGCTTTGCATGCGTCCAAAGGTATCGTAGAGGTAGGTCCAGCTGAAATCCGTGCCGTCCTGGCGGGTGTATTCCAGAGCGGATATCAACCCGTTGTAGCGAACGGTATTGGTGCCATCGGGGTTGCTGTCCTCGTAATACAGGGTCTCGCTGCTGAAATCATCCTCACAGCTTTTGAGCCACCCCCGGCAGTGATAGGCAAATTGCCGAGTAATCGCTTCAGCGCCTTTGCCCAGGGTTGCCACGGTGATCTGGCCGGCGGCATTTCGGGTATAGGTCGCATAAGCGTCGGCTTCGTCGGGTGTTCCGATACTCGCAAGCAGGCACCGGGCGTCGTGGGAATAGGTCACGGATTGGGCGGCCAGCTCGCCCAGCGCCGGGTAGTCGATACGAAGCAGATGCCCCTGGTTGTCATAATGGTAGATGAAGGTGGTGGAGTCGCTGCCCTGATGGAGGGTATACCCGGTGGTGTGGCCGAAAATATCATGGGAAAAGGATTCCACGATCTCACCCTGGCTGCCGTTGTTGGTGTGCACCTCGATCAACCGCCCGATGGTATATTGCTCACTGCCGTCGCCGTCATAGCTGTAACGATAGCGCCAGTTGACCGCATCGCTCGGCCAACTCGGATCATCGACGTGTTGGGCGGCATCGTCCCAGCTCGCTACGCAATAATTGCCCTGTTCGGTCACCCGCCCCAGTGCGTCATAGCAGCGGTACAGGATGGTCACCGGGGTCTCCGAGAGGCCCTGGCAGGGATTTTGGCTGCCCGTTCCGCAGCCGTCGGCGATAAGCGAAAATCGGAGTCTTCCAAGCGTGTCGTGCAGGGTTTGCGTCTGGCCGGCATCCGCGGAACTGGAGTCGAGCAACCGATTGCGATAATCGAAATTGCGTTTCACGAGCCAATCCTCGGCCGTACCCGAAGGCGGGGCAAAATGATTGGGCGTGCGGATAACGGCCCGGTTGTCCTGTGGATCGAGTTCGCAAGACGAATAAATCGATCCCAAGGGAAAACCCGACTCTCCGCTGACCCTGGCCAGCCGGTTGCCGATGAGATCATTGACAGTGGCGGTGGCAAGGCCGTCGGCATCGCTCTGGATACGCACCTTGTACTGTCCGTTGGCCGAGGTGCCGTAAAACGGGTTGCCGCCGTTGACGCCGTAGCGGTACGATACGGTATGGCTGCCGTCGGCCCCGATGGCGAAGGCCTTGCCGGGTCGTCCGAGCTCCTGCACCCGAGAGAGGCCCGAATCCTCGATACGCTGGCGGGAATAGGGATAGCCCTCATCGTTTGACCGCCCGTCCTCGCCGTTGTAGTAATTGCTCACGTCTCCGCTCATCTCCCCGGTGGAGCTGTCGAAACCGGTAACCAGCCCGGACCGGTAGCCGAGAATGGTTTGATCATAGCTCACGGGTTTGGTGTGGATGGTGGAGCGACCAAGCTCGTCGAACAGGGCCTGGCGGGCTATCACCTGGTTGTCCGCCAATTGTTGGATCTGCACCGGGCGTCCGGTGCCGTCCCGATAGACCATGTGAGTCAGAGGCTGGAGCGCCACCAGCACCTGGGAAAAACCGACGCCCGCGTCCCCTGCAAAAAGACTCAAGGCGCCGGAGATGGCGGTCGCCTTGCTCTCGGCGGCATAACTGAGCACCTGCCGATCGTTGAGGCAAAAGACCACCCCGTGTTCACCGGCGATCACTAGCCAGTGCATGACATCCTCGAGACCGCCGGAAAATTGATCCTGCAGCGTAGTGCCGACCAGCAGCTCCCAGCGGGACTGATCCGGATTCCACTGCACGCTGAGCCCGGAGCCTATTTTCAGACCCAGCTTGCCGGTGAGCTTCTGGCTGTCTGGACAGCTCACGCTGACCTGAACGGCGTAGTTGCAGTATTGCTCCGAGCCGATCAGGTCCACGCTGTCCTGGCTCGAGCCCTGGTGGACCAGGGCCTGGTCGCTCACCTGCCAGGCGTTGGCATCCCCGCTCCAGCGATTCTGCCAGTTGTTGTCACGGAAATCGTCCCAGGGCCCTCCGTTGCGGCTGCGCATGGCCAGGATGCTGCCGGGGTCGTTGACGGTGTCGTCAAACATCTTGAGCCCGGCATCGCTATAGTGACGGGAGTGCAAGGTCGCCATGCCGTCATCGGCGCCGGTGCTGCCGATAAGACGCAACCGTTCGTCGTAAAACACCCGCATGGTTTCGCCGTTGGGGCCCAATCTGGCGCACGGATAGCGGGTGGACTCGTCATAGACCGTAACCGAAAAGCGACAGGCCACGGGGCAAAAACGGATATCGTCCACCATCAGCTCACCGCTGCCGGTGTTGGCCAGGGCGGCACTGGCTGCGCTGCCGTCCTTGTCAACGCTGATAAAGGTAAAGATGTACTGCCACACGTCGCTTTGGGGCACGCCCAGGGTGGCCGTGGCCGAACCGGCGGTGAGCCTCCAGGCGGCGTCCACATCGCTGCCCTTGACCCAGCAGGAAAACACATACTGGCCGCTATCGGCGGTAAGCGCGGTGTTTTGCAGAGATCCGCCCGTGGGCAGATGCACGCACCGCGAACCGGTGTGGGCGTCGCCTGCCTGGATGGCGGCGTTTCCGGCCAGCTGCCAGTCGCCGGCGTCTTCATACGACTGAAATCCCATCACCGCTCCGGTGGCGCCACTTTTCAACTTTGCCAGGGGCCAGAAACCGTTTGCATCATAGATGGTCAGGCTGGGCGTGGCCAGGGCATCGTTTGCTGCCGTTTTGAACCCGTTGGCGTTACGCTCGGTGACCGTCGATTGCCGCACCCAATCGCTATTTTCTTCAGGCGAAGCGAAATTGAAATCCGAAGAACCCGTCCCCTTCCAGAACCACCCGGATTGCAGCGCCCAGGCCGAACCGGCCGACCACACGTTGCTATACGTCTTTACAAAGGCCTGGGTGGCGTTGCCATCAACGGAAAATACGGTTTTGGCAAGGTCCTTGAGCCGCCGGGCGGTTTTCATGCCGCTGTAGACCTGCCAGGCGTAGCTGTAGGCCACTGTGCGGGTCTCCTCCACGCCGCCGGCGTTAAACTGCGTAAAGGTGTTGCTGGAGAGAGAAGCGGTTGCGCTATCGTAGGTAAACGTCTGGGTGCGGGTGAGCGTGGCCGTTTCGCTCGCCGGCCGATGATCCGTCCAGGGGAATGACCGAGAGGTTGGGGAACTGGTGCACCACGCTGCCCGATTTCAAGGTCGCTACCTGCGCCAGGGCCACGAAGTCGTCGGTATAGGTTATGGGCGCCCAGCTGTTCTGGGTGACGGCCACGAGCTGGTCATCCGCATCATACTCGCTGACCGTGTGCATATAGCCGTTTGCCAGGCTGTAAAAATTGTTCAAACTCTCCTTGAGATAGGGATCCTGCTCCCCCGACAGCCCATTGTAATACTGGTAGACGGTCTTGCCCATGGTGGTGGTGCCGTCCAGGGCCGAAAGCCGGGTGGCGGTGACCGTCGGGAACTGGGCCACCGTGCCCGAGGGATCGAACACCGCCTTGCTCTGGTCGTAGTCGTAGGTGGTCGAAAGACTCTGGTTGGCCGTCTCGATGGTCAGCTTGGTCACCACGCAGTCGGTGGGGTCCGAGACCGCCTGGTTGAGCACCCGGTGCAGGGTGAACGAGCCGACCTTGCTGAAATCGCTGATGTTCGAAGCGTAGGTGGCAAAGGCGGTGGCCCCGCAGAGCACCGCGGTGCCGTTCACGGTCTGCACCTTCTGTTCGCCGAACGGATCGGCGACCGTCAAAATATCGCCGTTTTTGAGCAACGCCGCATAGCTGTTCAGGGTATCGGAATTGGGATTGTCGCGGTTGTCACCATTTTGCCAGGTGATAAAACTCGGGCCGAGATTGGCCACCGTGCTGCCGGAGGCGTGCGGCAGCTGGCTGGTGCTGGCCGTCGACTGCCAGTCGTTATCGCCGCCACGGGTGAAGACCTGGCCTCCCAGGGTGAGAAAGTCGCTACTGAACTGCGGCCCGATGGCGTGCGAATCGGCCTCGGGGGGATCGTCCCCGGCAAAGGTGGCGGTCTTCCAGGCGCCGTCCACCGGTTTGTAGGTGCACAAAACGTTATCGGTGAAGTACGAGCCGCTCTTTCTCGCCCGCAGCACCGCATCGTCGGTCACCGCCACGAAATCCGAGTTCTCCTCCCAGCCGATCTGGGTCGATTGCCAGCTGCTGCCGTCATAGCGCAGCATGGTGCCGCCGTTGACGATCACGCTGCCCGCCACCTGACTGATGACGTTGCCGCCGGTCACCGTGGTGCTCCTGTCGGAAAAGCCGGTATAGTTGCGCTGCCAGTGGAGGATCTGCAGTTGAGCGCTGCCGCTGTCGGTGAGGCAGGTGCCGACGGCAAATCCCGGCCCCATCTGCCAGTAGGCGGCGGCGTAATGGGGGTCCCAGGCAAAGCTGGTGGTGGGGTCGAACTCGTCGTAGCTGCCCCAGGTATAATCGCCCTTGAGGTAGTAGATGATGCTCTCGCCTCTGACTGTGGTGGTGCCGGAATTGAAAAAACAGGCGGCCAGGGTGTTGCCCCGTGCCGCCAAGGCGATGTGCTTGGCGCTGTTGTTATAGGAGACGGGATCGTCCGCAGTCCAGACGCGGGTGACGGGACTATAGCGAAATCGATAGAGATGGCTGGTGCCGCCCACGTGCAGGGCCGCAAACGCAGTTGCCCGCCACCAGGCAGCTCTCATCCACCTGCACGTTGCTGGTGCCGAGATCGATCTCCTGGTAATTGGCGCCGTTCGCAAAGCCCCCCACCCACTCGCCGAACTGGTAGTCGGCCTTTCGATACAGGTAGAGCCGGTCGCTGACGTTGCCCTGGTTATGAAAGTAGAGCACGAAAAAATCAGGCCCCATTTCCAGCTGAATCTCATCCATCTGCTCCGCCAAGCTGGGGTTGCTCTGCGTGGTCTGGGGGTTGACCCCCTCAAGCTCCACCTGAAACGGCTCCGACCAGCGGCCGCCGTAGCTGTAGATATTGAGCAGCAAGTACTCACCGGTATACCAACCCACGATCACGTAATCGCTGCCGAACCACAGCCGCGGCACGGCGCCGGCGTAGGTGCTGTCCGTGGGCCGGGAGGCGGTGTAGCTGAGATTGAAGATATTTTCCGGATCACTCGGATCCGCCAGGGGCACGTCGGTATAGGTCCATTCGACCTGGCCTCCGGCCGGATAGGTTACCCGGGTCAGCCGGCCCGCCCCGGTGGTGTCCCTGCTGGCTCAAGTTGTAGGCAAAACCCATGGCCGGCAGCACGTCCAGCCCCTCGCGCTGCTGGGCCAGCGAAACCAGGTAGCGCTTAGTGGTGGAGCACGCTGGCATCCCCGCCCAGGTCGTGCAGCTCGTAGCCCGGCACCAGCGAGTAATAGACCACGGAACCGTCACTGTCCGGCGGGCAGATGTCGATCTGCGCCAGGTACTTGGTCTCGTACCGGTCCTGGTAGCCCGAGGTCGGCGTCTTGCCGTTTACGGTATTCGGCGGCTGGATCTCGCTGGCTTCCTTGTCCCCGTAGGTGAAGAGCACTGTGCGTGCGTAGCCGTCGACGATCTTTTCCAGGTAGCTGGCCCGGGTGTAGGTGAGGCTGCCCGTCACCGTCTGCTCGTCGGCGAGGTAGGAGTACCGTATCGTGTTGCCCCAGGCGTCGGAGAGCGAGGCGAGGTTCCAGGCCATCGCGAACTGCTGGGCGGAAGATGCCTCCTGGCCGCTATTACCGACCCAGTTGCCCCAGCGCACCCCCCACTGCACGGTATTGGCTTCGGAGCCGGAGCCGCCATAGGCGAAGGTCAAGCCGTCGTCGCGCAGCACCTGCCAGGACTCGTCCGCCGGGGTGTAGGTGAACTGCCACAGCGGGTTCAGGGCATCGGCGAAGCTCAGCACCTCGTCGCCTTCCGCCGCCGTGCCGGTATACGAGAGCAGGGTCAGCGGATGGGCGTTGCCGCCGGTGTTGAGGGTAAAGCTGCCTTCGAGGTACGAGGCCGTGCCCTGGCCGTCGAAGACGATGGCGTCGATGGGCAGCGACCAGCCCAGACCCAGAATTCCGGTGGGCGCGTCCCTGTTCCAGGTGGTTACCTGCTGGCCCACATTGCTGGCATAGTAGCCCGAGAGGTTCACGTTCAGCCCGTTGGGCCCGGCCAGGCTGACCAGTTTCAGGGGCATGTTCACATCGCCCCGATACAAATTGACGCTTTTGGCCGCATCGCCGATGGCGCTGCCGTCCAATTGAAATCCGCGGATGAATGGTATAGACATGGTCGGAATCCTCGTATCAAGTTTTCAAGGGTTGGTTGTTCACAGTGTTATGCTCCTCCCTTACCACCGGTCAAGAGGTATGGATCAACTGCGTCCAGGCGGAGTTCAAAGGAGGCCGCATAAAACGTTCCGGATAGGTCAGATACTTGATATCATCCGTGTAATAGACAGAAACCCCACCGGATACGCCCACCGCGATAAACTGGGACAGGGCCTGCTCTCCACCGATGACGGCAGCCTGCTTCAAGGATTGCCCCCACTCGAATTTCTTTTTCTGGACAGCGTCGGTCGCGGCTTCCTTGCTCAGCGTTCCGGCAAAGGCACCGACAAACCGTCCCGTCGTCGTGCCGACCAGGCGTCCCATAAAGCGTGCTCCCAGTGACGGGGCCGCCGCCTCCTCCACATCTCCACCGCCCACCACCGCCACATCCGAAGCCGCGTCCACACCAGCCTCGACGGAGGATGAGCCGAGCATGGAAAACCCGCTGGTTGCAGCACTGCTCAGCACATCCCCCACACCTGCCGAGACCGCGCCGGTGATCGCTCCAGCGCCTTCGGCAATTCCCCATTCGGCCCAGTTGAACTTGCCGTTGGGGTTGGTGTTGATCTGCGTGAAGGTATCCGTGAGGCCGGCAAACCCCGCGCCGGTCAAGGCTCCTGAAGCCATATTGGGGCCGCCCAGGACGGTAACGGCGACCCCCGCCTCGACCTCGGCGGTGCTGACCGCCGCCGCCGTTTCGATCTGAAAAAACTGCCCGGCATTGAAATGTTTGGTCTTAAGCGAGTAGTTCAATCCGGCCGCACCCGAGACGATCAACCCCACTCCGAGCGGAGCGCCCACTCCGGTGACGGTGAGCGCCGCGCCCACCCCAATTTCAACCGACGATACAATCGTCCCCCAACTGAACTCGCCCGAGGGATCGGTCCGCTGCAACGGGTCGTCGCCCGTATAGACGTAGGGACTGGCGTACTGATGGGCCGGGTCCGGTGCATAAAACCGCTCGACGGCCGGGTCGTAGAGGCGATGCCGATAGTTGTACAACTGGGTCTCTTCGTCCCACTCCTGACCGGTATAGCGGTAGACCAGCAGAGCCGGGTCGCTGCCGCCCGGAGTCCCCTTGGCCTGACCGAACGGCAGGTAATCGAAGAGTGCCGTCGGCGTGGCGGCCGCATCCTGCACCAGCAGCCGGACGGACTGTTCGTGGTCGGTAAGCACGAAGTAGGTTACGCCGTCCACCTGCATCGCCATGATCCCCTGCGGGCCGTAAATATAGGCAAAGCTTTGCGTCTTCTGGGTGCTGGCGTCCAAGGCCTGCTCGAGAAGGGCACGTTTGCCCGGGCCGGCAACATATCGGCGCCAGGACAGGGTATTGCCCCCCGCATCGGTCAGTGTTTTGCTGAGTCGCTGGGCGCTGCCGCCATAGACCACACTCAGGGTCTGATTGGCTTGACTGTCGCTGATTCGAGTGGTCAGCCGGCTGGAGAAATCGTAACCGAAGGTGCGCGAGGCAGCGCTCAGTACCTCGCCGGAAGGCGCGGCGGTAAAGGTTACCCCCTGCGCCGAAGCGAGAAAATCCGAGCCTTCCGTCATAGGTAAAGGCCGAAGATCTCGCCATTCTCCGTCAATTTCAGGATGTTGCCGTTGGCATCGTACTCGTAGGCTCGGCGAGACGGTTTGCCCCAGGGCGGCGCTCTGCAGGCGGCCCGTCGCGTCGTACCCGTAGAGCCAGGTATCGTCGGTGGAATCGCTGGTCCGCGTGTAGTGAATCGCCGAGACCAACCCGTTGTAGCGCGGGGTGTTGCCGCCGCCGCTGATACTTTGCTGGTAGTAGAGCGTCTCCACGCTGAAATCGTCACTGAGGCTTTGCAACCGACCCGCCGAGGTGTAGGTGGCGTTGCGCGTAATGAGGATGGGCCGTGCCGTTTGCCAGGGTGACGGTCTGCGGCCTGCCGGCGGCATCGTAAGTGTATGCGGCATAGCTGTCCGCCTGATCCGAGGTGCCGATGGTTGCCTGCATACCCCGTTCATCGTATCCGTACACCACCGTCTGCGCGCTCAAGCTCCCGTAGGCCGGGTACTCGATCGCGGTGATATTGCCCAGGTTATCGTATTGATAGGTGATGGTGACCGCCGCATTCTCGCCCTGGACAAGCGAATAGGCGGTGGCATGACCGAACTGGTCATAGGTGAAGCGCTCGATGATCGGCCCCTGGGCATCATTGGTGGTCAAGCGTCGTCAACCGGCCGACGGCATTGGCTTGGGTGTCATCTCCATCATAGCTGTAGCGAAAGCGCCAGTTGGCTGCATCTGACGGCCAGTCCGGTTGGTCGGCGTAGGTTTTAAGACCGCTCCAGGCGGCGACGCAGGTATCGCCATGCTCGGTCACTCGGCCCAGGGCATCGTAGTTCCAGTAGAGAATGGTCACCGGCGTCGCGCCTTGTCCTTGGCACGGATTGACCGCCGCATCTCCGGCGTTGCCGTCGGCGAGAAGCTGGAAACGGACCCGGCCCATCTTGTCGAGCAATGACCTGTTGGTCCCCGGTGTTGCTGGATTGGCTGTTCACCAGACGATTGCGATAGTCGTAGGCTGCCTGTCGCCGCCCAGTCCGCCGCTTTGCCCGAGGGGGGCGAGAACCAGTTGGGTGGACGGTTTTCACTGGGGTTGTCCTGATTATCGTAAACGACGGCGCTGACCAGGGAGCCATCGGGCAGGCCGGAGGCGCCCTTGACATGGCCCACGGCGTTGCCGATCTGATCGCTGATGTCGGCATCGGTGATGCCATCGGGATCGATGCACAGGGTGACGTTGTATTGTTTTTCGGCGGCGGTGCCGAACAGCGCACTGCTGCCATTGACCCCATACGGTAGACGGTGGTACGGCTGCCGGACGCACCAATGGCAAAGTCTTGCCCGGCAGGCCTTTTTCCTGGAGCCGGGAGAGGGCCGAATTTTCCGTAGACGCTTCCGCAGATAGGGGTAGCCGCCGTCGTCGGAGCGACCGTCCTGGCCCTGGTAATAGTCGTTGACGTCGCCGGTCATCAGCCCGCTGGTAAAATCGAACGACTGCACGAAATGCGGGCTGGTATCCAAGAAGGGTCTGGTCGTAAATGATAGGTTTGGTCTGGATGGCCGCGCGTCCCAATTCATCGTATAGGGTCTGGCTGACCACGATTTGATTGTCTGACCAGCTGCTGGCCTTGAACCTTGCGGCGGGTGCCGTCCAGATACTGGATCGTGGTGATGGGCTGTTTGAATACCAGCACCTGGGAAAAACCGATGCCCGCATCGCCGGCAAACAGGCCCAAGGCGCCCGATATGGCGGTGGCCGTGCTCTCTGCGGCATAACTCAAGCACCTGCTGGTCGTTGAGGAAAAAGACCACGCCATGCTCGCCTGCGATCAGCAGCCAGTGCATGATCTCTTCGAGACTGCCTTCGAACTGATCGGAACCGTGGCGCCGACCAGCAGCTCCCAGCGAGACTGACCCTGGTTCCACTGCACGCTCAGCTCGGAGCCGACCTTAATGCCCAGGTTCGCCGTCACCTTTTGGGGGTTCGGGCAGCTCACCCGGACCTGCACGCCATAATTTTGGTCGTCATCCGACCCGGTGAGACTGACGCTCTGGGCGCCGCTCGCCTGAAGCGTCAGCACCTGGTTTTCGACCTTCCAGGCGCTGCTCTGCCCGCTCCAGCGATTCTGCCAGTTGCTGTCGCGAAAATCGTCCCACGGGCCTGCCATGCGGGCTCGAACCTTCAAGACACTGTTGGGATCGAGCGTATCGGCGTCGAACATGTTCAGCCCCGATGCGGTGTAATATTGCGACTGGACAAGAGACACCTCATCGTCGGGGCCGGTGGCGCCGACCACCCGCAGCCGGTCGTCATAAAAGGTGCGGTGGGTGTCGCCGTTTTCACCCAGACGTGCCACCTCGTAGAAGGTGTCGGCATCGTAAACCATGGCGGAAAAACGACAGATCACCGGACCAAAGCGGATGTCGTCCACCATCAGTGTGCCGCTGCCGGTATTGGAAAGGGTGGCGCTCGCCGCGCTGCCGTCCTTGTCGACACTGATGAAGGTGAAGATGTACTGCCAGCTCTCGCTCTGGGGCACGCCAAGGGTGGCCGTGGCCGAGCCGGCTGTGATCTTCCAGGCGGCATCGACCTCGCTGCCTTTGACCCAGCAGGAAAACACATACTGGCCGCTATCGGCGGTAAGCGCCGTGTTTTTCAAGGATCCGCCAGCTGGCAGATGCACGCACTGCGAACCGGTATGGGCATCTCCGGCCTGGATGGCGGCGTTTCCGGCCAGCTGCCAGTCGGTAACATCTTCATAAGGCTGAAATCCCGTCGACGGCGCCATTTGCCGCATTTCTCAACCGGGCCACCGGCCAGATGCCGCCCGAATCATAAATCGTCAGCGTGGGTGATGCGAGCACATCGTCGACAAGCGTTTGAACCCCTTGGCGTTGCGCGCATGTGATCGTCGAAAGACGAACCCAATCGGTATTGCCCGCTGGGTCCGAAAAGTCGAAGGAAGTGCTGCCCGTGCTCTGCCACATATAGGATTCAGAGTGATCCCAGACCGCCGGCGATTGTCCCCAGTCGTTGCCGTAGGTCTTGACCATGGCCTGTACATCGGTGGTTTGGCTGCCGATCTCGAGGCTGAAGCAGGTTTTGGCCAGGTCTTTGAGCCGGCGGGCGGTTTTCATGCCGCTGTAGACCTGCCAGGCGTAGGTGTAGGCCACAATACGGGTCTCTTCCACGCCGCCGGCGTTGAACTGGGTGAAGGTGTTGCTTGAAACGTAGCCGTGTTCGGCTTGTAGGCATACGTCTGGGTGCGGGTGAGCGTGGCCGTGTCGTCGCCGGCCGATGATCCGTCCAGGGGGATGACCGAAAGGTTGGGGAACTGGTGCACCACGCTGCCCGCCTGCAGGGTGCTCACCTGCGCCAGGGCCACGAAGTCATCGGTATAGGTTATGGGCGCCCAGGTGTTCTGGGTAACGGCCACGAGCTCGGTCATCCGAATCATACTCGCTGACCGTCTGCATGTAGCCGTTGGCCAGACTGTAACAGGGTGAAACGGGATCGGAGGTATCCGAGGGCTGTTGGCCGTTGTAATACTGGTAGACGGTCTTGCCCATGGTGGTGGTGCCGTCCAGGGCCGAAAGGCGGGTGGCGGTGACCGTCGGGAACTGGGCCACCGTGCCCGAGGGATCGAACACCGCCTTGCTCTGGTCGTAGTCGTAGGTGGTCGCAAGACTCTGGTTGGCCGTCTCGATGGTCAGCTTGGTCACCACGCAGTCGGTGGGATCCGAGACCGCCTGGTTGAGCACCCGATGCAGAGTGAACGAGCCGACCTTGCTGAAATCGCTGATATCCGATTCATAGGTGGCAAAGGCAGTGGCCCCGCAGAGCACCGCGGTGCCGTCCGTGGTCTGCACCTTCTGCTCGTCAAACGGGTCGGCGACCGTCAAAATGTCGCCGTTTTTGAGCAGCGCCGCATAGCTGTTGAGGCTATCGGGATCGGGATTGTCGCGGTTGTCACCATTTTGCCAGGTGATAAAGCTCGGGCCGAGATTGGCTATCGTGCTGCCGGAGACGTGCGGCAGCTGGCTGGTGCTGGCCGTCGACTGCCAGTCGTTATCGCCGCCGCGGGTGAAGACCTGGCCCCCCAGGGTGAGGAAGTCGCCGCTGAACTGCGGCCCGATGGCATGCGAATCAGCCTCGGGGGGATTGTCCTCGGCAAAGGACGCGGTATTCCAGGCGCCGTCCACCGGATCGTAAGTGGCGAGCACATTCTCACTAAAATAGGAGCCGCTCTTTCTCGCCAGCAGCACCGCATCGTCGGTCACCGCCACAAAATCCGAGGTCTGCCAACCGATTTGTGTCGACTGCCAGCTGCTGCCGTCATAGCGCAGCATGGTGCCGCCGTTGACGATCACGCTGCCCGCCACCTGGCTGGTGGCGCTGCCGCCGGTCACCGTGGTGCTCCTCTCGGAGAAATCGGCATAGTTGCGCTGCCAGTGGAGGATCTGCAGCTGGGCGCTGCCGCTGTCGGTGAGGCAGGTGCCGACGGCAAAGCCCGGGCCCATCTGCCAGTAGGAGCCGGCGTAACCGGGGTCCCAGGTAAAGCTGGTGGTGGGGTCGAACTCGTCGTAGCTGCCCCAGGTGTAATCGCCCTTGAGGTAGTAGATGATGCTTTCGCCACTGACTGTCGTGCCGCCGGAATTGAAAAAGCAGGCGGCCAGGGTATTGCCCCGCGCCGCGAGAGCAATGTGGGTGGCGCTGTCGTTGGAGGAGACGGGATCGTCCGCGGTCCAGGTCCTGCTCACCGGGTTATAGCGAAATCGATAGAGATAGCTGGTGCCGCCCACGTGCAGGGCCGCAAAAGAGGTGCCCGCCACCAGGCAGCTCTCATCCACCTGCACGTTGCTGGTGCCGAGGTCGATCTCCTGGTAATTGGCGCCGTTCGCAAAGCCCCCCACCCACTCTCCGAACTGGTAGTCGGCCTTTCTATAGAGGTAGAGTAAATCGGTCTCGTTGCCCTGGTTGTGGTAGTAGAGCACGAAAAAATCCGGCCCCATTTCCAGCTGGATCTGCTCCATCTGCTCCGCCAAGCTGGGGTTGCTCTGCGTGGTCTGGGGGATGACCCCTTCAAGCTCCACCTGGTAGGGCTCCGACCAGCGGCCGCCGTAGCTGTAGATATTGAGCAGCAGGTTCTCGCCGCTATACCAGCCCACGATCACGTAATCGCCGCCGAACCACAGCCGGGGGACGGCATCGGCGTAGGTATCGTCGTTATCCTTGGGACGGGAGGCAGTATAGCTGAGATTGAAGATGTTTTCCGGATCACTCGGATCCGCAAGGGGCACGTCGGTGTAGGTCCATTCGACCTGGCCTCCGGCCGGATAGGTCACCCGGGTGAGCCGGCCCGCCCCGGTGGTGCCCGGACTCAGGTTGTAGGCAAAGCCCATGGCCGGCAGCACGTCCAGCCCCTCGCGCTGCTGGGCCAGCGAAACCAGGTAGCGCTTGGTGGTGGGCACGCTGGCGTCCCCGCCCAGATCGTGCAGCTCGTAGCCCGGCACCAGCGAGTAATAGACCAGGGAACCGTCGCTGCCCGGCGGGCAGATGTCGACCTGCGCCAGGTACTTGATCTCGTAACAATCCTGGTAACCCGAGGTGGGTGTCTTGCCGTCCACGGTGTGCGGCGGCTGCACCTCGCCGGCTTCCTTGTCCCCGTAGGTGAAGAGCACCGTGCGACCATAGCCGTCGACGATCTTTTCCAGGTAGCTGGCCCGGGTGTGGGTGATGCTGCCCGTCACCGTCTGCTCATCGGCGAGATAGGAGTAACCTATCGAGTTGCCCCAGGCGTCGGAGAGCGAGGCAAGGTTCCAGGCCACTGCGAACCGCTGGGCGGAGGACGCCTCCTGGCCGCTGTTGCCGACCCAGTTGCCCCAGCGTACCCCCCACTGCACCGTGTTGGCCGCGGAGCCGGAACCACCATAGACCATGGTCAAGCCGTCGTCGCGCAGCACCTGCCAGGACTCGTCCGCCGGGGTGTAGGTGAACTGCCACAGCGGGTTCAGGGCATCGGCGAAGCTCAGCTACCTCGTCGCCTTCCGCCGCCGTGCCGGTATACGAGAGCAGGGTCAGCGGATGGGCGTTGCCGCCGGTGTTGAGGGTAAAACTGCCTTCGAGGTACGAGGCGGTGCCCTGGCCGTCGAAGACGATGGCGTCGATGGGCAGCGACCAGCCCAGTCCCAGGACCCCGGTGGGCGCTTCCTTGTTCCAGGTGGTCACCTGCTGGCCGACGTTGCTGGCGTAGTAGCCCGAGAGGTTCACGTTCAGCCCGTTGGGCCCGGCCAGGCTCACCAGTTTCAGGGGCAGATTCACATCGCCCCGATACAAATTGACGCTTTTGGCCGCATCCCCAATGGCGCTGCCGTCCAACTGAAATCCGCGAATGGATGGAATGGACATGGTCGGGATCCTCGCACTCCGTTTTTACGGGTTGATCGTTCTCAGTGTTTTGCTGCTGCCAACTCCTGCTTAGAAAATGCCGTTCACTTCTCTCCTCTCTCCGAGGGGCTACCAGTTCTCGGGAATCAGGCTGTTAACCTGTCCCCAGAAACTGTAGGAGCCGTTGACAAACGTCTCCGCCATCATCGGTCGGGAAGAGAAACTGGGCATCGCAAATTTCCACCACGTGCCAACGTCTCCATGCTTTGCCAGATAGACCATTGCGCCTGGTGGCTCTTTGGGTTTCACCTGCCATTTCACGGGGTCATACTCACCGACTTCGAGTTTGCGGGCATAGACGTCTCCGGCTCCGGCGGCGAGCAGACCCATGCCGAAGGTAATTCCATCCTCTGCCAAAGCTCGCGGACTGTACAATTCGCTCCAACTGGCCTGACCACCCAAGGCTCTGGTTTCACCGATCTGTGTGGCTTGACCGACGATGCCGCCCACAGTCCCCCCGCCGGCATCCCAAAGATATTTCTTCGTGCTACGCGCCAACTGACTCGAATTCGCCGATTTTTTCGGCGCCTGTTCTTCCGCGCCGGAATCGAGATCCTCAAACGAGGAGGGGACTTCCGCCTCCTCGGCAAGCTCGCCCACTTCCAGCCATCCACCGGCCACGGAAAACACGCCGCAGACCGCACCGGCCGCGGCCCCCGCGCCCATCTGGATACCGTACTCCTGCCAGTCGAATCCGTTGCCGGCCATGGCGCTATAGGACAGTGCGTTGAATCCGGCACCGATGAGCGTGCTTCCCCCCAACCGCGACAAGGAGCCGCCGGAGAAGGCGATAGCGGCCACGCCCGCCGCGATCTCGGCGCCGCCGATGGCGCCCCCGGCTTCGGCATTGCCGAACTGCGACCATTTGTAGTCGCCGTGAATGCCGGTATTGATGGAGTAGCCCAATCCACCGATGCCGGCGCCGGTGACCAGTCCACCCGCCACGATGAGGGCGGCACCGACGCCGAACTCGGAAGTGGCGACCCCTGCCCCGATCAGGGCCACACCGCCGAGGATTTCCGCCCCGCCGATAATACTCCCGAAGGTGGCTCCGCAGGACCAGGCGCCGCTGGCGTCGATGTGCTGTAAGGGACTGTCGGCAACAAAGAGGTACGGACTGAAGTATTGATGCATGGGGTCCGGTGCGATAAACCGTCGGGTCGCCGGGTCGTAGAGGCGATGGCGGTAGTTGTAGAGCCCGGTTTCAGCATCATATTCCTGCCCAGTGTAGCGGTAGATATGCGCGTCCGGGTTGCTCCCGCCCGGATGGTCGTCGTCAAGGCCGAAGGGCCGGTAATCGAAGCGCGCCGTCTCGGTGCCATCCTCTGCAACCACCAGCCGCGTCGACTGCTCATGGTCCTTGACCACGTATTCCAGGGTATTGTCCGCCGACTGCACCGCCATCAGGGCCGCCGGCCCGTGGAGCAGTTTGCGCTCGTTTTGCTGGCCATCCTCACTCGTGGTTTGCTCCACCAGTGAATGTCGATTGGCGCCGCTCAGGTAGCGCCGGCTCGTGGTGTGAGTCCCATCCCCCCAGTTTTTGGCCAGGCGCTGGGCAGTGGAACCGAACAGGAACGAGAGCGTCCTGGAGTCTGTCCGGGAGGTCATGCCGGTGACCAGTCCGCTGACGAAATCGTAGTGAAAACGCCAATCCGGGCTGGCGAGCAGTCTGCCTGACGGCGTATAGGCATATTCGCCGGACTGGCCGGCAACGGATTGCAGGCGGTTGGTTTTGGGAACCAGGGTAAACGTCGTCTCGTTTTCCTGGAGCAGGTTGCCGTTGGCGTCGTAGGCATAGCTCAGGGTTTCGCCGTCGGAACCATAGGCGGCAATCAGGCGGCCCAGATCGTCCCAGCCATACGTCCAGGTTTTCTGCGGGCCGTCACCGAATTGATACCGCATGGCGCTCAGCCGCCCGTTATAGCACGGCATCCAGGGAGTGATCTCGGAATCCAACTCGTCCGGGCTCGTCTCGTAATAGAGCTGGAGCGCGGCCGTTAAATTCTGCGAACCCGATACATTGCCCTCCACGGCAGCCAGTCGGCCGGCGGCGGTGTAGGTGAAGCTGCGATTAACCAGCCCATCGCCCAGGACCTCGGTCAGGGGTTGCCCCGAATCGTTCCAGGTGTAACTGCCTATGGTCTTGCCGTCCGCTTGGATCTCGGAGAGCAGGCCCCGGGCGTCGTAGAGGTGCAACACGCTCAGGGGGGTTCCTTCGGCAAGCGACGGAATGATTGTCGAACTCACTTTGCCGACATGATTGTAGCTGTAGGAAACCGTTTCCGGCGACAGGCCGGGGACGGCAGTCGTTACGGTCAGCACCCTCCCGGCCAGATCGTAGGTGTAGGATTCCGTAACGACGCTCCCATCACTTTGCCGTGTTTTGGTGCAGTCGATACGGCCGTGGGTGTTGGGCGTGTTCCCGTCGCCATCGTAATGGTAAGTAAACCGCGGGACTCCGGCAGCAGGCAGCCAATCCGGCGTATTGGCGCCAGCCTGCAGGGATTCGGCATCCCAGGCGGATTGGCTGACATAGCCTGTTTCGATGGGTCGGCCGAGCGCATCGTATGTGGTGTAATTGATCGCCACCCCGGGTGCCGCCGGATTGACATCGGAACTTGCGGTGGTGTCGGCGCCGTCGGCGGTCAGCGTAAAGCGCACCCTGCCGAGGTCGTCGTAAATGAACCGCGTGGTGCCGGTATCGGCTTGAGTGTGGGCGACGACCAAGCCGAGCGGACTGTAGTCGATGGTTTCCTGCCAGTCCGCGGCCGTGGTGCCTGCGGGAGGGTCGAAACCGTTGGGAGACGTGACACAGGTGGGATGATCCCGGCTGTCCAATAGCAGGGAGGACATTCGGAGCGATGCGTCGGAAGCGCTCAAGGCCGCACTCAGGTAATGATTGCCTATTTTGTCTTTGAGAGCGAACTTTTGCAGACCGTCGGCATCGGTTTGCAGAGCCAGGGCATATTCCTGCTCGGGCAGCGATTGCCCGACCAGATCAGCCGCCGTGTTGGTGGCATAGACTATGCTCGAGGTCCGGCCGGTCGGGCTGCCGATGGCATGGGCCGCGCCGGGTGCGCCGGTTTCAAGTACCCGGTTTGTAGCCGCATTTTCCATTCGGGAGCGGGTATAGGGATAGCCCGCATCGTCGGATCGGCCGTCGCTGCCGTCATAGTAGCTCACCAGATCGCATGCCGGCATGCGCCAGTCCTGGTCCGGAGCGGGGGCGACCGCGAAATCGGGCTGATATCCCCAGGAAGTCTCTTCATAGCGTGCCGGTTTGGTGTGTATGGCGGGGCGACCGAGATCGTCATAGAAGGATTGGCCGACGATGATGGCGTCATCGGCGAGCGTCTGATGCTGAACGGTGCGTCGGCAGCCGTCCAGAAAAGAGAGCTGCGCCCTTGGGGTCAAAAAGACCAGCACCTGAGCAAAGCCCAGACCGTCGGCATCGGTAAAGAGGTTGAGGCTGCCTTGGAAGTCAGGTTGGCTCGCCGCCGCCGTAAAGGCCAGGGTAAGCTGCTGGTTGACAAAGAGATGCACGCTGCGCTGCGTTGCGATCAGCAAGAGATTGCATGGCAGTAGTGGCGGCTGTGCATCGGCCGGTTTCACTTGATCGAGCAGCGCCCCGTCGCCGTCCACGAGTTGCCAATATCCGGTCTCGCCATTCCACTGCGCCGTCAGGCAGCTGCCGATGACGATCCCGAAACTGCCACTCGCCGGAGTGGCCGACGCCGCCCCTTGGCAAGCCTGGACATAGACTGCATAATTGCCGTAATCGGCGCTTTGCTTGAGCGTCACCGTATGGCGGGCCTGGCCTTTGTGAGTGAGCGTCTGATCGCTGACGTACCAGGCGCTGGCGTCGTCACTCGACCAGCGCGACTGCCAACCGTCACCGTCAGAAAACTCATCGAACGGCCCACCATCCTCAGCCGCCAACCCCAGTTGCGTGTTGTATCCGTTGGTCAGTGCCTCGCGGCTGCCCGTGGCATAGCCGATCCCCCGTATGCCGATCATCTGCGCATCGGGTCCCGAGCGGGCGAAGGGACGCAGGAGCGCATCGTAGAAGGTGCGTGCAGTGGCCCCGTTGCGCCCCACTTTGGCGGCGGGCATCATCAGGGAATTGAACACCCGCGCACTGATGTCGGCCGTCACCGGTGTCACCCAAAGGTCGTCGACCAGGAGGTTCCCCGTCCCCTGATTGGTCACTCTGCCCACAATAGCCGCCCCGCCGACGATGTCGGCATCGGCTACCACCTGAACATACTGCCAGTCGTCCGTAGCGGTGCCGGCGGTCGTGGCATTGGCTGCCGCACCGACACCGAGCGCGAATTCAAAGCCGGCGCCGTCGCTCGATTTTACAAAACCCGAGAGCAGATACCGGGACTGCCCCGCGGCGCTGGTAAGCCCGGCAGCGGTCAGGGATTTGCCCGACGCCAGCTGGGTGCACCCGTTTCCGGTATGGGCATCACCGGTCTCAATACTGCCCCCGCTCCAGATCCCCGCCGGTTCATAGTGCTCGAAGCCGGTAAAGCTCGCATCGGAGCCATCGGAATTGATGGTTTCGGCGATCTTGTACAACCCGGAGGTGTCGTAGAAATTCACCGCAGGCACTCCCAGGGTGTTGGAGCCGACCGCTATCTTGCCGGCAGCATTGCGGGAGACGACCTGGGAGGTGCGGAGCCAATCGCCACTGTTGGCGTCGGGGGAAGTAAAGTCAAACGTGCCGTCGCCGCTACCGCGCCACTGCCAGGAGGCCGCATTGGCCCAGGCGCTCTGCTGCCCCCACGAGGAGGAAAACGTACGTACAGCCGACTGGACCAGGGTGCCGTTCAAGGACAGGTCGAACCTGGCCTCGGCATGGAGCATGGGTGCCTGATCGCCTTCGGGATGCCGCATACCTTCATACACTTCCCAAGCGTAGGTGAGTTCGGCCTTTCGGGTCTGCTGGGTGGCGTCGTTGTTGTCCTGGTCCGCGTCCAGACCGCCGAAAAGGGTTGTCGTCTTCGAACGGAGATCGCCGGTTTGCGAAACAAAGCTTTGGGAGATGGTAAAGCAGCGCGTACCGTCCGAACCCCTTGATGCGCCGCTTGTCGGGTCGATCAGAACCAGGTTTTCAGAGGTGTCGATTGATTGTTGCAACCTCAGTACCAGCAGGCCGGATAGTGGTGTGAAGCCGCCGTCGCCTTGGGGGGTGAGCGCCACTCCTTGCCAGACATTGGTTTTGCCGGTGACCACGGCACCGGCGTCATCGTATTCGGTCCTGGTGTGAATATAGCCCGATGCCAGACTGAAGCAGTCGGCAAGTGAGATGCCGGGGCCGTCGGCCGCGGCCAAATCATTATCCTCCGGCGGCAATCCGTTGTAATAGCTATAGAGAGTACTGCCAAGGCTGTTGCCCGTGGCATCGACCCGATCCTCCGCGACTTGCGGAAACTGGGCCACCTCACCCGATGGATCGAATACGGCGGTTTTAGCGGCGTTCTGATAATCGTAAGTGGTGATCAGGGTCTGATCGCCGGTGACGATTTCCAGGCGGGAGACCACGCAGTCGGTGGGATCCGAGACCGCCTGGTTGAGCACCCGGTGCAGGGTGAACGAGCCGACCTTACTGAAATCGCTGATGTTCGATGCATAGGTGGCAAAGGCGGTGGCCCCGCAGAGCACCGCGGTGCCGTTCACGGTCTGCACCTTCTGCTCGTTAAACGGGTCGGCGACCGTCACGATATCGCCGTTTTTGAGCAGCGCCACGTAGCTGTTCAGGGTATCGGCATTGGGATTGTCGCGGTTGTCGGCATTTTGCCAGGTGATAAAACTCGGCCCCAGATTGGCCACCGTGCTGCCGGAGACGTGCGGCAGCTGACTGGTGCTGGCCGTCGACTGCCAGTCGTTATCGCCGCCGCGGGTGAAGACCTGGCCCCCCAGGGTGAGGAAGTCGCCGCTGAACTGCGGCCGGATGGCGTGCGAATCGGCCTCGGGGGGATTGCTTCCGGCAAAGGAGGCGGTCTTCCAGGCACCGTCCACCGGATCGTAAGTGGCGAGCACGTTTTCGGTGAAATACGAGCCGCTCTTTCTCGCCCGCAGCACCGCATCGTCGGTCACCGCCACGAAGTCCGAGTTCTCCTCCCAACCGATCTGAGTCGATTGCCAGCTGCTGCCGTCATAGCGCAGCATGGTGCCACCGTTGACGATCACGCTGCCCGCCACCTGGCTGGTGGCGCTGCCGCCGGTCACCGTGGTGCTCCTGTCGGAGAAGTCGGTGTAGTTACGCTGCCAGTGGAGGATCTGCAGCTGGGCGCTGCCGCTGTCGGTAAGGCAGGTGCCGACGGCAAAGCCCGGGCCCATCTGCCAGTAGACTGCGGCATACCCGGGGTCCCAGGCAAAGCTGGTGGTGGGGTCGAACTGATCGTAGCTGCCCCAGGTGTAATCACCCTTGAGGTAGTAGATGATGCTTTCACCTCTGACTGTGGTGGTGCCGGAATTGAAAAAGCAGGCGGCCAGGATGTTGCCCCGTGCTGCCAGAGCGATGTGCTTGGCGCTGTTGTTATAGGAAACGGGATCGTCCGTGGTCCAGACGCGGGTGACGGGACTATAGCGGAAACGCAAGAGGTGGCTGGTGCCGCCCACGTGCAGGGCCGCAAAAGCGGTGCCCGCCACCAGGCAGCTCTCATCCACCTGCACGTTGCTGGTGCCGAGATCGATCTCCTGGTAATTGGCGCCGTTCGCAAAGCCCCCCACCCACTGGCCGAACTGGTAGTCGGCCTTTCTATAGAGGTAGAGTCGGTCGGTGACGTTGCCCTGGTTGTGAAAGTAGAGCACGAAGAAATCCGGCCCCATTTCCAGCTGAATCTCATCCAGCTGCTCCGCCATGCTGGGATTGCTCTGCGTGGTCTGGGGGTTGACCCCCTCAAGCTCCACCTGAAACGGCTCCGACCAGCGGCCGCCGTAGCTATAGATATTGAGCAGCAAGTACTCGCCGGTATACCAACCCACGATCACGTAATCGCTGCCGAACCACAGACGCGGGACGGCGCCGGCATAGGTGCTGTCCGTGGGCCTTGAGGCCATGTAGCTGAGATTGAAGATATTTTCCGGATCACTCGGATCCGCCAGGGGCACGTCGGTGTAAGTCCATTCTACCTGGCCCCCGGCGGGATAGCTCACCCGGGTCAGCCGACCCGCCCCGGTGGTGCCCGGGCTCAAGTTGTAGGCAAAACCCATGGCCGGAAGCACGTCCAGCCCCTTTCGCTGCTGGGCCAGCGAGACCAGGTAGCGCTTGGTGGTGGGCACGCTGGCATCCCCGCCCAGATCGTGCAGCTCATAGCCCGGCACCAGCGAGTAATAGACCAGGGAACCGTCGCTGCCCGGCGGGCAGATGTCGATCTGCGCCAGGTACTTGGTCTCATACCGGTCCTGGTAGCCCGAGGTCGGTGTCTTGCCGTTTACGGTGTTCGGCGGCTGGACCTCGCTGGCCTCTTTGTCCCCATAGGTGAAGAGCACCGTGCGACCATAGCCGTCGACGATCTTTGCCAGATAGCTGGCCCGGGTGTGGGTGAGGCTGCCTACCACCATCTGCTCGTCGGCGAGGTAGGCGTAACTGACCGTGGTGCCCCAAGCGTCGGAATGCGAGGCGAGGTTCCAGGCCACCGCGAACCGCTGGGCGGAAGAAGCCTCCTGGCCGCTGTTGCCGACCCAGTTGCCCCAACGCACCCCCCACTGCACCGTGTTGGCTGCGGAGCCGGAACCGCCGTA
Source organism: uncultured delta proteobacterium (assembly GCA_963745265.1). Classification (GTDB taxonomy): domain Bacteria; phylum Desulfobacterota; class Desulfobulbia; order Desulfobulbales; family Desulfocapsaceae; genus Desulfopila. The sequence goes on from CAVUXQ010000039.1 coordinate 27,124, forward strand.
GGCGAAGATCAGGCCGTCGTCGCATAGCACTTTCCAATACTCGTCCGCCGGGGTGTAGGTGAACTGCCACAGCGGGTTCAGGGCATCGGCGAAGCTCAGCACCTCGTCGCCTTCCGCCGCCGTGCCGGTATACGAGAGCAGGGTCAGCGGATGGGCGTTGCCGCCGGTGTTGAGGGTAAAACTGCCTTCGAGGTACGAGGCGGTGCCCTGGCCGTCGAAGACGATGGCGTCGATGGGCAGCGACCAGCCCAGTCCCAGGACCCCGGTGGGCGCCTCCTTGTTCCAGGTGGTCACCTGCTGGCCGACGTTGCTGGCGTAGTAGCCCGAGAGGTTCACATTCAACCCGTTGGGCCCGGCCAGGCTCACCAGTTTCAGGGGCAGATTCACATCGCCCCGATACAAATTGACGCTTTTGGCCGCATCCCCAATGGCGCTTCCGTCAAGCTGAAATCCGCGAATGGATGGGACGGACATAACTAGCATTCCTCATTTGGCGAGTCGATATACATTTCTATTTCCGTTTTCAGTTCTCACCCGAATGATACAGCCCTCACGGATAAGTTCATCCAAAGCTTTAGCAATTATATCTACTGTATAATCAATATCTTCCAAGCTAAGCCACCACTCGACGATGCCTTCCAACGTGTCTGCCGACGAAGGGCGCTTTCTAAGATAGTTCACGATCCGTTTGGAAATCATAGTATCGGCATCCATCAGTTCATCACTGTTTTTGGGTAATAACCACATTGGACATTTGGCAAACGGTTACGATATTTGTCACCGTTCGCCTGGCTGGCCAACTACTCGCAAGTCCGATGATCCACAGGTATTTACGGGTATTTTTCGTGGCACTGACAATCAACAGCGCAATTTGCATACCAATTTGAACAATCAGCTATGCTACCGATAAACAAATGTATTTTCCAATTGGATGGTTTCGGGGAAAAGGCTGAAAGCGTCACATTATTATGACTGACCCGACAAAGAGGAAGAAAAATAGAGGATAACGCGTCAGATATCAGTGACGTTAGCGTCATTTTTTCATGACGCAGCGGTGGTACGTATATGGAGCAACGAACTGCAAGCAACGGGATAAAATATAAATAGTTGAATTAGACAGGAGACTTATGCTTCGAGGAGTCCAACACGAAAATAGAAATACTGCTTCGGCATATTCTTTCTCTGGCATGAAAATTGCCTTTCTAACCGGTAGATGTGCATTTTTCGATGTGCATTTTTTACATATCAGTTTGCTTTCAAAATGGCGGATTGGCAAGAAGAGTACTTCATCGAATACCGCGGAGGAATTACGCTATGTCAACAACAATTTACGGTTATGTCAGCGGCAATAGGGAAAAACTTGGGGGCGGAGGCTTTACTATAGGGCAAAAGGCAGCTCAAGGAGTTTTCGACATTACCTTTGATACTGCTTTTTCAGAAACCCCTGCCGTTACAGCGAATGCGGTTGAAAACCAAACCAATCGCGGCATCAGCATCCATATCTCGCAGATCAATGAACAACAGGTGCAACTCGTAGTGATGAATACCTCCAATCAAACCGCCTACGATATAGACTTTATGTTTGTAGCAACCGGGCTATAGGTTCATGGAATACAGGTAAGCGTTCACCAGTACCCCTTGGTGGCACGATCAGACCGCTGTGCATAGTTAGTTCCCATCCGAAGTTTGGGCAACTTTAGGCTTGCCCGGTGAACGGGTACTAAACAAAGGTTACTCTATCAAAGGAGCTTAAAATGACCGCTTCTTCACCACAACTGCCGACAATCCTCTATGGATACATCCAGCACGATGGAAGTATCCTCTCTGGCAACAAGGATAAATTCACAGTCAGCCATGACTCCGTCAATGGCAAAGGAACTTATTATATCAACTTTAATACTGGAGTATTTACCGATCTACCAGCGATAACTGTTACCATCGAATGCGACGATTACACATCCGGTTGGTGGGTTGGAGCCCTCGTCCTCAATCTCGGCCAGAACAGCTGCGAAATTCTGTGTCTCGAAGGCGACAACAAAACCAAGATAGATACGAACTTCAGCTTTACCGCGATCGCTCAACCTGCGACATCGGTGGCCAGCTCAGAGTAAAAATCGTGTAAATATTCACCAGTCACCATCTGGGCACACTTGAATTGTAGTGCATATATCAACTACAAGATTAGTTCTTGTTTATACTAACCTGGCGCGGGCTGTCGGGCTATGGTCCGGCTGTGCACGTCACCCTGATCATGTGCAGAGGAGGGGGGCTGGTGCACGATTACTGAAAATCTGCGCTGCCTTAGATGCAAGACCGCAAATTCCCTTATGAACGTTGCGTCCCGCAATCAACTGATCGCCCTGCTTTCGACCTATTTCCTGATGTTCATTACGGTGGCCGCGCTGTTCACCCACCACGCCATCGCTATTGCGCAGAAAGATGGGACGACCTTTGAAATCGGCGACCTGATTATCTTCGGTTTCTCCTATAGCCTATTGTTCAATCTCCTGGCCACGCTTCCTCTGTTGATGGTGGTAGGCTACCGGGGAATCCAGGGCCCCATGGTGATGGAGCGGGCACGCGCCAGCCTCGCCCTGTGCGGATTGTCGACGCAAAAGGTGAAGGAGAAGATGAGCGAGTACACGGAGCGAAACGGTTTCCATGCGTTTTTATTGCCGATGGCGGTAAATCTCGTCTTCATGGTGCTGCTCTGGGGCGCCGCCCTCCTGCCGCATGGCATGGGTGGCATGCTCGAATACCTGGAACACAACGGAAGCCTTAAGGTGGGAGTCGATGTGGTGCTGCTGCGCGTTTCCAGCGAGGCGGTGGCGGAGACCTGGATTTTCTTCGGTGCTTACTTTTATGCCATCACCACGCTCATTCGACGCTGGATGCAATGCGATCTGACCACCAACGTTTTATGGAAACTCAACGTGCGTTTCGCGGTGTCGATTCTGCTTGGTTTCCTGCTTACCGCCTTGTTTATGGATGCAGAGAGCAGTCGAGGGCAGCCCGACACCTGGCTCCTTGGCTTTGCGTTCCTCTCCGGACTCGTGCCTGATATGTTTCTGCGCTGGCTCACCTCCCAGGTGAAACGTCTGGGAAAGCTCGACGACGAGTCGGTGGGGTCTATTTTTCCCCCTTCCACTCTGCGAAAGAAAATTACCGGCATGAGCTTCTGGCAGGCGGACAGGCTGGCGGAGGAGAGCGTGGAAAGTGTTCAGGACATGGCCATGAAGGAGATACCGGATCTTTTGATCCACACCCGGTTCACCCCTGCATTGATTTTCGACTGGGTGGACCGGGCGCTGTTGTGGAACCAGGTGGGCGAGGCCACAGTCTGGCTCGAAGCCATCGGCATCCGCAGCGCCAGTCAATTGGTACGGCTAAGCCGACGCCAGGAGGGACTAGAGGGAATCCTGCAGGCAATCAGCGATGCCCGTAAGCTCTCACAATCTGCGGCATCTCCACTAAAAGCAAAAGAGGAAGGAAACAACCGAAAGGGATCGACCTTGCCATTACCCCCACTGTTAACCCGACACATTCTTGAAAACGTGGTCAGTGGTCTGGAATACGGTCCAAACCTCCGCTACCTTTGCAATTACTGGGACGAAGTCAGTTATCCCGCGATTTCCGAGGAACTGGCCGGCAACTCTTCCCAGCTGTAATCGATTACACTGCAGGGAGGCGGAACTGTTTAGGCTGGAGGTTGTGCTTTTTTATGAGATTCCAGAGGGCGGTGCGCCCTTTTCCGGAGCCTGTCGCGGCCTTGGCGACATCGCCGTTGAATTCCTTCAACAGTTGAATCAGGTAATTTCTCTCAAAGGTGTTTATCGCGTTTTCCTTGGCAACCTTGAAATTCTCCAGCCTGACCGCAGGTTCAGGGTTAGGCGGCAACGGATCTTCGATCCGCAGATCGAGCGACTTAGAGACGATAATCAGACTTTGAATCCTGTTTTCCAGTTCACGCACGTTTCCTTTCCACGGGTAGGATACAAAGGTCTTCATCGAGTTTGCGGACACATACACGTCCGACCTTTTGAACTCTCGGGAATATTTTTTCACGAAATGCTCCACCAGCGGTGGGATGTCTTCCTTGCGATCCTTAAGCGGCGGGATATGGAAACGGACCACATTCAAGCGGTAGTAAAGATCTTCCCGGAATGCATTGTTTTTAACGAGTTCGACCAGCGACTGGTTGGTGGCCGCGGTGATCCGAATATCCGCCTTGCGGTTACTGGCAGCCCCTAGCGGCTTATACTCGCTGTTCTCCAGGAGACGGAGCAGCTTGACCTGGTTGTTTTGGCTAATAGTGCTGATTTCGTCGAGAAATAGCGTTCCCCCGCTCGCCTCTGTCACCAGGCCGCTATGCGCCTTGGAGGCATCCGTGAAGGCTCCCTTCACATGCCCGAACAGCTCGTTTTCAAACAAGTGGTCCGGCACCGCTCCGCAATTGACCGGGATGAAAGGTTTGCCGGCGCGCGGACCGAGGTAATGCAGTGCCCGGGCCACCAATTCTTTTCCAGTGCCGCTCTCCCCGCAAATCAGCACATTGGCATCGAATTTGGACACGCGTTCGATCTTTTCGCGAATCTCACAAATAGCGCTGCTCTTTCCCACTATATGACGATATCCAAATTTTTTCTTGAGGGCGGTCTTTGCGGCATCTCGCTCCTCTTCAGAAATGAATTCGCTCTCACAAATTAGCTGATCATCGTTATCCGTCATGGCGATATACAAAGCTTTTGGTTAGAGAGTTCATTATTATGCAAGCTCGTAAACTCGATACGAAGTATAGTGATTGTAATCACTGAGCTGGAGGTGAGAAACAACAGAACCGGATATAAAATAAATACATACGATGAAGCGCCTGCACTGCTCGTGCCTGGTCTCGACAAAACCAAACGATTGGATTGAGCTGAATAGTTTCATAAAGAAAAATAATGTTCAGGAGGTTATCTGTCAAAGCGGAAATACCACAAATGATCGTTCACCTGCGCCAAGATGGGGTGCTAGGAGCCTGTCGGATTATAGGCATTTTTGCTCAGATCAAGGCAAAGTCGAAAAAATTACCGGAGGCTTATACTGAATATCTCGGAGTCTCACTCCGTCCGCTTACCGGAGGATAATTTTTTCGAGTTTAACGAAGATATGGGGAAAAAGGGCATAATCCGACAGGCTCCTAGGAAACGCTTACCGTTTGCAAAAGATTAGTGGAGAGGTCGCCATGGATGCGAAAGAACTCAAAGAACTCCAGAATCCCCTGAAACAACAGTATATAGATCGGCCTGAATCGGCGATGATTACCCTGAAGGCGCACGCGCGGATAGGCGAAGGCATAACCTGTAAGGTTGACACCGGTAAGGCGATGGTCCAAGCCGGTTTGCATCCGGCAACCGGTGGTGACGGGCTGTCGGCCTGTTCTGGAGATATGTTGCTGGAGGCGCTGGTTGCCTGTGCGGGCGTCACCCTCCGGGCGGTGGCGACGGCGATCGGAATCACTATAAACAACGGGACGGTATACGCAGAAGGCGATCTGGATTTTCGGGGCACTCTCGCCGTTGACAAAAACGTCCCGGTCGGGTTCCAGAACATTCGCCTGCAGTTCGATCTCGATACCGAAGCCTCTGCCGAGGAGATCTCCACCCTGCTCAAACTCACCGAAAGATACTGCGTTGTCTATCAGTCGCTTCGAAATGCGCCAACGCTTTCGATTTCCACGCTTGCATAGTATCATGTATATAAAGAACCACCGTAAGAAACGCAGACCAACTTGAGAGGAGGGGGGAATTCATGAAGGTGCAATCGCTGAAACTGGTCTGTTTTTCGCCCACCGGAACAACGAAATCGATTATCCTTGGGATCGCTCGCGGGATGCACAAAGGCCCTGTCGAACTCATTGATATCACTAAAGCCAAAGTGCGCGAGAAGCGACTGTGCTTATCGGAACACGATCTGCTAATTGTAGGCGTTCCCGTCTATATCGGCAGGGTGCCCACCCTTGCGCGTGATTGGCTGCAGACCCTTGAAGGATGCGACACGCCGGTTGTATGCGTTGTCGTCTATGGCAATCGCGCCTATGAGGATGCGCTGCTTGAACTCAAGGATATCACACAGCAACGCGGCTGCGTACCGATCGGGTGTGGTGCCTATATCGGAGAGCACTCCTTTTCTCAAGCCGATGCGCCGATCGCCGTTGGTCGTCCCGATGAAGACGACATTGGTCATGCGGAAAAATTCGGGTGGAAACTAGCCGAGAAACTCAATTCGCTTCGCTCTGTTAACGATATCGGCGACATCACCATCCCAGGAAATGTTCCTTACCGGAATGCGGAATCCTCGCTACCCCTCGATTTTATCGAGGTCGACGATTCGTGTCTGCGATGCGGCATATGCGCCGAGGCGTGCCCCGTCGGTGCCATCGATATGGAAAACGGCACGCTCCTGAACAGAGAAAAATGCATCCTCTGTTGCGCCTGCATCAAGAGTTGCCCCCAGGGCGCCAGGAAGATGAAGCCCGGCGCGGTGAAGGATATCGCCATTCGTCTCAGTGCACTCTGCGCCGAGCGCAAAGAGCCGGCCTGCTTTTTTTAACAAAAGGTTATAAAAAATCACTCCTCTTGACCTAGATCAAAGTTTTTGAGACCCTTCTGGGGTAGGCTCTTCTCAAATGCTGAGGGAGAGCAGCGCAGCACTCCTCCCCACCCCAAATGCCAGCCATCAAAAGCAGCAACAACCACAGCGATCCGCAATGCGGATCCGTACTCGTCAAGAGGAGGACACCAATATGTTTTGTAATCAATGCGAACAGACTGCCAAGGGACTCGGTTGCACCAAAATCGGCGTATGCGGCAAAAAAGAAGATGTGGCCGATCTCCAGGATTTGCTAACCTATGTCATCCAGGGCCTCTCCCTGGTGGCTGTTGAAGGCCGCAAGGTCGGGATTGTCGATAACGCTGTCGACCGGTTCACCGCCGAAGCGATCTTCGCCTGCCTGACCAACGTCGACTTCGACCCGGCACGGTTCCAGAACTGGATCAATACCGCGGTCACCCTGCGCGACGAGCTGAAGAACAAAGTCAAGGCCGCAGGCGGCAACGTCGAGTTCGAGGCCGCCCAGGCCAATTACACTCCGGCGGCGACTGTAGAAGAACTGTCGGCCCAGGGCGCGAAGCTCGATTTCATCAAGAGCCTGGACGCCAATGAAGACCTCCGCTCCCTCAAACAAATTACCGTGTACGGCATCCGCGGCCTCGCCGCCTATGCCGACCACGCCGCCATCCTCGGCCAGGAAGACGACTCCGTCTATACCTATATTCAGGAGACGATGGCAGAGCTGACCCGGCAGGGTCAGGGACTCGAAGACCTGGTGGGCCTTGCCCTGAAGTGCGGCGAGGTGAACCTCAAGGCCATGGAACTGCTCGATGCCGGCAACACCGGCACCTACGGCCACCCCGTCCCCACCGAAGTGCCTCTGGGCCACAAAAAGGGCAAGGCCATCCTGGTCTCCGGCCACGACCTGCGCGACCTTGAACTGCTGCTGCAGCAGACCGAAGGCAAGGGCATCTCCATCTATACCCACGGCGAGATGCTGCCCTGCCACGGCTATCCGGGGCTGAAGAAGTACAAGCACTTCTACGGCCACTACGGCACCGCCTGGCAGAACCAGCAGAAAGAGTTCGCCGGGTTTCCCGGCGCCATCCTGATGACCACCAACTGCATCCAGAAACCGGCGGATTCCTACAAGGACAACATCTTCACCACCGGCCTGGTCGGCTGGCCCGGGGTCGGCCACATCGGCCCGGAAAGGATTTCACCCCGGTGATCGAAGGCCCTGGCACTGGCCGGCTTCCCCGAGGACGAAGACAAGGGTTCGTGTCATGGTCGGCTTTGCCCGAAACACCGTCCTGGGCGTGGCCGACAAGGTCATCGAGGCCGTCAAGAGCCAAGGCCATCCGGCACTTCTTCCTGGTGGGTGGCTGCGACGGCGCCAAGCCCGGCCGCAACTACTACACCGAGTTCGTCGAGAAGGTGCCGAAGGACTGCGTGGTCCTCACCCTGGCCTGCGGCAAGTTCCGCTTCTTCGACAAGAAGCTCGGCGACATCGGCGGGATTCCGCGGCTGCTGGACGTCGGCCAGTGCAACGACGCCTACTCCGCCATCCAGATCGCCGTGGCCCTGGCCAACGCCTTCGACTGCGGCGTCAACGACCTGCCGCTCTCCATGATCCTCTCCTGGTACGAGCAGAAGGCCGTGGCGATCCTGCTGACCCTGCTCATCTGGGCATCAAGGACATCCGTCTCGGACCGACCCTGCCGGCCTTCATTACCCCCAACGTCCTGAACGTGCTGGTGAAAACTTCGACATCAAGCCCATCGCGGCGACTCCGGCCGAAGATCTCCAGGCTATACTCGGCTGATTTCCACCACTCCTCCGGCCGTGAAAAGGCAGGGCGCCCCCGCGGCGCCCTGCCTTTTTTTTGTAAACATTCTCCAGCACCCCACCACGGCTCGATCAGCCCGATCGTACCGAGGTGGGGTGCTGGAAATAGCGTTTTCCCATTTCCTAACATATTCTTTATGATGTAGTGGAGGAACTCACATTTAGCCAAGACATCAAATTATTCCGGGATCCGTCAGCAGCCTGGAGAACCAGGATAAGGAGAACAGCATGGGTGTAGCCGCTGATATCGTCATTATTGTGGTTGCGGCGTTGATTGGCGCGCTTATTGCCCAAAGAATCCGGCAGCCGTTGATCTTGGGATATATTCTTGCCGGAATTATCGTGGGGCCGTACACGGGCGGAATCACGGTAGGCGATATCCATGAGATCGAACTTGCTGGCGGAAATCGGAGTGGCTCTTCTCCTTTTTGCACTTGGGCTTGGAGTTTTCGATCAACGAATTGAAGCCCGGTCCGGGATATCGCCCTGATCGGCGCTCCGATGCAGATTGTGCTGACCATCGGCTTTAGGATTCGCGCTCGGCAGGTATTTGGACTGGTCCCCGGTCAGTAGCGTTATGGCTCGGTTGCCTTATCGCTCTTTCCAGCACCATGGTGACCCTGAAAACCTTGATGAGCCAGAGGGCTTAGTAGGGACGCTGTCCAGTCGGGTCATGATCGGCATGCTCATCGTTCAGGATTTGGCGGTGGTTCCGATGATGATCATCCTCCCCCAAATCAGCACCCCTGATACGGGCTGTCCGCCCTGGCGATCGCCGTGTTAAAGTCCGGTGATTTTCCTGGTTTAATGTTTTATCTTGGGCAGGAAGTTGCTTCCGGCGCTGCTGGCCATGTCGCGCAGTGGAACTCCAGGGAGCTTTTTATTTTATCCATTACCGCCATCGGCCTCGGGGTAGGCTATGTCACCTATCTTTTCGGTCTCTCCTTTGCCTTCGGTGCTTTTGTCGCCGGAATGGTCTCAGCGAATCCGATTACGGCCATCAGGCATTGAGTGACATCATTCCGCTAAGGGATATTTTCGGCCTTCTGTTTTTTACTTCGGTCGGCATGCTTCTCGATCCGGTTTATTTGTTCGAAAACTGGGGAAAGATTTTATTCTGGTCATTGCCGTCGCGGTTTCCAAAGGTTTGATATTCACCATACTTCAAGGTTGTTCCGTTATGTCAATATAGTGCCGATCGCAGTCGGACTTGGTTGTTTCAGGTGGGGAGTTCTCATTCGTCCTGGCAAGATTGGGACTTGATACGAAGGCGATCGACCAGAGCATGTATTCACTTGTTCTCGCTGTTTCGGTAGCTCAGCATGATACTGACACCGTTTGTTTCGGCTCTGGCGTCTCCCCTCTACAAATTAAAAAAACATTTTCGAACAGAATCACTCCAGACGGAAAATATTCCGTCTTCCGGCCTAGAAGACCATGTGATTATTGCCGGAGGCGGACGGGTGGGACAACACATTGCCCGGATACTGACCCAGCTCAACTCTCTTTCGTCATCATCGAGATGAACCACCAGAGGATGCTCGAGTGCAAGGAGGCAAAATTACCTGTAATTTACGGGGACATGAGCCATGCAACGGTGCTCGAGGCCGCAAGGCTCGAAGCGGCCAGGCTCCTGCTTATCACGACTCCCTCAATCACCACATCGCAATCCATCGTCCGGCAGGCACACCGCCTTAGCCCCAAACTCCATATCATAGCGCGAGCCGACGGCGTTGAACAGACCCGCGCACTGTATCAGAGCGGCGTGTACATGGCGGTGCTCCCGGAAATGGAGGCCGGCCTTGAAATTGCCCGGCAGGCCCTTCTCCACCTTGAAATCCCTGTGACCGTCATTCAGGAGTATTCGGACGCAGTTCCCGGCATCTCTACGGCCCGATCTATCAAGCGAAAAACGGACAGGAACTGCTGGCAAAGTTTACCAATCTCAAAGACAGGCTGGAAATCTCGTGGTCGACATCCCGGCGAGCAGCTCACTGGTCAATCAAAGCATCAAGGAGGCTGCTATACGCACCAGGACAGGGGCCTCGATCGTGGGGATTCTCCATGGCAGCGAACTCATATCCAACCCTAAGGCCGATTACACCTTCCGGGAGGCCGATCTGGTGGCGGTGATCGGCAATCTTCAGGAGCGCAATGACTTTAGAAATATGGTAGAGCATCTTTAGGTTGTTCCGTAAAAGACGTTGTGTTGCGGAGATGATGGTCGGAGAAGAATTTGCAAATAAAGGAATAAAAAAGAATTCCTTTTGACCCAGATCAACGATTTTCGCGCGATTTCTGTTATTCTATAATCATCAACAAGGCGGGTATAACCCAAAAGCAACACCACCACAAGGATCCCCACTCCATCCTGCACTGACCCTGGAGGTTCGATATGAAACATGTACGCAAAATAATAAAAATTGACGAAGAACTCTGTGACGGCTGCGGGCTGTGTGTGCCGGATTGCGCGGAAGGTTCGTTAAAAGTTGTCGACGGCAAGGTCCGCCTGATGGGCGACAACCTTTGCGATGGCCTCGGCGCGTGTCTCGGGGCCTGTCCCAAGGGGGCGCTCACGATCATCGAGCGAGAAGCGGAAGAATTCGATGAGGAAGCGGTCGAGCGCTATCTGGCCGATGAGAAGAAACAAGAGCAGGCGCCGGCCATGGATTGCGGCTGCGCCTCCACCCACATCCAGTCGCTCAAGCCGGTAAGCCCCTGCCAGGCGGCCAACGCCCCGAAGGCCATCGCTGCCAGGGAGAGCGCCGGTTCCGCTCTCAATCACTGGCCGGTTCAGATCCGTCTGGTGCCGCCGAGTGCTCCTTTTCTGCAAAACGCCGACCTCTTGGTCGCCGCCGACTGCACCGCCGTTGCCGCCCGCAACTTCCAGGCCACGTATCTGGAGGGCAAGGCGGTGATGATGGGCTGCCCGAAATTCGACGACGCCGAAAGCTATATCGACCGTTTCGCCGAGGTGCTGAAAAACTGTAACCTCAAGAGTATCACCGTCCTCATTATGGAGGTGCCCTGCTGTTCGGCGATGAATGTCATAATTCGCCGGGCGATAGAGAAATCGGGCGTGAATGTACCGGTCGAGCAGGTCACTCTGTCGGTGCGAGGCGAGGAAATCGATCGCAAGAAGTGGTAGGAAATTGCCGTTGCGCGGCAGGCGTCATGCACCGGCCGCGCAACCCGGCTAGTTCCACGGCATGATGGGAATTGCGGAAATGCTGTTCTTCGGCGAACCTTCGATAATTTTGTTGGAATAGGTGAGATAGACAAGACAGTTGCGTTTCTTGTCGTAAAACCGCACGACCTGCATGGTCTTGAAAAGAATGGAGGTCGACCGTCGGAATACCCTTTCGCCGTCGGCCTTCCCTGATCGCACCCTTTCCGGCAGCACGATCTTGCCGGTCTGCCGACAGGCGATCGAGGCGTCGGAGGTATCCTCGGCAAGTCCGAGGGAGCCGGAGATGCCCCCGGTCCTGGCGCGGCTGAGATAGCAGGTCGCCCCGGAAATATCCGGATCGTCGAACGCCTCGATTACGATCCTGTCATTGGCCCCCAGCAGTTTGAAATGGGTGCGTACCGAACCGATTTCCCTCCCATACGCCGCCGGCAGCAGGACCAGGCCGATAGCGGCAACTATGAGACACATCCCCCCCGCACGACGCACGAGTCGTTTAATTTTCCGCACAATACTCCTCTCGTATTTAGAAATACACAATAGTTCAGGGGCAAGAGGCTGCACAGTACCTCCTTGCCCCGGCTAAAAATCCATGACAAAACCATAGACGCCATCCTCTATGCAGGAGCTTACTTGAGCCGGAATGGTTGAAGATCGCCTGCATGCGCCTGGTTGTGGCGTAGGACCTCGGCGGTAAAGCCGGAGATGCCGCTGGCTTTGGCGATCTTCACCAGATGCCTCGAAGAGAAAGGTGCCGATCCCCGTTTTGCCATTCGTCCCTGATCGACGAAGGCCACCTCGGCCCGGTTTGTCCGTTCGTCGAGGTAATAGCGGCCGACGGCGATAATCTCCTCGCCATAGGCCTCGGGCAGTGTGCCGACGATGGCCACATCCTTGCGGTGGTCGACATAGACGAAATTCTGGATCTGCTGCTGCCCGAACCGTTTATGTGACTCATGAACCGGTAATAAATCGTCTCCTTGGACAGATCGTAGACCAGATCGCGCATGCTCGGCTCATCGGTGGGATGCACCGGCCGGAAGTGATTTGGCGTGCCGTCGTTGAGCAGGCAGCGTGCGTTTTCATGTTCTCCCGGGAGGCGACGACGAACTTGCCTTCCACTTCGGCAAATTCCGCCCGAACGAACTTGGCCTCGATGGCTTCGCGCAAAAGCTGCTCGCGGTGATCCGGGTGGGCGATGGAAATGAGGGCCAGGGTCCGCTCCTGCACCGACTTGCCGTGCAGATAGGCGACGCCGTATTCGCTGACCACGTAATGGACCGTGCCGCGGGTGATCACCACACCCGGAGCCGGCGCTGAGCCGCGAGACGATTCGCGGACTTGCCGTCCTCCGTCCGGGAGGGCAAAAGCATCATCGGCCGGCCGTTCTCGGAGAGGGCGGCGCCTCGGTTGAAGTCCACCTGCCCGCCGATGCCGGAGTAGAACAAACCATTCTCGCGAGTCGGAGCAGATCTGCCCGGTGAGATCGACCTCCAGCGCCATGTTGATGGCCACCATCATATTCTGGCGGCCGATCACGTTGGAATCGTTGACATATTCGGTCGGTCGGAAGGAAGAAAGCGGGTTGTCGTCAATGAAGTCGTAGAGCTTTCTGCTGCCCATGCAGAAGCTGGCGACGATCTTGCCCCGATCCAGCGACTTGCGGGCACCGGTCACCACCCCGGCCTCGATCAACTCGATGATCTGGTCGGTGATCAGCTCGGTGTGGATGCCAAGGTCCTTTTTATCCTTGAGACAGGAGAGGACCGCCTGGGTGATACGACCGTGGCCTGGGACCCGCCCCAAACCGAACTCCAGCGTGGCGCCGTTGGGAACCAGGGCGGCGGCCAACTCGGCTATTTTCTTTATCTCCTCCTGGGGTTCGGGTTCATGTCGCTCGAGAATCGGCATGTCCGCCGGTACCAGGATGTCGAGGTCGTAAATATCGAGTAGGCTGTTGCCCCGGGTCCAGGGCATCTGGGGATTGACCTGGGCGATGACCAGCGAGGCGTTTTCAGCGGCGCTCCTAACAATATCGACCGAAACACCAAGGCTCACCTTGCCACGTTTGTCCGGCGGGGTAACCTGAATAAGCGCCACGTCGAGCGGCAGCTGGCCCGAATGAAAGAGTCGGGGAATGTCGGAGAGCAGGATCGGGGTATAATCGCCCCGCCCTTCGGCAAACATGCTCCCGCACATTGTGGCCGATATAAAACGAATTGACTTTGAAGGCATCAGCATACTTTCGGTCGACATACGGCGCGTCTCCCTTGGTCAGCAGCTCATGATCTCCACATCGGCAAGCGTCGGCGCCATCTTCACCAGGGCCTCGACCAGAAGGGTCGGCTCGCTGCAGCCGGTACCGAGGAACACCCGATGGCCCGAACGTACGTTTTCCAGCGCCTTTTTCGGCGCCCGGATCATATCCCTGTATTTTTCCTGCCAGTCGACATCATATTCCACCATACCAGTTCACTCCGTTGTCGGTAAACGTTCTCCAGCGCCCCATCTTGTCATGATCGGGCTGTCATGCAGAGGACTGCGCCATAGCCCACCAGCCTGCTTGCGCCAGCCTGGAGCACAGGAAAACGTTTACGTGCCTCGGCTTGATAGCAATTGGCCCATATGCTAAGCGGTTATTGTGACAAGTCTTTGCAGCGCCCTTTCGCGGTCGTCAGACCTCTGCCCGCCTTTTCATCTGTCGGCGATGGTCATCCGAACATCGGCCACCACCGGTTCGGTGCCGAAATCACCTACGATAAAGGGATTAATGTCCAGTTCGAGAATCTGGGGAAAATCGGTTGTCAACTGGCTGATTCGCTGCAAGCCCGGACGCGATGGCGGCAATATCGACCCCTTTCTGGCCGCGTTTTCCTTCCAACATCGCATAGGACCTGGTGGATTTCAGCATGTGCACGCCTCGTCTTCGGTTATCGGAGCCAAATGAAACGTCACGTCTTTCATGACTTCAACGAAAATGCCGCCGAGCCCGAACATCAACATCGGCCCGAATTGCGGATCGCGGTTCATGCCGATGATAAGTTCCAGCCCTTTCTTCACCATCTCTTCGACATAGACGCCTTCAATAACGGCCCTGGGGCGCGATCTTGCTATCTTCAGCACCATCAGGTCGAAGGCGTCTTCGACCGATCCGCATCGTGCATATTCAACTGAACACCGCCCAAGATCGCTCTTTATGAATCCGTGCGGGAAACGATCTTCATCGCCAGGGGAAAACCAATCCGCTCGGCTATCTCCACCGCCTCCTCGACACCCGCGGCCAGCGCGCCTTTGGGAATCTTAAAGCCGTAGGCCTGAAGCGCCTCCTTACCCTTCACCTCACCGATTGCAACAAGCCTTTTCGCTGTTGACGGGTAATGATTCGCTCCACCCGACGTTTATTGGCCCGAAACGGGTGACGAGGCGAGGGGGCCTGTTTTTCCAGAGCGTATTCATACATCGCCTTGAGCGCCGCCACGGCGCGCTCCGGCGAATCGTAATCCGGCATTCCGGAGGCCGCAAAGGCGCCACCCCCCGGCAGGAGATCGCCGCCGCCAAGGAAGACGGCCACCACCGGTTTGGAGCCATCCATGTGATGCGCCACCGTCATTGCGGTATCAGCCGGTTGGTTCATAACCTGTGGCGAGAGGACCAGCAGGATGGCGTCGACCTCGGGATCGGCCTGGCCGGCCTCGAGCGCCGCCACATAGCGCGCCGTATCGGCGCCGCCGAGGATATCCACCGGGATTTCAATGGCCGGCGTACGGGGCTGTTGTTCCCGCAACCTGATAGCGGTGCGGCTGCCGCCGGCAAGACGCATGCCGGCCCTTTCCACCGCGTCGGCCGCAAGCGTCGCCGGACCGCCGGCGTTGGCAATGATCAGCACCCGGTCGCCCTTGGGCAACGGCTGCAGAGACAAGGCCGAAGCGTAGTCATAGAGTGCCCCGAAAGTATCGGCGCGTACCACGCCGGACCGTTTGAAGGCGGCGCCATAGGCGGTGTCGCTGCTGGCGAGAACGCCGGTATGCGAGGCGGCGGTGCGGAGCCCGGCCTCGGTGGTTCCTGCCTTGAGGATGATCACCGGTTTACGGTCTGCCGCTTCCTCGGCTGCCTTGACAAATTTGTCTCCGGTGGAAATGTCTTCGAGGTAGCCGATAATGACTCCGGTCTGCTCATCTTTGGCAAGAGCCGAGAGCAATTCCACCTCGGTGATATCGGTTTTATTGCCGACACTGATCACTTTGGCAAGGCCCAGATGGCGGCTGGCCGCTAGATCGATCATGGAGGTGAGAATCGCCCCCGACTGGGAAAAAACCGAAAGATTTCCGGCAACCGGCAGCCGCGGACCAAATGATGCGTTGAGCCGGTTGGCGGTGTTGATTATGCCAAGGCAGTTGGGGCCCAGTAAGCGGATACTGTTGCGAATGCAGAGTTCAGCCAGTTGCTTCTCTAGCGCCGCGCCACTCTCCCCGTCTTCCCTGAACCCTGAGGTCACGACGATGGCCGCTTTGACCCGGGCCCTGCCAGCCTCTTCCATGGCGTGGATCACCGACTCGACCGGTACCGCCACCACAACCAGATCGATTTCCTTGCCGCAGGCCGTAAGACTTGGGTAGCAGGGGAGGTCCAGGATCATGTCCGCGTTCGGATTGACCGGCACAATGGCGCCGGTATAGCCGTCGCGGCGGAGATTGACCAGAATATCATGGCCAACCTTGCCAGGATGCCGGGAAGCGCCGATCACTGCCACGGATTTCGGCAAAAAGAACCTATCGAGGATGGTGCCGGTGGGAGTAAGGGAGAGTGACTGCATGTTATCGACCCATGAGGTGGTATTCGCGCGGCGAAACGGCTGACAGCCCCCACTCGCGGTCGCGAGCAAGGATTGCCTTTTCGGCACGGTAACTGTATGTTTCGGGTTCGTATTTGGGAACGCTACGACGTATTCGGGAGGCGCTACCAGATTCTAAAAAAAATGGCGGTCATCGATTATTGTATTATAAATCACTTTTTCTGCAAAATAACCGGCATCCGAGATGCTTTTGCTGATATTTTACACAATGTCTCTAAAAGCGTATCGGCCACCAAAACACAAAATAAACCACAACACAAGGCAGAGATGGCGTGGCCTCGCGTTTTTCGTAAACGTTCGATAGCTTGTAATCGTTCACAGGGAAAGCCCAAAGCTACCCAGACCAATGCAGTGTAAACATTCAAACGAACCCCATGCAGATTACCTTCTACAAATCAAATCTCTGTCCCCGCTGCCATCTGGCCGGGAAAGCGCTACGCGAACTGGCTGCCGAGCGTGGGGATATCGAACTGGAAATCGTGGATGTCCTGGCGGCGCCGCGGCGCACCCTGGCTGATGGGGTGCGAATGATCCCCGCCATCCGAGCGGGTGAGCGACTGCTGAGCGCCCTTTATCTGAGCAGGAAGACCATTTCCCGGTTCCTCAACGAGGCCTCCGACAGCTGATCATCTTGTGAAAAAGTTACTATTGAACTCCATCGGCCGACTCGACCTGCTGGTCTGGGGGCTGGTAATCGTATTTTTCTGCGGAAGCTCCCTGCTCTTCGACGGCAACCTGCCTGCCTCGCTCTTTGGCGCCTGCGGGATCATCATCGAAATGGTGTGCATCGGCACGGCAATCGAGTTGATCATCGAATGCCTCAAAAAAACGAAAGGTATCGGCACGATCATCGGTTTTATCACCAACGGGCCCGAGGCAATCTGCCTGCTCGTCGGCCTCGCAACCGGCGATGTCATCTTCGCCGCTTCCACTCCGCTCGGCTCCAATTACATGAATCCCATCCTGCTTTTTGCCGCCGCAGCGGTTTGTCGCCAAACAATCGCCACCTTCACCACGCAACGAGGCTATACGCTAACCACAATTCTCTGTACCGCCTCTCTGGCAGGTCTTTTTTTTCTCCTTCCGCCCGCCCTGTACCCGTACTGGGTAGCCGTAGCCGTGACGCTGAGTGTGGTCGTTTTCTTGAAACGGCCACGGGAAATCGATCCTGAAGCGGAAGCAGAGTTTGCCATCACCCCCCGCTTATGGTTTGCACCGGCCCTGATGACCCTCACCATTGCCGGATATTATCTCAACGACGTGGTCACCTTCACCGCCGCCAACTCCCACGCGCCCAAGGGCCTCATCGGTTTTCTGGTGCTCTCCACCCTCACCAGTTGGCCCGAGTTCAAATCCTGCCTGGCGCTGCTTGGCCGTAGCAACCACCTGGCCGCTATTCTCAACATTACCGTCTCCAACATCACCAACATCTGGCTGGCGGCAGGCGGGGTGACCTTCTATCTCTTGATAAAATAACAAGAAGGGCATCGGCGTTGCTTTCGCGAGTGGACGCCTGTGGTGAAAATTATTAGCAGTCGTTTTTTTGTTTTGTTGCGCTGTCAGGTTTTCACGATATTATGAGCAGATTGTAATGTTTTTCGGTGCTGGTCGCCTCGCCCCGAACCAGGCGCGAGAGTATTCGTTTAACCCACCCAATAGCTTCCGCGTTCCCCTTACATGAAATACCTCGTCATCCTCCTCACCATCGTCTGCGGCGCAAGTCTCGTTACCCTCTTCTTCGTTTGGCCTACGCACCATTTGCCGCCCAAAGGCGTTGTCGTCACCGTCAACGGTCACGCCTTGACAAAGAGCGCCATAATGGACCAGCAGACGGCTCTAGCTCGCCCGGGATCCGATTACTCAGAGCTGCTGGACTCGGCGATCACCCGTGAGCTGCTGCTGCAGGAAGCCCAGCATCAGCATATCGACCAGGAAGAAAGCTTTCGCAAGACGCTCAAGAACTTCTACGAGCAGTCCCTGATCAAAATACTGCTCGACCGCGAGTACCGCAGGATGCAGGTACAGGTGAGCGAGGCGGAAATCGACAGGTATCTCTCGCTTTTCGGGAAAAAAATCACTTTCACCCGAATCCCCTTAGCGGACGGGACCGCAAAAACTGCCATCACTGCCAAAGCTGTGGAGAACGAGGTGCTATTCGACGATCTGGCGGATTCGATGCGCTATATCCTCTCGAGTCTTAAACCGGGTGAGCAGATGGTAGAGTATGACACCGACAACGAACGGTACGCCATCCGTCTCGACCAGGTGACCCCAGCCCAGGGAACGATTTCGAGCCTACCCAAACGCGACAAAGTGCGAAAACTGATCGACGACAATAAGCGGCAGGTACAGATCGGCTCCTGGCTCGACACCCTGCGCCAGAAAGCATCAATCACCATGCAAAAGGGAAAAGACTAGCTATGGGAAAGGGATATAAGCGGAGAAATTTCTTTATCAAAAAGGACTTTCAAGGAAAAATGATCCTTGGATGCTTTCTCTTCGTCACCGGGGGCTGCCTGCTGTTCATCGTTCTATTAGGCTTTTTCTCGGCGAACAGCATGACTATATTGTATAGCAACCATGACCTCCAGCTTGGGCAAACGCCGGTTATGCTGATCAAACAGGTGCTGGAAGCAAACTGGGTGCTGATAGTGGTCGGTGGGATATTTCTGGTAGTGGCCTCCATGCTCCTTACCCACAGGATAGCCGGCCCGCTCTTTCGTTTCGAGCAGGCACTCGACAGAATGGCGGACGGGAGGCTGGATGAAACAATTCACCTGAGAAAAAAGGACGAGGGCAAGGAACTGGCAGAAAAATTCAATACGTTCAACGGCAGGCTTTCCAAATCGCTACGAATGCTCACCAACCATTCCGTGGCCCTGCAGTCGTTGATCGAGCAAGCGGCCACGATGGAAGAGCTTTCCGCTGAGCAGAAAGAGCGCCTTGCAAGCCTCTGCTGGTCGATGCAGGAGCACAACCGCAAGATTCTTGCAACCTGCAATTCCTTTCGCCTTAAGGATGATTAGACGTCACACAGTAATACTGCTCTTGCCCCTTGTGATGGTGATGGTGTTGCCCGGGACGAGTCTTGGGCAGGTGATCAGCAGGTATGTCACGCTCAGTTACGCCAACCGGCAGCTACTGCGCGAATTCAACGACGACGTCGTCCTCAATCGCAGGCTCCGCTATTATATGTCGAGAAAGAATGTCGTCACCGTGCGAGACGAGGTTCTCGCCAAGCTCGATGTTATTGTCGAAAAAGCGGAAGTCGTGCTCGACATGTTTCCCAACAACCTTCATTTCAAGGTAGTGCTGCTGCCCAGCAGCCGGGCCGTCTCGGTCGTTTATAAACAAAAATACGGTAGAGGCGTCGACGACATTGCCTATTATTCCCTGTCGGAAAAGACCATCTACATCTCGGTTTCCGACGCCAATCTACGCGTTATCGCCCATGAAATCGGCCATGCCGTGGTCGATCATTACTTTAAGGTCCGCCCTCCGTACAATGTCCACGAGCTCCTGGCGCAGTATACGGAGAAGCACATCACTGATTAGAAAACGTCTGCCAGCATTCGCGATGTTCTCCAGCGCGCCATCCTCAACCCCTATTTATCGTCACTGCCGCTGCTCTTTAATCCGCATGTCTAGGGACTCCTAGCTCGATCAATACGCATCATCGAGCCCCAGTCTCCGCAGTTGACGTCTAGCCGCCCTGCTCCTCGGATCAAGCTCCAGAGCTCGTTCGAATTCCTGTCGGGCCAGATAGGTGAGCTGGCGTCGCAGATAGTAGTCGCCCAATTCGACATGAAACGGCGCGTAATTCGGTACGGTTTTTACAGCTTCGCGCAATACCTCAAGAGCCTTTTCCGGTTTCTGATGCCTTCGGTACAACCAGATAAGCCGAGAGAACCAAGCGGGGTTGATCTTGTCCGCATTGTCGAGGTAATCAAGGGCCTTGCTGCAGAAATATTCCGCGCCTTCAGCGTCTCCTGATCTTTCAAGAAAGCTGCCGTACCCCTGCCAGGCATCAACGGCGTGCGGCAGACAGGCGCCGATCTCCTCACGGCTAAAGGAATACCTCTCAAACAGGGGCAACCACTTCTCGCTCAAACCGGGGTTCAATCGCAGGCGTGCGGCAAGCACCCGCATAGCGGCTTTACGTTTGTGATGCACCAGCAGGTATTGCACATAGGTTAATGCCAGCCCATCCTTGTTAAGGGCGCGCTCATACCCTTTCTCAAGCAAGAGATCGGCCTGATCCGCGTTGCCGACAAGAAGCCCGAGTCGCTGGAGTGCAGCCCCCTCCATGGGATTTTTTCTGGCCGCCCGCAAGAAAGCAGCCATTGTATTCCGCCTCTCCCCCCAAAACCAGGCAATGGTCCCCAATTTGAAGCTGTACCGAGCCTCCAGGGGATCGAGTCGTTCGGCCTTGCTCACCCGGTCAGAGACTTTCTGCCGCTCACGCCGATCAAGCTGCCTGCTGATATATACATCCTTTACCGCATTGTAGGAGGCTAGAGCGCGCAGTGCCCCACCCTGCACCAGCACCAGGGCTGCGGTGAGTACAACCGCGCCACAGAGAAAGGCCGGCAGAGCCTGCTTTCTCCTCTGCTTGCGCAGCAGGGTGGAAGAGGGATGAAACGCGTCGAACCTGCTATTGACCCCGACCACCAGGAGGCCGCAGAGAAAAAAGAAATAGAGACCGTCGGCACCGTTGTGCATATTAAAATCAGTAAGACTGTGGAGCAACATCGCTACAATACCGGTGGTCGTTCCAATGCCGAGGAGAACGGCGTACCAGTCTCGGCGAGAGCGTATTTTTCGCCAGCCGTGCCGCAACACCGCGATAACAAACCATGCGGCCAGGAAAAAAGCGATTACTCCGCCGTCGGTCAGCAGCTCGATATAGTCGTTGTGCGCATGATCGAAAATGGCGCTGCCGGCAAAGCTGCGAAACGAAGGGAATATATCGATATATGTGCCGAAGCCGCTCCCTAACAGGAAGTGTGATTTGATGATACCCAGCGAATCGGCCCAAAGCTGGAAACGTCCGTCGGTGAGATTTCCCGAAGCGTCGAGGCCATGATTGAACTCGGCCAGGATGGTGTTCCAACCGAACCAGCTAACCGCCAACAGCACGCAGCCGAAGATGATCAGGGCTGCAGTCCGTCCCTGCTTCGGTTTTTTCATATTGAAAAGCAGAAGGAAAATAAGAGCTGACAGCGATATGACCAGGATGCCGCCCCGGCAGAGACTGACAAAAACGGACAGGGCCATGAGCGTGGCGGCAAAACCGAGCAACAGGTGAATGTTGCCGCCAGGCATGGTGAAGAAGGCGACGAACTTTTCCCTCCAGTTTGTTTCGCGCGCAAGGCGAGGTTTATAAAAGAGAAAGAGAGAGAGCGCCAGTGGAGAGAGCATCTCCATAAAGCCTGCGAACTGATTGGGATTGATCCAGGGACCAAACGGATGGGCATTGGCCGGTACCGAGCGCAACCAGTAGATCTTCTCCGGTGATCCGACCTGCTGCACGATTGCCAGAAGAGCAATGGCGGCGGCCAGAAACACGACCCACAATACGGTTTTTTTCAGCAGCCGGTAACTGTTACCCAACAGCTGGATGGTGGCGATATAGAACAGGGTGTAGCAGGAAATCCGAAAGAATTCCTGCAAGGTCGCTTTCTGGTTGATCGTAAGGGGAATCCACTTTTCGACCGCCGAGCGGAAGAAGCGGCGCGTAGGCGCGGTACGAAGCCGGCGAAATCAACCTGACCAGCGACACCGGCAGGGGAACAAACTGCAGCAGCATCAGGGTCAGCAGCAGGAGCAACGGCGCAAACCCCGGCACCCGATAGAGCGGAATTCGAGACAGCCGGAGTTGCAGAAACAGCGCTACGGCGCAAATGCCAACGACCACTTCCATCGTCGCCAGCGACCATAACTCCACGGTACCGAAAGCGAGAGGCGCGAAAACGAGGACGAAAAGGTAGAACCAATACGCCACTTTTGCCTCACCCTTCATCCATCAGGCCCTTATCCCTCACCCTCAGTCGCGTAATAGGAACTGTACCCATAGTGATACCTGCCCATCTCCGGCTCCTTCAGGCCATTGAGGACAAAGCCCAAAAAGTGGGTATGGACATCGCGCAGCTTCTTCATGCCGCTCTCGAGCATCTCGTGATTGGTCTTGCCGGCCCGCACCACCACGATGGTTCCGTCCACGCACTGGCTGAGTGCGAGGCTATCCGTCACGCTCTCGACCGGGGGGGAATCAAGAAGGATGAAGTCGTACCGGTCGGTCAACTCTTCGATAAGCGCTTTCATTCTCGCTGAACTCAGAAGTTCGGCAGGCGTTGGTGGAATCGGCCCCGAGGCAATGAGGTCGACCTTTTCACCGATAGCGCTTCTGATCACATTTTCTTCAGTGGTGCCGGAGAGAAACGAGCTGAGACCCAAATCGTTTTTAATCCCGAAAATCTCATGAATCCGCGGACGGCGGAGATCACAGTCAATGATAAGCACGCGATTGTCGCCCTGCGCCAGAATCCGGGCGAGATTGGCGGTGGTGGTTGTTTTGCCTTCCTGTGCCGCCATACTGGTTATCAGCATGGTCTTTGGCGGACGCTCGGCAGAAGAGAGTAATAGGCCCGAGCGGATCAACCGATAGCTCTCCGCCACCGGCGAGAGGGGGTTGAGTGTAATGAAGGATTCGATCTTCTGCTCCTTGCCCTGCAACTTTTCGATGGAGCCCAGCACGGTAAGACCGAACTTCTCCTCCAAGTCCTGGGCATCTTTGACCGTGTTATCAAGATATTCGATGAAAAACGCCAGACCGAGCCCGCCAAAGAGCCCCAGGATGAGCCCCAGCAGGAGGTTCCGAATTTTCTTCGGCTTCGGAGGGCGAAATCGGCAGCTCCGCTTTCTTTGTCACCCAGATATTGACGCTCTGCGACTGTTCGGTGACACTTTCCTTTTTAATGGTGGTCTGCAGGGTTTCCAACATGGCCCGATTGTTGTCGACCTCGCGTTTCATAATCTGATACTGCATGAACTTTTCATTGAGATCCAGCATCCGGGCCTTGGTCTGGGCCAGCAATTCCTCTAGACTCTTTTCCTTGGATGCCGCAAGCTTGTAGGAGTTGGTGATCGAAGAGAGAATCCGATCGATCTCATGTCGCTTCTCCGCATGAAGATTACGCAGCTCTTCCTTGGCGTTAATCATCTTCGGATGTTTCGGCCCGTATTTCTGGGAGAGGTCTTCGATGGTCTGTGTTGCCTTGTAAATGCGCTCTCTGATGGATTTGAGCACCTCATTGGTCGCCAGGGTGGGAATTTGCTCGAGTTTATCGATATCGTTGCCGGCGGCTTTAATTTGGTCGATCAGATCCTGCAACTCCTTTTTGTCGGCTTCCGCCTTGGAGATCTGGCTGCCGAACTCGGAGAGTTTCTGAGGCAGAACCGTCAGTTTGTCTTCCACCGTCACCAGGTCGTTATCCCTTTGGAATCGCTGCAGCGCTTTCTCGGAATGCGCCAGTTTTTCTTGCTCCTCCCGGGCCTTGTCCGTCATCCACTTCACGGAATAGTTGCTCGAACTCAGCTTGATCTCGAGCATCTCGTCCATATAGGCCTTGACCACCGCATCGGCGACCAGTTTCGCCATGGCGGGATCCTCACAGCTGTAGGAGATGCTGACGATTTTGGTGTTTTTTACCGGCGTTACGTTAAGGCCATCCTGAATAATCCCGGCAATGACCTCCGCATCGGTTTTCGGCGCAACGAGTGGTGATGGGGTGTCCCCGTCTTTTTGGTGGTCGCCACCTGTGATGTTCCCAATAAAAGCGCCAATCGGGTGAAAGAACGAGGCAATTTTGTGACGCCACGAATCGAGAAGCGAGATGTCCTTTTCATCCGGGAAAAAATATTGCCGATACCGCGTCGCCAGCTTCAAGTTGTCGACGACTTTTAAGGCAACGCTGGAACTTTCGATGATCTGGGCCTGGGTGTCGAGAAAATCGGGGTCATACCCATAGTACCGGCTATCCAGCCCCTTACTGCCATAGTTGTGTTCTATTAACACATCGGATGCGGCGGTATAGATCGGGGTCGAAGTAAAGGTCAGTACTGCGGTCGCCAAAAAGACGATGGCGAGCATGGTCAGAACGACATATCGCCTTTTGCTGACTATACGAAGATAATCACGCAGATGGATTTCTTGCTCAACAAATTCTTCGGGACCCTGGTCCATGTATTGCGTTTGCATAAATTCAGTGGGGTTGCTTTGTTTGCAGCGGTGTTAAAATCAGACAGGCTCCTAGGAGCCTGTCGGGATTATGCCCTTTTTCCCCATATCTTCGTTAAACTCGAAAAAATTATCCTCGGAATATTTAGTATATGCCTCCGGTAATTTTTTCGAGTTTGCCTCGATCTGAGAAAAAACGCCTATAATCAGACAGGCTCCTAGAAAAAACTCTCGGGAACCACCACAACGTCATTATTTTTTAGCATCGTGGAGATATCGACATCCTCCAGCACTTTCTTTTTCTTATTGATGATGCGCACGATATTGATGCTTGATTTCGAGGCTTTGCCGGTAAAACCTCCGGCCAGGGCTACCAGTTTAAGCACCGTCGTTTGATCTCCGCAGGAATAGGTTCCTGGTTTATCGACCTCTCCGGTAATGAAGCACATGCCGGATTTGGAGATAAAAACCGTATCTCCATCGCGAATATCCACATTCTGGGAAAGATCGCCCTTTTCGATAAGCGCATGCAGATCGATCACGATCACCTTCCCCTTGTGGTTGCCTGAAGCCCGTTGGATAGTGGCTGTATCCCCGGCATCCTGATCCAACCCTCCCGCCTTGGAGACCAACTCGAGAAAATTGGTCGGTCCGCTGAGCTCGATGAGCCCTGGCGTGCGTACGCTGCCGAGCACCACCGCCTTCTTGCTGCGGAACTCCTCGACAAAGACATTGACCTGCGGGTTAACCAGATAGCCATTCGCCAGCAAGGCGGTGATTTTCTCGGTTATTGCATCAACGGTCATCGCGTTGACATCGATCTGACCGATCAGCGGCATTACGAGTGTACCGGCGGCAGATACCCGGACCTTGGTGGTCAAGTCAGGGTTGTCATAGACACTGATACTGAGCACATCACCGGGCCCCACGTGATATTCCTCGGCAACGAGGGGCGATACGAAAAGACACGAAACGAGCACGAGAACACAGTATATAAAAAATGCTTTCACCGTCGAAAAACTCCCAAAAGCTAATACCCTTAAGAACTGCTCTTCCGACCACCGGGTTCGGCGTCGCTGTTCTATTGAAATTCACCCGAAAAGGGTGCACTTTAGCACATTCGCAGCTGCGCGAGGAAAGATTTTCGTGGAATCCCCGCCCCGGAGGCAAAATCGACATTGAGATGAATTGACATGTCGGCGATCGAGAGTGCAAGACAGAGAATGAAACCGTTCATACCGGGAGCAAAGAGGTGGGATGCTGGCCTGATCAACGAGCTTGCACACGTTTTCCGGTAGCCTGTTGGACTATGCTCTTCCCCCCCATATCTTTGCTGCACGCGAAGAAATCCTCATCCGGCAAGCGCACGAAGGGAGATTCCGAGACAGTATTCACATACCTCAGGAAATTTTCTCGAGTTTGCCTTGAACCGGGAAAAAGTGTCGGCAAGTCCTCAGAAAGACTTGCCCCCCCCTATCACTACAAGGAAAAATTCAAGCTCATAGAAACAGTGTTGCTCTCATAGTCGAACAGATCGTCCGTGGAATCGCGTTTTTCAAAGGCATACGCCATCTCTCCCATCAGCCAATCCTTGAAAAGATACTGCATAGCCGGACGCAGAAGATACCTGTCATCCTCACGGCCAGAATCGATGAGCTGGGTATAATCTGCATTCTCATACACGACGTCGCAGATTCCGGTAATCTTGTCGGTGACCTTTTGGGTATAATTCAACCTGGCGCCCAATACGATTTTTTGTGAAGCCACAGAGCTGTCCGGCTCTTCGATGGCTCGATACAGATTGAGAGAAGCCTGGGTTTTTACTGTAAAATGATAGAGGGTCTGGAGGTCCACGGCCAACTCATCCGAGGCCTGGAAGCCGGTGGCCGTGGTATCAAAATCCTTGCTCTGCACGCCGGCCTTGAACAGCAGGGAAAGCTTGTCCGTGGTATTCCAGCTGATTCCCCCATAGACATAATCCTGGCTGTTGTCTTTTTCCGTTGCCGAATCATAGCTGACTTCAGTGTGGCGATACTGGAGAAACAACGAGGTCTTGTCGCTGTAGTTATAATACCCGTAGAGATCGACGGAGTTGTCCTGACGCTCAAGGAACGCATTGATGGCTTTGTCATACCCCAGATTGAAATTGGAGTAATCAACTTTGGCCCGCAGTTTCTCGCTCAGGTCCCAATCAGCGGTCGCCATCACCAGATTGGTATCGAATTTGCGAAGGTTTTCAAAGGTCGCGTTGCCGACATCGAACCTATCATGCCCGACGGAATAACGATCGAGGAGTTGCAGGGAAAGCCCGATGGGCATGTTGTACCGCCCCAAACCTTCGGCGACGTAATCTTGTGCGTTCAGATCGGAATTCTCGGAATACGTTTTCAAGTCGGCGCCGGCCAACGCATAGAACTGGTACCTGTCGGTGCCTTCGTAGCCTTTGAGTTGCTGCTCCAGACCGCCGGCAGAGGTGTTATGCGGCGTGATCGTAATCGGAATCACTTTTTTTCTCGGCAGGGCAAACCAGACACCAGGAGAAAGCGTGGTTAGAAAATTGCTGGTCTGATCCGTATCGACATTGAAAAGGTTATCGGTATATTCCTCCTTCAAACTCACATAGGGATGAAAATATCCGCCCTGAATACCAAAGAGCTTGCCTTCGTTGAGCGCCCCGGCCTCCTCCGGCAGGAGCGAGGTGTTGCCTCCGGCTTTTTGCCCCATCGGCACATCCTGTGCCTGCACATTGCTGTCGTTCTTAGCTGCACCGCTTCCCTCGTTGCCACTCTCCGCCATCATGCCGGAGTGTTGACTACCGACATCGTTTGCAGCGACTACCACCATCTTGCCCACGGAAATCATGCTCCCGGTGTCGGCGGCCGACACCGGACCAGCCAGAGCCACAACGCAACAGAGTGCCACACATTGCGAGATACGTTTCATCTTCCCCCCTTTGAATCCAACTCTATCTGGTTCCCATCCGAAAACTTTTGTTCGTTGTCTCCGCTTATCTGGCCCGATATCTTAGTTATTCGCAAATTTTTATCCTCCGGTAGGCGACCGGAGTGAGACAGATATATCAGTTATATGCCTGCGGAAAAATTTACGAATGGTTCGATCTCGAACCAAATCCCTAGCATTCGGGTGGAAACAATCTAAAAGAGTATATTTAAGTTTTAATTACACCTCATTAGCCTTCTGTTTCGCGCAATAACATCCAGTCATACGCCACCCTCGAATCGATCGGTCCGATTGCAGTATCTTCCCGATCGAATTCTCGGGTTACAGAGTGACTTCTGCTTAGAAAGTGGACGGACTGGCAAAGGAGGTGCCGCCGCCGCCAGCAGACGGCAAACCAGCAAATGAGGCGGCGGGAGCCGGTGTAACGGCTGGAGTGTACGCCTGAGTATCGGTTACCCTGTCCGCGCACTCCTCGACACTTTTTTTAAATCCGGCCACAACAATCAGATCGGAAATTCCGTACTTATCAGCCGCGGCCTTGATGTCGTCGCCGTTGGCGCCGGCGCAATAGAGGGCCTTTATCAAGTTCTCCGGATTCAGATTTTCAAAAGTGAGCCCGTTTTGAAGAATGGCATCTGGGGCAATGCCCACTTTCATCGCCTGCTCCACCGCTACATCTATGCCCTTATTGGCATAATTATCTTTAAAATCCACTATCCACTCGGCAAAAGCAGCGGTAGCGGTACAGCAAACAATTAATAGAACAACCACAATTCTTTTCATGCACTCCTCCTACTCAATAAACTTGGCAAATGAGCAACGACACGTTGCATGATCTCCGGCGTCCGTTCATCGAGATGGAAAATATTTGCCAAACCGATGAGCCGTAAGCGATTAAAAAATCAGTATATTACGAGGAAACTGCCTCGGTTTCAAGAGGCCCCGCCATCTTGACTGTGGGCCGGTTATTGACTTGAACTCTCCCGTGCCATCCGATATTACTCACAAAAAGAGTCGATAAACGGACTACTTCCCGATATTACCAGAACAACTCCAATACTGACAATTTACTGTACCTAAAACAAGAAGACTATTAAAAAAGAACATGAGTATAAAAAATTGTACCGTAAACTCCTATGCTGTGACACTTTGATAGGGACTTTGCCGTTTGCCGGATAATTTCTGTTTAAAATATTCCCTCATCGTATGTCGTTGCTCGGGTGTCACTCCCTTGAAACGAAAGCCATGATAGGAGGAACCTTCATGGTCCGTATGCCACAAGTGCTCGGCCAACAAGCGCATTGTGAATTTTTCATTGATGAAAGCAAGAGTAAAAAAGAGCGAGGCATCTCTCGCCTGCACCACGCATTCCGCTCCTTCGATTTTTAGCATGCAGCCGGTAAAGGAGAGATTCAACATCCTCCCGGCAAGATTCAGCGCAGGCTCTTCCTGCAAACACTGCACCTGCAGATTGACCGCATGCCTTTGCGATTTCCGGAATAGCCTGAATATATCGAAGGTGCCGAAAAGCAGCCTGAGGATCAAGTCCGCAGAAACCTTATTTTCCCTTTTTTTCCGAAGTCTTATGCTGTAGCGAAAAAAAGCGACAATATAAAACGACAAACCCAGGTAGACCACAAAATACAGCATAAACAACAGAAACAGCCACGCGTCGGACAAATGGAGAATGGGCTGCAACAAGCTACAACCGCCCATCAACAGACTGAGCCCCAGAATGGCCCGAACCGCGATGCATCGGGTCATGCCACAGCGCAGAAAAATATGGTGCAGATGATACTTATCCGCCGCGAAAGGGCTTTGACCGCGGAGAATCCGTTTGCTCATTACAATAATCGTATCGGTAATCGGTACCGCCAATATCAAGAGGGCCGACACCGGACTCATCGCACTGCCTTTGACCTGGGTCATCGCTAACGCCATGAAAGCCAAGGAAAAGCCGAGGCAAAGACTTCCCGCATCCCCCATAAACAACTTCGAAGGATGCCAGTTGAAATACAGAAAGCCAAGGATCGCACCAGCAATTGCCAGATTGAGCAGCATCAGGGTATGGTTGCCGGCGAGCGATGAATGGATGGCAAAAAAAATAAAGGCGATAAAGGAAATTCCTCCAGCTAGGCCGTCGAGCCCATCAATCAGATTGACGGAATTAATGACACCAACCACACAGAATACCGTGACCAACCAGACAACAACCATACCACCGGGAATGGCGATTGCGCCGATTCCCAGGAGATCGCCGAACGTCACCAAGGAAACTTTACTGAAATGGATCAGGAATCCGGTTGCGGCGACTTGGGCCAAAAACTTCTGCCGATAACCTATCTCCTTGAAATCATCAAAAAAACCTATCAGCAGCAGCACTGCCAAGCCGAGAAAATAGCCACGCAAGCCGTTTATGGGGATAAAAACCAGGCTGCTGAAGGTGATGGCGATCACCATGCCGATTCCACCTACCAGTGGCCGAGGTTTTTTATGCACTTTCCGCCCGTTTGGCTGGTCCAGAAGGCCTATGCGCTGGGCAATATGGGCAAGTTTGGGCAGCACAAACAACGCAGTGAAATATGACGCCAGAAAAACAAATATGATCCGGAGTTCATAAGAAATCATCACACTCAATCCTGGGGGTGAGGGTTAAGGGGACCATGAAGTCCTTTACCACACTTGCAAAGAAAATGATATAGGCGGGAACACCTATTTTGCGTAAGGAGCTTGCCAGTATTTGGATAACCTGGTGAACGGGTACGTCTTTGCTGGGATGGAGGAGATTCTTGCGAAGATCGCCGGCTGACGCAAGAATCGGAGGAAAGTCTGAGCAGAAAGCTGGTTTTCAGCTACCTTTTTCGGCAGGCACCCCTCACTTGGCAAATTCCGGCAAGTGGGGGACAGAGGTCTATTGGTTGTGGAGATGTTGTACATACCAAGCGTAGGTATCCCGCAGACCCTTTTCGAGATCGAACACCGGCCGCCACCCCTTGGCATTGATACGAGCGATATTGAGGAGCTTTTGCGGAGTTCCGTCGGGTTTTTCTGAATTATAAAGTGTTTCGCCCTCAAAACCGACAATCCGACGAATCATTTCCGCAACTTCACTGATCGTTACATCCTTGCCGGTGCCAATGTTAAAAAAGCCGGGGCCGGAATCCGCAGATGGCATGCCGAGACTCATAACGTGATAGCAGGCGGATGCCATGTCGTCGACATGAAGAAATTCGCGCCTGGCTTTTCCGGTTCCCCAAAGGAGCACGAATGGGCGCCCCTGTTTGCCATTCCGTCCCAGTCCCATGGCATCTCGGACATCCGCAGGAATGGGACCATAAATCCGTTGATCCTCTTCAATAGCCCGCGAAGTTCCCCTCAAGCGCCAATTTGGCGAGGTGATATTTGCGAATCATCGCCGGTATCACGTGACTGTTTTCCAGATGATAATTGTCACCTGGGCCATAGAGATTGGTCGGCATCACCGCCCGGTACCTGGTGCCGTACTGGCGATTGTACGCTTCGCACATCTTGATGCCGGCGATCTTGGCAATCGCATACGGTTCATTGGTCGGCTCGAGGTAGCCCGAGAGGAGATGCTCCTCCTTCATCGGCTGCGGGCACAACTTTGGATAGATACAGGAACTGCCGAGAAAGAGCAGGTTCTCCACCCCTGCACGATACGCCTCATGAATGACATTGGCCTCGATCATCAGATTTTGGTAGATGAACTCGGCCGGGTAGGTATTGTTGGCCAGGATGCCACCAACCTTTGCCGCTGCCAATACCACATAATCGATTTGTTCGTCGCGAAAAAATTGCCGCACCGCCGCTTGATCGGTGAGATCGAGTTCAGCATGGGTCCGGGTGAGAAGGTGTCGGAAACCTTTCGCCGTAAGCTTTCGCAGAATGGCGGCGCCCACCATACCGCGATGGCCCGCTACAAAAATTTTCGCCTCTGGAGTGAGGGAAGGGGTGGTTGGGCCTGTAATATCAATTGTCATCTCCTGGCTCCGACAGTTATCGATCCCGTCCCTCACGTCGTCGACTCGATGCTGATGACGTGTGAAACCGAGATAATCGGTGGGTGGCAGAGAACTATTCATTGTGCGTATAGGTCTGAAATCCCTCGCGCCGGCACAAGGCATCCCGTCTTGCGTCCGCCATATCGCTTGTCACCATCTCGGCCACCAGCTGCTGAAAACCTATGCGCGGGAACCAACCCAGTCGGGACTTGGCCTTGCTGGGGTCGCCCAGGAGTGTTTCCACTTCTGTCGGTCGAAAATACCTGGGATCGATCCGGACAACCGTCTGACCGGGCTTGACCTGAACCGATTCTTTCGACTCCAGAATCTCTTCCACGATCCCCGTCTCATCCACACCCTCCCCTTCCCAGCGAATCACAATACCGAGTTCGCGGGCTGCCGCCGCCACGAAATCGCGCACCGAATGTTGCTGGCCTGTGGCGATCACGAAATCATCGGGCTTTTCCTGCTGCAACATAAGCCACTGCATCTCAACATAATCGCGGGCATGCCCCCAGTCTCGCCTGGAGTCGAGGTTGCCGAGAAACATGCATTCCTGCAGACCGAGGGCGATGCGGCAGATAGCTCGGGTAATCTTGCGGGTGACAAAGGTCTCGCCGCGTTTGGGCGACTCATGGTTGAAGAGGATGCCGTTGCAGGCATAAATATTATAGGCTTCTCGGTAATTGACCACGATCCAATAGGCATACAGTTTGGCCACCGCATAGGGTGAGCGCGGATAAAAGGGAGTTTTCTCCGTCTGGGGAGTTTGCTGGACCAATCCGTAGAGTTCTGAAGTGGAGGCCTGGTAGAACCGGGTGGTGTCGGTCAACCCCAATATTCTGATCGCCTCCAGCAGACGCAGGGTGCCAAGGGCATCGGAGTTGGCCGTATATTCCGGTTCTTCGAAGGAAACGGCCACATGAGACTGGGCCGCAAGGTTGTAGACTTCGTCCGGCCGCACCTTCTCCATGATGTGGATCAGGCTGGATGAATCCGTCAGATCTCCGTGGTGGAGAACAAAGCGCCGGTCCTCCACATGCGGGTCCTGGTAAAGGTGATCGATTCTGTCGGTATTAAAAAGAGAGGTACGCCGTTTTATGCCATGTACCTGATAGCCTTTG
This sequence comes from uncultured delta proteobacterium, assembly GCA_963745265.1. Taxonomy (GTDB): domain Bacteria; phylum Desulfobacterota; class Desulfobulbia; order Desulfobulbales; family Desulfocapsaceae; genus Desulfopila. The sequence goes on from CAVUXQ010000039.1 coordinate 59,951, forward strand.
CGCAGAAGAAACTCCGCGAGATAGGCGCCGTCCTGACCGGTCACCCCTGTGATAAGTGCTTTCTTCATTTACGGTGTGTTCCTTTCATGTAGCTCTGGGGATACGCAACCCCCCACCGGGTTGACCAGATGTTGCCTAAACTGGCACAGGGTAAGCGTTCGTTAGTAGTCCAACTTGGCAGAAACATCTTGACGGACTCGGCGCCCTCTGAAGGCCGGCACCAACCTGCCGGGATGGGGCTTAGGAGCCTGTCGGATTATGCCCTTTTTCCCCATATCTTCGTTAAACTCGAAAAAATTATCCTCAGAATATTCAGTATATGCCTCCGGTAATTTTTTCGAGTTTGCCTCGATCTGAGCAAAAATGCCTATAATCCGACAGGCTCCTAGGGATTTGTACATATAACTCAAGTCGAGCGGCAATGTAATACCAAAAGTTGCAAGGCTCAAGGTAAAAGCTCCCGCCAAGGAGTCTCTCGATGGTATCCGTTGTAGAGCAAGGACTCATGGTCCGCTTGCAAGGGGGCTCCTTCAAGTCCTTGGTCGTTGATACTCAGAAGCGTTTCCTGTTCAGAGAGCTCAGCACTGCTTTAATAGAGGCCACGATGATATCGGTGTCAATGCCGATGCCCCAGAAACGACCTTCGTCTGGTATCTCCAACTCGATATAGGCAGCCGCCCTGGCGCTGGAACCACCGTTCAAGGCATGTTCGTGATAACTGCAGAGGGTAAAGCCACCGGTAAGCTCGGCTTTCAAGGCGGAACAGAACGCGTCCAATGGTCCGTTACCCACTGCTTGAATCGTTCGCAGCTTGCCCTCGACTTCGATTTCCGCTTCGATTTCCGCTGCGGACAATTTTTCCGCGGAATCGAAATGGCGTTTGGTAACATTAAATTTTTTCAGTACATAGGGGCCACTCTCTGCAAGATAGGTTTGTTCGAAGACCTGGTAGATCTCCTGGTGTTGCAATTCCCGGCCCTCTTTATCGGTGACGTCCTGGATGATTCCCCCGAACTCAGGATGCATATTTTTAGGCATCTTGAAACCGAAATCCTTGTCCATAATGTAGGCCACGCCCCCTTTTCCGGACTGGCTATTGATCCGGATGATCGATTCGTAGGTGCGGCCAACATCGGAAGGATCGATCGGCAGATAGGGAACTTCCCAGAGGCCCGATTCCGCCAGTTCATAGGCGGTCATGCCCTTGTTGATCGCATCCTGGTGCGATCCGGAGAAGGCGGTATAAACCAGTTCGCCGGCATACGGATGCCGGGCATGTACCGGCAGACGACAGACCCGTTCGTATACATCCACCAGTTGGTTCATATCGTGGAGGTCAAGCCCGGGATCGACCCCTTGCGTGAACATATTGAGCGCCAGGGTGACGATATCGACATTGCCGGTGCGCTCTCCGTTGCCAAACAGGGTTCCCTCCACCCGCTCCCCGCCCGCCATCAAGGCGAGTTCGGTGGCTGCCACGGCGCACCCCCGATCATTGTGGGCATGCAGGCTGATGATCGCCGCCTCCCTATTGTTCATATGGTTGCAGAACCACTCTATCTGATCGGCATAGATATTCGGCGTGGCCAGTTCGACCGTGGCCGGCAGGTTGACGATCAATCTGTTTTCCTTGCTCGGCTGCAGAACATCCATGACCGCCTCGCAGATCTCCAGGGCGAAATCAAGCTCGGTTCCGGTAAAGCTTTCCGGAGAATATTCATAACGGAATGTAGTTTCTGGATACTTTTTCTCTTCTTCCTTGAGTAGCCGCGCCCCCCGAACCGCCAAATCGATGATCTCTCGCCGATTCATTTTGAACACTGTCCGACGTTGCAACGTCGAGGTCGAGTTATACAGATGAACGATTACCTCTTTCGCCCCCCGGATGGATTCAAACGTTTTTCTAATGAGATGCTCTCTGGCCTGGGTCAGCACCTGGATCACCACACCCTCGGCAATCAGATCGCGTTCGATCAGCGTGCGGGTGAATTCGTACTCCACCTGGGAGGCGGAAGGAAAACCGACTTCAATCTCCTTGAACCCGATACCGGCGAGCAGCTTGAACATTTCCAGTTTTTTTTCCAGGCTCATGGGCTGGATGAGGGCCTGGTTACCGTCGCGCAGATCCACGCTGCACCAGGCGGGGGCGGCAGTGATCGATTTACCGGGCCAGGTACGCTCCGGCAAATCGATTTTGGCAAACGGTTTGTACTTCTTCACAGTCTCCGGATTCATTCGGGCTCTCCTTGGATTGAGATCACATAAAAACAGCTTATAATGACAGCGGACAAAAAAAAAGGCCGCGGTTCTCAGAACCGCGGCCTTTCGGGGATTATCGATACTCTACGTACTACAACACCCCCGCTTCAGCCGCGATGTGCCGAAGTAGACCGAGTAGCAGGGTGAGGAGCAGATAGTTCATCATGTGCAACGTAGAGTTTATTGGTGTAATTGGCTGGATCAACCAGCAGTACTACCCGGCCGAAGCTCCCGGCCAAAGGTTAAATATGCGGTAAGATAATCGCGAATACGGCGACTTGTCAAGCACCATTTTCAAGAAAATTCACTGCCGCATTGCTGCCTTGAGAGTTGACATCATCGAATTTGAACTATATATTTCGCACTCTTGATACCATTTCACTGGATTTCCGTAGTCACCTGACAGCACCCCTGTCAGATATTTTCAGGCTGACGTCGCCATGAATCTTTTCAACATACAGCCTCTTGGTGACCACTTTCCGCCTCGACCCTTATGGACGTCGATGCCACCGAGGTAAGCGCCAGCTCCCGGCCTCCCCGATGGATAGTTACGGATTGCCAGTATCTCTTTATCCGCCATAAAGAATCTCTGCAAAAGGAAGATGTGATGGGAAAAATGACCGGCGCCCAAGCAATTGTCAAATGTCTCCAGGAAGAAGGGGTGAAAACCATATTCGGCTACCCCGGAGGCGCTGTAATCGACCTGTACGATGCCCTCATGGATTCGGACATCACCAACGTGCTGGTGCGCCATGAACAGGGCGCGGTGCATGCCGCCGATGCCTTCAGCCGCACCACCGGCCAAGTCGGCGTCGCCCTCCTGACCTCCGGCCCGGGCGCGACCAACGGCGTTACCGGCATCGCCACCGCGTATATGGATTCCATCCCACTGGTGGTCCTCACCGGCCAGGTCCCCCGCCATCTCATCGGCAACGATGCCTTCCAGGAGGTGGATATCGTCGGCATTACCAGGCCCTGCACCAAACACAACTACCTGGTCAACAGTAAGGACGACATTGTCCCGGTACTACGCGAGGCATTTTATATCGCCCGAACGGGACGACCAGGACCAGTTCTCGTCGACCTTCCCAAAGATCTTGTAGCCGGCCTCATAGACTTCCCGGAGAAAAAGCCGATACGGATGCAGAATTACCAGCCGACCTATGAGCCGCATACCGGTCAGATCGCCAAGGCCTGCAAACAAATCATGAAGGCCCGCAAGCCGGTACTCTACATCGGAGGCGGCGTCATTCTCTCGGATGCCAGTGCAGAGCTTACCGAACTCGCCACCAAACTGCGAATCCCGGTGACCATGACGCTGATGGGCCTGGGCGGCTTTCCGGGCACCCATGAGCTGTCCATGGGAATGCTCGGCATGCACGGCTCCTATTCGGCCAACATGGCAGTCGCCCAATGCGACCTGTTGATTGCCGTCGGCGCCCGCTTCGACGACCGGGTGACCGGAAAGCTCGAAGATTTCGCCACCAATGCCAAAACCATCCATATCGATATCGACCCGACCTCTATCAGTAAAAACGTTCGCGTCGACATTCCCATCGTCGCCGATTGCAAACATGCCCTGCGAGCCATGAACAAATGGTTCGCCGCCGAAAAGGATTTCAGCATCGAGAACGAGGCGACCAGGCATCAGCCCTGGCTCGACACCATCAAGGAATGGACACCGGCAACATCCGATGTCATACAGGGAGGATTCGGATATCATCAAGCCGCAATTCGTCATTCAAAAGCTTGAAGAACTCACCCACGGTGATGCCATAATCACCACCGAGGTCGGCCAGAACCAGATGTGGGCCGCCCAGTTCTACCGTTTCAACAAGCCGCGCCATTTCGTCACTTCCGGCGGCCTGGGCACCATGGGCTTCGGTCTGCCGGCGGCCATCGGGGCGCAGATGGCATTCCCTGAGGCCACGGTTATCGATGTTGCCGGCGACGGCTCGATCCAAATGAATATCCAGGAACTTGCCACGGCCCGGCAACAGGGACTGCCGATTAAGATCGCCATTCTCAACAACGGATACCTCGGAATGGTTCGCCAGTGGCAGGAACTCTTCTACAACAAGCGTTATGCCTCAACCACCATGGATGTCACCCCCGACTTTGTCGAACTGGCCAAGGCATATGGCGCTTTGGGGCTGCGGGCAACCAAGAAGGACGAAGTCGAACCGGTAATACGCGAAGCGCTGGCAACTGATAATCTTGTCGTTATGGACTTCACGATCAACCGCGAAGAAGGCGTTTACCCGATGGTGCCGGCCGGAAAGGCCAATACAGAAATGTTACTAGTTTAACGTAATTAATCGATAGACAGGAATACCAGAATGACCAAACATACTATTTCCGTTCTCCTGCAGAATAAGCCGGGAGTGCTATCCCGGGTGACGGGGCTGTTCAGCGGCCGGGGGTATAACATCGAAAGCCTCTGCGTGGCCGAAACCCTCGATCCGGGTATCTCCTGCCTTACCCTGGTATCCCGGGGAGATGAGCAGATCATCGAGCAGATAACCAAACAACTGCACAAGCTCATCGATGTTATTAAAGTGACCGACATCAGTGAGAAAGAATACGTAGAACGGGAAATGGTCTTAATCCGTATCAAGGCTGAAGCCCAGACCCGTGCCGAAGTGCTGCGGGTAATCGATATCTTTCGAGGCAAGGTCGTAGACGTCAGCGCCAGGACCTATGCCGTGGAAGTGACCGGTTCGGCATCCAAGATCCAGGCTGTCATCGATATACTGCGCCCCATCGGAATCAAGGAAATCGTGCGTACCGGTACGATAGCCATGGCCCGAGCCGACAAACGGAAGTAGGACTCCGCCGTTTCCTCTGGATTGCACGGCTTTTCGACCAATTGCAATTTCTCTACTCTAAGGATAGTTCATGCTGAAACCGCAGATCCCCGTGGCCCGGGAAGGATACCCGTTTATCGGTTTCATGGCCTTTATCACTCTGTTTTTTGCCGCGCTTTCATATGATTTGCTGGCTTGGCTGTGCCTGGCGGTATCCGTCTTCGTGCTCTGTTTTTTCCGCGATCCCGAGCGATTCGTACCGGCGGAGGCGCAGGTTCTGGTTTCCCCCGCGGACGGCAAGATCATCACCGTGGACACGGTGAGCGATGACACCTTTACCGGTGGGCAGGCTTTCAAGATTTCCATTTTCATGAACGTCTTCAACGTCCATGTCAACCGCGTGCCATTTGACGGTACGGTGGAGGGGGTTGTTTACCGGCCCGGGAAATTCTATAGCGCCGACAGCGAACGCGGCGCTTTGCATAACGAATACTGCGCCACCATCCTGCGTACCAAGAGCGGCCGGAAATTGGCGTTCGTGCAAATTGCCGGCCTTATCGCCCGCCGTATCGTCTGCTGGCTCGAACCAGGAGACGAAATACAAAAAGGACGAAGATTCGGGCTTATACGCTTTGGTTCACGGGTCGATCTCTACCTGCCGCTCGAAGCCGAAATTCTGGTCCAACCTGGCCAGAAGGTACGAGCGGGTGAAACACCGCTGGCACATCTCGGCTAGCCCCAACTCCCTTTATCACATCGTATCCGGTCCGTTTTTTGGCATTCACCATCGGCTGCGCAGATTAACCACCGCCTGGGATCTGCATACCGATTCCCCTGGACGAAAAGCATTTTGAAAGCCATAATGGGACGGCGCCTGCTTCCAACTTCAACCTAGAGTGGGGAATGTTGCCCCGCTCCCATCATTTCTCTCGTTTATTTTGCGAATTATCAGTGGATGGGCTAAAGGCCGACGACTTATCTCACCGCCGGGCCGCGACAGGAGCATTCGACCGACCTCGGATCGAGCCAGAGAAGCTCTATTCAATATCCTGGGCGAAAATGTCCGTGGCGGCAAGGTGTTGGACCTCTTCGCCGGTACCGGCGCCTTGGGGCTGGAAGCCATGAGCCGCGGCGCTAGCGAACTCTTTCTGGTCGACCAGAACCGATCGGCACTCGAACTCATCCACCGCAATATTGCACTCTGTCGGCCTCAACCCGAACAATGCAGCGTCTCGGTGATCCGCTATGATCTTCGTCGCGGTCTGCCCCCGGAAGTGCACCGATCCGCCCGGAAAGACAAATTCGATCTGATTTTCCTTGACCCTCCCTACTCTTTGGGACTATCTGTTAGCACGCTTAGCCGGCTCGGCGCCGGAGAGATACTAAAGTGCAGCACCGTGGTAGTCGTTGAAGAGCGATCCATCGAGACGCTACCGGAAAGTTCTGGCGTCTTGCAACTGATGGACCGGAGAGTTTACGGTGATACAGGATTTTGGCTTTATTCCCCAATAAACCTTAGCGATGCATGCAATGAGGCACGTTCATGACCACTCCACCACCTCCGCGACCGACCATCGCCGTCTATCCCGGCACGTTCGATCCAATTACCAACGGGCATATCGATATTATCAAGAGGGGTCTCAATCTCTTTGATAAAGTGATCGTCACCGTGGCTATCAATCCTGCGAAATCACCGCTCTTTTCTTTAGAGGAAAGAATAGAGATGATTCGCCGCAACTTCGCTGGCAGCGAATCGCGCGTCGAGGTGGATTCCGCATCGGGTCTGATGGTGGAATACGCGGTCAGCCGGAAAGCCCAGGCGCTCATTCGCGGACTTCGGGCGGTTTCCGATTTCGATTACGAGTTCCAGCTGGCCCTGATGAATAGAAAACTCGAACGCCAGGTCGATTCCATCTTTCTGATGCCCGGTTTGAGGTGGATATTCATCAGCTCTTCGATTATCCGCGACGCCGCCCGTCACGGCGGCGATGTCTCCGACATGGTCCCCCCTCATGTCGCTGAGATGTTAAAACAAAAATACGCCACTTTGCGATAATGTCACCATCTGCCGCTAACGGCCCATCCTCGCCGCACCGCCGGACCTTACTGGGCCTGGGACTCGCCGCGCTGCTATATCCGCTGTGGCGCTTTGTCGGCTATCGAGTGCCGAGAAAACCCATGCGCATTGAGATCAATACCAGGCCTTCTCTCAGCGGCGTCCTGGTTCGGAGCAACCTGGTGCTCTTCGACAGGCGGGAGGGCGTTTGGGCCGTGTCCCGGAAATGCACGCATCTTGGCTGCAAAATAAATTTCCACGAGGTTGAGAATTACTTCGAGTGCCCCTGCCACCAGAGTAGGTTCACCCCCATGGGCAAGGTCCTCAGAGGACCTGCCAAGCTACCGCTTACCACCTATGGCGTGCAAAAGCGCGATACAGCTCCCTATTATATCGTCACCATCTAAACTCAGAGAAGATGAAGCTCGTCGCGCTCACCAAGAATATCCAACAGTGGCGATGGGGCAGCTGGTGTCTCGTCAGTTTCTACCTCTCTGTCGCCTCCGGCATTCTCATCGCCCTGCAGTATGACCCGGCGGCACCATTTTACTCGGTCACCTCCCTCGATCTGCTTGTGCCCTATGGCGAATATTTCCGAGCGCTGCATTTTTACTCGAGTCAGTTCTTTTTTTTGTTTTGTCTTGCGCACTTTGTAGCCGCTTACCACAAGTCGGACAACTATCCCTCCGTCACCTGGGTCATGCTGGTCTGTACGCTACCAATCGCCCTTCTGCTTCTTTTCACCGGCTATATTTTGCGCGCGGACAGCACCGGGTACTCGGCAGGAATGATAGCCGAAGCCATTGTCAAGACCATTCCGGGAGCCGGTCGGGAACTCAATGCCCTGCTGTTCGACATCTCGGATCACGGCCTGCAACGTGTCTATGTCCACCACGTCATTTCTTTCGACCTGCTCTTTCTGATGCTCGCCTGGGATCATCTGCGACGCTATCGGGTAAAACTCTCCGAGCACATCCCGCTGCTCTGCCTCACTCTCATCCTCTCACTCTTTCTGCCTGCCCCCATCGAGCCGGGCAAACCAGGCATGACCTACATCCTGGGCCCCTGGTTTTTTCTCGGATTGCAGGAACTGCTCCGTTACCTGCCCCCACTCATAGCCGGAGTGGTTTTCCCATCGCTACTTCTGGCCGCCGTGCTGCACTTTCGCAAACGCAATCCATACTATCGAACCACTCTCTGGTTCATCATCCTTTGGCTCTTGATGTATTCAATTCTTACAGCTATTGCCTGGTTGCGATAAAATCGGTTGAAAGCCAAGCGCTTTAACAAAAAAAAGGGCATTCAGCAGCTCTGACTGAATGCCCTCCAAGATTCCCCTCACGAGAAACCTGTCGGATTATGCCCTTTTCCCCCATATCTTCGTTGAACTCGAAAAAATTATCCTCCGGTAAGCGAACGGAGTGAGACTCCGAGATATTCAGTATATGCCTCCGGTAATTTTTTCGAGTTTGCCTCGATCTGAGCAAAAATGCCTAAAATCCGACAGGCTCCTAGGAGCCTGCCGACAAAACAGGGAAAAGGTCCTCTTTTACCTATCGTCACCCATGGTGTCATTCATTGTCATCACCAGTTGAACCGCTGGCGATCAATTTGCGCAGCTCAGCAATTTCTCCCTGCAGGGTGTGGCGTAGGGTTTCTATTTCCTGCCGCACAATATCGGAAAAACGGCTATCTTCAGCTGTGACGGAAAGCGCACTCGATGCTTCCTCCGTTTTCCTGGTAAGGGCCTCTTCGAGCTCCATATCCAACGCCTCTTCTTCACCGCCAACTCCGCCGAGCTTTGCTTCGCCGGCAAAGAAAGATCCGGATGCGTCCCCAAGCTCTTCGGACGGGAGTTGCTCAAGCGACGACTCGCCAGACTCGGAACGAAGAGGGTCTGGAAAGCTCAGATGGCCGCCTCGAACCACCGCTTGCCGATGCAACATGCTCTGCTGCCACTGGAGAATCTGGAATATGTCGGCTAACAACCGCTCCTGGGCTTTAGTCGTTTCCATCCCCTGGCACTGTTCAAGATGATCGACCAGTATTGCAAGCAGATCGTGCGCCTCGGCGCTCGCCTCATAACGGTATTGATCAACATGTTGCGTTACCGTCGATATCAGCTGCAGGTATGTCTTTTCAATGGGGAAATTCGACCAACCTTGACGCAAATGGTTTATCTCGCTAAATAAGCCATTGAGCACATTATCTTCGAGTTCCAGCGCCAGAGCTTCGACACAACCTTTGAGGTTATCCAGGACCACGCCCTGCTGAGCGGCCGCTTTCCCCATTTCCGGGGCAGCTCCTGTAGATTCCGGAACCACAGCTTCACTCTCACCGCCGCTCTCCTCCTCGGCAACAGCGGTAAACACCGCCGCATATTCATCCTCTGCCTCTTCCGGTTGCTTTTCTTCCTCTACTTGCTCGGCTGCAACGATATTCTCCTCAACCGGCCGTTCTTCCACAACTCCCATGGCCGGGGGAATTTCTGGTTGCTCAGCCACCGCTGCTGGTTCCTCGGTCTCTTGGATGGCAAACAGTTCCTCAGCCGCGTCGCCGATCAGTTCTGTTTGCACTTCCTTCGCCGGCGGTTCCGCCTCGGGGGCAATCTCCTCGTCCGAGATCTCCAGTGCACCCGTGCTCTCCGACAATTCTTCTTCGACTTCTCCAACTTCCAGTTGAGGTTCCGGCTCAGTCGGCGGCAATTCGGCAGCCGTTTCCGCTTCCGGCTGCTCCTCTATCTCGTCTGCCTCTTCTTCCTCGACCAATTCGAATACGACCTCTTCCTCGGCCTCTTGAGCAGCGGGGGACTCCGCTTCCACCTTCGGAAGAGAACTCAGAAGCTCGTCCTCGGTAACCTCGACTGCCGCCTCCTCAACCACATCGGCAACTTCGCGAGACTCCACAAGTTCGGCGGATGGCGCGGCAATCTCTGTTTGCGCTTCAATTGCAAGGGCTTCCTCCGGAACCTCTCCTTCGGGCAGTTCCACCGCTGGTTCCGCGGGCACCTCTTCCTCTTGCCCTCCCGGGAAGTCTTCCGCCGGTGCCGCTGCCTCTTCCGAGAACAATTCCTCGAGTTGTTCCTCTATCTCGCCTTGAACAAGTGATTCTTCCTGTTCCGCAACGGGTTCTTCGACCGGTTCCGCTACGCCCTCTTCATGCTGCTCCTCGGAAAATTCTCCAGCCAGCGGTTCCGGTTCCGCCTCGATTGCCTCAGCCCCCGCAACCTCAGCACTCAAGAGCTCTTCAGACACCTCGTCCACCGCTTCAGGCAATTCCTCGGCCGGCTCTTCTTCACCAACTGCGAAAAGATCCGCCTCGTGTTCCGGTTCCTCTTCTGCAAATTCGCCGGATATCTCCAACAGCTCCCCTATGGCTGTTTCTTCCTCATCTTCTGTGGGTTCAAACATGGCCTCAGGTACTGCCTGGCCAAGCTCCTCTTCCTCAATGGTGAATTCGGAGGCAGCTTCTTCCATGGAAGTCGGGGCTTCCGCGACGCCCCCGGAAGGCGCATCTGCCGCAGAGCCCTCTTCAAACTCCAGCTCTGCTTCCGGGAACTCGATTTCACCAGCTTCCCATTTCAATTCCTCAATCTCTTCCGTGTCCGCCGTCAGCTCTCCGGCCGGAAATGCCGGCTCCTCCTCGGGCACCACCGTCAGGGCCTCCTCTTCGAAGGCCTCGGGTGCTTCGAATAGATCGGCGATCGCGCCCTCTTCCTCACCCTCTTCTTCATACTCTTCAAGGGCCGGAGGAACACTCTCTTCCAATGCGCCCAATTCAACGGCAGGTGCCGGAATTTCCTCAGTCTGCTCTTCTTCTGTCTCCTCTTCTGCTTCGACATCAACGCCTTGCAGCGCGATGTCCGCCGGCACACCAAAAGCGGTGTCCCCTTGCTCCTCGGCGGTTGCCGCGCCGGTCTTTTCCGTTTCTTCTTCCCCAAAAAACGAATCCAGACGATCACTAAGTTCTTCGGAGGGCGTCTCCGGTTCCAATTCGACTGCCGGGGCCGCCTCGCTGAAAATACTCGCTTCCTCGCTGTCACTGAGCGCCGGTGCGATCTCGTCACCAAAACGCGGCAATGCCTCCTCTTCCGAGTCGTCATCGGCATCGGTTTCGACTTCAACACCTTGCAGCGCGGTCTCCCGATCCACCGATGCCACCGGTTCAGACTCTTCGCTGGCCGAAAAAAAGGCCTCACTAATCGCGTCGACCTCAGACTGTTCGCCTTCTTCTTCAGCCGGGGCCGGCGAGGAAGTCGCTGCTTCTTTGCCCGCTGGAGGCGCAGCCTTATCCTTACCAAAAAACTTGTCGATATGACCGAGAACACTCGAGGATGGCTCCATCCCCAACGTCTGAGCCTCCTCCTCTTCCCGGAATCCGTGCGTTCCCTCCTCGGGTAGATCGGCAAAAGCCGGGATAATCTGCCCCTGCGGACCGCCGACTGTTTCCTCTTCCTCTTCCTCGTCCTCTTCGGGGGGTTCCGGCACCGTTGCGACCGGTTTGCCCGTCAGCGTCTGGGCAATAATAGTCTTGAAGGCATTGAATTTCTCCACTTCAGGAAGCAAAATCGCTTTTTCCTCTTCAAGGGACATCGGCTTGCGGACGATTTTTTCCAACCCTTCATAGAAGACGTGCAACAGGGTAAAGGCGTCCGCGTGGGCATCGCTTTTCTTTTTGCGGATGTAGGTGCTGAGAGTGCCTATCCCCTGAAGAAACACCAACTTTGGCTTGCTACCGGCAAATTTTTCCTCGAGGCGCATAACCTCATTGCGCAGGTCCAGGAGGTCCTTGTCGGTGATTTCCCAATCGATCCCGAGAACAAAGGCTTTCAGATCCCGAAGTTCTCGCACCTCATCAACTACTGGCTTCTCGACCGGTTCCACTTCACGCGTTTTCTTGGGACGTTTGTCGATCTGAATCTTGAGCTTCTCGAACTTCTTGATATCGTCGAGAAGCAGTTGCTTTTTCTCCGCTTCGCTCAGATCTTCAGCCAGTACGATTCGCTCCAGATTATAGTACATGCCAAGCAGTAATTTGATGGCATTGGGGTGCGCATCGGCCTTCTCGTGGTAAATATATTTACTGATCTTCCCCAGGGCCTGGAGATAGACCGTGCGAACCTTGTCGCCGGCCCAGACGTCCTGAAGATCGAGAAGTTCCTCGTTGAACTGCAACAATACTTCATCGGTAATTTCCCAGTCGATGGACAGCACCAGTGTTTTCAACCGGGAAATCGGAGACTCTTCGTCGCTGCCGAACTCGAACAGATCTACATCGCTTGTCTGAAAAGCTTCGTCGTATTCGTCGGCACCAATTGTGAGGTCGTCATCATACTGACTGTCTGTGTGCTGTTCCACCGTACCTTCTCTCTAGAGTAGTTTTTTCTGAATAGATACAACTGTTGAAGAAATGATTTTCTTCAACGTCTCAGCGACATTATATCCGGTAATGGCACTGGCTTCGAAATAAGGGACTTTGAGCCGACTGTTGAGGTCTTTCTCAAGTGTCTCAATCGGCAGAATGGGAATACCGTGTTCTTTAAGGTCCACTTTATTGTACTGCATAACCAGGGGGATTTTAAAGATGCTCTCCTTGTAGGATTGCAGATTCTCGTGGAGTTGATTGAGGGAACGGATGTTTTTCTCCCGCTGCTTTTCCATGGCGTCGGCAACGAAGACAATGCCGTCGACCCCCCGCAATACCAACTTCCTGGTTGCATTGTATTTAACTTGGCCCGGAACGGTATAGAGCTGAATCTTTATATCGTACCCTTTTATCTGCCCCATATCGAAAGGAAGGAAATCAAAGAACAGCGTTCGGTCCCCATGGGTCTTTAGACTGACCATTTCAGAGACAATCTGCTTCCTGTACGTCCGGTTGATATATTCCAGATTGGTTGTCTTGCCGCATCTGCCAGGGCCGTAATAGACGACTTTTACCTGTACGACTTTTTCTTTTAAATTTATAAAGCTCAAGCTTCACCTCCACACTCTCGAGCGTGCTTTGCACAGCATAAACGTATGCCTTCGGCTGCCAGCAAAAGGAAAGATCATTTCTGGTCCCAAATTTTTCGTATCTTCTCAATTACATCAACTACATTGAGCCGCAGAAAGCCGAGTGATATGTCTTTGCCGAACATGGAAATCAACAGGAGTTCGTCGTCAATCTTGCTGAAATGGATATTGGACTCCTGTCCCTTGTGAAATAACAGAGAGAACTCCTGTTCTCCAACCAGCTTGGCCATAGCGTCTACCGTCGCAAAATTACCGGCAGCCAATGCAGCAAAGGAGTAGACATCGTATTTATTCTCACCGTTGTCTTTTGCTGTAATTATATTTCCTGCCATGTCTATGATTATGACACAGTCGACACCAAGGTTTATCAGCTTTTCCGTTAAAATCGTATCGATCTGTTCAAGTTGTTCTTGACTGACAATCCCATAATTCATACTGCTTACCTCATTAAAGTTGTAGGCAAATGGTACCGGTATACTGGTGAACGTCCGCAATACCTGGGTTTTGCCACCTTTTGGTGTTCCCGGTGAACGGTTTGGGAGAACCGCGAGCCCCCGCTACCCGTTTCCTCACGGCGCGCCCCTGGCCGCGCCCACAGACCGGGTACGGGTCAATTCAATACATACTACTTCATTATTAAAAATTTATCGTCCCGAGAAGACAGCTGATTCGGCCACGTTATCCACTCCAGCCGTGCACTCGTCGCCACGGAAGCTGACCGCCCGAATCAGAAGTCAAAATACGTTGTAATCACTATACGATAGTTTGATCTGTATATGAAGATTTTTTTTGCATTTTCTTTAAATTGCACTGCCATTACGGCGTGTCTGGCACGCATCGATTTTCTTCAACTTCAAGCCGCTCTTCCTGCTCATCGGAACATCTCTGCACCACAACACAATGTATCTCTGCCCACCCTGAACCATTACAAGAGAATTTCATAATCATCAACTTACAAAATCACCTCCTCTCAACTCCTTACTCACGCAACCATCCTGCCGCCTCGCCTCTTCGTCATTGCGGCACAGAAGGTTTTCTGCTATGAAGACTCTGGAGGAAAATGCAGTGAAAAAAAAAGAAGAAATCCCCGCGTTGACCCTTGACACAATGTTGGTCGACACGCATTGTCACTTGGACATGGCCACGTATGAGCAGGACCTCGACACCGTTTTATCGCGGGCCGAGTTTTGCGGTGTGCGACACATCATCACCATCGGCATCGACCTTGACAGCTCAAGCAGAGCGGTTGATTTGGCCAAACGACACAGCAACATATCAGCGGCCATCGGTATCCACCCGCATGATGTCGACGACGTCTGCGCTTCCACTTATGAAGCGATAGCGGAACTTGCGGACCGGTATCGCGAACATATCGTAGGATACGGTGAAATCGGTCTCGATTATTTCAAACAGTATGGTGATCCGAATCTTCAGCGACGGCATTTTGCCAACCAGCTGGCCCTGGCCAGGGATCTGCGGCTGCCGGTCATAATTCACGACAGGGACGCTCACCAAGATACTCTGCGAATCCTGAAAGAAAACGGCAGCAGGGATTTCGGCGGGGTCATGCACTGTTTTTCAGGCGATCTGAGATTGGCGCGCCAGGTGCTCGAATTCGGTTTGCATATTTCCATCCCGGGAATCGTCACGTTTAAAAATGCAACCGATTTACAGGAAGTAGCTCGAGAGGTGCCGATCGAATCGCTCCTCCTGGAAACCGATGGTCCGTTCCTGACACCGCACCCCTTCCGGGGTAAACGTAATGAACCGGCCCATATGCTCTACACTGCCGCCTGTGTTGCGGCGCTGCGCGATATCAGTCTCGATGAGCTTGCCGAACGTACCACAGCCAACGCGCAGTCTCTTTTTGGGCTGCCAAAATTGCAAAAAATCAATCGGCCATGACCATTGCACGCAATTTAAAGCAAATCCAAGCCAGGATCAACGCAGTTGCCCGGGCATGTGGGCGCCAGCCCGAAGACATCCATTTGGTGGCTGTATCCAAACGCTTTCCTGCCTCCGCGATACACGAAGCAGTGGCAGCGGGACAGTTGGTTTTTGGTGAAAACTATATCCAGGAAGCTGAAGCCAAAATTACGGAAATAGGCTCTGGAGCATCATTTCATTTTATCGGCCATCTGCAGCGCAACAAGGCCAAGACGGCCGCAAGGTTGTTCGACGTCATTGAAACTGTCGACAGTTTCAAGCTGGCCGCAGCACTCAGCAAGCACCTCCAGGACCTCGATCGCACCATGCAGATTCTGGTGCAGGTCAACATTGGTGAAGATCCCGGCAAGGCTGGTGTGCGCGCCGAGCAAGCACAACAGGTGCTGGAGGATATCAGCCAATTGCCGAACCTGGACGTGAGAGGGCTGATGACCATGCCGCCCATTACCGATTCAGCAGAGGATGCCCGCCCTCATTTTCGCCGTCTCAAAGAACTTGCGGACGAGCTAACAGACCGAAGTCTCCTCGGAAGACGAGGCAAAGTTGAGCTCTCCATGGGGATGTCCGGCGACTATCACGTGGCCATCGAGGAAGGAGCAACCATTATCCGTATCGGCACTGCCATATTCGGCCAGCGCTAACACGTCGCGCCGGCAACCGACATATTTTCGCCGTCTCAACCGCCTCTGCGTGCTCAAGAGGGGCAGGTGCGACTCCACCCCTGGAGGCGTGTGGCGGGACAGCGGTGCTATTTTTTTTACAATACCCTAAAATTACACACTTTTTTCCAACAGCACAAACAAAGGAATTGGAATATGAAAATCACTATGATAGGAACCGGCTACGTGGGATTGGTGACCGGTACCTGCTTTGCGGAATTCGGGCATCACGTCACCTGTGTGGATAAGGATCAGAGCAAGATCGGTAAATTACTGGAAGGGAAAATCCCGATATACGAACCCGGCCTCGACCAGCTTGTAGCAAAAAACAGCCAGGAAGGTCGGCTGCGCTTTACCTCCAACGTTGCCGAAGCGGTTGGGGAAGCCGAAGCGGTTTTCCTTGCGGTTGGAACCCCGAGCAGCCGACGCGGTGACGGCTACGCCGACCTCACCTACATCTACGAAGCCACCAGGGAGATAGCCACCGCACTCAAAGATTACACGGTCATCGTGGACAAAAGCACCGTGCCGGTCGGCACCGCCGAACAGGTGGCGAGAATCATCCGGGAAGTCAACCCGGAAGCCGATTTCGATGTCGCTTCCAATCCTGAATTTTTACGCGAAGGCGCGGCTATTGTCGATTTCATGCGACCCGACAGGGTGGTTATAGGAGTGGAATCACCCAGGGCGGAAGCCATACTCCGTGACATTTACAAACCGCTGTATCTCCAGGAAACCCCCATCGTCCGCACCGATATCAAAACGGCGGAACTCACCAAATACGCCGCCAATGCCTTTTTGGCCACCAAGATCAGCTTCATCAACGAAATCGCCCTACTCTGTGACTCGATCGGAGCCGATGTCGTCGCCTTGGCTAAGGGCATCGGCATGGATGGACGGATCGGCGGCAAGTTCCTGCATCCGGGTCCTGGATACGGCGGCTCCTGCTTCCCTAAAGACACCCTCGCCTTGATGCGCATCGCCCAGGAGCACGGCCAGAGCCTGCGCATCGTCGAAGCGGCAGTGGAGGCAAACTCTGCCCAGAAGGCGAAAATGGTGAAAAAAGTTCGTGATATTATCGGTGGTTCCGAGGCAGGAAAGACCATCGCCGTACTGGGGCTGACCTTCAAGCCGGAAACCGACGACATGCGTGATGCGCCTGCAATTACCATCTTGCCCGCCCTGCTGGAAAAAGGCGCCACCATCAGGGCCCACGATCCTCAAGGTATCGAGGAAGCGAAGCGGTATCTGCCGCAGGGCATCCACTATGCAAACGATGCCTACGACGCTTGCCGAGATGCGGATGCCGTTATACTTATGACGGAATGGAACCAGTATCGTGCTTTGGATCTTGACAGGATGCTGAGCATTATGCGGTCCAACTGCTTTATCGACCTGCGCAATGTCTACGAACCCGAGCGCATGCGGGAGAAAGGTTTCGACTATGTCGGTGTCGGACGCGGCTAAACCGCTGCCGATCGAGAAGAAACAAGAAAGGGGGTGTCGCCGCTATAAAAGGCGTACCCCCTTTTCTTATGATCTCTCACCCCATCGACCGCCTCTGCAGCTGGCAGCCTGGAGAAGGCCCTTTTGCCCCTTATCTTCGTTGAACTCGAAAAAAATTATCCTCGGGATATTGGCATATGCCTCCGGTAATTTTTTCGAATTCACCTCGATCTGAAGGAAAATTGTTCTTCTCGGCCAACCTCTTCGCTCAAGCAGCGCGATAGGATATCCGGCGTTATTTTCTCTTGGACGCCCTTTTGGCCGCTTTCAACGGGTTCACCCGGATCTTGCTGACGGTAATCTCCGGCTTGACATGGGTGGCGAAATTACAGATTCCCAGGCGCCATTTTGCAGACGGCATGAGATAGGTCTGACAGTATTTTGCACCTTCCTCTTCCACAACTCTTTCACACCCCTCGCATTTTTCGACAACGGGCTTGAAATTCCGATCTTTATAGCTCTCTGCAGCTTGCTTCTGCATGGTCATCGTCCTCCAAATGATATCCAACCAACACCTTCTCCCACTTCTGCGGTAGGGGCATTGCAGACCGGCTCTTCGGCCAGTCGGAGTTCAGGTCCAGATCCAATATTCATGCCTTTGATGCATGAAACCGAAACGAAACACTATACCAAAGTTGCGGTTAGTCAACAACCCAATTCCACATCGCTTCGGATTTCTTAACATTGAGAGCTCGCCGGCCAGCTGCGTTCCCTCTTCAACCAGGATGCGCTATTACGATCACGGATTGCCATCGAACCGAAATTGCGTATAATAGTAAAGTGTCTTGAGGTAAATTTGTCCACAATACCGCCTGATCCCACCAGCTTCCAGGTGAGGCTAGAACGTTCACTCAACCGTGTGCAAATGAGCGTAAAAGCGTTTGCCTTTTTTCTTCCGCCGCCAGCAACTCGCCGGCTGGATTGGCCAAGATCGGCCTTAAGCGAAGCAATGCAAGCAACTCCTCTGTGCCTCTCCCCGGCCAAGGCGAAAAGAACTCATATTTGGCTACTTTTCTTGTATTATCCTAAGGGTTACTATATAATCTGATATCAAAGTCATATCCGCTATAAACAGTTGGCGCCGGGCATGACTCATTGTATTTCATTTGCTGCCATCCATCGCGACACCGCAGCAGAGAGCAGTTTTTTTTCTACTTTCGGGAGATAATCGATGCCTGTCTACATATGGAAAGGAAAGAATTCCTACGGGGAAAAACGAAAAGGAGAAATTGAGGCCCCCGACCAGGCCGCCGCCCTCTCTCAGATCAAAAGACTGCGGATCGCAGACCCGATTATCAAAGAAAAACCGAAAGATCTCTTTGAAAATGTATCCTTTTTCCAGCCCAAGGTCACAGGTAAGGATCTCGTGATCTTCACCCGACAGCTCTCCACCATGATCGATGCCGGTTTGCCGCTCGTCCAGGGCATTGAAATCCTCGAAAAACAGCAAAGCAACCCGACTTTAAAAAAGATCCTCAAGTCTCTTCGCACGGATGTCGAAGCCGGTTCGACTCTCGCCGACTCCATGCGCAAGCATCCTAAAGTATTCGACAACCTGTATAACAACATGATAGAAGCCGGTGAGACCGGCGGTATTCTGGATACAATCCTTTCCCGGCTCGCAGCTTTCATGGAAAAGGCAATGGCCCTGAAGAAAAAAATCAAGGGGGCAATGACCTACCCGACCATCTGTCTGGCTATATCTTTCCTTATTCTCGGCGTCATTCTCATCTTTGTGGTCCCGGTGTTCAAATCATTGTTTGAAAGCTTTGGTCACAGCTGCCTCTGCCGACCCAGATCGTAGTTGAATATGAGTGAAGTGGTAAAATCGGATTTTATGTATATTCTCATTGGGATTGTCTTTGTCATTTATGCCTCAAAAAAAATCTTAGCAACGGAAAAAGGGCGATTCGCTTTTGATCGGGGAATACTCCGGGCACCAGTCGTCGGCCCTCTGCTCCGCAAAGTCGCAGTTGCAAAATTTACCAGGACACTGAGCACAATGCTCTCAAGCGGTGTTCCGGTACTTGAAGCCTTGCAGGTTGTCGCGAAAACTTCCGGCAACAAAATCATCGAACGTGCCGTCTTCCGAGTGGCGGAATCCATTGCCGAGGGTCGTCCAATATCCGAGCCCCTGGAAGAGAGCGGCGTATTCCCGAATATGGTCGTGCAAATGATCAATGTCGGTGAGTCGGTCGGTGCCCTGGATGCCATGCTGGAAAAGATTGCCGACTTTTATGATGAAGAGGTCGACCAGGCAGTGGAAAATCTGACGGCCATGATCGAACCATTTATGATGGTGTTTCTCGGCGGGATGATCGGCGGCATCGTCGTTGCCATGTACCTGCCGATATTCCAGCTGGCCAGCGTAATGTCCTCGTAATATCAAGGTGGAAAAAAAACACAGATTTTTTTTGTCCTGAAACGTGCCCCGGCATTAAATGTTTCCCCGCAAGTTTTGTAGCAATGCGCAGACTGCCATTGCCGTCAACGGTCGAGAAGCCGCTGCGGAGGTGATTTCTTTACACTTTCTCAGCCCTTTGCATTGACTTTCTCTCGTGAGCGTATATCATAGTTAGAGGTTGCATAACTATTCCAGTATTTTAAGGAGGAAGACATGACTCTCACCAAGGCAGATATCGTACAGCAGGTGTATAAAAACCACGAAGGGTTGACGAAAGCGCAGGCGACCGATTCTGTCGAAGCCTTTTTGCGCATTTCCAAAGGGGCCCTGATCAGCGGTTCCGATCTCCTCCTGAGTGGATTCGGCAAATTTAACGTGAAAGACAAAAATGCCCGGCGGGGACGCAATCCGCAGACCGGCGACGAACTCACCCTCGAGGCACGGCGCGTCGTGACATTTAAGCCCTCAGGAATTCTTAGAGAAAAAATCAATGAATCCTGATCGCGAGCGACCCTAACCTTCCGATTCTGCCTAGTACGGCCATGCATCTTCAAGCCTGACCCGCCCGGTCGGTATTCTACGGAACCGGTCAGGCGAGGTGCACTCACTACTCTGGGAAATCACATTTCAGGACATTTGGATCTTTCTGGGCGGCTTCGCTTGAAGAAACCCAGTCAGGCCTCCGCTGCTCTCTCCTTCATGAACTCCTGCTCCTATACCTGCAGCCGCCTCTCACCAGCAGCGCTAAAGGCGACACCCACCTGGGATATCCACCCATTTCTTGCCGAAGACGAGCCGGTGTTGCAAACGGTAGAATCCATCCGGCGTGTCGGCATCCTCCACCCTCCGTTGGTTGTCAGTCAGGGCACCGGCGATTATGAATTCCTTTCAGGCAAGCGGCAAGCTCATGTGTGGCAATGCATAGCCCCGGGCACGGACCTGTACTACCGCATCCTTCCGGAGACAGCGACACCTGCAGAACTCCTGACCTCCGTTTACGAGGAATACAGTTGCACGCGCACACTGACAGCGATAGAACAGGCCTTTTTCTTCCGGCTCTGTCGAGACCATCTCCCTACTGAAAATGCACGTCAGCAGCTGTACAATAGCCTTGGTCTTACCTCAAAGCCCCATGCCGTCGACCGCGCCCTGCAACTCATCGCTCTTGGTCCGCTACTGGCCAGGGAGATGATGTGGGGGACTTTGCCCGAAGCTGTCGCCCGGGACCTTCTGTCTTGCCAGGAGGGGGAACGGCAGGCTCTCTATGCGCTCTTTCGCCTTCTCCAGCTGGGCGGCGGCAAACAGAGACGACTCCTCTCTTTACTGCGCGATCTCGCCGGAAGAAAAGGCACCGACCTTGCGGAACTGCTCAAGGATGAATCCATACAGGCCATCGTCAACCATCCTGAGATGAATATCCCACAGAAGGCGCACGCCCTCCTACACCACTTGCAAAACCTCAGATCACCCGGCCTGCATCGAGCCGAACAGGAGTTCACTACCTGGCAGATCGGATTGCGACTTCCACAAAATTGCAGCCTCGAACCGAGCCCGGCGTTCGAGAGAGATGCACTCAGCCTTACCATCGAATTTGCCGACAGAGCGCATCTCGAAAAGTGCTGGCAAGAGATTCGCAAGGCTCTTTTGCCCCTCAAGGGGTAGAACGCCCATGCGCACGCCCTTCACTTGGCTTGTACTGCCAGAGTTCCTGCAGCGCAACATTCATTGCTGCCAATCCATTCGATGGTAGGTACTCAGGGGTAGAGCATCCTACCTGACACCATCATGTCATCGCCACACCTGGTATAGCGGATATCGCCCAAACAGACCGCAGTATCTCTGTTTTTTGCCGTATACCCTCGGAGCAAAGAAATACCGCCTTCTCCTGCAAAGACAGGGGCGAGAAACAGGTGGGCGTAATCAAACAGCTGCTCGCAGAGCATGGCGCCGTGAAGTGCGGCCCCACCTTCGACCAGCACGGAAGTCACACCTTCGCCGCCGAGCCTGACGGCAACCTCCCTGAGGTCCAGATGCCCATCGCGTCGCTGCACAGGCATGACCCTCACTCCCAGGCTCGCGAGTTTCTTCATTTTTTTTTCATCGACCTCTTCGCCACAAAAGACCCAGGCGGCAGCAACGGATGGCTGACTATACACCTTTGCGGTAATGGGCACCTTGAGATCGCTATCGACGATCACTCGTAAGGGATCACGGCCTCGCCCTCCCGGCAGGCGGGTCGTCAGAGACGGGTCGTCGATAATCGCGGTGCCGCTGCCGACCAGAATTGCGTCATAGCGGTCTCGCAGCCGATGTGCCTTGCGTACCGAGGCCGGCCCCGTTATCCATCCGCTTCTCCCTTTTTCATAATTGAGTTTACCGTCCAACGAAATGCCCGCTTTCATCACCAGCCACGGCAAGCCGGTCGTGATATGTTTGATAAACGGCCGGTTGATCTCACGACACTGGTCTTCAAGCACCCCGCTCGCCACCTCGATGTCCTGGCTCCGCAGGTAGCTGATTCCGCTTCCGTCCACCAGCGGATTGGGATCCTCAAGGCCCACGACCACGCGTGTAATGCCGGCTGTCGCCACCGCCCTGCTGCAGGGAGGCGTCCGGCCGGTGTGATTACATGGTTCAAGAGTAACATACATGGTCGCTCCCCGAGCACCCTCCCCGGCCCGGCGCAGGGCATGAATTTCGGCATGGGGCGTTCCCGCCCTTCTGTGATACCCCTTGGCAATGATGGTGTCATCCTTGACGATGACCGCCCCTACGCAAGGGTTGGGTGCGGTTCTTCCTAGCCCTTTCCTTGCTTCGCGCAGGGCAATGCGCATGTAATGGCGATCGCGGTCAGTTCTCATTTTGCGTCCTGGAGTCCAGCAGAGATTTCAGTTCATCCATGAATTCATTGACATCCTTGAACTGTCGATATACCGAGGCAAACCGTACATAGGCCACCTCATCGAGCAGGGAAAGATCGCTCATCACCCACTCGCCGATAACCTGGGTCGAAACTTCCTTGGAACCGATATCCTGCAGTTTGTGTTCAATTTCATCGACAAACTGATCGATCCGGTCTCGACTTATCGGTCGCTTTTCACAGGCCTTCTCGAGGCCGGCCACCATCTTGTGTCTGTCCCATTGCTCGCGCCGGCCATCCTTTTTCACCAGCATCGGCATCATCACCTCCAGACGTTCGTAGGTGGTAAAACGTTGATCACAGGCAAGACACGACCGCCTTCTGCGGGTGATAGTGCACTCTTTGTTCAACCGGGAATCTATAACCTTGTTATCGAGATGACCACAATACGGGCATTTCATGCAGCTTCCTCCTCATTGCATGGAAATATCAGAGAATATAAAAAAGCAAAGCCGCCCTTCACCTTCCTGGTGATGTGGCGGCTTCTCTTAATACTTCCTCCATCGCTGCCTATGCAGCGACCGACTCTTTCAACTGCTGAACTTGGCTATCCTTCGCTGGTGTCTGCCTCCGGCAAAGCCGGTATCAAGCCAAGCCTTGACAATCGCCTCGGCCACTCCTGCCCCGGTTACGCGAGCCCCGAGACAGAGTACGTTGGCGTTGTTGTGTTCCCGGCTCATCCGAGCGGTATACTCATCGTGGCAGAGCGCGGCCCGTATTTTCGGCTCGCGATTGATCGCAATCGACATGCCGATACCGGTACCGCAGATAAGGATACCTGTATCGCCCTCGCCCGCCACCAGTCTGGCTGATACAGCTGCAGCGATATCCGGATAGTCAACAGATTCCAGAGAATGGCACCCTACATCTTCAACACCGTGGCCTAGCTCGCCAAGAAGGCTTCTGATCTGCTCTTTCAACTCATAGCCGCCGTGATCAGCGCCGATCACAATCTTCATGCTCACTCCTCCATACTGCCACGGAAAAACGGACTTGCTGCCTTTGCACAACCTCGGTACAATCCAAACTCCGTGCAATCATACGATCCCATAAACCGGCCCCGGTGTACCGGCGCCCCTGCAATGCATGCTGGCCTATCGACCACCGCTCCGATTTGGGCCACCGACCCATTGCTCTTAGCCAAAGCGCTTACGATAGGAAACGCTTCATGGCTACAACAGCATTGGTACCACCAAAACCAAAGGAATTAGAGATCGCCGTTCTGATCTCCATCTCCCTCGCCGTATTGGGCACATAGTCCAGATCGCATTCTTCACTCGGGTCCGCCAGGTTAATGGTCGGCGGCGCGATCTGGTGATGCACGGCAAGCGCGGTAAATACCGATTCGATGCCACCGGCAGCACCCAACATATGTCCGGTCATGGATTTAGTCGAACTCACCGCCAGTTTGTAGGCATGATCGCCAAAAACCGACTTGATGGCCTGGGTTTCACAGCGGTCGTTGAGCGGGGTGGAGGTGCCATGGGCATTGATGTAATCCACATCCTCACCATTCAAGCCGGCGTCGGCCAGCGCCAGCCGCATGGCCCTCGCTCCTCCTTCGCCGTTTTCCGGAGGCGCCGCTATGTGGTAGGCATCACTACTTAGCCCGTAACCTATGACTTCCGCGTATATTTTTGCTCCCCGCGCGCGGGCGTGCTCCAGTTCTTCGAGAATGAGCATCCCGGACCCCTCCGACATGATGAATCCATCCCGATCCTTGTCAAAGGGGCGGGAAGCCGCAAAGGGGTCATCGTTTCGGGTAGATAACGCTTTCATGGCGCTGAACCCGCCTACTCCCAAGGGGCAGATGACCGCCTCGGCGCCGCCGGAGACCACGATGTCACAGGAACCGTATTTGATATGGCGGAACGCCTCGCCCACGGCATGGGTTCCCGCCGCACAGGCTGTGGTAAGGGAGAGATTCGGGCCTTTTGAACCGAGTTCCATGGAAATATGCCCCGAAGGCATATTCGGAATGACCATCGGGATAAAAAACGGGGTTATCTTCTTTGGACCCCGTTCCATGCTGATCTGATGGTATTTTTCTATGGTCGGCAGGCCGCCCATCCCACATCCGGTAATAACCCCGACACGCTCACAGTTCTGCTCCGTTATGGAAAACCCGCTGTCCCGGGCAGCCATAATCGCCGCAGCCACTCCATATTGGACAAACAAATCCTGATGCTTGGCCTTTTTGGGTTCCATAAAGTCTTCAACTTCGAAGTCCTTTACTTCGGCGGCAATTTTGACGGCATAGTCGCTGGTATCAAAACGGGTGATCAGACCGACTCCGCTGACCCCCGCGCAGATATTCTTCCAGGTTTTCTCAACCCCTGTTCCAAGTGGCGTTACGAGCCCTACACCGGTAACGACGACCCTGCGATTCACTATGAAAACTCCTTTTTGCGTATCTGTTTCGCTGGAGACGATGGACGCCCTGCCGAGAAAGCGACGGCGATACCTGCCCGCTTGCTATTTCAACTTCTGAACGTAATCGATGGCATCCTGAACCGTGCTGATTTTCTCAGCGTCTTCATCCGGGATTTCGATATCAAAACCCTCTTCCATGGCCATTATCAACTCAACGAGGTCCAAGGAATCGGCACCAAGGTCGTCGACAAACGAGGCATTGGGAACCACTTTGTCTTTTTCCACACTCAGCTGCTCGACTATGATATCAATCATTTCCTGTTCTACTGACATTTCACAATCTCCCTTGATTGAAATTATCCCCCGGTTGCGCAATGGCCTGCTCAACCCGAGATAGACACATTCTAAAATCTTTTTACAAAGAAAAGACTATTTACCATATT
Source organism: uncultured delta proteobacterium (assembly GCA_963745265.1). Classification (GTDB taxonomy): domain Bacteria; phylum Desulfobacterota; class Desulfobulbia; order Desulfobulbales; family Desulfocapsaceae; genus Desulfopila. The sequence goes on from CAVUXQ010000039.1 coordinate 85,339, forward strand.
TGGCTTATCCAAACTACATATACATGCCACCGTTGACATGCAAGGTCTGCCCGGTTACGTACCTGCCGTCTTCGGACACCAGGTAAGCAACCGCCCCGGCAACATCCTCGGGAGAACCGAGCGATGCCATCGGGATTTCGCTCTTGATCTTGGCCTGCGCCTCATCGGTCATGGCATCCGTCATTTCGGTGACGATATAACCGGGAGCAACGCAATTGACCGTGATATTACGGCTGGCGAACTCCCTTGCCATGGATTTGCTCAGTCCAGTCAAGCCCGCTTTGGCGGATGCGTAATTGACCTGACCGGCATTGCCGGAAAATCCGACTACTGAAGAGATGTTGACGATTCGTCCCCATTTTTTCTTCATCATCGGTTTCGCAGCCGCCTTGGCGCAATGGAAGGCGCCGGTGAGATTGGTGCTGAGCACCGCCGACCAGTCGTCTTCCTTCATTCTGGCCATCAGAGCGTCACGGGTAATTCCGGCGTTGTTGACCAGAATATCAATGGATCCGGAAGCGGATACCACTTGCTTGAACGCCGCCTGCACCGAGGCATTATCGGCCACATCGAACCCGAGAATAGCTGCGGCGCCGCCTGCGAGCTCAATCAATTTCTTCGTTTCCTCGGCAGGTTCGGGGCGACTGACGTAGTTGATATACACCATCGCACCCATGGCCGCAAGACGCTGACTGATGGCCCGGCCTATACCTCGCCCTCCGCCGGTTATGATCGCAATCTTTCCCTTAAGCATCATGCACCTCGTTTCTCTTCGATTTTCTTGATCAGTTTGGGAATGATCTCATAGAGATCTCCAACCAGACCATAATCGGCCACGGTGAAGATCGGGGCATGTTCGTCCCGGTTGATGGCCACGATGGTCTCCGAGGACTGCATTCCTGCCACATGCTGCACCGCTCCGGAAATACCGCAGGCGATATAGAGTTTGGGTGCCACGGTCTTCCCGGTCTGCCCCACCTGGTGGGGATAGGGAATCCAGCCGGCGTCAACGGCTGCCCGGGAGGCGGAGACATTGGCGTTCATGCTCTCGGCAAGCTGGTTGAGCAGCTCGAATCCTTTTTCGTTTTCCAGTCCTCGACCACCGGAGATCAGGATGTCCGATTCCTGAATATTGACATTGGTCTCGGTAGCGGCCACCGACTCCAGCACTCTCAACTTGCCGGCCAGCTGTCCAGACGCCGGGGTGACATCGATCACCTCGCCGGTTCTCGAACTGTCCGTCTCCAGCGCTTTCATGACCTTTGGTCGCACAGTCGCCATCTGGGGCCGGCGATCCGGGCAAACGATAGTCGCCATGATATTGCCGCCGAAAGCGGGTCTCGTCTGCATGAGGGCGCCGTCTTCCTTTCGCACTTCGAGGCGGGTACAATCCGCGGTCAGCCCGGCACCGAGGGTGGTTGCCACCGCCGGAATGAAGGACCGGCCGATAGCTGTCGCTCCGGCCAGGACAATCTCGGGTTTATGCTCCTGGATGAGTGCGGTGAGTACGGCGCTATAGCGCTCTTCGGAGAAGTGTTCCAGTTCCTGGTGATCAATCCTGTAGACGGTGTCGGCGCCATGGGCGACAAGAGTTTGCGCCGTCTCTCCGGTCGCGCATCCGATGAGTACCGCGGACAGCCTTACACCCCTGATATCGGCAAGTTGCCTGCCAATCCCCAGCAGTTCCAGGGAGACGGGCGCCAGCACTCCACGCCGGAACTCGCAGTAAACGAAAACTCCCTGCCAGTCGGCCAGATCCGTCTGCCGCCTCTTTTCCGCGGTTTCAATCGCCATCGCCTCGACGGAACAACTCTCGACGCAGGCCCCGCAGAGCGTACAGCTCTCGCCAATAACCGGGAAACCGTCCTCCATGGTGATGGCCGCAAAGGGACAATTGCCTTCACAGATCCCGCAGCCGATACACACTTCTTTACTGATTTTCAACATTGCCTGTTTCTCCTGGGATCACTTAGAAGTACTGGACCAGCTTTTCCACCAGCTGATCGATCTGCTCGTCGAGAGTTCCGGTCAGCATGGTCCGGGTGCCACGAGCTTCGGGAGGAAAAACATTTGCAACCTGGGTAGGCGAACCCGGCAGGCCGATACAGGTGGCATCCGCTTCGATATCGGCAGCTGTGAGCTTTTCGATCTCGGCTTTTTTGGCCCGCATTTTTCCCTTCAAGGAGGGGACGCGCGGATCATTGATATCCTTTACCACGGTGAGCAGCGCCGGCAACGGCACAGCGACCACGTCGTAGCCATCATCCATCATCCGCTCGACCACCAGGCTCTCAGCGCCTGACTCACGGATCTTCTGCACACAGGTGACAAAGGGAATACCAAGCCGCATGGCCAGCCCGGGGCCGACCTGGGCTGTGTCCCCGTCGATTGCCTGTTTTCCGCAAAGCACCAGATCGGCGCCGCCCAAGGCCTCGATGGCACGTTGCAAGGTATAAGAGGTTGCCCAGGTATCGGCGCCTGCAAAAGCCCGGTCGGAAACCAGCACTCCGCGATCGGCGCCGCAGGAGATTGCCAGGCGCAGGATTTCCTCAGCCTGCGGAGGACCCATGGTGAGCACAGTCACCTCTCCGCCAAGGCTTTCTTTGAGCTGCACCGCCGCCTCGAGCGCATGCTGATCATAGGGATTGATGATCGACTGCACGCCTTCCCTGGCCAGGGTGTTGGTCTTCGGATCAAGTCGAACATCCTTGGCATCCGGTACCTGTTTAACACAAACGATAATTTTCATAAAGCGACCTGTTTTCGGGTTGTAGAGCGGCCCGGGGACTCCTCGCCACGGGCTCAGAAAACAAGAGGAACGTAATGGTACCCCTACAGCGCGCCTACTTGGCATATTCGCTATTGAGTTCCTGCCCGACGACATTGCGCTGGATCTGATTGGTTCCCTCGTAGATCTGCAGGATCTTGGCGTCCCGCATCATTTTTTCCACGGGATACTCACACATGTATCCATAACCTCCCAGAACCTGGACGGCATCGGTCGTGACCTTCATGGCTGTATCGGTGGCGAAGATCTTGCTCATTGACGATACCTTGGACATATCCTTCGGATGGGCATCGATATGCTTGGCAGCCTGATAGACCAGGGCTCGGGAAGCTTCTACCCCAATGGCCATATCCGCCAGCATGTGCTGGACAGCCTGAAAGGCAATAATCGGTTTGCCGAACTGCACCCGCTGTTTGGCATAATTGGCCGCCTCATCGAGTGCGCCCTGGGCCAGACCCACGCCAAGGGCGGCGATGCCGGGCCGAGAGGAATCAAGGGTTTTCATAACGGTAATAAAACCCGTGCCCTCGCCTGCCGATAATCCTATCTTTGGGGATACGGCAGTCTTTGAAGATCAAGCTCCGTTGTGGACGAGGCGCGGATTCCCATCTTCTTCTCCTTAGGCCGCAGGAAAAACCGGGGTCACCCGCTTCAACAATGAACATCGAAGCGCCACGCGCGCCTTTGCTGCGGTCGGTGATGGCAACGACCGTGTAAATATCGTGCCTCGCCTCCGTTGGTAATCCATTGCTTGGTGCCGTTTATAACCCACTCATCGCCATCGAAAACAGCAGTGGTCTGGATACCGGAGGCATCGGAACCGGCATTGGCCTCGGTCAGACCGAAGGCGGCAAATTTTTCTGCCGGCGGCGACCGGGCAGGTATTTTTCTTTCTGTTCTTCGGAGCCGGAAATGAGAATCGGATAGATACCCAAGCGAACTGGCGGCAAAAGCGGTTCCAACCCCAATACACCCGCGACGCAAATTGCTTCGAGCGCCAGGACAATATCAAAACAGCCGCCGCCGAACCCGCCATAGGCTCTTCTGGAATACTGACACCGAAGAGATCGGCACTGGCCATGTCGTTGAGAATAGTCACGAGGAAACTCATGATTTTCATCAAGTTCGGCCCGATTCGGAATGATTCGTTCCATCGGTGATTTTCCGGGCGGTATCAACAATCATCTGCTGTTCTTCAGACAAAAAATAATCCATGTTGCTCCTCCTATTTACCACTTAATAAGGGATGCTCCCCAGGTGAGACCTCCACCAAAGGAACAAAGCAGTATAATATCTCCAATACTGAAATGGCCTTGCCCGATATCGCTTCATCCAGGGCAATGGGAACTGATGCGGCTGACGTATTCCCATAGTCGGACACGTTGACAAACATCTTCTCTCCAGGGCAACTCGAGACGATCTAGTCAACTTGTTTAAAATGCGAATATTCGCCTGATGAGGTATGAACAATTTAGTCGCCTCGGGACTGACCTTTTCCTGTTCCAAAAGACCGGTACCGATTCTTCCATGGCTTTGACGGCATATTTAAAAACTTCCTTGACCCTCCATAACGATGTGCGCGCCAGGATTATCTGCAACCTGCAAATCAGGGTATTGCTACTGGGCGGACCATGCATATGCAGAAGTTTCCAAAGATTGCCGTCGGCATGGAGATTTTCGATCCAATATACACCTCTTTTCTCATCTCGCTATATCCAACAACCGCTGCTCCGGCTCCATCACCAAACAGAATACAGGTATTGCGATCCTGCCAATTCAACCGGGAAGAAAGCGTCTCCGCTCCGATAACCAGAATCTTTCTCTGCATGCTGCGCCCGAACATATTTGTCAGCCAAGATCAAGGCCGTAGATGAAAACCGGAACAGGCAGCATTTAGATCGTAGGCAAAGGCATTTATTGCCCCCAATTCCTTCTGAACAAAACAGGCACATGAAGGCATCAACATATGCGAGCTTATGGTTCCGACGACAATGAGATCGAGTTCCTCCGCTCCAAGGCCGGCCATTTCCAGGGCCTTTCTTGAAGCAGCGGCAGCTAGTTGATGCGTCTTTTCACCTCTGCCGCCTATTCGTCGCTTTTTGATTCCGGTCCTGGAATAAATCCAGGCATCATCCGTATCAACAATGGATTCCAGATCTTTGTTGGTCATTATTCTTTCCGGCAGACTCGAGCCGGTACCAAGAATTACGGTTCCCATCATTCACCTATTGATTCCACCTTGTCGCAGGCTCCAAGATCTCTTTCAATGACTTCATTGACATTGTTGCTGACCATATGCACAGCTGCCAGAATTGCGTTTTTTATGGCCAAAGCATTTGATTTGCCGTGACATACGATCCCGGTTCCATTTATTCCCAAAAGCGGCGCACCGCCGTACTCTGCGTAGTCCACACGTTTTTTAAATGCCCTGAAATGCCGGGCGAGCCAAGAGATATCCTATTTTCGCCATGGAGGACTTGAGTATCTCGTCTCTCAGCATCTGCATTGCAGCCTCAGCCAGTCCCTCACTAACCTTGAGGCAGATATTGCCGACAAAGCCATCGCAGATGATGACATCGACATCCCCTCTGGAAGACATCCCGCCCTTCAACGTTACCGATAAAATGCAAAGAGCTTTCCTTCAAGAGAGCATAAGTCTCTTTAACCAGAGTATTCCCCTTGCCGATTTCTTCACCAATGGTCAGCAGCCGACCCGCGGCCTATTGGATGTCATAATCCGCGCAAACGCGGCAGCCATTACCCCGAACTGGTAAAGGTGGATCGGACGGCAATCCACATTGGCTCCGACATCCATCATCACAACAGGATTTTTCAAGGTAGGAAACATGGATGCGATACCCGGCCGAGCTACATTTTTGAAACGACCAAGCTTGCGAAGGGCTGCAGCCAGGGTTGCTCCGGAATTTCCGGCGCTGACAGCGGCTTCCACCTCTTTTCGACAGCACCAGATCAAACGCAACAATAATGGAGGAGTCCTTTTTCTTGCGAATAGCGTCGACTGGATTATCCTCCATCCCCACAACCTGGGAGGAGTGGACAATCTTCGGATTCTCGATGCGGTCTGGAATCGGAGCGCTATTTTTCGAGATACGATTGCAGAAGAGGTTCATCCCCCACCAAGCTGATCTGAATATCAGCCTGATCTACGGCAAGCAATGCCCCGGCAATCAGATCCTCCGGACCATGGTCTCCGCCCATGGCATCCAGGGCAATGCGCACGGTAACTTTCTCCTATTCTATTTCAGCATCGAAGCTGAAAACCGTTCGTCCCTTGTACTTTCCACAGCTACCGCAAAGGCGATGCGGTTCTTTGGGTTCCCCACACTCGGAACACAGGGAGAGTCCCGGTGCCTTCAAAGCGTCATGGGAGCGTCTTTTACGGGTTCGGGAATGAGAATGTCTTCTTTTCGGCAGAGCCATAATTACATAACCTCCAGTTGGGCATATAGGTCGAAGTCAGCAAGCGCTGCTCAATCCTTATTTTTCAGCTTTTGCAAAACTGCAAAAGGGGAGTCTGGCAACGGTTCGGTACAGGTGCATTCTCCCCTGTTCAAGGAGCCGCCGCATCTCGGGCAAACCCCCCGACACATTTCATCGCAGAGCACCTTGCCAGGGATGGCTAAGACCATCTGCTCGCGCAGCATCTCCATCACGTCTATGACCGGTTCGTTTAAATACAGCGTGGTGCTTTCCTCTTTACTGCACTCCTTCTCCGGTTGCTCGGGCTCATCCTCCTCGCGTGTCGTCACCAGATAGAAGAAGTCTTCGTCAAGCGCGTATTTCACCGGGTCACCACATCGATCACAGACAAGATCGATGGTGCAAACCAGCCTGCCGTTTACAGCAACCCGATCTTCGCTTATGCGTTGGACGGTGATTTCAGCGTTTGCATGAGAAACGGCATCAACCACCTCGGCGAGGCGAAACCAGCTGTCGTCCCGAATTTCATAGCGGGTCTTCTCTCGGCCGATCTCACCAAACGGAATTTTCATACGCACCTCAATCTCCTCGGCAGCTGTGAGGAGACACAAAAAAGGCAAAAATAAACAATTTCCTCTCTAAAGACCAGAAAAAAATAATTCGATCCTTTGAATTCTCATCAGCCTCGTGTTATGAGGCGCCCTGTCCTGACACAATGGTTGAGAATTCAGTGAACCGACGCAAGGAGAAAAGCCAACCACCTGCCCGCTCTCCTCTCGCTCAGGTAACCAAAAAACTCGCCAAACAGTTAAAGGCCTCTCGATTATCATGCTGCGAAGCTCTTACGAGCTCACCCCAGAATAAAAAATCCGGAAGCAGATTTTCATCTCCAGAATCTACAGAACCAGCGCAAGTCGTTCAGAGCTTTTTTCAAGACGGAGCGAGAGAACGGAGACCAGCTTTTTGAGGAGGGCAATGACAATTTCCGGCGCTGTTGTTTCCAGATCAAGGAGCATCTCCCTGCCTAGATGCGCCACTCGGGTAGCTTCTATGGCCTGAACGGTCGCCTGGCGCCGACGACCATCGACGATTGCAGCCTCGCCGACGAGAGCGCCCGGGCCAAGCAGGGCCACGACCTGAGTCTTGCGGCCAAATCCGGTGCTTTTATGAACCGCCAACCTGCCTTCGAGAACGAGATAGATCTCCGCGGCTTGCTCTCCGGTAGTAAACAGCTTGTCACCGGCGGCAAGCCTCTGTTCCCGGAAGGCTTCATGGAGCAGCGTCCGGTTTTCCACTGGCAACTTTTCAAGAAAGTCCTCGAGGATAGGGTGCAGGTCAGCCGCCATACTCACCCCCGACCCTGAGCCGCTTCCAGTGCCTCATTTTTCTTTTCCAGAATTTTAATCAGGCCGTTGAACTTGTCGGTTCGAAGTATCGATTTGAATTGCTGCATATAATTGCGCACCAGACTGACCCCTTCGATGTTGATGTCATACACCATCCACTTTTTGTCTTCCATGCTCATTATATAGTGAACTGGTATTTTTGTCCCCTTGTCCTCGATAAGGGTGGAAACCTGCGCTCGTCTTCCTTGCACCCGCTCGCCGACATAGCCGATGGTCTGCCCGGAATAGCTTTCGAGTTTACCGATATAGACATTCTCAAGCAACCTGGTCATCAGGGAGGTGAAATGATCCCGCTGGGCATCGGTTATTCGGTTCCAGGTCGGCCCCAGCACGCGTTTGGACATTTCCCGAAAATTGAATTCGGTCTTGATGCAGTCCATTATTTTGGAACGCCGCTCCGTTTTTTTCGCCTCACCCTTGAGTTGAGGGTTCGTCAAAATAGCCGTCAAAGCGGAGAGGGTCGGACGCAGCTGTTCAGTCGGACCCGATGTGGCCTGCACACTTAAAGGGAATAACAATACGGTGAGCAGCACGACAAAGAATTTTCTCTTTCCTCGAAATATCATAATGGTATTCATCCACAACAAAATGTTTTCCCAGGGCATCCGTTCGCTTGCAGCCGACATCGTTTTCGTCTCTCTCACTGTCTGTTCGGATGCTTCATCCATGCTGCGGAGCCGCCGGGAGTGAAATTTTCAACATCAAACATACTATCGACCACGGCACCACTCCTTCGGACAATGCCGAGCGGGCAGCCTTACTTTTGCTGTCCCCGATTTCTCATCACCCTAAGCTGGTGCGCCTTTATCGAAGTGTGCCGGTAATCGCTATAGGCCTGACGAGTCGCTACATACGGATCGAGGGAAATGCGTTTCATCTCCTCATATGTGTCCGGAGAAATCGAGAGCTTGTTTATATATTCCATGCTTCGAGCAGCGAACTGCACATCCGTATCCTGACCGGTCCAGTAGTAGGGATGCGCCAGCCAATCGCCCAAATACCCGACAGAATCCCGCAAGTTGGAAGGTCCCAAGGCGGGCCAGACGATATATATTCCGTCACCAACACCGTAGACGCCGAGAGTTTGACCGAAATCGGCCGCTTTCGGTTGTATGTCGAACTCCCGTTTTGCCACGTCGCCAAAGCCAACGATTCCCAAGGTCGAATTGATCACAAAACGCGTCAGCACCGTCCCGGCATCATGGAAACGACCTTGCAGCAGATTGTTTGCCAAGCGAACCGGAGCGGCAAGGTTGGTGAAAAAATTGCCGATACAGCCACGGATATCTCCGGGAACGACCGTGGAATATCCTCGTTTCACCGGCTTAAGCACCCAGAAATACAACCTATCGTTGAACTGGAAAACCAGCCTGTTCCACGGCTCCAGCGGATCAGACACGGTAGCGATGGAATCTTCCTCGGCCCCTGTGTCCGCCAGCAGATCCGGCGTCTGGTCCTGCATCTTAAAATCGTCGTTGCCGGAGGCGGTATCGGAGGCCATCACCGTCGCCGCAAAACCGGCATGAAAAGCGAAAAGGATGAGCAGCAATATACTTAATCGCCAAAATTTCACTGTGATCTCCTTAGCTAGTTTCCGTGAGGAAAACTATTTTGCACTCCCAAAAGCAAACTTACTGATCAGGGATTCAATATCCACGGAAGATTCGGTATCCGTTACCATGCCGCCTTCCTTAAACATCTTCTCATCGCCGCCAAGGCTGATCTGTACGTATTTATCACCGATTATTCCTTGCGATTTCACCGAAACAACGGAATCGAGAGGGACCTTCAGTGTGTTTTCCAGACGCATGACCAGTACCGCGTAATGATCCTTGCTGAGCTTGATGTCCTCGACACTGCCCACAGGGACCCCGGCAACCTGCACCGCGGCGCCCTTTTTGATGCCCGCCACGTTATCGAATTCGGCTTGCAGCAGATAGGTGTGGCCCTCGCTGAGAAACGACACCTCACCGAGTTGCAACGCCAGATAACCAAATGCTAGAAAGCCGGCGATCACGAAGAGGCCGACGACGATTTCCACAGTACCTTTTTTCATTGTTCGTAACCGTTAAACGGGTTGGCCGGATGTTGGTCAAACCAGCGCATGGTAAACGTTCACCAGTGCTCCACCAACTGGCTCTGATATATCTCTCCCATAGTATTCCTGACAAAGGCCCGAATATGCTGTTTCGGCGACCACTGGATCTCTTCGGGACTGGCGAACACATCCATTGTCCCCTCGTTGAGAATGATCACCTGATCGGCAAGGTTGAAAACTTTCGGGATATCGTGGCTGACAATCACCGAAGTGAATCCCACTTGGGCCTGAGTCCTGGCGAACAGCTGATAAATATCCTGGGTCATGACCGGGTCGAGACCGGTGGTCGGCTCATCGAATAACATGATGTCGGGATTGAGCTGCAGTGCCCGCGCCAGACCGACACGTTTGCGCATACCGCCGCTCAACTGGGCGGGATACTTGTTTTCATGACCGAGCAATTCCAGCTGTTCAAGGCCGCTGAGAACCAGCTGCCGTATTTCCTGCTCGCTCTTGTCGGTGCGTTCCCGGAGAGGCAGGGCTACATTTTCGAATACCGAAAGCGAATCGAACAGGGCCGCCCCCTGAAAGAGGACCCCGAACCTGGTCCGCAGCCTTTCCAACTCTCGACCGGCAAGGTGGGTAATGTCATTGCCGTCCACCAGGATGGTCCCGCCGTCGGCCTGCATCAACCTTAATATCAACTTTAAGGTAACACTCTTGCCTTGCCCCGATCGGCCGGCAATAACTGTGGTTTTGCCTTTGGGGATAGTAAAGCTTACTCTATCGAGCACGGTCTGCACGCCCGCGTCTTTTTTAGGAAAAACCTTTACCACCTCAATGAATTCTATGGCTGGAGTCATCAGAGCAGCACCGCGGTCAGAAGGTAGTCGAAGATCAATACGGAAATCGATGAGAGCACTACTGCCTGGGTGGTCACCCGGCTGACGCTTTCCGCTCCAAATCCGGCCCCTCTTATTTTTTGTACAAAGAAGCCCCGGCCGGTGCAGATCCATACCACCAACAGACCGAAAACGACTGACTTGATCAAACCGAGCCGAATATCATGGTTGGTTACACTGTCTTGCATTCCCTGGACGAAACTGCCGGGATTGACACCCATTAAGGTGACGCCGGCGATATAGCCACCGGCAATACCGATGACATCGAAAAGGGCGGTGAGCAAGGGCACCGATACCAGGGTGGCAAGAAATTTCGGGGTAATCAGGTAGCGAAACGGATCGATGGCCATGCATTCCAGGGCATCGACCTGGTCGGAAATGCGCATGATCCCGAGCTCGGCGCACATCGCGGATCCGGCTCTGCCGGCAACCATGAGCGCTGTCAGTACCGGCCCAAGCTCCATGATGAGTGTCAGCGACACCGCCGAGCCAAGCATACCCTCCGCACCGAATTTATGCAGAGAATAATACCCCTGGAGCCCCAGGACCATGCCGGTGGAAATCGCCGTGAAAAAAATGACGGCGAACGATCCTGCGCCGATAAAATGGATCTGGCGAATAAATTCACGGAGGCGAAACGGCCGTCGGAAAACGCCGGTGAGCGCCATCCAGAGATAGATGGTCATCCGGCCGAGATCCTCAAGGACATAGAGTCCGGTATCACCGAGATTTTGTATGGGACGAACAAACATATTTTCCCCATGCTGCACATTCATGCGGGCGAAGCGTCCTCATACAGCCTCTCCCATCCATCCAACAAAAAACTGCGCCCAACTCGGCCTAGCCACTAGAAAATCGGACAGCATACGCCGCAATTGAACCGTACAGTAAAGACATATATACTATTTGTCAACAGGTGCAATACCATATATTTAGCGCCTTGTCGTCTTCTTTCGTCAAGGTCCGGCAAGCCCCCGAATATGCGGCCTGCACGCCTATTCACGTCCGCACTCCGCCCCTCTTACCACGCTGTAGGCACCACCTTCCGCGCCACCAGTAAACTGGCTCCCGCACAACCTCGTTTCCGCTTTTGATAATGAAATTTATCCAGCACCTCGATACCGTAGCGGACATCCGTGGCAAAGATCATCATTTAGTATAACCATCCACACTGACACTGTCCTTACCGAGCGCGGGAGGAACGATCGTGAACGGTTACGAACGATCGACCACGCTTCAATTCTGCCTGGGATCAAAAGCTCCACGCAGAGCCTCACCGATGAAGATGAGCAGCACCAGGGTGCCGACCAAGACCAAAAAGGTGGAAAGAGAGAGCCACCAGGCATCGATGTTAGCCTTGCCCTGGGCCAGTAGTTCTCCCAGGCTTGGGGTGGAGGGAGGCACACCCAGGCCGAGAAAATCAAGGCTGGTGAGGGCCAGAATGGCAGCCGAAATGCGAAACGGCAGGAAGGTGACCACCGGCGTCATGCCGTTGGGCAGCAGGTGACGGTACATGATCGTGGCGTTGCCGACCCCCAGCGCCTTGGCGGCCTTGATGTACTCCATGTTGCGGCCTTTGAGGAATTCTGCTCGGACATAATCCGACAGCGCCATCCAGGAAAACAGCGACAGCAGGGCCAGGAGCAGAAGAAAACTGGGCTCGAAGATGGAGGAAAAGATGATGAGCAGATACAACTCAGGCATCGATCCCCAGATTTCGATAAAGCGCTGACAAAAAAGATCGATGCGGCCGCCGAAATACCCCTGCACGGCCCCCACCAGGATGCCGAAACCGGTGCCGACCGCGGTGAGGATGAGCCCGAAGAGAACACTGAGCCGAAAACCATAGATCAACCGAGCGAGCACATCGCGGCCCCGATCATCGGTGCCAAGCAGGTTGTCGGCAGTCGGGGGCGATGGCAACGGCGCGTCGATATTGAAGTTGATTGAGTTATAACTATGTGGATTCGGAGGAAATATGGCATAATTTCCCGGCTCGCTCATTTTCTTTTGAAAAAAAGGCCCCCGGTAATCGGTCTCCGTCTTGAAAAAACCATTGAAAGTTGTCTCGGGGTAGCTTTTAAGCAGCGGAAAATAGAGATTGCCCCGGTATGACACCACAATCGGCTTGTTATTGCTGAGCACCTCGGCGAACAGACTGAGTATAAAAAGAATCAAAAACAAAATCAGGCTGTAATAGCCTCTTTTATTCCGACGAAACCGTCGCCAGCGACGGGCTGCCGGGCTCAGTCGGGCAGCCGGAGCGCTCGTGTATGTGGCGGATTCAATCATAGACCTGCTCGAAACTGATACGCGGATCGACCGCGACATAGCTGAGGTCCGAGAGCAGCCGGGCAATCAAACCGATCAGGGTGAAGAAATAGAGCGTGCCGAGAACCACCGGATAATCCCGATTGAGCACCGACTGGTACGCCAATAGCCCCATGCCGTTGAGCGAAAATATGGTTTCGATCAAGAGACTGCCGGTGAAGAACGAGGCAATGAAGTAGCCGGGAAAACCGGTGATGATTGGGATAATGGCGTTGCGAAAGACGTGCTTGTAGAGGACCTGCCGCTCACTCAGTCCCTTGGCCCTGGCGGTGAGCACATAGTGTTTCTTGATCTCCTCGAGAAAGGAGTTTTTGGTGAGCATGGTCATCACGGCAAGGCTGCCCACCGCTCCGGCTGTGATCGGCAGCACCATATGCCAGAGGTAATCCAATATTTTCATCCCGAGGCCAAGGCTCCCCCAATCGTCGGAAACCAGGCCCCGCAAAGGAAAAATATGCCAGAAACTGCCACCCCCGAAAAGCACGATGAGGGCAATGCCGAGCACGAAGCCGGGAATGGCATACCCTACCAGAATGGCGGTGGAGCTGAGCAGGTCGAAGTGGCTGCCGTCACGCACCGCCTTGGCTATCCCGAGCGGAATGCAGACCCCGTAAACGATGAGAAAATTCCACAACCCGAGCGACATGGAGACGGGTAGCCTTGAGATCACCAGCTGGGCCACGCTTCGCTTGTAATAATAGGATTCACCAAAATCGAAAACGAGATAGTTCTTCATCATGGTAAAAAAGCGGGTGAGCAGCGGTTTGTCGAAACCGTACAGCTTTTTCAGCGAGGCAATCTGTTCCGGATCCAGTCCGGTGTTGCCCCGGTAGAGTCCATGGCCGCCAGAGCTGATCTCGCCTCCGGCGGCGCCGAAGCCCTGCATCTGGGCTATCATTTTTTCCACGGGCCCCCCCGGCACGAACTGGGTTACCATGAAGGTGATGAACATCACCCCCAGCAGCGTGGGCACCATCAACAGCAGTCGTTTACCTATATAATAGAGCATGACGATTTTCCTGTCGGATCAATGGTAAACGTTCGCCAACCGCCCACCTTGGCTTGAGCAGATCGTCAGGTTCCCGTCTAACCGGGCACGACGGTGCGTGATTGCCCCCACGATCGGGACGCCGGTGAATGTTTACAAAGAATGTTATCTCAGGTAATAATACGCGAATTCTTTTTCTCCACCAGTCGAAAATTCGCACTACCGCTCCTTTTTGGTTCCGGGCGGATTCGTCAGCAGCCTCTTGGACCCCGCGAAGTGGAAAATAATTTGACGCCATCCGCCGGATTGGCTAAAGAAGGGGAACCATTTGTAGAAAAAGGATCAACACCCAATTCTGAGAAAAAGAGTACATCACAAAACATTATGATAACAAACACCAGGGAGTTACAAGAGTTCGTCACACGAGCCAGAGAAACCGATGCTGTGGCTCTAGACACCGAATTCGTCTGGGAGAGGACCTATTTCCCCCAACTCGGCCTCATTCAGGTCGCGCTCTCCGATGAAGACTGCGAATTGATCGACCCCCTGGCTATTTCCGACCTCAGCCCCTTGGGCGATCTGCTCTCGGATCGAAGGGTGGTCAAGATTCTCCATGACGCACCCCAGGATCTCGCCATTCTCTTCCAGGCCACCGGCACTGCCACCCAGAACGTATTCGACACCCGCCTGGCCGCCGGTTTTTCCGATCTCCCTGCCACCCTGTCGTTGTCCAAGCTGGTGAAGGAACTTCTCGATATCGATCTGCCCAAAACCGAAACCAGAACAAACTGGCTGCAGCGACCGCTCAACGACGAGCAAATCGTCTACGCCCTCGACGACGTACGCTACCTGCGGGCACTTCGCATCCTGCTGCTCAGCAGGATGATCGGTCCCAAAATCAAATCCTGGCTGCAGGACGAACTCAATCTTTTGAACAACCCCCAAAGCTATCTGGAAAACGGCGGCGCCGAGCGATTTCGGAAAATCCGCGGCGCCGGCACCCTCTGCCGGCAAGCGCTGGCCGTCCTGCAGGAACTCTTTATCTGGCGGGAAGCCGAGGCGCGGTCCAAAGACAAGCCACGGGGGCATATCGTCAAAGATGCCATCCTGGTCAACATCGCCCGAAAAAAAATTACCCATGAAGAGGATCTGACAGAAAAAGCCGGGCTTTCCGCCAGGGCTGCCAAACGGTACGGCGCCCGGATCGTCTCCGTGGTCCGCGCCGTGCTGGAAGCCGACGAAAGGACCTACCCTGCCCAGCATCGCTCAACCCGTCTGTCGGCCAAGGACCAGAAGACCTTTGAACGGCTCAACAACCTGATCGGCCTCAAATGCAGTCTGCTCGGCATCGACCCAATGCTTGTCGGCAATAACAGCGAGCTCAAAGCGCTGGCGACAATTCTCGGTAACAGCAGACCCAGCAATTTCAAACAACTCCGTCAAACCGACGGCTGGCGCAAAGACCTGCTTGAGGATTTCTTTCATCACTGCCGGTAGTCACGAGTGGCTCTCGCCACATGCACGGCAGCGGCTCGTCGAAGCCTTGAACGTTGCAATCACTTTAAAAAGCATTATTTTCAAGGCAGCATCCGCGTTTTCTGCACATCAAACTTTCATCCAATAAGGAGAGTGCCATGAACCGGAAAGTAATGCATGCCCTGTGCGCCGCGCTCGGCGTCTCCCTTTTCGTTTGCCTCGCCGGTCTTGCCGCGCAAGCGGCCGGAAGCAGCCAACCAATGAAAGGCTGGGAGCTCGGCTCACCCTACAATAAACTCTACAACGCCAAAGAACTCGACAAGCTCCGAGGTACTATCACCAAATTTATCGAGGTGAGTCCAATGCCGGGGATGGCAGCTGGAACCGCTTTCTATCTCGACGAAGGTGACAACCAGCCTATCCTCGTGCAGCTCTGTCCGGTTGCCTATGCCACAGCACGGCAGACCGGCCTGCGTACAGGGATCAAGACCAAGGTCAGGGGAAGCTGGACGGTTATAAACGACCAGGATGTCTTTATGGCGGCCAAGGTCAAGCAAGGGGAACATTTCGACTTCAAGGTTCGCCTGACTAAAGACGGTACACCGTTCTGGACCATGAGCCCGGCAGAGCGCAAAAAACAGATGTGACCGTTTACCGCGCCGCCAATTCCTCGCAGAGAAGGGGTGCTCGCATACGCTTAAGGGGTCACTCCCCCCCTGTTTTGGCATACCCTGTTGAGCACCATGCTGAGATCCGCGGAGGTATAGGGTTTGGTGATGTATTCGTCCATGCCGGCAGCCAGAAATTTCTCCCGGTCGCCACGCAGGGCATGAGCCGTAAGCGCTACTATGGGCACTGGTTGCCGGCCGATATCCTGGTAGAGCCGACGTACCCTGGCCGCCGCTTCGATGCCGTCCATCTCCGGCATCTGAATGTCCATAAGAATGCAATCCACTTCAGGATCATTTGAGAGAAACTGCATAACCTCACAGCCGTTTTCGGCGTAGATGACCTGATGCCCCATGTTCTCCAGGAGGCTACCGCCGATCAGCCGGTTTATGCTGTCGTCCTCGGCGAACAACACCTTCAAGGCGCCGAATATATCGTCGCGCCCTGCGTCGATATCCTCCAGCTGATCACGCTGTTCCCTTCCAGGTTGTATCCGTACAGTGAAATAGAGCGAAGTGCCCTGCCCCGGGGTGCTCTCCACGGCGATGGTGCCGCCCAAGAGCTTGACCAATTTTTTAACGATGACCAGCCCCAGCCCGGTACCGGGTACCTGCCGACACCGGCCATCGGTTCCCCGCGAGTACTTTTCAAAAATGTGCTGAAGCTCTTCATCCCCGATCCCCACCCCGGTATCGGAGACGATAAAAAGCAGGCGCATGCCGTCGGGGTCGCACTGCGCGCCGACGTAGGGCAAACGGCAGACCTCCACACTGATCATACCTCGCCTGGTAAATTTCAGCGCATTGCCCATCAGGTTGATCAACACCTGGCGCAACTTCATTTCATCGCCATACAAAAATGGCGGCAAATCTTTGGCTATCCGTCGCCTCAGCACAATCTCGCACTGCGCCGACTGTGCGGCGAACATGGCAAAGACCGACTCGAGGAGATTCTGCAGTCCGAAATCGCTGTCCCTCAGCAAACATTTTCCCGATTCAATCTTGTCGCAATCGAGCACATTGTTGATCAGCTCGATCAGGCTGGCGCCGGAACTGTTGGCTAATGCCAAATATTTTTTCTGTCTTCTGGTGAGGTTGGTAGTACCGAGCAAGTCGAGAATACCCAACAACCCGTTGAGGGGAGTGCGGATCTCATGGCTCATATTGGCCAGATAGTCGCTTTTGTCCCTGGTCGTCTGCTCGGCCAACTCGCGGGCATGGTCGAGTTGCTGCCACACAAGACGTTCGCTGGTGACATCACGCGACATCAGGACCACATGGGAGATGTGCCCATGGCTGGTTACCAGGGGAGCCGCCGTAACCTGAAGCCAGCGTTTGCGACCGCCAAGACCACTCAGGCGGTAGGCCACCTCCCCTCTACCACATGTCAGGCAATCTTGGACGAACCGACGCAGCGCGGCCAGATCGTCGGCATGAATCCCTTCCCCGGGCACGTTGAGGTCCAAATCACCCACGGCCAACAGTTCCGGAAGGATATCCGGATACTCCCGGCTCCTATATACCGGTTCCCAGGAAGGGAAACTCAGAAGCGCCATGGCCGGGCCCAATTGGTCTGCGTCCATAATGATTTTATCGGCAACAGGAACGGATTCGGCCTGGGGATGCCATTCCTCCGGTTCCCCGGCCAGCCGCAACGCCTCCCCAGGAGGCTGCCGAGCGCTTTCACGGAAGTCCTCAGGTACAGACCTTTCCTGCCCTGCTCCGTCCACCCGCCGATGCAGTTTTGCCAGTTCACTTTCCAGCCACGTGATGCGCCGACGTGACGCCTCGAGTTCTTTTTCAACCGCTTTCCGCCGCCTGGTCATTCCCATATCCACCACCACGCAAGATGAAAAAACCATGCGATATTATGAAATTATAGTTATGTTTTCACAAGGGCCTAATAGCAGAGAATCGTTCACCGGACGGAATCGGTACAACCACCCGTCCGGGATGCGCTGGGAGTCCGCCGGAGTATAAGCATTTTTTCTCAGATCGAGGCAAACTCGAAAAAAATCACCAGATGCATCTACTTAATATTGCACGGATATTTTTTAAGTTCAACGAAGATACGAGAAAAAAGGGCAGACTCCGACAGGCTCTTAGGATAAAGCACCGTCCGATCTTGACACAGGCAGCTTGTTGGGCCGGGCACAACAAGCTGCCTATGTCAATACACGGGTTGGGCAAATTTCTTAAAAAGAACGGTTAACCCGAATTCTCATTAGCGGAGTTTTCTCTCCGCCTGCAACACACAGGTCATCAGGCCGTAGCTGTCCGCTTGAAGCGACCACAAGCGGTGCAGATGAAAGGAAAAGTCCGCTCACCCGAAAGGATGTAATTTTTCGCTCATATCAGAAAACGAACGGGAAAACCGGTACCTCACCCAGACGTCCTTGTGCTTTGCCAGTGCAATATGGGCGAAAAAGTCGTGCAAGAAAAGCGAGCTCGGAAGCTGTGGATCATGGGACTTTTTCTTGAAATCAAGCCGTTATCGCGTAGAACATGCAAACTTGCGCTTGCCACTTCTATGAAGAATTTATTGAGATAACGACATGATACGGAAAAATGTCATAAGCCGACAGCTTCCAGGAGACTACGGATACGAGCATCCATTGACTCTCTTATCAAAAGGCCAGAGCAAAATCAAGGTGGCTTCCGTCATCCTCCCTCCGGTCGGCATCACTTGAGCAGCTGCTCTGCCAGCACCACTGCACGATCGGAGCTTGGATCTTTTTTTTGTGGTATACGCAGATTTTTTTTTTATCGCGACCGAATATGCCGCCGTCGACGTCCACCACTGGTCGACGCATCGGGTTTGCCTGCTAGCTCTTGATAGCAGAACAAAAAGCGGAGGTGCCTACGCGCATAAGCAGCCCTATTCACCTCTTACGGGCATCACCTCATCTGGTGAAGTGCCTGGTGTGCATCCCTTGATTTCGGGATGCCCGCCAGCTATCCCGGGCACGTGATGAAGAGAACCTTGATCGCAACTACCATAAGTCGAATAGAGCACGTCGAATAGAGCGTAACGCAACAGCTGAAAACAACGAATAATTTCTACGCAATCACTTGATATTACTTACATGTTCCAGCCTTATCGTCAGCTCATTCTCAGGCGGCGCCCCAATGATCCGGTCCACCTCCAGCCCCTTCTTGAAAAAAATCAGGGTCGGCACCCCGCGGATCCGATAATGGGCGCTGCTGCCGGGATTGAGGTCGGCATCCAGGGTGGCGACCACGACACGGCCGAAGAAGCGACGGGCATATGAAGCGATAATCGGCGCCAGCGCCTGACATGGCCCGCAATTCGGAGAATAGAAATCGACCATGACCGGCAGACCGCACTCGGTGAGAAAAGGCTTCAGGGTGCGGTCATCAAGCCCTACCGGCACCGCATACGACCTGAGGTCGAGCTGCAGACCACACCGACCGCATTTCGACGCCAGATGCTGCTTGCTGTCCGGGACGCGATTTCTGGTATTGCAACTGATGCAGGGTACTATAATCGAGTTCATTCCGCGTATCCCTTGGCTGAACTTTTACACGTATCGACCTTCCGTCCGGTTTCGTCCTTAACGGTCTTTCTCTCCTGCACTCGGCTGAAGCAGAGTGATGAGAGGGGGTTCCTGGGGCTCCTAGGAGCCCTAGCTTGTCAGCAATCGATATATCTCCGGCATTCTGAGAGGCAGTTTCTCCACTTCCCTGATATACATATAGTTGCCTTGACCGTACATATGGGCCAGATATTCATGGGCCTTCTTATCGATGGTGATGCAATAGCCGATAATGCCCTTTCCTCTCGCTTCGATCAGGGCCTTGCGGGTATCCTCGATGGCATAGCTCCCGTTATAATCGTCGTAATCTTCGGGTTTGCCGTCGGAGAGCGTGATGAGCAGCCGGACCTTGGCGTCGCTTCGCAGCAGCTGTCCGGCGAGGTGCCGTATCGGCGGTCCCATGCGGGTATATTCCTTCGGCATTATGGCGCAGATCCGCTCACGGACCAGCTCCGTACAGGGCTCTTCAAGGCGCTTGATCCGAAAGAGGTCGCAACGTGAGCGCCGCATCCCCGAAAACCCGTAGATGCCGTATCGATCGCCGACGATTTCCAGAACGTCGGAGAGCAGAACCAGCGCCTCCTTGATCGCTTTTCCCACCCAGCCT
This sequence comes from uncultured delta proteobacterium, assembly GCA_963745265.1. Taxonomy (GTDB): domain Bacteria; phylum Desulfobacterota; class Desulfobulbia; order Desulfobulbales; family Desulfocapsaceae; genus Desulfopila. Next base: position 105,541 of record CAVUXQ010000039.1, read on the forward strand.
TCGGTCGAATTGGACATGTCCACCAGAAACAGCACCGCAATGTTTCTCTCCTCGCGCAATAGGCGGATGAACAACCTCTCCGAAGGTGTGAGTCCCGCACTCCGATCCCCCATGGCCTCCACCAGTGCGTCGAAATCGACATCGTCACCATAGCGCTGTCGGCGGATAAAGCGGTGCTGGCTGCGCAACGATTCAAACTGGCGCCGGAGTCGGCTGAGTACCCCCCGATAGCGCTCAAGGGTTTCCGTCACGAATAACGAGCGTACCGGGGGGAGTTCCCTCTCGTAGAGGGCGCACCAGTTCTTCCGATATCCCTGCCGCCGGTAATCCCATTCGTCATAATAAATCGCCCTTCGGCTCGGTGGCAGCGTACCGCCAGCAGATGGTCCTCCTCCGCCCTCAGCGGGAGTGCCGTGGCCAGCCACCCCCGCCGCAGCCTGAACGTAGCTCTCTGGCAACTCGCCGAAATCGGATCGTATTCTCGAAATAAGTTCAACGAGATCCGGCGGCATATCGACCTCGGCGGCGTCAACCTTGAGTCGATACGGGGAGCGGCCCTGCTTGTTTTTCTGCTCGGTGATGGTCACTACCGCCTGACTGCCGCTGTTGTTTCCCGCTTGTGCTTCACTCTGCGTTTCATCCTGGGATTTGCTCTCCGCGCTATGTGCGCGGATAAGGGTCGCGAGCTTTTGGACGAAGACTTCCCGGTCCTCTTTCCTTGCCCGAGCCTGCCGCTGGCGCACCTTGTCAAAGCACAACCGGCCCATGATCGCTTCAAGGATCCGCCGCTCCGCCGGCTCCGGCCCTTCGACCACCCGGGCGTAGAGGCGACGGAGCTGCCGGCAGCTCTCCTCGCGGCTGGCCGTTACAGGCAGCGTCTGCCACTCCTCGGGAGAACCGCAGACTTTTGCCAGCCCCGCCAGAAAGCGTAGCCAGGCAATATGGTTGCCCGACTTCACTTGCTTGGCTTCATCGCCGATCAACAGATATTCCAGCAGGGGTTTCACCTTACGCACCAGACCCGGCAGCTCGGCGGCCAGCATCCGGAACACCCGGCCAAACTCGAGCAGCTGAAAGAGAAGTCGGGCGCCATCGGGATCGGGAAATTCCGCCAGTAATCGTTCGATACGACACAAAGCATCTCCCGTCATCTCCTCCGGATACGGCTCACGCAGACTCAGAGTCCCAAGGGCGAGATACCCCCACTGCACGCAAGCCAGAAAGGCATAGAATCTGCGGTTGTCCTCCGCCGAAGGAAACCATTCGATTTTTTCCGGCAAGTATATGGTTTTTCCATCGGTCCAGGATTCGCTATCGCTGCGCAGGTCCAGCAGGCAACCGGACACCCCGCGGATAAAGGGAAGCAAGGTGGGCCGCACCGTCTCCAACCGCGCCTCGATCTCTCCGGCAAGTCCCGCGAAGTAATTCTCCTCGATATCGGCCATGAACGACCTGGCGCGATTGAGTCCGCCCTTTTCATACCAGAACAGCAGCTGCCGAACCCATTCAGAGAGGTGGTCGGGCAGCAGTTTGTCGGCATGCCGGCAACCCTGCTGGATGTAGGAGTAGCAGAGGCTGTTGCTGACCGGCCAGATGACCCGGATCTGACCCAGCAAGCCGTCGGATTTGGCGGAATCCAGATCCAGCAACGGTTCCAGCACCTCCTCCACTTCCCACTCGTTGGGTCGCGAGGGATGAACCTGCCGGTAAAAGCTCTCCTTGAGTTGCGTTAGTGTCATTGGTACTTCGTCTGTCGCATCCGCTGTCAACCCCAGGCTAGAAACGACCCGTTCACTACGGTTTTGGGGTCGCCGCGGTTTTTTTCTTAAAAGATGGAGAGGATCATTTCATCCATTGCCGCCAGCATGTCGTCATCGTCAGAGAGGCTCAGGGTGATGCCCGACCGGCACGCCGTCACGATCTCGATGCCCCGAGTGTACAGCTGCGCCGCCTGGATCAACAACCTCGTCGAGGCCCCTTCAGGCAAACCGGACTCTTTGAGTCCGCGGGTCATTCCCGCAAGCTTCACCAGCTTGCCGGCCAGCTCGGCATCGACGCCACCCTCCCGCATGACAATCCGCGCTTCCAGATCCGGTTCGGGATACGAAAAGGAAAGCGACACGAACCGTTGCCTGGTGGAAGGTTTCAAGTCTTTGAGAACACTCTGGTAACCGGGATTGTAGGAGATGGCCAGCATGAAATCGGGAGAGGCGAGAAAAAGCCTGCCCAGCTTTTCCACTGGCAGCTCCCGCCGGTCATCGGCCAGGGGATGAATGACCACGGTGGTATCCTTTCTGGCCTCGACGATTTCATCGAGGTAGCAGATGGCGCCGGCTTTCACAGCGAGCGTGAGAGGGCCGTCCATCCACACCGCTTCATTACCTTTGACCAGGTATCGGCCCACCAGATCGGAGGTCGACAAATCATCGTGACAGGAAACGGTAATCAGAGGCCTTTTCAGACGCCAGGCCATGTACTGCATAAAGCGGGTCTTGCCGCAACCGGTCGGGCCTTTCAAGAGCAAAGGCAACCGGTTGGCATACGCCGCCGATGCCAGATCGATCTCGCCGCTCTGGGCCAGATAGAACGGTTCCGTCTCTATTTGGTGTTCTTCCAGACGTTGTTGCTGCCGATTCACGATGCCTCCAAAAAAGCTGTAGATAGCCCCTCAACTTGTCGTACCAGAGCCCCTTTGGCAAAAGGCTCTCCCGCCAATGCCAATGGCTGGGATCCAGGACCCCATGCAGGCCCCGACGCTAAAACATAAGAATTCTTATCAAGAAGATAGGCATTCCCACTGCCGGAGCAAGGGAGGGATTGACACCCAAGCAGACACCTGGTCGCCGAGCAGCGTTGACCAAGACGCTGAAATAGACTATCTTCGGCACCGATCGGTATTATCATGCCACAGTGCTATCGAACGCTCTCTTCACTATCTTGTGCTACAAGCCGCGGCCGTCATGAACACTTTTGAAAAAATCTATTCCATTTTTGCCATCCTCTTTGCCGTCTGCCTGCTCGTCCTGCTCTGCAAACTACCCGAGCTCCGCCAGCTCAAAGTACTCCTGCCACTCAGTGGCGCGGGGTTGCTCGTCAATGTGGGCTTGATGTTCATCACCTTTCGCGACGTTTTTTTCCGCAGGTTCAAAAAAGATTGGCACAAATTCCTGTGGGCCGCGATTCTGCTCTTTTTTTGGCCGTCAATTCTCCTCTATTTGCCACTGCACGGTTTTCGCAGGCGCCTCTGATTCTGCCGTATCCCCATTCCCCCCGCGACGCCTTGAACCCGGGGGCCGCGAACAAAAGTCCAGCCGGCTGTGACTTTTTTCCCTCGCTTTCGTTCCCTGCTTGACAGATCTTGGCAGAGCAAGTATTTTTCACATCTTTTGAGCTATTGTGCGGCCCACCCTTTACAGAGGGGCAGCTGCGCAATTATAAGTTATGAAGTCCCTTGCGTTAAACGTAATGCGTCGCCTCTGGCAGAGCACCCGGACGAGCGGCAGCGGACATAGATTGAGAACAGCGACAGCCAGCCATGTTTGAAAACCTGACAGATCGGCTCGAAGGAGTTTTCAAAACACTTCGCGGCCACGGTATACTGACTGAAGACAATATCCGTGAAGCCATGGGGGAGGTGCGCATCGCCCTGCTGGAGGCGGATGTCAACTTCAAGGTCGCCAAGGAGTTTGTCGCCGCAGTAACCGAGAAGGCGATCGGCCAGGAAGTGATGAAGAGCCTCTCGCCGGGCCAGCAGGTGATAAAGCTCGTTCATGGGGAGCTGGTCACCCTGCTCGGCGGCGACACCGAACAGTTGCGAACGGACGGCCGTCAACCGGTCACCATCATGATGGCCGGCCTGCAGGGCTCCGGTAAGACCACGACCTCGGGCAAACTTGCCAAAATGCTCAAGGCCAAGGGTCGCAAACCCTACCTCGTGCCAGCGGACGTGTATCGCCCCGCCGCTATCGAACAGCTGCAAGTGCTAGGTGGCCGCCTCGATGTCCCGGTGCATCCGTCCACCACCGAAATGAACCCGGTGGACATCTGCCGTGATGCCATGGAGACCGCCGGCAAGCAAGGCTACGACACCCTCATTTTCGATACCGCCGGCCGACTCCACGTCGACGAATCGCTGATGTCCGAACTCAAAGCGATTCAGGCGGCCATCCCTCTTTCCGAGGTACTGTTCGTCGCCGACTCCATGACTGGCCAGGATGCGGTGACTGTGGCCGACAAGTTCAATCGGGACCTGGAAATTTCCGGCGTGGTCCTCACCAAGATGGAAGGTGATGCCCGCGGCGGCGCTGCGCTCTCCATTAAGAACGTTACCGGAAAGCCGATCAAATTCGTGGGTGTCGGCGAGGGTCTCGACGCCCTGGAAGTGTTCCATCCCGACCGGGTAGCCTCCAGGATTCTCGGCATGGGCGATATGCTCACCCTGATCGAGAAAGCCGAGGCGGTGGTCGACAAGAAAAAGGCCGACAAGCTCGCTAAAAAACTGCAGCAAAGCCAGTTTACGCTCGAGGATTTCCTGGATCAGATCCAGCAGATCAAAAAGATGGGATCTCTCGAGCAGATTCTCAGCATGGTTCCGGGCATCAACAAACTCAAGCAGCTCAAGGACGCACCGCAACCCGACGAGAAAGAATTGCTGAAGACCGAGGCGATCATTCGCTCGATGACCAAAAAGGAAAGGCAGAACCACAAAATCATCAATACCAGCCGCCGCCAGCGTATCGCCACCGGTTCGGGCACGGCGGTAGCCGATGTCAATCGAGTTTTGAAAAGCTATTCGGCTATGCTGAAAATGATGAAAAAAATGCGCGGCAAACCCGGCGCCTTCAGCGGCCAGAAACGCAGGAAATTACCCAAAGGCTTGCGTAAATAATATTCCTGCCTCCAAGGTCCGCTGCTCTTGATGGAGCCGGGCGGCAGGGTATCATAAATCTAATCGGAGGATAAATCTGCAATGGCAGTTCGTATTCGTTTAACCAGGCTTGGCAGAAAGAAAAAACCCTTCTATCGTATCGTCGTGGCCGACAGTGAAAACTCCCGCGACGGCAAATTTTTAGATATCGTCGGCACCTATGATCCTCTTAAGGATCCTGCGGCAATTACTCTCAACAAGGACAAGCTGCAGGACTGGCTCGGCAAAGGGGCCCTGCCCACTACCACGGTGAAGAGTCTGCTCAAAAAAGCGACTGTAAGCGAATAACGGCGCATGGAGGAGTTGATAGCCTTTATTGCCGGCTCGTTGGTCGACCACCCGGAAGCGGTCAAGGTATCGAGCAGCGAGGAGGATGACTGTATAACCGTGGAGTTGACAGTCGCCTCCGAAGACCTCGGTAAAGTGATCGGCAAACAGGGACGAACAGCCAGGGCCATGCGTTCCCTGCTTGCCGCCGCGGCGGCTAAACAGAACAAGCGCTCACGGCTCGAGATCCTGGAGTAGGCGGTTCATTGACAACGGATTATGTCGCAAGAGTATTCCTACCCTGCGGACGACTACATCCTGATCGGCACGGTGATTAAGGCCCAGGGCATGCGCGGCGAGGTGGCGATTCACTGCTTCTCCGGTCAACCGGAGAATATCGGCTCGTACCACACGCTCGTGCTGGTCGATCGTGAGGGAACCCTGTCGCCGGAGCTTGCCGTGCAACGTTTCAGGTTGCAGGCAAGCAAGGCCGTGGTCCAATTCGACCGGGTCGGCGACCGCACCTTTGCCGAAAAGCTTGTAGGCATGGGCGTTCTATTGCCCCGAGCCGATCTGCCGCAAGCGGGTACCGGGGAATATTACTGGCGACAACTCATCGGTCTGCCGGTAACAACGATGGATGGAAGATACCTCGGCGTGGTTTGTTCGCTTTTTTCAAACGGCGCTCAGGACATCATGGAGATCGAGGCGAACGGTGGACAGTACCTGGTTCCGGTGACGGAGGCAATTATCGCTTCCCAAAGCGATACGGGCATAGTCATCGATCCGCCGCCGGGCCTGCTCGAAATGAACGACAGCACCGACTGACGTGGTGGCGAAAATTCATGATCTTTGATCTTCTCACCATCTTCCCGGATCTGCTCACCTCGCCGCTGGCAGAGGGCATGATCCGCAGGGCCAGGCAGAACAATGCGGTTACGATCGGTACCACCAATATCCGTGATTTTGCCCTCGACCGGCATGCGATGACCGACGACCGCCCTTTCGGGGGCGGCGAAGGCATGGTGATGAAACCCGAACCGCTGGCTGCAGCCGTGGAACAGGTTCGCCAAAAGAACGGCCCGGGAACAGTGGTGCTGATGAGCCCTCAAGGCAAGTTGTTCGATCAATCGATGGCAACGCTTCTGGCCCGGGAAGAACACCTGATCCTGGTGTGTGGACGCTACGAGGGGGTTGATGAGCGGTTTCGCGCCGAATATGTCGATCTGGAGCTATCGATAGGTGATTATATTTTGACCGGCGGCGAACTGGCCGCCATGGTGGTCATCGACGCGGTTACGAGGCTGCTGCCCGGCGTGCTCGGCTGCAGCGACTCGGCGGCAAAGGATACCTTCAGCAGACACCTTCTCAAGCATCCGCAATACACCCGCCCGAGAGTGTGGAACGGGCACGAGGTGCCAGAGGAGCTGCTGAGCGGCAATCACCTGGAGATCGAGAGATTCAGATTTCTCGCCTCGGTGCGCCGGACCCTCTCCAGGCGGCCTGAGATGCTCGAGCAGGCAGAATTTAGCGAGAGCGAAAAGCGCCTGTTGCGCAAGCAGGGGCTGTACGAAGCAGTCGCCAGGGTCCAGGCGGATCAGGCAGGTGCTGGTCGGTGCGGCAGATGAAACGAGTAAGCATTGGTCTTATCCACCATCCGGTCCTCAATAAAAAGGGACTGGTGATCGGCTCGGCCGTGACAAATCTCGATCTGCATGATATAGCAAGGGCAGCACGAACATACGGGGTCGATCGGTATTACATTACCACGCCCTATGAAGATCAAAGGCAATTGGCGGGGGAGATGGTAGCGCACTGGCAGACAGGCCACGGCGCGCAGTACAATCCGGCCCGCAAGCAAGCGCTCGCCATTGTCCGGCTCGCCGATAGCCTGGAAGCCGCGATTGGCGAACTGGCCCATCGCTACGGGCAACAGCCGATGGTGGTGACAACCAGCGCCCGGGACGAAGGCAGCAGCATTACATATGACAGGCTGCGGTCGCGGATAGACGACGGGACGCCGGTGCTGCTGCTGTTTGGTACCGCCCACGGTCTGGCACCGGAAGTTCTGGAGACTGCCGACGGCAGGCTTCCGCCGATTGCGGGAGGATCGGACTACAATCATCTCTCGGTTCGAAGCGCGGTTGCGATCGTACTCGACAGGCTACTCGGTCGTTAGCGGCTTAGAGCAAATTCGTCCTGGGGGGAAACATAAGATTCCCGCAGACGCGGTATCCAGGGGGCGGAAATGCGACAGAACAGCAAAACAATACTTGGCTGAAGCACTGTCGAAAGTTTACAATGCATTGATTTGGGCACCATTTGACTAACCCGGTGAACGATTTCATTTTCACTAAGGGATATACTTCATTCATTATTTCAACCTATACATGACGTCATGAGCAAAATCATCGATCAAATCAACGAAGAGCAGATGCGCCAGGACATTCCGGACTTTCGTCCCGGGGACACTGTCCGGGTCCACATCCGGATCATCGAAGGCACCAAGGAGCGCGTCCAGATCTTTCAGGGCGTGGTAATCAAGCGCAAACACGGCACCATGGACGCCAGCTACACGGTGCGCAAAGTATCGCACGGCGTCGGGGTCGAAAAAACCTTTTCTCTGCACAACCCGCGTATTGAAAAGATCGAGCTGGTGACTCGCGGTCGCGTGCGCCGTTCCCGCCTCTACTATCTGCGTAGCCGCAAAGGCAAGGCGGCTCGGATCCGCGAGCGTGGTCTCAACCGCTAATCCCCACGCAGCACTGCCTCAATTCTCGCACCCGGGTCGCCGGCATTCAGCCAGCCCGGGTGTCGGTGTTTATTCTCAGCGGCTGTGATGGGCCCGATGGATACATCACTCCTCGATTTCCTTGCCAGCGCCAAGGACAACTACCAGTTCGAGCGAACGTTGCAGGCACGCGGTTTCGCCACCGTTGCCGGCTCCGATGAAGTGGGCCGGGGTCCCCTGGCGGGACCGGTGGTAGCAGCGACCGTGGTGCTCCCGCCCAACTGCGACGCAAGGCCGTTCGTCGACTCCAAACGACTCTCCCACCGGCAACGGCTACAACTCCATGAGCAACTCGTACAAATGGGAGCAGCCATCGGCATCGGCATTGTCAGCGAACGAAAAATCGAGGAGATCAATATTCTGCAGGCTTCTCTGCTGGCAATGCAGCGTTCGGTACAGGCGCTGATCGACCGGGGCCTCGAACCCGATTTTCTGCTGGTGGACGGCAAATTCGAGATTCCTCATCCACTCCCGCAGCAGGCGCTGATCAAGGGGGAGAGCAAGAGTGGCTCTATTGCAGCCGCCTCCATTGTCGCCAAAATCACTCGCGATGCAATGATGGATGAGCTGCACGAGCGCTTCCCAGTCTACAATTTCAAACAACACAAAGGCTATCCAACTCGGGAGCATCGCCAGGCCATTGCTGTCCATGGGCCCTGCATGGCGCATCGTCGCACATTTCGGGGGGTGAAAGACCTTGACCGATGAGCGGATATCGCTTGGGGCGCGCGGTGAAGACCTGGCGGTCGCCCATCTCCGGCGACATGGCTGGAATGTCCTGCAGAGAAACTATCGACTGCGCTCGGGCGAAATTGACATCATTGCCCGAGACGGCGAAACGCTGGTGTTCGTCGAGGTAAAAACACGCCGATCGCTGCGCTTCGGCGCCCCGGCCGCGGCGGTCACTCCCCGCAAGCAGGCCAGACTCGGGCGCCTGGCACAGGAATACCTGGCCAGGAACAAATTAGGGGAAACCGCCAGCCGATTCGATGTGATCTCGGTGCTGCTCCCCACGCGAGGACCCGCACAAATCGAGCTCATAACCAACGCATTTGAAGTTGCAGGCTAACCCGCTTTTATTCTTTATGTTCCCGCCCCTACCAGGATTCTTTGACGAAGGGTGCGCGAAAACGGTACACTATCACTATGTCGATTATTGGGATTACCATGGGGTGCCCGGCCGGAATCGGCCCGGAAATCATCCTCCGCTATTTTGCCTCCAAAAATCGGGACGATACGCTCCAACCGGTGGTGCTCGGTGATGCAGGTGTCCTGGAAAAATGCGCGACAGAGCTCGATCTCCCCGCCCCTCTCACGCCATGGGATCCCGACACACCCGCGCCGCATGAGGGAATTCCGGTAATCGAACTCTCTTCGCTCCCCTTGGCGGAGCTTTCCTGGGGTCATCCGACGGCGGCCGGTTCCAAAGCCATGGCCGATTATATAAAGAGCGCTGTCGATCTGCTGCAAACCGGTCGACTGGACGCCATGGCCACTTGCCCGATCTCCAAAAAAGGCTTGCAGCAGGCCGGCTTTCCGTACCCGGGTCACACCGAGATGCTGGCGGATTTGACTGACACTGGGAAATTTACCATGATGATGGCCGGCGCCACTCTCAAGGTGACCCTGGCCACTATCCATTGTCCTTTGGCCGAGGTGCCGGCACGATTGACGCGTGCCGGACTTCAGGAATTGATCGGCATCACCTCCCAAGCGCTTCGCAGTGATTTCGGCCTGGCCCGGCCGCGGCTGGCTGTTGCCGGCCTCAACCCCCACTCCGGCGAAGAGGGCTTGTTCGGCCGGGAGGAAGAGACCGTAATCCGGCCTGCCATCCGTGAAGCGCGGGCGGCGGGAATCGAGGTCCGTGGCCCCATCCCTCCGGACACCGTTTTCGTGCAGGCGGCCGCCGGCCACTTTGACGCCGTCGTCTGCATGTACCACGATCAAGGGCTTATCCCCTTCAAACTGTTGCATTTCAAGGACGGCGTCAACGTCACCCTCGGTTTGCCGATCGTCCGCACCTCGGTGGACCACGGCACTGCGTACGACATCGCCGGAAAAGGCCTCGCCGATGCCGCCAGCCTACAAGCCGCCGTCGAAATGGCCGCTGTTATCAGCACGAACCGCAAACACTACCCGGCCTCACACCCCAGCGCATGAAAACAGCACTCCTCGGCAAGCTCATCGTTTTTGAAGGAATCGACGGTACCGGCAAGACCACCCAACTCGCTCTGCTGGCCCGGCACCTGTGTCGCAAAGGATACACGGTCGTGACCACGAGGGAGCCGACCGAGGGAACCTACGGCAAGCAAATCCGAGAGCTCTATCTCGATCGAGAGAGCTGCAGCCGGGAGGAGGAACTCGAGCTGTTCCTGGCCGATCGCCGGGAACATGTCGATTCACTCATCCTGCCGGCGCTGCGAGAAGGCAAGATCGTGCTGTGCGACCGCTACTATCTCTCCACCGTCGCCTATCAGGGGGCGGTCGGTTTCGATCCCGACGAGATCCTCCAGCGCAACGACTTCGCCCCGGTGCCGGACCTTGCCCTGCTCTTTGAAGTTCCCATCTCCACCAGCCTTAAACGCATTACCCAGGGGCGCGGCGAACAGCTCAACGACTTCGAACAAGCCGAATCGCTCTCCCGGGTCAGCCGGATTTTTCACGTCCTGAACCTCCCCTGCATTCGGCGCATCGATGCCGACCGCTCCATCGATGCGGTTCACCTGGACGTGCTCGCCGCCACGCAATCACTCATCCTCTCGCCGGAGTCCGTTTTCCCGTCATGAACGTTTTCCGACTTTCACTGGTCATCATGCTGTTTCTACAGCTCGCAACCGGCTGCGCCAGCGGCGGCAAGGCGGCGGCACCGGTACCGTTGCCGAAAACGGCGCCAGGGTTGACCGGGAAGGAGTGCGCCTATTTCTATTTTCTCTGGGGAACCCACGCCAAGGACAACCAGCACTTCACCGAGGCCCAAAAAGCCTATGAAAAAGCATTGGCCTGTGATCCCGGTGCCGACTATATCCGCAAAAAGCTGCCCCTTCTGTTGATTCGCATGGGAAAGACCGCTGAAGCCACCCGGCTGCTGGAGACCTATATCAACCGCCACCCCGAAGACGTCTCCGAGTACATGCTGCTGGCCCACCTGAAGGTGAAACAGAATAAAATCGTCGAAGCAACCAAACTCTATCGGGAGGTGCTGCGCCGCGATCCGGGCAATGAGGATGTTCTGCTGGGTCTTGGCATCCTGTACAGCCGGCAAAAAAAGCTCGGGGAAGCCGAAACGATCTTCCAGGGCTTGCTGAAAAAAAACCCCGAACTCTACTTCGCCCACCTCTACCTCGCCCGGGTCCAGCATCTCAGAGGCGATGACCGACAGGCCGCCAAATCGTACGAGGAAGCGCTGCAGCTCAACTGGTCGCCGGATCTGGTATACGAAATTGCCGAATTCTACTCTAAGCAGAAACGATACGAGGACGCTCTCCAGCTCTATTCCACGGTGATAGCCAACGACCCCACTGACCAGCGGGCGGCGTTCGGCAGAATCCAGGCCCTGCTCAACCTTGGCCGGGACAAGCAGGCGCTCGAAGAACTGCAGGAGGTGCGCGGCGAGTTCAACGACACCAACCAGATCGATATGGTGATCAGCAAGATCATGCTTCGACTGGGCCGAACCGAGGATGCCAAAAAGATATTGCTCCGGCTGAAGGGCGATAAGACCGGGCCGGAAGCCGATTACCTCCTGGGACTGATCGATTTCCAGGCCGGTGATTTGAGCAGTGCGCTGAACCACCTCAAAGCGATCAAACCGGACGCCGAGCAATATACGGAAGCAATCTATCTGCAGGTCCGGATCTACCATCAACGCAAACAGATTCAACGAGCGATCACTCTGCTTAACTCATCGCTTGCCGACCCGCTCCATCTTCATCCCATCTTCTACTCCCTGCTCTCCTCACTGTATAAAGAAGAAGGAGAGAAGGAAAAAGCAATGGCCAGCCTGACGGCGGGTATTGCCGCCTTCCCGAAAAACGCCGAGCTTTATTTCGAGCAGGCGCTGTTGCTCGAAGACGCCGGCCTGCATCTCGAGGCCGCCCACACCATGCAGCGGGTGCTGCAACTCAACCCGAACCATGCCGAGGCGCTCAACTTTATCGGTTATACCTGGGCGGACCACAATATCAATCTCGACAAGGCCTATCGATATATCAGCAAGGCGGTTGACCTCAAGCCCGACAACGGTTTTATCAGAGACAGCCTCGGCTGGGTCTATTTTCGGATGGGGAGACTGGAGCAGGCGTTGCACGAGATGAAAAAAGCCGTGCAACTCGAACCTGACGATCCGCACATCCGGGAGCACCTCGGCGACGTCTGCCGGGCCATGGGCCGAACCGAACAAGCCCGCACGGCATATCGCAAAGCGCTTCAGCTTGCAAAAGAGGCCTCTGAGAAAGCTGAACTGCAAAAGAAAATCGATGCCCTGGACAAACCGTAAACACCACATGCGCCGTTTTGGCTTCCCCCGTTTGCTCCTGTCCGGGCTGACCGTTCTGCTGCTGGTCGCCGGTTGCGCGCGTCATCCCTGGCGCCAGCCGCTTGCCGGCACAGACAAAATCGCCCCCCTCGAGCTCTATCGGGCCCTATGGCAGCGGCAGGCGGCCTGCGGCACATGCCTGGATACCGACGCCCGGATATTCTTTCACAATCACCTTATCGACCGGGCTGCCGGGGGTTATCTCAAGCTCATGCAGCCGGGATATGTCAAATTCATCGCCGACAATCCGCTCGGGCAACCGGTTCTCGCCTTTGCCAGCGACGGAAGCCGATTCGACTATCTCAATGTGCAGGAGCGGCTGTTCATGGAAGGCGATGTCGCACGATTCGGGATTGCCCATGACCTGCCGACCGCACTCTTTTCGAGTTCGGCCTGGGGGCGTTGGCTGACCGGCCGGCTGCCGGCACCCGAGCGTATCACCGAAGTCCGAGCGGACCGCGATAACCGGGGGATCTGGTTCGGCATCGCTTTTGCCGAGGAGAAGGAGGGGGAAGACCGGGGGCGGGAATATTTGCTGCTGGACCCCGACGGGCGGCTGCTGCGCACTCGCATCCTGTCAACGTCCGAAAATGGTTCCGCATCGGAGCTTGAGATCGAGTACAGCGACTGGTCGTCAAATGGCGCCGGGAAAAGCTGCCAACATCCCTCCACGATCATGGTTAGCGGGCTGCCGTACGGCGGGACAATCAAGCTGCACTTCAGAGACACCAAAACGCTCGCGCAATGCACCGCCGCTGATTTCATCCTGGCGCGGCCAGGCGGCTATCGCTACCAGCGGTTGCAAAGCCCGCTCCAGCCGGCAGACGACAAATAGGCCCAGGCGCGAAAAGGAGCCCCGCATCTACGAGACCCAACAGGTTTTCGGCGAGGAGTATCTGTCCGGACTCTGCGACGACAGCTTCTACTGCGAAGTCGAGTGAGGAGTGTCGTTATGGGGCTTGAGGACGTTGATGATCAGCGCGAACAACTTATCCTCTTTAAAAAAGACCTGCTGCAGGTCATAGTCGTGACCCGGGTAGAGATCGAGCACCGCCCGAACCTTTTCAGCGTTTTCGTCCTGGACAAGCCGGATGGTGTCCACGTATTTGCCATGGGCGACAAGAGTGGTCCGGGCATGGGGTGAGAGCTGCATGTTAGGAAAATCGCAGAGTATTCTCGGTGTCCCCCGCTCGACCGCCGAGACATTGGGCGCGTAGAACTTGCTGAATCGGAACAACACCATCTCGCCTTTTTTCGAGGTGTTGTCAAATGAAACGTCGAGCAGGGTCGCGCTCGCGACGGCCTGCTCGACCTCCTTTTCAGGAGGGCCCGGCCGATGAGGGGGCTCCGCCGCCGACTTTCGGCTCGCGTTCCCGACAGCCGAAGAGGGTTCAGGCGTTGGCGTTGGCGTTGGCGTCGCAGCCGGCTTCGGCTCCTGGTCGTGTTCTTGCTTGCGTGCCGAAACGATGGAGAGCACAAACCGATTCTCACTCAAGTGCTGCTGCCAGCGAATCGGCTGCTTTTGGGCAAGATCGACCACCACCCTGGTGCTCAACCGCGGTTGCCGATGTTGACCGACCCGGATATCGCTGACCAGGGTGCCGTCCTGAACCGAGTAGTGCGATTGGGCGCGGTTCACCGTGTCGGCAAAGTCGAGAACCAGCCGAGGATTATCGCCTTTGATCATGAATATTTTCGGAGAAGCGGCGCTGCTCAGATCAAAGACGAGGGTCTCCGTTCCATCCTTTTCCAGCCGATAAAGAACCTTGTGCAGAACAGGTCCCTCCTGCTGCGCTTCGCCTGCACGGGGGCAGCACAGAAACACTGCGGCACACATCATCAAAACGAGCACGAGCTTCATGAGAAAAAATCTTTTAGTACGCATAAAGAATTCAGCGTTTTTTCTGGGGATTTTCCGCCTAAATGCTTTGATTACCTCATCCCTGCTTGAAATGTCAATCAATTTTCAGTAAATCAAGGGTCCGCGCGACGCGGCGCCGCAATGCGATCGCCGCGCTCGCCACTACCAATTCCACCTCCATTCTCATCTATCTCGCATGACCAATTCCACGCTTTTTTCCCAGGTCAAAAAACCTGGGCGCTATATCGGCAGCGAATTCAACGCCACCACCAAAGAGTGGCGCCAAGCCCGGATACGCTGTGCCCTGATTTTCCCGGACCTCTACGAGATCGGCATGTCCCATCAAGGGCTGCAGATCCTCTATCATCTGCTCAACTCCCGCCCCGAGGTTGTCGCCGAACGCTGCTATTGCCCCGATATCGACGCGGAACAGCTCCTGCGTCATCGCAACCTGCCGCTGGCCAGCCTGGAATCGGGCCACCCGCTCAACGAGTTCGACCTGCTGGGCATCACCCTCCCTTACGAACTGTGCTACACCAATATCCTGACCATCCTCGATCTCGCCGGCCTGCCCCTTTTTGCCAAGGACCGGCAAGGGCCCTTTCCCCTGGTGATCGGTGGCGGCGCCTGCGCCATGAACCCTGAACCAGTGGCCGACTTCTTCGACGCGATTCTCCTTGGCGACGGCGAGGAAGCGATCCTGGAAATAGCCGAATTGGTGGGCCGGGCCAAACAGCAGAAGATGGACAAGAGGAGTCTGCTGCATCAGCTGGCTCGGGTGGAAGGCATCTACATCCCCACATATTTTCAGCCGCGCTACGACGATACCGGCCGTTTCACAGGTCTTGACAGCCTGCCGGGCAACTCCGGCCCGGTTCGTCGCCGGGTGCTGCCCGATTTGGCGGCCACCGACCATCTGTTCAATCCCATTGTTCCCAACGCCAGGATCGTGCACGACCGGCTGGGGGTGGAGATCGCCCGGGGCTGCACCCGGGGCTGCAGGTTTTGTCAGGCCGGCATAACCTACCGACCGGTACGGGAGAGGCGGCCGGAAGAAATCATGGAGCTGGCCAAGAGAGGCATCGCCAATTCCGGTTTCGAGGAACTCGCCCTGCTCTCGCTTTCCACCGGCGACTATTCCTGCATCGGCGAGGTGTTGCCGCAGTTGATGGACGAATTCGCCGAGCAGTTCGTCTCCGTCTCCATGCCGTCGATGCGGGTGGGCACCCTCACCCCGGAGATCATGGACCAGATCAGGCGGGTGCGTAAAACCGGCTTCACCCTGGCGCCCGAAGCCGGCAGTGAACGTTTGCGGCGGGTGATCAACAAGGGCATAACCGAAGAGGATCTGCTCGCCACCTGCCGCGCGGCTTTTTCCCTGGGCTGGAAATTGATGAAATTCTATTTCATGATCGGCCTGCCCACCGAGAGCCGGCAAGACATCGAAGAAATCGTCACCCTGGTGAAAAAAGCGGCCGCTGAGATCAACGCCGCCGGCCGAGGCAGAAGGCGGATCAACGTCAGCGTCGGCACCTTCGTCCCTAAACCGCACACCCCGTTCCAATGGCACCGGCAACTCTCCATCGAAGAGAGCCGCGAACGGCTGTACTGGCTCAAGGATCACCTGCCAAAAGGCTGCGCAATGAAATGGCATAACCCGGAACAGAGTTTTCTCGAGGGCGTCTTTTCGCGGGGGGATAGGCGGCTTTCAAACCTGGTGCACAGCGCCTGGCGAGCCGGCGCCCGGTTCGACGGTTGGTCCGATCATTTTACGCTTGCCGTCTGGCAAGAGGCGGCCACCGCCTGCGGACTTGAGCTCAGCGATTACCTGCGCGAGCGCAAGGCGGACGAAGCCCTGCCCTGGGAGCACCTGCACACCGGTGTGGACCTCGATTTCCTCAAGGACGAACTTGCCAACGGTCTGGCCGAGGCGTACACGCCGGATTGCCGCTATCACGGCTGCCGCCAGTGCGGTCTCTGCGATTTCGACATCATCCGGCCGGTGGTTCACCGACCACACCCGAGTGAACCCGGCCCGGACAACAACCGGACGTCTGCCGTCCGGCAGGCAGAACCCGCCCCTCCCGCGGACCGCGAAAACCATTTCAAGTACCTGGTCACCTACAGCCGGGAGGGAAACATATGCTTTCTCGGTCATCTGGAAATTTTGCAACTTATTTTTCGGGGGTTGCGCCGGGCGGGGATAATGACAAATTTTTCTCAAGGGTTCAATCCGACCCCCAAGGTGTCCTTTGGGCCGGCTCTGCCGGTCGGCACCCGCTCGAAGGCCGAGTTTTTCCTCATGGATCTGCCCGAACTTCTCAGATGACCCGGCAGAGAGTGCCAAGCTCCTCAGCAGCAAGCTGCCGGCAGGGCTTGAGGTGCACGACATCGCTTTGCATTCCGGCAAACTGCCGGCGATCATCGAAAGCACCTATACCCTCCAGCTCCCCAGGTCTTCTGCTGCCTGCGGAGCGAGAGAGAACCGCCCGGTTCATGGCAGAAGAAGAACTCCTGGTCGAACAGATGCGCAAGGGTAAAAAGCGGGTACTCAATATCCGACCGATGTTCACCGCCTGCGAAATCGCAAGCGATGACACGCTACTCATGCGAATCGTCAGTGCAAGCGGCGCAGCTTCCATCAAACCGGTGGAAGCCCTGCAGCACATTTTCGGACTCGACGAGCAAACCGTTGCCGCGACAATCATCACCAAAACAGGCTGGCGAGACATCGAGGAAAAGTAATCCCCCTTGCGCAAGCAGCGGCTATATGATAGGACCAAAGCAGGGAACATTTTGAAATTCATGCGGTTTTAAAGAGTACTCACAACTCGTACAGCTCTTGAGGAGATCCCATGGAGAAAAAGATCGTATTTCGCGATGAAGAGATGCCCAAGCAGTGGTATAACGTCGTCCCCGACATCCCGGGTGGCCTGGCTCCACCGCTGGACCCCGAGACCAAGCAACCGATGGGTCCGGAAAAACTCTGCCCCGTCTTCCCCAACGCCTTGCTTGAGCAGGAGATGTCCACCGAGCGGTTCATCGATATTCCCGAGGAGGTGCGGGAAGTCTATCGGATCTGGCGGCCGTCGCCGCTTGTTCGGGCGACAAACTTGGAGCAGGCCATCGGCACCAAGGCCAAGATCTATTTCAAAAACGAAAGCGTTTCTCCGGTCGGCTCGCACAAACCCAACAGCGCCGTCGCCCAGGCCTATTACAATATGAAGGAGGGGGTAAAGCGGCTGTCGACCGAGACCGGCGCCGGCCAGTGGGGCAGCGCCCTCGCCTTTGCCACCAGCAAGTTCGGTCTGGACTGCAAGGTGTACATGGTCCGGGTATCCTTCGACCAGAAGCCCTACCGAAAATCAATGATGCAGACCTACGGGGCCGAGGTTGTCGCCAGCCCCAGCGAGGACACGAAACCGGCCGAAGATCTGTCGGCTCGAGTTCCCGACACCCCGGCTCTCTTGGCATTGCCATATCAGAAGCGCTCGAGGACGCCGCGACACGCGATGACACCAAGTACGCCCTGGGCTCGGTGCTCAACCATGTCATCCTGCACCAGTCCATCATCGGTCTGGAGGCCAAAAAGCAGATGGAGATCGCCGGCGATTATCCCGATGTGATCATCGGCTGCTGCGGCGGCGGCTCCAACTTTGCCGGTCATCGCCGTTCCGTATCTGCCCGATTATCTGGAAGGCAAAAAAATCCGTTTCGTCGGGGTGGAACCCGCCTCCTGCCCCTCTCTGACCATGGGGAAACTGGCTTACGATTTCGGCGATGTCGCCAAGACAACGCCGCTATTGTACATGTACACCCTGGGACACGATTTTATTCCGCCAGGAATCCATGCAGGCGGCCTGCGATATCACGGCATGGCACCCATCGTCTCGGCGCTGGTCCGGGAAAAGATCATGGATCCGATCAAGGTCCATCAGCTGGAATGCTTCGAGGCCGGAGTTCTGTTCGCCAAGACAGAGGGCATCATTCCCGCCCCGGAAACCTGCCATGCCATCCGTGCAGCGATTATTGAGGCAACCCAGGATCCGAACGAGCCCAAGACCATCCTCTTCAATTTTTCCGGCCATGGCCTGATCGACATGGGTTCATACGACAAATTTTATGCCGGGGAACTACATGACTACGAATATCCTGAGGAAGAGATCAGCAAGTCACTCGCCAAACTACCGAAAATCTAGCCTGTGCCTCGCGCAGCCGGTCCTGCGGCCGGCTGCGCCCCAGCCACCGAGCTGCAAGCGTGGCGCGGGTCGTTATTGTCGGTCTGTGCCGGGTGGGATCGCTCATACTGGTCCTGCTGTTTACGGCCGGGCCGGCACTCGCCTTTCGGCTCCCCGGAAAATACGTAAATAACGGCGGTTATATCGTCGAACGTAACGGCCAGGTACTCGACCAGCATCGGGCGAACGATCTGTTCTCCACCGCCTCGACCATCAAACTGCTCACTACCCTCGCCGCCCTCGATACCCTGGGCAAAGACTACCGCTTCACCACGGGTTTCTTGCTCGACACCCGGCAGGTCCTCTATGTGCGAGGCGGCGGAGATCCGCTGCTCACCTCCGAAGACCTCGCCGACATCGCCCGGCGCCTCAGAAAAGGCGGACTCCGCCGAGTTTCCGCTCTTGTGCTTGACGACTCCTTTTTTCAGCTTGAGCACAGCGCACCGGAAGGTTCTGAAAACTCACCCAACCCCTACGATGCTGCCAATGGCGGTTTGGCAATCAATTTCAATTCCATCGCCATCAACAAGCACCGCCACGGTGCCGTCTCCTCCGGCGAACCGCAGACCCCGACCATCCCGCTGATGCACGAGATAGGCCGGCAGCTGAGACCTGGCAGGCAGAGGGTAAACATAAACGCCTTCACGGTTTCCGGGTCGCTCTCTCCCGCGCTGCGCTACACCGCAGAGGTTCTGGGGGCCCTGCTGCGCCGGCAAGGCATAGCCGTGGGCAGCACAGTCCGCCACGCCCGGGTGCCTGCCAACGCCCGGCTCCTATTCGAGTACCGCTCCCCGAAAACCCTGGAACAAGTCGTCCATCGCTGCCTGCGCTACTCCAACAATTTCATCGCCAACCAGCTGGCGCTCACCTCCGGTGCCCGCCGTTTCGGTGCGCCGGCCACCTGGGAAAAGGCCCGCAGGCTGCTCACAGACTACGCCCTGACCACCCTGCATATCCCCGCAGCCAGCATTACCATCCGCGAAGGCTCGGGACTTTCCCATCGCAACCGGATTACCCCGGCAGCCATGGTGACAGTGCTCGAGGCCTTCTGGCCCCACCGCGACCTGCTGCCGATAAAGCACGGGCTCCATCTTAAATCCGGCACCTTGCACAGCGTATTCTGTTACGCCGGCTACCTCGAAAGCCATGCCGGCCCAGTGCTGTTTGCCGTTTTGCTCAACCAGAAACGCAATACCCGCAACCTGGTGCTGCGTTCCATCAAGCACGCTCTCAGACATTCCCCGACAGAGGTCACCCCTTTGCTTTCCAGGCGCGCCCTGTCGCTTGGCCAGTAAGGATGCGGATTCTCCACCTCATCAGCCAACGCCCGGATTCAACCGGCAGCGGCATCTATCTCCGGGAGATCCTGGCCGCCGCGAGTCGTGCCGGTCACGACAGCTGCCTGGTGGCCGGCATCCAGGCCGGCAGGCCGTCTGCACATCTCCCTCTCGCAGCGGAACACTGCTGCTACGTGGAATTTTCCAGTCCGACCCTGCCGTTTGAAATCGTGGGCATGAGCGATGTCATGCCCTATGCCAGCAGCAGGTTCCGCGATCTCGACTGGGACCAAATCCGGATGTACGAGCAGGCCTTCGCCACGGCCATGGCTCGGCGGGTCACGGAATTTCGCCCTCACCTCATCCACAGTCATCACCTGTGGCTGCTGAGTTCTTTGACCGCCCGCCTCTTCCCCGCATCCCGATGGTGACCACCAGCCACGGAACCGACCTCCGCCAATTCCGCGCCTGTCCGCACCTGCGATCACGAGTTCTGGCCGGCTGCCGTCATCTTGACGCGGTTCTGGCACTCAGCAGGCCGCAAAAAGAGGAGATCCAATCCCTTTACCACCTGCCCCCGGACCGAGTCTCGGTGGTTGGAGGCGGCTACAACAGCCATCTCTTTTTTCAGGAGAAAAAACCACCGCCACCGCCGGTGCGGCTGCTCTATGCCGGTAAATTGAGTAATGCCAAAGGGATTCCCTGGTTTCTGGAGGCAGTGGGTAGACTGGAGAGGCACTCCTATCACCTCGACATGGTGGGTGGAGGCGCCGGAGAGGAGTATGAGCGCTGCCGCGAGCTGGCGCTCGCCCTCGAAGATAACCTCACACTGCACGGCTCGCTGCCCCAGGAGGAACTGGCCGCAATGATGCGGCGTGCCCACGTATTGGTGTTGCCTTCCCTGTTCGAGGGGCTGCCACTCATCATATTGGAAGCCATTGCCTCCGGATGCCGGGTGGTGGCCACCGAGTTGCCGGGCACCAGGGAGATCGCCGAACGCCTGCAGACCCCTTGCCTCCACCTGGTTCGCGCCCCGCGGCTGCACCAGGTGGATACCCCCTGGCGGGAAGACGAGGCCGCATTCACATCCGGCCTGCACCAGGCTCTTGCTGCCGCCATCCACGAGAGCGGTCTGGATCCTGATCCGGATATCACCCCGCTTGGTGAGAGAATCGGCTACTTCGACTGGGACAAGGTTTTCGCACGAACCCAGGAAGCCTACGCCAAGGCGTTGGCAGCCACCTCGTAAACGTTCACCGGCACCGCATCGTGGCACGCGATCAGGCAGGCGTGGCACAGATAGGCTATAGCCCGTCAGACTGCTCGGATTCTGCGCTTACCTGTACCAACCTGCGGCACTGGAGAGCGTTTACAGCGCAGTGGTTTGGCCAGTATCTGGTTGACATGGTGAAGGGTTACCCCGTCTCACAATAGCTCGCCCCGGGCTGGTCCTCAACTGGTTCAATCATCTGCAGAGGCGTATATCCGTAATCGTGCTGAAATGGCAGGCCGGTAACTGTTTACTTCTTTTCTTTTTCCATGCCATAAGGTAAGCTCCCTGCAGTATATATCGCTATTTATAGGGGAATCGGGCAAGCGGTAACATAGAGATAAGCAAAGCCGGCGAGTAGCCACCTTGCTACGAGGTTACGAAATCCGAATAGGTGACAATGGATGAGCAAGACACTGTTTATCAGCCAGGAAAGCATGGAAAGCCTGGTTTCACGCGGCAAAGTAGACCTGTCGGGTGTTCGTTTGAAGGTAAATGGCACCACGACCTCCTATAGAATCACTCCCGCTGTCAAGATTCTCGGCTGCGAAAGCAGCCCCGGAGATCCGCTCAAGATCAGCAGTAAATTCATCCCGCTCACGCTCCTGGACAATGCCGGAGCCGATGTCTATCTCACCTCCATTACCCTCGAAGGCCATTCGTATCTCGTCGATCATGGCTATCTATGCGAAAATGTTGAACAGCATCCCGCACAGGATTGATGAGGGGGCGCGGATCGTAATTCTGCTCCTCGTCACGATTGCAGGTTGCTCGGCCCCACCCGGCAACCCCGACAATGGCAGACGCTGGTTCGTGATGCATAACTGTTATGTCTGCCACGGCCGCCATGCCAACGACGGCAAGGCCAAAAAAATTGCCGGCATCAATATCGGGTTTTCCACCTTCGTTCGCTTTCTCCGCAACCCTTCTACCCCAAGCATGCCGCGTTTCAGCAAACAGCAGGTCTCCCGACAGGACGCAGCGGATATCTATGCCTGGCTGCGGAGTCTGCCGAAATAGTCGGAATCGCCGGCACGGGCAAGCAGTCGGATCGACACGAAGCCCTGTCATACCCGGAAATGGCATGGAGCCCTCATGCAAAAGTGGGTGCCCATCCGTAGCTAGGAGCCTGTCGGATTATAGGCATTTTTTCTCAGATCGAGGCAAACTCGAAAAAATTACCGGAGGCATATACCAAATATTCTGAGGATAATTTTTTCGGGTTTAACGAAGATATGGGGAAAAAGGGCATAATCCGACAGGCTCCCAGGCAATGTATTACCCACCATAGTAGCGAGCGCCCATCGA
This sequence comes from uncultured delta proteobacterium, assembly GCA_963745265.1. Classification (GTDB taxonomy): domain Bacteria; phylum Desulfobacterota; class Desulfobulbia; order Desulfobulbales; family Desulfocapsaceae; genus Desulfopila. The sequence goes on from CAVUXQ010000039.1 coordinate 128,014, forward strand.
GAAATGGCTATCTTACCCTCACTCTTGGTTGCGCTGACAAATTTAATCCTCGCAATATCAACTCCCTATGCCTTAGGTTAAATTTACCATAGCGCCTCGATTTAGAACAAAACAGCTCATTTCTCGATGGGCACAAGCGAACCACAACAGAAAGGAGAGCTGCATGATTGAAAAATTTTACACATTTCTACAGTCCATCGGCTATGCACACCCCATCCATCCCGCATTGGTCCATATACCGATGGGCATGGTTATCGGCATGAGCTTATTTTCAATTGTCGGCCTCATCTGGAAAAATAAGGGATTGGACCGGACGGCGCATCACTGCTCGGTGCTTGCTCTCATCTTCATCCTGCCGACGATGGCGGCGGGTTTTATGGACTGGCAATATTTCAGAGGCGGCGAATGGGAGAAGCTGATCATTATCAAGATGGTTTTGGCGGTGATTCTCGCCTGCCTCCTGACCGCCGTGACGGTGTTCAAGCACAAGGGGATGGATCAAAAAAGAATTGTCATCCTCTACCTCCTCTGTCTGCTTTGCGCGGGCGGCCTCGGCTATTGCGGCGGAGAACTGGTCTATTGAAATGAACTATTTTTTGCCTTTTCCCGTCATATCTGTTAGAAGAGGCGGTTTCTGGAAAACCGATTCAAGAGGATTTGCCGACCATGAACCAGCGATCCTGCCACTTTCATTTCCCGCCTCCCAACAGCTTGGTATCGGAAAACACGATGGATCGATACCTGGATTGCAGCAGGGCTGGTTAGTTAGAGTTTCTTATTATGCGTACCCCATTGAAATCACCGGAATCACTGCTGGATCTGAGCAGGTTGCCAAGCCTTCCCCAGACGCTCATCGAGCTGATCGAAGCCTGTGACGCCCAGGAGGCGAATGTCCACGACATCGGCGCGCTGGTGGCAAAAGACGCGACCATCGGCGCTCGCATCCTGCAACTGGCCAATTCCGCATTTCTCGGCACTCGCGCCACATTCGTGGAGATCGAACAGGCGGTTATCTACCTCGGCATCGATACAGTGAGAAATCTCGCGGTATCCGTCTCCGTCCATGAGGCATTCAACAGCCTGGGCCGCCAAGCCGGTATCCACCTGCCTCGGTTCTGGCATCATTCACTGCTCACCGCCATCCTTTCAAAATCTCTTGCGGAAGCGATAGACTTCCCCAACCCGGCCGAAGCCTACCTTGCCGGCTTGCTCCATGACCTTGGCAAGCTCCTGCTGGCCGGCACCTTTCCCGAAGAATACAACAGGATCGTAGAGCAACGACCGGATCGGCACAACCTGGTAACTCTTGAGCAGAACACATTCGGGGTCGACCATGCCGTGGCCGGGGCCCTGCTGGTGCGGCGCTGGCACCTACAGGAGCACATCGCCCGGGCTATCGAATACCACCATCGCTCGACACCCGGTGAAGCCGGATCATTAACCGAGATCATTACCCTGGCAAACACTTTGGCCGAATCCCAACTGGATTCGCCCGAGTCTCCCCTCCAGAGCACAATCTCAATTTTTACCCCAAAAACGCTTGAAAGCTGCTACCACAAAGCAATCGATACCGTCGGCACATCGCCGGAGCCATGGGCATTGCAATCGAACCGGATCCCGATACCAATACGCCTGGCGACACCGACGAACGAACCCGCCGGGAACTCACCGATCGGGTCGTTTCCCATACCGCACTCTATGGTATGCTCGACAATCTCCAGAAGGTTCAGGGACGAGACGGAATTCTCCAGGTCGTGGAAGAGAGTCTGCACATCCTTTGTGATATCAGAAACTGTTTCTGCTTGCTGCCCGAAGGCCGGAAGACCGACTTCCTCCCCTGTTGTTCATCGGCAAACCCACTGTTCCCCCGATTGGTTGGCTTCAACTGGCCAACTGAAGAGTCGAATTCCATCATCCACCGCTGCCTGCGGGATCGCGCAATCCAGCAGATCACAGGGGATCAGCACGAGGGCGCGATGCTCTCTGCCGTAGACCACAGCCTGCTGGAACTGCTGGAATGCGAAGCGATGCTGGCCATACCTGTGCCGATATCCAAAGAGTCGGCGGGAGTGCTTCTGACCGGCCTGGCTCCCGCCAGCCCCACAGCACTGCAGCAGCAACTCGATACCCTCCTTTTACTTGGCGCCCAGGCCGGGACGCGACTGCGCCAGGAAGAGCTTGCCCGGGAATATGCCCAGCAAGCTGCCCGCAAGCAGCTGGAGGCCGTCCAGGAGGTAACTCGTCACATAGCCCATGAAATCGCCAGTCCTCTGGCGGTCATTCAAAATTATATCAGTGTACTCAATGGCGCAACCGGCATCGGCGGCACTGGCGGGCCTGCGCTTCGGATCATTTCCGCTGAGATTGACCGGATCGCCGCCATTGTCCGGCAACTCGGCGATCTGTCGACCAAAGGCCTGCCGACAACCAGTCGCCAGGAACCCCTTGGCCAATTGACCGATGATATTCTGACCCTTTTTCGGGGATCGCTCTTCCACCAGCGCCATATCCAAACGCGGTTGAACATCCGACCGGAAACCCGTGAAATCGAGGTGCCATCGGAGACGATCCGTCAGGTATTGACCATCCTGCTCAACAACTGTGCGGAAGCCCTGAGCGACGGCGGCACGGTAAGGGTGCGGAGCTGGCTCGAACCCGCCCCTCAAAGCGGCGCAACATCTCAACTGGCGCTCTCCGTGAGCGACGACGGCCCGGGTATCTCCGCCGAGCTGTTGCCATCCATCTTCAATGCCGGCATCACCAGCAAAAAAGGTGGTCATTTCGGGCTTGGTCTGAGCATTGCGAAAAAGCTCCTTCGAGACAAGGACGCAACACTGTCCCACGAACAACCAGAGAACGGCGGCACCCGATTTGTCATCCGCCTGCCGATCCGTTCCCAACAACTTTCCGCTAGCTCCTAGGAACCTGCCGGTTTATGCCCTTTACCCCCATATATTCGTTGTTTATTAAAAAATGCGTTAATCCGAGAAGAACTCTTCCTGCCACGATAGACTCCCGAGCTGACGGAAGTCATTGGTTTCAATAATTATTGCTATGCCCGCTGTACGGTTGCCGTCACCTCGACGTAAAACCAACCAACATTATTGCACGTCAATTCCGGAAGTTATCTTGATTACTATTTCAATTGACATACTCTCGGATTTCCCGTAGCTTTGTCCCCCGGAAAGGTTCTCCGAAGAGGCCGTCTCGGAGTAGAGCCATTTTTTCATCAATCGAGCTGTTTTCACAGAGCAATCATAGACCTCTCTTTGCGAGTGCAACACGTTGATTTTCAGAAATACCGTAGAAATGAAAAAAAGGCAGGATACGACATACTCCCAGGCAATGGAAAAGCGTTTTAACCTATTGAAGTCAGCATGCAACCGCCCTGATGAGCGACACGATACTTGTAATTGATGACGACCGGAGTTTCCGGGTCAGTATTCAGTATTTCCTTGAAGAAAACGGCTATGCCACGGCTTCGGCGGCTACCGGCAGCGAAGCCTTTGCCCGTTTGCAAGCCAACTCCTACCAGGCCGTGTTGCTGGACTTGATACTCCCTGATATTAACGGCATGGAACTGGCGGAATATCTCTCCGTCAACCATCCGGATACAGCGGTGGTCATTCTTACCGGATACGGAACCATGAACAGCGCCATCCAGGCGCTGCGCTATGGCATCATCGACTATCTGCACAAACCCTGCAGGCCTGAGCTGCTCCAGCAGATCATCGCCCGGGGAATCGAAAGTAAACGGCTCAAACAGGAGATTATCACCAGCAAGCGCAAATTCAGACAGCTGGCGGCCGCCACTTCGGAGGGAATCGTTTTTTTTAGCCGAGACCGATTACTCCAATTCAACTCGCAATTCTGCACCCTCTTCGGCCACACCCGGGAAACCCTGGAACAACGCCACCTCAAAGAACTGATCGAAGACTGGCCCGGCTTCTCTCTGCAACTCGAACAATGCAACAGCGAGACACCGGAAATATTCGAGAGCGTCGGCATTTTCAGGAACGGGACACCCTTGCCGCTGGAAATCCGCCTCCGCAGGCTCGGAGATCGTGCGGAAGAGAGCTGGGTCGGGGCCTTCAGGGATATTACCGCCAGGAAGCGCGAAGAGCTGAACCGACTGAAGATGCAGGAAGAGCTGACCAACGCCCAGCGTATGGAATCGATCGGTCTGATGGCGGGCAGCGTCGCCCATGATCTCAACAACATTCTCACGTCCGTTGTCACCTTCCCGGAGCTGCTGCTGCTCGATATGCCGAGCACCGCTCAATATCGCGACGACATCTCCCGTATCCGCAAAGCGGGCAAACAGGCGGCGGCGGTGGTCAACGATCTGCTGACTGTGACTCGAGGCGCCACCTGCCGCAAAGAACCGTGCGACCTCAACCAACTCCTCGATGAATACAGGCAATCTCTCGAATTCACCCAACAGGCCCGCGCCCATGAGGGTCTCGAGTTCGAGTTCCAGCTGCAAACCCAACTGCCCACCATCCAGGCCTCGACGCTGCATATCAACAAGTCGCTCATTAACCTGGTCACCAATGCCGTGGAGGCAACACACCCCCAGGGCACCATCACTATCAGCACGGCCAGCCGCTGTCTCAAGAAAATGCATCGGGGATACGAGACAATCCCCCCGGGATCCTATGTGGTGCTTTCAGTGGTCGACAGCGGCACGGGCATCCCCGCCGCCAGCCTGCCCCATATCTTTGATCCGTTTTTCTCGAAAAAGTCCCTGGGCCACAGCGGCACCGGTCTGGGCCTCACCATCATCTGGAACACCGTTCGCGATCACCACGGTTACATCGACCTCGCCAGCACCGAGGCCGGCAGCTCTTTCGAGCTCTATTTCCCAGTCTCTCAGAACGCGCAGCGGCAGAACCATGCCACCGACGCTCAATCTATAGATGCCCTGGCGGGTAACGGCGAGACCGTCCTGATCGTGGACGACGAAAACAGCCAGCTCGAAGTTACCGCCTCACTCCTGCGGCGTCTTGGCTACACCCCGCTCACCGCCACCAACGGCAGAGCCGCCCTTGACATCGTTCGCAAGGAGCCGATCGACCTTCTGCTGCTGGATTTGTGGATAGATCAAGACATGGACGGCTACGAAACCTACCGCCAGGTGCAACGACTGCAGCCCCAACAAAAAGCCGTAATAACTTCAGGGTATTTCAGCGAAGAGGACCGGGAAACAGCCAAGGGACTCGGCATCAACGAGCAGCTGACCAAACCGTACAGCCTCAAGAGTCTCGCCCGGGCAATCCATCGAGGGATCCATACCGCGAATTAACATCTGCTCCCGCGCTGTTCCCCCTTTTGCGGCGAACCATCTGATCGGCTCGCCTTTCCCGTCTCAGATGTAGAGTTCGGCTTCCGCCAGTGGGGTACCCACCGCATCCTTTACCGAGAGAATGGGGGGGATGCCGATCGATGGCCAGGTGATGTCGAGCTGCGGATCATTCCAGATAATGCAGCGTTCGTTTTCGGGGGAATAATAGTCGGTGGTCTTGTAAAGGAAATCGGCACTTTCGGAGAGAACCAGAAAGGCATGACCGAAGCCTTCCGGCACCCAGAGCTGGCGCTTGTTCTCGCTGGAGAGAATCTCCCCGACCCAACGGCCGAAGTTGGGTGAGGATCGCCTGAGATCAACCGCCAGATCGAACACCTCACCGGCGACAACCCGCACCAGCTTGCCTTGGGGCTGCTTGATCTGATAATGGATGCCCCGCAACACGCCTTTGGCGGACCGGGAATGATTATCCTGGACGAAAGACCGTCTCAGTCCGGTCTTTTCCTCCCAGATCATTTGGTTGAAACACTCGAAGAAAAAACCGCGATCATCACCAAAGACTTTCGGTTCGATGATGAGGACCTCTGGCAGCGCTGTAGCAATGACGTTCATGGCAACCTTTCCGCCCCGCCGCCACCCGCGCGAAACGGGCGGCGATGCGGCTAGTTTGGTAATGGAAATACAATCAGGGAACAGGGACAATCAGCAGTACATTTTCTTATAGTATTCCTGGTAGCTGCCGTCAATAACTCCATCCACCCACTCCCGGTTGTCAAGATACCAGTCGATGGTTTTCGAAAGACCGGTTTCGAAAGTCACCTTCGGCTGCCAGCCCAGTTCCTTTTTGATCCGGCCGGCGTCGATGGCATAGCGGCGATCGTGACCGAGGCGGTCCCTGACAAAGGTAATGAGCGATCGCCGGGGCGTACCGGACCGCCGCAGTCCGAGTTTTATATCGAGGAGGTCGCAGATCAGCGTAACCACCTCGATGTTCTGCTTCTCGTTGTTGCCGCCGATATTATAGCTCCTGCCGTTTTCCCCGTTCTCCAGCACTTCGACGATTGCTTCGCAGTGATCTTCCACATAGAGCCAGTCGCGCACATTTTTGCCATCGCCGTAGACAGGTAGTTCCCTGTCGGCCAGACAGTTGTTGAATACCAGGGGAATGAGCTTTTCCGGGAACTGATAGGGACCGTAATTGTTCGAACAGTTGGTGATTCTGACCGGCAGGCCGTAGGTGTGGAAATAGGCGCTTGCCAGGTGGTCGCTCGAGGCCTTGGAAGCCGAGTAAGGCGAGCGGGGATCATAGGCGGTCTCCTCGCTGAAAAGCCCTTCTTCACCCAGCGATCCGTAGACCTCGTCGGTGGAGACATGCAAAAAACAGGGCGCCGGCCCCTGCCAGGGCGCCGCGAGCCAGGCGCTGCGGGCAGCTTCGAGCAGGGTGAAAGTACCGACGATATTTGTTTCGATAAAGGCCGCCGGCCCGGTGATAGAGCGATCGACATGGGATTCCGCGGCAAAATGGACGATCGTGTCGATCGCCTCTTCGTCAACGAGCCGGGAGATAAGCGGGGCATCGCAGATATCGCCCTTGACGAACCTGTAATATTCGCATTCCTCAATGCCGGAAAGGTTCCCCAGGTTGCCGGCATAGGTAAGTTTATCCAGATTCACCACCCGCCAGTTCGGTCGGGTGCTCCGCAACAGCCGGACGAAATTGGCGCCGATAAAACCACAGCCGCCGGTGACCAGTACAGTTCTTCTATTTTTGGTGTTCATCGTTTTTTCTCTTTGCATTCTTGAAAAAAGAGCCTATCTTTCTGCATTTTTTCCGCCTGTTCTTATAATAGGTCACAGAAAGAATAGAAAGCAGTTTCTCCAATTTGTAGAGCCATGAGCAAACAACTCGAACGTGAAGTCAAGAAGCGCCGTACCTTCGGCATTATCAGTCATCCCGATGCGGGTAAAACCACACTGACCGAAAAGCTGCTGCTCTTCGGCGGCGCCATCAACATGGCCGGCGCGGTCAAATCGCGCAAGGCCGACCGCCACGCCACCAGCGACTGGATGGCCATCGAGCAGGAACGCGGCATCTCGGTCACCACCTCGGTGATGAAGTTTACCTACCGCGATTACGAAATCAACCTCCTCGACACCCCAGGCCATCAGGACTTCTCAGAAGACACCTACCGGGTGCTGACCGCGGTCGACTCGGCCATCATGGTGATCGACAGCGCCAAGGGCGTGGAAGCGCAGACCGAAAAGCTGATGGAGGTGTGCCGCATGCGCAACACCCCGATCATCACCTTTATCAACAAACTCGACCGCGAAGGGATTGCCCCGCTCGATATCATGGCCGAGATCGAGGAAAAACTGCAGATCGAATGCACCCCCCTCTCCTGGCCCATCGGCATGGGCAAGACCTTCAAGGGGGTCTACAACCTCTACCACCGGCAATTGCACCTGTTCACCCCCGGCCAGGAGACCAGAAATTTCGATGGCATCACCATCGACAACCTCGACGACCCCCAGCTCGACACCCTGCTCGGCCGTCAGGCTGACGAACTGCGCGAAGACATCGAACTGCTCGAAGGCGCCGCCAACCCCTTTGAGTACGACCAATATCTGAGCGCCGCCCAGAGTCCGGTCTTTTTCGGCAGCGCCGTCAACAACTTCGGGGTTCACGAGCTGCTCGACGCCTTTGTCGAGATGGCTCCCGCGCCCGGCCCGCGCCAGAGCGTCAGCAGAATGGTAGAGCCGATGGAAGAGGACTTCTCCGGCTTCGTTTTCAAGATCCAGGCCAATATGAACCCCGCGCACCGCGACCGCATCGCCTTCTGCCGCATCTGTTCCGGCAAGTTCAACCGCGGCATGAAGGTCAAGCACCATCGGCTGGGCAAGGAGATCACTCTCGCAGGCGCCACCATTTTCATGGCCCAGGAGCGCGCCAACGTCGAAGAAGCCTGGCCCGGAGACATCATCGGGTTGCACAACCACGGCACCATCAAGATCGGAGATACCTTCACCACCAAGGAAGAACTCAAGTTCACCGGCATCCCCAATTTCGCTCCGGAGCTCTTCCGGCGGGTGCTCCTGAAAAATCCCCTGAAGATGAAACAGCTGCAAAAAGGGTTGGTGCAGCTGGCGGAAGAAGGCGCCATACAGGTATTCCGACCGATGATCGGCTCCGATTATGTCATGGGAGCGGTGGGCATCCTCCAGTTCGAGGTCACCATGGCCAGGCTGAAAAACGAATACGGAGTGGATGCCATCTACGAGCCGGTCGATTACCAGGCCGCGCGCTGGGTCCGTTGCGAGGACAAGAAGAAGATGGCCGAATTCGAGCGCAAGAACCAGGACGCCCTGGCCCTTGACGCCGAAGGTTTTCTCACCTTCCTGGCCCAGAGCGAGTGGATGCTCAAATTCCATATGGAAAAGTGGCCCGACATCGAATTCGTCAAGACCCGGGAAAACGTCTGATGACCGCAGCCATCAGCTGCTCGGTACGGGATGGTCAGCGTCACGCTTTCCAAAGAGGTGGTAGAGGTGGTGGTGGGAAAATGGCGAGTGATCACAAAGAGCGCTCGCTGCACACAAGCAACAGCTTTACAAGATCACAAAAAACCAATTGAGGTGTCGGGCGGAACGCAATCCGCCCACCCGTTGAGCGGAGATGGTTGTCAAGCCGAGACGTCGGACCTATTCTTCGTCTTCCACGAAGATGATGGCATATCCAGCCGAGAGCGATTTCGCTGTTTTTTTCCGGGCAACGGTTAGGATGCGCTGAATCGTGCCACGGGAAACTCCCATGCGCAACCCTGCCTCTTCCTGTGTCAGGCCCTCGGCATCGCAGAGCCGAAGAGCTTCGAGTTCGTCCCTATGCAACTCTATCTGGACCAGTTCGGTCAGCGGCGTCCCGGTTGGTTTATAGACCTGCCCGCAGAAGTTGCCCTCGCATCGTCTTGTTTTTTTGGGTCTCGGCGACATATGTCTATCCGAAAATCGATACTCTCTTGAGGGGCTTTTGCCGGAGTCGCGATTTTCATCTCGTGGTTATGGCCGGCAATAGTGGCCCCATCATGCCGGATTAAAAAAGAAAAATCATGGCAGGCCTCCACCTGAGCAGACCTGCCGTTTGTAGTACCTGGTATTTATACTTTCATTAACCGAAATTTGCAAATCTTTCAATGCTGACAGTTGCCTGAACCCTTGCATACCTGATCGGCATGCATTACAGGCAGTTTCCCGGCAAGAAAATGGTCAATCACCGCCTGCACATCGCTCACCGTTTCCCGGTTGGCGAAATAGACCTTGATCCCGGCCTGGGCAAACCCCTGCATCGGCCGGGCCCCCATGCCGCCGACCACGATGGCCTCGACCTGAGCGTCGTGCAACAGTTTGACCGGCACCATGCAGCCACCGGCCTCATGCCCGCCATTAGCGAGCGTTTCGACCTTCGCAATGGCATTGTCCGGGCCGAGTTCAACAATGGTGAATACATCGCAGTGGCCGAAATGATCTGAGCGCCCTGCCTCCAATCCACCGGGATGATTGGTGGGAACCGCTATTCGTGTCGTGTTCATGCTGCTCCTTGATGTAGTGTAATAACGTGTTTGCGTCATAAGCGTCCGCTTCCGCAGGCGCTCGAATTAGAACATATGCACATTACCTTTCTCTTCGACAACCGTCAAGCCATTTCGGCTCGACGGCGCCTTGTGCCACCGCCCTGATACAACGGCAACGCAGCGCTACAGCTCCAGTCTTCCGGACTGCGGCGAAACATCGCATGAGTGATATATGCCGATGAACAAGCAATGGACATCGACAAGCCAATCAAGTACATTGCTTTAAGTGAGGATGTTTCGTTTTTTTCTGTTATTCGCTGGAACAAAACAACCGTGCATCACCCGAGGCCGCGCCCCGAAATGCACAACACGGCGCAATTTCCCCAACCGGCAGCCATACCTCTCCACCACCGCCATGCGGATGTCGGGAGTGCGCGGAATACCTAGATCAACATGCGAAAAAAATTCCTGTATTGCATCCTGCTTGCAACACTGCTGGCTATTACCGCATCATACTGTTTTTCAAAAGAAGATACCTCTAATAAAACCACCTTCTCCGACCTGATCGCCACCACTTCGGAAACGCATCTCCTGCTCTTCGGGGTGGTCAACAACAGTTTCACCAAAGAAATGCTCGCCGGTCTGCAAAGCGGCGTACCGATCGATTTCACCTTCTTTGTGAACCTGTACAAAAAGGGAAGAACGCAATCCAAGCCAACGCAGCTCACCCAGTTGGAGTTTCGTCACGTCATGACCTACGACACCTTGAAGGAGAGCTACCAGGTAGAGTTGGGAGAGGCGAACAACAAAGTCGTCCATTTCCAGTCGTTGACCAAGGCCAAGAAGACCATGAGCGAAATCAACGGTCTCAAAGTTTTAAAGCTCTCCAGACTCGTCCCGGACACCACCTATCAATTGAAGATCAGGGCCGAACTCTTCGAGAAAACCCTGCCCATGAGCCTGCACCGTTTTCTGCCGTTTCTCTCCTGGTGGGACAGGGAAACAGGCTGGCAAACTATTGAATTCAACTACTGAACAGGCTTTTGACACGCCGCGACACCCCATCATCCCGGCAGACGCCGGAGGCCAACCTGCCTGAACCGACGTGGTCCGGCCGCCCGTATACCAACGAGCAAATCCGCCAGAAACGGCGGCTGGTCCGTGTCGTCATCGGCATCTGCCTGGCCCTCATCCCACTTTCCGTCTGGCTGCAGAGCCTGTTCTACAAGCAGGAGGCGGCGCTTCCCGTCAGCAGCAACATTCTGGTCTTCGCCCTGATCAACCTCAATGTACTGCTGGTGCTGTTCGTACTCTTTCTGGTGCTGCGCAACCTGGCGGAGCTGATCTTCGAGCGCCGGGTCAATCGCCCGGGGAGTCGGCTGAAAACCAAACTGATCGCCTCGTTTCTCAGCCTCACCTTGATCCCCACCATCGTCCTGTTCTTTGTGGCCCTGCAGTTCGTGTCCACCAGCATCGATTACTGGTTCAATTCCCACATAGAGGATTCCCTGAAGCAGTCTTTAGAACTCGCCCAGTCGATCCTCCACGACGCCACCGATCAGTCCAATCTGATGAACGCGGCGATCGCCAAGAACCTCGAAGGCCTCGACCTCAGCCGCTACACCACCCAGGTGATCAACCAGACCATGAAGAATTTGCTGATCTTCAACAGCATCAACGGCCCTGACTCCATCTCCCTTTTTACCGAGGACAAAAATCTGGAAATCACCGTCTTCGGCCCCAAGACACGAAACATCATTCTGCCCAAAATCCCCATCGACCTGATCCTCAAAGTCAAAAACAAGCACGGCCGCGATTCAATCATCCAGGAAACCAACCAGGGTGACCTGGTGCGCAGCGTCGCCGAGGTCAGGATCGGCAACTCCCCGGGAAGCGATGCCATATTGGTAACTTCGCTGCTCGTAAGAAGCGAGCAGCTTGAACGGATGACCACGATCTCCCAGGGACTCGAAGGCTATCGGCAGCTTAAACACTTCAAGGAGCCGTTCAAATTCTGGCTCTTCATTATTTTGCTGATCGTCACCCTGCTCATCATCTTTGCCGCCATCTGGTTCGGGCTCTACATCTCGCGCGGCATCACCGGGCCACTAGAAAAGCTGGTGGCCGCCACCCGCCGGGTAGCCGAAGGAGATCTGGAATTCGCCATGGAAAGCGACGCCAACGACGAGATCGGCCTGCTGGTCAACTCCTTTAACCGGATGACCGAAAACCTCAACGTCAGCACCAAACAGCTCGCCGATACCCACGCCGCCCTGCGGCTCAGCTCCCAGGAATCGGAGCAACGCCGGCGTTACACCGAGATCATCCTGCAAAACGTCTCCGCCGGTGTTATTTCGCTCGATGAGCGCAACCGTATCACCACCGTCAACAGGTTCGCGGAGCAACTGCTCTCCATCGACAAAAGTCTATTTATCGGCAAGACCTTTAACGAAGTGCTCCGCGAGGGCCAGGCCGCCATCATCCAGGGGTTCATCGACGAGCTGACCATCACCGGCAAGATCTCGGTGGAGCAGCACCTGAAATTGAATGTGATGGGCAAGAATTTTTCCTTGCTGGTCCATTTCACCCGGCTCGAGGACGAAGAACGAACGCCGCTCGGTTACGTGTTGGTCTTCGATAACCTCACCAAGCTGGAGAAAATGCAGCGCATGGCCGCCTGGCGGGAGGTGGCTCGGCGCATCGCCCATGAAATAAAGAATCCGCTCACCCCCATCCAGCTCTCCGCCCAGCGCCTGCGACGCCGCTATCCCGATATCCTGGCCGAAGAGGACCAGGTCTTCGACCAGTGCACCAACACCATCATCAATCAGGTCGATGAACTCAAACGATTGGTTAGCGAGTTCAGCCAGTTCGCCAGAATGCCGAAAGTCCAGAAGGCGCCGGCGAACCTCTCGCGACTGGCGCAGGAAACCCTCGTTCTCTATCGGGAGGCCCACAAGCATATCACCTTCAGCTGCCGGGAAACGGAGCAGGTACCGGTTTTCGCCTTTGACGCCGAGCAGATCAAACGCTGCATCATCAATCTGCTGGACAATGCGGTTGCAGTTTTGCCCGACGGCGGTAGAATAGACATCGAGCTCACACCGGATACCGAGACGGGACGCGTGTTCATCAAGGTTCTCGACACCGGCCCCGGTATCTCCAAAGAAAACAAACTCAAACTTTTCGAGCCCTATTTCTCCACCAAAAAGACCGGGACCGGGCTGGGACTGGCCATTGTCTCCACCATCGTCAGCGACCACAACGGGTATATACGGGTGCACGACAACAGCCCGACCGGGTCGGTATTTACCATCGAACTTCCCCTGGCCGACCGGCAAATCAACTGACCAGGCGATTCCATCGCCTGAAAACCAAGCCGAAGACTATTCATGAGCAAACGCATACTCATCATCGACGATGAAATCAGCATCCAGGAATCTCTTTCCGGCATTCTCGAGGATGAGGGGTTCGAGGCCGTTTCCGTCTCCTCCGCCGAAGAAGGCATCGAGCTTCTCGAGGAAGAACACATCGATCTGGTGCTCCTCGATATCTGGCTGGGCGACAATATGGACGGCATGGCGGCCCTGGAGGTCATCAAGGCACGGTGCAATCTGCCGGTCATCATGATCTCTGGCCACGGCACCATCGAGACCGCGGTCCAGGCCACCCGCAATGGAGCCTTCGATTTCATTGAAAAGCCGCTGTCCTACGACAAAATCATCCTGGCCGTCTCCAACGGTCTGCGCTTTGCCCAGCTCGAACAGGAAAATATGCTGCTCAGGGAGAACAATGCCCGGCAGGCACGGCTTACCGGCGAATCAGCCGTCATGAGTTCGGTCAGGGCGCAAATCGAGATGGTGGCCCCATCCGATGCCTGGGTGCTGATCCGTGGAGACCACGGCACCGGCAAGGAACTGGTGGCCCAGTCCATCCACCGGTTGTCTTCCTCGAGCAACAAACCGATGATTGAAGTCAACTGTGCCGCCATTCCCGAGGAACTCATCGAATCTGAGCTCTTCGGCCATGAAAAGGGCTCGTTCACCGGTGCCCATAGCAATAAAAAAGGGAAGTTCGACCAGGCGGACGGCGGCATCCTCTTCCTCGATGAAATCGGCGATATGAGTCTGAAAACCCAGGCCAAAATCCTGCGAATCCTTCAAGAGCAGAAGTTTGAGCGGGTCGGCGGGCAGAAGACCATCAAGGTCAACGTTCGGGTCCTGGCCGCCACCAATAAAAACCTCGAGGAAGAGATAGAAAACGGCAACTTCCGGGCCGATCTTTTCTGGCGTCTCAACGTGGTGCCGATCCACGTCCCCCCACTCAAAGAGAGGCTGGAAGACATCCCGCAGCTGGTCGAGAGCCTGATGGATAGTCTTGTAGGCAAAGGCATCAAGGCGAAAACGTTCAGCCCGGATGCCCTGAGCGCCTTGATGGAACACTCCTGGCCCGGAAATGTTCGGGAGCTGAGAAATTTCATTGAACGGCTGGCGATCATGTGCCCCGAAGAGACCGTCACCGGCGTTCAGATCCGACTCTTTCTCAATCAGGGAGCGCCCGCCGCCACCGGCAACGGCGGACAGGCCATCGCCCCCTTTCTCGCGGCGGACTTCAAGGAGGCCAAGCGGTTGTTCGAGCGCGAATACCTGCAACAGAAGCTGCTCGGCAACGACAACAATATCTCCAAAACCGCCGAGCAGGTCGGCCTGGAACGCAGTCATCTCCACAAGAAGCTCAAGAGCCTCGATATCATTCATTGACACGTTCGCGCTCGTTCGATACAAACGTGTTTTTTACAATAATATATTCATATAGTTAAACGATAACAGGAGTCAACATGGTTTTCCCGGAATACAGACCGCGCAGGCTACGCCAGAACGAAAACTTCCGTGCGCTCATCCGCGAGACCCGTCTCGCCGCCGAGCAGCTCATCTACCCTCTTTTTGTCATGCCGGGCAAAAACGTCAGGGAGGAAATCCCCTCCATGCCCGGAATCTTCAGGATATCCGTCGATCAACTCGCCACGGAGGCCACACAGTGCATGGAGCTTGGGGTACAGTCGCTGCTGCTCTTCGGACTGCCGGAAAAAAAAGACGCCATGGGCTCGGGAGCCCACGCCAAGGACGGCATCATTCAACGAGCCATCAAGGAACTGAAAAACCGGCAACCCGAGATGACGGTCATCACTGATGTCTGTCTCTGCGAGTATACCGACCATGGCCATTGCGGCTGTCTGATCAATGAAACGGTCGATAACGACGCCACCCTCGAGATCCTCGCCAAGACCGCCCTCTCCCATGCCCAGGCGGGGGCCGACATGGTGGCGCCTTCGGACATGATGGACGGCCGGGTGGCCGAGATTCGCGCAGCACTCGACGAGAACAATTTTGAGAACGTGCCGATCATGTCCTATGCGGTCAAATACGCTTCATCCTTTTACGGCCCGTTCCGGGACGCCGCCGACTGCGCCCCGCAGTTCGGCGACCGGCGCAGTTACCAGATGGATCCGGCCAACAGCCGGGAAGCCTTGCGCGAAGCGACCCTCGACGTCGATGAAGGCGCCGACATCCTGATGGTAAAACCCGCCGTGGCCTACCTCGATATCATTGCCCGACTACGGGAAGAATTCGATTTGCCGATAGCCGCCTACCACGTCAGCGGCGAATACGCAATGATCAAAGCCGCCGCCGAAAAGGGATGGATCGACGGCGAGAAGGTGATGCAAGAAACCCTGCTCTCCATCAGACGGGCCGGAGCCGATATCATCATCACCTATTTTGCCAAAGAGATGGCTCAGGTGTTGCGCGGATAGCACAGCTTGATTGACTAGGAGCCTGTCGGATTATAGGCATTTTTGCTCAGATCGAGGCAAACTCGAAAAAATTACCGGAGGCATATACTGAATATTCCGAGGATAATTTTTTCGAGTTTAACGAAGATATGGGGAAAAAGGGCATAATCCGACGGGCTCCTAGAAAAAAAATAGGGAGGGAAAACATCGTTTTCCCTCCCTATTTTTTTTATGCAGGACTACGGACTGGCTCGTTAGACCCTGATATTGATTCCACGCCGCTGCTGTTCCTGCCCTTCCCCGCCCTGATCGGCCCCCTTGGGCTCATTGGTCTCGTTCGTCCCTCCCGTGGGGGGTACGTTTTTGGCCAGAGCGATGGCCTGAGCGGAAAAGGTGACCTTATCGGCGACATGTCCCTGATTGGCCGACGATTGCTCGCCAGCTTCACCGGTTGTCTGCTGCCTGGTAACCCCACCAGTGGAATTGTATTGCGATATCCTATTGTTTTGTAATGTGGTGGTTAACCCGCCGGCACCTTCTATCATTTTTACACCTCTGATTGACGTCCCGAAATTGAATGGACCCTTGTGGTACTTCAACTATACGACCTTGCGCTCTTCTCTGCAAGGACGAAAACCGAGGTTCCCACCCAGCCGCCGGCCATGTGTGCAGCAGAAAAACCAATCCTCCTGGCAGGACTCTTTTTCGGAGTTATCACTCTCCTTAAATATCAGGTGGGTACAAGCTAGAAATCTGATAGAGCCTGTCCTGGATTGCCGCCGGGTCCACCACCTTCGCAAACCAAAATACCAAAGGCAAGCGACGAGGGCGGCCCCCAGGGTATCGGCCAGCAGATCACCGCCGCTAACGCACCGTCCCGGCACAAATGCTTGATGAAATTCATCCGTTACGCCATAGAAAAGGGCACCCACGATAGTGAGGAAAACTACCCGGGCAGGAAATTGCAGTCGGGTTTGCCACTTGTGGGCGATGAGTATGGTCGCCGCCAGGGTACCGTAAGCCATGAGGTGCGCGAGTTTGTCGATCTGATATATCGACGGCAGCGGCAGCTTGTCGCCCGGAATGCTGGACAAGAAAAAAATCGTTCCCATCACCACCAGCATGGGTAACGCCCGATATCGTTGGAGGCGTGCCTTCATCGGCGTTTACTCCTGGGCGATAGCGGTATCCGGGCTATGGACATGCACATTACGCAGCTGCTCCGGAGTGAGCCGCTTTCTGATCCGCCGCAGCGCCGCGTTGATCTCCCGGGCCGGCGCATCAGGCAACTGGACGACATTGCGATCGGCATAGGCGGTCAGCTCCAGCACCTTTTTGGTAACCGTGAACGTGTGAGTCCAGTTCACCTCGATGGTTTCCGGGTCTTCCTCGATCTCCAGCTCGAGCCGTTGTCCGTCCTTGGCCAATTGGATGCAATCGCAATCGGTCAGTTCCAGCAACCAGGCATCTCCTGCCGCGGTGGAAAAAAAGAAAAAAACGCCGATCTCATGGGTGGCAGCCTTTCGCCCGAGCGCCTTTTTAATGATCGGCTCCGCTCTGCTCAACAGCGTAATCTGCGACGCCTCCTCCTGCGACAGCGGTCGCGGTTGGCTGACGCTGGCGGTGCGTCCGCAGCAATGCTTGTATTTCCTGCCGCTTTGGCAGGGACATTTATCGTTTCTTCCTACCTTGCCCATCGCTTCTCTCAACCTTTGTGTTTCCACCGCGCTCATGCCGCATACACAACGTGCCGGCACAAGCGGCCTATGCACACTTGCTGTATCCGCAGTCATGGCAGGTCTCGCACCCTTCCTCGAACACCAGCCGGCCGCCGCACTCCGGACAGTCGCTGAAAAAACCTTTCTGGGTTCCCGCCATGAACGACTTGAACAGTTTACTCAACTGGGCAGGAAGGTCAAGCATATGGCCGCTGGAGCGATCGAGTTGCTTGATGATTTCATCCATCGGCACATTGAAACGTAGAGCCAGGGAAACCAGCCGGCAAGTGGTGGTCCACATGGTCGATTTGTCCTTGAGGTCGACCCGGTTGTCGAAGGGAAACTTGGCGAAAACCTCCATCGGTTTTTCATTCTCATCGAAACAGACGATGATATAGACCGATTTCTGGTCCTGGTCCTTGACTCGATACCGTTTGGCATCCAGGGTATCGGGCAGATTGTTCTTCACCGGTCCCTGTGCCGATACCGTGGCGGTCTTCTCTTCCTTGACGGTTTCCTTCTTATTGAGGACCTGGGAATCCCTGGAACCGTCCCGATAGACGGTCAACCCCTTGCATCCCAGCTGATAGCCGGTGATATAGGCCAGCTTCACCTCGTCGCGGGTGGCGCTGTTGGGCAGGTTGATGGTCTTGGAGATCGAGCTATCGACGCCGTTCTTCTGCAGCATGCCCTGCATACGGATATGATCTTCGGGCCGTATGTCCTGGGCGGTGCGAAAGACCTCCTGCCATTTCTCTGGTATCTCGACATGGCCTATTACGGTGCCGCTGTCGGCAACCTTGCTCATCAGCTCCTCGGAGTAGAACCCCTCCTCGCGGGCAATCTTCTCGAAATATTTATTGACCAGAATCAACCGGTCGCCATCCATCACGTGCTTGACCATGACGATGGAAAAATAGGGCTCGCACCCCGAGGCGCAGTCGGCAATCATCGATACGGTGCCGGTCGGCTGAATCGATGTCAGGGCGGCGTTGCGGCGTGGAGGATAGGAGCTGGACTTCGAGTCATAGGCCGGAAACGGCCCCTTCTTCTCGGCGAGCTTCTGGGACTGTTCGACGGCCGCCTCGCGGATAAAGCGCATCACTTCCGCAGCCACCTCCCTGCCTTGCTCGCTTGCATAGGGGATGCCCAGCTGAATAAGCAAGTCGTGCAACCCCATGATCCCCATACCGATCTTCCGGGTTTTCAGGGTCATCTTTTCGATTTCCGGAATCGGAAACCGGTTGCAGTCAATGACATTGTCGAGAAAGACGGTGGCGCATTCGACCACCTTTTTCAGCCGATCGTAATCGATGCGGCCCTTTGCCACGAAACCAGCCAGGTTAATCGAGCCGAGGTTGCAGCTCTCATAGGGCAGCAGCCACTGTTCGCCGCAGGGGTTGGTCGCCTCGAATTCTCCGAGCTTCGGGGTGGAGTTGGCACGATTGGCAGCATCGATAAAGAGCATACCGGGTTCGCCGTTGTGCCAAGCCAGATCGACAATTTTCTCGAATACCCCACGAGCATCCAGGCGTCGGGTCACCTCTTTGGTGGATGGCTCCACCAGGTCGTATTCACCGCCCTCCTCCACCGCTTGCATGAAGGCGTCGGTGATCGCCACGCTGAAATTGAAATTATTAAACCGGTTCTGGTCCTGTTTGGCGACGATAAAATCGAGGATGTCAGGGTGGTCGATCCGCAACACCCCCATATTGGCACCGCGCCGCTTTCCGCCCTGTTTGATTGTTTCGGTAGCGGCATCAAAGACCGCCGCAAACGACAAGGGCCCGGAAGCAACACCTTGAGTCGAACGTACCGAGGCATTTTTTGAACGCAGGCGGGAAAACGAATACCCCGTGCCGCCCCCGGTTTTATGCACCAGAGCACCGTTGCGGATGGCGGTGAAGATGCCGTCCATGGAATCTTCGACCGGCAGCACGAAACAGGCGGAAAGTTGACCGAGATCAGTCCCCGCGTTCATCAGACACGGTGAGTTGGGGAGAAAATCCATGCGGTAGATCATATTGAAAAAATTCTCACGCAACTGCTCATACCCCGGTTGATCCCTGTCAACGCCGGCCACGGTATCGGCCACCCTGTGGCAAAGCGTCTCCCAGGTCTCGATGGGCTTGCCGTCGGCGTCTTTGAGGTAGTAACGCCGGGCCAGTACGGTTTCCGCAGTATCGGTCAATACCTGTTTGGTCAAATCAGGTGCCATATACCCCCTCTCTCTTTTTTGCTTGTTAGTGTAGTAGTGTGGTGTGGTGCGCGGAACAGACCATAATCGTGCCATGCGGATACGTCGTACGAAAGGTATCCGACAAGGACGAATTGCATTCTCATTTTTGGAAAGCTGTCGGATCTGTTTAGCCTTGCAGGCACATGAGGATCAATGCGTTCCGATCATGGGTAGCATGTAAACAGGCGCAGCTTATACTCTACATTTATTGCATACTCAACAGGAAACTACAACATGTTGTGGAAAAGAATTTAAATCCTTGCAGGACGCGAGAAAAAAATCTCAAGGGCATGCTGGGGGAAAATCGGCTATCAAATGCCAAGATCCGTGCCGCAGTTAACCAACCAGCCGAACCGAAAATTTGCAAGTCAAAAGTGACCCGCAGTAAAAATCCATGGGTCGATTCGCAATGGGCGGCAGCCGATACACTACTCTGCCGCCGCCCTGCCATCGTGCATCACGCAACGATTATGCTTTTGCTCTCCTTTTCCCAACCTGCCGGCCGGTATCCTTGAGGCACTTTCGCAGAATCGCCTGAAATACATCCCAATCCTTTGTCGCGAGAGCACACTGTTTGGCAAACGCCAGTTCTTTTTTCTCCATGTTATTCTCCTTGAAGTCAAGTTGGGAGTCTGATTGTGCCGATAATTTTTTTATTCGCCCCGGATTTCCCATCCGGGGGTATCGGCAGAGCTAGGCTCCGTTCATGGTGCTCGACTTTTCACGAATCCG
Source organism: uncultured delta proteobacterium (assembly GCA_963745265.1). Taxonomy (GTDB): domain Bacteria; phylum Desulfobacterota; class Desulfobulbia; order Desulfobulbales; family Desulfocapsaceae; genus Desulfopila. The sequence goes on from CAVUXQ010000039.1 coordinate 148,364, forward strand.
ACCAGGATCAGATCGACGCCCATCGTTTTGCTCTCCAACCACGAAGCATCCCCCGAATACCGTACTTGCTGCACCGTTTCCGGCCAGAAAAAAAGTAAACGTTCACCAGCACCCCATCTTGGCACGATCTGGCTGGCGTGCATAGATAGGCTATTGCCCACCAGCCAGCTTGCACCAACCTGTGGCACTGGTGAACGTTTACAGTTCATTGGTTTGGCCACTGTTTGGTTGACCTGGCGAACGGTTACGAAAAAAATGGGACAGACACAATATGTATGCCAGGCGCAACAACGAAACGCGGAAGCGACATTGCGCTCCCTGCAGCGGAGGCGCCACGAACCCACACGGTTTTTGCGTCTCTGCCAGGGAGACAGCCGGTTGATACGTTCGTTGAGGGGGAGCCTCCGTCGTTAGAACCCTCGTTTGCGGGGCAGGCCCCGCGACCTTACCGTGGAGATGGAGCAACAGACGATACCGATGGGAATGGCAAGGGACATGACTCTCTCCTTATTCGCGAAGCATCGAGTTGATTTTTACCGACCCCGGCGCTGCAGGATCGATGACGTTTCGTGGCAGGTCTTCGGACTTACAGGCAAATAATCTTCCTACTCCTCACCGCTTCCCAGGCCAACGACCCAGTGCTCTGTGGTGAGTTTCGTTCCCGTTCACCGCTGCGCGTCAGTTCCGGTTTCGCACCGGATTCCCTCTTCGTCCTCCTCGGCGAGTGCCGATTCGAAAACCACTAACCACCATATAGTGTATATCAACTAAAATTGCAACACCAATTGCGCCGATATCCACTGAGTCCCGCAGCGCACCGATCAGCCACGACAGCATCCAACTCTGCCGTACCGTTAAACCGTTAACGAAAGTTTGATTAATTGCTTGACATTCCAGTTCTCTCTTGCAGTTCAATAAAATCCCAGTATACTTGTAATGGAGAAAGGATATTGCCTGAAATTAGCTGGTTACAAGGTTGGTACCACTACCGGCTATCTCCCATGGGCCACCACAGGACCCAACTTCAGGCAACCATAAAAAGCACCCAGAGAGAGAAGAGGACACCATGCAGCACACGACAATTTTCGCCAGGTCAGCCACCCTGCTGGTCGCCACCGCGCTCCTCGCGGTTACCGCAGCCCCGGGTTTGGCAGCGCAGCCCACCGCTGTTGCACCCAATTCAAAAGAGATGAATGGGAGTACCACTATCACCGTCAACAAACACGTGATCGTGGTCAAAGGACGCCTCTCCCTTGGACTCCTCAACGGCGAGGCGAGCGAACTGGTTTACGACACCTCCGACGGATCCAAGGTCAGCGAATTGAAATGGCAGTTAAACAATGTACCCATGCTCGGTATCGGCGGCTCCATCATTCCCTTCCCGTGGCTCACCGTCAATGCCGATGTCTGGTTCAATCTCAGCAGCGACAACAGCGAGATGGACGACTACGACTGGCTCATTTCCGGCATGGGCTGGAGCGATTGGTCGCACCATGACGACACGTCCATCGATCATGCCACTATGATCGATATCAATGCCGAAATCCCCGTGCTCAAGCGAAACAAAACCACCGTATACGGCATCGTTGGCTATAAGCGGGATAAATTCGAGTGGAGCGCCAGAGGAGGCACCTTCGTCTATTCCGTTTACGGGTTCCGAGATTACACCGGGTCTTTCCAGGACGGCGTCGAGGTCATCTCCTACGAGCAGACCTACAACACTCCCTATATCGGCATCGGCTTTACTGCAAATCTGACCCCCATCACCCTGAGCGGCCGCTTGATCGGTTCCACGCTGGTTGATGTCGACGACCAGGACCACCACAAGCTGCGCAACCTGATATTCGACGACGACTTCGAAACCGGCAATATGATCGGCGTCGATCTTTCGGCAACCTACGACTATACCAGCCGGCTCCACTTCATAGCCGGCTTCCATTACCAGGAATATGGCGAGGTCAAAGGATCGACCACCGTGACCGATACCACCACGGGAGCGCAACAGACCTTTAATGGCGACGCGGCCGGCGCCGACAACTATGTCGACATGTTCACCCTGAGTGTGGTGTACGATCTGTAATCCCCACTGGCGGGACCGGAGAATACATGCCCGTTTCTTCTTCCTCCGGTCCCCCGCCCCCGCCTACCTGAAGCAGCCGCTTTTTGGCACGCGCGCCTGTGCTTGCTCTTTTATAAATGCCGCAATTCAACCTCAAGTGCCGCTATGCAACCCATTGAATGGACAGATGCGCTCAGTGTTGGCGTCAGGGAAATGGATGATCAGCATAAAAAACTGATCGGGATGATCAACCGGCTGATCGCAGAACAGCATATGCTCACCGAGCCCGAGACCATCGCCGAGTTGCTCACCGAGATGACCGACTATGCGCGCGAGCATTTTCGGGCGGAGGAGTACCTCATGGCGGAATACGGTTACGACAGCATAAAAGTACAGGAGATTGAACACCAGGCGTTCATCGACAAAACCTTTGAGTTCATGTCGGCAACGGACATGGGGCCCAATATCCTCTCCAAGGCCTTGCTGGATTACCTCAAATCCTGGCTGGTGGGACATATTCTCAGGGTGGACATGCGCTACAAGGAATTCTTCATGGCCAAAGGAGTCAATTGAAGGGTTGCCAGAGTAAGTCACCCCATTGTCGGCAGTCACCGCGCCCCCGAATCCCCGGCAAGGGCGATGGCCAGCTCTTTTCCGGCGGCATAGGCCTCGGCGAGATACGCGTCGTTCTTCAAGGCTTCTCCTTTGTAATCCAGGCCGCGACAGAGCACGCTCTTCCATAACTCGGTATCGAGCACATCGAAAAAGTACTTCACCGTAAGCAACGCACCGTCAAACAGTTTTTTGCCATGGGTCGCGCCAACCGAAATAAAGAGTCCCTTGCGGCTTTGCTCACCGTTTGTCGGCGTCCTTTTTTCAATCCAGTATTTTCGCACCCAACGCGACTGACATCGGTCCATGAATATTTTGACATGGGCGCTGACCGAATAGAAAAATATCGGCGAAGCGAGCATAATGCCGCTACCCGCTTCGATGGTGCCGAGGAGTTGCTGGAAATCATCGCGAATGACGCATTCACCATCCTGCATGCAGCCATATATTTCCAAACAGGGTGAAATCTTGTAATCCCGGAGAACGATTTCTCTCACCTGGGCGCCTTGCTCGCGGGCTCCCGCCACTGCCTGTCCAAGCAGGGCGGCGCTGTTGCCATCCCGGCGAGGGCTTCCATAAATTGCCGTAATATTAACCATGTATAATCCTTACCTGGTAATGAACTCCGTGAGTGTCATTTACAATTATATGTTTTTGTGATCATGAGTTAAATATAAAATATCACATTACTTCACAAGCATCTTCTGTCTGCTTCCCCTCTCGGGGTGCATAACAATTGACACCGCAATGCCTTTCACTCTATTAATGAAGGTCCTAAGAACAAACCATAAGGAGCACATCGTGATGAAAAACGGACAATGCCCGAAATGCGGTTCGACCGCGATCTATTCCGGTGAGAATATCCCCTTGAAGAGCGGCCCATTTTGCAGCAACGCCATTCCCATAAGCCTCACCTCGGTGGCGGCTCTGGACAATTATGTCTGCGCGAGTTGCGGTCTGGTGGAAAGCTACATTGCCGATCCGGACAAACTCGAGGAAGTGGCCCAGAACTGGCGCAAGGTCGAGCCCGACACGCAAGGTGGGAAATGACCATCGCGCTCGCTGGCACCAAACCGACGGAGACCCCGGTCTTATGAAAGGAATACGCCGTTTTGCGGCCATTGCCAGAGTCCTGGCCAAACACGGTTACGGCAATGTGGTCGAACGCATGTTCCGGCGGCAGCAGCCGGAAGGCGATACCGAACTCGAAAAGGAACAGGCGGCGCGGCCCTCGTTTCACTCGCCCGCCCGCATTCGCCGGATGCTCGAAGAACTGGGGCCCAGCTTCATCAAGCTGGGCCAGTTGATGAGCGTGCGGGCCGATGTCCTGCCTCCTGAATATACCGAGGAATTCAGAAAACTCCAGGACAGCATCCCGCCGGTGCCCTTTGCGGCGGTGCGGACGGTAATCGAAACGGAGCTGGGGGCTCCACTGGAAGAGATCTTTTCCGAATTCTCCCGGACTGTATGGCGGCCGCCTCCGTGGCCCAGGTCCACGAGGCCAAGCTGATAAACGGCGACCGGGTAGCCGTCAAGGTCATCCGGCCGGGAATCGAGAGCAAGATTCGCGACGACATCCGGGTGATGTATTTTTTTGCCAGACGACTGGAGAAGATGTTCGAGTTCGCCCGCATTATCGGGGTAGTCAACCTGGTAAAGGAGTTCGAACGTACCATCTTCAGGGAACTCGATATGTATATCGAAGGCGGCAACATCGAGAAGTTCGCCGCCAATTTCGTGGGCAGCACCGAGATCTATACGGCCCGGATCTATTGGCAGCAGACATCGAAATCGGTGCTGGTCATGGAGTTCATCGACGGCATCAAGATGGACGAGGTGGACGAGATCCGAGAGGCGGGGCTCGATCCCGAGGAGGTCGCCATGATCGGCCTCAGGTCGTTTTCCCGACAGCTGATGGATTTCGGCTTCTTCCATGCCGACCCCCATCCCGGCAACATTCTCGTCATGCGCGACGGCCGAGTCAGTCTGGTCGATTTCGGCATCATCGGTTACCTCGATGAAGAAACCATGATGCAGATCGCCAATATCTTTCTCGGCTACGCCGAGCACGACTACGATTTGGTCATGGACGCCTTTCAAGGCGCCGGGATCGTCAGTGACGAGGGCATCGATCTCAAACAGTTCCGGACGGACCTCAAGGACATGAGCGAGCCGTTCTATGGCCGCTCCCTGAAAACCATCGCCGTAAAAGACGTCTACGAGCAAGTGATGCGGCTGGCCGCGAAATACCGCATTCGCCTGCCCCGCAACCTGCTCCTGCTACTCAAGACCTTCGTCCAAACCGAGGGTCTCGGCAAAATACTGGGCAGCAACGCCAGTATTCTGGAGGTTACCAGGCCCTATGCCAAAAAGTTGGTGCAACGCGGATACGATGCCCAGAAGATTCTGGAAAATCTGGGCCGGGACACCCGCAGCGTAGCCGCCTATCTTAAAACGGTGCCCCACCTGACCCACGCCATCCTCAAACGCACCGCCGAGGGCAAGCACCGCATCGCTCTGCGCCACGACGGTCTCGACAGCGTCACCGGCAGACTTGAAAGGGGGGTGAACCGGGCGATAGTGGGGATGATCATCGCCGCCTCGACCATTGCCGGCGCCCTGGTGCTCAACTCACCGAGCACGATCCTGGACATCTCACTTGGCGGAATCACCGTCCCGCTTACCACCCTGCTCGGGATCGGCGGCTATAGCATCGCCACGCTCCTGGGGTTGTGGCTCATCATCTCCATCTTTCGCTCCGGCAAGATGTAAAAAAAACTCAGTCACCCGTTTCCTCCTGTTCCGCGAACTGGCTCTGGAGTTTTTTCACCACCCGGCTGGCGCGTCTATATCCGATAATGCCCACTCCGGTAATGACCAGACTGCTTATGGCCAGCACAGCATCGAATAGCGACCACCAGGACAGACCGAACATCCGGAAGAAGGCGATAGCGATAGAGAAAAAGGCCAGGCCGGTCCGGATCAAGGCCAGGTTGGTCCGCCCCTGGGCCAACGCCGTGCGGGCATTGGAAAGAATGGTCCGGGATCCGGCAAGCGATGTCCGCTTGAGCGAATAGTGTGTTCTCTTCCCCGCCATGGCGTTACGCTGTTCTGCCAGGCCGGTCCGGGACCTGGCAAGATCGGTGCGCAGCACGGACAGATCTGTCCGTTGCCCTGCCAGCCCGGTGCGTTCCCGGGCCAAGTCGGTACGGATCACCCCCAGTTCGGTGGACTTGGTGGACAACCGCGTCTGCTCGCGAACCAGACCGGTGCGCTCCTTGGCCATGTCGGTCTGCTTGAGCGCCAGGCTGTTGGTCAGCTCGCTATGATCGAGCATATCGACCGCGGTATGGGTGCGGCTTTTTCCCATTTCCTCGATCGACCTGGCGATCTGGTAGCTCTCGCGCTGCATCTCGATCGATCGGGATAGCAGGTTTTCTATCGCGCTGAGCGTCGAGGTTACCTGGTGGTGAAATTCCTGTTCATCCATAAATTTTCCTTACTCTCTTGCGTTGCCGGGCGCCGAATCGATCGCGGATATCGGGCACAACCAACTACACCACCGCATTCAATCATTTCTGTGGTTTATTCTATTTTTAATTTCCAGCGTCGATGCATAGCCTGGAATATACTCGACCTCTCCGACACCTGGAACCGACCTGGCTATCTCGATGACGGTGTCTCGCTCGGGATCGTCGAGGTAGGGCCCGATCAGGCGAATCCCATTGTCCGTGTCGGACTTGGCGTGTATCTCGATGGAGGCTGTCCGGGGATCCGTCACCAGGGCCTCTTCGATGGTGGTGGTCAGATACAACCGCTCCACCTCGGCGGTGGATTCGGCGGTCGCCTGAAAATCCGGTTCTTTCATAAGGTTGCCGACAATGCCGCAGGCTGCCTCCAAAGTCATGTGGCCCATATTCAGGCACAGATCATAGAGCATAGTGTTCCTGATATCCTGGGCATACATAAAGCGCGCCCATTTCACCCGGTGATCATCGTTTTCCCGGATATACTCCCGGGCGCTCTCCTCGTCGCTGTTCAGACGCTGTTTGGTCATTTCCACCCGCATGTCGAGCGGGGCCTCGATGCGTACCCTGACAAAATGGCGCAGGGCAGGCAGAATCAGGTGGCTTGAATAACCGTGATACACCATGTTATCATGGCGAATTTCCTCCAGCATCGCTTGCCGCATGAGCACGATATAGGGCCACCGGAGCTCGCTGAACTGGTCGTATGCCGAGGTGGCTGTCTTGAGCTGCTCCACGATCCGGGTGGCGATCTCCCCGTGACGGTTGACGATTTTAACGAGATCCTCGACGGATATACAGCGAACGCCGGTACGTTCACGCAGACAGTCCACCAAACGATGGACTCCCGACATGGTACCCCTTGAGATAAAAATAATCGGCACTGCTTTCCTCCTTGAGTAGTGAGCCGCTGCAGAACACAGCGCGATACCGAGCGCAAAAGCGGCGGACACCATTGCTCATGCCCATTCAGCGCAACAACCGTTCAATGGAGGCCTTGATGTCCTTTATTCTGACCGGTTTCGGGAAAAAGCCGTCCAACTGGCTCCTTAAGGATTCCACCGAAGCATCCAGATTCGCGTAGGCGGTGATCATGATGACCTTCACCTCAGGATATTGCCGCTTGACCGTTTGCAGCACCTCGAACCCGTCTTTGCCCTTCATCTTCAGATCCGTAACCACCACATCGAATTTCTCCTCCTTGAGCCTGACGAGAGCAGGGGCGGCGCTCAGAAACAGCTCGATAATATAGCCTTCCTCCTCCAAGACGGCTCTTAGCATTTTTCCTACTATATTTTCATCATCGATCACCATGATTCTATGACCGTTCATGTTTTCTCCTCTATGTTCAACTCGTTAGTGCGGCACCTTTTGCCCGCTCAGCCGCATTGCCGTTCGGGCTTGCCTGGTTGTCCACACATGTTTCTCTTTGGCAATGTTCTCTTTTCCCCCGGGACCCTCTATTCTATACGCCGTTTGGGTCGCATCGGCTACCAGAAAGATGGTTACAACGTACCACAATAAGCCGACTCTTCCCGACCAACATGCAAATACGCTACGATACCGTTCAACAGCCGAGCCAAAAGAATCCTCCTCCCGCACGAGCAGGACCAGCGCCGCCTTGCTTCGCTGTCAGGCAATGGTTACATACTGTGAATTGCGGTCATTAAACGCAAAGTATTCTTAATCCGCTTCACAAACACCGGTCCCCAACACCGGACAGCCGCGAGTACGCGATGCAGTCTTGTCAATTTTTGCGAAAAACCAGAAGCGTGCTCTTGCTGGCAACACTCATCTCCTGTTCGCCGTTGCCCCAATACGCCCGGCCCCAGTTCCACATGTCCGAGAAATGGGCCACCGCCAGCAAGGGTTTCGCCTACCGCAAACTGACAATTTCAGATTTCCAGGCAACAGCCCTGCCAGCCGATATGCGTGCATATACCATACATATTCGGGCGCACTCCTGTCTCAACATCCGTCCGTCCCCAAGTTTCAAATTTGCCATCACCAGCGCCACGCTTCATGGCCGGCTCTTTTATATGGGCAGCTTTGACCATATCTCCATCGAAGCGTCGTTCCTTCCCGAATGTTCTTGGTGGAACCCCCGGGTTCCCACAAATAAAAAGGGGTATGTCCTCCAGCATGAACAAATCCATTTCGCCCTGTCCGAGCTTACCGCCCGGCGCACGACGCAACAGGCCCAAAAAGAGCTGCAAGGTCTGATCGTTTTCGGAAACAGCTATCAGGAGGTCAAGACACAGCTCATGGGAAAAGTCAGAGACCTCGTCACCCGGGCAATGCGATCTGATCTCAAGGAGCAGACCGCATTTGACGAGGACACCTCGGCATTTTACGACCCGCAAGCCCAGCGGACCTGGCTGCACAAGGTCGAGACCAGCCTAAAGTATGGAGAAAAAGTTAGCCCGTGAAGTACAAGCTTATTATGGATTGACTCGTTGTCGACCCACGTACCTAACGAATAAAAATCAACTCACCATCTTAGCTTCATGTTGCCACAGTTTCGGATATATGGGCAGGGTAGGATTCCTAACATCGCCTATCGTGACATTTTTATGCCATTGCTGTATCATAAAAAGAGCATACGGAGAGATTCGAAGAATTAACAATGCAAGTATAAGTATTCATCGTATTTGATTTCGTAGTCAAAGAGATTTTCAGGGGAAGAGTTGAGAAGATAAAGCAAAGGCAGGACTATCGCCGAATTCAGGGGGAGTTCTTCCTGTCTATTGACTGGGAGAGGGAGAATCGTGGCTACATTTCCTGCCTTGGTGGGCTCTCATCACCCGGCCCAACCCCCTTCAACGACAACCAGGAGAATCGTTATGGAATCGAAGAATAGATGTATTCATCAGCATTGTTCCTTGCATTGCATATTGCCTCCTCACATGCTTGAGTCAATAAAGGCTCGAGGAACCTCGCAACAACGTCAGGACGCGCTCAACCTTGAACAGGATAGTTTGCGGATTCGCGGCGAGCGGGCAGCCGCCTTGCCTCCCGGCGGTTTCATGATCGCTAAAGCCATTGCCAGAAGTGCGACGGCCGGGCCGACCAGGGAGGTGTATAGCGCTCAAAACGAGAGGGCTCTCCCTGGCGAACGTATACGTTCTGAGGGTTCACCTCCGTCAGGAGATACACAGGTCGATGAAGCTTACGATGGCGCAAAAGATACCTATGAACTTTACGCGACCGTCTATGAGCGGGATTCCCTTGACGGCAACGGGCTACTCCTGAAATCCACGGTGCATTATGGAAGAGGCTATGACAATGCGTTCTGGAATGGAGAACAAATGGTCTATGGCGATGGGCAGATCTTTCAACCGTTGACCGGGTCGCTTTCAGTCATCGGCCATGAACTCAGCCATGGAGTGGTGCAATATTCAGGAGGGCTTATATACCAGGACCAGTCCGGTGCGCTAAACGAACATATTGCCGATGTTTTCGGTTGCTTAACGGTACAGTTCAAAAAGGGAGAAGACGCCAATCAGGCCGATTGGCTGGTTGGGGCTGAAATCTTGGGGCAGAACATCAAAGGGGATGCCTTACGATCCATGAAAGCTCCGGGAGCGGCGTATGACGATCCTCTGCTGGGCAAGGATCCGCAACCGTATCATATGGATTTTTACAGGAACACCTCGTCTGATAACGGCGGAGTGCATATCAATTCGGGCATTCCCAATCATGCTTTTTACCTGCTGGCAATGATGCTCGGCGGCAAGGCATGGGAAAAAGCCGGGCATATCTGGTACGATGCCCTGCAAAGCATCAATAACCCACATGCGCAATTCACGGATTGGGCGGAAGAAACAGAGAAGCAGGCTCTCGCCAGATTTGGTGCTGGAAGCCTTGAAGTCCTACTCACCCGTAGAGCCTGGAAACTCGTCGGGGTCATATAAACAATAATCGGACGACATGAAACTGATTTGGTACTGTGTATGCTGCTGCTTACTGCTGCTGGCCGGTACCGGTAGCGGTAAGCAGCTCAGGCAATCCGAATCTGCCCAGCCCATTGAAGTCCGGCACCCAAAACAACACAGCGATATGGAGAAACGTCCTGAACATGCGGTTATCAGAATGAAAACCTCCGGCGGAATTTTGCCGGTTTCCCGTGAATGGATTTTTTATGCCGACGGGAGGCTGCGACATCCGGATGGCAGCATAAGCCAGTTGAATGCAGAAGCGGCAAGCAAGCTGCTCGCCCCTGACAAAATTGCGCAGCTCGCCGCTTCTGTGAGCGACAAGTATCCCGCCCCACCCGGAAGTGCTGACTACATCACAATGGAGCTGACGCTGTGGACGGATAACGGGGAAAAACGGATAACAGCCGCTGATTCCAACGGCGATATTCCCCAATTATTTTGGCAATTCTGGGACGAGCTGGAAAGCACCATCAGGCTTAGCGCGGATACAAAACGCAAATGAGCCGCTTCCGTCCATAAAGGCCTACATGGTCCTGACTTTTGGTCACTCGCATCAAAACCCCACAAAATATCATGCAGATGCCTCAGGTCAGAGCTCCTGTCAATCCAAGCTATAGAGGTTGATGCCGTCTTTTCCCCGATCCTTCATGACGAATAGGGCTCGGTCGGCCAAACGCAGAAGTTCCTCGGCATCCCTGGTGTGGTCGGGATACGCTGCCAGGCCGAAGCTGGCATGGAGGCGAACCTGAAAACCGGCCTCGGCAAGATATATCGTTTGCCGGATCTGCTCCTGGATGCGTTGTGCCGTATCAAAGGCCGAGTTCAGCCGGCAACCAGGTAGAACCACGACAAATTCATCGCCGGCATAAGCGACGGCGAAGGCCGGAGAGACCAGGAGCCTGCGGATGGTATCGGCCACTTCCTTTATCACCTGGCTGCCGTTGAGGTGGCCGTAGGTATCCACTATTTTTTTAAAATTGTCCAGATCCATAAAAATAAGTGAAATACCGCTCCGATCGTAATCTCCCGAGGCGATCAATTCCGGCAGGGTCTGGTACAGATAACGGCGGTTATACAGGCCGGTGAGGGTGTCGTGCAGGGCCAGACCGCGAAATTTGCTCTCGCTGATTCGCAGCGCCTCCTCGGCCGTCTTGCGTTTGCTGATGTCGATCAAGGTGACCACCAGCCTGGAAAGCGTGGTTTCATGGCCGGAGACCGGCAGGGCCTTGGAAAGTACGGTTATCCGTTTCCCTTTGAAGGTGGTGAGGACCCGCTCTCGTTCCTTGCCCATTCGCCCTTCAGCCACCATGAGAATGACATCCCTGGCCAGCCCGACAAATTCCCCGGCAGGGGCATGGGAAGAGGCAAAATCCAACTCCTGAGCGTCCTCGGCTTCGAACAACTCCCGGAAAGCCTGGTTGCAATCGATGGTCTTGATCATATTCATGCAGTGCACGATCTCCTCCGGATGTCGGTCAAAATACCTGGAGAAGTCAGTCACGCCCTGCCCGCGAAGGTCTTCTAGATACCCTTTGAGCTTGGAAGCATCTCGCTCAATCATCGCCACCGGCGCCGAATGAAACAGCATCCGGTAGCGGTCGTCGCTCTCCTGGACGGCATCGATTGCCTGGGTGACCAGAGAAAAGTCTTCGACAAAAACAATAGCGCTATTGATCTTGCCGCCGGAGTTGCTCACCGGGCTGATATGAAATCGCAGTTCCAGCAATTCGCCGGAGGAGTCGGGGCAGGAAAAGACTTGAATGATCCGCTCTCCCCGCTCCAGGCAGCGGCGCAGAGCGCTACTGATACCAGTCTCGACAAACATCGGCCATTCGAAGACATTGCTCGGCGGTGAATCCGGTCTTTGAGACCATTGAAACAAAGAGCACACCTGGCCGTTGAACACGCTCACCCTGCCATGGCAGTCACAGGTAAAGATGCCAAAAGGTGCGCTCTCGCCCAGTGCTTTGTTGCGATCCCGGGTCTGGGCCAATTCCTTTTCAAGTTGAGAGCAACGCTCTCGGCATGCTCCCAACTCATTTTTGTTGGTGTCCATCAACGGAAACCTGTGTTATTGGATTCTTATGGTGAAAAAGAGAAAACAGAGCTGACTTTTAGGTGGTTCCATGCTCCTGCAATTCTGCGTAAATGTTCACCAGGCGGCGAAGAGATACTCGAAACAAATCGCCGTAAATCGCTTATGGGCACCCGGTAAACATTCACCAGCTAAGCACCCCATCTAGGCACGATCAGGCTGACGAACACAAATAGGCTATAGCCCGACAACCCGCTAGGAGTCTACGCTTGCCTGCACCCCGCTGGGGCACTGTTAAACGTTGCGAAGGCGTTGGATATGCCGACATTTGGTTGACCTGGTGAACGGTTTCGGCAACCGAAGACTCCGAGCTGACTGCTGAACTATTAACCATTGAGCGTCCAGCCCGAAACGAGAATTTTTCTTCTAACACGACATTCACTCAAAATTTTGCTTTAGGCATTTTGTTGATATTCCAAGATATAATATTGATTATCCGTTCACCGGGCAAGCAAAAAGTTGCCTAAACCTATGTGGCGTAAACGTTCACCAGCACACCAGCTTGCTACGATCTAGCTGGCGTGCATAGATAGACTATAGCCAGACAGCCCGCTTGTACCCAGCTGGAGCATGGTGAACGTTTACACAATGCAGTGCCATCAATACCCATGAACAACCGAAATAACCACACACCATCGGCATTTTAGGGTGAAAAGATCGGCGAATTTGCTCCCCGCTTCGCCCCCCCCCCCCAAAGAACATCAGGAAGCATGTAAAACTGAAGATCCTTACCATCTTTTAAGATTGGCGGTTCAAATCTGAGATTCAATAGAGAAACCTAGAGAATTCTCTTGCCTTCTGTAGTCGATCGATTACAGTGTGGATATGTACACGATCAAACTCACTCCTGCCTTCGAGAGTTGGCTTGCCGGCTTAAAGGATAACATCACCCGCCTTCGCCTAGCCAGAAGACTGGACAAAGCGCAACAAGGCAACCTCGGCGACGTGAAGTCGATCGGTAACGGTCTTTATGAAATGCGTGAGCATTTCGGTCCCGGCTGGCGTATGTATTACCTACAGCGGGGCCAAACACTGATTGTGATGCTTGGCGGTGGGGACAAGTCCAGTCAATCCGCTGACATCAAAAAAGCTGCAGCAATTGCTGCCACCATCGAGGAGTAAGCCATGAACGAGAAAAAAATGCATATTTCTACATTGCCTGAATTCGACATGGCTAGCCAGCTGAACAATGAAGAAGATATCGCAGCCTACCTGACCATGGTCATTGAGGATGGCGACGCCTCCGAGCTTGCCCACGCCCTTGGCGTTGCCGCCCGCGCCCTTGGCATGAGCGAAGTCGCCAAAGCGGCAGGGATTACCAGGGAGGCGCTTTACAAGGCACTCCGGCCCAAAGCTCATCCACGCTTTGAAACCGTTAACCGTGTCTGCGCCGCTCTAGGAGTGCGCTTAGTGGCCAAACCGTTGCATGGTCAAGACCATATCTACCACAGTTAGAGGCACGCATTCTCACCATTTTGAGATTATTTGGTAATCCTGAGTTGCCAATTGCTCCATTTCTGCCAATATCTCTGTGAATAGCCGATTCTACCCTCTCAGGAAACATGTTAACTTGTCGTGATTACGATACGCTTTGCATTGCCAAGTGTCATCTTAAGGTAATAAACGGTACAAAGGTGGCTTCCAGAATAATCTGGAAATATCAAGCACAAAGAAAATGAATCCGGCTCTTGCCATGGATTACGAGTATCTGAAATGGGCGAATAACTCGATTTTTGTGCTAAAAACCTCAAGATTGACTACCAAAACACCGTATTTTTAGATGTACTGTCGGAATAACAGGTAGATAGCATGTTCCCCGCCTGAGCAAATCACAAAACGCATTGAACTTACCGAGGGATATTGTATGGTTCTGCAGACATTGCGGGCGCCACTCAATGATAAAACGACATCACTTCCCAAGCTGCATGGTACCGGATAACAAAACATTTTTGCCCTTGGCAGAACGAACTGCAGAGAGCAGGGCCGTTGCGACGGCAGTTGCTTCGATGGGCTTATAGTTTGGCGGGATAAGAAAGCCGAGTACTTTGCTGAGCCTAGCTACCAATACTTCACCTCGCCTAATGGGTTGCCCTATCGTCTCCCGATTTCCAACAAGCATGGAAGGACGTGCGATCACTAATCCCTCGAAGGGCATTTGGGTTAGCGCGTTCTCAAGATCGCCCTTCACACGGCTATAGAAAACCTTCGATTTGGCGTTAGCCCCCATAGCGCTCACCAAGCCTAATTTTTTCACGCCTGCAGCCAATGCCGCCGTCGCCACGGCCAGATTGGTATCGTAATCAACTGCACGGAAAGCGTCCTGGCTGCCGGCGACCTTGATCGTCGTTCCAAGCGCCAGGTACGCCTCGTCGGCTTGGGTCAGGGACGGCAGGGCGGTAAAGTCGACGACATGGCTTGTCAACTTGGGATGCTGGATCGTCGGCGGTCTGCGAACCAGGCTGTGAACCTCGGTTACGGTTTGGTCACCCAAGAGACCTTCAAGGATCGATTTCCCCACCAGGCCAGAGGCGCCTGCAATGATTACCGTTCGGCTTGCCATGGATAGAACTCCGTAATGAGCGAATTTGTCTGCAGTCAGATCATTAATTCATGGCGAGAATTGAAATTCTTCGCATGGTCGGAGGGGGTGGCAGCTTCCTTGCCATCCATTCCCCGCTGACCTAGACGATAAGCGTTGCCAGAAGTGTATTACAGGCCGGAATGCTGCCTTATCATTGCCAGTCTTTCCGCCTCGGGCAGACGCTGGTTGAGTTCGAAGGCCTGTTCCGCATCCGGTCCCGCCAGATACAGGACCTGGCTGGTGCCGTCAGTCGCCGCCGTGAAAATGATTTCGGCAATTGACTCTGGTGTTGAATAGTTGCTGCGACGACGCCCATGGCGGTCATGACCTTGGACAGGGTGTCGCTATAAGGATTTTCACCCTCGTCGAAAGTCCGCGACATCGATCGACCGGCGAAATCAGTGGCCACGCCGCCCGGCGCAATGGACTTGGCGCGGATTCCAAGGGGTGCGAGCTCGAAGGACAGAGACTCCGTGAAGCCGATCACCGCGAATTTGGTCGCGTTATAGAGGGAGATAAGGGAAGAGTGATCAGCCCGCCAAGCGAGGCGACATTGACGATAGTACCGCTGCTCTGACGACGCATTGCCGGCGGCAAAGACGCTGAT
>CAVUXQ010000040.1:0-86175 GCA_963745265.1 uncultured delta proteobacterium
CTCCTGTTCCTGCGTCAGCCGTGCTTCGTGCACACGGATTTCTCACGGTAGAGACGTTCCATCTCCGGAGTATTGTCGTTCCGCACGCTCATGCTGTCTGAACGCTGTATCTTCTGCTTTCGACTGTTTCGCGCGTGCAGCTTCGGCCCGGTCATAGTCCTTTTCGAGCGTTCGCCGCTTGGCGGCTTCTGCCTTTTCGTTTTGCGCGCCAGTAATACGAATTTCGGGCATAAGCTTCACGCTCTAAAATGTTAAAGACAGCGACCGCAACCGGCGCGAGTGTTCCCCACCTTCCCCTGTCAAGCACGGTACATCCGGTGCGGTCGCTGCTATACTGCTGACTGTTCATTTGCCGGTTGTCGGGAACCGATCGAAAGCAGGGCGCTTTCTGTTGGATCGACTCGCGGCAGGTACTAGGCCAGCAGCGATCCCGTCAGTGCCACTCGGCAGCGGAAAGCACTTCGCGCACGTGACCTTCAACACCTCGCATGGCATCGTTCACGTTCATGCCAGCGGCCCGCCGTGCAAGATATGTGTCCCAGATATCCATGATGCATCGTAAGCTCACTAAGTGCGGACTCCACCTGCGCAAGCCCTACTGCGATATCGGACTTCGCAAGCGCCACCATGTCAGGCGGTCGGCTGACATGATTGTTCAAGGGATCACGCAAGGATTTCGCACGGGTAGCAGTGGGCGTGTTACGGCTGAAGGCGCCGAAAATTTCCGCCAGGGACTTGCCTTTGAGCGTGCCGTTTAGCCCCGCCTTGGTCGCGGAATCCATTTCGCGTTCGTCTTCTTCCGTGTCTTCCTCGGCTTCCGGATCAGCCATCATCTTGGCTTCTTTGGTTTCGTCCACCTCATCGTCGTCTTCGGAATTGGCCTTCGCGACATGCTGTTTCATCAGAAACATAGGGATTCTGCTCTAAGTAACTCGAAAGAATTACCGGAGGCATATATTCAATATTCCGGCAGGATAATTTCTTCGAGTTTAACGAAGATATGGGGAAAAAGGGCAGAACCCGACAGGCCCCTAGTGAGTCAACCACTTAACAACCTCAAAAACTTCGGCATATTTAACACCGATGCGTTGCCCTGCATTTTCCGCCTCGTTTTAAAAAAAACAAGCCACTTTTCACCAGTACGATCAATCTCTGAGACATGAGCCCGTATGGCTTTTTTTTACTCTCCCAATGAGAGGTAATATCTACATAAAAATTACCCCGGAAATCCTCAACAGAATGATACCAATTACTACGATACATCAACATTCTAGGGACATGCCTGCAACTATGCAAAGAAGCCTTAGCAACGGCTTGATGATCATGGTGAATATCACCAACCCAATGGGCGTAAACTTGATCAATATTTTTTTCTTGGACAATCTTGAGAATATCAATATTCAATTCGTCTACGAATTCAACCTCAAGTGTCTTAAAATTGCCACAAAGCAACTCCTTGACACCTAAAATGTTCATCGCATTACGAGCCTCTTCAAGCGCAGACTCATTTGTTCGTATTGTTTGGTTATATTGATTTGCAAAACCAGAAACGGTCGGCGACATAACATAAACATTGTCACCATTTTTTGGCATGTTTTGCCAAAGCACCGCCACACCCCAATTCAACATCATCAAAATGTGCGCCGATCGCCAATATATTCATTTGCATCCTTCCAATATTTTCTTCGATTTTTGAACCCCGCAGTTAAACAATAAGTCAATGCTGCTCAAATACGCACAGACTCCCCATGCTGCTGTGAGTAAACCGGATGAGTAAAATTTTGCCATAACACTTTTATATCAGCTGCCTCAAAAGGTCCGGCATCAAAATAACCACGCGCTCCCACCCCAGAAAGATAATGCGTTGCGGATACTTTTTGAAGTAGATCTACCAACAATTCGTTTTTCGTCCCTTGCGGATCTAGACTGCTGGACCAAGCCCAAGGAATACGTACACCAAATAGATCCATCAACATTTCGATTGAAGCCATGTTGAATTCATAGAGCATGCTAAATTGCCGTGAGTATAATCGTTCAATTTCGGACATAATCTCATCAAAAAAAGGCGCTTTACGGTAATTCTGTTCTAGCAGCCGCAAATTATCGCGTCGCCATGACGTGTCAGACAATTCTATCTGGTTTATTGCGGTATCCCGTGAAGCCTTCTTGACACTAACAGTCAACCATTTCGCACCCTGTGCAGTTTTTATCTTGTCACGATTTGTCCAGGCTCTACTACTACCACTAACAAATTGCACATGATCCAGCACGATATACATATCCGCATTATGGAAACGTTGAAAAAAACCTAGATAAGGGAGAAAGTCTGGCTGATGAATCACTACAGTTTTACGCATCGTTAAGTAACTCCGAAATTGCCGCCACTACCGCTTGGCTACCGCCAAGTCCAATATGCTCCATCGCCAGCTTACTCATCTGTGTGATCGGCAACTCCTCATCAAATATCCGCTCATCGAAATCCGTATGAAAACCAGCAAAGCGTGCTCCGCCAAGATTCGCGAGTTTTTCGCCTACAGGGATTTCGAAAGATTCGTTGGCAATGACGATCACGGGTAGTCCGGCGGCATTGGCCTCGAAGGGTGTTATCCCACCCCCAGTAATCGCCAGATCGTGGTGACTGAACTCTTCAACCAAAGAAGGCACGCCGCACTTGACCTCGAACGTACCTGTCATCACCTTTTGCAACTCCTTGTGGTGCTCAAAAGAAGGGCCGACCACAACAGTTGCTGAACGACCACGGACAGCCAACGCCTGAACAACGCGTACGGTGACACCATAGGTATCGCTGCCACCAAGATTGACCACGATGCTGCCAAGCTTTGAACGTAACCGCCGATAGTGTCCAATATCCTGATTGAGGATCAAATACTCTACCCCGCAGAGTACCTGCCGTCCTCCAAGGTGCTGTCGTTCATCAAAGGACAACGCCGCGACATGAAGATCCGCAAACTCTGAGCCATCGCCATGATCGTCAAAGGTGACCAACGGAATACCAGAAGCCTTTACCCGGCGGGCATGTCGTGCGTCAGTATCAAGACGATCGTTTATCCAGATAGATACGCCACACTCATCAATCGTCCGCCACTCCCAGTTGGTCACATGGTCCTCAAGATCGACTACACGGTAACGCAACCCATGGCGCTCAAGCACTGAAATAGACGGCGCATGTTCGTTCACTAAAATTACCGGGGTGTCCCAACGATGTCCCAGTGCCGCGGCTAGGTTAATGGCACGAAAAAGATGCCCCATGCCACGTGCGTGGGAACTCTCTATACAGATCGCAAACAAAACGTGATCATCTCTTCAGTTCTTAACCCCTTTCCGTTGGCCGACTCCGCCAAACGACAAGCCAGACGATAATCTTCCTTGGTATCGACGGTGAGGCGGATTTCAGGGCGATGTTTAGCGAAAGCTATCTCAAGTGCGCCGGATTTAAAAATTTCCGGATGCTCCAAAATATATCATCAACATGTTCTCTATGGTGGGGCTCATGTCCTTCTCGATAACTCCTCTCCAAAGCCGCAAAGGTGAATATCTCGGCACCAACCCCAACCGGAAGGGCGGAAAAAGATTGGGTGAAATCATTATTGCTTTCTAGATGAAGAGTGATCAAGCGGTCAAGCTCATCCACATCAACAAATGGGTTATCTCCAGTGAGACGGACGATATGATCAAAACCATAAGACTCTGCACAATAAAAATAGCGGGCCAGCACGTCGGCCTCGCTGCCGCGAAAGCATAACACACCACGCCTTTTGCAATACTCTTCAATCACATCATCCCTTATCTCGGTGCTGGTGGCGATAACCAGTTGTCCTTCAGCGCGTAGCCCAATCAACCTGTCTACTATATGATCAAGTAGCGGCCGACCAGCAATCGGCAACAGTACTTTACCGGGCAACCGTGTCGACCCCATCCTTGCCTGAAGAACCAACCCCAAACAACTCATGCCAAGTCGTCCCATTGAAGTACACTGTCCATTTTCTTACCTTCGGCTAAACAACGACCAATAACCTGATCGAAAAATTTCGGCTGAATTCCAAAACCAGGGCGTTTAACAGCAATGTCATTTCGTGTTATACGTTCGCCCGCCTTCATCTCTCGAGCAACGATGATACTTTTACAATTGTTGAGACGGGTTCTCTTTTCGCTGTTAGCGGGGCATTTTACGCCCGAACCACGCATCACTTCAAAAGTGCGCACAGCATCGACCAGCCATTTCATCTCCCGCGGATCTGCCGACAACATATGATCAGGCCCATCGGCATTTTTATCATAGGTAAAATGCCGCTCAATCACCCGTGCGCCCATGGCAACAGCACACAAGCACGCCGCCGGTGAAAGCGTATGATCAGAGTAGCCCACGTCAAGCCCAGGAAACTCTCGAATCATCGCTTCCATCGCACCCAGATTAACGTGCTCCGGGTGGGTAGGATAACTAGTAATGGCATGCAAAAGAATCAACTGCTGGTTGCCCTCGGCTAAAATCGTATCAACAGCCTCATGCACCTCTGACATGGTCGACATGCCTGTCGATAGCAATACCGGCTTGCCGGTGCGCGCGACGTAACGCAGGAAAGGAAGGTTAGCGGTGTCATCCGAGCCTATTTTATGAGCACCTACGTTAAGTTCTTCGAGTAAGTCAACATCACTCTCGTGAGAGGGGGTCGAGAACCAGTCCAAGCCAAGACTTTGAGCGTAGGTGAAGACTTCTCTATGCAGCTCCTTGCCAACTTCATATTTTTTGAACAATTCGCGCTGCGAGATAATCCCAGTGTTCTCCATGTCAAAGATTGCCTCTTTGCTGGAAATAGTGTCAGCGCGGTACGTCTGCAGCTTCACCGCATCAACACTACAATCATGCGCGGCATCGATCATACGTTTGGCTTCATCAAATGATATAAAGTTGCCGCCGATCTCAGCAATGATGTAGCATCGATCTCTTGAATAGTTTTTAAACATCAAGTTACTTCCTGTACTTAATTACACGGGCGGGGATACCAACGGCTATAGCATCCCCAGGTATATCTCCCGTCACTACAGCATTTGCACCAATGACAGCTCCATCACCAATATGGCTATTCATTAATATTTTGGCACCTGCGCCAATCCATACATCATTCCCTATCACAACTTCGCCAATCTCCGCCGTTTGATTACGAATAGTTTCATCAATTTTTATTCCGTGGTTGTGGTCAATAAGCTGTACATGCGCTCCGATCAAGACGTTATCCCCAAGGCTTATCATATTTTTGGCCGTAATCATCGAATGACGTCCTATCACTGTATTATTGCCGATATAAACCTTCGGATTAGGTTTTGTGCGTTGAAAAATGCGAAATTCTGGATGGTGCAGCCATCGCCCACTTCCAGCACGGCATTATCAGTCAACCAAAATTCGGAATTGTGTTTAATAACTATTCCGCTTCCACTGCTTTGGTCAAATATCGTTTCGTTTTATAGGCTGACAGCAGTCGCTGTAGCAAGCCACCTCGATTCCGATAAGAGGCTCGATCAGTTTGTCCGCTCACATCATCTACCTATCAGTTGAATGCGATTAACATAGTTCTGCACAATGAAAGTCGATCCCCAACCTGGGCCTCTACATCCTCTGTTTTCCTGGGCAAATAGCATCTTCTACAAACCTCACTTTGCATGAAACCAAGAGGCTGTAGGTGCATGTTGCGCACTGCCTGCATCTTTTCGCCATGCCACACCTGATAAACGGTTTCTTGTTTGATATCACCGATCACTTCACAATTTTCCTCATCGTTCGAACACTTCATAACCAACCCGTCAGCTCCTATCACAAGCCGCTGGTACTGTTGCGGACAGGTAAATTCGTCAAGATATTCAATGTTAGTATCGTTGGTTAAGTAATCAATCAGCGGATTAAAGGCCACCAAATCGCTATTGGGAGCAAAAGTGTTGTAGTAGGCATCAAGGCCGCTTTCGACAATCGCCGGCCATATACCCTGCACCTTGATAACCGGACGCTTCAGCTTCTGTTCTTCCTTGAACTGCTTGATAGCCTTTATTTTATTGAGCAGATCATCAAATTTCAACGGCTTACGAACGCGCTCGTAAGTTTTTCCTATACCATCAACCGAGATCGTTATCCAGTCTATTCCAGCGTCCACCATTTTCTGAAAATAGGGCTGCGTCAACTTACTGCCGTTTGTCAGTGTGGACACCTCCTTAATACCGTGCTCCTTTGCGTACCTGATCGCTTCAACAAATTTAGGGTGCAGCATTGCTTCCCCGCGCAAACTCAAGCGAATCGCCGGCACCTCGAAGCCAATCTCGTCAATGATTTTCTTATACAACTCCCAATCCATCAGAGTGACATTGACGTGCCGTTTGAATTCATCGGTAATGGTGTAGCACATTGGACAAGAAAGATTGCATACCGACGACAATTCAATATCAACCAGCAAAGGATATTCTGATACTTGCTGCTGTTTCGCATACTCAGTCCATTTAAGCCGATAGTCGGCGTAATCCCACTCCCAACCATCACCACGACACTGCTCAAAAAAGGCCTCTCTTTCCTCAGTATCCATCGAATAGTTACCCTTGTTAATGGGTACGTTACGCTTTCTCATTTGCACCTCTTCACCCGCTCCGAACGAATGATATTTTCTATTCCTTCATGAAAAGAAATTTCTGGATACCAACCCAGTTCGCACCTAGCCTTCGAAATATCCGCAACAACATCCATCAATTCATTGGTGCGGACCATATTGTCACATACTATTTCCTTTTGTGTTCCCGCAACATCCTGAATAATATCGACAACCTCATGCACACTCAAAGAAACCCCAGAGCCAACATTATAAACATGATATCCTTCCGCCTTTTCAAGCGTAGCCATCAGCGCAGTCACCAAATCGTCCAGATATACATAATCCCGCCTTGGTGTCAAATCCTTCACAGCAATTTCTTTCCTATCAGCCAACACTTGACTTATTATCTCTGGAATCAAAAATTTTTTCGCCTGACCAATACCATAGACATTAAAAGGGCGAATCGTGATTACCGGCAGATTATATGCGCTTGCATAAAACTCGCATGCTTTTTCGGCAAGCCTTTTTGTAAGAGCATAGGGATTGCTAGGCTGAATTGGACTATTTTCACGAATGGGCAGTGTATCGGAGTGGCCATAAACATATGCACTGACGTATGTCATGGGAATACGTTTTTTTTTGCAAAACTCTAGTACATTTACAGTCCCCAACACATTTGTCTGACAAAACGACTGAGGGTCTTCCCAGCTATCTGGCACAAAGGTTTTACCCGCCAAATGGAATACATATGCAAGATCTTCCTGCGCATAGTTTTCCAGAGTTTCCCTGCTGGTAATGTCACCAACACAGAATCTAACGGTTCCACATCCCATCCATGGACTCTCAGCCTGAACACAAGCGCTCTACCGATGAACCCACTCGCACCAGTGACCAGTATTTTACTCACTCAAAAACCTCGACTTCATTTGCTCAAATTCTTCGATAGCCTCAATATAAGTCATCAGGTCTGCCTATATCCAGCCAATAACCGTCAAAAAATTGTCGCTTTGGCCGGTTCGCCTGCGCAAAGAAGATCGAGCATTAAATTATTCAAAACCGTAACTTTTACCTTCCGGAATAAAATCAATAATGCGACGACTTGCCATATACACGCCCATACTAACACGGTATTCGTACTGGGCTTTCTCTAAAGCCTGTCAAACGATTACCTGCATCAACCTCCAGCACTCCGTAGTCAACCTTCTGTTCGCGCATGTAAGCGGAAATGGTAAAAATATTATTCTTGCGGACGTGCTCGTCATAAAAAAGCGAAAAATTAAGGTCAGTCAGAACGTCACCATTCATAACCAAGAAATTTTCAGGAAGACCTTTAATCAGACGCAATGGCGCCATGGTACTGAGTGGCTTATCTTCAAGAGAATAGTCAATCTTGATTCCCCATTTTGCCCCGTCCTGAAAGAATGCTTTGATGATCTCAGCCTGATGGTTCACCGCTAATGTAATATGATCAAAACCACACTGGACGAGTTGACGGATAATCACTTCCAATATAGAAAATTCACCAATTGGCATTAGTGGTTTGGGCAACACCACGGTATACGGGCGCAATCGGGTTCCTTTGCCACCAGCAAGAATTACGGCACGCCTAGACATTATATATATCCGCCTTATAGCCACGTAAGTTATCGGGTTGCACGAACCATTCAGCGGTTTCAGCCAATCCGCGCTTGAATCCATCTCGACCGCCATAGCGAGGTTGCCACCCAAAAAGGTTTTTGGCTTTCGCATTCTCGGCCCACAAACGTTCCACCTCTGAATTTTCAGGGCGGAAACGGGCTTCGTCCGTGACGATCTCGATTTCGGTATTCATTGCTTCAGCAATCAACTGAGCCGTATCCCCGATAGTAATCTCGAAATTACTTCCAAAGTTAACCACCTCGCCCAGCCCCTGATCGGATTTCAAAACGGCGACGAAGCCTGCTACCGTGTCCTGGACAAAATTAAAATCCCTTGTAGGCGAGGTTGTTCCAAGTTTAATCTGACGTCGGCCATTGGCAATCTGGGTTATAATCGTCGGAATAACAGCACGGGCAGACTGGCGTGGTCCATAAGTATTGAAAGGACGAACAATTACCACTGGTAAATTGAATGACGCATAAAAAGAATAGGCCAACTGATCAGCGGCAATCTTGGTCGCCGAATATGGAGACTGCCCCTGCAAGGGGTGTTCTTCAGTGATAGGGACAAAACGAGCCGTACCATAAACCTCGCTAGTCGAGGTATGAACCACTCTTTTAACACCCAATTCCCGCGCCGCCTGCAAAATGTTTAGCGTTCCTTTGATATTGGTGTCGATATAGGTGTCGGGCGAATGATAAGAATATGGAATTGCAATGAGGGCAGCTAAGTGCAGGACGGCATCACAACCCTTCATCGCCTCCTTCACCCCATGAGGATCGCGGATATCACCCGCAAACACATCAAACTGACCTTTAGCATCGGGAGCAACATGATCCAGCCACCCCCATGAATTGAATGAGTTATAAAGCACAAAAGCCCGAACATTATACCCGCCGCGGACTAAAGCTTCGGTCAAGTGTGAGCCGATAAAACCGTCGGCGCCGGTGACAAGAACAGTTAAACTTGATTTTTTGGGGTTCATGGATTTACGCTACTTTAATTACTTTCATCATTGGAGGGCTCGTTCAGATCTTTTTCTTGCTGGTACTCCAAAGGCGATCGAGTTTGATGCAATGTCTGAGTTTACCAGTGATTTAGTTCCGATTATACAGTTATCCCCGATATTGCCTCCCTTAATCACGCAGACATCAAAACCTAGCCAACTATTCTCCCCTATAGTCATTTCTTCAAACTCGTAGCCGGATTCTTTGATCACTATACTAGGGGGCAGGTCATATTTATGTGTGCCGTTGGTGATTTTAACCCCGGAGGCAAAAAGGCAATTGTCGCCAATCGAAAGTTTGGCACCACTCCCAATTACGTTGAACCTGTTTATCAAAACATTTTTTCCGATTGTTATTTTGCCGTTCGGCATAGTCGATATTTGTGCATAATCAGCAATGTATGAATACTCGTCAATGCTAATATTGCCATTGAGAACCACGCCTCTGGCAATAGTAACATTGTCAGCAAGAATTACTTTACCTGAAATCGAACTAGTAAGGCTTATCCGACATTTCTTTCCGACGGTAATCCCCTTTATTCGGCAATAAACAGAGATTGCCGAATACCAGGGCTTCTTTAATTTATTTAACAGTCTCATATAATCGCGGATTGATCATGCTCGTAAAAAGCAAGTCATGCAGATGTGATTCCAGTTGTTAAACTACCTCGGGGATAAAAATTCACTTCTTCAAGACACCCAGCCATTCCCGGCCAACCGTGAAATGCCATCATTAATAGCTTTTCGTGCCGATTTTGTCACATTTGCTGGAAATCCAAGCAGTTCGATGTAGCTTTTCCCTTCTGGTCTGCGAGGTCAGTACAACTTTGAAGTATTTTTGGCATATTTTGGATGAAATAACCCATTCGTCCTTGTCTTTATTTTCAAACAAGGGCCCGACCTTTGACATACTGTCGATTTTGCTTCTACTAACGAAGCGGGTTCGGATTATATTCCAAAAGGGACCGATATAAATCCTCCATACTTTCAATTTGGAATTCATGAAATTTGCTACGGACTTTTTCCCAGAGTGATCGTTTGGTCTTGTATCGCCTCCAGGCGGTTTTAAACAGTGGACAACATAACCGCAGGATCTGATCTACCAAAAAGGCCAACACTATGATCACAATTTTAGGTTGGATTTATAAAAATACCTGTAATAACAGTTTGATAGCAAAAAGCAAATGCCATACATTATCATGTTATACGGCAAGATATTCCATTATTTCAGTCTGTTAATAGGCATTTACTGGCTCGAATGCTGTGTATCTGTACTTCCACTGATAAAGTATTGCATACATTGAAGTCAAAATAATATTTAAATTTAAGTAGATACGAAAATCCAACCGAATATTGTTATCATAGTTATTTTTCGTCGATCGATTATGCCGTAGCCTAATGTGCGTTACAGCCGAGTGGTTTGATGGGTATTTTGACCTATTTTGCAGGTAGCCGCCTCTAATTTGTCGGCAACTGCACATCAGCAACAATAGATTCGAGCAAACGGATATATAATTAACGTATACTCAGTAATAACAGTTATATATCCAATTTATTGAGCGACCATCATTTCTCCAAACATTGGCAAATGTGTTGGGTTAGCGACAGATTTTTTTATGTGCTCCACACATTGTTATCAACAGAAAAGCAATACGATAAGCTTGAAATTCTTGTGATGCATAATGCCTCCGTTTTGGATTGAATTCTCTTGTGAGGGGCATTTATCCATTATAGAGATTATTTACATTTATGTAGCTGTTTTTGTTGAATAATGCAAGGATCTTTTCTATACCCTTATAAGCTCGGAAAAATACTTGATTGTTGGATCAAACCTTCCTCCAGAGTTATCTTAGGTTCCCAGCCCAGAATGTCTTTTGCCAATGCTATATTTGGTTGTCGTTGTTTTGGGTCATCGGAGGGCAAAGGTTCAAATTTAATTTTTGATTTCGAACCGGTCATTTTGATAATTTTTTCTGCAATTTCTAAGATTGAAAATTCTCGCGGATTACCAAGGTTGACAGGCCCAATGAAGTCATCCGGAGATCTCATAAGTAAAAGGAATCCATCGATCAGATCGTCCACATAACAAAATGATCGGGTCTGACTTCCTTTTCCATAAACCGTGATAGGTTCGCCTCGCAAAGCCTGAACGATAAAATTAGAAATGACCCTCCCGTCATTAGGATGCATATAGGGTCCGTACGTATTGAAAATCCTTGCAACCTTAATGATTAAATTGTGTTGGCGATTATAATCAAAAAAAAGCGTTTCCGCACACCGCTTTCCTTCATCGTAGCATGACCTTCTACCGATGGGATTGACATGCCCCCAATACTGCTCGGTTTGGGGATGAACATTTGGATCACCATAAACTTCACTGGTAGAAGCTTGAAAAATTTTTGCCCCTATTCGCTTGGCAAGCCCTAACATGTTAATTGCCCCATGCACAGAGGTCTTAGTGGTCTGCACCGGGTCATGCTGATAATGAATAGGAGAAGCAGGACACGCCAGGTTGTATATTTCATCTACTTCCAGGTAGAGCGGAAATGTTATGTCATGCCTTATCAATTCGAAATATGGATTTTTCAACAAAGGTATAATATTTCGTTTTGTTCCTGTAAAAAAATTGTCAACGCAAATAACCTCACAGCCCTCGGTCAGCAAACGACGACAAAGATGCGAGCCAAGAAATCCCCCCCCTCCGGTTACCGCCACCCGCTTATTATCACTCTTCATTCTCTCACTCTCTTTTTTTTACTTCTCCCTTGGGACGCATTCCCCAGCGCTTGTTACTGCAGAGAACACGATTTACTATCCCTGGTAGAACACAATATCCTCAACTTCCGGCTCGTGGTATAGAATATACGTTCATGGTACCCCCTAAGGGCTTATGACCAGACTGTCGCGTTGAGATGGGCATTGACCACCAGAATGATCAGCCATGCAAGTGATCAACTGGATGTCCGCGAGGACCCGATTGACTCCGATACGAAACTTCCCCTGCTCGTAAAAGTTCCCCTGGGTCACTGGCTTTGATGGCTTACCGAACTTTTTCATTGCCTAATTGTAAAGCAGAGGTATATTCACATGTTTTGCGCTTTTTGCAACCTCCAAATTCGAAAGGGAGGCGCAACCGACGCGCCTTCACAATCGATTTTAACGCGATGTCAACTAAATACAAAATCGAATACGGGATCCTCCGCACGCTTATCCTGCTGATCAATCTGCTTCCGGTGCCGGCGATTCTCTGGTTTTCCGGGTTGCTGGGCCGTCTTGCCTGGATTCTTTTCCCCTTCAGGCTCGATGTCGCCCATCAGAACCTCTCCACGGTGTTTCCGGAGATGGAGACAGCCGGCAAAATGCGCCTTCTGCGCCGCACCTACCTGCAGTTTGCCCGCACTTTCGGCCTGATTTTCATCCTGCACCGCAAGCGGCTGATGGAGCTCGTCGCCAATACCGAGATACGGGGGCTGGAAAAACTCGAACGCGCCCTGGCCCAGGGCAAAGGCGTCATCCTCACCACCTATCACGGCTGCTGGTTCGAGGCCTACTTCGCCTGGTTCAACCTCAAGGGTCTCCCCACCACCCTTATCTATCAGAAACAGAGCAACCCCTACTCGGACGCCTTTTTCCTGCGCCAGCGCAATCGCTACGGCGATAGCCTGCGCCATCTGCACAGCCATGCCGGCATGCAGGCATTCGAAGAAGCCCTGCGGGACAACCGGATACTCATCGTCAGCCTCGATCAGAGTTATACCAGCCGGGGCACGGATGTGATGTTTTTCAATAGACCGCTTAAATGCGCCAAAGGTACCGCCGTGCTGCATCTTCGTACCGGCGCCCCGATTTTAACCAGCGTCTATTATATGAAGGACGGCAAGCTCTGTATAGATTTCGACACCGTCGACCTACCCGAATATGGTGAGATCAGCGAAGAAAACATCAAGGATATCACCGCCCGCAGCATCGCCCTTTACGAACCGTTCATCCGCCGCTACCCGGAACAGTGGTTCAGCCTCTTCCACCGGCTCTGGAGCAAGACGGGTTATCCGAAAGTAAGAAGACATCTCCGCGACATTTTTATCGGAGACTAGCCAGCGGTGGGCACAAACGGCGTGCCTACCCTCCCCTTGTTTATTAAAATGGCGGCCCGGAGCAACTTCTCACCGAGGTTGTCTAGGAGCCAGTCAGAGCCTACCAACTGCATCATCGACTTCTCAAATGACACATCAAGATAAAGAAATCCTGCGACGGCTTTACCGGATACTCCAACCATTTCGCTCCCTGTTCAGCGTAGCGATTGTCGCCATGATCATCCTCTCCATCTGCACCGCCCTGCAGGCATGGATCTTAAAACCGGTTGTCGATAAGATTTTCATCAACAAAAACCTCTTGCCCTGGCGCTCCTGCCGCTTGCCATTGTACTGATATTCTTGGTCAAGTCGGTATCGACTTACATTTACACCTATATACTAGAGAAGATCGGCCAATCGGTCATCCGCGACCTGCGCATCGATATTTTCAATCACATCCATATCCAGCCGCTTTCCTTCTTCCACGAATACGCGACCGGCACCCTCATCTCGCGCGTCATCTCCGACGTCACCCTAATGCAACAGGCGGTTTCCACAGCCATCGTCGGTATTATCAGAGATTTTTTCACCATCATCGCTCTCTTGGGTCTGGTCTTTTTCCTGGCCTGGAAACAGGCGATGATCTCCTTTATCATTTTGCCGGTCGCCGCCTACCCCATCGTCAAATTCGGCCGGATATTCCGGCGGCTCAGCACCAAGACCCAGGAAGAAACCGCCAAGGTCTCGGACAGGTTATATGAAACCATCACCGGCAACCGCATCATCAAGGCCTTCTGCATGGAGAAATACGAAGGCAGCAGGTTTCGCGATCAGGTCAACACCTTATTCTCCATCATCCTTCAGGATACTCGTTATCGCGCCATCAATTCGCCAATCATGGAATTTATCGGCGGTCTTGCCATTGCCGCCGTGGTCTGGTCATTCGGCAAGGAGGTCATCGAGAACAATATCAGTGCTGGGACCTTTTTCGCTTTCGTCACCGCACTCATCGCAGCCTATGATCCGGTAAAAGGCATCAGCAAGATTAACCCGGCCATCCAGCAAGGCATGGCCGCCGCCGCCAGGGTCTTTGCCTTGCTCGACGTAGAACCCGAGATCACCGACTGCAAGGACGCCAAGGAGTTGCCGCCTTTTCAGCGCGAGATCGAATTCGACCGCATCAATTTCAGCTATGACAACGAGGGGCCGGTGCTCAAGGATATTTCCCTCACCGTGCCGGCCGGCCAGGCCCTGGCCATCGTCGGCACCAGCGGCGGCGGCAAGACGACCTTAACCAACCTCATTCCGCGATTTCTCGACATCAAACAGGGCGCAATCCGCATCGACGGCTGCGACATCCGCGAGGTCACCCTCAACTCGCTGCGCAACCAGATCGCCATGGTCACCCAACAGACCATTCTCTTCAACGACACGGTCAAAAACAATATCGCTTACGGCGATCTGAACGCCTCGCAGGAGGAAATCAGAAATGCGGCTTCCGCGGCCCATGCCCTGGAATTCGTGGAGAATCTGCCCAATGGTTTCGAGACGATCATCGGCGAGGGCGGCGCCCGGCTCTCCGGCGGCGAACGGCAGCGCATTTCCATCGCCCGGGCAATCCTGAAAAACGCCCCGGTCCTGATCCTCGATGAAGCGACGTCGGCTCTGGATACCGAATCGGAACGGGAAGTTCAAAAAGCGCTTGAAAACCTGATGAAGGACAAGACCACCTTCGTTATCGCCCACCGACTTTCGACCATCAAGAACTGCGACCGGATCATCGTCGTCAAAGACGGCCGGATTGTCGAGCAGGGAACCCATGACGAGCTATTGCAACTCCATGGGGAGTATGAACTGCTTTACAACATGCAATATAAGTGATACCTAAGCGTTCACCAGCACCACGTTTTGGCACGATCTTCAGCCTGATACCATCAAAGCGCAGGCCCTACAACGACAAGGAATGATCACAGCACCATGAGGCAGAAAAAGAGTTTCCGAGACAGGCTCATCAATGCAGGTCTGGTATCGATACTGGCAACCTGTTTCTTTATCCCTCTCTCCACCTCGCTCATGGGGCTGTTCGCCGTTCTCACCCTCGTCTTCTGGATCGGCTCGGGCAGGGTGCTCGACTATCCACGCCTGATACTCCGCAATCCGGTGGTCTTTCTTTCCTCACTGCTTTTTCTGCTCTTTGCTCTCGGTTTGCTCTATACGCCCGTCCCGTTCAGGGAAGCGGTGCAGACACTGACCAAATACAGGGGCCTACTCTTTATCGCCGCCGTAATCGCTCTGCTCGAGGGAAACGACGAGTATATCGCCAAGGCCGAAAACAGCTTTGTCACCGGCAGCATCATTCTCATGCTGGTCTCCTATGCCATGTATTTCTCCCTTATTCCTTCGGTGAAATACGGCAACTCCATACTGTTTCACATCACTCACAGCTATTTCATGGCGCTGCTTGGATTCTGGTCGCTGCAGCGCGCCATCGACTCGAAACACTATCGCTACTTCTGGCTGGGCATCCTGGTGCTGACCGTCGTCAACATCTACTATATCAATCCCGGTCGAACCGGCATGATCATTTTCTTCCTCCTGGTCCTGCTCACCATTTTCCAGCGTCTCTCGCCGAAAAATGCCCTGATCGGCCTGCTGGTGCTCTGCGCGGCGCTGGCAGCCACCTACTATTCCAGCCCCAACCTCAAATCCCGCACCACGGCGGCCATCTCTGAAATCGAGCACTACCACCCCGAAAAATCACGAACCTCACTGGGTCAACGATTCGACTGGTATTACAACAGCGTGGAACTCATCGAGACGGCGCCGGTCTTCGGTCACGGAACCGGATCCTTTAGCGACCTGCAGAGCAAACTAATCAAAAACAGAAAAACCGAGCCGACCGATAACCCGCATAACGAGTACCTCTTTATCGGTGAACAGATCGGCGTTTTCGGTCTCCTGGTCTTTATTGCCCTTCTCATCTGCCAGCTCGTTCTGGCAAATCGAATGAACCTACGGCAAAAATACCTCGTGCAGGGGATTGTCCTGGCCATGGCGGCAGGGTGCACGATGAACTCGTTTCTCTTCGACTCCCATCAGAGCCATTTCTACGCTTTCATGTCAGCCCTCTATTTCGTCTCGCGCAACCGGAAATCGAGATTGGCTCCTCTTAAAGGATAGAGAGATAGGTAATGACCGGGTGGAACCGGCGCTGATCTCTCTCGCCGCAAGCTCGGCTCACCCCCTATCGCCGGCCAGCACCGCTCGGTAATACCTTTCGTACTGCCCCACGATCTTCGGAAACAGGAAGTCATCCTTTTTTTTCTCACGTAACTTCGAAAATTCGGTCACATACTCGCAATAGTCGTGGTGAATTCGGGTAATGGCCGGCGCCAGCTCGCCGATGAGGCGCCTGAAACTGCGGCGGCAGCACTTCCGGCACCGCACCGACCGGCGTGGCAATGAGGGTTGGCGCGTAGAAAAGGGCCTCGAGCATCACCTTGGGTCCGCCCTCCTGATGCGAGGAGATCACCACCAGATGGCAATCGTGCATCAGTTGGGCGATATCGTCGCGAAAGCCAAGCAGCTGAACCTTCTCCGTGAGACCAAGGGATTCGACGAGCCGCAGCAGGGCATCGCGTTCCGGCCCCTCACCCACGATCAGCAGCCGGAAGGCAAACTCCAGTTGGGCCACCTGTCGGATCAAGAGGTCGAAGCCCTTTATCGCATCGAGCCTGCCCACCGCCAGCATGGTGAAGACATCGGCCGGTGATCTTCCGGCAACGCTCTGCTCGACTACACCGTTGTAAATAACCCGCACCGTAGCATTTTTTTTGGGTTTGACGGATTGCTTGCCTTTTTCCGAAACAGTGCTGACCCAGTCAAGAGAGTTGAATATCCGCCCTTTACGATCGTTGTGCTTGGTTGCCAGATGCTTGAGCCCGAGAAACCGGTTGACCAGACGAACCAATTCAGCGCCTTTCGCGGCATGGGTGTGGACAATATCGGGTCGCAACCGCCGCAACAGGAGATAGAGCTCGGCATGGAGGATGGGGTTGTGCCTGGTCGGATTGGATCGCAGAGCGATCAGTTGCACCGAATCGGAAAAACGCTGTCTGAAAGGGCAAGCGCGCAACACCAGCGCCACAACCTCATGCCGCGCGGCCAGGGCGTTGGTCAACTCGACAAAGACCTTTTCAGCCCCGCCATACCCTTCGGAAGCCATAAACTGAACCACTTTCATCTCATTTTCTCCGGTTCAAATTCAACCGAAAACCACTGGGGCCTCGGTCCATCAGAAAAAGTGCTCCTGGCACAAGTATCAGCCCTGCTCCACCGGCAGCCTGACGGTTACCGTCGTCCCCTCGCCGCAGATGCTTTCCAGGGAAATGGCGCCGCCATGCTCCTCGACAATTTTGGCGGAAAGGGCCAGGCCGAGACCGGTACCGTCGCTCTTAGTGGTGAAATAGGGATCGAACACCCGGGTAAGATTTTCTTCGGCAATGCCCACGCCGCTGTCGGTGAAAGCGCAACATAAGGCGTCACCCTCGCAAAAAAGGCGAATTGTGATGGTGCCGCCTCTTCCCGTCGCCTGCATGGCGTTGAGCAGGATGTTGAGGAAGACCTGGTTCATCCGGTCCTCATCGGCCCATACCTGATCCTGGTCCAATGCGTAGTCCGTCACCACCCGTATACCCAGAGCATCCGTATCGACGCGGACCAGGGTCAGCGCCTTCTCAACCGTATCTTTTAGAGATATCTTCGCCTTCTCCATCTGCTCCGGCTTGGCGTAATCGAGCAGTTCGCTGATGCTCCTATTAAGCCGCTCCACCTCATGCACCAGAACATCGGCAGTCTCTACGCCTTCCGTATCGTCTTCCAGCCGTCGTTTTAACAGCACCGCCAAGCCCTTGATCGAACTGAGTGGATTGCGCAGCTCATGCGCCACCCCCGCCGCCATCTTCCCGAGAGCAGCCAGCCGCTCGTTGCGGCGCAGTTCCGACTCGAGCTGTCTGAGTTCACTCATGTCCTGGAGCAACATCACATCGCCCACCGATTCTTCTTCGCCTCCGCCTACCGGTAACACGGTCAACAGCAACGTACGTGTTTTCTCTCCGTTGAACTTGACCACACTCTCCCCGGTCAACGGTTGATTGACGCTCTGCTGCGCTGCCATGAAAAAATCGGCCAGTTCCCTCGGCAGCACCTGGGATGGCGGTTTGGCCACCATGGCCACGGCCGATACACCAACAATTTTCTCGGCGGCGGCATTGACCAACCGGATCGTGCGGTCGGCATTTGTGGCAATGAGGCCAACCGGCAACGACTCGACCAACATGTCATTGAAAGCACGGATCTGTCGCAGCCGGCTCTGCGTCCCCTTGAACCCCTGCACGGTGAGCAGCGACAGCCAGCCGCCGACTCCGACCAGCAGCAAGACCACCGAGAGGATGACAATCTGCAACAACTGGCCCCTCACCGCATGTTCGAACCGCGTCAGGTCGAGTTCGACGAGCAGGGAGAAATCCTTTCCCTGCAGCTGCTGGATTTTTTGCTGGTACCGTCGAAACCACCCCTGTCCCCCGCGCAAATAATTTCCCCTGGGCGGAACGGCCGTTCCACCTATTTGCGGAGGCGGTCCGCGTCGCAGGAGCCGCGGCGAATAGGTACGCGCCAGCTGGAAACTGTTCTTTTCATCATCGGTGCGCCGATATGTTCTGTAGACCGCGTCCTTACCTTTGCCCTGCTCTATGAATTGTCTGGTCCCCTTATCGATCGTGGTTCCAACCTTTTCCAGGTCGCTGCTTGCCAGAATCTTGCCATCGGCATCAATCAATTCGACAAAGCGGACATCGGGGATTTCCTGAATCTGGTCGAGCACCCGCTGCACGTGGGCCACCCAGTCGAAGGTATTCGATTCGCTGTTCTGCAGATAGGCCCTGAGCGAGAGCCGCACACCGGTATCTACGAAATGGACCACCGCAAGCGCTTTCTGCAGCAGGCTCTCGGTCATGATCCGCTTTTCGCGACTGTAATTGTTCACCGCGAAAACACCGATTATGATCGCCAGCAAACCGCAGGCGGCTCCCAGAATCCAGGGACTGACGTTGACCAGGTATTTCCTCATGGCGCCACCGGCTACTCGTCGTCGCAGCTAAGAATTTTCTGCAGGATGACCTTGGAAATCATATAGGTAGGAACAATCCCCTCCTCGCCCATCGGCCCGGAGGCGAGGGTCTGGCCGCTGATGAGCGGATTGTCGGAGCCATAGTAGGCGTAACGGGTTTTCATCTCGGAAGAGATGTGGCCCTGGATGATGGCGGCATTGATGGCCCGCTGGTAGTGCCCTCCCTCCATCTCCAGCCCGATCGCTTTCCAGCTCGAGGTATGGAAGCGTTCCAGCACGTCGCGATTCTGCAGCGATGTGCCGAGAACCGTCACCATGGGACCGCTGTACACATCGATGCCACCCTCGAAATCGCTCACCGAAAGATCGTTCTTCACTATATAATTATGCGGCGTGCCCTCCATGACATGTGCCGTGGCCAGCATGATATCCCCCTTCTTTCCCGAGAGGATACCCGCCTTGCCCATGATCGACACGGAGTCGACCCGAAAGGAGATCATCTTGTCTTCAATCCAACAGGGACAGAGCAATTCGTCCAACACCTCGAATGCCTGGGTGCCAAAAGCGTAATCCATCACCACGAGAACCGGCTTGTGCTCCTTGATGCAATTGAAGTCGAGGTGTACGGACGGATGCAGGGTGGTCGCATCGATGCGAAGCGTATCGATAATATGGACATCGACATTGGCCCCCGATCGGTCCCCATGGTGGATCAGACCATGGGTTTTGCCGTAGCTCATTACCTCTTCTTCCCGATCCCGGATCAATCGCACCATCTCGTACAAGTCCTCGGGAACCGTCAGGCCGCAATTCTTCAAGGTTCCCGGTCCGTAGAGAATGTTGCGCAGGGAATGCATGTTGGCGCTGACCACATGGATCGGCCGATCCTGAAAGCCCAGCTCATACAACCTCTCCTTGAGCGACTGGGCCCAGATCGTCGTGTATTTGTGCTGCCCGATCATCTCCAGAAGCGAAGGGGTGAAATAGACGGTGAGCTCGTCATGTCCTTCTACCTGTTCGTCGATGACCCGCTTGCCGATGGTATAGACAATCTGAAAAAGGCCGTTGTTGCCGCCCCACTCTTCCTGATTCTTTCTCAAATTAAGATAGGTGTCATGGGTCTCTTTGTAGGTCCTGCCGAGAATGATGGAGAGATTCCAGATGGCCTGATCGAGTTCTCCCCCCTCGAGCGTTTTCTGCTCGAGCACGATCTTCTCCAACTCCCGCCATTCCTGAGCGGTGCCGTCGATTTTGTTGCAGGCTTGATGATAGAGTTTGTGGGCCTCGATATTGAGGAAAGTGATGTGGGTGAGGATATCGTAGATTTCGCTCAGGCCCCTGGTGATGACAAAGCACATCTCCCGCGCGGGAAACGGCGTAGGAAACACGTCTGCGCTTTAAGGGGACGATCTTTTCAAAAGAGGTATCGTGAAAATCCTCCTGGGCGGTGAGGATGAGGCGGGTGCATTTCTCGATGCCGCGCGGCATTCTGTCGATCACATATTCCAACCCTTTGAGTTCGACGATGCGCGGGTCCGGCATGGAGCCGTAAATTTCCGGGCTGAGGGTCTTCAAGGCCTCCGCCAGCTTTTCCCCGGCCATGCCGGACGGCTTGTAGACTCCCTGCAGGGTCATGGCATCAGCCATGGTCTTGAAGGTCCGGATGGCGATCCGAGCTCTCTGGGACTTCGATAATTCCTGCATGGCAAGATCCTTCCAGTCTCGGATAATGGAAATCGGCTGACTATTCGGCCGACTCAACGCCAGGCGGCGAAGAGATGCGGGTCAGGTCAACACGAATTACCAGAAACTCCCTAAGGCATCGATCAACTCGTCGCGCCCTTCCCCGGTTTTCGCGGAAAACAGTATCCTCTTCTTGGGGGAGAGGGTATGGCCCGCGTCCAGCAACTTGGCATTGCGCGCCCGTTCGTTGCCCGAGAGCTTATCGATCTTGGTGTAAACGGGAAGAGCGGGGATGCCCTGCCGACCAAGCCAACCGAGCAATTGGCTGTCCTGCTCCTTGGGGCCGTGACGGATGTCGAGGATGACCACCACGCATTTCAGGGTCTGCCGGTTCTCGAGATAGCGGCTGATCAAATCCTGCCAGGTGTTCTGCATTTGCTTTCCCACCCGCGCAAAACCATAGCCGGGCAGGTCGACCAGATAGAACTTGTCGTCAACGAGAAAGTAGTTCAGGCCCTGGGTCTTGCCCGGCCTGGCGCTCACCTTCACCATGGCTTTTCGGCCAAGCAGCCGATTGATAAGGCTCGACTTCCCCACGTTAGAGCGACCGGCGAAGGCAATCTCCGGCAAATCGGCCGCCGGCAGCTGCCGGAGATTGTGCACGCTCAGCAAAAAGTTGACGTCATGGAATTGCATAGTTCCACTATCAGATGACTTTATTGAGCGGATATTCGATAATACCTTCTGCGCCCGTTTTCGTCAGTTTCGGGATCAGATCCCGAACCACATCCTCGGAAACCACCGTCTCCACGGAATACCACTTTTGATGGTAGAGGTTGGCGATGGTCGGTGCGTTGAGACTCGGCAGGATGTTGACGACCTGATCGAGCTTTTCCTCCGCCACGTTCATTTTCAAACCGACAATGCGATCCGCCTTCAGCGCTCCCTGCAACAGCATGAAGATATTTTCGATTTTTTCGCGTTTCCAGGGGTCGTCCCATGCCTGCCTGTTGGCGATAAACTGGGTGTTGGACTCCATGAGTTCGTGGATGATGCGCAGGCCGTGGGCGCGAATGGTGCTCTCGGTTTCGGTCACTTCCACGATGGCATCGGCCAGACCGGACACCACCTTGGCCTCGGTGGCCCCCCAGCTGAACTCGATTTCCACATTGATTTTACGTTCGGAAAAGAACCGCCGGGTCACATTGACCAATTCGGTCGCGATTTTCTTGCCCTCCAGGTCCTCGAGTTTTCTGATTTCGGAATCGCCGGCCACGGCGATGACCCAACGGGTCGGTTTCCGACTGACCTTGGAATAGACGAGGTCGCCAACCAATACAGCGTCCGACTGATTCTCCATCGTCCAGTCCTTGCCGGTGATGCCGGCATCGAGCATGCCGCTCTCGACATAGCGCGACATTTCCTGGGGACGGCAAATAGAGCAGACAAGTTCCGGATCGTCGATCTTGGGAAAATAGTTGCGGGCGGCCGGCTTGATCTGCCAGCCCGCCTTTTCAAAAAGTGCGATAGTCGCTTTTTCAAGACTCCCCTTGGGGAGGCCGAGCTTGAGTTGTGTCATCTATAAATCTCCGTTATTACTTCCCATATACTTTTTCTGGGTCGAAAAGCCGCTTGCCTTCCACCACCAGTTCGCCGTCAACCAGTCGCCGATAAAAGCAGGAACGATGGCCGGTATGGCACGCGGCATCGCCGAGCTGCTCGACCAGAAACACGACAGTGTCCGCATCGCAGTCCACCAGAATATCGTGAATGATCTGGACATGGCCGGAAGACTCTCCTTTCTGCCACAATGCGTTCCGGGAACGGCTCCAGTAATGGGCCTTGCCGGTCTCCAGTGTCTTTTCCCAGGATTGCTCGTTGATATAGGCCAGCATCAGCACTTCCCTGCTCGCATGGTCCTGAACGATAGCCGGCAGCAGACCATCGGGCGACTTTTTGAAATCCAACATGATTTGCGTATCCTTTGCTTATATAGTAAATCCGAATGTTACTGCACAGACAGAGGCGGCGGCCCGGTAAACATCGCGAACAGCCGACAGACTCCTAGGCGAAAATGAGGACCTCTCACTCGGCCAGAGACCTCCCTATGAGAGTAAACATACAGCAGGATATGAGAATCCCCCAACTTACGCAGGCCGACTATATTTGTCAAGAACTCTGAGCTTTTTTCAAAATACCCTCGACACTGCCCTCTCTAGGAGCCTGTCGAATTATGCCCTTTTTCCCCATATCTTCGTTAAACTCGAAAAAATTATCCTCCGGTAAGCGAACGGAGTGAGACTCCGAGATATTCCGTGCACTGCCCTCTCTAGGGGAACGTTTGGGGCGCCTGCGTGCCAGCTGTTTTCTCTTTCTTCGGCCCTGCGTGCTACCTATCGTTTGTTGACCAGTATTGCTATTTTTTGTATCTTGTGCCGGCTTGCTATGGGCGGAAAGTGCAACCGTTCCCGGGGAGAGCCACGACATTCTCCAAGGTGATGAACTTGAAAATGTTTAATCCCACGTTGCGAAATCGGCTCCTCAGATAAATTATATGAGGAAATGATTCGGATACCAGGATTTTCGAATACTCAAAGCAATAGGGATGCGTTGCCCCATATTCCATTTCATTGCCGCAATTCGTGTCAATCTCCTCAAAACGCTTATGTTGTATGGATAGCGAAGCAAAAGGCTCCACGCAACATGCGAAGATGGGGTGCTGGTGAACGTTTACGACGGATTAAAGCAATTTTTGCCCATATCTCGGCAAACTCGAAAAAAAGATTCACGATCGATGGAACCGTGTCAGCGATACCACCGAACATCTACATACTAGAGGAGCAAAGCACCGATGAAGACCGTGGAGAAAAACGATATTGTCACCCTCATATTCACAGGAAAACTCGATTCAGGCGAGGTCTTTTCCGCTAGAGATGAAAAGAATCCGCTAGCGGTGAAGATCGGAGAAAGCGAGCTGCCGCCGACTGTCGAAAACTCCCTGTTGGGCATGGCTGTCGGACAAAGCCGCAAGGTTCGCGTCTCTCCCGATGAAGGATACGGTCCCCGACGCAAAGACCTGTTGCAAACAATTGCCAGCCGCGAATTTATCGACAAGGTCAAGCCGAAACCAGGCATGATTCTTTCCCTGAAAGTGGATCAGGACGGCGAGCAGACCGCGGTACCGGCCACGGTTATGGAGGTTGGCGAAGACAGTGTTGTGGTTGACTACAACCACCCCCTGGCCGGGCATCACCTTACCTACCAGCTCACCATTCTCGATATCGCGTAATCGAGGCGGCCACCACTACTCGCGGAACCAACAGTAAATTCTTGTTGATACCGAGCCTCGGTTTCCCTCGAAATACCCTTTACATTCAGTAATTGCTGTACATTCGGTAATCGGTATGTATTAATTAAATAAGTTGAGCAAACAACGCTGATTGTTGGGAGTTATCATATGGAATTTGAAGATGATGAAATCTTGCAGGGTTTTATCGAGGAATCCCTCGAACACTTAGCCGATATTGAAAACGATCTGCTCGCAATCGAGGAGGCGGGAGCGAATATCGATGAGGAACTGGTCAATAAAGTCTTCCGAGCCGCCCATTCGATCAAAGGCGGCGCCGGTTTCATGGGGCTGACCGCCATCCAGGAATTGTCGCACGCGGCGGAGAACGTGCTCGGCATGATCCGCAGCAAGAAACTGGTTCCCAATCCGGAAATCGTTAACGTGCTGCTACTGGCCTCCGATAAGTTGCAGTCCATGATCGAGGATGTACACAACAGCAACGATGTCGACATAACCCCCCTCCTCGACCCCTTGAACGCTATTGTCGCCGGCACCTTCACCTCGTCGGCGCCGCCGGAAAAAAAAGCGGCACCGCCTGCAAAACCGGCAAAGCCGGCGGCGAAAAAAAAGCCCGCCAAGGTGGAAAAGCCGCAGGAGGAACAACCCGTTTCAGATCTAGCGGAGGAGCAAGCCGAAGCGGAGCAAGAGGAAGAGCCCGTCGAACCGGAGGCCACGGCAACCGATGAGCCGGATACCGTCTATGCGGAGGAGGTCGCCGAGCCTGTCGACCCTGACGATCAAGAGAGCGAAGAGGAACCTGTCGCCGCACAGGCATCGGTAGCCCGCACTGCCGATCCCCCCTCGAAATCGGGCGATACAGCTAAAAAATCAGGCGCCAAGGCCGAAACCTCCATCCGGGTCAATGTCAGCCTCCTGGACTCGCTGATGACGCTGGCCGGAGAATTGGTTTTGAGCCGCAACCAGCTGCTGCAAACCATCGGGACGGACGATTTCCGCAACGCCGAGTCCGTCGGCCAACGTATCGATCTGATCACCTCCGAGTTGCAAGAGGCGATCATGCTCACCCGCATGCAGCCCATCGGCAACGTCTTCAACAAGTTCCCGCGGGTGGTCAGGGACCTGTCCAAAAAACTCAATAAAAAGATTGACCTGACCATCGTCGGCAAGGATGTCGAGCTCGACAAGACCATTATAGAGGCGATCAACGATCCGCTCACCCATCTGGTGCGCAACTCCATCGACCACGGCATCGAGATGCCGGCCGACCGCAAAAAGGTCGGCAAGTCGCCAAGCGGCCTGGTCATCCTCAAGGCCTATCACGAGGCCGGTCAGGTCGTTATCGAAATCAGCGACGACGGCAAGGGCATCGACGGTGACGCCCTGGCCGCCAGCGCCGCCAATAAAGGGCTGCTGACGGTCGAACAGGCCAAGGCGATGTCGGAGAAGGAAAAGGTCAACCTGATCTTTTTGCCGGGATTTTCCACGGCCGCCAAGGTGACGGACGTCTCCGGTCGCGGTGTCGGCATGGATGTGGTCAAGACCAATCTCGATCAATTGGGCGGCCATGTCGACATCATCTCCGAGATCGGCCGCGGCACGACCATTTCCATCAAGTTGCCGCTCACCCTGGCCATCATCCCCTGTCAGATCATCATGACCGGCGGCGAGCGGTATGCAATACCACAGGTCAACCTCGAAGAGCTGCTGCGCATTCCGGCCGCTCAAGTCAAAGAGCGGGTCGAGCGGGTGGGCGATGCCGAGGTTGTTCGTCTACGCGGCACCCTCCTGCCGCTGATTCGCCTGGCGGATGTATTCGGGCTGGAGAGAACCTATTGGGACAAGGAAGAGCAAGATTACAGAAAGGACCGGCGAGTCCACCTCTCCGACCGTAGAGGCAAGGAATCGCCCATGTTCGATGAGGAGAAGAAGGGGCGCAACGGCAACAACAGACGCGCCCAGGATGACAGGCAGGATAGATCGATTGTCGATCGCCGCTATTCGGCAGCCAGCGCCTTGAATATCGTAGTCGTCTCCACCGGTCCGATGAAATACGGCCTGGTCGTCGACCGGCTGCTCGACTCCGAGGAAATCGTCATCAAGCCGCTGGGCCGGCATCTCCAACAATGCAAGGGGTACGCCGGCGCCACCATCATGGGCGATGGCCGCATCGCTCTGATCCTCGATGTCGCCAATCTGGCCCGTATGGCCAACCTCACTTCGCTCGACGGCTCGGATAGGGCCACGGAAATCGCG
This sequence comes from uncultured delta proteobacterium, assembly GCA_963745265.1. Classification (GTDB taxonomy): domain Bacteria; phylum Desulfobacterota; class Desulfobulbia; order Desulfobulbales; family Desulfocapsaceae; genus Desulfopila. The sequence goes on from CAVUXQ010000040.1 coordinate 26,678, forward strand.
ATCGCCGCCGAAGAAGCGATCAAGGCGCAGAAAGACAAACAGGCCCTGCTGATTTTCCGCAGCTCCGAGGTTGAACAGTTCGCCGTTCCACTCAATCAGGTGGAGCGTATCGAGAAAATCAAGAGCAGCGATATCGAGGAGCTTGGCGGCAAACGGGTCATGCAGTACCGGGGCGGCAGTCTCTCGCTGATTCGGGTCGACGATGTCGCCGCGGTTCAACCCCTCGCCGATTATGACAACCTGCTGGTCATCGTCTTCAGCGTTGCCAAGCGCAACGTCGGCCTGCTCGCCATTGGCCCGGTCGATGCGATTGAAATCGCGGTGGAAATTGATGATACCACCCTCAAGCAGATCGGCATCATGGGTTCTGCAATCATCGATAAGCAGACCACCATGCTGGTCAATATCTTCGAGCTGGTCCAGACACTCTTCCCCGAATGGCTCGAGGAGCAGGAGACCTTCGACATGGGTGAGATGGAAGAAGGGCTGGCCCCGACGATTCTCATCGCCGAAGACTCCAATTTCTTCCGTAACCAGGTCAAGAGCTATATGGTGGAGGCCGGCTACGATGTCATCGAGAGCGAAGACGGCAGAATAGCTTGGGAAATGCTCCAGGACAACATGGATGTGGTCTCCATGGTGATCACGGATATCGAGATGCCGAATATGGACGGCTTCGAATTGACGCAGACGATCAAAAACGATCCACGCTTCAGCGGCCTGCCGGTCATTGCCCTGACAACGCTGGCAGGTGAGGAGGATATCGCCCGCGGCAAGGCGGTCGGCGTTGATGAATACCACATCAAACTCGACAAGGAACGGCTGATGGCCTCGGTTCATCATTACATGAAGCAGATGCACTGAGAGTTGGTACGATTATGCCTGTTTTGCCTCACCAGACGAAGTGTGTTTGCAAGGTAATCAGTGCATTTTCCGCAGTAGGGCCATGCATAATCTTCCCATATGGCTTGATTTGAGCACCACAAGCTGCCATTCAAGCGCCTCGTAAAATACCGGTGGACAAGCGATATGCGCCGGCGCCCTGCTCCGGCACCCATCCACCGATCTACTTGAGAACACGACACGATTATGACGAGAGAAGCTCAGCAAACAGGCCGTAAAAAAATTATCGAACTGGCCACCTTTTATATCGGGGAAGCTCTCTGTGGCATGGATATCCTGAAGGTGCAGGAAATCAACAAGCTCACCCAGATGACCAAGGTTCCCCAAGCTCCCGAATATGTTGTTGGCATCCTGAACCTCAGGGGACAGATCGTCACCATTATCGATCTCGGCAAAAAGCTGGGCCTCCAGGAAACCGATATCGATGACGATCCGCGCAACATCATCGTCAACTCCTCTGGAGGCTATATCGGCCTGCTGGTCAGAAAGATCAGCGACGTGGTGGAGGCCGACATGGACAAACTCGAGCGCGCTCCGGCAAATATGAAGGGAATTCAAGGTGAATTCTTTACCGGAGTGTACAAAACCCAAACCAGTTTGATCGGTATGCTCGATGTTGATAAGGTCCTCAGCCTTGACGACTAGTGAACGTATGAATACCAGAAGAAACCTACGCGTTCTCGTAGTCGACGACACTATCGTCTACCGCAAATCGGTGTCGGACATTCTCCAGGAGATTCCAGGTGTTGAAGTTGCCGGGGTCGCCCATAACGGCAAGATCGCCCTGGAAAAGATTGAACGACTCAAACCGGATCTGCTGACCCTGGATATCGAAATGCCGGTTATGAACGGGCTCGAAGTCCTGGCGGAGCTGAAAAAAAAGCATCCCAAAATCGGGGTGATCATGCTCTCCACCCTGACCTCCGAGGGGAGCGACATGACTATGCAGGCGCTGGAACTCGGCGCCTTTGATTTCATTTTAAAACCACAGAGTTCAAGCCTGGTCAAGAGTAAACAGCAGGTCAAGAAGGCGCTGCAACCGATGCTGGATGCCTTTGCCAAGCATCAGCTCTTCAGGCGACCGGTGGCGCCGCAACACCGCGCGCGCACCATCAGCACACCGCGCAGTACCCCAAAAGCGGCGGCAATCACTCCGGGCAGGGAAGTCCGCAGGGGCAAATCCGAAATTATCGGGATCGGTATTTCCACAGGAGGGCCGAACGCCCTCAACCAGGTGTTGCCAAAACTCCCGGGCGATATCAACGTACCGATCCTGATCGTACAGCACATGCCGCCGGTCTTTACCAAGTCACTGGCCGCCAGCCTCAACAAAAAATGTGCCTTAACGGTAAAAGAGGCCGAGGATCAGGAAATAATTGTCGCCAATACGATCTACATCGCCCCCGGCGGCAAGCAGATGAAGTTGGTTGCCGCCGCCGACGGTCGGCATCGTCTCATCAGGATCACCGACGACCCTCCGGAAAATTCCTGCAGACCTTCAGTGGATTATCTGTTTAGATCCATCGGAGATTATTATGTCGGCAGGGCCACCGCGGTTATCATGACCGGCATGGGGTCCGACGGCACCAAAGGTCTGGGAGTGCTGAAAAACAAAGGAGCCTATATCATCGCCCAGGACGAGTCCAGCTGCGTCGTCTACGGCATGCCGAAGGCTCCGGCCGAATTGGGATATGCCAATATTGTCGCGCCGCTAGGCAGGATCGCTGACGAAATTGTCAAAAGTACCAAATAATCGCGGAATACACCGCAAAGTCAGCATGTTTTGGTGATCTGGAAACCGAGCGAACATGATAAAGATCTCACCCGGGGAACTCAACACAATAGCTCAGTATATCCAAAGCATTTGCGGGATATACCTTGACCAGAGCAAGGCGTACCTGTTCGAGACGCGACTGAGCTCGGTGGCGGAGGAGCATGGCTGCACCTCCTACCAGGATCTTTATCAAAAGGCCAAACGGGATGCTTCCAAGAAGATCGAGCGCGCGATTATCGACGCCATCACCACCAACGAAACCCTCTTTTTCCGCGACAAAGGGCCGTTCGAACTCCTGCAACACAAGATCCTGCCGGAAGTGATCGATGCCCGCACCTCAAAGGCTTCCACCCTGAAAACCTCGATTAAAATCTGGAGCGCCGCCTCCTCCACAGGGCAGGAGCTCTATTCCATCGCCATCATCATCAAAGAACTGCTCAGAGACCTCGGCAGGTACAACATCCAGCTGCTTGGCACCGATATCTCCGATGCCGCCATCGCTCAAGCCAGTTATGGTAAATACAATAAATTTGAAATAGAACGCGGACTCGATCGCCAGTTGCTGCAGAAGTATTTCAGTCTGATCGGCGATTCCTGGAAAATCAAGGACGAGATCCGATCCATGGCCAACTTTCGTAAGCTCAACCTCATGCAGCCCTTCACCTCTCTGGGCAAGTTCGACATCATCTTCTGCAGGAACGTGGCAATCTACTTCACACTTCAGGATCGCAAGAAACTGTTTGGCAAAATAGCCGACAGTCTCGTCGATGACGGTTATCTTATTATAGGGTCGACCGAATCCCTTTCCGGCGTTTGTCCCCGCTTCGTACCCAAGCGGCACCTTCGCTCTATTTTTTATCAAAAGAAATGATACGGGAGAGTTGCCATGAAATCTCTGTCAATTCTTGTTGTTGATGATGATCCGGTAATACGGCGGCTCCTTGAAGAACGGCTCAAGCGCGAAGGCCACGACGTGCTGGTCGCCGAAAACGGCCACAAGGCGACAGCACTGCTGCAGCAGCGTCACTTCGACGTGGTGCTCACCGACCTGGTTATGCCCGGAGATATAGGCGGATTGGAAGTGCTCGAATTCGCTAAACAGATAAATACCGACACGGAAGTTTTGCTGATCACGGCCCACTCATCGGTAGACACCGCTGTGGCCGCCATGAAAAAAGGAGCGTCGGATTATCTGGAAAAACCCATCAATGCCGACGAACTGCTCTTGCGGATTGACAAAATTGCCAATGTGAGGAGTATTCTGCACAGCGCCCGCGATATCCAGCAAGCCATGGTCGTAACGGAGAGCGAGGCCGCTAAAACGATCCAGGACCTCGAGCTGCGGGTAGCCAGACTTCAAGACGCCTTGGATAAGGTGGAAACCACCTTGCAAGATGCTGAGGAGAGTGAAGATGAAAGAATAGCCAGAGCGCTGGATACCATCGCCAGTGTCTCCGGCCTCTGACCCGCCGGGGCTGGGCCAACCTGGTGTCCACCCTCAACCAGGCCTTCTTTCATCATGGCGTTGTTGCCCCTCCGGAAAGCTTATTTGGCCGGAAGCCCGATGACACCTTCCAATCGAGTGTCTTCAAAAACAGCCTCCTTGAGGTCGGCGCCTGAGAGATCCGTTCCGGAAAGGTCGGCTTCATAAAAATCAACCCCGCGCAGGTTTGCGTTTTGCAAATTGGCGTGCACGATGGTTGCCCCTTTCAAATTGCTGTCTTCAAGGTCGACTCCGGCAAGATTGCAGCCACTCAGATCGGCCTCCTCCAGATCGGCTTTCTCCAGTGAGGCGTCGGAGAGATCGAGACCGGAGAGATCGCAACCATAACACTGTTTAGTAGACAAGAGCCGTTTCTTGGCCTCATCTTTCGCGGCTGACACGGTGCCGGCGGCATCACCGCCGCTCTGACCGACAACTGAAGACGTCGCCTGGGGAGCGGCTTTTTGCTTTTCAACTGTCACTGCTGCCGGCGCCTCGGTGTTCATGGCAGGGGCTTGTCCGACGGTTGTCGACGGTTCTGAGGTCTGCTCTTTTTTCTCCTCGCTCGGCTGATCACCAGCTGGGCTGGCGGTCTCGGCCACCTTGACAACCTGCATAGGCTGCACTGTTTTGGGGGCGGGCGCGGACTCGGCGTTGGCAACCAGAGCCGGCGCCGCATGGTCGCCCTTCACCACGCTCAGATCGGTCCCAGCCTTCTCCTGTCCGGCGTCCGAGGTCGCATCCACAGAGGCTGTCCGCTGTCCGGTTTCGGCTGTATTTTCGCTACCCTGCTGCTCGGTGGTTTGAACCGACGAGGACAATTCCTGGGCAGCCGCCTCGGCAGCCTGGGCGTGTTGCGTCTGTGCCTTGTAGTGGGCATCGAACCGTGCGCCCACGGTATAGGCGCCAGCTAAGGAAACCCCGCGCAGGTCGGCTCCGCGCAGATCGGCATGGGCCAGATCCGTGCCGCCAAAGCCGGCGCCCTGCAAGCTGCAGTCCTTGAGATTGGCGCCGGACAAATCGGCAAGGTAGAGCTTGGCCCGGCTCAGGTCGGCACCTTCAAGGTCCGCACCGGCAAGCTGCATTCTGTTGAGATTCGCTCCGTGCAGATCGCAATGTTTGCAACTCTTGGTCTTTGTCAGCCTCTCTATATTTTCGTGCACCAGCGCATCGCTCCCTTTGGCCGCTGCAAGCACCTGCGATGCAAAAAGGAAGATACAGCCGGCTAGCAGAGTACAGAGAATTTCAGGTTTCCGTTTCATTTTACCTCGTTCGCTCGTCTCAGATCATCCCCGGCTCCGTCGCTTTTCCCGAGCCGTACCTCACTCGTCGACGCCCCCCCTCTTTACCAGGCCGGCCGGGATGGAGATGCTCCCCATATATCAGTACGCAAAATAACTTAACTTACAATACCGATAAGATGTGTGTCAATAACCGTAACCGTTCTGGCTGCCGGCAACATCCTTTATTTTTTGCGGTGCCGCCATACCCATGGAGGCACTGCATCTTTACGGCGCCAGAGGCCTCTTCCGGCTGCTCTGGCGGATCGCTGGAGTTGCCGCCAATGGCGACACATCGAAGCGCGGCAGTAATGCCCATAAACCCAGGCAGCCCCTCGACGCACGAGCTCCTCATTGACCAGCAGATCACCCCTGTATACCATGGAGACGAACCGACCGTAACTGTCTCGATCCTCGACTACCAGTTCTACAGATTTCCCATAGAGGAGCCTGCGGCTGATCTTTCTCGCCCTCTTGCCGTAGGGTTGACTATATTCCGGACAATCAATACCCCACAACCTCACTTCATATTTCCTCGCTCCCCTCTGGACCACCAACGAATCGCCATCGATCACTTTCGTGACCTTTCCCTGGAGCCGCCACGCCGCCACACCTGAAACCGCGGACCAGCTAAGCAGGCAGATCAGGATGAAAATAACGCGACATCCTTTCCGCAATCCCTGTCGCACCTTCGGCAAGAGAGGCATGCCCTTCACCCCGCCGGCACTTGGTTCACCGTAAACGTTCACCAGCACCCCATCTTGGCACGATCAGACCGTCGCGCATAGTTAGGCTATAGGCCGACGGTCTGCTTGCGCCAACCTGGGGCACTGGTGAACGTTTACAGTTCCGTTGTTTGGCCGCTGTTTGGTTGACCTGGTGAACGGTTTCGGTTCACCCCCCAAAGGCTTATCTAAAAACAGTATTGTTATTTGACGCTTCATTGTGATATTGTTGAATGAGTAACGGGTGTCAAAAATTAGTCACCCCAGTCCTAACATACCATGATTCCCGAAGATCTGTCAGCTGAAATCAGAAGTTAATTAGCGGTGGGGCATCAGCGTGATTGCAGGGAAAAAAAGCAAACAGATCATCTAAGTGCCCATTCGAAAGCGACCCGGTTGTTGTTTCCGAATGGGCACAAGTTATCTCATATGTCGCAATTACAACTCTCCCAAACCGAAGAAGAAACTCGCAGTTTTTTGTTATCCTTGCCCATTTTCGACAGCATGAACATGGATGAGCTGACGCTGCTTGCCAAGCACATGAGCTATATCCATCTGCAGCGGGGGGAACACCTGTTCGTCGAAGGTGACAAAGGGGATTTCATGGGTTTTGTCGTCCAGGGCCTGCTGGAGGTGATCAAGAAAAACGAGGCAGGGGAAAACGTGGTGATCGCCCGACTCACCAAGGGGAATTCGATCGGTGAAATGGCGCTTATCGACAAATCCCCCAGATCGGCAACGGTTATCGCCAAGCAACCAACCATCATGGTGACTCTTACCGATAAGGGGTTTGACCTGTTGACCGAAAAATCGCCGCTGCTCGGCGTCAAGATCATTCAGAAAGTAGCGAGACTTTTGAGTTTGTACATGCGTCGAACCTCCAGCAGACTTGCCGATCTGATGAAGAACAATTACTAGAAACCTCTCGGATTATGCCCTTCCCTCACCTATCCCCGTTGCTCTCGAAAATTAAAGCAATTAATATAAACACCTTACCCTTGATTCTTTTTCGAAGAACAACCCAATCCGAGAAATAACTGCGCTCATGCGACCGTTTTCCAGGCGTTACCTGCTGCTGCCCACTTTGTCCTTTTTTTAACCCGATCATGTCTCTATCTCTGTCCATACTGATTGCTGCCCCGCCCTCTCCCGACTGCCGCAGACTTATAACCCATGTTCAAGCCGTATTCGATTCCACCATCGAACAAGCCGCAACAGTAGAGGAACTCGACAGTTCCCTTGAGCAGGGATGCCCGGACATCCTCATCGTCGACCCGGCCACCGAAATTCGCGACATGGGAGTCGGACTGCTGCGCAAACTGCGCAAGGCCTATCCCGAACTGCTTATCCTCCCACTGATCCCGAGTAATCGACGCGAGCTCATCGAGGAGCTGCTGAGTCAGGATATTTTTTTCTATCTCCATACCCCGATCGAACCGGCCGAGACTACCCTGGCGATCACGAGGGCGGCGGAACACGTTGCCCAGCAGCAGAGCCGCGCATCGAGGCGGTTGCGACAAAAGGCCGAGACATTTCACGGGATGATCGGCGCCGGCAAGGCGATGCGAAAACTGTTCGATCTGATCGCCAGAATAGCCGAAGATGAGGAATCGACCGTTCTCATCCGCGGGGAATCAGGCACCGGCAAGGAAATGGTCGCAAAAGCCATCCATGCCCAGAGCGGGAGAAGCGCAAAGCACTTCGTCCCCGTCAACTGCGCCGCCATCCCCGACGACCTGCTTGAGAGCGAGCTTTTCGGTTATGCCAAAGGCGCCTTCACCGGAGCGACAGCCAACAAAATCGGTCGGATCCAATACGCCGACGGCGGCACGCTGTTTCTCGATGAAATCGGCGATATGAAGATCTCCCTGCAGGCCAAGCTGCTTCGAGTGCTGCAGGAAAAGGAGTTCGAGCCGGTTGGGGCATTGAAGGCGGTTCCGGTGGACACCCGCGTCCTCGCCGCCACCCACTGCGATCTCGAAAAGCTGGTTCGGGAAGGAAAATTCCGCGAAGATCTCTACTACAGGCTAAGCGTCATTCCCCTTCATATTCCACCGCTGAGGGAGCGGCGGGAAGATATTCCGCTTCTGGTTGATGCCTTTATCGACGCATATTCAGTCAAACGTAACAGAGAACCGTTTATCTTCTCGCCCCAGGCATTCGCGGCGCTCAATCATTTTGAGTGGCGAGGAAACGTGCGGGAACTCGAAAACCTCATTCAGCACATGTCCATCCTCTACGCCGGCCAAGAGGTTGCATTTGAAGATCTTCCCAAAAAGTTCATGCCGCTGCGCGACCTGGTCGAGCAGCTCACCCCGGCGCCAAATCCCGAGCCGAACCCCTCTGCCGACATAGAAACTCCGGTTTCCACTCTCGCCGACCCGTTCAACGATATCGTCTGGCACGAAGGTCAAGTCGATTTCAAGGAGCTGATCAACAGTTTTGAAACCCAGTTAATCGTTCAGGCTCTCAAGCTCTCCGAGGGCAACAAGAAGGAGGCGGCACGCCTGCTCAACCTCAAGCGCACCACCCTGCTCGAAAAAATCAAGAAGAAAGAATTGAATAACCTCTGGCAAGAACAAAATTAGCTTAAGAGTGGACAATCAAGCCGCCAGTCGCTCCAGATTGTTATCGAGATTTTCCTCGATATCCTCATTGGTAGCGGGCGTGAGCAAGATATCTCCGACACCGTAGCGGACCGCCTTGATGACTTTGCTCCTGGTCCATGCCGGACCAGCTGCAACGAGCGGCAGCGCTGTGGAGGAACTCACCTTGATGGCAATACCGAAAGCCTGCTCGTTCACCTCGCGCATGACGATATACACGGCTTTGAGATCGTTAGTGATTGCCCGTTTGATGTTATCCTTGAAGGTAACCTTGCGAATTGAAAGCCCCCTCTCCCTGGCGCCGGCCGCCAATTTTTCCGCTTCGACCTCGTCATCGCTGATAATCAGAATGTCCGCCGTCTGATCTGCGACCTGCCGCTCTGTTTTCGGCGGTGGTGGCGGCGTGGGAGCGGGCTGTTCGGCTGGCGCGGCACTCGACAGAGCTTCAAGTCGCAGCAGGGAGGCAGGAAAAAGCATGAAAACACGGCCCTTTCGCTCCCCGGCTATGGTAAGCGTCATGGCGCTCATATAGTACAGCTGGTTCGGAATTGGCTGATCGGAGTCGGGGTCGACCTTCATCGGCACTACCTGCTCCAGGCCTGTTTTCACCAGTCGGATCTTTTCCGTATACTGCTCTTCAAAGACCGCGGAATAGACCCCGGAGATGATATTGGCGATTTCCCCGTAGGCGTCCTTGGTGTCGTCTCCGAAATCCTCTTCGGCAATGCTGCTCTCCAACTCGGAGGAGGGCAGCATGATCAATACGCCGCCGACATGGATGGCATCTTTTAGGCTGAGCAACAGATGGGCATGGTCCTCGCGTTCCCCGACCACATCCATATGGGCGACAACCTGTTTGCCGACAACCACATCGAAAAAGAACTCCTCTTTGCCGACCAGCCGATTCTCCATATCCGCAAAGCGGACTTCGGTGCCCAGAAGAGAACTCACTTCCTCCTGCATCTTTGTGCCGCACTCGGCCAGCAACCGGTCGACCCGTTTGCGCTGTTTTTCCAGATCGACCTGCGACTCAGCTGTCCGGGGAGGCTCCGGGGCCGCTTCGACCTCGAGTTCAGATGGTTCCGGCGCAGGTTGGGATTTGGCTGCGGCGGCGGTTGGAGTGGGCTTTTCGGGGCGAGGTTTGGCTTCCGCGGCCGGCTGCTCTTCTAGCAGGTCGAGCTTGAGCACTGGAGCCGGGAATACCACTCGTATCGTTCCCAGGTCATGGCCGTCCACTGCGGTGGACATGGTGCTCATATAGTACAGCTGGTCGGCAACAGGCTCTTCCGAGTCGATCTCGACCTTCATCGGTACGATCTGGCGAATATCCTTTTTGATAAAACGCAATCGCTCGGTGTACTGCTCCTCGAAAACGCCGCTGTAGACGCCGGCGATAATATTCGCTATCTCGCTGTAAGCATCCTTGACGTCTTCGTTGAACTCTTCCTCGCTCACTACCGACTCGAGCTCGCTCGGCGGCAGCATGATCAATGTGCCCCCGATGTGGATCGCGCTCTTGAGGCTTAAGAAAAAATAGCTTTTCCCCGAACCAGCGCCGGCCACCTCGAGCTCGGCCATGACCTGCTTGCCATCCAAGACGTCGAAAAAAAGTTCTTCCTTGCGGATAAACTCGCTCTGCTGTTTGGAAAAGGTGATCGAGGCCCCAAGCAGCGAGGATACCTCCTCGGTCATTTTTTGCTGACAGGCGTTGAGCAGCCTGTCTACCCGCTTTTTATGTTTTTGCGCATCGAACGCTTTAGGCTTGACATCGGAACCATCAGCAGCGGTGGGTTCCGGTTCGCTCGCTTGAGCCTGCGGCGCACTCACCTCAGCGGGTTCCTCGACGGCCGCCGGCTCGGGCCGTATGGTTTCTTTCTGCTCCTGCTTCTGGCGGGTAGGAGAAGGTTCCTCCCGCGGCTGTTCGAGATGTTCCGCCGCATCCAGGCCAAACTCCGCTGCCGGGATAAGCAGATACAGCACACCCAGCCGATTGTCCGCAATCGACATGGAACAGCCGATCTGATAATAGGTCTGGTTTGGTACCGGCTCATCGCTTGCCGAATCGACGGAATTCGGGCTCAAGACCTCCTGTTCCTTACGGATAAAACGGAGGTTTTTCGGATACATATCCTCAAAAACCTTGGTATAGGCGCCGGCAATGATGTTGGCGATCTCGCCATATGAATCGGCGACTTCCGGCGTATACTCCTGCTGGCCCACCACCTCTTCGAGTTCCGCGCTCGGGAGCATGATAAGCGTGCCGCCGAGCCGGATGGCATCCCTGATACCTATCACCAGGCATCCCAGACCTTCCACCTCGCCGGTCACTTCGACTTTGGCTAGAATCTGCTTGCCGTCAAGCTCCTCGAAAAAATCCTGCTTGCTGGTGAGAACATGTTTCGGATCCGATAAGGAAAACTGCACGCCCAGCAGAGCGCCCACCTCTTCCTGGACCTGTTCGTGAGCACTGTGCAAAAGCCTATCGATTCGTTTTTTTGCGTCCATGCAATAGTGGAAAAATAGTAAGACAATGCCAATATCGTGGCGTACGATCCGGTGTTAACCTATAACGATGGAGTTATATCGGCAAATCACAAGGAAATGTTTACGACATTATTGCACAAAACTTCCCACTCGCCCTGCCGCTCGCCTCGGTTCCGCAGCGGCAGGGCGCGGAAAACCCGTGCCAGGGGATTTGCATACTGTTGGGAGTTTGCGAAGACGCCGCGGCCGAGCGGCCGCAACAGATTGAACTCGTCTCTCTTTGCTGATTATTTTTCCAGCTGGAGTTGAACAATGAAGTTGCCGACTTCGCACGCAAAGGAGATGACGACATTCTCCGTGTCATGACTGGTTTGAACGCCATACTCCTTTCCATGGATTGTCGATGGCAGGGACAGCTCGATATCCCTGCCTTTTTCGGAAAGAATGGTTTTCACGTTGCCTCCCAGCATGTTGGCGAGCTCTCCCACGGCGTCTTCGACATCCTCGCCGATCTCGGTAACTTCCATACCGAGAAAACTGCTGGTGATGGCCATAGCCACCACATATGGCAGGTGTATCCCCAGTATTCCCTTGTGGGTGCCGCCCAGGCCGATCATCCCAGAAATATTGTCATGCAGAACCTTGGGAATCTGCGGGGTCTCATCGGAGACCGAGATATCCATCATAATCATCGAAGTGAATATCTCTTGGGTACACTCGATGATCTTCTGTTTTATTTCCACGGAACCCTCCTCACTCTGAGGATTTACAGAAGCGGTCCAAGAACTTCGTTAACCTTGTCGGGAGTGAACGGTTTTTTTATCGACCCGGCGGCGCCGAGAGATTTCGCCTCGCCGATAATGTCCTCTCCCGTCTCCGTTGAAATCATCAGGACCGGAATATTTTTCAGATGATCACGGCCCGCCTTCTCACGGAGGAAGGCAATGCCATCCATATTCGGCATATTGATATCGCTCAAAACGATATCGACTTTCTCTTTCTCCAGCACTTCCAAGGCTTCGAGACCGTCGCTCGCTTCAAAGATATTGTCGAAATCAATCCCCGCCTGCCGCAGCGAACGACCTATGATTTTACGCATAGTGCTGGAATCATCGACCAACAGTACATTCTTGCCCATCATTTTCTCCTGTGATTGTGTTACTATCCACACCAGGCTGCCTGTGCCTCGCTGAACTCGGCACATCTCTTGAACGCAAAACTGGCTTTGCGCACTACTAATTACGAGAAAATAATAGCAGTTACTACGAAAAAAAAGCAAATTCGTGAAAATTCCGTCCCGGAACCAGAAAATGGACCCGGAAATATCCCCCGTTGCCGATACAACCAACCATTGCTTATTTCTCGTAAATCGGCATGGCGGCATTGTATTCGCCTGGTGAACGCTCACCAACCGGAAAAAGAAAAAACCGGTCTTTTACCACCTCCCTTCTCCATCTCAATTGTAAGCGACAATACCTCCGATCGCAACCGCTGCAGTTTCGTGCGCTTCGATCTCCAGCAGACGCCACATGTGCATCATCACTCCCCCTCTCAAATCTTTTGGAGTGAAACATACGACCCACCACACACCGCCAGTCATAATTTTGACATCCTGCAACATACCGTAGTCACATCGTTTCATCTGGCGGACCTTCAGTGTTACCTCAATATTTCCCGCTGCTTCAGCCGATTCACGGTGGCATTGAACTTGCAACAGAAAAGCAAAAAAATCATCTCTGCTACCCATGAAACGAAATTTTCTTGTCCTCTTTCTACTGCTTTTTCCCCTGAGCGATTACGCAGCCGCCCAGACAGCTACCCTGCAGCGGGTAAGCCGGCTCGACAGCGGCAATCTCGTACAGCTTTTCTTTACTTTCGACACGTTACCGCAACATAGTTACAATCTCACGGGAAAGCGGCTGAACCTTTTTCTCGACGACACCCGTAGCGCTCCAAAGCTCAGCATGCCCAAAAGCGACAGCCGTATCGTCAAATTCCTCATCGACCGGCAACACGACAAAACGGTGGTATCGCTTTTTTTCCGTTACCCGCCTTTAAAAGTCGAGCTCAAGACCACGCCGGACAAACGACTCGTCCTGGGTATCCTGCTTGGCAATGAGTACAGTGTTGCCTACCGGAATTTTGCCCGTCAGATTGGAGAGGTGTCAGTCGTCAAGCAACATGTCACCGATTATTCCAACCCCCTCGTCGCCTCCCCCTACCGCAATGACTGGGCAAGTTTTATCGCTCGATATGAGCCGCAAATCACAATAAAGGTTCCGGTACGTTACACGTTCCCACCGTTCCCCGTCTTGAGGCTCCTCCCGGCCACTGAGGCCACGGCTTCCCTGCTGTCGCAAAAGGCCAACGACCTGGCGGACAAGGGACTTTGGGGTGACCTGCAGGGACTGCTTTTAGGTCAGCTGCAAACCGAAAAGAACCCGGAGAAACAAAAACTGCTGGCCCTCACCTACGGAGAGGCCCTGCTGCGGCAGAAAAATTTTGACGGAGCTTACAAACAATTTTACCTGCTGTGGCAGAACTATCCGGAGGAGAACGTCGGAGTCTGGGCCAGGTATCTGGAAATCCTGGCCACCGCCAAGTACAGCAATCCTTACGTCGCCGCCATACAGGCCGACGATCTGGCGACTCAGGTGGCAGCGAGCAGTACCATCGTTGCCTATCTTCAGCTTTTCCGCATCGAAAACGCCCTGGCGACCCACAATCTGGAAAAGCTCGGCAAACTCCTCGCCGACCAGGAATTCGCGCTGCCCAAAAGGGTTCTGCGAATCGAGGAATTGCGGCAAGCGGATCTGGCGTACGCCAGGCACAAGTATGTGCGCGCCGATGCCGCCTACAGCGCGATCGACGACAAAATTCTCTCGCGCTATCCCTATTCGCTGAACGGCTACTGCGATACGCTCTACCGGCACAGGCGCTACAGCTTGTCGACGCAGTGCTACCGCAAATTGGCAAACCTGGTGGTCGACGACAAGTCCGCCGGCATGGTGGCCTACCGCCTGGCCATGGCCAGACTGAAAAACCCTCGAACTGCGGACACGATTAACATGTTTGCCGACATCGCCAATACCTATCCGGGGACCGAAGCCGCTTTCCGGGCAGCGGTAAAAAAAGTCGATCTGCTTTTTTTGGCAAAACCCAACTGGATGGGCCCTGCGGCAAGAAATTACAAGGCCCTGGCCAAAAGCGCGCCACTTGCCGACATCAGGGAAGAGTCCACGCTAAAGGAAGCGATCATGTATGCTCTGCAGAAAAAAGCGGAAAAAAGCATACCGGTCCTGATGCAACTGATCCGCGACTTCGGGCCGGGAGGGCTGCGCGTCACCGCCCAGGCCTTGCTCATCAGTCAACTTCCGGGAGAAATCAAACACCTGGTCGACAGCAAGAAGTATCTTTCGGCCCTGACCCTGGCCAAACAGAATAAACTCTATTTTGAAAAAGGCTGGATACGAAAGGACATCTTCGTCGATATCGCCAAGGCGTACGACGAGGCCAACCTCTACGGGGAAGCGGAAAAGACCTACCTCTACCTCTATGACATCTCAGAGCCTAACGAGAGGGAGCAATACTTCCCTCCTCTGATCAGATCGATCTTCAACCAGGGAAACTACCGGATGGTCGACGATTACGCTTCGCAATACGCCTATCTCTATCCCAAAGGTAAGTACACAACCGAGATACTTTCTCTGCGACTGCAGGCCCTCACCCGACTCGGGGCCTACCAGGATGCACTAAAGTTGCTGCCCAAACCCTTGCCCGGGAACGGCAAGCTCCGCGAGTTGGCCGCAGTCATCTACTTTTATACCAATCAATATGAGACGGCGGGCAAGATCCTGACGGATATCGGCGCGGATCACCTGCAGCCCAGGCAAAAATTCATCCTGGCCGAATGCGAGTTCAATACCGGCAAATACCAACAGGCCCAACCCCTGTACCAGGCCCTGGAGGCGAAGAGTTCCTACCACGAACAGGCGCTCTTTCGGTTGGGCCAGATTGCCGAGCGCCAGGGGCAAAACGAAAAGAGTCTAAAATTCTACCAGAAAATAGTCGAAACAGGAAAAGACTCCGTCTGGCGCAGCTACGCCGAACGGGAGTTGGAGTATCAACGACTGAGCAAGAGCATCGACCGGACCCTGGGCAAATGAGCGAGCATGAGAAAGCGCAGCCAGGGCCACAGGAAACTTTACAGTGAGACACATCTTATGGAAGTATCGGGACCTTTTGACTACAACATGCGACTGCTGTCGAAGATTCTTGACCTGCGGGCCAAGAATCAGGAGGTCATTGCCTCCAACATCGCCAACTCGGAAACACCCGGCTATTCTCCTGCCAAATTCCATTTCGAAAACGAACTCAGGCAGGCTGTCGGCAATACCTCGACACTGCCTCTGGCGGTATCCAACCCGCGCCATATCACCAACGGCCCGGAAGATCTCGGCATGGTGACCGGATCCGTCACCACAGAGCCGGACCACACCGGCATCGGTGACAAAAACGGCGTAAAGGTGGACCAGGAGATGATCGCCCTTTCCAAAAACGAGTTGATATACGAGACCGCGGCCACACTGCTCGAAAAGAAATTGGCAATACTCAAATATGCAATCACCGGCGGCTAGCCGAATTAGTTTCCATCCGAAAACTAGGGATTTGGTTCGAGATCGAGGCATGCGCAAATTTTTACCGCAGGCATATATGTGATATTCCGAGGATAAAAATTTGCAAATAACGAAGATATCGGGCCAAATAACAGTTTTCGGATGGGAACGAATTAGCGGGAGATAACACCATGGACATATTCAATACCTTTGCAATCAGCGCCTCGGCGCTCACAGCCAACACCATCAGGCTCGATACGATCAGCTCCAATCTGGCCAACGTGGAAACGACATCGACCCCGGAAGGTGGCCCCTACAAAAGGAAATCGGTCTATTTCCAGAGCAAGCCGCTCTCTTTTCAAGACGTTTTGGACAGCAACCTGCGCAATGTCGCCCAGGGGGTGGAGGTGACAAAAATCCTGGAAGACAACAGTCCACCGAAAAAAGTCTACAATCCGTCCCACCCGGATGCCGATGCCGATGGGTACGTCAAGATGCCCAATATCAGCGTCCTCAAGGAAATGGTGGACATGATGTCGGCCACCCGCGATTACCAGGCCAATGTCACGACCATAAAATCGGCCAAACGTATGGCGCTAAAAGCCCTTGAAATCTAGGAGCCGTTTACAGTTCATTGGTTTGGCCACTGTTTGGTTGAGCTGGTGAGCGGTTCCAAAATCGAAGAGCGAGAGTACACACCGATAAGAAAACAGGAGGTGAGCCACTATGAATAGCGATCTTTCCATCAGCTCGGTAAGTCCACTGCCGATGCGCCAACCCGATACCAGCAGTGTCTCCAAGGCCAAAGAGGGCTTCGAGGATTTACTGGTCAGCACCATCGATCAGGTCAACCAGGCACAACTCAAAAGCGATTCGGCCATACAGCAGCTGGCCACCGGCAAGGCGGAACATCTCCATGATGTTATGGTCAGCGTGGAGGAAGCCGACACCTCGCTGCGTATGCTGGTGCAGCTGCGCAACAAGGTTCAGGACGCATACAATGAGATTATGAGACTGTCGATCTGATCCACGGACAAGGATCTGCGCAACCTTTTGAAAATCGGTGCAGCTCGCCCCGGCTTTGATGCCGGAGTCGTGATTTTCATTCATTTGTTCGAGTGGCCGGCGTCTGCGGCCCCGGCGCATGCCGGTTCATGAAAAAAAGGACTTTTCCATGGAAACTGAACAGCACCCCCCTGCTGAAGAGGTCGCCCCGGGGCAAGGGGCGCCGGTAAAAAAGAATTTCCTGCAGCTCGTGCAGCAATGGCCATTGCGCCGAAAACTGGCGGCGGGAGCCGTTGTCGTCATCAGTCTGGCGCTCTTTGCCGTTTTGATCATTGAGTCCCGAGTCGCCAACCAGCAGCTGCTCTACGCCAATTTGAGCGAAACAGACGCCGCCTCGGTGGTCGCCTGGTTGAAGAATCAACACATCGCCTACAGCCTGAAAAACGGCGGCAAAAACATCTGGATCCCCGCGGATAAGATCTATGAAACCAGACTCGATCTGGCGGCCAACGGCATGCCCACCGGTGGCGGTGTCGGTTTCGAGATCTTTGACAAACAGAGTTTCGCCCTCACGGATTATGTGCAAAAAGTCAATTACACCAGGGCGTTGCAGGGTGAGCTGGCGAGGACTATCAGCTCGCTCAAACCGGTTGAATCCACCCGGGTGCATCTGGCCCTGCCAGAGAAGAGGTTGTTTAAAAACCAGCAGAAAAATGCCACCGCCTCGGTGGTCGTCACCCTGATGCCGGGCATGCGGCTCGAACCCCGCCAGGTGAGAGGTATCATCAATCTGGTCGCCGGGGCGGTACCCGGACTCGACCCGGAAAACGTCAAGGTGATCAATTCCGAGGGGGTGGTGCTCAACTCGGGAGAGGAGGCCGATAAGGGTAATCTGCTGTCGGTGGACATGCTGACCTTTCAACAAAACGTCGAGAACAACCTGGAGATGCGAGCCCAGTCGCTGCTCGACGAGACCATGGGCAAGGACAGGGCGATGGTCCGCGTCACCGCCACCCTCGACTTCGCCAAGGTGGAAAAGACCGAAGAGCAGTACAATCCCGATGAGCAAGTGGTACGAAGCGAGCAGATCAGCCAGGAATCCACCGGCGGTGCAACCACGGGGGGAATCCCCGGCGTCCAGTCGAACCTGCAGGGCCCCACAGCCGGAGGCACCACCAGTACGCCCGCAACCAACAAGAACTCCAGAACAACCAACTATGAGATCAGCAAAACCATCAGCAAGATCGTCAACCCGGTGGGAACCATCACCAATCTCTCGGTTTCCGTGCTGGTGGCGGACAAGGAGGTCAAGGATCCCAAGACCAACAAAATGACGAGCGTGACCCGCACCCCGCAGGAGCTGGCATCCATCAAAAACATGGTTTCCACGGCGCTGGGCTTGATCCCGCAGAGGGGGGATCAAATCAGTGTCCTGTCCATGCCCTTCAGCGAGCATCCGGCAGAGGCCGTTCGACCTGCCGGCTTATCCGTCCAGACGGTGTACCAGATGCTGCCATTTATCAAGATGGCGCTCATTTTCTTCGGCGCGGTTCTGCTTTATTTTCTCCTTATACGCCCTTTGATCAAAACCATGCGAGGCGAAATGAAGGAACACTATAAAACCGTGGAAGAGATGCAAAAAGAACAAGCCGCTTCAGCCAGGCAGGAGGCGGTCCAGCAGGAAGAGATGTCAACCGACCAACAGCTGACCCTGTTGCGCAGAAACGTTATCATCAATCCGACCCCAACGGCTTTTATCATTAAAAACTGGCTCAATGAGGAGTAATGCATGGCAAGTCCCGGTTTGAGCGGTATCAATAAAGCCGCGATCCTGCTGATATGCCTTGGAGAAACGGCCACGGCGCGAATATTCGAAGAACTCTCCGACACCGAGATACGAATGCTCACCAAACAAATGGCGAAAATCGATCATGTACCGATGGATTTGCGCGAGGACGTGGTGACGAATTACAACAAAAGCCAGAAGGAATTCGCCGGGCTGTTCATCAACGGCAGCGACTTCGCCCAGAAAGCGATCTCCGGCATTACCGGCAAGGATCGCGGCGCCACTCTGCTCGAACAGTTTCTCTCGGGAATTGAAACCAAATCACTCGAGACCATCGGCAGCATGCCGGCGAGCATGGTTGCCGGTATCCTGGAAAAGGAACACCCGCAGACGGTGGCCCTCATCCTCTCCACCCAGAACATCGAACACGCCAGTGAAATCCTGGCCCACCTGCCCGAGGAGATGCGCCCCGACGTGGTGTATCGGATCGCCACCATCGAAAAGGTTTCGCCGGAGGTCATCACCAGCATCGATGACGCGCTGCATCGGGAAATCGGCCTGGTCGCCGTCAAGGAACAGCGCAAGGTCGGCGGCATCGACAAGGTTGTGGAGCTGCTGGACAACCTCAAGGGAAGCATGGGCAACGACATCCTGCTCACGGTCGAGGACACCGATCCCGACATGGCCGAAGAGATCAGAAAGCGAATGTTTACCTTCGAGAATCTGGCGGAACTCGACAACAGGTCGCTGCAGATGGTGCTGCGCGAAGTCAATAACGATTCCCTGACCCTGGCCTTGAAAACCGCCTCCGAGAGGTTGAGAGAGAAAATCTTCTCCAATATTTCGGCACGAGCGGCGGACATGATTCGCGACGATCTGGAGGCCATGGGTCCGGTGCGACTCTCCGAGGTGGAACTGATCCAGCAATCCATCGTCAAGATCGCCATGAAACTCGAAGAGGAAGGCAAACTGGTTCTGGGCACCGGAGGCGCTGATGAGTTTGTCTAAAATTTTCAGCTCGTCGGAGATCTTCGAGCCGGAAGAAATCGTGCAATCCAAGTTCGAAGAGATGCCGATTACGATCAGGCGCGCACGCCGCTCCGAGCAGAAGAGGCAACCGGAAGAAGATGCGGCGTCGACCGCGACCAACAAACCGGAACAGGATGAGGCGAAGCGGAATCCACCAGTCAAACCCGGCACGGCCGACAACGCAACAACCGCCGCCGAATCGGAACCGACGCCCCCTCCGCCCGAACCCGAGCAAGAGCCTCCTCCGCCACCAGGCGTCCCCCCCGAGACGGTCGAGCAGATGGTTGCCGAGGCCTATGAGAACGGTGTGCAGGCGGGCCTCGATCAGGCGGAGCAGGATTTCGGATCGGCCACCCGATCATTGCTGGCCATGGGCAAGCAACTCAACGAGGTGCGCGAAACCATTCTCAAGAACAGCATTGGGGAGATCCAGGACCTGACGTTGGCCATTGCCGAGAAAATCATCCGCCACTCGATTCGCAACCGGGACGATACCATCCTCGCCACCGTGGAAGAAGCCATCCATAAGGCGGTGAAATCCGACGCATTCGACATCTATGTCAATCCCGAGGATTATGAGGCGGTGGCGGCGAAAGCGCCGGATCTGGTCGCCGAGATCAACGGGCTCAGCAACCTGGCGGTCAAAAAGGATGGGGATCTGGAGCGCGGAGGCTGTCGCGTCGAATCGGATAACTGTATTGTAGACGCCAGTCTCGTGAGCCAACTGGAAATTATCGGTAAAGCGGTCAAACAACCTAAATAGGCAACAATAGGCGCGTTGCACGCCTTGAATTATGTCGGAACTCGCACTGGAAATAAGTAAAATCAACACGCTCAAGATCTGGGGCAAGGTCACCAAGATCATCGGACTGGTAATTGAAGGGTTCTGCCCCCATGCCTCCATCGGATCTCTGTGTGAAATCCTCCCCCGCGACAACAGCGCACCGATCTATGCCGAGATCGTCGGTTTCAAGGAGCAGCAGGCACTCCTCATGCCGCTGGGCGACCTGCGCGGCCTGGGGCCGGGCAGCCTGATCCGGGTGGTCAGGGACAGCGCCACCATTAAAGTGGGGTCGAATTTGCTCGGCAGGGTCATCGACGGCATGGAACTCCCCCATGACGACCTGCCACAACCGCTGCTCAACGAAGAGATGCCGCTCTACGCCACTCCGCCGGGTCCCATGCAGCGCCAGAATATATCCGATGTGCTCGACATCGGCGTGCGGGCGATCAACGGACTGGCCACTTGCGGCATGGGGCAACGTGTGGGAATCATGGCCGGTTCCGGGGTGGGCAAAAGCGTTCTGCTCGGGATGATGGCCCGATACGCCAAGGCCGACGTCAACGTTATCGCCCTGATCGGCGAGCGCGGCAGGGAAGTGCGGGAGTTCATCGAACGCGACCTCGGCCGGGAAGGCCTGGCGCGCTCGGTGTTGGTGGTAGTTACCTCGGACCAGTCCCCGCTGCTCAGGATGCGCGGCGCCTTTGTCGCCACCACCATCGCCGAATACTTCTGCCGGCAGGGCAAAAATGTTCTCCTGATGATGGATTCGGTCACCCGCTTCGCCATGGCCATGCGGGAGATCGGCCTGGCGGTGGGTGAGCCGCCCACCACCAAGGGCTATACCCCTTCGGTATTCGCCACCCTGCCGAGACTGCTGGAGAGAGCGGGACGATTCCGCAACCAGGGGTCGATCACCGGCATTTACACGGTGCTGGTCGACGGTGACGATATGACCGAGCCGGTGGCGGACTCGGTCCGCTCGATTCTCGATGGCCACATCGTCCTCTCCCGGGCCATCGCCGCCAGAAACCATTATCCGGCAATCGACATCCTGGGCTCCGCCAGCAGGGTCATGCGCGATATCATCTCGCCGCGCCACCTCGAACTGGCCGGCAACGCCCGCAATGTCCTGGCCACCTACGCGGAGGCGGAAGACCTGATCAATATCGGCGCCTACTCCCACGGCTCCAACCCCAAAATCGACTTCGCCATAAGCAAGATCGACGCCATTAACGGATTTTTGCGACAGAAATTCGATGAATCGACCTCTTTCAACCATACCCTCGAGAGCCTGGGCGGCATTCTCGGCGAACGACGCGACGAGGATATCACCCCAAGGAACCGGCGCAAGAGCGATCGCCAGGAAAACACTAGATGAAGCCGTTCAGCATGCACGCCGTCCTCGACTATCGGCAGCGGCTCGAGGACATCGCCAAAAACAATATGGGCAAGGCACAGCAAGCCGAACAGATCGCACGGGCGGAGCTGCAGGCGAATCAGGACGAGCACCGGGCGCTGATCGAATTCATCGAGCGAATCCAGTACGACGGGGTGGAAATCACCGAGTTGATACGCTATGAAGAGCACCTGGCCGTGCTGAAGGCACGTGTGACGCAGCTCAGCGAACAGCTCGCGAAAAAACATGAGGCCGTGGAACAGGCTCGCCGGCAGCTGCTGGAAAAAAGCCGGGAGCGGCAGGCGATAGAAAAGTTGAAAGAGAAGCAGGACGCGGCCTGGAAGCAATACCTCAACAAAAAGGAAGCCGCGGTGCTCGATGAGATAGCAATTATATTCAACGAGAAAAAAGACTGACAAGTATCACCTGAAAGGAGTCTCGATGTGACGCCGCTCAATCAGCGAAAATCCCGACGGTCGCGCCTGTCCGCGTGGCCGCTCGTCCCCGTCCTGCTGGGATCCGCTCTAATCGCCCTTCTCTGTGTCGCGCCTCCCGGGGTAGCGATCGCCGCCGGTCCGGATCAGCAAACCACGTTTTCCTCGGTGGAGGAGCGGCGCCTGTTCGATCAGATAGAGCAGGAACGCAAGAAACTGCAGAACGAGAGGCAAGATCTGGATCTCAAGAAAAAGGAATTAAAGAGTATCAATGACAGTGTCGATAAGAAACTCGCAGCGCTGGACAACAAGATCAGCGAACTGAAGGCGGTACAGAAAAAACTTGAGAGCCTGCTGACGGCCAAATCGGCCGCTGAGAAAAAGCGCACCCAAGACCTGGCCCAGATCTATGCGAGGATGAGTCCCGCCAGGGCCGCACAGGCGCTTTCCGGGCTCGACCCAACACTGGCCGCCGACCTGCTGGGCGCCATGAAGGCACGGGCGGCCGCGAAGATACTCGACCAGATCTCCAAACAAAAGGCCACGCAACTCAGTACGACGTTCTCAACTATCAAGATTGAGTGAAATATGATGCCGAACATTGCTCCCGCGGTTGCATCCGCCGCTCCTCCCCCACCGACTGCCCAGTCATCCGCGTCCAGCTCCGGGAGCGGCTCCTCGTTTAGCTCCATTTTAAGAGGGAGCACCGCGACCAAGAGCACTCCCGTCTCAAAATCCACGGCTCAAAGCAGACCGTCGTCTCGTCCTGGCGCCAAGTATAGCTCGCAAAGCAGAACCGACCAGGCATCCGGATCCACCGCGCAGACAACCACCGAGCAAGCCGGCAGCGGCAGTTCCTCCAACCAGGCAACCGCGACCGAGTCTACCAAACAGACCAAAACCCAGAGCAAAGACAACACCTCGCAATCGGCAGCTGCCGCCGGCAATGATACCGGAAAACAGACGACAGACAAATCGGCCGCGGCAAACAGTTCCAGCGGCGCGAAACAAACCGGCGCCACTGACGCAAAAGACAAGGGAGCGACGAGCGATGCAAAGCAACAGCAGCAGGCCCAGCTCGAAGCGGCGCTACTCGTCCAAATTCTCCTGCAGACAAACGGCGCCGGCAACACCACCTCAAGCAACAACGGCCAGGGAGCGGACGGCCAACAGATCGCCGCGAGCGGGAAAAACGCCCTCTCCACCGATCTGACTACGACCACCGGACTCCCAACGGATACCCAGGCGCTCGCCACTGCCGGCGATACCGGGAGCCAGGCGAGCTCGCAGCAGGGGAGCGGACAGGATCTGCTCACCACCCAGCTGCAGGAACTGATCAAAGGCAACGATACCGGCAAGGTCACCATTACCCGCCAGCCCACCAACAAAGTCACCCTGCAGGATCTGAATACCCTGACCCAACAGACCGACATGTTGAATGGGACCGGCGCAACCGAGCCAAGCCAGAACGCAACGACGACTCAGCAGGCGAGCACCTCGGCAACCGGTTTTGTCATCAACGCAAGTCAGGTGGCCCCTCCTCAGACGCAGGCAACCAACACCACTACAAAACCCGTGGCTGATCAGACCTCCGTGCAGCAGGCGCCCGAGGGGCAATTTCTGGCAGCAAAACTCAAACCCGACAGCCAGAAACAGGACAGCAATAATCAAAGCCAGCAGAACACGCAACATCACACGGCAAACAGCTCGACCAGCATGATCGACCACCAATCGACCCCCACTTCCGCAACCGAGCAGTCGACGCCCTTCGCCCAATTCGGCCAGCAGATTTCGGCATCCGCCACACCTACCACCACGGCGCCCCTGCAGACCCCCACAGCGACCACATCGCCGGGAATCCTGCCCCAGGATGCCTCGGTTCTGCAACAGGTTGTCAATAAAATCCAGATCCAGCCCAGGCAACAGGACACCCAACTCAATATCAAACTGCATCCGGCGCAACTCGGTGAATTGCAAATAGATCTCACCTATAAGGAAGGGGCGATACGCGCCCACGTCTACGCCCAGACCCAGCATGCCCAGGAGATTCTGGAGCGCCACATGCCGCGTCTCAAGGAACTGCTGACCAGTCAAGGCATGCACGTCCAGGAACTGCTCGTATCGGCAAAATCGGACACCGCCGGAAACTTCGATCTCCTCCAGCAGCAGTTTTCGCAAAAAGACTCTTCCTCCCAAGAGCAGAACCGGAAATTTCAGACGAATACCTTCGGCGATTCGTTGGACGATTTTACCGCCGACCCCGTCAGCGGCGCGCTCTCCGGCGTTAACCTTACGGTATAGGAGAACATCATGAGCTCCAGCAGCATCGATGCCGTCAACCAGGCAATAATCACCGGCACTCAGAACAAAGCCTCGTCCACATCATCCACCACCTCATCCTCTTCATCCTCGAAGTCAAGCACCAGCAGCATACTCGGCAAGGATGATTTTTTGAAATTGCTGGTCGCCCAAATGCAGAATCAGGATCCGCTCAATCCCAGCGATCCCACTCAATTTACCTCGCAACTGGCCCAGTTCAGCTCGCTCGAACAGCTCTACAATCTCAACGACAGTATGAAAACCCTGGCAACCTCCAACACCGATGCCAGCAAACTGACGACACTCGGAACCATAGGCAAGGATGTGGCCTATGCAGGCAGTACGTTCAATTATGACGGCCAACCGGTGAAACTGGGTTACCAACTCGACAATCAGGCCCAGCAGGTGATCGTCTCGATCAAGAAGGACGGCACGACGATAGCCACCCTCAACGGCACGGATCTGAGCAAGGGCACCCACTACCTCACCTGGGACGGTCTCACCGGCAGCGGCGCGCAGGCCGCTTCCGGCGATTACACCATTGCAGTCGATGCCAAGCCCGCCGAAGGTGATAGTGTCACCGCCACCCCCGTGATCACCTCCGAAGTCACCGGCGTGGATCTCGGCAGCGATTCCACCGCGACCCTGGTCACCAAATCCGGAAGCGTCGCCTCGGGCAAGGTTCTGGGCGTATTCGACAAGAGCACTTCGGCCGATACCACGGCAAACACAACGGCCGACACCACAACCAATACGTCAGTACAACCGATACGACGGCTGCCGGATCAGAAAACAGCAACACAACTGTAAACAATAGTTCGACAACGTCCGATACAAATAATGGAACCTCGACGGACACCACTACGGGTTCGACCAGTACAACTCCCGGCAGCACCAGCTGAACGTAAGGCCGGTAACATTGATTGAATTGCAGAAGCGTTAATAAAGACAACGCAGGCTCTGCCTGCAACAGCACGATCCGCGGACGGAGGAGCAAGAATGGGAATCTCGAGTGCATTGTACAGTGGGGTGAGCGGCCTCAATACCAACTCACAGGCAATGACGGTCATCGGCAACAACCTGGCCAACACCAACACCGTGGGTTTCAAAGGGGCCCGTACGGTTTTCTCCGACCTGCTTTCCAGCACGATCAGCGGCTCCGGCGGTTTCTCCCAGGTCGGCCGCGGCGTGGGAGTATCCAAGGTCAACAGCATTTTCAGTCAGGGCACCTTTCAAACCACGGATTCACCGCTTGACGCGGCGATCCAGGGGAGCGGTTTTTTCCTGCTGAAAAAACCCGATGACAATACCACCTACTATTCGCGTGCCGGCGCATTTCACCTCGACGATAATGGGTATCTGGTCAATCCGGAAGGGCTGCGCGTGCAGGGTCAGGCTTACGACACCACCACCGGCACCCTGGTTCCCGGCAACCCCACCGCCATCCAGGTGGCCAACCGGGGCCTTGTCGGCGGTCAGACCACCAGCGCCATCACCCTCACCACCAACCTCAATTCGAGCGCAACCAGTCTGCCATTTGCAAATATCGATATTACCGACCCCACCACCTACAACTACTCGTCGTCGACCCAGGTCTATGATTCGCTTGGTGACCCCCACCTCATTACCTTCTATTTCAACAAGGAGGCCGCGGCCAACACCTGGGACTGGAGCTGGACCTCGGAAGACTCGAGCGGCAATATCCTGCCAACCGGTCTGGGTGCCAACAAATCGCAACTGGGCGGACAGCTTGTATTCGATACCAGCGGCAACCTGAACGCCAGCTTCGACGCCGGCGGCGCCGCTACCTCCCCCACCGGCAGCGGCACAATCGCCGGAACCGATCTTGCCTGGGGCAACGGTTCCACATCCAGCGATATAGCCCTTACCTTCGATACCACGCAGTTCAACAGCGCCTCGGTGGTGATCTCCCAGGACCAGAACGGGTATGGCGCCGGCAATCTCTCCGATGTCTCCATCGATAAAAACGGCGTCCTCGTCGCCTCCTATTCCAACGGCAAGAAGGTCGACATCTCCAATCTCGTCTTGGGAAAATTCACCAATCCGGAAGGACTCAAAGCGGACGGCAATAACCTTTTCGAAGAAACCTCGGACTCCGGACCCGCCAGAACCGGTCTGCCCGGACCTGAGCTTGGTAGTGTCTTCACCAACTCGCTGGAACAGTCAAACGTCGATATGGGTCAACAATTCGTCGACATGATCACTACCCAACGCGGCTTTGACGCAAACTCCAAAATCATCACCACGGTCGATGACATGCTCACCGAGTTGATCAGCCTGAAACGGTAACATGTCATAATTTTGACCCACATCGCAAACGGGACGGGGCCGGCAACAGCCCCGTCCCGCGCCATCAAATCCCACCCTGCCTCCCGCTCCCCCTGTTCAATCCATCAGCCCCATTCCCCCTGTTTTTTCGGGAACATTTTTTGCATTATTGTCTTTTTGATGACAAATGCCTATTGTGGGGATGTGGAAGTATCAGGCCGAAAGTATTTGTAAACGTTCGCCAGCGCCCCCGGTTGGCGCAAGCTGGCTGACTGGCTATAGACTTTGTATGCACGCCATCCAGATCGTGCCAGAATGGGGTGCTGGTGAAGGTATACTGCACCTGGAATCACCGTTTGCAGCAGGAGGGCATTCTTTTTGGACCTGTCGACAATTTTAGGAATCGGTTCCGCCTTCGGCCTCATGCTCATGGCCATCATGCAGGGCGGACCGCTCGGCCTCTTCATCAATATCCCATCCGTGTTGATCGTTTTTGGCGGAACCCTCGGTTGCGCATTCATCCACTATCCCTTCTCGGATATCATGGGGGCCATGGGTGTCGCCAAGAAAGCGTTTTTGCACAAGGAAACGCCGGTCAACGACATGATCGTGCTGCTCATGGATTTTGCCAACAAAGCAAGAAAGGAGGGAATACTCGCGCTGCAGGGCGCCATGGAGAATCTCGATGACGAATTTCTGATCAAGGCGATGCAGATGGCGGTCGACGGCCAGGAGCCGCAGACCCTGAAAAAGATGCTCAATACCGAGATCGAGTATATCCAGATGCGACACGAAAAGGGGGCCGATATCTTCGCCACCCTCGCCATGTATGCCCCCGCCCTGGGAATGATCGGCACCCTGATAGGCCTCGTGCAGATGCTGCAGAACATGAGCGACCCCGCAAGCATCGGCCCCGCAATGGCCGTAGCCCTCATCACCACCTTCTACGGCGCCGTTATCGCCAATATCATGTGCACCCCGATTGCGGGAAAACTCAAGAACAGGTCGACCTCCGAGGTGCTGATGAAGACTCTCATCATCGAGGGAATGCAGTCCATCCTCTCCGGCGAGAACCCGCGTATCATGGAACAGAAACTGCACGCCTTCATCGCCCCCAAACTGCGTGAATCCACCTTTAAGAAATAACTTTAAGGACCGCATATGGCCGACGAAGCGATCGAAGAGGAAGAACAGAAGGAACCCAAATGCAACTGCCCGGAAGGCGCACCGCTCTGGATGGTCACCTTCTCCGACATGACCACACTGCTGCTGACGTTTTTCGTCCTGCTGCTCTCCATGTCCAGCACCAACCCGGTGAAGTACCATGCCGCCACCAGTTCGATACAGGAGGCATTCGGTATCAATTCGCAAAACTCACGGGTATCGTTTTATATTCCGGTTCTCCCCTCCAGGCCGGTCACCAAATTCCTACCGCTCCTCCCGCAACTTACCAGCAAAGTCTACAGCCGGGTAAAGGCTCAGATTGACGATATGAAGCTCGGCAAACAGGTCGAAGCCATCAAAAGAGACAGCAACACCATCGTGCTCCGCTTGAGCGACTCGATCCTCTTCGCTCCCGGAGAGTCGCAGCTGCAAGCAAAAGCCTACCCCACCCTGCGCCACCTGGCGGACATCATCCGACCGCTGCCGGCAGACGTTCGCATCGAGGGGTTTACCGACGACACACCCCACGGTTTCGGGCCCATCGGCAACTGGAACCTCTCCGTTGACCGTTCGGTTGCCGTGATGCGCTTTTTTAAGAAAGGCGACCTGCTGCCGATGGATCGCCTGAGCGCCATCGGCTATGGAGAAGACAGGCCGGTCGTCCCGAACACGGACGCGAAATCACGAGCACTCAACAGACGGGTCGACTTCGTCCTGCACCTCAAAACCCCCGACCAGAAAGACAACGGGAACAACCTCGATGAGCACGTTCCTCTCTGATTCCACTCCCTCCCCTCTTCCCAGGAAAGATCGAAATGGCTGAACAAAAATCCTCAGATAGCTCCCAGACGGAAACTGGAAAAAGTAAAAAAAAGCTGTTTATCCTACTCGGCGGGGGTGTCGTGCTGCTCATCGTCATCCTCGCCGCCGTCTGGTTCTTTTTTCTTCGGGCGCAACCTGCTACCAAAAAAGAGGATCCCGGTGAAAAGGTCCCTGTCCCCTCCGTAAACACCCAGGTCACCATCGGCCCGATGGTCGATATCAAACCGTTTGTGGTCAACATCATCAGCCAGGATGAGCACCATTACGTGAAAGCGGCACTTACCCTCGAACTCACGGGCGACAAGACCAAGGACGAGGTCACGGAACGGTTGCCCCAGATACGCGATGCCATTCTGCTCCTGGTGGGCAACAAGACCTACGATGAACTCCAGGATCTGCAGGGCAAGGAGCAGCTCAAGGCGGAACTCATCGTCAAACTCAACGGCATCCTCCAGACCGGTAAGGTCAAGGCGGTCTATTTCACGGATTTTGTCGTGCAGTAAGGGCAAAATCGTTTTCGAGAAAAGGTACACAACCATCACCTATCCGGCGGACATCTATCGTGGAACCGATCCTCACAAAGCAGGAAATTGCCAATTTACTCAAGGCGTTACGAGAAGGGAAGATTCCCATCGATGCCCCCAGCGATCAGCTCCAGGACAAGTTCATCAACTGCAGGGAACTCGATCTCTTTCACATCACGCACAGACAGTCGGAGGAAGCCCGGTTCCCCAACCTCGACCTGATCCTGGACAGCTTTTGCAAACACTATTCGATAGCTCTCACCAACGAACTGCAGAGAACGTTCACCATCTACCGGTCTGGAATGGAAGTAAAAGAATTCCAACCTTTTATAGATGAGATAGGCAACCCCGGCGCCATAGCCCTGGTCAATCTACTGCCCCTCAAACAGGGGGCGCTTCTCATCTTCAATCCGCGCTTTTCCTTTTCTCTCATCGAAATGATGCTCGGAGCTTCGGCTAATTTGAGCAACAAGCAGATCGAACGTACCCTGACCACACTCGAACTCACCATTCTCAAGCCCCTGCTCTCGCTTGGCTGCGCCAATTTTAACAAGGCATTCAAGCCGCTGCTCGAGCTCACCTCCTCCCTGCACCGGGTGGAAAGCAATCCCCGACTCGTCTCCATAACCGAGCCGGACGCGGAAGTGCTGATCTGCACATTGACTATCGAACTCAGAGAGATGACCGGTGAAATAACCCTGGTCTTCCCGGTAGCCTCACTGTCACCGCTGAGGGAGAAGCTCAAGAGCTTGATCAACATTCATGAACTCTCCATGGGAAGCTGGAGACGCATTCTGGAACAATCCCTGCAAGAGTTACCTACGAAACTGATCGCCCAGTCCGGGACGCTGAAGCTCTCGGTAGGCGAGATACTCGAGATGAAAAAGGGCGATATTATCCCACTGGATTACGATCCACACTCCCCCTTGCGGGTCTTGGTGGGCAACAGGCTGAAATTTTTTGCCAAGCCGGGAACCCATCAGGGCAAGAAGGCAATTAGCATAACCGGTGTTTACGACTCGTAGTCAACGGCACATTCCCCTGTTGACCATTTCGAACGGGCAGCCGCGCACCCCCCGGCGCTGCAGAGCGGACCATTGAGAGCAAAACCGCCCGTCCCCAAACCACAAATCCGAGGAACCAGCTATGGCAGAGGAAAATGGCGAGAATGAATATGTTCGACCGGAACCGGAAGAACTCAAGGAACTGCTGGAAGAGAACAACCTGGCGGGTTCCTCGGGCAGCGGAATGAGCCGAACCGAAGGCGAGCAAGGTTCGGGATCGCGCGGGCTCGACTTCATCTATGACGTCCCCCTCGAAGTCTCCGTCGAGGTCGGACGCAGCACCATTCGGCTCAAGGACCTGCTGCGCATGGGCGAAGGCTATGTGATCGAACTCGACAAACTGGCGGGCGAGCCGCTCGACCTCTATGTCAACTCCCGGCTGATCGCCCGGGGGGAAGCGGTCATGGTGGGAGACAAATTCGGCATCAGGCTCACCGATGTGGTCAGCACCAGCGACAGGGTCCAGAACCTTGGCTGAGAACAACTCGCCAAAACCCACCCGCGCCCGAGCGGGCTTGCCGGCGGCCGTCGTTATCACCCTGCTGTGCTCGACCTCTGCCCGCGCGGCGACAACGGCAGAGCCGGTGGTGGCCGCCAGCGGCGCCGGCAACATGTTGGCGGACTACTTCCGGATGCTGTGGGGGCTGCTCATCGTTTTGGGAATCATCCTGCTTTGCTACGCCCTCTTGAAGAAGAGATTCAGTCTCGTGGGTTCTCAAGGTTCCGCCATCAAAGTTGTGGAGATGCGCCCGCTGGCTCCAAAAAAATCCATCTGCCTGGTCAACGTGAAAGGAAAAGAATATCTGCTGGGCATCGGCACCGACAGCATTACCCTGCTCGCCTCCCTCGACCCACCACCTCGCCCGACCTTCCAGGAAGCCCTGGATAGCTCCCAGGCAAGTCGGCGGACATGAAATGCCATACCTCTATACTGTGTACCTGTTCGCAATCGTACCAAAACGTCAGCCAACTCAATGATCTGTAAAGGCTTGCCATACCGTCGCCTCGGCCCGGCGATTCTCCCGATAGTGCTGCCGCTGCTGGTTCTGCTGATGCCCTCCGTGGCGGGGGCAGTCGGCTTGCCGACCGTCACTTTCGGGCTCCAGGACGCCAACAGTCCGCAGAAAATCTCGACGGCGCTGCAGGTGCTGGCGATCATCACCGTACTCTCGGTAACGCCGGCGATCATCCTGATGACCACCTGTTTTACCCGGATCGTCATCGTCCTCGGTTTTCTGCGTCAGGCCATGGGCACCCAGAACATGCCGCCCACCCAGATCATTCTCGGGCTCTCCCTCTTTCTCTCGTTTTTCATCATGTCGCCGACCCTGACGAAGATCAACGACACCGCGCTACAACCCTATCTGCACAAAAAAATCAATCAAACCGAAGCGTTGAAACGCGCGGTGCTCCCCATGCGCAGTTTTATGTTCAGTCAGGTTCATGAGGACGAGCTCGAGCTGCTGACCGGGATCACCATGAACAACCAGCCGGTGGACCGCAACGATATCCCGACCATGACCCTCATCCCGGCCTTCATGCTCTCTGAACTCAAACGGGCCTTTGAAATGGGATTTCTGATTTATATTCCCTTTCTGGTAATCGACATGATTGTTGCATCGGTGCTTATGTCGATGGGCATGATGATGCTGCCGCCGGTGATTATCTCTCTGCCCTTCAAGCTGCTGCTGTTCGTCCTCGTCGACGGCTGGGACCTTATCGTCGGGTCGCTGATCAGGAGCTTCGGCTCGTAGTCGCCTTGGACCCGCCGGCATTTACTACTTTTTTCCCGGAGGAAATCATGACACCGGATATAGCCATCAACATCTGCCGCAAGGCGATCCAGACGATTCTTCTCGCCTCGGCCCCCATGCTGATCTCGGGAATGCTCATCGGCCTGCTCATCTCCCTTTTTCAGGCAGTCACCCAGATTAACGAACAGACCATGACCTTCATCCCGAAAATAGTCGTCGTCTTTCTGACCCTGCTCTTTTTCGGACCGTGGATCATCCGCATCGTTTCCGCCTTTACCATCGGATTGTTCAATCTGGTCGCCAGGACCTGACCCCAGTCGTGCAGATACCACTTATACCCGTAGCCCAGTTTCAGCTCTTTTTAATCGTCCTGGCCCGGGTGACCGGATTCGTTACGGCAATCCCCATCTTTTCCTCCGTCAACTCTCCGGTTCAATTCAAAATCGGCCTCAGCGTCGGCACCACCCTGGTGCTTTTCCCGGTCATGTCCCAACACCTGCATGTTGGAGATTTTCAGTTGCTGCCGCTGGTGCTGCTGCTCATCAACGAGAGCCTGCTGGGGGCGATGATAGGGCTCGTCTCCCTGTTGATTTTCACCGCGGTGGAATTTGGCGCCACGGTGGTCGGCTATCAGATGGGATTTGCCGCGGCAAATGTCTTCGACCCCACCAACCAGAAACAGATCGCCCTGGTTTCACAGTTCCAAAACGTATTCGCCATCCTGCTGTTTCTCACCCTCGATGGGCATCATATCTTCTTTAAACTGGCGGTCCGCTCTTATGAACTCCTGCCGCCCGGCCGCCTCAATCTCTCCGGCCAGGCCGTGCCCTACCTCATGGATCTAGCCAGGCATATGTTCGTGCTTGGCGTGCAGTTCTGCGCGCCTGTATTGGCGGTGGTCCTGTTGTCCGGGCTGATCCTCGGCATTCTCGCCCGAGTCTTTCCCCAACTCAACGTCTTCCTGCTCTCCTTTCCCATCAATATCGGGGTGTCCTTCATTGTCATAGCTTTGACACTCGATTTTGCCGCCGCCCTCTTGAGACGGGAATTTGACACTCTGGGCTTCACCCTGACGAATTTGCTCCAACTGCTCAACTGACACTTAGATAGCGCTTGGCCTCTTGCGCGCGGACAGCGAGGGTGATGGTTCCAGGCCTCTATTTTGCATGATAGCATCGTAACCGTTCACCAGGTCAAGCAAACAACGGCCAAGCCAATGACTGTAAACGTTCACTGCGGCAGGTAAGGCTCTGGGTGATGCAAAAAATTCCAGCTCCCATTCCAAGATAGAGAGTCACCACTCCCATGAAACCAGTAACCGCAAATCTTTGCTCTCTTCGACCGCGCCGAGCCTCAAGGACAAGACGAACTCCGCCTTTGGCGATCCGGGTCGCACCGGGGGAGCCCCGATAAATGGCGGCGGAATCCCCAGCCGGTGGGGAAAAAACAGAATCCGCATCCGAAAAGCGCCGACAAGACTTTCGCAAAAAGGGACAGGTCGCCCAGAGCAAGGAGGTGCAGACCGCCGCCCAGTTCACTATTATCCTCCTCTTCTGGGTCTTTTACATGCCCCTCTTTTGGAGTGGACTGACCCATCTGGTTGCTTCCTTTTTCAGAAACATCGGCGAATTTCACGCCAGCACCTCTTCACTCATCGCCCTTGGCTTTTACATCGGCCAGAAGTTCCTGCTGCTGCTGGCGCCGCTGTTGCTGCTGGTCATGATCATCGGTTTTTTCTCGACCTATTTCCAGGTCGGCTGGCTCTTCACCCTCGAGCCGCTCATGCCCAAGTTCAGTAAATTGAACCCGATCAGCGGCATGGGGCGTTTTTTTTCCGTCCGCTCGATAGCCGAACTGGTCAAATCCTCTCTCAAAGTGATGGTGGTCGGGTGGGTCGCCTACTCCACTTTGATCGACAAGTTCGGTGAAGCCCTTCTGCTGGTCGACACCTCCGTCAGCGCCACCATCGCCTTTATGGCGCATACCGCCGCGCTCATTCTCGCCAAGGTCTGCGGCGTCATGCTCCTGCTCGCCCTGCTCGACTACCTTTTCGTCCGTTGGGAAATGGAAGAGAAGATGAAAATGACCAAGCAGGAAAAAAAGGAAGAGATCAAGGAGATGGAAGGCGACCCGCGGGTCAAATCGCAAATCCGCTCCATCCAGATGCAGATGGCCCGAAAGCGTATGATGGCGGAAGTGCCCACAGCCCATGTGGTGGTCACCAACCCGACCCATATCGCCGTCGCGTTGCGCTATGAAGCGGAAAAAATGGATGCCCCCATGGTCATAGCCAAAGGCACCGAACTCGTAGCCATGAAAATCCGCGAGATCGCGCTCAAGCACGATATCCCCATTATCGAGAATCCGCCAGTGGCGCGATTGTTGCATAAACTTGATCTGGGAAGGACTATTCCGGAGGACCTCTTCCGGGCCGTGGCCGAGATTCTGGCCCACGTTTACGCACTGAAAGGAAACCGTCCACCAAATCGGCCACGTACTGGCCAAACCAATGAGCTGTAAACGTTCACCAGTGCTCCAGCTGGGTACAATCAGGCTGTCAGGCTATAGCCTACCTATGCATGTCAGCCTGATTGTACTCAGCTGGTGTGCTGGTGAACGTTTACCCTGAAAGGAAAGAACTACTGATGGAAATTGCCGGGGTGCAGAATATTTTCACCAGGGCCCAAGTCAAAGCTCTGCTCGGACGCAGCGACGTTCTGGCGGCGCTGGGGCTGGTGGCTATTCTGATGATCATGATCATCCCCCTGCCCTCCCTGGTGCTCGATATCTTTTTATCGACCGACATCACCCTGGCGCTGCTCATCCTGGTGATCTGCCTCTATTCGATCAAGGCAACGGAATTTTCCATCTTTCCCTCTGTCCTGCTCACCTCCACCCTGTTTCGTCTCTCTCTCAACGTCGCCTCCACCCGACTCATCCTCTTGCACGGAGACACCGGCCCCTCGGCCGCCGGCACCGTCATCGAGTCGTTCGGGCAGTTCGTGGTGGGAGGCAATTACGTGGTCGGCATCGTAATTTTCTCGATCCTGGTTATTATTAACTTCATGGTCATCACCAAGGGCGCCGGTCGCGTTGCCGAGGTAGCCGCCCGTTTCACCCTGGACGCCATGCCCGGCAAGCAGATGGCGATCGACGCGGACCTCAATGCCGGTCTGATCGACGAGCAGGAAGCCCGCAGGCGCCGAGAAGAGATTTCCTCCGAGGCAGCCTTTCACGGTGCCATGGATGGTGCCTCTAAATTCGTCAAAGGCGACGCCATCGCCGGCATCATTATCACTTTTATCAATATCGGCGCAGGGTTCATCATCGGCGTACTGCAAAAAGGCATGCCCGTTGCCGAGGCGGCGCACACCTATACCATCCTCACGGTGGGGGACGGTCTCGTCGGCCAGATCCCGGCACTCATCATCTCCACGGCCGCCGGTTTGCTGGTCACCCGTTCCACCGGTGAGAAGGATTTCGGCAGCGATCTGCAGAAGCAATTTTCCAAAAATTCCGTCGCGCTCTGGGTCGTGTCGGTGATTCTGCTCTTTTTCGCCATCATCCCGGGCCTGCCGTTCGTACCGTTTTTACTCCTCTCCGTCTCCATGGCGCTGCTCGCCTACTCGCTCGACAAAAAACAACGAGCCGAGAAAAAGGCGGAGGAAGAGGAGGTGGCCCCCACCGAACCCGCGCGACGCGAAGAAAATTACGAAGAGATGCTCCACGTCGACCTCCTCGAACTCGAAGTGGGATACGGCCTGATCCCCTTTGTCGACGCCGGCCAGGACGGCGAACTGCTCAACAGAATCCAGTCCATCCGCAAACAGTTCGCCACCAACAACGGATTTATCGTCCCGCCGGTGCATATCAAGGACAACCTCCAGCTCTCCCCCAACCAGTACACCTTCTCGCTCAAGGGCGTGGTGGTGGCCCAGGCGGAGATGATGCCCGGCCACTTCATGGCCATGGACCCCGGCATGGTGACCGAAACCATAAAAGGCATCCCCACCACCGAGCCGGCCTTCGGGCTGCCCGCCATCTGGATCACGGAAGACAAAAAAGACCGGGCCCAGCTGGCCGGCTATACGGTGGTCGATTGCACCACGGTCATGGCAACCCATATCAGCGAAATCATCAAACAGCATGCCTATGAGCTGATCGGCAGGCAGGAAGTGCAAGGGCTGCTCGACAACCTGGCCAAGAACTATCCCAAGCTGGTCGAGGAGCTGGTGCCCACCATACTCTCTTTGGGCACCATCATGCGGGTCTTGCAGAAACTGCTCAGAGAAGGCGTCTCGATCCGTGATCTCCGCACCATTCTCGAGACCATGGCCGATTGGGCACCGATGACCCAGGATACCGATATAATGACGGAATACGTCAGACACGCGCTGGCCAGAACGATAAGCAACCAGCTTGCGGTGGATGGCGTCATCCCCCTGATCACCCTCTCCAAAGAGGCGGAAGAGACGGTTCAAAACAGCATCCAGCACCGGGAAACCGGAAGCTACCTGGCGATCGACCCAGGGGTCGCCCAGCAGATCCTCGACTCGATCGGCGAGGCGATCCCGCTCTTTGAAGGCGGCGCCCGTCCGACCCTGCTGGTGGCACCCCAGATCCGGCCGCATGTGCGCAGCCTGACCGAACGCTACTATCCGGCGCTGGCCGTGATTTCACACAATGAAATAACTCCGAATCTCAAGGTTCGTTCACTCGGCACGGTAACGATCGATGCAAGTTAGAGTATTTGAATCAGCGGATATGGCCTCCGGACTCAAACTCGTGCGCAAGGAGCTCGGTCCGGACGCGCTCATTCTCTCCACCAGGACGGTTCGCAACGGCAAGCTCGGCCTGCTCGGCAAACCGACCATCGAGATCACCGCCGCCATCGACACCCCGTGGCCGAAAGAAGAAAATACCTCGCCCAGGCGCAAGTCAGGTTCTGGGAGAAAAACCAAACCCGAAGCCGTCTCCACTCGCGCCGTCCCCACCGGCTCCCGGATCAACCTGAGCGTCGGCGACAACGACGACCAGCCGGAAGCTCCGCCGACCGGGCCCGACATCTCCACCACCCCGGAGGTACGACAGATGCTTGCTTCCAGGTTTCCAGCACACAGCCCGCCAGACGATACGCTTCGTAGCGAAGTGGATGAACTCAAGGGTCTGGTGCAGCAACTGGCCGGCCGCATCGCCGAGTTGCATGACGCGCCGGAAGCGCCGCCAGGAGAACATCTCGGCAAAGGCGGCCGGCATATAGAAGATGTACTGCGCAGCCGCCTTGCCGGTCTCCAGCCCTTGAAAGACCCCGTCGCCCTGCTGCTCGCCGACCATGGCATTGTGGGCGAGAGCGCCGCCACCATCGCCGGATTCACCAGGGAAAATCTGCCTCCCCACGACCTGGCGGACACCGCGAAGATCCGCGCATTTGTTATTCAGGCCATTGAAAACCTGCTGGAAATCTCCCCTCCAGTGTTTTCAGGAGATGGCGAGCAGCAACGTATCGCCCTGATAGGCCCGACTGGAGTGGGCAAGACCACCACGCTTGCCAAACTGGCGGCGTACTATCTGGCCAATTATTCGAATTCCATCGCCCTCATCACCATCGACACCTACCGGATCGCCGCGGTGGAGCAGTTGAAGGTGTACGGGGAAATCATGCATCTGCCGGTCGAGGTGGTCATCTCCCCCGAACAACTCGAGGAGTCGCTGGCGCGCCATGCCGACAAGTCGCTGGTGCTTATCGACACCGCCGGTCGAAGCCCCAAGGATACGCTCTGCATCCACGAACTCACCTCGTTTTTGAAACCGGAACTCAACATAGAAAAACACCTTGTCCTTTCCGCTGCGACACGAGAAAATGAACTGCTGGATACGATAGAGCATTTCTCCCAAGTCGGCATAGACAGGACCATCTTCACCAAGATTGACGAATGCAGCCGAAACGGCGTCATCCTGTCAGTGCAGATCCGTAACAGTGCCCCGCTCTCCTACATCACCAACGGTCAACGGGTCCCGGAGGACCTCCTGCAGATTACGCGGACGCTCGGTCGCGGAACTCATAATGTCACACCACGAAGGAACAACGCATGAGTGATATATCTCGGCTGGCCGCCGACCAGGCCAAGACCCTGCGAGCTCTCAACGCGGGAGCCTCCACACCGGCCACGCAGCCCGACCGAGATCAGGTGACGAGCGTCTACTCCATCACCAGCGGCAAAGGCGGAGTGGGCAAGACGGCGGTCACCGCCAACCTCGCCTATTCCCTGGCTATGCTGGGCAAGAGGATTCTCATCCTCGATGCCGATCTCGGTCTGGCCAATATCGATGTGGTTTTCGGCCTTACCCCGATGTACAACCTCAATCACTTCTTTTCCGGCGAACAGGATCTCGACACCATCCTGGTCGATGGCCCGCTCGGCATCAAGATCCTGCCGGCGGGATCCGGGATCCAAAACTTTATCCGGCTCGACTCGCACCAGAAGATGCGGCTGCTTGACGGGCTCGACTCGATGCATAACAGTTTCGATTATGTCCTGATCGACACGGAAGCCGGAATCTCCGAAAACGTAACCTATTTCAACACGGCGGCGCAGGAAATTCTTGTTGTCACCACCCCGGAGCCCACCGCAATTACCGATGCATACGCCCTGATGAAACTGCTCTCCACCAAGTACCACGAGAAGCACTTCAACCTGGTGGTCAACCAGATCCAGAGCGAGGACGAAGCGCTCGACGTCTACCGCAAACTGACCATGGTCTCCAACAGGTACCTTGATATCTCCATAGATTTTCTTGGTTCCGTGCCTGAAGACAGGCAGATGATCGAATCCATACGCAAGCAACGGGTCATTATCGAACTCTACCCTCATTCTCGGATCACTGCCGCCTTCAGCCAACTTGCCGGCAGAATCTGCATGGAACCCTCCCACTGCGAGCCCAAAGGCAATCTCCAGTTCTTTTGGAACAAGCTCCTCAATTTCGGCAGCAGAGGGTAACGATGCTCTACACGTCCCCCCCATACCCGGTGGACAAATCCAAGTTGATCCGGGACAACCTCTACCTTGTCGACATCCTGGTGGGCCGCATGGTCACCCAGGTGCCCTCCTTCATGAACCGTGACGACATGAAGAGCGCCGGCATGATGGGCCTGATGGATGCCGCCAACAAATTCGATCCCGGAAAAAATATTCAGTTCAAGACATTCGCCGAACACCGCATCCGGGGCGCCATCCTCGACGAGATGCGCAAACTCGACTGGTTTTCCCGTACGCTGCGCGACAAACACAATCGGATCAGCAAGACCATCGCCAAGCTCGAATTGCGTTTGGGCCGCGATCCGGACGAAAGGCAAGTGGCCCAGGCCATGAACATCTCGCTCGAGGAGTACCGGACAATGCTCGGCGAGGTGAGCCACCTCGGCTGCGTCAGTCTCAACGAGACCCTCGACCACTCCGACACCGGCAGTTCCTTCCTCGACTCGCTGATGGAAACCAACAACGCCTTTCTCCCCGGTCATCGCCTGGAAGCCCGAGAACTCGCCAAAATCATTGCTGAGATTCTGGAACAGCTCTCCGAAAAGGAACGGCTGGTTATCGCCCTCTATTATTATGAAGAGTTGACCCAGAAAGAGATCGCCGAGGTTCTCGAACTCTCCGAAGGCCGGGTCTCCCAATTGCACAGTCAGGCACTGATCAAGCTCAAGGGCAAGGTGCAGAACCGACTCCACTGATCATCACCCATGGATCACTTCCCCTCCGATCTGCTGACTTCCGTGCTGGCCCTGCTGGTAGCGGTGGTCACCTTCTGCCGTAGTGTGTACATGCGGAAAAAAGCAGAGGACCAAGCCAGCCGACTCGACAATGCCGAGGAGGAACTGCGCGCAGTGCAAGGTGAACTCATCGAGTTGAAACAAAAGTACCGGGCCAGCCTCGAATTCCAGAAGAGCCTGAGCGAAGCTGAAATCACCACCCGTCTGCAACAGCCGCGTCTGGCCATCATGCACGGACAAACGCACGTCGAGGCGCCGGAGCGTTACCACTACGTCCGAACGCTTGCCCAAAACGGCATGGGAGCCAAGGAAATCGCCGCGGTTCTCTCGATTTCCACCCACGAGGCCCAGCAACTGGTGAACCTGTGCAATCTCGCCACGAAGTGCGAACCCGACGATAGCCCCCGGCAAAATCCATAAATCTCTTCTGCCGTTACTTCCCCCGAACCGTTCCGGTTCTGTTACATCGCCAAGAAATATCACGGCTTTTTTGTCCACCTCATCGGCAAATTCCTTAAGGAATCGCTCTCATCGGCCGATATATCCTGAGAGGAGGACGGCAACCGTTCACCGGGATGGCCCAAAGCTGCCCAAAACAATGTTCCGTAAGCGTTCACCTTTCTCGGGACCCGAGGCAAACTCTAAAAAAAACTATGGTATCAGGAAAATACAGTGCCCTGGCGGGAGCGGTATCAAGAGAGCAGGCTATCAACAATATCTCCGCCAACCTGGCAAACGTCAGCACCACGGGATATAAGCGCTCCATGGTCGATTTCGAGTCCATTCTGCGCGGCAGCCGGCAGATCCATCAGGCCAAGGGTATCAACTATGACCGGGTCAAGCAGAACTATACCGATTTCAGCCCCGGTCCCATCCGCCAGACAGGGGACCCGCTCAACTTTGCCATCCATGGCCCCGGCTTCTTCAAGGTGCGGGGCCCCAACGGCACGCTCTACACCCGGCGAGGCGATTTCGCGGTCGATTCCAACGGTATTCTGAGGACCTCCAACGGTATGCCGGTGCTTGACGACGCCAACGCGGAAATCACCATACCCGACACCGATGTCAGCAAGGTTTCCGCCACCGACGACGGCGCCATCTCCGTGATCGAGCCGGACGGCACCAGCGCGGAGGTAGCCAGGCTGGCAGTGGTCGATGTCGACGACCATCTCAAACTCAAAAGAGAACCGTACACCTCATACTCGCTGATGCAGGGGGGCAACGAAATCCCTGTTGCCACTCCCCAGGTCGTCCAGGGAAGCCTGGAAGACTCCAATGTCGACATGGTCGCGGAAATGGCGAAGATGATGAATAGTTACAGGACGTTTCAGACATACACCAAGGTTTTGCAGGGCTACGGCAAAATCGAGGACACCCAGGTAGAGCTGGGTACCCTCGGCTAAGCCGATTTTCTCATCCGGGCAGAAAACTCACGGCGTGCTCCGCCAACAGTTTTTCTAGGAGCCTGCAATCAATGGAAGAAAGAACACCTCACCCTTTCCACAACACAACCGGGAATACAACGCAATGATCCGATCACTCTGGACAGGCACCACGGGAATGCAGGGGCAGCAGCTCAATATCGACGTGATCGCCAACAATTTGGCAAACGTCTCCACCACCGGATTCAAGAAAAGCCGGACCGATTTCCAGGATCTCCTGTACCAGACCATGAAAGTGCCGGGCAGCCCGACCTCCGCCTCGACGCAGTCGCCTACCGGCATTCTGATCGGTCTGGGCGTCAAGCCGGCCGCGGTGACCAAGATCTTCACCCAGGGCGACCTGATCCAGACCGGGAACGAATTGGACGTCGCCATCCAGGGTGACGGTTTCCTCCAGGTGCAGATGCCCAACGGCGATACCGCCTACACTCGGGCAGGGGCCTTGAAGCGTGACGTCGATGGGCGCATCACCACCTCCGACGGCTATCCGATCCTGCCGGTGATCACCATTCCTGAAGGCGCAAAGCAGATCAGTATCAGCGATACCGGCGTGGTCAGCGCCATCATCGGCAACGACACCACCAGCACCGAAATCGGCAATATCGAGCTGGCCGTCTTCACCAACAATGCCGGACTCTCGGCCATCGGCAAAAACCTCTTCAAAGAAACCGGGGCCTCCGGCGCCCCGACCACCGGCGCCCC
Source organism: uncultured delta proteobacterium (assembly GCA_963745265.1). Taxonomy (GTDB): domain Bacteria; phylum Desulfobacterota; class Desulfobulbia; order Desulfobulbales; family Desulfocapsaceae; genus Desulfopila. The sequence continues at coordinate 68,834 of CAVUXQ010000040.1, forward strand.
CGGAGACGCCGGATACGGCACCTTGCTGCAGAATTACCTCGAAGGTTCCAATGTCAATATCGTCGAAGAACTGGCCAGCATGATCACCACCCAGCGAGCCTATGAGATTAATTCCAAAACGATCCAGACCTCCGATCAGATGATGCAGACGGTCAATAATCTGACATAAGGATTTGCCATGATGCGGTCCAGCCTCATTTTTCTGCTGATACTCTTTCTCAACACACCGGCTGCCTACGGCCTGGTGGTGAAGTTCAAGCCCACGGCCTCGGTCGACGGGACGACTATCTCCCTCGGCGATATCGCCTCCTTCGATCATAAGACGGATCTGGCCCGGGCCCTTGCCAGTCAGATCGTGGCCCAGTCGCCGCCACCGGGCGAGAATATCGACATCAGCTCAACCGCCATCATCAAAAGCCTTGTGCGATCGCTTCCCACCACCGCCGATGTCGCCTGGGAAGGCGCGGCCGCCGTCCTGGTAACACGAAACGCCATCCGGATCGGCCCCGATAAGATCGGCAAGATCATCGCCGATTATCTTGCGCAGAACAAACTCGAACTCCCAAAAGGGGAAATCCACTTTCGCCCCCGGTCATTGCCGATGCCCTTTCTCCTGCCCAAAGGTGAGCTGAGCTGGCAGGTGATACCTTCAGATCCGGCCATCGTGCATTCCGATCGTTTTTCGCTCATCTTCCGGGTCGACGGCCGGGTTCGCAAAAACATGTCGGTTCGCGGCCACTTGGAGATACTGGCGCCAGTGGCGGTTGCCACCACGGCACTCCGCCGCGGAACCATCCTGTCGCCCCAGATGATAACCATGGAGACCAGGGATATCGGCAACCTCAGCGGCCCTTGCCTTGATAAGGCGCTCATTGTCGGCAAACGACTGATCAGAAGTGTGCGGGCGGCAACGGCCATCCCGATTAATGCGGTCAACATCCCGCCCATGGTCAAACGAGGCCAACTGGTCAGAATGGTGGTCAATAGCGGCGGACTGCTGCTGACCGCCACCGGCATCGCCCGGATGGACGGCAAGAAGGATCAGACGATTCAGGTCCAGAACACCAGCTCTCATAAAATCATCTTTTGCCGGGTCGCCGCCCCGGGAATCGTGGAGGTCATGCTGTAAGATGAAGAATTTTACCCTGTTCCTGTTCGTGGCTCTGTTGCTCGGCGCCTGCGCGCGCCATCACCCCCAGGTCGTCAAGATTCCGGAGCCGCTCGAGGAAAGCAAATCACCGCAACTGGGCACCCACACCCCGGGCTCGCTCTGGAGCAGCGACCGCAGTTCGATATTTGCCGACCAGAAGGCGCACCACGTCGGTGATATCGTCACGGTCGTTATTTCCGAGACCGCCAGCGCCTCCAAGGAGGCGACGACCACAACCGGTAGAACAACCAATATGACCGCTTCCATTCCTCACCTGTTCGGGCTGGAAAACTCATCTTTCATGACCGACAGAAACAACCAGATCGATCTCAGCAATCTGGTTGGCGCCGATTTCGCCAACACCTTCGACGGCTCGGGAACCACTACTCGGAAAGGGTCGCTCACCGCCTCGCTGACGACCCAGGTCATTCAGCGTTACCCCAATGGCAATCTCAAGATTCGCGGCGGTAAGGAGGTGATGGTCAACAACGAGACCCAGGTGCTTTATCTCACCGGAATCGTACGGCCGGTCGATATTACAGCGGCCAACACCGTGCTCTCGTCGAAGATATTAAATGCCAGGATCAGCTACACCGGCCAAGGCGCCGTGAGCGACAACCAGAAACCGGGCTGGTTGATGCGGGCCCTGGACATGATCTGGCCATTTTAAGAGGGAAAACGACCAGCAGCACTTCATCTGCGTACAGGTAAGCGTAGACTCCGATCAGGCTGGCGTGCATAGCCTACTAAAGCACTGCTGATCGTTTTCCTGGTGGATCGTTCTGGTTGATTAACTCTTTTTTTTCATTCTTATGCAATTGATGGGTTGGTTTATGGCAATGCGGTTGAGTAGACATCTTTCCCTGAAAAACAGGCCAATACCGGCGATCACCTTGATGGTGGTTCTGCTGGTGAGTATCGTCGCGGCGCCGGTGGCTTATGCAGCGCGGGTCAAAGACCTTGCCCAGCTGCAGGGGGTGCGTGGCAACCAGTTGATCGGCTACGGCCTGATCACCGGGCTGGACGGAACCGGGGACGATCTGACCAAATCCCTGTTCACCCTGCAGGCGGTCTACAACATGATGACCAGAAACGGCATTACCGTGAACCCGGATCAGCTGAGCAACATCAGGCTGAAAAATGTCGCGGCCGCCATGGTTACGGCCGAGCTGCCTCCTTTTGCGCGCCCTGGCTCCACCATCGATGTCGAAGTCTCCTCGCTGGGTGACGCCAAAAGCCTTGCCGGCGGCACGCTCTTGATGACGCCTCTGCGCGGCGCCGACGGCAAAGTTTACGCGGTGGCCCAGGGCTCGCTCGCCATCGGCGCCTTCTCCTATGGCGGCGCCGCGGCAAAGGTGCAGAAAAATCACCCCACCGCCGGAATGATCGCCAACGGCGCTACCGTCGAGGCGAGTGTCCCCGTCGCCTTGGGGCAAAACGGCAAACTCCTCTATCAACTGAGCAATGCCGATTTTACCACTGCCGCCAACATGGCGGACGTAATCAACAACAAGTTCGGGCAGGGAACCGCCAAGCCCCTCGATGCCGCTACGGTGCAGATCAGCATTCCATCGCGCTTTGCACACTCCACCGTCGACTTCATCGCCGGGGTCGAAGACCTCGAGGTAACGCCCGACTCCCGCGCCAAAGTGGTGGTCAATGAACGGACCGGCACCATTGTCATGGGCAAGAATGTGCGCCTCTCCACCGTGGCGGTTTCCCACGGCAACCTCAGCCTCATCATCAAAGAACAACCCCAGGTCAGTCAGCCGAATCCTCTCGCCCCCGGCGCCACCACGGTAACGCCGCAGACCAACGTGACCGTCTCGGAAGACCAGGGTCAGCTGGTGGTACTCAACATGAACAAAAAAGGGGTCACCATCGGCGACATCGCCTCGGCCCTCAACGCCATCGGCGCCACGCCTAGAGACCTGATCGCCATTTTCCAGGCGATCAAGGCCGCCGGAGCGATGCAGGGGCAGCTGGTCGTTCTGTAAGCCGCCCTCTCGAACCACGGACGACCGCTTCACCACAACACAACGGAATCAACACGAAAGCACAAAAAGGTACGGTGTCGCTGCACCGCCCGTCAACCACAACCAGGAAAACCGTCATGCTCGACTCCATCGACCCCAGAACCGTGCTCAGCACCTCGCTCGAAAAGCTCCCGCAAGACATCAAGAAGACAAAGGACCTCAAAACGCTGCGGGAGGAATGCCGGCAATTTGAAGCCATACTCGTCGACCAGATGCTCAAAAGCATGCGTAAGACCGTCCCGGATAGCGGACTGTTTCCCAAAAATATGGCCACCGACATGTATCAGGAAATGCTCGACAACGAGATGGCCAAGCAGACTGCGGCCGGCAAGGGGCTTGGAATCGGCGAGCAGATGTATAAACAGATGGCGGCCGTACTGGAGAAAACAAAAAGCCAAAAATAAACCTAACCGATTTCTTCGCGTCTTTTTTCCTAAAGATTCTCTGCTTTGCCTCCGATATAGATTTTACCAAGAGACGCACACCGTCTCTGGATACAGTGCACGGATGCAGATTGACCGCCATGGAGGCAAGGATATGATACAAAACACCGGAATTCGACAAGGTTACAGCAACCTGCAGGCATTGAAAAGCCATCAGGTCCTCTCGGCCCAAATGCAGCAGCGGCAGGGACGCACAGTCACCGCCAATACTTTCGTGTTGCAAACCGATCGCCTCACCCTCTCTTACAACTCGGCATCCATTACCACCTACGGCAAATCGATGACCGTGGCGGGTGGACAACAGAACGGTTACGACACACTGCGCGACATGGTGGCAGACCTCTTCAAGAAACAGGGGTTGTCCCAACAGGTCCCGACAGGCGATGGCCAGGTTGACATCGACAAAATAACCCCGGATCAGGCTACCGGCCTGGTAGCTGATGACGGTTATTTTGGAATTGCAAAAACTTCCGATCGTATTGTAGATTTCGCGACAGGTCTGGCCGGAGGCGACACATCCAAACTCGACACCATAAAAGCCGCGGTAGAAAAAGGATTCAACCAGGCAATGGCGGCACTTGGAGGCCAACTCCCAGACATTTCCCAGTCCACCCACGATGCGATAATGGAAAAACTCGATGCCTGGGCAAACGGCGACGGCGGCAACCAGGGGTCATAAATTCAGGTGATATCATGAGCGTCAAATTTTTCGGAGTCGGAGGCCCAAACCAGATCGGGAGTCTCAAAAAGACCCAGAAGCCTTCTTCTGACAAGAAGACGGATGGCGTCCAGACGGACAAGGTGGAATTCTCGTCCGTTCTCCAGGATGTGAATAAAGCGCAGTCTATAAACGAGACCCAGAACGCGCAGCGAGCGAGTCGGGTAGCGCAGCTCAAGGCTCAGGTGGCCGACGGCACTTACAAGCCCGATCTCGATAACGTTGCCTCCTCGCTGGTACAGTTCCTGCTCCAAGGAAAATAGCGATGGCTAGCAGAACCACCCATGACTATCTTGTCCGCTTGCGCGATGTCATCATCGAAGAGCGGGAATATGCCAAACAGCTCGACGTATCGGCGATGCTCGCCGCTACCCATGAGAAGGAGCAACTGATTGCCATCCTCTCTCACGCACGAAAAATCGATGAGAGCGATAAAGCGCTGGCCATCGAGATCCGCCACGAGAACCGCCGCAATGCCTATCTTTTCAAATCCGCTCTTGGATGGATCCGCGAGACCATGGAATTTTTCGGCAAGCGTACCTCAACCTCGACCTATACCGCCGCGGGCAACACGGTAGCTGCCCAGGTACACGGCAGGCTCCTCTCGGGAAGGATCTGACATGGCTGGTCTCTTCAATGCCTTAAACGCCGCCAAGACCTCTCTGGAAGTCAACCAGAAGTCCATCGAGGTCGTTGGAAACAACGTAGCCAATGTCAATACCCCCGGATACTCGCGGCAGCACACCCAACTCACCCCGTACCCTTCGGTCAATTTCGGGGGATATTTCATCGGCCAGGGGGTGAAGGTAAGCGACGTCAAGCGCGACCACGATATCTTCCTCGAAAATCAACTGGTCACCAAGACGGCGGATTTCGGCTACCAGAATTCCCAGGCCCAGCCGCTCTCGCAACTGGAGAATGTGTTCAACGTCTCCGACAACAACATCTCCACCGATATCAACAAGTTTTTCGACTCGTGGCAGCAGCTGACCACCGACCCGAGCGATCTGGTCCTGCGAGACACCGTTATCCAGAACGGCAAAGTAATGTCGCAGGATTTCAACAACGCCTCAACCGACCTCGACACCATCAGCAGCAACATCAACGACTCCATCAGCTCGGGAGTCGAGGACATCAATTCCAAAATCAGCCAGATAGCCCAGCTCAACGACCAGATCTATAGGCTCGAAGTCCATGGACAGACGGACAACTCCGACCGGGACCAACGGGAAAACCTGGCCAAGGATCTCGCCCAGACGGTTGGAGCCCAGACCTATTACACCTCCAACGGCATGATGACGGTGCAGCTTCCAGGCGGCCTGCCGCTGGTTCAGGGCACCGCGGCCATGAGCATCGAAGCGCAGAATACAGGCGGTACGCAGAATCTGATCCTGCATGCCGGCGGAGTGGACCGCACCATCGACCAGACCAACATCGGCGGAGAATTCAAGGGCCTGATGTACCTGCGCGACACCTATATCCCCAACCTGCAGGACGGCCTCGACCGGCTGGCCTACGAAATCAGCACCCAGGTCAACACCCAGCATGCCGCGGGCGCCGGACTCGATTCCGTCACCGGCCGGAATTTTTTCAGCGATCCACCGAACCTGGGGGCCGGCCCTCCCACCGAGTACGTGGATGCGGCCCGGCAAATGTCGGTGGCGATAACCGACCCCGCGCAGATAGCCGCCGCCCAGGCCCCCGGCGGAGGCGGCACAGTGGCCCCTGGCGACAACCGCAACGCTCTGGCCATCTCCAATCTCGACCAGACATATCTGATCGGCGGAGTGGACAATTTCAATTCATATTATGGAAAACTGACTGCGGATGTCGGCATCACCACCAACCAGAACACCCTGAACCTGCAGGGAGCCCAGGACGCCGTCACCCAGATCGCAAACCTCAAAGACGGTTCCACCGGAGTTTCCCTGGATCAGGAGATGATCGACATGATCACCTACCAGCGCGGATTCGAATCGTCTGCCAAACTTCTCAGCACGGTGGATGACATGATGAGTACGCTCATGACCATCAAACGATAGTAAAGAAAACGACGCAGCCGCCGCAGAGAGGACGCGAATATGAGAGTCACCAACAATTCGACCTACAGGTTGATGCAGACCAATCTCGAACGCATCACCACCAAGCTTCAGAATCTGCAGAACCAGGGATCGACCGGTTTGCGGCTCAACAAACCGTCGGATGACCCGGCCGCCATCGGTCCGATGCTTACCGCCAGCACGGAACTCAGCCACAACAACAGATACCTGCAGACCATGGGGACCAGCCAGGACAAGATGAAGACCACGGACGGCTATCTCAACGATGTGGAAACCAATCTGCAGAAAGCCAAAGAACTCGCCATCAATGCGGTCAACGGCAGCCTCAGCCCCAAGGATCTCAATACCATCGCCGATCAGATCGACGAAATCAAGAAACAGCTGCTGGACTCCGCCAACGCCCAGGTCGACGGGAAATACATCTTTGCCGGCTATAAAGAAAACACTAAACCGTTTGTGGAAAATGCATCGTACGATCCCAGCACCTACGATCCCACTGATACCACCACCTGGCCGGTCCTCTACCAGGGCGACGCCAACCCGACCCAGCTGGAGATCAGCCCGGGTGAATATGAGCAGGTAAATCTCACCGGCAATGAGCTCTTTCTAGGAGTATCCGACGCCAACTGGGTCGATTCCACTACCGCCGCGCTCAACCAGCCTGAATCCGGAAAAGTCGATGTCTTCGGCGTTCTCACCCGTACCGAAGAGGCGATCAGGGCCGGCAACGTCGACAATACGTCTGGCGCTGGCGGCGGCATCGAGAACAATATAGCCGATCTGGAGACGGCTGCCGACCAGAACCGGCTGCTGCGGGCCCAGTTGGGAGTTCGCGCCGCGCGTGTCGATTCGGCCATGCAGCACCAGCAATCATCCCAAGTGGATCTCAAGCAGATTATCTCACGCTACCAGGACGCCGATGCCATCAGCACCTTCAACGATCTGGTCAAACAACAAACCGCCTACCAAGCGGCCCTCGATATCACCTCCAAGGTATCGAGTGTCAGCATTCTCGATTACCTGTAGCATTTTCTTTGTAAACCTTTACAGTTCATTGGTTCGGCCGCCGTTTGGTTAACCTGGTGAACGTTTGCGCTTTCAGAGCGCGTTTGCGTGTAACTATTTGACACGCAATGCAATAAACAATACTATAGAGTGAGTTGCTCAATAAAAGTAAGCGTTCATCGATTGAGCGAGTCCTTGGTCAAATCGACGGACATTTACAAGAATGCTGTGGCACACTCATTGAGCAAATGTGCGAAAAGAGTCATTTGCCCTGTCTATAACGGAGCCCGTTATGCTGGTTCTCACCAGAAAGCCCGGTGAAGGTATCGTCATCGGTGACGATATAATCCTTAAAGTCATCGAAATCAAAGGCGGAGCGATTCGCATTGGTATCGATGCGCCAAAGCATAAGAAAATCTATCGCCAGGAAGTGTATGAGAAGATCATTCTGGAAAACCGCGAAGCAGTGAACTGGAATATGGTCGATCTCGATGAATTGAGCGAAAATCTTCTCAAAAAAAAGCGTGAGAAATGAAAAAAATTACCACCCGATTCGGCGAAATAGAATATAACCCTGAAAACCTGCTGCATTTCCCGGCCGGTCTGATCGGTTTGCCCGACTTGCGTGACTTTGTCGTTATTCCCACCAAGAAAGAAGGGCCGCTCTTCTGGATCCAGTGTGTCAATGAGCCGGAATACGCGTTTGTTCTAACCGACCCCACAAATTTCTTTCTGGATTATCGAGTCGCCCCGGATAACAGCGAGAGGGAATCGCTGCAAATATCGGAAGAAGATGAGTGCTATGTGTTGACCGTGGTCACCATTCCGCCCGACCAAAAGATTACCATCAACCTCTCCGCCCCCATCCTTTACGCGCCGAAAACAAACAGGGCCATCCAGATAATCCTGGACGAGCCCACATATAGGACGAAAACGCCCCTTCCCTGATCCGGGAAACGTTCACTCGGCGCCTTTTTCATCATCGTATACAGCCCGTTAAGCCCAGTCCCAACTGGACAAGTTCCACCTGCGCTCGGAAGAGTACCACGACCTCCCTCTGCCCGGCAGCATGATTACATCATAGCATTGCCTAACGCTTACAAACACCTCACACTTCTCCTCCGTCTCACCTCTGGCTTAACCGTTCGCCGGGCAAGCCCAGAGTTGCCGTAATCGTTCACCAGCACCGCATCTTGGCGCACTGGCAAACGTTTACAGTTCATTGGTTTGGTCGCCATTTGGTTAACCTGGTGATCAGTCGCGAGTTGCCCAAACTGGTGCATTGTAATACGTTCGCCGCAATTTTTAGAAATTCATCTTAAGAATATATTCTATTGCGACGATAACATAAGTAACTGAGAGTGACATTGTAGACATTACGTTTGTATTTGCATTGACCAATCGACGCCATCTCACTATTCATGGAGGATGACTCATGGCACTTACAATCAATACAAACGTCCCTTCCCTTAATGCCCAGCGCAACCTTTCCAATACCCAAGGCGCCTTGGCCCAATCGATGGAGCGTTTATCTTCGGGTCTGCGTATCAATTCCGCAAAAGACGATGCAGCGGGGCTCGCCATCTCGGATCGGATGACCTCCCAGATCAACGGGCTCGACCAGGCAAGCCGCAACGCCAACGACGGCATCTCCCTTGCCCAGACGGCCGAGGGATCGATGCAGGAAGCGACCAATATCCTCCAGCGCATGCGGGAGCTTTCCATCCAATCGGCAAACGATTCCAACTCCGCCTCCGATCGTGCCTCGCTGCAAAAGGAAGTCTCGCAGCTGCAGCAGGAGCTGAACAGAATCGCCACCACCTCTGAATTCAACGGCAAACTCCTGCTAGACGGCAGTTTTACTTCCCAATCCTTCCAGGTGGGGGCCAATAAGGGTCAAACAATCGATATCTCCATCGGCGATACCAGGGCGACCGAGATCGGCGACTATAATATCTCCACCAACACCATCGACGCGGCTTCATCGCGAACCTCACTTGCCCAGACACTCACCGTAGCCGGCAATCTCGGCTCGGAAACCGTGAGCGTCAGTTCCACCGACAATGCCCGCGATGTCGCGGCAGCCGTCAATAAGAAAACCGCCGGCACCGGCGTGGATGCAGAAGCGGTGACCTTCGCCAAACTCGACAATCTGAGCACCGCTGGAGGCATTACCTTCAATCTCCAAGGCATCAACACCACCCCTGTCAACGTTTCGGCTCAGGTCACCGACCCCAGCGACCTCTCCGGCCTCGTGCAGTCCATCAACGACCATGCCGGCGAAACCGGGATTACGGCCTCCCTTGACGACAACGGCGCGGTGATCATGAAAAACGACGAGGGCTACGATATCCAGCTCTCGAATTTAACCCAGTCCGGCGGCGGGTCGATCGACGTGACCACCCTCGGGTCGGACGGCGTAACCGGAGGCACAGCCGCTTCGGTCTCCACCGGAGGTGGCGCGACAGCCCAGGGAGTTGTCGACTTTCACTCAGCCTCTTCCTACTCCGTATCCACAACCAGCACCACCAACGGTCTGTTTTCCACGGCCTCCAACAGCGCCTCGCTGGACTCGGTGGGCGCCATCGATATCGGTTCCAGGGTCGGTGCGGGCGACGCGTTGAAGGTGCTCGACAGCGCGATTTCGTTTATTGACGAACAGCGTGCCTCGCTCGGTGCCTATCAAAACAGGTTTCAATCGACCATCTCCAACCTGCAGAATATCTCGGAGAACATCTCATCGGCACGCTCTCGGATCAGGGACGCCGATATCGCGGCGGAAACCTCCAATCTGACAAAACAGAACATTCTGCAACAAGCGGGCGTCGCCGTGCTGTCCCAGGCCAACACCACGCCTCAGCTGGCCTTGCAACTCCTGCAGGGTGGCTGATACCTTTTCCGTTTCGTTCCACCGCTAAAACGTACTTCCCGCTTCTGCGCGGGCGGGAGGTACGCCTCCTGCATATACGTTCACCCTCCCCCACTTCCCCTGCCATCCCCCACTACCTATTATTTATTTTCCTATAATTTCAATGTAGTACTCATACATTCTCATTTTTTTGCCGAAATTAGTTTTTTTGCTCTAAAGCTTCCATGCTCTCCCGTCGATATGAGTAGGGAGGAAAAACCACGGATGGTTTCTCCAATTTGAAACGAGAAGCAGAAAGATCAACAATCAGCAAGGAGGTACCGCCGGAGCCGAAAAAAACATCACCATGCGTTAAAAATCGGGCAAGGATGCCCACACCACAAGCCAAACAACATATTCAAGGAGGAATATCATGGCTTTGACAATTAACACAAACGTAATGTCCCTCAATGCTCAGATCAACCTGGGCAAAACTCAAAACTCACTCTCAAAATCCATGCAGCGCCTGTCTTCGGGCCTGCGTATCAACTCCGCCTCGGACGACGCCGCCGGGCTCGCGATCTCGGATCGAATGACTTCCCAGGTCAACGGCCTCAATCAAGCGGTTCGGAACTCGAACGACGGTATCTCCCTGGCGCAAACTGGTGAAGGTGCCATGCAGGAATCGACCAACATCCTGCAGCGTATGCGTGAACTGTCGGTGCAGTCGGCCAACGATTCCAACACCTCCTCCGACCGAGCCTCCATGCAGAAGGAAGTCTCGCAGTTGCAGCAGGAGCTGAACCGGATCGCCAACACCACCCAGTTCAACGGCCAGAACCTTCTTGACGGTTCGTTCACCTCCAAAACCTTCCAGGTCGGCTCCAATAAAGGTCAAACCATCTCGATCACGATGGGCAGCACCAAGGCCACCGATATCGGCGATTACCATATCGGCACCAACACGGTTGCAGCCGTTGCTGGGAGTTCGGTATCCAGTACCGATGCGGGGCTGAGCATTAGCGGTAAACTCGGCGAGCGCTTCCGTAAGCGTAGCCGGCACCGATTCCGCCAAGGATATCGCCAGCGCGGTCAACCAGAAAACCGATTCCACCGGCGTGGAAGCCGAAGCAGTCACCAATGCCAAGCTCGATAACCTGCAGAGCGCCGGCAGCATCAGCTTCAGCCTCAAAGGCTCCAACTCGACGGCGGTAAACGTCTCCGCGCAGGTTGCGGATCCAAATGATCTTTCCGGTTTGGTCACAGCGATCAACGACCATTCCGGCGAGACAGGTATCACCGCGAAACTCGATGATCAGGGTGCGGTCATACTCAACAGCTCGGAAGGCGATGACATCAGCATAGCCAGTTACTCCGGGGGCAGCATGGATATGACCGCCCTGGGAAGTGACCAAGCTGAACCTGCCGGTGGTGGAACCGCCGACACTCTGAGCACCAGCGGTAACACTGCCGGATCAGTCCGCGGCGTTGTCGATTTCCATTCGGATTCCAACTACGCCATCACCACCGATCAAACAGGCGCAACCGAACTCCTCTCCAACTCAACCAATGCCTCGTCCCTGCAGGATGTCGGTTCCATCGATATCGGCACCCAAGCGGGCGCGGCAGACGCTATGAAGAAGATTGACGGTGCGATATCCTATATCGATTCGCAGCGCGCCAACCTCGGTGCGGTCATGAACAGGTTCGACTCGACGATCTCCAACCTGCAGAATATTTCCGAGAACGTCTCATCTGCCAGGTCCCGGATCATGGATGCGGATATCGCAACCGAGACCTCCAACATGACCAAACAGAACATCCTGCAGCAGGCCGGCGTCTCCATTCTCGCCCAGGCCAATCAGCAGCCGCAGCTGGCTCTGTCACTGCTTGGTGGTTAATCCTTTGCTCGGGAACCGGTGCCTGGCGCCGGTTCCCGACTTATATTTATTATAGGAGCAGTACAGGAGGCGTAACATGGATGTTACCTCATTGCCGGCACGAGGGGCCGCAGCCCCCCAAAAGTCCTCCGACCAGGCGGAGCAGCTCGACCAGACGCAGAAACAGCAGCTTGATCAGGCCGACCAAGGAAACGCGGATACGGCTAACAGCAGCAAAGTCCAGGCCGAAGAGCTTATCAAGCACATCAAGGCACTTACCGAGGATGGCTTGTATTCCGTTCGTTTTGAAAGCGATGACCAAACCGATACCATGGTCGTGAAAATCGTCGACCAGAAAACAGACAAGGTGCTTCGCCAGATCCCCCCCAAGGAGCTTTTGAACGTACTCAAAAGTCTCCAGGACTTACGGGGAAATATCGTTGACACCGTGGGCTGACCATTCAACTTGCCGTTGCAAAACGGCAAGTTGAACCAGGGTATCCTTTAAGAGAGGTATCGAACCATGACTATTCAATTTACCGGTCTCGCAACCGGCCTCGACACGAGCTCGCTGATCAGTCAGCTGATGCAGGCGGAGCAGGCGCCGATTACCCATATGCAAAACGACAAGACCTGGCTCCAGAGCAGGTTGACCGCGTTTCAGCAAACAAACAGCAAAATGGATAGCCTGCTCAGTGCGGCGCAAAGCCTTGAGAGCAGCGATCAGTACTATAAGAAAACCGCAACGACCTCTTCGGGTACCTATTTTACGGCTTCGGCCTCCAACGACGCCCTGGCGGGAACTTCCTACCAAGTTGAAGTGGACTCGCTTGCCCAGGTGCAAAAGAGCTACACACCAACAGGCTTTGATTCCAAGACCGACCAAACTTTCGGCACCGGGACGCTCAAGGTAACCGCCGGTACTACCACGACCGATGTCTCTATCGACTCCAGCAACAACTCACTGGAAGGCATCATGAAGGCCATTAACGATGCCAATACCGGAGCGACCGCGAGCATCATCTACAATGGCAGCCAATACATGCTCACCTTGACCGGACAGGATGTCGCGACGTCGTTTTCACTCGATAGCTCCGGCCTCAGCGGCGGCACCACCACGATCGGCACACTCAGCACGGCGCAGTCTGCAAACCAGGCGCACATCAATGTCGACGGCATAGACATCTACAGCAACAGCAACAAGGTAACAGACGCCATTCCCGGGGTAACGCTCAATCTCCTTTCCGCCAAAACCGGGGAACAGACCCAGGTCACCATCGGCTCAGACAACAGCGCCCTGAAAAACAACCTCAACAAATTCGTCTCGGCCTATAACGATGTCGTCTCGTTCATCGGCTCCCAGTCGACCATGGGCGACAGCAGCGCCGGGGTGCTGGACGGCGACGCCAGCATGAACTCCATTAAACGCCATCTGCAGGATCTGCTGACCACCAAGTCCGATAACGGCGGGTCGATCGACTACCTTTCCCAACTGGGGCTGGAAACCCAGAAGGACGGTACCCTCAGCTTGAATTCCGACACCTTCGATAAAGCGGTGTCGAATAACTTCGACGATGTGGTGTCCGTCCTCGCCGGATCGGGAGATACCCAGAAGGGAGCCATTTCCGCCTTTGATAGCTACCTGACAAACATGACCGACTCCACCACCGGATTCCTGCAAGGAAGACAAAGGCGATCAATGACAATATCGCTGAAATCGATAACTCGATCAGTTCGACGCAAGACCGCCTCAAAAAACAGCAGAGTACCCTTCAGGCTCAGTTCACCGCCATGGAGCAGCTCAGTGAGCACCATGAATGCCCAATCCAGCTATCTCAGCCAGCAACTCTCCAGCATCAAACTCGGGTAAACCATAATGAATGCCTATATCAATCAGTACCAAGACCAACCATATTCTGACAGCCTCGCCGGAGCAGATCCTGATCATGCTCTATGATGGTGCGATTCCGCTTTACCCGCCTTGCCGGCAAGGGCATGGAATCCGGAAACATGGCGGTCAAGGGAGAAAACATCGGCAGGGCGATGGCAATCATTTCCGAATTCTCAAAATCGCTGAACTTTGAAATCGGCGGGAAGATAGCTGAAGATCTCGATGGCCTCTATGCCTTCATGATCCGATCAGCTATCGGAAGCCAATATAAAAAACGTCAAGGAACCCTTGAGACCGTCATTACCATGCTCGAGGATCTCAGAGAGACCTGGGTTCAGGCCATTGAGATAAAAAACAAGGAAAATGCTTCCCAAAAACGCGTGGAAACAACCAAGGAAACGCACTTTGCAAGTTCTTCGATTTGAAGATGAACGGGAATCTCTGTCATGAAAGACTGTAGACAAAGCATAAACAATGCCATTCGCTCATATCAAAACCTGTTGATTCATGTACAGGAATTTGCCGAGCGAATTGCATCGGGCGAGATAACCGGCGAACAACTTCTGAAAAATATAGATAAGCTGTGCGAACTTCAGGCATCGGTAGAAACCGCGAGACAGGAAACTCATGGCAAGTCTCAATATCGCCACTGGTCATTTGGTGATCGGCGGCCTGACCTCGGAAGACAGCCGGATGCTGGAAGAATTGGACGTTATCAGAAACCACCTTCTCCCTCGAATAATCAACCTGATGGAGATGACCCGGGATGAAATTATCAGGTTGAAAAAAAACGTGAAAATAGACACTTTCAACACTCCCCAAATCACTTTGCCGGTCTGCGCACAATCGGCTAGATCTCCTCCGCTGAACGCCACACCTCACTACATCACGGTTCCTCCATCGGCCACTCGTATGCTCGGACGATTTCCATGATTTTCTCCTTCCCCGCCTGGTAGACCTCGTCGGCCAGGCGGGGTTCCGGGCAGAGCAGCAGGTATCGATACCAGGCAAGCAACAGATCGCGCGTCAGCCGCTCGTATAGCGCCATGCGAAGACATTTATTTTTCTCCAGGCATCTGTTCAAGGTTCTTGAGATCGCTTCGTCTATCCGTGCACTCCGTGCCCCATAGCTGTCATCCCCCTGTTCCAAGGTTTCGCAGATCGTTTGCTGGAACAGATGCAGCAACTCCCCTCCGGATTCCCTGTACTTATCCCACACCTTGCCTTCCACCGCAGGCTGAAAAGCCTGACATATTCTTTTCACGTCATCGGCTTTTCGTCCCCTGGATGAGAGTTTTTTCTCATTGGGATGAAACGGAATCGCTCCGGTGATCCTCGCTCCGTCCGAGAGGTTGTACACTTTTGTGTCGGGAGAGAGTTGCGCTATGCTCTTCTCAAGTGCTAATCGGACCTGATTGAAAAACGGGGTGGTCAGCACTATTTCAGTTTCCGGATAATTAGCTTCAATCTCCATGGTCGTGGTATCCGGCGGCCTGTTATCCTGGATTCCTCCTTGCGCATACTGTCTGGCAGGGTCTCGAAACCCAACGTCGACTCCAAACAGATAAATCTCTTTCGGACAACATAACGAAGCGAAAGCAAAGGCCATGTTGGTCGTGGAAGGGTTGGTATTGGCCAGCAAGAGGCGGAAATTCACCGGATTGGGATCATTGCCCTTGACAACGAAATAAGCCTTTTCCACGGCATCGATGAGCGGCCGGGACGCTCTGTAGTTGCCTATGAGCGGCACATCCCTTGACAGTTGCAGGGCCTCGACCTCACTCTTGCTCAGGTGGATATCGATGGATACTTGGAAATCGGGAACAACGCCATGAGCACGGAGCGGTCGAACCGCGCTTATCGCCGCCAAGATGACGAGAGACGATCGATTGGACTTCAACCAATCGATACCCAGCGACAGGGAAGGTCCGGTGGCGACGACCGCTATCCTGCTCTTCTTTGAGAGACGAGGCCTTCGGCAAAGAATCCTGCCGCCGGCCTTGATGGTGCGCGCACCTGCCTCAAACCCCTTCAGCTCCTTGTCGTAGGAGGTTACCAATGCACTTCGCTGCCACAGTGAAACCTGATCGACGACTTTTTTATGAACAGCGGAGAGATAGCCAGGCAACACCCGAATCCAGAGCTTGCTGGCAACTTTATCCAGGGAATGAAAACGGGAGAGGATGTCGTCGGAAATAGCACTGCCGATTTGCAACATCAACGCACCAAGCTTCTCCTCGATCCTAGCATAATCAAGAAAATAGCATGAGACTTCAAATCGTTCCGGTTCGGGTTCCACTAACAGGACCTTGTTGACCCGAGTGGTGGTGAGGAAACGACCGATATGCAAGCCGTGAAATATGCCGCTGAAAACAACCGGGGGGGTAAACGGTTCCACCGAACCATTGGTGCTGATATGCACTTTACCACTGGCAATCTCCGAGGCAAGTTCCGGAAACCGCTCGTTCATATTTTTCTCGAACAAAGCGAGTGTTTCCAGATGAATTGGAGATTCTTTCGGGTAAGGCCTGTTAAAATCAATCAGGTTGACCCATGCCTCGTTTTCCCGCTCAGCCAATATGGCGGCAAAGACATCGAGCCGTTCAGGATGGACGATTTCGCCGGTTCGACCATCCATAATCTCCAGAAAATCTGGAGTGAGATTGATTTGATAGGGGCACGTTCGCTTTTCAAGAAAGGTATGGACAGGCGGATATTTCTCCATGAAAAACCGCCGATTCTTCTCATACAAGCGGGTGATGAGCGCAACCCTGTCTTCGGCACTCATCTTCTGGAGTTGTGTCAAGGTGTCCATTGAATAGTTCCAGCCCTTGTAGGTAAGGCTTAAAAAGGTTGAAAAGAAAGATTCTATGCAACCTTTCACATGGGTGGCAAAACTCCGATCAACCCTGCTTCTTTACAGACATACACTCTTTTCGAGCTGTGACGACTGCAACCTGCGCATATCGTGATCGACCATTTCGCAGACCAACTCCTCAAACGGTATGCCTGCCTTCCAACCCAAGCT
Organism: uncultured delta proteobacterium; assembly: GCA_963745265.1. Lineage (GTDB taxonomy): Bacteria > Desulfobacterota > Desulfobulbia > Desulfobulbales > Desulfocapsaceae > Desulfopila. Next base: position 85,893 of record CAVUXQ010000040.1, read on the forward strand.
CTTCTCTGCCGAGGTGGAATCCCCAAGCAAGGTATATTTTTCCTCCCGAAAGAATCTCGGGTTGCTCTTGACCCAAGCCCGATACTCCAGGCCCAGATACCGAAACGCTATCTCGCAAAAATCCCGAACCGAGTGTAATTCTCCCGTGGAAATAACATAATCACGAGGTTGCTCCTGCTGCAACATCCGCCACATTGCTTGCACGTATTCCCTGGCATGGCCCCAGTCACGGCGGGCTTCGAGGTTGCCCAGCTCAAGCGAATCAAGGAGTCCCATCTTGATC
>CAVUXQ010000041.1:0-23566 GCA_963745265.1 uncultured delta proteobacterium
ACTGACGTAACGCTCTGGCAGCGTTTGGAATCCACGGCCAGGGACATCTTCTCCCGGTTTCAGTTTTCCGAGATTCGTCTGCCCGTCCTGGAAAAGACCGAACTCTTTGCCCGCTCCATAGGCGAGACCACCGACATTGTCGAAAAGGAGATGTATACCTTCGTCGACAAGGGGGTGACCATGCGCCCGGAAGCCACCGCCTCGCTCATCCGGGCCTATATAGAACATAGCCTCTGGGTGCAAAAGCCCGTGCAGCGTCTGTTCACCATCGGGCCGATGTTTCGGCATGAACGCCCGCAGAAGGGGCGGCTTCGCCAATTCCATCAGCTCGATGTCGAGGTGCTGGGAGCCGAAAGCCCCAGGGTCGATGCGGAGATGATGGCCATGGGGGCCTTGCTGCTCGAGAAGCTTGGAATTTCGGTGAGCCTGGAGGTCAACTCCCTGGGATGCCCGGAATGCCGGCCGGTATTTCGGCAGCGACTGCTGGATTTTCTCGCAGAGCGCATGGACCTGCTCTGCGATGATTGCCGTCGCCGCAGCGTCACCAATCCTCTGCGGGTCCTGGACTGCAAAAATCCCGACTGCCGACGCCAGGTGGCCGAGGCTCCCTCGATGCTCGAGAGCCTCTGCCCCGACTGCGGCGCCCACTTCGACGGAGTCAGGCAGGGACTTGCGCAACTCGGCGTTGAGTACCAGCTCAACAAGTTCATGGTGCGTGGCCTCGATTACTATTGCCGTACCACTTTCGAGTTTACTACCACCGACCTCGGGGCCCAGTCCGCGGTTGGCGGCGGCGGCCGCTACGACGGCCTGGTAGAACAGCTGGGCGGGCCGAAGAAGGTGCCGGGCATCGGCTTTGCCATGGGACTCGAGCGTCTGGTTCTGCTCCTCCAACAGCAGCAAGCCACTGGCGACACATCCGGTGAGATCGATCTCTTCGTTGCCGGGCTGGGCGAACAGGCGGTCGAGGTGTGCTTTGCTCTGGTGCATTCGCTGCGCAAAGGTGGTATCAGGGTCGGTATGGATCACGAAGGCCGTAGCCTGAAAAGTCAGATGAAACAGGCCGACAAGGCCGGCGCCGCCCACGTGCTGATCGTCGGCGACAATGAGCTGACCAGCGGAAACGGGGTGCTCAGGAACATGGCCAACCAGGAGCAGCGGGAAGTGGCACTGAATGCCGAAGCCGTGCTCAAGGCGCTGGTATAACTTTACTCTATAGATAACAAAATGGAATCAATGGGAAAATTGGTCCGTACGCATTCCTGTAATGCGCTCGGCAAGGCAAATGTCGGGGAAGAGGTCATCCTCATGGGCTGGGTTTTGCGCAGGCGAGACCACGGCGGCGTCATTTTCATCGATCTGCGTGATCGGGAGGGGCTTACCCAGGTAGTGTTCAATCCGGAAGTGAACCCGGAAGTACATGCCAAGGCGCATCAGCTGCGCAGCGAGTGGGTCCTGGCGGTGCGGGGCAGGGTGGATGCGCGGCCGGCCGACATGGCCAATCCCAAACTGGTTACCGGCGAGATCGAGGTGCTGGTGGAGGAGCTGCGCATCCTCAACACAAGTGAGACCCCGCCGTTTCCGCTCGATGAGGATACCGAGGTTTCCGACAACCTGCGATTGCAGTACCGTTATCTCGATCTCCGTCGCCCGGAGATGGCCGCAAACCTCATCATGCGTCATCGGGCCGTGCAGTCCATCCGCAACTACCTGAACGACCGCGGCTTTCTCGACATCGAAACGCCGATGCTGACCCGCTCCACTCCGGAAGGCGCCCGCGACTACCTGGTGCCCAGCCGGGTCAACGCCGGTAAATTCTACGCCCTGCCGCAGTCCCCGCAGCTCTTCAAGCAGCTGCTCATGATTGCCGGCATGGATCGGTATTATCAAATCGTCAAATGTTTCCGTGACGAGGACCTTCGAGCCGACCGTCAGCCCGAATTCACCCAGATCGATATGGAGCTCTCCTTTGTCGACGAGGAGCAGGTGATCGCGGTGACCGAGGGCATGATTGCCAAACTGTTCAAGGACACCCTGGGGCTTGATTTTACGCCGCCATTCCTGCGTATTACCTATGACGAGGCCATGGCGCGGTTCGGCACCGATCGACCGGACACCCGGTTTGGTTTCGAGCTGATCGATCTCACCGAAATAGCCAAGACCTGCAGCTTCAAGGTCTTTCGCTCCATAGCGGATGGCGGCGGTATTGTTCGCGCCATCAACGCCAAGGGATGCGCCACCTTTTCGCGTAAGGATCTCGATGATCTCACCGACTATGTCGTCCAATTCGGCGCCAAGGGGCTGGCCTGGGTGAAGGTGAAACCCGATGGCGAGTGGCAGTCGCCCATCGCCAAATTCTTCACCGAGGAGGAACGCGCCGCCATCGCTGGAGAGCTGGATGCCGTCGAGGGCGACTTGCTTTTTTTCGGGGCCGACAAACCGGCCGTGGTCTGTCAGGTGCTCTCCGAGCTGCGCCTGGAACTGGCACGGCGGCTCGATCTGCTCAAAAAAGACCAGTTCAATTTTCTCTGGGTCACCGACTTCCCGCTGGTGGAGTACGATGAGAAGGAAAAGCGCTACCAGGCCCTTCACCACCCTTTCACCGCCCCCAAAGAAGAGGATCTCGAAAAGCTGGAGAGCGATCCCGGCGCCGTCTACAGCCGGGCTTACGATCTGGTCTTGAACGGTACCGAGATCGGCGGCGGTTCCATCCGTATCCATCAAAGGGAAGTGCAAGCCAAGGTGTTGCAGGCTCTTGACATCAGCCCGGAAGAGGCCAATGACAAATTCGGCTTCCTGTTGCGGGCCCTCGAGTTGGGAGCGCCTCCCCATGGCGGTCTTGCTTTCGGGCTCGACCGGCTGCTCATGCTGATTACCGGTTCCAGCTCTATCCGGGACGTCATCGCCTTCCCGAAAACGCAGAAGGCGACCTGTCCGCTCACCGAAGCGCCGTCCTCGGTCAGCAGAAAACAACTGACCGAACTTTATCTGCGCCCCGACTGGAAGGAATAGCTCGCATCATCCGGCCGGCGGCCTTTTTTATAGGCAGCCGGCCGCTCCCCTCATTACGCGTTGTTCCCCTCCCCCCTCGTTGTTTCCCTTGATTCCGTCTCGACAATGCCTACCATTTCTATACGCGGCAGATTCTGCCTCGAAAACGTAGCAGAGGAGGTGAAACCATGGCATCGAAAAACGATATCTGTAGGAAAATAGAGAAGATAATGCCCGAAGCCGGACGATGCGGCGTAGATTTCAATGTCGAATACGACAACGCCAACCACTGCTGGGCAGTGGATCTGGAAGAGGGCGGACATCACATGAAAACCTTCATCGAGGAACTCGAAGCCGAGGACTGCATCGGCAAGGATAAATGCATTCCCCTCGGAGTGCAGATCGGTCAACTGAAGGAAAATCTGAAATTGTACCACAACAGCACCACTTCGAAGATCCTCTAAAACGATAGCGCAGCGCAGCCAGGGTCCCTGGAGCGCTGAAGCGTTTGTGATATGGGCGGCACGATTCTTCTCGTGCCGCCCATATTTTTTGCTATTGCAAGCGATAGATCTGGAAAACTTTTGCCAAAGGCTGCGTTTCACGATATAAAGAAGCAAACTTCCATTTTACGTAAAGTGTAAGCCTCTTCGCCCACAGGGAGGAATTCCAATGCGTAGCCTGATGCTCTTTGTCTGTATGTTGGTGGTATCGACACCGGCCTCCGCTCGAGTGATCTCCGGAGTGCAGATCCCGGAGTCAGTGACCGGCGCGAATGGTGTCCAATTACATTTGAACGGCGCCGGTATTCGGTCGAAGTTCTTTTTCAGCATCTATATCGCGGAATTCTATCTGCAGCATCCAGCCGGTAAGGTGGCCGAGGTCTTGGCTGATGCCGGAGAAAAGCAGATGGTAATGCACTTTCTCTACCATGAAGTGGGGAAGGAAAAACTGGTGGAGGCATGGCAGGAAGGATTTGAAGCGAATCTCGACAAGGCGCAGTACCTTGCTCTCTCCGGGCGTATCAAAGCGTTCAACGCGATGTTTGCCACGGTGAAAAAGGGAGATGAAATCGTCCTCGATTATATTCCGGGAACTGGAACGCGGGTGAGCGTGGCGGGGAAAAGAAAGGGCGTGATTGAGGGGAAAGACTTTGCCGACGGTTTGTGGTCCATCTGGTTGGGCAAAAAGCCGGTCTCATCGGATTTGAAGCAGCAGCTGCTCGGTGCTGGGGACAACTGATGCCCTTCCGAGAAGAGATGCAAACTCGGTGGGCTGTTTTCTGGTGGGCGCGGAAGGTTTCGAACCTTCGACCTGACGATTAAGAGTCGCCTGCTCTGCCAGCTGAGCTACGCGCCCGAAATTTATACGCTTTGTGCTATCATTTCAGTCTGTTCATTGTAGCGTGAGGTTGCACGCGGGTCAAGCAGATTGTTCATGGCATACCTTCCCCTGTGGAAAAATCGAATTGTCATGGCTATTATGAAAATCAGGCCGGGCAGGATTCTATTTGTTGTCCCCCTTTCCTAAATGATAAACAGTAAACCAACCTTTAGTCCTATCTCCCAACGCTGAAAGGGGGAAGTTTAGGGTTCATTGACATGCATACCTGGTGAACGGTTTCAGCAGACGAGGTCGTTTCAGGTTGCTTTTCAGCAGCTGATTGCCTCAGAGTTGCCATTCGCGCATTAGCCGTTATACTTGTATTGGAATTCTTTAGTGGAATTCCCGTTTGGCGCAAACCGTTCACCGGGGCAACCAAATACTGGCTCCTAGAACTCCTAGTCAATGAACTGTAAACGTTCCCCAGTGCCGCAGGTTGGCACCAGCTTCCATCGTTTGAGCAACGTTATTTCTTCTCCTGAACCCTTTTAATTCTTTTTGTGGAAATGCATGCGAAGAACCAAAAATGTGGGCTGCTCTCCATCCGTAACCGGTTCCTGATTTTCTCCATCCTGGTTACCTTGGTGCCATCGTTTGGGATGGGCTGGTTCTTTTACGACATGACCTATATGGCCATGGCCGAGAAAACCCAACAGCGTTTCCATGATACCTCCGAGAAGGTGGAGCGGGAAATTGGACTCTGGATATCGGAACGGGGAAATGACCTGCGGACCTTCGCCAACTCTTTTGTTCTTATCGATAACCTGACAAAATATCAGGATATGAAGGGAGGAGACACGCCGCCGGCCGACAAGAAACAGGTAGTCGATCCGGTGAGCAATATTGCCAATTATCTCGATTTTGTCAGAAATAAATTTTCAGATTATCATAGGCTGGCGGTTTTTGACCGCAAAGGGCGGGAAATCGCAGGCTCGGCAGCCGACGCTGGTGCGCGCAAATTTAGTTTACCCGTCGATTGGAAGGTTGATGCGGGGACCGACAAGGTTTTTGTCGGCAACGTTACGTACGGTAAAGATAAAAAGGCTCCACTGGCGGTAATCGGGATTGTGCTCTTCTCCGATCAAACCAACAAGCAGCTGGGTGCTCTGGCGGTACAGATAGATTTGCAGAGGCTGTTGCCGTTTCTCAAGGTCGCTCTCGCTGAGAGTGGGACGGCGCCAGGGTCGATCTGTCTCGTGCAAAATGATGGTCGAAGCATGCTGAGCGCGGTTCAACCCGAAGAGCATATGGAGGCGAGGCTTTCAAAAAAAGAGAACCGGGTATTGCTCTCGCGTCCCCAACAACTTCAAAATATGGAGAAGAAGACGATTGTCGGTTTTGCGCAACCCTTCAAGAACCTTCCCTGGGCGGTGATTATAACCCGTAATTATGATGCGCTCTTTGCCGACGTGATCCATTTGCGAGATCGTATCGTCATGCTGGTAGTCGCCTTTGCTCTGGCAATAGGGTTGGGCGCTTCGATTTTTTCGCGACAGATTCTCAGGCCATTAAAAGAATTGACAAGCGGGGTTCTGCGGGTTGCCGAAGGTGAACTCGATGTCCGCCTGGAAGTTATGCGCCATGACGAATTGGGAATGGTTTCGGAGATGTTTAACGAAATGGTCGTCAAATTAAAGGAAAACAAGCTCGAACTGGAGCAACTCGCCGTAACCGATCCCTTGACCAAGCTCGCCAATCGGAAGAAAATCATGACGGAGCTGCATACCCATATCGAGAACTATCGACGCTATGGGACCAAATTTTCTCTGCTCATGGTCGATATCGATCACTTTAAGACGGTCAATGATACCTATGGTCACCAGACTGGTGATGCCGTTCTCTGTGAACTGGCGCAAATCTTCCATAAGCTGCTCAGAAACCTCGACGTCGCCTCCCGTTACGGCGGTGAGGAATTTCTGATTCTCTTGGGCCAGACCTCGCTTCAGGAGGCAATGGTGACTGCGGAGAGGATCCGGCACGCGGTGGAGCAGCGGCAGTTCGTTTATGGTGATACCGAGTTGCGTATCACTATCAGCGTGGGAGTATCAGGGATCGAGGGGGTCAAAGATACGGACAGCAGTCTGATCGGCAGGGCGGACAACGCCCTCTATGTGGCCAAAACCACGGGACGGAACAAGGTTGCCCAACACCTGGATTGAGAGGTGGCTTGAAACACCCTGTTTGGATCGGGAAAAGGATAGGGCGCAGCCGCGTTTGAGGCGCCAGGGAAGCGACCGGCTCTTATGGAAATGCCAGCAAGGCATAGTATATCCAGCCGATCGGCTTACCGCCAACGGCGATCTTTATCCAATGGCCTTGATACTCGATGGCCTTCACCATGGTATTTTTGTCCAGGATTTGCAATACCGGGGAATGCATGGTCGGTTGTTTGCGTATATTGCTCATTTTGCGCAGTCGCATAACCAGCGGGAAATTAAACTGCTTCGTGGGACCATTGCCGATTTTGGGATGGTTCTCCACGGTGAGTTGCATCGATTGGACGCGTTCGAGTGCCCGCGCGGCAAGGCTGCAGGATTTGTTATAGTTGCCTTTGTTGAACTCGATCTTGCTGCCCAACATGAGTTTATCGGGTGTGTCGAAGGAATGCTCTGCTCCATTCGCCGCCACCAGTTTTTTGGCGGCATTGATTTCCATCTCGATTTCAGCCAGGACCGTTACGGCTTCGGCTTTGCTTTTCGGAGAAGCCATCCTCGTCTGGCTTCTGATTATTTTTCGACTCAGATCCTGCTGTATTTCCTGGAGCCTGCTGATTTCTGCGTTCTTCTCCATGAGCTGAATCTTCATGGTGGCGGTTGCCGCGCTCTGCTCCTTGATTTTTGCTTCCAGCTCAGAATTTTTCTGTTGCAGCTCCTGATATTGTGCACGCAGTTGGGTGTTTTGTTTTACTTGGCCACCACGTGAGCATCCAAAGAAAAAAAAGAGGATGACGATTGAAGCAAGAAGGGGAATGCGAGCCGGGGATGCGCCTTTCATAGAGAAACGGTGAGGGGGGGCGAAGGTTTGGTGGCAAGAAATCCGTCTTCGAATCCGGAGCACTCTAACTCTTGTTTGCCACTAAGGTTATCTCCACGCTAGCGGATAGATGGCGGCATGTCAACAGATTCCCAGATAAACGTTCTCCAGTGCCCTAGGAGCCGTCGGGCAATAGCCTCTCTCTGCACCTCAGCCTGATCGTGCCAAGATGGGGTGCTGGTGAATGTTTACGATCAGCATGATCTGCAGATCCATTACATTGGTGCGTGTCGGCCCCGTTATCAGCAGTTCCTCAGTTTTATGAAAAAAACTATAGGAGTCGTGGGCCTGGAGGGCGGCTTCGACCGACAGACCCAGCGTCTTGGCCCGGGCTGCGGAAGCGCCGGTGATCACGGCTCCCGCGGCATCGGTCGGCCCATCGGTGCCGTCGGTGCCCGCACTGAGCAGGGCGATGTTGAGCGCGCCGGCCAGCTCCGGAACCGCGGCCAGGGCCAGCTCCATATTGCGGCCGCCCTTGCCCTTGCCGGAAAGCGTCACCGTGGTCTCCCCTCCAGAGAGCAGACAGGCGGGGGAGGCCACCGGTCGTCCATACCTTGCGGCTTCCAGGGCGATGGAGACCAGTACCTTGGCAACTTCTCGGGCTTCGCCATGGATGGTGCTGGAGAGGATCAGCGGAGCGAACCCCAAAGCCTCGGCCTCGGCCGCCGCCGCTACAAGTGCCAGGGCGTTGCTGCCGATGGTCAGGTTGTTCACTCGTCGAAATCGCGGGTCGTCGGGTTTTAAGGTTTCTTGCTCCAGGCCGGAGCGGGCCCGCCGGAAATGGCGGTGACCGGTTCAGGAAGCTAGTCCCACAATCCGTACCTGTCGAGAATGGCGAAGCAGTCGGCAAAGCTCGTGGAATCGGGAGCGGTGGGGCCGGAGGCGATTACCTGGGGATCGTCGCCTATGACGTCGGAGAGGATGAGGGAAAGCAGCCGCGCATCTCCGGCGGCCGCGCAGAGGCCGCCGCCCTTGATTCGCGACAGATGCTTGCGCAGGGTATTGATCTCAGAGATGTCGGCGCCGCATTTAAGGAGCAGCCGGGAAACCGTTTGCTTGTCGGCCAGCTCGATGCCCATAACAGGCAAAGGCAAAAGCGCCGAGCCGCCTCCGGAGAGGAGACAGAGGACAAGAGTCCGCTCATTTGCGCCGGCCAGCATCTCCAGCATCTCTTGCGCGGCCTGCATGCCGTTGCCGTCGGGGATGGGGTGGCCGGCTTCGCGGAGCCTGATTTTGCAGAGCGGTGTGCCGTGACCGTACTTTGTCACTACCAGGCCTTCGTTCAGATGGTCGCCGAGGATGGCTTCCGTCGCTTGCGCCATGGCTGCCGATGCCTTGCCCGCACCAATCACCAGAACCCGGTCGAATGTTGCAAGATCGAGAACGAGTCCGCCGGCGCGGAGGGTGTTGCCGGCTCTTTGCAAAAAGCGCCGCACGCAGGTCTCGGGATCGACCGCGCGAAGAGCCGCCTCGAAAATGACGATAGCCTGCTGTCGTAGTTGGTCCTCGGGTAGAGTCACGCTTCGTCGATGCGTTGCAGACCCTCCATAAGCATCCCCATGAAATCGCCGATGGGAGGGGTATTGTTCAGCTTATCGGGAATTCCCCTGGCGTAGGTGAACAGTCCGTTCTTCTCGCGAAGCAGGGCAAAGACCGCATCCCGGTCTGCGAGGTTTCGGTAAGCGGCCCGGACGATCTGCCCATCCTGAAAATAGACGGCGGCTCGTCCCGCATCGAGCGAGAGTTCGACCGTCCCGGTCTTCTGGGAGGAGTTGATGAGCTGGAAGAGGTCGACGGCAGGGATTTCCGCCAGCTCGCCGTTCATGCCCGAGGTGATGTTGCCCGACCGCAGGGTCATGGTCTGTGCCCAGTCCACCAGCATTTTGAACAGGAAGATCTGCAGCACCGGGTAGCCGACGATGACATTCTTGAAGTTTTTGGTGCTCAGCATGGCGAGCTGGGTGGGAGCCAGGGTATGCACGGAGTTGGCGACCGGTTCCCCGGTCAGAAAACTCGTCTCTCCCAGGATGTCGCCGGCGCCGAGTTCGAGTATTCGCGTGCCGTCCTCGCCGATGACTCCCACCTGGCCATCGAGGATGATGAACAGATAGTTGCACGGCTCCTCCTTTTTTATCACCACCTTGTCGATGGGGATGGTCTTGAAGTCCAGGAGCACAGTCAGATCCTTCAGGGCATCGTCTTCGAGGGATTTGAAAATGGGGAGACCGCGTAACATGCCGAAATATCGTTCGAGATGCTGTTTGCGGCGTTTCTCTTCCGTTTCCTTGAGCAGCTTCATCTGCAGTGTGGCGAACTCTTTCTCCTGCTTGTATTCAAAATGAATGAGTCCGCCGCAGCCTCCGCAGTCGAATTTGCCCCTTTGGCTTCGCATCGGCGAAATGGCAGCGCCCAGGCTTTTGGTGTTGGAGACGATCCCCATTGTTTTCTGCGCCAGATAGAGGCAGACCGGTTTGTACGATGAGATGGAAATCCCGAAATTGGCTACTTTTATTTCTTCTCCCGCGGTGTACAGGGGGCAGGAGCGTTCCTGGGTGATAATGAAAACGGCATTTTGTATCTTTTCGGTCTTGTTTCTCACTAGTGCTTCCCGTTGGTTGTCTCAAAGAGATGGAATTGAAGATGGTCGGCCAGAGGCTTGAGCGAACTGTATAATGATACCTTGTTTGGGTCGCGGATAGCAAGGTGGAGCGTACCTTGGCAGCTTTCCGTCGGTCTGTGGGGGGCGCCGCCGATGCGTTGCGTTCGGGGCGGTCGATTGGCGGATGCCGATGTTTCAACGGCCGGAGAGCGGCAGCAAACGGGCGAAGTCTACCAGCAGGGTCTTTTCGCCGTGCTCCTCGAAAAACACCCGCACCTGTCCCTGGCTGCGGTCCAGCACCCGGGTGACGATCCCGGGCCCGAGCTGGTGGTGCAGGATCTCGAGGCCCTCGCCAATATCGGCTATGCGAAGGAACTGCGAGGAAGCCGGGGCGTTTTTCTTTCGCTTGTCGAGTGTCGCCGCAGGCGGACGCACGAAGTCGCTCGGCAGGCCGAGGTATTCAAGGTAGCGTTTGGCGACGTTGATATCACACGCCGTTACCGGGTTTCTGGCGGCAGGATTACCGGTGGCAATCGCCGCTCCCAATCGGTCGGAGAGCATCAGGTTGGCCTCGTAGACAAAGCGGGAAGCGGTGAGAATCTCGATCGGCGCATCGGTGCTGCCGGTTCGGGACCTCTCTTCGAGCAGGCGGTCGGTCGGATGCATCAGGATCAATCGCTCGACGGCCCGGGTGATGGCCACGTAAAAAAGCCGCCGCTCATCCTCGAGGTTTCCTTCGATCATTCCGGCGTCGTCCTCCGCCAGCAGGGGGAAGATGCCGTCCTGGAGTCCGGGTACGATAACCAGCGGCCACTCCAGGCCCTTGGCCCGATGGATGGAAGTGATGAGCAGGCTGTCGCCGTTTTCAGGCAGGGCGGCATGCTCCAGGGCCCTAAGGCGGGAGAGGAACGCGGTGGCCTTGGATTGCTGTCGAGCGGCGAAATCGATAAAGGCCCGGCAGGTGGCTATCCGGTTTTCCGCCATGATCTGCCTCGAGGAAAACTTATGGTAAAATTCGTACAGTTCAAGTCGGTTGACGATTTCATCGAGCAGGAGATCCGCGCGGCGATCGGTGGGTGGCCGCAACAGCCATTGCCAGTCGATAGCCACCTTCTCGAGGCGTTTTTGTTGGAACACCGGCATATCGGCGCCGACTCGAGCGAGGATCAACCCAGGTGCGCTATCCAGCTGATCGGCCATCTCCTCGGCGAGTTTGTCCAGCTCTTCCTGAACGACGCCCAGGTGCGGCTGGGAGAGCATGGACCGCAGGTAGTCGGCGCGTACCTCGCGCTCATCATCGCCCAGCTGCCCGGTGCGGAGTTTGAGATAGCCGATCAGCGCCTTGATCTCGCGGCACTGAAAAACCCGTTCGTGGCCTTCCAGCCGGTAGGGGATGCCGGCTTCGAGGAGCGCCAATTCCAGCGGCACGCTCAGCGCGAAGAGGCGCACCAGCACCGCCGCCTCGCCAATCTTTCGTCCCCCCTGCAGCCACTCTTTCACCACCCGCAGGATCGGATGGGGTTCGGTTTCCTCACACCGCTCCACGCGGGTATCGCTATTGCCGGGTGCGGAAAGACACATTTTCCGGTCCCGCAGCTTATTGCGCTCGATCAGGTGGTTGGCGGCAAGCGACAGCCGGTGCCCGTAACGAAAGGTGAAGGAGAGGGTATAGCGGGTTGGCTTGGGAAAGTCTTTATGAAAACGGGTGGTAATATACTCCGGGCGAGCGCCGCGCCATTCGTAGATGCACTGGTCGACGTCTCCCACCGCCATCACCTCGGCGCGGCTGCCGGCGAGAATCTGCAGGAGTTGCTGCTGCGCTTCGTTGATGTCCTGGTACTCGTCGACGATGATATGGTCGACCCGGTTACCGACCCAGCCGGCCAGGGCGGAATCGGCGAGCATGGCTGTTAACGGCGCGCGGATCAGATCGTCATAAAATCGCATTCCGGCATGGCGCCGCATGTTTTCGAACGAGGCGAAGCCGTCGAGAAAATACTCGTAGCTCTCGGAGAAGTTCAGTTCTTCGAAACAGCGCGCCGCCGTCTCGGTGGTGGATTTCACCAGATCGATAAAACACAAGAACGCCTCCAGGTCCTCCCGTGCCATCCAGGCTCTGCTGCCGAACTCCTTTTTAAAGGCTCCGGTAAGCGCCTGTTTGGCGAGTTTTTCCCGGCGATATTCCTCGGTGACAAGCTTGCGGCGCGGCAAGGCCCCACGGCGCATGAAGCTCTCCACCAGGCGGAGGCCAAGGGCGTGGAAGGTGCGCACCTGGGGGGCGGTGAGCCCGGTTCCGGCAAGTCGACGGTGCAGCGATGCCTCGAAATGGCGGCTGGCCGACCGGTTGAACATCAGCACCAGCAGTTTGCCCGGGTCGCAGCCCGAGGCGAGCAGATGGCGGACTCGAGCCACCATGGTGGTGGTTTTACCGGAGCCCGCCACGGCGCTGACCAGGGCATGCCCGCGGCCGTGACGGATCACCTGTTGCTGTTCCTTGGTGAAATCCATCGAGAAAAATCTGATTTAAGCAGGCGCAAAGAGAGGCGGCATGGGCGCCTTCTGGATGGTCACTACCCGAGCCACTTGTGCGATTGTTGTTTTACCAGGCGGCCCACCTTCTCCTTTCTGTGCAGTGGCATGCCCGGTGTTGGCTTTTCTGGGGTATGGACTCTACACCATATGGGCGATCACTGCACTGCAGGTTTATTGCCGCGGCGCTTTTTCCGCCACCATATCAACCTTGTGGTGAAGGTCCCCGCGTGGGGTTAGTAACTGAAAATATTGACCACGTTGAAGGTCGAGTCCGGCACATACACCTGTCGATTCTGGGCAAAGATGAAAAACGGCATCCAGATGCCGCCGTTCTGCGGATACTGCTTGAACGCCTTGGCGCCGCCCAGATAGCTTAGGTCCTCTTCTTCGATACGGAAGATTTTCAGGGCCCGGTTCACCAGGTCGTTGACGATCAGTTCTTCACCGTCGATGACCAGGCTGGTGGGCAGCATGAACCGTTCATAGTCCGTCTCCAGGTCGTCACAATACCCCGAGTAACCGTAGCTCCAGAGATCCTTGCCGTCCCGGTCGAAGACCCGGATGCAGTCGTTGAACTGATCGGTGACAAAGAGCCGGTTTCGACTGTCGATGGCAATATCCGTGGGGGTGAAAGAGTAGGCTTCGTCGTCGGGTTCCCGCCAGGTGAAGGTGGAGTCGAAAAACACCTGGCCGGTGCCGCGCAGCTGCCATTTGCTGATGCGGTTGTTGAGAGAGTCGGCGATATAGATCTCCCCATCGGGGCTGACGGCGATGCCCTGGGGACCCAAAAGACACCCCTTGAGGGAGCCGGGAAAACCAAAGGGCAAACCGTAGTTGATCAGTTTGCCGTCGAAGTTGAACTGGTAGATGGTGATCGTGCAGAAGTTGAAGTTGGTCACAAAAACCAAGGGGCTTCCAGGGCAGATCTGCCCGAAAAGGGGCTTGCGCGGATAATGCACGGCCATGGCCAGATCGCCTGGTATATATAACCCTTCCAGGGCATTGGGCGTTTCGAGGAACTGCTTTTGGTGTTCCGAATAGGACTTGATCGTCCAGTTTCCCGCATCCAGCGTCAGTTTTGGCGCCATCGAGTTGCAGGGCGTGGCAAGCGGCTCGAGGGCCATCTTGTACCAGAAGCGGTAGTGGTCGGCTGCCAGGTGGCTGAATTTGGTATACCACTTCTGAAAGGGATTGCAGCGCGCATACATGGGGAGCTCGGGTTGGGCTTCATCCGTGGTCGTCTGCGGCGCGGGGCCGTTGAAACCGATCACCGAGGTGACGCAGTTGAGCTGCGAGCGGTGGCTTTTTTTCTTTCTCTGGTTGCGGCGCCCGCCCACCGAGGCGATAAGGCTCGCTTTGGTCTGCATTTCCACCATGTCCGGGATCTCGATCTTCAGAACCCGTGAAGTAAATGGTTCGGAGACGAAATACACTCCCCTGGTCTCACCCCGGCAGATGGTATAGGGGTTGAGTAACACCTGGTCTTCTATGGTGTAGTAGGCGTAGTCCGATATGGTGCGCGACTCGAGTTCACTATGATTCCAGCCGGGGAGAATGCCCGAGATCATGGTCTTGAATTCGCCGTTGGTTTCATAGACCGAGATGGTGTTCAGCACCTGGTCGGCGACGAATACCAGATCGTCTATGACATTGACGCTGCGCATGATGTTGAACGAGCCGATGCCTTTTGGGTTGCCGAAACTGTGCAGCAGGACGCTGCCATGGTGCATCTTGCCATGCTTCTTGTCGCACTTGTCTTCGGCTTGGCACATGAGGACTTCATAGCTGCCGGTATTGGCGATGAACAGTCTGCCGCTGGAGTCGGCCGCGATGCCCTGGGGCCAGAGCAGGTCGTGTCGATTGCCGTCATCATCGACGATGGACTTGAACTGTTGAGTGCACCTTCCAGCCTCGTTAAACCTGACGCACCTGTTGCGGCTGTCGTTTTTGGTGTGATAGAACTCGTCGCAGACATAAATCGAATAGTCGCCACTATTCTCCTTGACCAGGGTGATGCCGTTGGGATCCTGCAGGGGTTGGAAGGTGGCGTTGTTGATCCCGTCGCCGCGAAAGCCAAAAGAGGCGGCGCAACCGATATCGGTGCCGTCGTAGCAGAGAGCCACCACCCGGGCGTTTCCCATATCGGTGAGATACATGATGTCTTTTTCCGGGTGCGGGCAGAGATGGAACGGCATGAGAAACGGCGTCTTTTCGGCTTTGGGGTCGCCGGTTCCCGGAAACCTCAGGATCCTGCGAATCGATTGCAGCTCACGGTCGAAAATGACAACCCTGTTGTTGCCGGTATCGCAGACCCAGAGGTTGTGGTGCCGGTCCTGGGCGATACCGACCGGGGTGTTGAAGGTGAAGTTCTCCGGGACAGGGCCGGAAAAATCCGGGGAGTCGGTGTCGATGGCGCCGTAATAGGTCTCGTGTTTCAGCGTGAGTCCTGGGGTGGGGCTGGTCATATCTTCCCTCCATTGTTCTCGGATATGGGGCAGAGATCCGCTGCTAAAAGAAATAGACGGTTTTTATTGAAGGACCCGATCGCTGCCTTTCTCGCGTTGCGAACTGGGCACCGAGAATATATCCTGACAAAAGTTACAGGATGGTGTGTTGGTGAACGGTTACGGTATGCTAAAAAGCTTTTATCAAATATACTACATTGGTTAGCGATCAACGCAAACAAGAATCCGGTTTGGATCGATCAAAATTTTCGCTGAACCGGCACCATAACAGGACCATAATTAGAGGTGGACATGAACGAAACAGCCATCCAGGATCTCTATCCTGATAATTACGCCAACTGTTACGGCTGTGGCCGCAACAACCCCCATGGTCTGCATCTCAAGAGCTACAGGGACGGCGACGAGTGTGTCTGTCGCCACACACCGGGACCCCACTATACCGGCGGGGCTCCGGGGATTCTCTATGGCGGCATGATCGCCTCGTTGCTCGATTGTCACGGTGCCGGCACCGCCGCCGAGGCCAAGGCCCGGGAGAGCGGCGAGCCGGTATCACGCTTTGTCACCGGCCGCCTGGAGGTCGATTTCATGAAACCCACCCCTCTGGGCGTGGAACTTGAGATCCGTGGCAAGGCGGTTGAGATCAAGGGCCGCAAGGTGACCGTCGAACTGCGTCTTCTGGCCGGCGAGACCCTCTGCGCCAAAGGACGGGCCATCATGGTGCAGATTCCGCTTTAGCCCGGATGGGAAATCCGTGCCAGCTGCTGAAAGTCGTAACCGCTCGGGCTCTGGAAAATGCGTAATCCGAACTCGGGGGCGGCGGCCAACAGGTGGTCGAAGATGTCCGCCTGGATGGCTTCATAGTTGGCCCAGGCCTGGTCGCGGGAAAAGACGTAGATTTCAAGGGGCAGGCCACGGTCCATGGGCGCGAGCTGGCGGACGAGGAAGGTCATCCGGTCGTGGACGTTGGGGTTGTTTCTCAGGTAGGCGATGATATAGGCCCTGAAAATGCCCACATTGGTCTGACGTCGCCCATTTACCAGGCAGCTCTCATCAAACTGATGGCTCGTGTTATATGTTCGGATCTCCTGCTGCTTTTTCTGCACGTAGTCGGCGATCAGGGCAAAGCGGGAAAACTTCTCCAGCATCTCCTCGTCGCAGAAACGGATCGAGCTGATATCGATGGCGATTGCCCGCTTGATACGTCGGCCGCCCGATTCGCTCATCCCCCGCCAGTTGCGAAACGAGGAGGAGACCAGAGCGTATGTGGGGATGGTGGTGATGGTCTTGTCCCAGTTCTGCACCCGGATGGTGTTGATCGACATATCGATCACATCACCGTCCGCCCCATACTGGCTCATCTCTATCCAGTCGCCGATGCGCACCATGTCCGTTGAGGTGAGCTGCACCGAGGCGACGAAACCGAGGATGGAATCCTTGAACACCAGCATGGTGACGGCGGTCAGACCACCGAGAACGGAGAGGATGCCCCAGGGAGATCTGCCGGAAAAAATAGAGATGAGAAAGATGGTGCCGAGTATATATACGAGGATCTTGCCGGCATCGGTATACCCCTTCAGGGTGCTGCCCCGCTGCTTCTTGAGAATTCGATAGATGTCGTTGACCGCCGAGAGCAGACTGTTGAGGCTGAGCACGATCACTATTACAAAACCGGCCATTACAAACTGTCTCGCGATCAGGTGGAGTTTCGTTAGCGGATCGAGAAAAGCCTCGATAGCAAGGGAGAGGAGGGTCAGGGGCACAAACCAGCTGATCTTCGTCAAAAGCCGGCTCGATGCCAATGGGTCGTCCCAGCGATACCGGTTGTTCTGGATCCAAACGGTAACCCGCTGCAGCAGGATTCTGCGTACGATGAGCGTGGCAACGACTGTTACAATCAATACCGCCGCAATAATTAGCAGGTTGGCCAGGAAAAAGGTGACCGCCGGGCTCAGATCGAGCGGGACCAGAAGGTCGGCAATTCTGTTGGTTATCATTGGCAATCTCCGTTTGTGGCCGGCTTTATCGAAAATGAGACCAACCTCTCCAAGTCGGTAACCGTTCGCCGGCACGCGTAAGCTCTGGCCAAAACGCAATGCCCGCTAAACCAAGGAGCTGCAAACGATTACCCCTACCTCACTCAAGAACCAGGATACCAGATTTGCGCTCTTCGTAAAGCGGGGAGCAATTTGGTGAGTAGAATCCTTGGTTTTGACCCCGTACAGTTCGGTTATTGGCTGCAGGGCAATGCCCGTGTTCCGCAGCCCGGCACAGCCCTTTGCAGCTTTCGTGGGTTTTGCAGGCAACCCCGCTGCCGGGCAAGGCCTGCGCCGGCCCGCTCCACCGCATAAGGGATCAATATGTTTAGTGGCTGATGTCGTGGGGTATTTGTTGCTGGCGGGATGTTCGGTGGTGCTGGGGAGAGTGGCGGTAGCGAGGTGGGCCACTCAAGGTACCTTATGCGACATTGCAGCGTTGCTTCGCGCATGGCTCTTTGATGTGGCGAGGTTTGCCCCTAGTTTGTCGCTGACGTGATTAAAAAGGAAAACAGGAATTGAATCAGTTCTTATTTTCATTCAACAATTAAACAACGTCCCCTCGCTGTCCCTGGGTGTAATTGGCCTGGAGCTGTATGTCATTATCGACTATGGCAATACGTTAGGGCATTTCTTTCTCCAGACGAGGCCGACAACCCTGTCGATACAGAAATCATAGAGTTTTTGAATCAAAAAACCGGAGACGACAACGCAAGGTAGGCAAACAGCGACCAGGTAGAGTAATTGCATGGCGGGGGTTGAAGGAAAAATGCGGGTGACAAAAGAAATATAAATGGGTCGATGAAACAAATACATGCAATAGCTGGCATAACTAAGGAAGAGAATACTTTTCCGAACAGGAGCCGAAGACACCCTGATCTTCTTTGCCACCTGAAACAGCAGATACGGACAGACCGTCACCAGCGGGATTCCGAGAAGAAGATTCACCTCGTAGACAGATGTCCTGATAAATGAGAGCCCTATGCAGATCCCAAGGGCGACAGCGATGGGGAACTTCCCTACAATCAGATCCTCAGCTCTGCTCGCAGCAAAGATACCCAAGGCAAAGGCCGGGAAGTAATAGGGCAGTCTGTCATCGAGCCTGCCGGTGAAATGCGAATAGGCCATAAGTGAGAAAAGCACAACCAGGCACCAGAGAAGGAAAATGCTGGGTCGCAGTGACCGGGAAGCGACGACAAGAAGCGGAGCGACCACATATAACAGCAATATCATCGTGATAAACCACAAGGTGGGCGGAGCTGGTTTCCAAAACATGGAGGTCAGGTAAAAGGCTTTTATCGCCGTGGCCCTGGGCATCATCCGCAGGTGAAGGAAGAGCTCCATGGCAAGAATGTAGAGAGGATATATTCGGAGCAGTCGCTTGCCGTAGAACCGCCCCAAGCTCCGTATATCAAGGGAGAGGTTTTTTGATCCGATGAGATATCCTGAGATGAGCACAAAAACACCGAGGACAACGGCAACCAGACTATGGGTAAAGAAGTTATTGAAGTGCGGGACTGCTCTCGTATATTCCAGCATGTGCCAATAACCGACGATATACAAGATACTGAACCCACGCAACAGGTCGATGCCGATATTTCTCTTCATGATTAGATTCTTTGGAGTACTGAAGGTAATAGGTGGTGATAGGTGATAAGAAATCGCCTTTTCAGGCTTCCCTAAAAATTGGGCTTTTCAGGTCCAATACTCTTGTCAATATACGTTCAACCTAACCGATAAAGGTCAATATGACAATATCTTCCATCATATCTCATACAATTGTCCGGTGACAACGGAGCAGAAAGGTAAATTTGATCAGAATCCCTGTATTCTTTCCGATTTCTGCCTAAACCTCTCCTTTCTTGGCCTTCACAACGAACTGTCATATAGGAAGAACTTGCGAAAGATCTTCCCAGGCTGGGCAGGGGTCGCAAGGGTGCAGCCATTGATGGCAGATTGTTACCTTCTCGGCGCCGCTGTAGTCCTGAGCGCCCCTTCTGCCATGGCCCGCGGCCTACTTGCTGCCGGCGTCGGATTTCTTTTTGCCGGTGGTGGCGCGTTTTTTTCGTTGCACGAAAATGAGTTGACTGTATGGAAATGATCGGCTCCTAGGACAAATACTGCTGATACTAACCCATTACGGACTATAATCAAGCCGGCGGTCATCAATGACAGGTCTACAAACCAGTAAGTTGTTTTTCGATAAAAACGACCTTGAGCTCCTCAGCATTCTCAACGAAGTCCTGGAGCGTGGCAGCTCCCAGGATCTGCGTTCTCTGCTTGTGGAACATATGCATCCAGGCGGCATCAAGGAGATGGCAGCACCACGGGGCCTGCGCATCGCCTATGCCATTGCCGCGCTGCTCGGCTCTCTGGAAAATGGTGGAGCCGGTGAGCGCATCAAGACCCTCAGGTCGTTGCGTGACGAGGCGATAAATATGTTCGCTTTACCTGGGAGCCGCACGGTTTTAACGCCCACCGCTCGTTTCTCAAATTCTTAAGAGAAGATGAGGTAGAAAAAATGCTGGTAGAGGGGCGTAAGGTCCCGCAATATCGGCAGCAATATGTCTTTGATGGGCTCGAGATCTTCAACTCCCGCCATCGGCACAGGCTCAATGAAGAGCTGGAACTCACACTTTTGCCGCTGCAGCGGGAGGCGTTTCTGCAGTTCGTCGGGGCGGGTCAACCATCGGTGCTGCATCTGCCCCGGTTTATCGACAACGCGGTTGTCGACGGGATCTAGGAGAAGGCGGCCGGCCTGGCGGCCGAATTACGCGGCGCGGATGCGACCCGGAAGGTCCGGTTGCAAAAAATCCACGAACGGCTGCATTCCATCCATGTCGATACCATCATCGAAGAGATCCTGCTCACCTCCTGCAACCCCGAGGCGCACGACCCGGCTCATCCCGATGACAATAGGGAATTGCCCGTCTTGCTCCGGCACAGCCCCAAAGAGTTGCTCGGCAGGCTGCTGTCGTTACATTCCGGTTCGCGTTTCACCCTAAATCTGAGTAACCTTTCCATCCAGGATACCTTGGAGTTGCTCTATAGCTGCGAGGTGATGATCAGCCATATCGAATCGTACAATCTGAAGTCTGCCACCCATGGCCTGATGGCCAGCCACCGTCCGGGGCGAGGGGGCTTTGCCGGCGAGGCTGTCGATCTCAAGAGCCCGGATAGGTTCTATAGCCTGATCAGCGATCTGCAGCGAGAGCCCTTCAGGAAGACAACGTCATTGTCCTGAAAAGGGAGATACGGGAGATTATTTGGGACTTTGAGCAGCAGTGTATCCAGCTGAAGAAAGAATTGGACCTCATGCCGACGGCGGAACCGGAAAAGAACGGCCTGCTGGAAGAATACGACCAGATGATCGAGAGAAAGCGGCAATTGCAGGATATCCTCTACAATCTCGGGAAATTTCACACCTACTATAAAAAGCGGAGTCTCGGCTCCCGGATCGGCTCGGGCTCGACCGGCCAGGCGGAATACCAGTGTACGGGATGGGGCTGGTCGTCCTCGATACCTTGCCGACCAGGGCCAGGTTGGCGGTGAGAAAAGGGGCCTCCGAGGAACAACGGCTGCTCGTTTTGGTAAGGCTTGCCCTAGCTTGTCGCTGACGCAATTAAAAAGAAAGAAACCGGATAGATATGAATTTCTGTCAAAGATAAAGATTCGACCCCGATTTCTCCGGGGAGGTCGCCGCCGCTGGATAGAAGGTAGGCACCAAGGAAGATATCGGTGGTCTCGTAGCGTTGGGTGGGGATCACCTCCTTTGCCGTTGCTTGCGTTTGGGCAGGAGATGCGGTAGAACAAGAGATCTTCGGCAGCTCTTGCCGGGGTCTTGGAGCCATCAACCGTCATCTCGCCAAAGTTGTCCGGTTGATGGCTTTTTTTTATAATTTTCTTTATAGCTTTTATGACACCTCTCAAGGTATCATGAAAGATACATTGGGCAGCGACAACCACTTTCCTCTCCCAACGTGACAAGACGGCCACTGGTTTACATGTTATATTAAGAAGAAAACCAAAGGTGAGGTGCATGACACTTGGAGCAAAATTGAAGAAATTACGGGCTGAGAAGGGGTTATCCCAGGCTGCCCTTGAGGCGATTTCGGGGGTTAATTGCAAACTTCTGAGCAAATATGAAAATGAGAGGATTGTGCCGACCGCAGACACCCTGCGCAAGATTGCGGAGGCGTTGCAGATAAGTTCGGATTATCTTATTTTCGACAATGCGCCCAAAGATGGTATCAGTACTCTCAATGACCTTGAACTATTTGAGAAATTTAAAGAAGTGGAGAAGATGTCTGTAGAGAACAGGAATATGATCAAAAACATGATCGACGCCTTGCTGATCAAAAGCAAGGTGGAAAGCGTTATCCAGCCAAAGGGAAAAGATGAACCGTGGGAGGCGCGGATGCAAGCCACCCTCGACCGCCTCCGTTCAAGAAATAAGGATTATTCTGAAGATGAGATCCTGCAGATAGTGAACAAGGCTGTAGAGGAAGTCCGCCGTGGCAAAAAAACAGCCCATTAGAGCGGTTCTCGATACCAACCTTTTTGTCAGTGGTCTCTTTTCTTCACAGGGTACAATAGCGAAGATCCAGCAATGTTG
Source organism: uncultured delta proteobacterium (assembly GCA_963745265.1). Lineage (GTDB taxonomy): Bacteria > Desulfobacterota > Desulfobulbia > Desulfobulbales > Desulfocapsaceae > Desulfopila. The sequence goes on from CAVUXQ010000041.1 coordinate 21,652, forward strand.
GCTTTCCGGCTCATTTGAGCTAGCTGTTTCCGAGGAGATTCTTCTAGAAATAGGGGAGACTTTGCAGAAGTCGTATATCGAAAAGCAATTACGGCTTTTACCTGAAGAAGTCTATGGGATTTTGGAGTTGATCCGGGAAAAAGCCTTTATCGTGACGAAAGACCGTTATAAGACTGATAAAATCGCGGATGATCCCGATGACAACAAGTTTCTCGGCTGCGCCCTGGAGGCAAAAGCATCTTATGTTGTCTCCGGAGACAGCCATCTTCTTTCCCTCAAGCATTTTCACGGTATTCAGATCGTTGATGCCGCAACCTTTGTCCGTGAAATGGAGCGGCCAACCTCCCGGTAAATATATCGAGTTCGATTCTCAGCAAGATGATAGTCCTTCCCGGCGGCAGCGGTCCGCCTGGAGACTGGATGTATAGATGGAGGTTTTCGGTAGCAAGGTCGGACCGCTGCCTTGTGCGGTTTCTGGAGTAGCTGGTAGCTGTTTTGGACAAGTGGCACAGCCCGAAACAGCCCGGACTGTGCGGGGAAGCGGGGCGGTGAAAGCGCTGTCGGCCTACGCTCCACCCCCCACCCGCCGCGAGCCCGGCAGCACTTCCACCGCCCCGCTTGATAAACTCCCGCCCGCCCATCCGCACACAGTTCGGTTATAGGCTGCGGGGTGCAATGTTACGTTCCGCGGCCCGGCACAGCCCTTTGCAGCTTTGTGGGGTTTTGCACGGAACCCCGCTGCCGGCAAGGCCTGCGCCGACCCGCTCCACCGCATAAGGGATCATTATGTTTAGTGGCTGATGTTGTAGGGTATTTTTTGCTGGCGGGAGGTTCGGTGGTGCTGGGGAAAGTGGTGGTAGCGAGGTGGGCCACTCAAACATAATGCGCCTTATGCGACATTGCACTTGGCTACGCGCGTGGTTCTTTGGTTTGGCAAGGCTTGCCCCTAGTTTGTCGCTGTCGCGAAATAAAATAAAAAATTAACTCCTCCCCCTATTGTTCCGCTAAATATCAATTAATCAATCGGACCCTTGCTGTCCCTTATCTTTTTAAGAATGGCATTGTTTAATTCATTTCGCCAATGTATTTCCTACTGGATAGAGTGGATTGTTGTCGTATATCGAAAAAAATAATTTGATTATTGAACTTATGATATTCCCCTTGAAAGAGTGAATCTCTTTAAAATTGACACCAATCTTATCGTTCAAAAAGCTTGTGGCATTGTTGTAAATATCTTTGTTGTTGGAGGAAAAAATAAGGTCGAGTGCTCGTAATTCACTATCAATAAGCAATAGAACACAAAACAATTCTTTGTTGAAATGTTCCTAGGTCAATATGATAGTTAAAAACAGTGAGCAAAGCGTTTGTGATTATTTCCTCCTGTTTTCGCTTAAAAATATTTATAGCTTGATATCTATTCTTGATAATGCAGCTATATAGTGGAGTGTCTGCATCAAACATGCCATATTGTGCACATTCGGAGCAAATATAACTAGATAACAATACAGGCATTATCTTGATGAATGATTCTTTTTTAAGATGGAAATAATGGGATAGTACAAATCGTACATACGGTTCCAATTTTATAAATTCCTCACATGTCACAGCCTTATTTAAAATCTATCGAATTTCAATAGATTTCAATAGAATTCGATGATGCGTTTATTTTCTTTGTTGTCCTTCTGGAGTGTAAGTTCATCAAGTAGAGGCCCATCTAACTGAGAATTTGGGACTTTGAAAATATTACAATATTGAGAATACAAATATTTAATATCAATATTCAGCATAAAATTAAGGCACAAATACTGGAGCTCCGCTAGGACCAGGGCCAATCCCTGGATAAGGGGTCTTCCTTTTCATTGGTTTGTGTGTTTCTAGCCAATTACGAATACTTTTCAACGCTTTTTTAACAAGA
>CAVUXQ010000042.1:0-43691 GCA_963745265.1 uncultured delta proteobacterium
TTTTGGCTTTGTCGTCGTTCATGGTCGTGCATACTATAGGGCTGTGTGAAGTGTCGCAATCCTTCACTTGTGGCCCGCTCTTCAATAGCTTGCTACGCATGCGAAGAATAATCTTTTTAGTCCCGTGTTTATTACTCTGGTGCCTTTCAGCACAGGCAATTGTTATCTCCGGTCTCTATGAAGCGGAAGTCCCGGTGCCTTGATCAATCGGCAGAAAGCCATAAAAAAGGACTGTCCCAGGCCATGCTGGATGTCCTCATCAAATTGACCGGCGATCGCAACGTACAGGGCAGACAGGTGGCCGAATATCTCACCAGCGGAGCCGGAAAAATATATCCAGCAGTACAAGTATCGAAATAAACCCGTGATTAAGGAAAACCAGTTGACCCTGGAGCAGCAACTTTACCTATGGGTCAGTTTCAACCCACAAGCCCTGGATCAGGCCCTGCAAAAATATGCTATACCGCAATGGGGAAAGGTCAGGCCATCGACACTGGTTTGGCTGCTGGTGCAAGATGGCCAGGAACGCAAATTCGTCGGACTGGAAGATGACGCCGGCTATACGGCAATCACCTGGATAACCAGGCCCAGGCCCGCGGCATAGCCCTGTTACACCCTTTGCTGGATGGTGAAGACAAGTCACAGTTGCAGCAAGCTGATATTCGTGGAGGATTTATGGGGCCGGTTAAACAGGCTTCGCAGCGTTATTCCCCAGATGCGATTCTGGTTGGTAATGTTCAGCACACGGAAGATGGAACGTGGGAGGCAGAATGGACATATCTCATGAATGATGAACAAAAGAACTGGGCCGTGGATGGCGATCAAGCAAATGTGGTTTTAAAAAACGGCATCGATCAACTTACCGACATACTAGGGAGGAGGTGCAATTTCCATAAAATCGTTAGAAACTGTTAGAGTATGCCCTTGATTTGCTTTTATTCTCTTACCTGAATCATCAATTCTGAATCGATTCTTTTTGCTATTATTTACAACATCTTTAACTTTCAAATTCAGTTTTAAGCCCAGCTTAGGATCACTCAACTCAACTAAGTCCGATATCATTACCCACCCGAAATCGTCCATATCAATCCCAATACTTTCGGGATTATGCCTGAGAACATAGCTAAGGTATTTACTTACTTGGGTATCACTGCATTCTCTATCTGCTTAGCTCTAACTAAGAGCGTTTTATCAATAGTCCCGCCCACAATTATACCCCGATGCTACCGCCAGATCAGAAATGGCCATCTATCCTAGCTTCGGAGGCGAAGAGCGGGATTGTTGATAAAATGTTGTTGAACTGAGCCGCGGTCGATATGAGGAAAGGCTAACCCTATGGAGTTAACTTATAACACCTTGGAACTCCATTGTAAACATCGGAGAATCAATTGGGCTCCATGGGAAGGGAGGGGGTGAAGGTATTGTCGATGCAGTGATGCTGGAGATAGTCATACTTTTCTCATTCTCAGTGGTATATTCGCTGCCGAAGGGGAGCAATTTTCTAAAAATATGCCATGATCCATGAATTTCGGACGCACCTATCCTGTTGCTTTTCTTATCCATACAAAAAAAAATAAAGCAAATGCGTCTTAGCCGCTAGCGGATCGAAGAAGTGCTGCAAAGCGCATCCGTGCCCTGGCCGCAGTGCGGGCAGAGCAGGATGTCTTTGCCGGTTAAGTCGGGCTGTACCTTCTCCCTGGTGGTTTCCCTGCCCGGGGTAAGCATCTCAATATACTTTCCGATCAATCGCCTGATCAGAAGTACGGCTTTTTTCTTGCAGACATTGGCAAGAAAGCCAGCAGTTCCCGGACACCATTGAAACGCAGTAATAGCTCAATTTTTTAAAGGAGTCTTCGTAAACATTTAAAAAAAATACGAGGGAAGTCAAATTTTCCTTGACATATCAATGAGATAGGGCAACGCCTTTTTGTAAGCAATATCAATAACTTACAAGGAGGCTGCAATGTCCAAGCATGTAAAAGCAATTATCAACATCCGCAAAAGAGAAATGGCCCGAACTGAAGAAATCAAACTTCGAAAACATTTAAATGGTGACGCTCTCATTAAAACCATGCGTAAAGGTTTTGCTGGGCTTCGCGACCACCGCTCAGGTTCTGTCACCCACACGCTTGAGGATTCATTGATGGCAGGTTTTGCCATGTTCTCTCTTAAAGACCCTTCTTTGCTGGCCTTCGATGAACGTAGATTTACCGGCCCCCATAACCTTATGACAATCTACGGAATGGGCAGTATTCCCTGTGATACCTCGATGCGGGAAATCCTTGACGGGGTTGATCCCAATGATCTCCGGCCACTCTTTAAAGAGGCTTTCCGGCAATTGCAACGGGGAAAAGTTCTGGAAAAATATTTGTTTATGGGCACTGGATATCTGCTCAATCTTGATGGCACCGGTTATTTTTCTTCAGATTCTGTATATTCCGATGCTTGCATGGAAAAAAAGAGCAAGAAGACCGGAAAAATCATCTATTATCTCCAAACGGTCGGAGCCGCAGTTGTGCACCCCGATGTCAAGGAGGTCATTGTTTTGCCCCCTGAAACCATCAGAAAGCAAGATGGCGACAAAAAAATGGATTGTGAACGTAATGCCATAAGGCGCATGCTTATAAAGCTCCGCCAGGATCATCCTCACCTTCAATTCATTGTCAACGAAGATGCACTAAGCTCCAACGCTCCCCACATTGAAGACCTGAAAGCATATAACCTGCACTATATTTTAGGTGTAAAACAAGGAGATCACAAATTTCTCTTTCAGTACGTAGACGATGCAGTTACCAGTGGGGATGTCATGGAATTTAATGTGACCGAACCAGACAAACCATACATAACGCATTGTTTTCGCATCGTTTACAATGTGCCGCTCAATAAGTCACATCAAGATATACGGATCACCTTCGTCGAATATTGGGAAGAAAACAGTAAGACCGACAAGATACAACATTTCACTTGGATTACTGATCTAGCAGTCACCGAAGAAAATGTTTATGAATTTATGCGCGGTGCCCGTGCTAGATGGAAAATTGAAAATGAAACGTTTAATACCTTAAAAAACCAGGGGTATCATTTTGAACACAATTTCGGTCTTGGCAAGAAACACCTGAGCGAAGTCTTTGTTTACCTCATGATGTTGGCCTTTTTAATAGATCAGATCTTGCAGCTATGTTGTCCGCTGTTCAAAGCTGCCTGGAGAAGGTACAAGACAAAACGCTCACTGTGGGAAAAAGTACGTAGTAAATTCCATGACTTCTATATAGAAACTATGGAGGATCTATATCGTTCCCTTTTGGAATATAACCCAATTCCTCTTCGTTAATAGGAGACGAATCGATTTTAATATCAAAGACCGGTCCTTTGTTTCAAAAATAGATCCAAGGGCGAATGGATTATTGCGTCCAAAATTAGCTCAAAATACTTTAAAATTATTATGCCATGGCAATTCTGATAGCATAAAGCTACATCTATATGTTTGGCGTTGCCGTATATAATACATTGTCGGCATGGAAATCAATAAATGGCCGTTTTTTATGCATGGCCGGGAGCGGCTGGTTAGTGTGGACTATGTCTATTATGTGGCGTGTAACCCTTGCCAGTAAAGGCGTTGACTTCTTTTGTTATTGAATGCTGTTCTCAGATAGGCTTGAGCGAGGCTGAATACCATAAGTGATCGGCTTGATATTACTCATTTTAAACAATATAATTCCAATACAGCCTATAGCAGGTAAATTTTGCGTTTTATACCCAAATGGTTTGTATATAGTCTAAGTACTTCTGCAGTGTTATCATAAATTCGTAACAATAATGAGGAGACGAACATGTTGAATATCCCGCATAGAATCAAACTGGTCCTATGGATCTGTGCCCTCGTGATAACAGGAATTTTCGTGGTTCAGGTTTTCAATGGCGATGCCCAATATGCTGAAAAAGCACAGAAGCTATTTTATCTTGCCATTATACTAAGTGTGATGAATCTCATCCTTCTAAAGCTGAACTACAGCAAGCAGCGATTGATTTTCTATCTGGAAGGATCATTGGATGCAATGGCTTTCCCAGTGACCACGACAGATATGAATATGAAATGGGTATTTATTAACAAGGTTACGGAAACATTATTAGCCCAACATAATTTGGATAAAAGAAGTGTAATTGGCAAACATTGCTCAAATTGGCAAGCCGATATCTGTGAGACAGAAAACTGTGGGATCAGCTGTCTTCGGAATGGGCAGCAGACGACTCATTATAATCAAGAGTATCCTGATGCACCCAGCACATATATGCAGGTCGATACACACTATATCAAGGATGACACTGGGAAAAATATTGGTCATGTGGAATTGGTCACCAATGTCGATTCAATCAAACAATTATCAGAAACTGCTAAGATCTTAACACCATCCTCTGAGTCTTTGCTTGAAGTATCAAAGCAGTTGGAACAAAATTCTTTAGATACGTCACAAAGATCTGATTCTGTGGCGGCAGCATCTGAAGAGATGAGTGCAAATATCCAATCCATGTCCAGCGCCATGGAAGAAACAACGATGAACATGAACCATGTAGCCTCAGCAGTTGAAGAAATGAATGCAACCATTGGTGAAATTGCAAAAAATTCTGAAAACGCACGAAGTATGACAAATCTTGCTGTGGAGCAGGGGAATAATGCGTCTGTTCAAGTAAGCAAACTTGGAGAATCAGCAGAGAAGATAGCCAGTGTTACCGAAGTCATCTCAGACATTTCAGAACAAACAAATTTGTTGGCATTAAATGCCACCATCGAAGCTGCCAGGGCAGGAGAATACGGTAAAGGGTTTTCTATTGTTGCCGCCGAGATAAAAGAACTTGCAAAGCAAGCATCTGATGCTACAGATGAAATCAAACGAACAGTTGAAAGTATTCAGACTTCAACCGACGGTACCGTCTCTGAAATTGAGAACATATCAAATGGGATAAATGAAATTAATGATATTGTTTCTTCTATTGCCTCTGCTGTTGAAGAGCAGGCTGTTACAAGTCAGGAAATATCCAGAAATGTCGGGAATGCCTCTTCCCGGATCGCCGAGATAAACGATAACATAAACCAGAGTTCTTCGGTATCAACAGAAATTGCTGGAGATATTACTGTTGTGCATGAGTCTGCGAGCCAGATAGCCCAAAATAGCTCCAAATTGACATCCAAGGCAGAAGAATTAGCGTCCTTAGCTAAGAAGTTATCTGCTATGTTCAGTGATATTTAACTAAAAGGATCATGGATCCACTACAATTCGTGTCGCGGATGCGGGAACTTCTTGACAAGCAGCAGGAGATCAAGGAGATCGCCCCGGCCAGCGATATCCTGGCCGGCCTTCACTGGCGCAGCTTTTTGCAGGTATAGACGCAGGCAATCGGCAACGTCACAGTCAGCGAGTTGTGCAAGCGCACGTTACCCACGGTTATACCTTGAAAGAGATTGCGGAACGTCTTGGTATTCACTACACGACTGTCAGTAAAATAGTTTCCAAGGCAAAGGGTGAATGATATTTCAAGACCTGATAATCATCTAAAAGGCACCTTCCCGGGAGCTCAGAAGGAACTCCCGGGACCACCGGAAATGGTGGTAAAATAAGGTAGGAAAACCAACAGAGGAGGTGCCTTATGAGACAATTATATGCAGGAATAGATCTTCATTCCACCAACAATCAACTCGGGATACTTGATCAGAACGAAAAACGCATTTATGACAAAAGGTTACCAAATCAGGAAGATGTTGTTCTGGCTGAACTGGAGCCATTCAGGAAAGATTTAGTCAGCATCGCCGTTGAATCCACTTTCAACTGGTATTGGATTGTAGATTGCCTTATGGCAGTTGGCTATACCATTCACCTGGCAAACCCTGCAGCGATGCAGCAGTATAGCGGACTCAAATATCTTGATGATAAACATGACGCATTTTGGCTGGCACACATGGACAAACTGGGAATCCTGCCACAAGGATATATTTACCCCAAAGAGATTCGACCAATCCGTGATTTGCTAAGAAAACGCGGCCACCTGGTCTGTCTACGGACCTCATTGATTAACAGCCTACAGGGTATAATATCGAGAAACTGCGGTCACAGCCTCAATAGCAACAAAATCAAACAGACGACCGTTAACCAAGTGGCCCCCCTCTTGGCAGATAATGAGGACTTGGCGCTCAGTGGTGAAGTCTCCAAACAGAGCATCGATTACTTGAGCGGGCAAATAAGCAGGATTGAAAAAACATGCCATAATAAAATGAAAATCGATCCTCGATATATCAAACTACTCACGATTCCTGGTATCGGAAAAACACTGGCTTTGACCATATCGCTGGAAACAGGGCCTATCGGCAGGTTCGAGAAGGTTGGAGACTACGCATCCTATTGCCGGAAGGTGCCGACAGTCTGGTTAAGCAACAAAAAACGCAAAGGGAAAGGAAACAGCAAAAACGGCAACAAATATCTTTCATGGGCTTTCGCCGAGGCTGCGGAATATGCACGGAGATATAATGATCAAGCAAGGGCTTTTTTCAATCGAAAATCAGCAAAAACGAAATCGTCGGTTGCCTATGCGGCCTTAGCGCATAAACTGGCTCGTGCTGCCTATTACATCATGAGGGATAATGTTGAGTTTGATGGCAACAAACTCTTTACCTGAAATTCGGCCGAAACAGGGAACCTATAATGGGGTTGGAAAAAGCACCAGACCTGATTGGTAACTGTTTCGCCTGTGCGAATTATCAATTTCTTTAACGCCCATGTTGAGAGCCACCAAAGGGTTGGTTTTAACCACGAGATCTGTGCAAACAATTGGACACAACATGGTACCGATAATTTTCTGGGTCCGGGAGCACTTGGACAGGGGCCCGGTCGAAGGATGAATTGCTCCACTACGAGATTTTTTGGGGATCTCTTCGTTCCGCAATTCATCCTTCGACCTACGCCTTGATCCCGATGGGTGACTGGTGCGGTAAAGACACTGCCGACACGCAACACCGAAATAACGGGTGCGAAAAAGAATGGTACTGCGCACGTCAGGTGTTCCAGCGTACGCTTGAACCTTTGCAAAGGAAAGACGTATTTTCCTTAAAAGGGGAAGTATTATCTATTGACAAAGGGCCTTTTAATGGGTGACCCCGGCTTTGCAACAGGGGAAGAGGGCAGCCGGAAGGAGCATAACCCTTCCGGCTATAGCTATATGAAAAGCATAATACTCAATCTCCGCCTCAACACGGCTCGATCAGCACAGCACAAGATTTGTATTCCGGGGTGCCGGAGATCCGGCATCGATGGGCGGAGGTCAGTATATTGGTCAAGGTATCCTGATGGTGAAAACTCATGAACACGTTGCCCTTTTGGGAACGTTCGGTCACTCGGGCTCGCACTTTGAGTTCACCGCGTCGAGATGACACCTTTACCCAGGAGCGATCCTCGATACCGAGTGACGAGGCGTCCTCGATGCTGATCTCTACCAGCTCTTCCGGAACGAGATCGTTGATACCGACGGCGTGCCTGGTCTGGGAGCCGTTGTTGTAGTGTTCTCGGCGCCGGCCTGTGATAAGCACGAGCGGGTACTCATCATCGGGCACTTCGCCGGAACCAATGTGATCGAGGACCATGAACTGGGCAAGCCCACTGGGGCGTGGAAATTGCTCGGTGTAAAGCGTCTGCGTTCCCGGATGATCCTTGGTCGGGCAGGGCCACTGAATGCCTTTTTCCTCGATCCGCGGGTAGGCGATGCCGCCGTATGAAGGAACTAGGGCTGCAATTTCATCCATGATTTCCGAAGGGTGACTATAGGTCATGGGGTATCCCATCAGGGTGGAGATCCTGCAGGTGACCTCCCAATCCGCCAGCCCGGCAACGGGTTCCACCGCCTTGCGAATGCGTTGCACCCTGCGCTCGCCATTGGTGAAGGTACCGTCCTTCTCGGCAAAGCTTGCGCCCGGCAGGATGACATCGGCATATTTGCTGGTTTCGGTGGGGAAAATGTCTTGCACGACGAGGAATTCGATATTTTCCAGGGCCTTGCGCACGTGGTGAATATCGGGGTCGGTATGAGCCGGATCCTCGCCCAGGATATAGAGCGCCTTGAAATTGCCCTTGGCGCATTCATCGAGCATTTCAACGGATTTAAGACCGGCTCGTTCCTTGATGGCAACGGACCAGGTCTTCTCGAATTTCTCACGGCAGGCGGGGTCGTGCAACGGCTGGTATCCGGGAAGGTGGGTGGGGAGTGGTCCGAGGTCCGAGGCGCCTTGCACATTGTTTTGTCCGCGCAGGGCCATGATCCCGGTCGACGGCCTGCCGATCTGGCCGCAAACCAGCGCCAGGTTGGCGATAGCCATGGCGTTCTCGGTGCCCGTGAGGTGCTCGGTTATACCCAGTCCATAGACAATCATCGATTTTTCGGCTTGAGAGTAGAGTCGCGCGGCTTCCACGATTTTATCTCCGGCAACCCCTGTCAGCTGCTCAACCCGATCGAGGTCGTATTCTTCCACCTTGGCTTTCAGTTCGGCAAAACCTTCGGTACGGGTTTCGATGAACTGTTTGTTTTCCCAGCCGTTCTCCAGAATTACCCGAATGATACCGTTGAGCAGGGCGATATTGCTTCCCGGCTTGAGGTTGAGCCAGACGTCCGAACGTTCTGCGAACCAGATTCGTCTGGGATCGGCGACAACGACTTTGGCACCTTTTTGCAGGGCCTGTTTAAGGTAGAGCGAAACGATGGGATGAGCTTCGGTGGTGTTCGAACCGATGATGAAGATCGTATCGATATCGGTCATCTGTTCAAGCGAGTTGGTTGCCGCTCCCGCGCCCAGACTGGTAGCCAGACCGGCAACGGTGGGAGCGTGGCAGACCCGGGCGCAGTTGTCGACATTATTCGAACCCACTGCACAGCGCACCCATTTGGCGAGCAGAAAATTCTCTTCATTAGTGCATCGTGATGACGAGAACCCCCCGACCTTGTCTTCACCATATTTGGCGATAATTTCCTTGAACCGCTTGGCAACAAGCTCCAGCGCTTCATCCCATGAGGCTTCCCGAAAGGTGTCGCCTTGCCTGATCAGCGGCGAGGTAATCCGGTCTTTATGGTGGATGAAGTCGTATCCGTATCGCCCCTTGACACAGAGGTTGCCCTTGTTGACCGGGGCATCGAAATCGGAGGTGACCCGCACCACTCTGTCGCCCGCGACATTGAGGAAGAAGTTGCACCCGGTGCCGCAATAGGTGCAGGTTGTCTTGATCTTGCGCACATCACGTGTGCGCCCCAGCCCCCGGCTTTTTTTATCCGTCAAGGCTCCGGTGGGGCAGGTGGAAACGCACTGTCCGCAGAATTCACAGTTTTTCAGGGTTCGCGGCTGCATGAACGCCGTATCCGGCTTGGCTTTGAAGCCGCGGCCGGTCATCTCGATGGTGCCGGCCATCACCACTTCGTTGCAGATGCGGGTGCAGCGGCCGCAGACGATGCATTTGTTAGGATCGTAAGCGATAAAGGGATTGTCGTCCTCGACGGGATGATTCCATCTCTCGCCTTCATAGCGGTTGCCGTCCGCCTGGTAGGTGTAGGCCAGCTGCTGGAGATTGCAATCTCCAGCAGCTTCGCAGCACATGCAGTCATCGGGGTGGTTGGAGAGCAGCAAGTCGATGACCGTCTTGCGCAGCCGCGAGAGTCTGGGGCTTTCCGTCGTCACGACCATCCCTTCCGTCACCGGAGTGGTACAGGATGGAACAGGTTTGGCCATACCATCCACTTCCACGATGCAGAGCCTGCAGGAACCATAGGGGCTGAGGCGTGGATCGTCGCAGAGGGTGGGGATGGGGATGTCGAGTTGACGTGCGGCTTCGAGGATCGTCGTGCCCTGGGGAACAGTTGTGCCGGTATTGTTGATTGTTAACTTTAGCATGTAGCTACTCCTTTGCAACCGCGTTGAAGTTACAGGCATCAAAGCAGGGACCGCCCCTTGAGGAGGAGAGCGGCATCAAGGAGAGGTGGTTGCTTTGTCTTGCCGCTGATGGCATTAACTGAACGTTTTTACGAGCTACATTGTCGGGAAGAGTCGAATTGACGAACTATATATTGTGTAGTTATAGATATCAACTATTATAAACATAGATAAAAACGATATTAAACCGGTAATTAAACAGAAAATGCACAGGATCGACCAGAGCGTTCCCATCGAGGAGACCGTGGGGGCCATGGCCGACCTGGTACGTGAAGGAAAAATCAGGTACATCGGCCTATCCGAACCCTCTGTCGCAACCCTGCTCAAGGCCCATGCAGAACATCCCATCACCGCGGTGCAAAGTGAGTTTTCGCTGTTTACCCGTGATCTTGAGGCGGAAATGCTGCCGGTGCTGCAGCGGCATAACATCGGTCTTGTACCGTACAGCCCTTTAGGCAGAGGTATTCTGACAGGCAAGATCGATACAGAAACTCTAAGTCAATCCGAAGATTTCAGGCAATTGCTGCCACGAAACCAGGGAGAGAATTACATCCATAATAAACAACTGGTGGATAAACTTGAACAGCTCGCCGCAGAAAAAAAGGTGACCGCAGCCCAGCTGGCGCTCGCCTGGGTGCTTGGAAAAGGGGAGAATATCGTACCTATCCCGGGAACCAGACGATCGAAGTATCTGCAAGAAAATATTGCTGCCACGGAGCTATCGCTTACGCATGAAGAAATCAAGCGACTGGAAACGATCTTTTTCCCCGGCGCGGTCGCAGGGGAGCGTTATACCCCGGAAGGCATGGTCGGAGTGAATGTCTGATCCGCCCGTACTCGGGAACACGTATGCCCTTTTCTCCCATAACTTTGTTCATCAAAGATATAATGAAAAGGGCATATGCCGGCAGGCGCTTGAAATGCTTAAAGTGGATTGCAATGCAGCCATTTTGCAAGTACTTGGCGGTTCTGGTGAACGTTTACGGTGAACGGTTATTTTGCATCTGGCTGACTAAAAAAATCTTGCACTCAAACAAATCTTGTTATATATAGCCGGCATCGTTTTATCTCTTCACATTAACCTGACAATTCAACCAAATGGAGGTTCACATGTTTTTTCGCACAACTCAGACATTGATGAGCCTCAGGCTGGTCGGTTAATCCTCCTCGATTTGGCCCGTCCGGGCCTGGCTCATCTCGTTTTTTTACCTAGCGCGGTTGCTATTGCGTAGGACCTCCGGCATCAGTCCATGCCGGTCTTGTTTCCGATTTCCATGAATTTCGGCTCAAGCTGTTTCCCATTTGCAGATGGTTTTCCTCTCTCATAGCAACCGGTTTACCAACAGGTTCATCTTATTTGATGATAGGATGCCTTTTGCAGAGAGCCAAAATTATGATCGAAAAATCAGTAGGTGGGTCGACCCTCAGGCTCCTTGCTTCAAGCGAGTGCGAGTTTGAAGGGGAGGCTCTGGTGCAGTTGACCCATACGGTAGGTCTTGCCGGAATGAAAATCGGAGTCGGTTTTCCGGATCTGCACCCGGGGCGCGGCATCCCTGTCGGGGCGGCGTTCCTGTGCACGAATAGACTGTATCCGCATGTTATCGGCAGTGACGTGGGGTGCGGTATCGGACTGTGGCAAACCTTGTTGCCTGTGAAAAAGGTGAAGCGCGACAGGCTTGTGACGCGGTTGGCTGTCTTTCCCGCCCTGTGGGAAGGAGACACGCGGCAATGGCTTGCTGCCCGAGATCTTAGCGAAACACCTTGCGATACCTTGCACGGCACTATCGGTGCCGGCAATCATTTTGCCGAGCTGCAGGCGGTGAACACGGTTTATTGCCGAGAGCGCTTCCAGCACTATTCCCTGGACGAGAGGAGGTGTTTTCTTCTGGTCCACAGCGGTTCCCGAGGACTGGGAGAAGTGTTGCTGCGCTCTCATGTTCAGAGCCTTGGTGCCTGCGGAATTGCCGCGGATTCCCCGGAAGCGCAGTCCTATCTCGCCCGGCATGATTTTGCCGTCCGTTGGGCGGAGAGTAATCGCGCGCTCATCGCCATGCGATTTGCCGGCCACCTCGGCACCGAGTGCGAGGCGGTGCTCGATAACTGCCACAACAGTGTCCGACGGGTTGCTATTGCAGGCGAAACGGGATGGCTGCATCGAAAGGGAGCGGCAGCCGGTGACAGCGGACCGCTGGTCATCGCCGGCACGAGAGGAAGCCTGAGTTATCTGGTGGAACCTCTTGGCGATCTGGAAAGTACGCTCAACTCCCTGGCACACGGAGCAGGACGCAAATGGAATAGAAGCAGCTGCAAGGCAAGATTACGACAACGCTTTACGCCTCAAATGCTGTCGCGCACCGGGCTTGGAAGTGTGGTGATTTGCAGTGACAAAGAGTTGCTCTACGAAGAGGCGCCTCAAGCGTACAAATCCATAGAAAGAGTAATGGAGCGGCTGCAGAATGAGCGGCTTGTCAGGGTCATCGCCTCCCTGAAACCGATAATTACCTATAAACAAGGTGGTACCCCATGATCTGCTGGGTTCAGATAACTGCCGGACGAGGACCTGAGGAGTGTTGCTGGGTTGTATCCCGATTGACACGATATTTCATCGATGATGCTGAGCGGCATGATTTTGAGGCGAAGGTGCTCGATGTGGTGCCCGGCAGTGGCAGCAATACAATACATTCCGCCCTGATTGCGGTGGAAGGCCCCGATGGGGTGACGGAATATGTGAAGAGCTGGCAAGGCACTGTGCAATGGATCGGTCAATCGATGTTTCGACCTCGCCATAAAAGGAAGAACTGGTTTGTAAGCGTAAGGGTGCTTGATAAGAGCAAAAAATGTGAGGAATTGGATGAAGGAAATATTCGCATCGAGCGCATGCGCTCGTCAGGGCCTGGCGGACAGCATGTCAACAAAACCGAAACGGCTGTACGGGTTACTCATGTGCCGACGGGGCTGAGCACAATTTCTAGAGAAGAACGTTCTCAACATTTGAATAAGGTGCTGGCAATAGCACGTCTGCAGGAGCTGCTTTCGCAGAAAATACAGGAGGAGGAAATGATATTTCAAAAAGAACGGTGGCGCCGCCACAATGAGGTTGAACGCGGCAATGCCACTCGTGTTTTTACCGGCAGGAATTTCAAACTGAAAAACAACTAAGCAGAAGGAGAGAATCTATGATTCATAACATGCAGAATAAACAAGAAAAAAAGAGAAATTACCTTCTAAGTTATATACAAGCGGAGCATAACCGTTATGGAACAGCAAGAGATAGAAGAGGTTCTGGGCTGTTTATCGCAGGAACCGGATAAATTCTACTATTTTAAAGATTTTTATGCAGTTATGATGCTATCGTATGTTGTTGGCAGTGGCATGAAAATCCATGAAATCAAAAAGAGCAGATTCAAGAGGCTCATCAACAAACCTCTGGTCAAAGAACTCCTCCGCCGTAGCGGAAGCCCGACTCTTTCTCAGGAGGTTCTCGGTTCCTTCTGGCCACGGGACTATCACTGCTACCTGTTGACACTGGACAAATGGGGGGGAAGCAAGGATGGAGCACGGTTTTATAATCAGACATCTCGACCCGGATGGAATTTGGTTCTACAGCTCAATTTTTCCGCCCGACATAATCGAACATACAACAGACTGATCAAGCCGCAAAAATCACACCCTTTTGAGCGACGCTATCATCCGGTGTCGTGCGATAGCGGCATGCATACCCTGGCTTGGGCTCGTATCGATTTTGATCTTGACCAAGGAGAAGCGCTGATCGAGGAAGTTCAGAACGACTGGATACGGATCGCCTTGAAGACCAGGACACAATATGACCGTTATACAAACAGTTCCGGCCGAATGCGCGTACCGTACTGTATAAGGCAATTGGGATGCGATGCGGATGCGTTATCGCAATATATCGACACTGTGCTCAAACCGCATGCAGCGATCTGGGAGGAGGTAATGCTTATGGCCACTATCCGTTTCATACGAGAGGAGGTCGGAATTTCCGATATTTTCTACCATACCTTCGATCTGGGCTGCCGACTCAAACGCATCGACGGCAGCAGGCCGCCCCGCTCACTGTATACAAGGCTGCCGGAAAAGTTCTGTTTTGAAAAGAGTGACAGAGCCCCTGCATTTCTGCTCAAGAAAAACAGCAAGAAGGCGACCAATCTCTTGAAAGCAAAAGATCGTCAGTTCTATCTGTTAACCTTGTAGACTACGATGGTCCCGGTGGAGTGAACGGCTGTTCGTCAGAATGAGCCCTATGCTTTTTTTGGGCAGCGCGAGAGTGCAAAACAACAGGGCGGGTGATGGGCTAAAAGCACCAGCATCCGCCCTGTTGTTGAAAATAGCTTAGGTGGTTTCTCAGCTAAGGGCCTGGCGGATTCTCCCCATAGCCTTTTCCACGTTCTCATAACTGTTGAAGGCGGAGATGCGGATATAGCCGTTGCCGCATTTGCCAAAACCCGCACCCGGCGTACAGACGACCCCGGCTTTGCTGAGCAGCATATCAAAAAATTGCCAGGAGTCCGTGCCGCCATCGATCCAGATATAGGGCGAATTGCTGCCCCCGACATACGAGTAGCCGAGCTCGGCAATTTCAGAGCAGACCAGCGAAGCGTTTTTCATATAATAATCCACCAGTTCCTTGACCTGGGCCTTGCCTTCCGGGGTGTAGACGGCGGCCGCGGCCCGTTGCACCGGGTAGGAGACGCCGTTGAACTTGGTGCAATGCCGGCGGTTCCATAAGGGGTGGATCTTCTGGCTGTTGCCTTTGCTGTCGTAGGCGGTGCACTCCTTCGGCACCACGGTATAGGCGCAGCGGGTGCCGGTGAAGCCTGCGGTTTTGGAGAAGCTGCGGAACTCGATGGCCACCTCCTTGGCGCCTTCGATCTCGAAAATCGATTTCGGCAGCGACTCGTCGCGGATGAAGGCCTCATAGGCCGCATCGAAGAGGATCAGCGCTTTATTGTCGCGGGCATAGTCGACCCAGGTGGCGAGTTCATCCTTGGTGATGGTCGAGCCGGTCGGGTTGTTGGGAAAGCAGAGGTAGATCAGGTCGACCTTTTCCCTGGGCAGGGCGGGGACGAAATTATTTTCCTTGGTCGAATCGAGGTAAACCAGCCCCTGATAGCGTCCGTCGGCAAAAGTGCCGGTACGGCCGGCCATGACGTTGGTATCGAGATAGACGGGATAGACCGGGTCGGGAATGGCTATAGTGATATCCTGGGCGAACAGCTCCTGAATGTTGCCGGTATCGCACTTGGCTCCGTCGCTGACGAAAATTTCATCCGCGCTGATATCCGCGCCCCGCGTCTGAAAATCGTTGACCGCGATAGCCTCGCGCAGAAAGTCGTACCCCTGTTCGGGGCCGTAGCCGCGAAAGCCGCTGTCGGTGGCCATTTCGTCGATTGCCTGGTGGAAGGCTTCGGTGCAGGCCTTGGGCAAGGCCCTGGTCACATCGCCGATACCGAGTTTGATGACTTCCTTGTCGGGGTTGTTTTTCTGGAATGCCGCCACCCGTTTGGCGATGTCGGAGAAGAGGTAGGAGGCTTGCAGTTTGAGGTAGTGCTCGTTAATTGTAATCATTGGCTGGGTTCTCAGTTGTTTTCTCTTTTGAAATACTTAGAATTCATCTGTAGCGGTGATATTCTTTTATTTTTTTCTTAATTGGCGGTGGAATGACGGAAAAATCATGTTTTGGAGGTTTTTCGCCTGACGGCGTTTTGCCGCACTCTGATTTCGCCTTCGGGCAAGCGGATCGACCGAGGTGCCCGCCCTCAGAAAAAAGCGGTGATTATACATAAAAAAACTCTTATGAATATAATGGCAGGGTTGGTGCTGTCAACAACCAAACACCTGGTAAGCGTTCACCAGCACCCCATCTTGGCACGATCAGGCTGGCGTGCATAGTTTAGGCTATAACCCGTCAGCCTGCTTGCGCCAACCTGGGGCACTGGTGAACGCTTACAGCCTATTAGTATGGCCGGCATTTGACCAATCCTTTGAAAGGTTGCAACACTCGGTGAACGTCCCGCACTCCTGATGTGCACGAGATTTGATCGTCACAAAAGGGATGCTGCTGAATGTTTACCTGCTGAACATATAAAGAACAAGAAAGCACTTTGACGATAAAGGAGTATCCACGCATGAAAAACCAGGAGCATGCCCCCATTTACCGGCAGGACTACCAGGTGCCGCCATATCTCATCGATTCCATTCATCTCACCTTTCAACTCTACGATGCTTCCGCGGAAGTGATCGCTAAAATGGAGATTCGCAAGAATCCTAAGTCGAATGAAAACGGTGATGTCCTGCGCCTCGATGGGGACGAGTTGAAACTGCGTGCCATAAAATATAACGATGCGGTCCTGCCCAAGGATCGTTTTGAGGTGAGCGAGAAGGAGCTCTCCATCGTTGCCGCGGATGAGCAGTTTACTCTGGAACTCACCACCCGGCTCGACCCGGACAACAACACCGCTCTTCAGGGGCTGTATCGTTCCAGCGGCAATTTCTGCACCCAGTGCGAGGCGGAGGGGTTTCGGAGAATCACCTATTTCCTCGATCGTCCGGACGTGCTGGCCAGATTCACCACCCGAATCGAGGCCGACAAGGCATCGTGTCCGGTGCTGCTTGCCAACGGCAACAAGATAGAGGAGGGGGACCTGGACGGCGGCCGTCACTATGCGCTCTGGCAGGATCCGTACCCAAAACCCAGCTATCTCTTTGCGATGGTGGCCGGCAATCTCGTCCACATCGAGGACAACCATGTCACCCGTTCAGGCCGCGAGGTGTGTCTGCGCATTTACGTGCAGGAACGCAATATCGACAAGTGTGATCATGCCATGCGCTCGCTGAAAAAAGCGATGGTATGGGATGAGGAGGTCTACGGGCTGGAGTACGATCTCGATGTCTTCATGATCGTGGCAGTGGATGACTTCAACATGGGGGCGATGGAAAACAAGGGGTTGAACGTCTTCAACTCGAAATATGTGCTCGCCTCGCCGCAGACCGCTACCGATAATGATTACATCGGGATCGAAGGCGTGGTGGCCCATGAATACTTTCATAACTGGACGGGCAACCGGGTAACATGCAGGGATTGGTTTCAGCTGAGTTTGAAAGAAGGGCTCACCGTTTTCCGCGACCAGGAGTTCTCCGCCGACATGAATTCTCGGGCGGAGCAGCGCATAGACGACGTGCGCATCCTGCGCACCAGTCAGTTCCGGGAGGATGCCGGCCCCATGGCCCATCCGGTGCGTCCTGATTCCTATATGGAGATCAATAATTTTTATACCGTCACCGTCTACAATAAGGGCGCGGAGGTGATCCGCATGATGCATACCCTGCTCGGGGCCGAGGGGTTTCGGCGGGGCATGGACCTCTATTTTGCCCGGCATGACGGCCAGGCGGTGACCTGCGACGACTTCGTTGCCGCCATGAGTGATGCCAACGACTATGACCTCGAACAGTTCAAGCTCTGGTACAGTCAGTCCGGCACGCCGGAGCTGAGCGTGCAGGAGGCCTATGACCAGGCAAAACAGGAATACGCCCTGACAGTGAGCCAGACCTGCCCGCCTACTCCTGCGCAGGAAACGAAAAAGGCCTTTCATATCCCCATCGCCATCGGCCTGCTCGACCGCCAGGGCAGGGAGATCAACGTCACCGGCGATGCGTCGATGGTTCTGGAGTTGAAAGAAGAAAAGGAGACCTTTCTCTTTAAGGGCATCGAGGAAAAACCCGTGCTCTCCTTTTTGCGCGATTTCTCCGCGCCGGTGAAGGTGAAGCCGTTTCAGTCTCGCGAGGAACTCGCCTTTCTTATGGCCAATGACCCCAATCTCTATAATCGTTGGGAAGCGGCCACTCGCCTTGCGGAGCAGATTATCTTCGATGCGGTTGCGGCGCTCCGGAGCTGCGAGCAGCCGGTGCTTGACGAGGCGTATGTCAAGGCGGTGGCCGGGGCAATCGCCGATGGCGATCGCGACAAGGCGTTGCTGGCCCAGGCCCTGCATCTGCCGACAGAAATTTATCTCGCCGGCCAAATGGAAGAGATAGACCCGGATAACCTCCACCTGGCCAGAAATTTCGTGCGCCGGGAGTTGGCGGCGCGGCTGAACTCGGAATTCGTGCACCTCTATCGCGGCAACCGGGAAGAGGGCGAATACGCCCTGGACCCGCAGGCGATGGGGCGGCGCAGTCTTAAAAACACCGCGCTCGGCTACCTGATGACCTGCGAGCCTCCGGCAGGGCAAACGGTTGACGACTGTCTCGATCAGTACCGGCGCGGTGCAAACATGACCGACGTGATCGCGGCCCTGCAGTGCATCGCCAATACCGATCTCGATATCCGCCGGGAAATCCTGGACGATTTCCAGAGAAAGTGGAGGCACGATCCGCTGGTTATGGACAAATGGTTTATCCTGCAGGCCACTTCACGGCTTGAGGGGACCCTGGACGAGGTGAAGGCGCTGATGGATAACCCTTCATTTTCCATCAAAAATCCCAACAAGGTACGCTCTCTTATCGGGGCGTTCTGTTCGATGAATCATTACCGTTTTCATGACAGCGGCGGGGCAGGGTACGCCTTTCTGGCCGATAGGATAATCCAGCTCAACCGGATCAACGGTCAGATCGCCGCCCGGCTCGTCTCGCCGCTGACCACCTGGAAGAAGTACGACGGCGAGCGCCAGCGCCTGATGCGTGATCAGCTGGAGCGGATCGCCAGCCTGCCGGATCTCTCCAGGGACGTATTCGAGGTGGTGAAAAAATGCATGTGATTGATAGCTGAAAAAAAGGGGGGCCTGCCCAAGTGAGCGCGGATGATCTTCACCTTACGTTCCATGGCGATACCCGGGAATTGCTTCGTCTACCGGAAACGAACGGAACCGTGGTCTACGCGCTCAACCGGCGGGCCTCCATCAAGGATATCATCGAGGCCATCGGGGTGCCGCATACCGAGGTCGGCAGGATCGTTGCCGGAGAAAACGAACTGGGATTCGATTATATTGTCCAAGAGGGAGAGAGGTTCGATATATTCCCCCAGACCGGCGACATCCCCGTTACCGAGCCGACCGTTCTGCGTCCGGAGCCGCTTCCGGAACCCAAGTTCATGGTCGATGTCAATGTGTTGAAACTTGCCCGCAACCTGCGCCTGATGGGGCTTGACACCACCACGGTTACCGGCGGCACGCTTGTCGAGACGGCTAGAGCTGCCGAGAAAGCGCGGCGCATTCTGCTTACCCGCAACAGGGACCTCTTAAAGGTTGCCCTCCTGAGTTTTGGCCAGCTGCTGCGTTCCGAAGATCACCGCCGTCAACTCGATGAGGTCATCAATCGCTACAACCTCCACTCGCGGCTGCACCCCTTTCTTCGTTGCCTGCGCTGCAACGATATCCTTACGCCGGTGGCAAAAGAGAAGGTTATGGATCGTCTTGAGCCGCTTACCAAAAAATACTATCATCATTTTAAAGTCTGCAACTCCTGCGGACGGATTTATTGGCGAGGCTCCCATCACCAGCGTATGCAGGACCTGATAGATTCGTCTTTGCAGTGAGCGGAGAAACGTTAGGCGCTACCTCGTAGAGGAAGAAATAGCAAAGGAGATAAACAAACTATGCTCGGAGCCATCGCCGGCGATATTATCGGATCGATCTACGAGAGCCGCCCCATCAAGACCAAAGACTTTCCGCTTATCGATCCCCGGAGCCGTTTTACCGATGACAGTGTACTCACCGTGGCTATCGCCGAGGCGATCCTCACCGGCGGATCGTATCTGGACACGGTCAGGACCGTTGGCCGCCGGTATCCCCATGCCGGATATGGAGGTTCCTTTTATACCTGGCTTTTCTCGGATGATCCCCAGCCCTATAACAGCTGGGGAAACGGCGCTGCCATGCGGGTCAGCCCCGTCGGTTTTGCTTTCGACACCAGAGAGGAAGTACTCAAGGAGGCACAACGAACCGCGGAGATAACACACAACCATCCGGAAGGGATCAAAGGGGCGCAGGCTGTTGCTCTCGCTGTTTTCCTGGCGCGTTCGGGGAAGACGAAAGAAGAGATCGGTGAGCGGATCGGCCAAGAGTTCGGCTATGATGTGAGCGGGGGCGTTGACGCCATCCGTCCCGATTACAGATTCGATATCTCCTGCCAGGGGACAGTGCCGGCGGCGCTCATTTCTTTTCTTGATTCTTTCTCATATGAAGACGCGGTTCGCAATGCCGTCTCCCTGGGCGGCGATAGCGATACCCTGGCGTGTATCACCGGCGGCATTGCCGAGGCCTACTACGGTGGGATTCCGCTGGAATTGAAAAACATGGTTTGCGAAAAACTACCGAAGGAACTATGGGAGATAGTGAATACATTTTACCAGGTGTCCATCCAGAAACGGCTATTTCGCCCTGACTCTTCGTTGCACTCGAAAATTTAATCCTCGGAATATTCTCAATATATGCCTCCGGTTAAATTTCCCAGTGCGCCTCGATTCAGAACCAAATATCTCGTTTCTGGATGGACACTTCCAAAGATTCGTGAAGAGCTGATCCTGCCGTGGAATCGAAGGGGTGGCAACTATGAAAAAGGTCTATACCGCCAGAAATAGTGCGGATGCTCATATGGTGCGGGGAATACTCGAGGCGAACGGCATCGAGAGCGAGGTGCAGGGAGAGCAGCTTTTCGGGATCTGGGGGGCCTTGCCGCTGGAAGAAGATATCTATCCCTCGGTCTGGATTGATGATGAGAGGCTGCAGCAGAAAGCCCGTGATATCGTAAACGACTATGAGCGAAAATGCAGGGAAGGCGAAGGTGAGTCGACCGAAACGTGGATCTGCAGCCACTGCGGCGAGGTGCTGGAAAGGCAGTTTTCCACCTGCTGGAAATGCGGAGCCGACAGGTAGACGCCCCGCTTGTGCGGAGGTGCTCCGAGTTTACTTGCGGCGGTGGCAGAGCAGACAGCGGTATTTCGGCGGGTGATCCTTGGCCAGGGGAGCAACACCTGTCTGGGAATGGCAGTTGAGGCAGAATTTCTCGGCCTCCATCTCGCTTTTTATTTTGTAGAATTTGAGATGGGTATCATCCTTGGGCAGTCGCGCCGTGGTAATCTTCGGCGCCTTCCAGAGAAAAATCAAGATAGCTGCGGCCACCACCACAAAGGCGAGGTTGAGCAGGCGAACGGTAGTTTTCGAGAATGCTTTCATGATGAATTCAAGGTCGGTGAGAAATAGGCGTTAATGCGCCATTTCAATTTTTCGAAAATCGAGCAGGCCGCAGCGCAGGCCTACGGTGGTCAGCTCGGCCATAACCTCCGCCAGCAGACTGGCGCGCCCGGTTAGTTTCACCATTCGGGCATGGAGCTTCTGCATGCGGACAAGCCGCTCGAAATCCTTCATGTCGTGCTTTCGGTCTGCGATGTATCTTCCTGTATGTTCGCCGGAAACGATGGCTGGATAAATACCTTCTCCGGTCAGTCCCGAGGCGAATCCGGCGGCATCGCCCACCAGGAAGATGTTGTCGAATTTCCAGCCGCGGTAATCAAAATTGATGGTCTCCGCGCGTGGCTTAGAGCGTCGCAGGTCATACCCGCGCCCGCCCGCCCAGTCGATCAGGCCGCGGCCAAGCCGCGATGCCGAGAGCTGGGTGCGATCGACATAGGCGCCGATGGAAATCGATTGAGCATGGGGGAATATCCATCCGTAGCCGTTGGCGAAATATTTACTGCCAAGATGCCACTCCATGTTGTCGGCATGCCCAGGAATCTGATAATTGATGCCGATGCCGACCATCTCGGTCGCCAGGCCGAGGTGGCGGCGCACCAGCGATGAAGAGCCGTCGGCGCCGACGAGGTACGCAAAGCCGACCGTTTCTTCCCGTCCGCTCTCTTTGTCTACAAATCGCAGTTCATTTTCCGATATATCACTTACCTGGCACGAAGTCCTGATCACCGCTCCGGCATCTGTGGCTACGTTTGCCATATATTGCCCGAGCCGCTCCCGGTTGACGGTGGCGATAATCGGTTCGTCTTCGGTAATGGTCGCCCGCTGCAGCCGGGTGAATATATGCTGGGTAGGAAAGCGCCGTTCCTCGATATGCTCTGGGATAGTGTCGATCAACCCGGACCAGGTGATGCCGCCGGCGCAGACTTTCGGTCCGACCTTGTGCTTGCGTTCGAGCACCAGGACATCGCATCCGCTCTCGGCCAGTGCCGTGGCGCAGGAGAGACCAGCGGGACCGGCTCCGATAATGACAACGGAATAACGCATAAACAAGCAGTAAGAACGAGTATCAAGAAGTAGGATCAAGAAAGGATTTCCTGCCGGAACAGCCCCATGGCGGCAATCCCGGAAAAGAAAAAAGCCTGTTTCCCGATATCTTACGGGAAACAGGCCTACTATACCCAATCCGTCGGCAAGACGCCATTACTATAACGTAAAGGCTCCTTTGACGAATTCGCGGTTGAGCCGGGCGATATTGCGGATGGAAATGGATTTCGGGCAGACCGCCTCGCATTCCCGATGGTTGGTGCAGTTGCCGAATCCTTCCTTGTCCATGGTCTCCACCATGGCCAGCGCCCGCTGCTTGCGCTCGGCCTGACCCTGGGGCAGCAGGCAGAGCTGGGAAATCTTGGCGCTGGTAAAGAGCATGGCGGCCCCATTGGGACAGCTGGCCACGCAGGCGCCGCAACCGATGCAGGCGGCGGCGTCCATGGCAAGCTCCGCCACCTGGGAGGGGATGGGGATGGAGTTGCCGTCCGGGACTCCGCCGGTGTTGACCGACACATAGCCGCCGGATTGGATGATCCGGTCGAAAGCGGAGCGATCGACCATCAGGTCTTTTTTGATTGGAAAGGCGCGGGACCGAAACGGCTCGATGACCAGCGTGTCGCCGGTCTCGAAATTGCGCATATGCAGCTGGCAGAGCGTCACTTCCTTTTCCGGCCCGTGGGCGACCCCGTTGACCACGGCGCCGCACATGCCGCAGATGCCCTCCCGGCAATCGTGGTCGAAGGTTACCGGATCCTTGCCCTCCTTGGTGAGTTTTTCATTGAGGACATCGAGCATCTCCAGAAAGGACATGTCGGTGTCGATCCCTTGCAAAGTGTATGTTTCGAAATTGCCAAGAGAATCGGTGTTGCGTTGACGCCAAATCTTTAAGGTGAGGTCGATGCTGCTCATTATTTCCGTACCCTGGTTGAGTTCTGGTTGCTCTCCGCTCAACTTGTCGTGGCGAGAGTCGTGCCGTTTTATGGGGTGCTGGTGAACGTTTACGCTCTATTTATAGCTCCTCTGACTGGGCGTAACGTTCTCGAACGCCAGCGATTCCTTGTGCATGACCGGAAGCTGGTCGACCCCCTTATGCTCCCAGACGGCAACATGAGAGTAGTTCGAGTCGTCGCGTTTTGCCTCGTGTTCTTCAGTCTGGCTCTCTTCGCGCAAGTGGCAGCCGCAGGACTCCTGTCGCGCCAGGGCGTCCCTGATCATGATATCGGCAAACTCCAGGAAGTCGGCCACCCGCCCGGCGCGTTCGAGCGACTGGTTGAGTTCCGCTCCGGAGCCGGGGATATACACCTTGTCCCAGAATTTTTTTCGAATCCCCGGCAGTTCGTTGAGCGCATGTTCCAGCCCTTGCTGGTTGCGGGCCATGCCGCAGTAATCCCACATGAGTTTGCCGAGCTCCTTATGGACCTCGTCGACCGTCACCGCTCCCGCCGGTCCCCGGCCGCTGTTGGCCATCAGGTTCTGCAAGCCGTTCGTTGACGGTATTTCGTGAATCGGCAAAGGAGCCGTGGTCGTCGGCGACCTTCTCCAGCGGTGTGGTGCCGAAATAGTTGGCGATACATGGTGCGATCACGAAGTAGCCGTCGGCGAGCCCCTGCATCAGGGCGCTGGCGCCGAGCCGGTTGGCGCCGTGATCGGAGAAGTTGCACTCGCCAAGCGCAAACAGCCCGGGGACGGAGGTCATCAGGTTGTAATCGACCCAGAGCCCGCCCATGGTGTAATGCACGGCCGGATAGATCGTCATCGGCGCTTTCATCGGGTTGACGTCGGTGATCTTCTCGTACATCTGAAAGAGGTTACCGTACTTGCGCAGGATGGTCTCTTCGCCGTCGCGGGCGATCGCCTCGGCGAAATCGAGATAGACGGCCAGGCCCGTGGAGCCGACGCCCTTGCCGGCATCGCACTGCTCCTTGGCGTTTCGCGAGGCCACGTCACGGGGAACGAGATTGCCGAAACTGGGGTATTTGGCCTCCAGGTAATAGTTGCGCTCCGATTCCGGAATCTGCGACGGGGGCCGCGTGTCGCCGGCGTTTTTCGGCACCCAGACCCTACCGTCGTTACGCAGGCTCTCGCTCATCAGGGTGAGTTTGGACTGGTAATCGCCGTGCACCGGAATACAGGTGGGATGAATCTGCACGTAACACGGATTGGCGAAACCGGCGCCCCGTTTGTGGGCCCGCCAGGCGGCGGTGACGTTGGAGGCCATGGCGTTGGTGGAGAGAAAGTAGACATTGCCGTATCCGCCGGTGGCGAGAATCACCGCGTCGGCGGCATGACTCTCCAACTCGCCGTTCATCAGATTGCGGGTGGTGATCCCCCGGGCCTTGCCGTCCACCAGCACCAGGTCCATCATTTCCCGGCGGGGATACATGGTCACCCGGCCGGCATGAATCTGCCGCGACAGGGCTCCGTAGGCCCCGAGCAGAAGCTGCTGGCCGGTCTGCCCCCGGGCGTAGAAGGTGCGGGATACCTGGGCGCCGCCGAACGAGCGGTTGGCCAGGGTGCCGCCGTATTCGCGGGCGAAGGGAACCCCCTGGGCGACACACTGGTCGATGATATTGGCGCTTACCTGGGCGAGACGATAGACGTTTGCCTCCCGGGAGCGAAAGTCGCCGCCCTTGATGGTGTCGTAGAACAACCGCGTCACGGAGTCGCCGTCGTTCTGGTAATTCTTGGCGGCGTTGATGCCTCCCTGGGCGGCGATGGAATGGGCCCGGCGCGGGCTGTCCTGGATGCAGAAGGTCTTCACGTTGTACCCCTGTTCGGCCAGGGTGGCCGAGGCGGAGGCCCCGGCAAGACCGGTGCCGACAACGATAACCGTGAATTTTCTGCGGTTTGCCGGGTTGACAAGTTTGCTCTGAAATTTATGGTTATCCCACTTTTCTGCGAGGGGGCCGGAAGGGATATGGGCATCGAGTTCCATAGGAGAAAACCTTGATGTAGCTCCGTCGCAGGCGAATAGTCACGATGCCTGCGACAGAAATTAGAGAAAAAATGATGCAACCGCCGCTAGGATTCTGTCGGAAACTCCGAGTAGGAGTTGGTTTAAAAATGCGCGCCTATGCCGGTCATGAAATAGAATGCGATCCCAGCGAAAATAATCAGAAAAATTGCCGGAACGATATAGGTGAGCCGGTCAATGAGCGTGGTGTAACGTGGATGATTGCCACCAAAGGTCTGCAGCATTGACCAAAAACCATGGCTCAGATGCAGGGCCAGAGCGCAGAAGGCGACGATGTAAAAGAGGCTGTAGAAAAATCCGCTTAAATATTGCTTGACCGTCAGGGAGATCGGCACTTCCTCGGGCCTGAACACGAAGCCGGAGATGTGAATCAGGAGAAAAAGCAGGACAATTAAACCGGAATAGGGCATGGTTCTCGCGGCAAAGGCATTCTTTTTCTTGACCGAATGGGTGGTTACCGCGTACCGCGATTTGCTGACCAGCCAGTTTTCATACGAGAGATAGAGGCCGAAACCGATGTGAATGAGAAAGATTACCGTCAACCCCAGACTGAAAACGATCACGATGAGGGGGTGGCTGTGGAGTTCGTCCGCATACCCCTGGAAAACGGCTCGGCTCATGTAGATGGTGGCGTTGCCCGCGGCATGGGTACAGAGAAACAGCAGAAGCAGCAACCCCGAGGTTGCCATGGTGACTTTCTTGCCGATTGAAGACTTGATGAAATTGACGAACCACATAGGCAGCACCTTTGTAATAATAAGAAACTTGCTTGAAAAATTCCCTTTTCGTCCAATTGTTGTGGTACAGAACTCCCCTTAGCCCGATGGCAGGCTCGACCTCCATTTGCCCCGCTCGCGTTTCGTGTTGAGCATGGCCATCCGGTCCTCCTCCACCTGGTCCGGAACAACATTTGGAAGCTTCAAGACAGTAGTGGGTATCTCACGGAGACGGCGCCGGCGCCCTTGCCATTGAGCGCATGCCCCCCCCCAGTGCTCTCAGGGATTTCCCCCCCGGAACAAATGAGTGAATGCCCGCCTCGCCAACACGGTTCTTCCGACCCCGAATGACACGGGTAATACAATTTGCAACATGGTTTACAAAAAAACCATTATCCAAATTCGAGGAAAAAGGAAAGGAAAATTTTATTTATAAATATGTTCAACAATTTAAATAAAACAAATTCTATTACTTGAAATCATATCCAAGTTAGAGTGTAGTGTTTTTTTTAAACCTCTGCCTAAGGAAAGTCCATGACCTGTTCAGTTGCTATTTTCGACCTTGACGGCACGCTCCTCGACACCCTCGAGGATCTGGCGGATGCCACGAATCGGGCGCTCGCGCAGTGCGGATATCCGCAGCATCCCACCGAATCCTATAATTACTTCGTCGGCGACGGCATGCGGGTCCTGATGGAACGCGCGGCTCCACCCGCAGCCACGACCGAGGAGGTGGACCGGCTCTGCGAGCTCTTCCGCCGGGAGTACTCCCAGTGCTGGGACCATCGGACCCGTCCTTATGCCGGCGTGGAAAACATGCTGAGCGAATTGCGGCAGCGCAATATTCGCTGTGCGGTACTGTCGAACAAACCGCACGATTTCACTGCTACCTGCATCAAGCGCTTTTTTTCTTCAAAAACCTTCGATATCGTCTATGGCCAACGCCAGGGAGTTGCCAAAAAACCGGACCCGATCGGAGCCCTGGATATAGCCCGACAACTTGGCGTCGAGCCGCGGGAGTGTCTCTACGTCGGCGACACCGCGGTCGATATGCAGACGGGCAAGCGCGCCGGCATGTTCACCATCGGTGTTTTGTGGGGATTTCGCGATCTTACGGAACTCAAAGAGAATAAAGCCGATCTGATTGTTCAAACGCCGGGGGAGATTGTCGACCATGTCGTTTCCTGTCACTGAAGTGATCCCGTATGTCAAAATCGCCACGCCGCCGCTGGTCGGCGCCTTTATCGGCTATCTTACCAATAAGGTGGCGATTCGGATGTTGTTCCGGCCACTCAAGGCGTGGCACCTGTTTGGCATCCGGGTACCGATGACCCCTGGCGTCATACCGTCCAAACGGGCCAACCTGGCCGAGAACATGGGGGAGGTGGTCGGCGACCACCTGTTGACCAGTACCGAAATCGGCAACGCCTTGAAGGAAGAGCGATTTCAGCAACATCTGCTGAATGTGATCGCAGAGAGGGTAGGGGCGATCCTGCATCGGGATCTGCCTCCGGCGATGGATCTGATCCCGGCCAAGTACGAGAGCTATGCGGATTTGGGAATTCGCAGCCTCAAACATCAGCTCAAGGAGCATATCCACGCCTATGTCCAGTCCGAAAAGTTTGGCGAAACGATCGGCGAGGCGCTGGATGCCAAGATGGATCATTTCCTGAACCTGGAGGTGGGAGGGGTCCTGGCCGACAGGGAACGGGAGGCGATGTACGACTTTTTCGAGAAGTCCGTCGCCAGGATGTTCACCAGCCCCGTTATGGGTGAGTGGTGCGAAGGATTCGTTCGCCAGAAGGTCTACGGAGCGCTCCGGCAGGAAAAAACCCTCGCCGAACTTGTGCCGGCATCCTTGCTCGAGTACCTGGAAGGCGCCATCGAAGAGAAATTGCCGGGCCTGTTGCAGCGTTTGGCAACGGTCCTCTCGGAGCCGGATATTCGCGACCGGATCGTAAACGAAGGATGCGGGGCGGTGCAGAAATTCATCGAATCCATGGGCCCCATGGCGGCAATGGCGCAAAGCTTTATCAGCATGGAGATGGTTGAAGAGAAGATCCGCGAATATCTCGAGGAAAAAGAAGATGATATTGCCGCCTGGTTGAGTTCGGAAGAGGTCCGCGGGAAGGTGGCGGCAATTCTTACCGAACGATTCGCCGCCCTCTGCGCCACACCGCTTGTGCAGTTGGTCAAGACCGAGGACGAAGAGAGAATCGATGATTTCTGCCGGCAGGCGAGCCGTCAGATCATGCTGGTCCTGCAGGGAAAAGAGGTGAGCGAGGCTCTGGCGGCGATGGTCAAGGCAAACATCGAGTCGCATCTGGCGGCAGGGGAGGTCACCCTGCAGACGGCCTTGACCGAACTCATGGGCGGCGAAGGGCTCGATGCCGGCAGAAAATGGTTGAAAGAGGAAACGGTGGCCCTGCTCCGCTCGAGCGATACGCGCCGCACCTTGGACGCCATGCTCGACGCCATGGTGGAGAGCATCCTGCAGCGGCGTATCGGCAAGCTCTCCGATGTGCTGCCCAGCGACGTGCGTGCCGAGATATATCTCTCGATCCGAGCAATCGCCACCACCATGCTCGAACAGGAGGTGCCGGGGGTGGTGGATTCTCTGGATATCAACCGGATCGTGGCGGAACGGCTCAATTCGCTCGATTTGCTCCGACTCGAAAAGCTGCTGCTCTCCATCATGGAGGAGCATTTCAAGTACATCAATCTGTTCGGGGCGCTGCTCGGTTTTCTGATCGGTTGCGGCAATCTGCTGTTGATGTTTGTCCGGTAAGGTGAGGGCATTGCATGTGAACCAGATTTGATTTCAGGGAAATGTCCAAGCATGATTTCGGACCAGCCTGGCATCGGATCACCCCGGAGAACGAATACGATGAACACGTCCATCTTGCAACGAATAGATCACCTCGTCTACTCGACCCCCGATCTTGAGAAGAGTGTTCTCGAGCTGGGCGCGCTCCTGGGCGTGCGCCCAGCCCAGGGTGGACAGCACCCTGGGCGCGGTACGCGCAACGCTCTTCTTCGGCTGTCCGAGCGCTCGTACCTCGAGATCGTCGGTCCAGACGAAAGCCAGCAGCAGGTCGTCAAGCCGCGCTGGTTTCAGCTGGATACTCTCGATGTGCCGCGCCTTGTGGGCTGGGCGGTCAAGGCGTCTGAGCTGGACAGGCTGAGCGCGAGAGCCAAGGTTGGTGGCATTTCTCTTGGTCCTGTTGTTTCCGGCAGTCGCGAAAGGTTGGACGGCTCGTATCTTCGTTGGCAATTTACGGATCCCTCCACGGTTGTCGCGGACGGGATCGTTCCCTTCTTTATCGATTGGGGAGATAGTCCACATCCCGCTGCATCGGCGCCTCCCGGGCCCGTTTTGGAGTCGTTGCGTGCAGAGCACCCGAATCCGGCCGAGGTGATGCGTGCCCTTGGGGTGATCGGCCTCGACCTCTTGGTGGAGTTCGGGCCCCGCCCGGCGTTGATTGCCACCTTTCGTACCGAGGCGGGAATCGTTCAACTGCGGTGATCCACGCCAATAGTCGTCTGGATTAGTTGCCTGTCAAACTACTTGCCCTTATACTATTTTTCACCACTTCATGAGAATGGGACGTTTTTCGGGGTTGAGGTGAACGACTGGTGTTACCACCCGGTTGCTCGGTCGGCATCCCAATCGGCATGAACAGGAGCATGCGATGAAAACATTTGCCGGCTATGCGCTCGAAGATTTCTACGACGAGCTGATCGATGAGCATGGCAGCCCCCGGCCCGGCGCCCGGCTGCTCATCGAAACCATCGAATCGCTGCCGGAAGGGGACTTGATGCTCCGACAGAAAGAGGCGGAAGCGCTCCTGCTCAAGATGGGAATCACCTTCAACGTCTATGGTCGCACTGAAGGCCGGGAAAAGATTTTTCCTTTCGACCTGATCCCGCGAATCGTCTCCGCCGATGATTGGCAGCAGATCGAATCGGGCTTGAAGCAGCGCATCCATGCCCTCAATCTCTTTCTGCAGGATATCTACAACGAGAAGAAAATCATCAGGGACAAGGTCGTCCCTGATGACCTGATCCTCTCCAGCAAGACCTATCGAAAAGTGTGTGAAGGTTTCACCCCGCCTCGGGGCATATGGTGCCATATTACCGGCACGGACCTGGTCCGTGACCGGGACGGTCGTTTTTATGTGCTGGAGGATAACCTGCGTTGCCCCTCGGGCGTCTCCTACGTGCTGGAAAACCGCCAGGTGCTCAAGCGCACCTTCCCAAAGGTGTTCAAGGCTTCAAAGGTCCGGCCGGTGGATGAATACCCTGTCAAGCTTTTGGAGATGCTGCAATTTCTTGTTCCAGACCACGTCCAGTCTCCCACAGTGGGGGTGCTGACCCCAGGCATTTACAACAGCGCCTATTTCGAACACTCGTTTCTCTCCCAGCAGATGGGAGTTGAGCTGGTCGAAGGCCAGGACCTGGTGGTCGCGGACGGATTCGTCCATATGTTGACCACCAAGGGGCTCCAGCGGGTCGATGTGCTCTATAGGCGCATCGACGACGATTTTATCGACCCCGAGGTATTTCGTCCCGACTCCATGCTAGGGGTGAGAGGCTTGATCGATGTCTACAAAGCGGGCCGGATCGCCATGGCCAACGCTCCGGGAACAGGCGTTGCCGACGACAAGGTCATCTATGCCTATGTCCCTGAAATTATAAAATACTATACCGGTGAAGAGGCCATCCTGCCCAATGTGCCGACCTATATCTGCCGCAATAAGCGGGACCGGGCCTACGTGCTCGCTCACCTCGATGAACTGGTGGTCAAGGCGGCCAACGAATCCGGCGGATATGGGATGCTGATCGGGCCCCATGCCAGTGCTGCCGAGCGGGCCTCTTTTGCGGAGAAGATCAAGGCGGAGCCTCGCAACTATATGGCCCAGCCGACCATCGCGCTTTCCAGGGTGCCGACCATCGTAGGCGGCGGCGTCGAGGGCCGGCATGTCGATCTCAGGCCCTATGCGCTCTACGCTAAGGATATCTACGTGCTGCCCGGCGGGTTGACCCGGGTGGCGTTGCCCCGGGGATCCCTGGTGGTCAACTCTTCCCAGGGCGGTGGCAGCAAGGATACGTGGGTCGTATAGAAAGCTGGAGAAATATTATGCTCAGTCGGGTGGCAAACGCAATTTACTGGATGTGCCGATATATCGAGCGAGCGGAAAATGTGGCCAGGTTCATCGGTGTCAACCTCAACCTGCTGCTGGACATGCCTTTGGAAGAGAGCATGCACTGGAAACCAATCGTTCTGACCACTGGAGACCAGGATATTTTCGAAGAAAGAGACCCCCGTTATAATCAGGAAGCAGTCATTCTCTTTCTCGCCTTTGATCACGACTACCCTAATTCCATCCTGCGCTGCCTCGAAGCGGCGCGGGAAAATGCACGCTCGATCCGGGAGATCATCAGCTCGGAGATGTGGGAGCATCTCAATAACTTTTATCTGGAGCTCGCGGATGAGCAGAGCGTGATCATGGCCCTGGACGATCCCAATCGCTTTTTCAAGATCATTCAGATGCGCAGTCACTTGTTCACCGGCCTGATGGACAGCACCATGAGTCATGGTGAGGCCTGGAACTTCGCCCGCATCGGCATGATGCTCGAGAGGGCCGACAAAACCTCGCGGATACTCGATGTCAAGTATTACATGCTGCTGCCCCGGGTCAATCTGGTCGATGCCCCAATTGATCACATCCAGTGGATGGCTGTCCTTAAATCGGCCAGCGCCTTTGAGATGTTTCGCAAAAAACACCACAATATCACTCCACGCAACGTGGCAGATTTTCTGATTTTCGACCCCCAGTTTCCCCGATCGATCCGCCACTGTGTCACCAAGGCGAAAATCTGCCTGCATCGAATTTCCGGCACCCCTTCCGGGGCGGTAATCAATCCAGCGGAGAAACGATTGGGCCGCATGCTGGCGGATATCGAATATACCGATATCGAGGAAGTGATCCAGTTCGGACTGCACGAATATCTCGATGACGTGCAGCGGAGTATCAATACAGTGGGAACGGCAATCGGCACCACGTTTTTCAATATCAAGCCCTTCGGTGAAAAGACCGGCGGAGAGCAATAGCAATAAGGCCAGGAGCCTGCACACGACACAAACCTCTTGCCGGTGCCGGCTTTAATAGACATTTTCCATAGGTGATCCATTTTGGGCATTCATGTCGCGCTGCATCATACGACCTCCTATCTCTATGATCGCCGGGTAGCCCTGGGGCCGCAGGTGGTCCGGCTGCGGCCGGCGCCGCACTGCCGCACGCCGATCCTTGGTTACTCGATGAAGGTGACGCCGGCAGATCATTTTCGTAACTGGCAGCAGGATCCGTTCAACAACTATCTGGCCCGCCTGGTCTTTCAGCAACAGACCACCGAGTTTCGCGTCGAGATCGACCTGGTCGCCGATATGGTCATCATCAATCCCTTCGATTTTTTCCTCGAGCCGCCGGCGGACGAATTCCCCTTCACTTATGATGCCGCTCTGGCAGCGGACCTGGCCCCGTACCTGGTGAAGAAAGATGCAGGCAAGATGCTCGATGCCTTCATGGAATCCATCGACACCACCGCGCAAAAGACCAACGATTTTCTGGTGAGCCTCAACAAACAGCTCAACCGCGAAATCCGTTATCTCATCCGCATGGAGCCCAATGTCCAGAGCTGCGAGCAGACCCTGACCCTGGGCAGCGGCTCGTGTCGGGATTCCGCCTGGCTACTGGTCAACATCCTCCGACGACTGGGGCTTGCCGCCCGTTTCGTCTCCGGTTACCTGATTCAGCTGAAGCAGGATGTCAAATCCCTCGATGGTCCTTCCGGGCCGGAAAACGATTTTACCGACCTGCATGCCTGGACGGAGGTCTATCTGCCCGGGGCCGGTTGGGTCGGTCTGGACCCGACCTCGGGGCTGTTTGCCGGCGAAGGGCATATTCCGCTCGCCTGCTCGCCCGAACCGAAAAGCGCCGCTCCTATCACTGGCGCTCTCGACAAATGTGAGGTCGATTTCAGTCACGCGATGTCGGTTACCCGGATTTTCGAGGCCCCGCGCTCCACAAGACCGTACCCGGAAGAGACCTGGACCTCCATCGCGGCGCTGGGCGATCGGGTGGACCTCGAGCTTGCCGAGCAGGACATCCGGTTGAGTATGGGTGGCGAGCCGACCTTTGTTTCCATCGACGATATGGACGGCGCCCAGTGGAATACCGAAGCCCTGGGCGCAGACAAACAACAATTGGCCGAGTCGCTTATTGGTCGACTCAGGGAGCAGTGGGCTCCGGGTGGGCTGCTCCATTACGGCCAGGGGAAATGGTATCCCGGTGAATCGCTGCCCCGCTGGGCGTTTACCTGCTACTGGCGCAAGGATGGCCTACCGGTTTGGCGGGATCGCCGGTTGCTGGCGGATGTGTCCCGGGATTATGGCTTCGGCATTGCCGAGGCAAAACTTCTGATCGAGACCCTGGCAGACAATCTGGGTGTGTATCGGGGATTTATCCGGGAGAGTTTTGAGGATATCCTCCACTATCTGCAGCAGGAAGAGCAATTGCCGGTCAATGTCGATCCCGCCGATCCCAGACTGGATGATCCGGAAAAACGGGCCAGGATGATCCGCACCTTCCGGCGCGGACTGGGCGCGGTGGTGGGCTATGTTTTGCCGCTGCAGCACGGTTCGTGGAAGAGCGGCCCATGGCCGTTGAGGTCCGGGAGTCTGTTTTTATTGCCGGGTGATTCGCCGGCAGGTTTGCGTTTGCCCCTGGAGTCCTTGCCCTGGGTGGCGCCCGAGGATATTCCGGTCCAGTTCTCCCTCGATCCGATGGCCACCCCCAATCCGTTGCCGCAACTCCATGCGGGGCAGCAGGTGATGCCTGGGGAAGCGAGAGAGCTCTTTAACGACGAACTTCGCAACCAGCCGCCTCCCTTTGGCACGCCGGAACCTATAGCCGGCCAGTCGGCCGCCTGGGTGGTGCGCACCGCCCTCTGCGTCCAGCCGCGTGCAGGGCGGCTCCATGTCTTCATGCCGCCGATTCCCAGCCTGGAGGGCTACCTGGAGCTGGTCGCCGCCGTGGAAGAGAGTGCTCGGGCTACCGATCTGCCGGTCGTAATCGAAGGCTATACCCCGCCTGCCGACCCGAGACTGGAAAGTCTGAAGATCACCCCCGATCCAGGGGTCATCGAGGTCAATATCCAGCCGACGCGCAGCTGGCGGGAGATGGTGGAACAGACCACCAGCCTCTACGACATCGCCCGAGCGTGCCGACTCGGCACCGAAAAATTCATGCTGGACGGACGGCACTCCGGGACCGGCGGCGGCAACCATATCACCATCGGCGGCATTTCCGCAGCCGATAGTCCTTTTCTGCGTCGGCCCGATCTGCTGCGCAGCTTCATCACCTTCTGGAACAACCACCCCTCGCTGTCCTACCTGTTTTCCGGCATGTTCATCGGCCCGACCAGCCAGCAGCCGCGTATCGACGAGGCCCGCCACGAGAGCCTCTACGAACTGGAGATCGCCTTTGCCGAGCAGGACCGGCAGACCCGCGCGGACCATCCCTGCCCACCCTGGCTGGTTGACCGGCTCTATCGGCACCTGCTGGTCGATGTGACCGGCAACACGCATAGGACCGAGTTCTGCATCGATAAGCTCTATTCTCCCGACAGCGCAGCAGGGCGTTTGGGACTTCTGGAATTTCGTGCCTTCGAAATGCCGCCACACGCCCGGATGAGTCTTGCCCAGCAGCTGCTGCTACGGATATTTCTCAGCTGGTTCTGGCGCACCCCCTGTCGGCATGAGCTGGTTCGCTGGGGGACGCGCCTTCACGACCGGTTCATGTTGCCCCAGTTTGTTCGGGACGACTTTGACGAGGTGCTGAGCATTCTCAATCGGGTCGGCTACCCGCTGAGGATGGAGTATTTTCATCCCCACTTCGAATTCCGCTTCCCCGTGCTCGGCACTATACACTTCCAGGGGATGGAACTTGAACTCAGGCAGGCCCTGGAACCATGGCATGTCCTCGGCGAAGAGCCCGGCGGGGGAGGGACCGCGCGCTATGTCGATTCCTCGGTGGAGCGGCTGCAGGTCAGGGTTTCCGGCATGACCGACCAACGCTACCTGGTCACCTGCAACGGCAGACGGATACCACTGCAGCCGACCAGGGTGGCGGGGGTGTTTGCCGGTGGCGTACGATTCCGCGCCTGGCAGCCGCCTTCCTGCCTGCATCCCACCATCGGCGTCCATAGCCCGCTGACCGTCGATCTGTTCGATACCTGGTCGAGAAGGGCAGTCGGTGGTTGCACGTACCATGTCGCCCATCCCGGCGGCCGCCACTACGAAACATTCCCGGTAAACGCCAACGAGGCGGAAGGGCGCAGACACTCTCGATTCCATCCCCACGGCCATACCCCCGGCCAACAGCTGGAGATACCGCCCGAGGAAACCAATCGCGACTACCCGTATACACTTGATCTGCGGAGGTGATATGCTGATAGAGCAACCCGGCTTCACCATATGGTACCACTGCCACCTCAACACCCCAGGCGCGGCATGACCGATACCGAGCTCAACCAACCTTTGCGCCCCGACAGAACCAAAGACTTTCTGGTGCGCAGCGATAGCGTAGCCAAGGACGGCTATAGCGAAGCCTTTACCGCGCCGGGGCAGCCACGGCCGCATTGGCGCAATCTGCTCCAGGTGCTTCGCGACAGGGGAGAGGCGTCGCTGCAGAGTGCTCATGAACGTGCCCGGCGGATGCGTCATGAGGATGGAGCCACCATCAATCCGTTCGACGACCCCAGCCGCCGCAGCACCTCATGGGATCTGGACGTCATCCCGCTGCCGATCCCTGCCGCAGAGTGGGACGCTATAGTATCGGGCCTCATCCAGCGAGCGATATTGCTGGAAAAGGTGCTTGCGGATACCTATGGGCCGCAGAAGCTGCTGTACAGCGGGCGGCTGCCTGCGGAACTGATTTTTGCCAATCCGAATTTTCTCCACAGCTGCCACGATATCTCGCCTCCGGGCAATCGCTTTCTCTTGTTTTATGGGGCGGATCTGTACCGCGCGGCAGACGGTCGATTCCGGGTGCTCCGGGATTACGGCGCCAAGCCGGAAGGACTCGGCTATGCCCTGGAAAACAGGATCGTCATGTCCCGGCTCGTTGCCGATCTCTACCACCGCTCCCAGGTGCACCGGCTGGCGCCATTTTTCAAATCGTTTCAACAGACCCTCATCGAGCGCGCTTCCTCAAACGAGGAGAATCCCGGGTTTGTCCTGCTGTCGCCGGGACCGGACGCCCCGCTCTATTTCGAGCAGGCCCTGCTCTCTCGCTATCTGGGCTATCCTCTGGTCGAATCGGAGGATCTTACGGTTCGCAACGGCAAAGTATTCTTAAAAAAACTAAATGGACTCGAGCCGGTGGAAGGCATCTTCCGCTATCTCGCCGATCAGGACAGCGACCCGTTTGCTTTGCGAAAGGAGACAGCCGACGGTGTCGCCGGGCTGCTTCAGGTCTGTCGGGAGAACAATATCGAACTGATAAATCCCATTGGCAGCGGATTCGTCGACAGCCCGGCGCTTTCACGCTTTCTTCCCGCGCTATCAGAAGAATTGCTCGGTGAGGAATTGCTGCTACCCAATCACCCGGCCTGGTGGTGCGGCAACCATGAGGATTTGCAGTATGTCCTGGCCAATATCGAGCAATTGAGCGTGGGACCCGCCTTTGATCGTCGCCTGGCCATCGATCCATCGGCCGACCCCGCATCCCGGATCAACAGTTCCCCGGCAAGCTATATGGCGTCGGCCCCGGTACACCCCTCTGTGGTGCCCACCTGGAACAGTGATGGCGCCGGCAGCGGATATTGCATGTTGCGGGTATTTGTCGCCGCCACGGCCCACGGATTTGCCGTTATGCCAGGAGGCCTGGCCATTACCGCGACCGATCGCATAACCCTGCTCGGTAACTGCCCGGAGCGACAGCGTTCCAAGGACATCTGGGTGTTGTCGGACACACCGGTGGAGTCGTTCAGTCTCTTAAAAACAATCCACGGGGTGGGCGAGTTCAATCGCACCGTCGACCTGCCCAGCCGGGTAGCGGACCACCTTATGTGGCTGGGCCGGTACCTCGAACGGGCCGAAGGGTTTGTACGGCTCTTACGTTCGATCTTTCGGCGAATCGCAGGGGAATGTCATGCTCGGCAGATTCCGGAGCTGAGCATTTTGCTCAATATCCTCCAAGAGAAGCATATCGTCGCGACATCCGGGAGCAACTGTCCGCCAGTACCGCAGTTTTTCGAACTCCAGGCGCAACTCAACAGTGCGCTCTATAGCAGGGATCGGCTGGACAGCGCAGTTTCCGTTCTCAACCAGGTGCAGCGAGCGGCGCTCAAGGTACGGGACCGATTGTCAATCGACTCATTGCGTATCCTGAATCATCTCGAGGACCTTGTCGACAGTCCGTCCGCCGATCCGCTGGAATTCCTCGACGAGACCCTCTTTGCCTTGAGTGGTTTCAGCGGCCTGGCCATGGAAAGCATGACCCGCAGCCTCGGTTGGCGGTTCATGGACATGGGCCGCCGGGTGGAGCGGGCGATCAACCAGACCGGCCTGATCGCGATTGCCCTCCCGCAGGCCTGCAATGATTCGCTCAACCCGCTCGAAGCGCTGCTTGAGGTCTCCGACAGCACCATGACCTACCGGTCACGATATCGGTCGTTTTTTCAACTGGCTCCGGTGCTCGATCTGCTGTTGGCCGATGAAAGCAACCCCAAATCGATTGCCTTTCAATGCAGCCGCATCGCCGATCATGTCGAGCACCTGCCACGCAGGAATGAACGTCGGTATTTCTATCCAGAAGAACGTACAGCCCTGAAAATGCTCACCGCGATTCGGCTGCTGGATCTCACGGGAATTCGTTGCGACGCCGAAACTACCCAGCATGAAAATCTGGCTGGTTTCCTTCGTTCGATGTCTGGTTATCTCGAGGAATTTTCCCAACAGATCACCGCCCATTACCTGACCAGGGTGCCGGCCACGCCCCACTTTTCCATGCGCGGCGGAGACAGCGTGACATGAGATACCGAATTTCCCATACAACCGGTTACACCTACTCGGCACCGGCCTCCCTTTCTCAAAACGAACTACTGCTGCGCCCCCGCGCAACCTGTTACCAGCATGTTGTACGAAGTCAGCTGAAAATTGCGCCGGACCCGCAATACCTTCATCACCGGACCGACTATTTCGGCAACACGGTCGATGTCTTCATGGTCCA
Organism: uncultured delta proteobacterium; assembly: GCA_963745265.1. Taxonomy (GTDB): domain Bacteria; phylum Desulfobacterota; class Desulfobulbia; order Desulfobulbales; family Desulfocapsaceae; genus Desulfopila. The sequence goes on from CAVUXQ010000042.1 coordinate 38,199, forward strand.
GCATCCCCATGATAATCTGAGTATATCAGCCTCCAGCGTGGTTGACACCACCACGCCTGCGCTCCCTGTTTTCGCCGAGACTTCTCCCTGGGAAGAGGTGGCGAGGAGGCTTGCGGTCCGTGGCCGCGAGGAAGATCTCGAGGCCTGCCAGTTCGTTTTTGCCAGCCCACTGATAGCCGTCGACTCTGCAACCAGGGCCTACGCCGAGCCGTCTTTCGGGTCGGGCACTCCGGTGCTGGCCGGGGCGGCAGATCTGATACTACGGATATTCAAGGAATTCACTTACGATACCAAGGCCAGTAATGTGGATACAACAGTTGACCAGGTACTCCACAATCGCAAGGGAGTCTGTCAGGATTTCGCCCATCTGGCCATCAGCTGTCTGCGATCACTTGGTTTGGCGGCGCGGTATGTGAGCGGCTACCTGGAGACTCTTCCACCACCGGGTAAACCAAAGCTGTTCGGAAGCGACGCATCCCATGCCTGGCTCTCGCTTTTTATCCCTGACCACGGCTGGGTGGACCTTGATCCGACGAATAACATGATAGTCAATGCCAGCTACATTACCTTGGCCTGGGGACGCGACTACGGAGATGTCGCCCCGGTGAAGGGCGTGGTAATGGGCGGCGGGACGCACCAACTGTCGGTAACAGTCGATGTCGCTGCCGAGAAAAAATAGAAGGGTGGTCGGTGCTCCAGCCGGGTGCGGCGATCGATGCGGTGATGAAAGAAAAAAATAAGTAGAATCAGCTTTGTACCTTAGATGCGTTTTACAAGCGAAGGTCGCCATGTAAAGAGATAACGAATACCGAATGGCAACAGCCTGACAGATCTTTGAGACACTGAGCCATCCGGTACAGGGCGGCTCACTGCGATAGCAGCCTTCGCACCTCGACAAGCAACCGGTCCAGGCGATACGGCTTGGCGAGGAACCCGGCCGCGCCGAACTGTTCGGGGGCTTTGGCGATCTCATGGCCGGCATAGCCGCTGGCGACAATGACCTTGACCTCCGGTGCCACGGTCTTGAGTTGTCGCAGGCATTGTTCCCCTCCCATGCCCGGCATTCCCAGGTCCATAAGCACCAGGTCGATTGCGTTGTTTTGTTCCTGGACGACCCGCAGGGCCTGCTCTCCACTCTCAGCCGTCACTACGGTATAGCCGTGACTGCCGAGCATCTGTTTGCCTATATCCAGAATGGACTTCTCGTCATCCACCAGAAGAATTGTTTCTCTGCCGCGGGCCTGAGTAAGGTCGGTTTCCTGGCTTTTTGCTTCCTCGCCAAGGTGCGACGATACCGAGGCAGGAAAATAGATATTGAAGGTGGTTCCTTTGCCGACTTCCGAATAGCAGGAGATAACCCCCCGGTGCGCCTTGACGATTCCGTACACCGTTGCCAGACCGAGCCCGGTACCCCTGCCAAGTTCTTTGGTGGTAAAAAACGGTTCAAAGATATGTTCCCTGGTCGCATCATCCATCCCCTTGCCGCTGTCGGAAACGCTGAGCTTCACATAGTCACCCGACTCTAATTCCAGATACTTGTCATGCAAGACACTATCGGCATGGAAATTTTCAGTAAGGATAGTCAATTGCCCCCGATTGTCCATGGCGTCCACCGCATTGGTAACCAAATTGATGAGAACCTGTTCGATCTGGACGGGATCCGCCTCGAGGTGGTGAAGATCGGCGGCGAGCTGCAAATCGATGCTAACCATCTTGGGGATGGTTCTCTCCAACATCGTGCAGGTAGTCATCTATCACCTGGTTCAGATCCAACCGGATAGGCTGCACCTTCATTTTTCGGCTGAAGGTGAGCAGCTCCGTATCAGTTTCGCCGCCCTCTGCGAGGCCTTGTTCATTTCGGTCAGGTATTTACGATCTGGATCATCTTGTTGCTTGCGCAGCAGCAACAGTTGCACATATCCGGAGATGGCATGGAGCAGGTTATTGAAATCATGTGAAATTCCTCCAGCCAAATTGCCGATGGCCTCCATCTTCTGGGAGTGCCGCAATTGCTCCTCGAGCTTGTATTTTTCCTCCTCGGCGTCTTTCTGGGCGGTGATATCAACGCAATAGCCGTCGATTATCCGCAACGTTGCCAGGCTCGCCCCGAGTTGAGCTTGGCTGACAGACTAATCCAGCCGGTGCTGCCGTCTTTTCGCTTCACCTGGCATTCATAGCCGGTAACCAGCTCTTGAGATGCGAGCAACTCCAGAAACTGTTCCCTCTCTTCCGGGAAGACATAGATTTGCTCGCCGATGTTGTTGACTTCTGCTTTAAGCATTTCTGGTGAGGTATAGCCCAGGATGGCAGCGAAGGCGTTGTTGACATCGACGAAATGACCTTCAAAATCACTCTTGATAGATTCCCTCCACGGCGTTATCGAAAATGGAGCGGTATTTCAGTTCACTGCTGGCCAGTTCTTCCTGAATGCAGACCCTATCGCTGATTTCTTTTTTGAGCTGGTTGTTGCGTTCCTCCAGGCTCTTCAATCAGCTTGCGTAATCGCGCCGTCGTGGCATTGAACGCTCCGGCCAAGATGCCGATCTCATCGGAGGTGGTGATGGGGATATGGGTTTCAAGGTTCCCGGCCCTGATTTTTTCGGTACCTTGAATCAGGGTGTATATAGGCCCGGTAAGCCAGCGGGCGAGAACGAGCAGGGGGATGAGCTGCTGCGACAAGACAGAACAGGACAAGGATAAGAACAGTCTGGCCGAGGTGGGCGATGGGCCCTGCCAGATCCTCCTCGAGCCGTTGCAGACCACATACCAGCCCCATGGTTTGAAATACGAGTAAACTCCCCAGTGGTTTTTCCCTCCAGTACGAACTCGACTTTGCCCGCCCGCGTCTTGTCCATCAGGGTATACCATCTGCGGGAACTGACATTCATACCCTCGATGTTTTCATCCTGGTGACCGATAATTCTCCCGCTTTGGTCGATGACGAAGAATTGCCGGTCTTGCCGAAATGAATGGTCTTGAGATATCTGGATTGCCGTCACGGCGATTCTGTTCTTCGGATTCGGAAGACTTGAATTTTGTCCTGTCTGAGCAAGGACATGGTCTGGCTGAGACGCAGAGCGAGCGAACTCTCGACAACATTTCGGATTGCCGCGCGGGAGATGGAATTGGCGATTAATCCGGTGAGCAGGACCGAGACCACGATAAGGGGCAGGGTGATAAGCAGGATTTTCGGGTAAATCTTCATCAAGACTTGCCTCGGTATGCCTTGCTTGATCATCTCCCTACGAAGGCTATCGGATTATGGCCTTTTTCCCTATACTTGAAAAACGAGAAAATGCTATAATCCGACAGTCTCCTGGCTATCGAAAGGTAAGCACGATAATATGCCAGTGTCTTTAAGTATTTTAGCCTAATACATGCACGTGGGCAAGAAACGATTCCTTACGCCGAAAAGGACGGGACGAGGTTAAAGATGTTCGCGTTCTCCAAGAACGATCATGGCCACACCTCCTTATCATATGATATTTTTGAAATATTATGAAATTATTGACTACCGAAGCCTCCAAACCGGTGGAGACAGCGCTTCGAGGTCCCATGAATTCAACACCAGGCCGGGAATCCCTTCCCGCGGCTATTTGAAAATGAGCGGGTCTTCTCCACTTTTGACGGCTTTGCCTTTGGGATTTACGCCAATTCCATCGTCATCGCCGCCGTCCTGACCTATTCGCTTCTCTGGCCCTGGCCCAAGGCCAACATCGCCTCTGGGCATCGTCATGGTCTGTCTGGCGTTTATACCGATGTTCACCGTCTATGCCATGCTGACCATGCTGATGCCGAGAATCGGCGGCGATTACGTATGGCAGACCAGGACCATTGGGTTGAGCTGGGGCTTCATCCTGATTGTTGCCGCCGCTGCTGATCGGCCCCTGGTTCTATATGGCCTCCAACGTTGCGCCTGCCTCGACCCTGGTTATCGCCCCCCTGTTGATCAGCCTGGCCAAAATCTTCAATGCGCCGCAGCTGACGGATATGGCCATCATCATTTCCACCCAGACTGGAAGCTGGTGGTTTTATGTTATCTATGTGACCTTCTGCCGGTGTGGTCATGCTCCTGGGCATGCGATTTTATGCCCGGTTGCAGCGGATAAGTTTTATTATCGGGTTGCTTGCACTCGCCTCCTGGTGCAGTTATGCTTTTTTTTACCAGCAGCGCTCAATTTCAGGCAGAGTTCAACGGTTTTATGGTCCGAGGCGCTGCAATGGGGTAATCACGACGCCTACCAGCAAATTTTAGAGAGGGCTGAGGAGCTTGGATATACGGCGAAGCCGCTGTCTGAAACCACTGCCCGTTCAAGCTTTCTCATAGGTCCGGCGCTTGCCTATACCTTCATGTACGTCGCCTGTACCAGCCTGTTGGCTGGTGAGATTCGAGGTGTGTACAGGCTGAAAAACGCTTTCACGATTTTTCTGGGCGGCAACCTCTTTTCCATGGTTGTCTGTGCCGGCTTCATGTGGCTGTTGATCTCACGGCTCTCCAACGAGTTCTTTACCTCCGCCAACTTTCTCTGGGCCACCGGCCAGGCACGCGATATACCCGTTCCTCCACAACCGCACTTTTCCTGATGGCTTTGGGAAGCAGCCCGTGGTACTGGCTGTGGGTGGCCATCGGACTCAATGCCTGGTTCTGGATCTGGCCGGTAAACAACATCGTGATATCCACCCGGATCATGCTGGCCATGTCCCAGGACCGGCTCCTGCCCTCTTTTGTGACCAAACTCTCGAAAGAACGGGGAACGCCCGTTGTGGCCATATGTATCTGTTATGCCTGTTCACTTCTCATGGGGTGGCTTTACTATTTCACCAGCTTTTCCCGTCTGACCCTCGACATGCCTTTTATGACCTCCATCGCTTTTGCTGCCAGCACCCTCGCCGGTACCCTTTTCCCTTACCTACCAAAAACTCGACGGCTCTATCAAAAATCCCAGCTTTCATCATACACTATTTTGGGTCTGCCGCTGATCACCGTCTCTGGAGTGCTGGGACTTATCTATTTCGCTGTAATGTTCGTCCTTTATATATCCGATGGCCGCTATGGCACCAACGATCCCCTTTCGGCCTGGTTTATTCTCGGTTCACTGGCTCTGTGTGCAGTGGTTATATTGCTCGTTCGCCGATATCGCAGTAAGAGGGGTACGGATTTATCGAATATTTTACGGATAATTCCTTCGGATATAATTGCCATGTTTACCCTCTTTTTCACCGCCGATATCAAAGGATCAGAACTTTGTTGGAAAAAGCTGCTCAATGCGGCAGAACTGTTCTCGGTCGACGCACTCATCGTCGGCGGAAACTTGATCGGCAGCGCCCTGCAGCCGATCATCCGGGAAAAAGGCGACACCTGGTACACAGTACTCGAGGACGCACCTATCCGGGTGAAGGGGAAACAGAAATTACGGTATTGGAGGAAAGAATCCAGGCCATGGGCCACTACCCCTGTCGAGTCAGCCCGGAAGAGGCTCAAGAGCTTGCACA
>CAVUXQ010000043.1:0-42286 GCA_963745265.1 uncultured delta proteobacterium
GACGCCTTTCCTTCGGTACTCTGGAAGAAAATGGGGGACCTCGGGCTGCTTGGGGTCACGGTAGAGGAGGCGTACGGCGGCGCCGGCATGGGGTATCTCGAGCATGTGATCGCCATGGAGGAGATCAGTCGCGGCTCGGCCTCGGTGGGGCTCGCCTACGGCGCCCATTCCAATCTCTGTGTCAACCAGATCAGGCTCAACGGCTCCGAGGAGCAGAAGCAGAGGTATCTGCCGAAACTGGTCAGTGGCGACCATATCGGTGCACTGGCTATGAGCGAGGCAGGGGCGGGTTCCGATGTGGTTTCCATGCGGCTTGCGGCAGTAAGGAAGGGGAATTTCTATATCTTGAACGGTGCCAAGATGTGGATTACCAACGGTCCCCACGCCGACGTGTTGGTGGTTTATGCCAAAACGTCACCGGAAAAAAAACAGAGGGGCATCACCGCTTTTGTGGTGGAGAAGGGTTTTGCCGGATTTTCTACCTCGCCAAAGCTCGACAAGCTTGGCATGCGCGGGTCTCCGACCTGCGAGCTGGTTTTTGAAAACTGTGCTGTGCCGCGAGAAAATGTTCTGGGCGAGATAGACGGTGGGGTAAAAGTTCTGATGAGTGGCCTCAATTACGAACGGCTGGTGCTTTCAGGCGGCCCTCTGGGCATCATGGCGGCCTGCATGGACTGCGTGCTGCCCTACCTGCACGAACGTAAACAGTTCGGCCGGTCCATCGGCGAGTTCCAGCTGATGCAGGGCAAGCTGGCGGACATGTATGCCACCTGGAATGCCTGCCGGTCGTACGTCTATACCGTGGCGAGGGCGGCGGATGCCAGCGCCAATATTCGAAAAGACGCGGCAGCTGCTATCCTCTACGCCGCCGAAAGGGCGACCTGGATGGCGCTGGAGGCGATCCAGTGTTTGGGTGGCAATGGCTATACCAACGAATACCCGGCGGGTAGATTGCTGCGCGACGCCAAGCTCTATGAGATCGGCGCCGGCACCAGCGAGATCCGCCGCATGCTGATTGGCCGCGAGCTGTTCGAGGAGAGCGAGTAGGTGAGTGCCGCAGTTGAACAATAAGAGAGCTTGGAAATAAAGGGTTATCACGCAAATTGCATAAAAAGCCACCAGAGCAGCTGCAGGCTGAGAAAGGCGTAGAGACCGGCGACCACATCGTCCATCATGATGCCTATACCGCCATGGATATGGCTGTCGAACCAGGAGACCGGGAAGGGTTTGAAGATATCGAAGATGCGAAAGAGCACGAAACCGAGCAGCCAGGCTGCCGGGTGATGCGGCGCCAGGGTGAGGGTGATGAACATGCCGACAATCTCGTCGATGACGATGGGTCCGGCATCCGCTTTGTCGAGAATCTTTTCCGCGGAGCCGGCGGCAGCGCAGCCGACAACAAAAAGAGCGGCCAGCATTAGGAGATAGGCCGGCAACGTCAGCCACCGAAGGAGCAGCCAGGGCAACAGGGCCGCGAGCGACCCCCAGGTGCCGGGCGCTTTCGGCATTCTGCCGGCCCCAAAGCCGGTGGCGATGGCCATGATGAGCGTTGTCATGGTGCGGCCTCCTCTGCCGAGGCGACGGCGCGGTAGACTTCGTCGAGGGCGAGGTGATGGCGACGGGCAATGTCGGCGCAAACCTCGTACTCCGGGTAGATGACGCTTCCTCTGGGGGTCTCCACCTTTTTCGCCGCGACCTCTCCCCAGGGGGTGGCGACCTTGACGATCCGACGCGGCAGGGTTCGTCGTTGTTCCCGCCGGCAGCGCAGGCCGATGGCGGTGGTTTCGGAGAGGAGCAGGTTCTGCAGTGCGGTGACGCCTGCCGGCCCGCAGATGACCTGCAGGAGGTAACCGGGGCGGCCTTTTTTGCCCATGCAGCCGGTGAGGCTGACGTCGAGGGCACCCTCTGCGAGCAGGCGCTCGCAGAGATAGGGAAACCCTTCGCCGTTCCAGTCGTCGAGCCGTGTTTCGAGAACGCTCACCGTTTGGGCCTCGGCAACATCGAGGGATGAGCCGAGGAGCAGCCGCAGGAGGTTGGGCTGGTCGTTGCCAAAATCCCGGCTGCCCGCGCCGTACCCGACGGCGGAGATGGTCATGGGGGGCAAGGGACCGAAGTCGTCCGCAAGCACCTTGACAAGTGCCGCCCCTGTCGGCGTGACCAGTTCCTGGTCCAGGTCCACTCCGTAACTCGGCACTCCGCGCAACAGTTCACAGACCGCCGGCGCCGGCAGCGGCAAGCGGCCATGGGCGCAATCGACAAAACCTCGTCCCAGTGGCAGGGGAGAACAGAGCAAACGGGAGATGCCCAATCGATGCATCCCGGCTATGGTGCCGACCACATCGACAATAGTGTCCAAGGCTCCAATCTCGTGAAAATGGATGCGGTCGATCTCGACATTGTGCACTTTCGCCTCGGCTTCGGCCAGGGTCCGAAATACTGTTGCTGCACGGTCGCGGACCATTGGGGGCAGGTTTGCCGCCTGGAGAATATCAAGAATGGCGGGGAGTGTCCTCAAGTCCTGCCGGTGGCTGGAATCGACCCGGATGCGGCAGCAGCCAATACCGTGATCCGTATCGTTTTCCACTTCGAGCATCAGCCCCTGCAGACCGAGGCCGGCGAGATCGTGGCGCAGCTGGGATTCGCTCAGCCCGGCATGGAGCAGTGCGCCGAGCAACATGTCGCCGCTGACGCCGGAGAAGCAGTCGAGATAGCCGATTCGGCTTGGGAGATTCATAAGCAAAAGCGCTCCGGGAGGCAAACCTGGGTTATCCTTCCTGCCTCGGTGTTGTATTTCGCGGGATGTTCTCGGCGGTTCGGTTTTTCGGTTTCTATGATGCCGTGAGCAGGGTGCCGACCTCAAGCGGGTGTCCGCAAAGAAAGGCCTCGACGTCCATTCGCTTTTTGCCTTCCGGCTGGATCTCGGTTATCAGCAGACAGTTGCGGCCGGTGGCGACAAGCAGACCGCGACGGTCGGCTTGCAGCAGGGTACCGGGGCGGGCGTCGCTGTCCTGATGCAGGACCTTGGGAGCGAACAACCGCAAGCGTTTGCCGTCCACGAAACAATAGGCGGAGGGCCAGGGATCCAACCCTCTGATGTGACAATGGAGTTTGCCGGCACTCAGGTTCCAGTCGATCAGACCGTCTTCTTTTTTCAGCATCGGGGCCAGCGTCGCCTGGCTGTCATCCTGCGGCTGCGGGTTGAGTCGACCTCGTTTGAGCAGCTCCAGGGCGCGCAGGATCGCGCTTCCCCCAAGTTCAGCGACCTTGGGGAAGAGGCTGCCTGCGGTGTCGTCATCGGCTATGGGGAGTGATTGCGTAAGCAGGATGGCGCCGGTATCCATGCCCTCGTCCATCTGCATGATGGTGACCCCGGTCTGCCGGTCGCCTTTGATGATCGACCATTGGATGGGGGCGGCGCCTCGGTGTGAGGGCAACAGCGAGCCGTGTACGTTGAGGCAACCGTAGGGGGCGAGTTCAAGTAGCGAGGGTGGTAGAATCCTGCCGTAGGCGGCGACCACGACGACATCCGGTGCAAAGCCCGCGAGCTCCTCCCTAAAATCCGCCGTTTTAATTTTCAGCGGCTGCAACACCGGCAGTCCAGCCTCCAGGGCCAAGACCTTCGCCGGCGGAGGCGCCAGTTTTTTGCCGCGCCCCTTGGGGCGATCAGGCTGGGTGACAACGCCGACAACCCGGTCTGGACCGCTGAGCAGCGCCCGCAGGGTGACGGCGGCGAAGTCGGGGGTTCCCATGAACAGAATACGCAGCTGTGGGGTGGCCATAGGGCTCCTTTGCCGAATAAGAGGTGAACAACTGGGTGAATAGACAACCGGGCGGCGTATCGCCGCGCTGGGCGGCATCACCCGGTTTGTCCGCGCGAAAAGTGACGGTTCGCGCGCCTTCTGCCTCAGCTTGCGGTGGCAAGCATCTTCTTGACTTTCTTCTTGTAAAGGTTTCGCTTCAGCGAACTGAGATGATCGAGAAAGAGGATGCCGTTGATATGGTCGATCTCATGCTGCAGGACGACCGCAAAACGGTCCTCCGTCGTGAGTTCGACCTGCTTGCCGGCAAGATCCTGATAGGTGACGGTAATCTTTTTGTAGCGCCTGACCTTGGAGGTGAGTTCGGGTACGCTCAGGCACCCTTCCTCGTCCACCTGGCTGCCTTCATGGCTGGTGATCACCGGGTTCGCCATGACGAGGTAGCTCTTTTTCTGCTCGCGGTCTTTGGAGGTGTCCACCACGATCAGCTTCACCGATTCCCCGACTTGCGGGGCGGCAAGTCCGATGCCGGGTGCTTCGTACATGGTTTCCGCCATGTCCTCGGCGAGTTTTTTCAGAGAGTCGTCAAAGACCGTGATGGGCTCTGTCTCCTTGCGGAGAACAGGATCGGGATACAAAACTATATTGAGTGTGCTCATTGGAGAAAACGATCGTTGTCAGGTGTATCGTTGCTGTTATGTTCCTTGGGGCCGTATCAGTACATTAAGGCCGCATTGTACCATAAGGGGCGACTTTTGACCATGGAGGAAATGTAAGCATTCTGTGGGGAAAGTACAGCTCGGACGGGAGTCAGTCCATCCACTCTGTTTTAATTCGGGTAATTTCCTCTACATTGTCGAAAAACGCCTGGATGATCCGGGGATCGAAGTGGTTGCCGCTGCCTTCGAGCAAAATATTCTGGCAGGTCTTCTCGGGATACGGCTTCTTGTAGGGACGGGCACTGCCGAGCGCGTCGTACACATCGATCACGGCGACGATTCGGGCCACCAGAGGGATATCGGTTCCCGCAAGTTTCATGGGGTATCCAAATCCGTCCCAATGCTCGTGATGACTGAGCGCGATCACCATGGCCATATCCAGCAAGGGAAGTTCGTCATGACCGTTGGCCATGGCGATGACATGCTCGTGCAACTGCTCGTCATTTTGTTTTTGGGAGGAATAGTGGCGCAGGATGTCACAGCCGATTTCGCAGTGCCGCTGAATGGTGCGCCACTCCTCAGGGGTGAGCTTTCCGGGTTTGAGGAGGATGTTGTCGGAGATGCCTATCTTGCCGATATCGTGTAGCGGCGCGGCTTCGCGAAGCGTCCTGGCGCCGGTGGACGACATGCCGATTGCCTTGCCGAGCACACCGCACATCATACCTACCCGGATGACGTGTCGCCCGGTTTCGTTGTCCCGGTATTCCGCGGCCTTGCCGAGGCTGTAAAGGAGCTGGCGCTTGGTTTCCTCGAGTTCAGTGGTGCGCTGTTCCACCATTTGCTCGAGGTTTTCCTGATAGTCACGGTTCTGCCGGATCAAGTCCGCGGCTTCCAAGGTTTTGTCTATGGTGTTTTTTATAAGTGAGAAGTTTTCGATGGGCTTGGTGATGAAATCCCTGGCCCCGAGCCGGAGGGCATCAACCGCCTGGTCGACCGCATCGATTCCGGAAACGATAATGATCGGCAGATCGGGCCATCGCTTGACCGCCTCGGCGATAAAGCCCCGACCGTCAAGGACGGGCATGGTGAGGTCGACGGTGACGAGATCGGCCTCCCATTGCTCGAGCTGGAACAGGCCATCCTCTCCGTGAATGGCGGTTTGGGTCTCGTAGCCGAGACTGCTAAGATATCTTGAGAGGATTTCCCTGAGTTCGGGCTGATCGTCGATAATGAGGATTTTGTTGCCGGCCACAGTTCTAATGGGTAGAAATAATTGAAAAACGTAAGCGGAAGGTGCCCCCGACAACCGACCGCAGGACTTCTTATCTGCTACCAGTATATAGGAGAGGAGAAGGAAAATTGAAGTTAAAAGATAGGAAAACGTTCACCAGCACCTTATCTTGGCATGAGCTGACTGTCGCCCGGTTAGAGGGAGGCGCGCAACAACCTGCTTATACCGGGCCGGAGTACCGGCAAACGTTGTATTAAGCTGAAAAGTAAAGTATTGTGGCGCTTAATCAGCAGGTTCGTGTTTCCATTCTCCCGATCTCTTGGGATCAACTCATAAAACTTTCTCTTTGGTATGAACATTTTTCTCGCGATTGCAAGTTATCTGCTTGGAGCCATTCCCTTTGGTCTGCTCTTTGGCAAAATGGCAGGAGTCGACGTGCGTCTGGAGGGCAGCAAAAATATAGGGGCGACCAATGTCAGTCGCCTTCTCGGCAAAAAACTGGGCCTGGCCACCTTGGTCTGCGATTGCCTCAAGGGGTATCTGCCCATGCTGGTCGCGGCGCGTCTTCTCCAGGGCCAAGGCAGTGCCGAACTGATGGTGCCGGCCTGCGGCGTCATGGCGGTGCTCGGCCATATGTTCCCGGTGTACCTCGGGTTCAAAGGGGGGAAGGGGGTGGCCACCGGACTCGGGGTTTTTCTCTATCTCTCCCTGCCGGCCATTTTGGTCAGCCTGGGTATTTTTCTCGTCGCGGTGGCAGTGAGCGGTTTCGTCTCTGTGGGCTCGCTGCTTGCCTCGGCGCTTATGCCGCTCTGGCTCTGGCTGCTGGGCGGCAGTTCGGCCACCATCCTGGCGGCCACTATCGTGGCATTACTCATCTGGCTGAAACACCATCAGAATATCGCCAGGCTGCTGCAGGGGACGGAAAAAAGCTGGAAGAAAAAATCGTGATTGGAGCGATGGAAACGTGGATTGCGTCGTGCCTTCCCCCAAGGCGGTGCGATTAGTTTTTGTCGACCCTCCCAGGTGGCTCTTTGAGTATTTCCTGAAAGTGTCGGCAATATTCTTTCACCAGTTCTTTTCTTTCGACCAGCCCCAGTTTGAAATAGAGGGGGCTGAGCATCAAAATTTTGAGTGCTTGTTGAGGGGTCATGGTGCCCTCCATCGATAAAACCGCCGCTTTTCTCTCTTTTGGCTATAATATCGGTTAATAATTGAGAATTTTTATCACCGATGATTATATGCCTCTCCTTTCCTATGATCATACCACGAAGAGCCCTCTGTTTACAGGGGGTTATTGACTTTTTCCGGAGAAAAACGCCGGGCGAGAGCAGAGAGGGAACACTCTGCTTGCCCTTTCTCGTGAGGGTGGGCAGGAATTTACTATGAAATATCAATCCGATATGGTTGGTGTTCCTGGAAAAAGTGCTTGGTCGCGGATTAGATTCTGTCCTGCACAAGATTGAAAGAGACAATGGCGGTGGTGACGGTTGACCGGCCGAAATAGAAAAAGAAAATCACCCAGGCCAACTGGAGGCCGATGATGATGCCCGGGTGCCATAATCCGCTCAGGCCGTCGAACAACACCGGCCTGATGGCGGCATGGGAGGTGGGGAGCCACAGGGCGAGACCGATGGTATACATTAAGGAAAGGACGCCCATTTTTTGATAGGCGCTAATGCTGCCGAATCCACGGAAATCGGCGCGGAGGGTCTCGGAAAGCAGTCGCCAGAGCTGGGTGACGGCCATGCAGAAGAGCAGGGCGGCTGTGAAACGGCAGTGCAGAAACAGCGCGCATCCCACCAGCGCCGTGACGGTGTAAAGCACGCAGGTGATGGCCTGGATAGGCACCAGCGGTTCGTTGCGCAGGCCGCTCTCGTACGATGCCTTCTTCAAAGGGCCCGAGAAGAGAAAACCCCATCGGGAAAAAAGGCGCCGGGCGATGGGCCCGCAGTTTCTCAGCGGTTTGCCATAGCAGCAGCCGTAACTGATGCAGGCGAGTCGGCCCACTCCTTCGCCGAAGGTATAGGCAATGGCCATTGCGGCCAGAACCGGCAGAATCGGCAGGGCATGCGCACCGAGATGCCCCAGGCGCTCCAGTAGCTTCTGGGAACCGGCGATGCACAGCGGAGCGCAGAGGGTGCCGACGAAAGAGGCGCCGCCGATGGTGAAGGTGTGACGTTTTTTCTCCACCAGCATGGCGACGATACGGGCGGCGGGCAGGCAAATGGCCAGCAGCATGGCTGTGGCCAGGAGAGTACCGGCAAGCGAAATATGCGTGGCTCCGAGCAGGATCAACAGCAGCGCGATGGCCAGCAGCTGGCTGGTGGCGATAAAGAAGCCGTAATAGGTCAGATTGATGCCGTGCCAGTGCTGGGCATCGCTTTTGCGATGGGGGACCACCGCCAGCATCTGCCAGCGCTCCCGCGGCAGGTGCTTGAAGCACCAGGCAAGCAGGCTGACAAGAAGAAATCCGGCAAGGGTGAGGAAAAGCAGATCATTCATCGTTGAGGTTTCCTTATTTTTAGTCGTTGCCGCCAAAAGACCGGTAATCTTCAGGCGAGGGCGCAAGGGACGGACCGTTTGCGATTCGGCGGTGGGCGATGGTGGAACGAACCTGGATATCGGTTTCCACCAGCGGTCGGCCGAGTTTGTTGGTGAATCTGCTGCTCACGTCGCTTCGGCGGCTGTTCTGCATCAGGTCGGCGGAAAAGCGGATTTTCTCTCGCTCAAATAGCAGTACATCGGTGGAGCTGCCCGGCCGGTAAAGACTTTTGGGGCAGCCCTTGCGGACGAACATGCCGGGTGCGACCAGGGACGGGTTGTCGTAGCGGGTGGTGCTGCAGGCCTGGACGATGTCGCCGATCATCAGGGCGACAATTTCCAACATGGCCACCAGGCCAATACCGGAGCCGCCTTCCACATCGGTGTCTATGATGGTCACCACCCTGCGATTCTTGGCGTAAAGCGAGGCCAGCGCGATGAGGGCCGCAGGGTTGCAGGAGTGGTAGCAGCCATCCACCTCGTAGATGTCGACCACTCGGCCGCTCACCGGGAAATGGTTGTAGTGGTACTTATCCGGGGTCAGTCGGAAAACGGCGAAATCCGCGCCTTCAAACGACGCTTTCCACCGACTGTCGGTGCCCAGCAATTCACTCATGCAGAAGAGTTTTTCCTTGATAAACAACTCGGAAACTTCCGAGAACGAACCGACCAGCACGCGGGCGTCGGCGGGCGAGACGATGACGGCTGGGTCGTCATCCATCGGCCGCAGTTCCCAGTAGCGGATCTGCCGCTCAAAGACCTTGCGTGGCGTGTCATAGGCATCGATCGGGTGGACGCATTCCCGCCAGTCGGCGCCGAGCCGGCGAAAGAGCGGTTCGCCGCTCATTCTCCTGGTGTCGAGAAAATCGTAGTGGCAATAGCCGAGCAGCCGCGACATCCTCGCCGAGGTCAGGGCCTTGAGCATGGCGGGGGCGTTCTCTCTCAGGGCAGTGTAAAGAAAGTGCATACTGCGGTCGGCCAGCAGTTTTTCGGTAACTACCTCGCGGGTGCGGCGGTCGACGTACTGGTGCGGTGGTGGGGTGGGCAACATCGTGGTCATTATCTCCGTTCAATTGTGCAAGCCGAAGATCGCCAAAGCTCTAATAAAGCTGTGCCGAGATCCTCTTTCAAAGTTTTTTGTTGCTGCAGGCAGGCTCATGCTCCCGCCGGTTCGTGGTGGATGACAGCGACTACGAGGGTGATCAGTCGGCGAAGATCGTCCGCGGATACCGTTTCCTCCACAACCTCCCGTCCGATTTTGCCGACATAATCCGCCACGGAACCGGTGGGCTGATTGCCCTGCATCAGGCTGCGTAGCAAGGGAGCATCAAGGCGTTCCAGGCGTCGGCAGTCTTCTTCGAGCACCACGAGACCTTCGCGCAGGTGCAATTTTCTTAAGTCCGTGCGGTAGTACCGCTCGGCAGCGGCGTTGAAGGTCTCGGAGGCGATCTTCTTCGGCGATCGTCTGTCGTGAAGCTGGGCTCTGGTGGCTTGAATCAGTCGGTCCGAAGCGCGATGGCATGTATCGAGCAACCTGCGGCGCAGGGAATCGATGGTCTGTTTCAGGTCCAGCTCTTCGATCAGATCGGCGGCGTCGCGCTCCAGAAGATCGACCAGGGCCAGCTGGAATTCGATGGTTGGCACCCGGATGTACTGTTTGTAGCGGCGGCTGTGCCTCTGGTTGCGAACCCTTTCCAGGAGCGTGTGGAGAAAACGGTTGCCGCTGTCGACCCGCACGTAAAAGGTGGGGATGCCGATGGCGCTGCCGAAAAAGATCTGCCGACGTTCGCTTTCTATGGATGGATTGTCGGGGATGTCCCGGTGGCTGATCGTGCCTCGCAACACATAACGGTACGCCAGGGCGGTAATCAAATTCTGCAGGTCAACCGCCTCGGCCATGTCGCCCAGCAGGCTGGGAAAAAGAGAATATCCCCGGCCCTCGAAGCCCGAATAGCCCATCCGGGAGAACTGGCGCAGCCGATAGGGCAGATAGATGGACATGCGGCTGTCGAATACCCCCATTTCGGAGAGTTCGTGCACCAACTGTTCCTGGTTTCCCGGACGCCCGTCCAGGGCCGGGCAGGTGTCGGTGGAAAGCAGGGTGACCAGATAATCCACCAGCCTGAAATCGGGTATGAGATCGCCGTGCAGCCCGAGCGCGCCGGCCAGCAGCCGGTCGAGACCGCGGGGGCCGAAAGGGGTCAGGGCTCGCCCCATAAAGCTGATATCCGCTTTCTTCTTCCAGCGCCGCCAGATCATCCGCAGATGGGTATAGTCGAGTTCGTGCGGCAGAAATCCCAGCACCTTTTCCGGATGGAAGTCGGCGAAATCGAGCCGGTAAGGGGCGGCGGTGTAGGTGGTGACGAAGAGCGGCAGAAAATGCTCGACGATCTTGATCACCAGGTCGCCGAAATGTTTTTCCGCCGCTGCCGTCAAGCCGGAAGCGGGGTCGGCTGCCAGTCGGGTCAAGAGGTTGCTGCCCAGCGAAACATGGGTGCCGTTATTGGCTAGACAGGTGTTGGAGGTGTTGGGCAGGATCACCAGGTTGTTGGTGATGATGCCGGCGTCCTTCAATTTGCTGATGGCGTTGAGCTGGCTGCGGGAGAGGGTTTTGTGGCAGAGCATCATGTACTCGTGCTTTTCCTCTCCCCGATCCCAGCCCGAAAGGCAGGGACTCATGAACAGATGGCGGTAAAAGCTGTCCGGGACCAATTCATTTAATTTCTTCTGGCGGCAGGGGGCATGGGGGGCGTTGTAGACCAGGCATCGCTGGCCGGATGCCAGCAGTCCGAAACGAGTGTTGGCGAACTGGGTCAGCAGCTGGCTGAACAGAAATGTCCGGGCAGTCTCACGGGCCGCCAGTTCCCCGATGCGCCCGGAGCGGGAGGTGGGGACCGTGAAGGAGAGCAGCTCGGGGGAGGTGTTGTCACTCTGGAAATGGGCCAGAAGCCGGCGACAGGTATGGAGCAATGGCGCTGGCAATTCGGGGCTTTCATCCAGGGCCTGGGAAAGCGAGAGCTTGAGCAGATAGCTGATGGGGATGCGCAGGTGGTTCGTGCCGTTATGGTTGCAGTGAAATCGGTTGAGATCTCTGCGGCACGGGCCGTTAGCGTCCCGCTTGTCAGCCAGGAAATCGGTGGCGAGGAGTTCTCGCGCCATCCGGCCAAGGTGTCTCTGTTCAATGCGTACCCAACTGTTTTCCCATATGTTTTCATGATTGTGATCGAGATACCCGGCGAGCGCGGTGACCGCGGCCGCTGGCAGATCCCCCCGGGCCGCACGTTTTTCGGTGTTGCGGTAAAAGCTCGAGTCGCGAATGGCTAGCGGCAGGTCGACATGCTCTTGGCTGCCCTCCACCGCCACCTGCAGTTCGTACTCCATGCCGACGCTGGAATCACCGCCCCCGAAAGGCAGGGAACCGGTGGCAAGTATTCGTTCGCCAAGCGTGGTGGCGGGCGTCGGCCGGCGAGCGGGACGGAGAGGGCGTCGCGTTGCGACTTTGAGGCAAGGGCTCTCGGCTTCGTTTTTCAAATGACTCTGAGTGGTTGCAATTCTTGCTATAACGGTCATGATAATGGTTGGTCGGCGAAAGCGAGATTATTGAAAAACTGGCGGCTCGATGCCTGCCAGGAGTATTTCAGGGCCGAGTTGCGGCAGGATTCGGGGGAAATGGCAAGCGCACGGGTTATGGCCTTTGCCAGATCCTCATCGAGCCAGCCGTTGACCCCGTTTCTGACGACGTTTATTGGGCCCGTGACCGGATAGGCGGCTACCGGGACGCCGCAGGCCATGGCTTCAAGCATGGCCACGCCGAAGGTATCGGTGCGGCTGGGGAAAACGAAGACATCGGCGGCTGCCAGGTATCGAGCCAGCTCTTCTCCACGGCGATAGCCGACAAAGCGGGTCCGTGGGTACGTCTCGGCCAGCGCCTGTTTCGCCGGGCCATCGCCGACAACGACGACGGTGCCAGGAAGGTGCAGGCGCAGCAGGGCCTCGAGGTTTTTTTCGACAGCGACACGGCCGACGAAAAGGTAGACCGGTCGGGGCAATTGCAGATAGGACTTGTCGCGGGGGCGAAAAAGGTCGGTATCGACACCCCGCGACCAGTGCACGAGATTGGCAAACCGCCGCTTTGCGAGTTCGAGCTGAAGCGCTTCGGTGGCCACCATCACCCGCGCTGCCGGTCGGTGGAAAGCGCGCACCACTGCATAGGAGAGGCAGAGCGGTATCGGTGCACGCAGTCGAAGATATTCCGGAAATCTGGTGTGATAGGAGGTTGTGAAGTGGAAGTTTCTCCGACGGCAGATAGAACGGGCGAGCCAGCCGAGCGGACCTTCGGTGGCGATATGCACGGCATGGGGTGCAAATTTTGCGAGTGTGCGATAAAGCCGTGAGGGGCTGACCAGCGACAACCTGATCTCGGGATAGGTGGGGCAGGGGATGGATCGAAACTCCTGTGGATTAACGACAAGTACCTGGTGCCCGGCGAGTTGGAGTTGACTGCGCATCTGGCTCAGGGTTGTCACCACGCCGTTAATTTGTGGGTGCCAGGCATCGGTCACAATAGCGATTTTGTTCATAATTTGGTCGCAGGGACAGTCCCTTGACTGGATTGGAATCGGCCCACTGGATAATTCCAAGGGTGCCGTTGTTATTTTCGGCCAGGGCGGTGCAACTTTCCACCCAGTCGCCGGCATTGCTGTAGAGAAAGTCTCCCATGGTTTTGATGGCGGCGTGGTGGATATGACCGCAGATCAGCCCGTCCACCTTGTGCTGCCTGATCTCCCGGATCAGCACTTGCTCGAAGTCACCGATATAATTGACCACGGTCTTGCACTGGTGCTTGAGCCAGGCAGAGATGGAAAAGTATCGTCTGCCCCGAAACTGACGGTAGGCGTTGTACCAGCGGTTGATGGCGAGCAACACATCGTAGAGCGCCGAACCGAGGTTGGCGAGCCAGCGACTGTTTTGGATAACGCAGTCGAATTTGTCGCCGTGGATAACCAGGTATTTGCAGCCATCGCTCGCGGTATGCACGACCTGGTCGCAGATGGTGACGCCATGGAAAGTCGAGCCGGTGTATCTTCGAACGATTTCGTCATGGTTACCGGGCAGGTAATAGACGCGGGTCCCTTCCCGTGCCTTTTTGAGGATGAGGTTGACGATGCGGTCGTTGATGATCGGCCAGAACCAGTTCTTTTTCAGTTTCCACAGGTCCAAGATGTCACCAACCAGATAGAGGTAGTCCGAATCGGTTTTCTTCAAAAAGTGGTAGAGTTGGTGGCTTTTCAGGTTTTTCCCGCCAAGATGCGTGTCCGAGATCCAGATGCTCCTGAAGTGCTGCGATTGCATGGAATCCTCCCAGCTATGTTAAGTGTTGCCTCGCATGGTAGGAACTGCGTGTTACGGCATTGTCAAATCACTATTATGATTACGTTCGGTTGAAAAATACGTAAACGCTTACCTGCGCCAACCTGGGGCACGGGTGAACGTTTACAGCCCACTGGGTTGGCCACGGTTTTGTTGGCCTGGTGAACGGTTGAAAAAACCGGGTGCAATACCCGGTGTGAGGAGACGCTTGCTTGCGGTGCGTTGGCGGAATTGTTCCTTGAGCTGCGTTTCCTGAACGCATCTGTACAGCCCTGTTGCCGATGCCGTGTTAGTTTCTCCATATTGGCTTTGGAGCGCTTGCGCGGATGAAATTTGCAGTGGCGGCACGCGTCCGATTTGCCGTTTGAATCTGTAGAGTTGTGTGCTACAATGGCCGCAATGTGCGAGTTGAAGCCGTATCTTTATTGCGCGCCGAGGCGGCTGCATACATGGGCAACTTGCCGTTTTAGGCGTGCGCGTTTAATTCAGGTAGGCAATTCAAATACGAGGTGAACGATCATGGCCAGTCTCAAGGGAACACAGACCGAGAAGAATATCCTGACGGCGTTCTGCGGTGAATCCCAGGCGCGGAACCGCTATACATATTTTGCTTCCCAGGCGAAAAAAGACGGGTTCGTGCAGATACAGAAAATTTTCGAAGAAACCGCCAACCAGGAAAAAGAGCATGCCAAACGATTGTTCAAGTTGCTCGAGGGTGGAGAAGTGGAGGTAACGGCCTCTTTTCCCGCGGGAGTCATCGGCACCACCGCCGAGAATCTCCAGGAAGCGGCGGCGGGGGAGAATTACGAGTACACCACCATGTATCCCGAGTTTGCGGCAGTTGCGCGGGATGAAGGATTTGCCAATATCGCTGATATATTTCTGGCCATCGCAGTGGCGGAAAAGCAGCACGAGAAGCGGTATAGGGAACTTCTCGCCAATGTGGAGAAGGGACGGGTATTCAAGCGCGAGGAAAAAGTGAACTGGAGCTGCGGCAATTGCGGCTATCTCTACGAGGGTGAGGAGGCTCCCGAAATCTGCCCCGCCTGCGCCCATGCCAGGGCGCACTTTGAACTCCTGGCCGAAAACTGGTAGAAGTTACTTCCAGTAATTTCTTGAGAAAAGGTCTCTACCTGAGAATAGGTATCGTTTGCATTTGCCCATATCCGGTTTGTGATTACTTTTGCTTAAAGGCAGCAAAGGCATTTTAGGCGATATGAATCGTGCTGGTTCGTCCATGTGCCTGATTCGTAGCCAAATTATTACCGGAGGGCAAACATGGCAACCGACCAGAGGAAGATTACGCTGTTCACCCCTGACAAAATCTATTCGGGACTGATCGATGTAGCGGATAAATCTTTGCGAACGATCGATATCTTCAACAGCGCCAACGTCTACTGGAAGAACCCCGCCGAGAAGGGCTTTGATGATGCCCTCTTGTTGCATCAGGCAACTGTCGTCCTGGAGGGGAATACCCGCCTGGGCGACTTTGGCAAGCTCCAACTCAAGCTCTCCGATATCATTCTGTTTTACGACACGCTCCAGCAATCGGGGAATGAGCGGGAAAAACTCAGAGCCGCCACTTTGAAAAAGAAGTTGAACGAGGAAACCGAATTTGTGCATATCATCACCCACACCCGTGGAGACGCCTTTTTCTATATCACCGGTGTGTTTTACGGCCTCTTCAAGAGTAAAAGCAAGCACCGTTATATCCCCATTACAGAGACGACGGTAACCGAAGTGGTGCGGCACGCGGATGGGTGGAAGAAAAAGAAGGTAGCCCTCGAAAGCACCTTTGTCGGTGTCAGCACCGAGCATATAGAAGCGTGCACATTCTCGGAAAAAAAGCTGAAGGAAAAAATAAAAACCGCCTGACCTCGAATTTCATCCTTTTGGGTCATTTCTTTCGGGAACGCGATTTACGCCAACACGTGGAGACGTTCGCTTGCAGTATGAGGAAATCCTGATCGTCATTGCCGGATCTTTTGTGGTCTGTGCGTTCTGCCAATGGCTTGCCTGGCGGGTAAAAATGCCGGCCATCATATTTCTGTTGCTGGCGGGTATCTGCGGGGGGCCGCTGCTGCGCGTGTTCGATCCGGAGCTGCTCATGGGGCCGCTTTTTTTCCCCTTTATCTCGCTCAGTGTCGCTATCATTCTCTTTGAGGGCAGCCTTACCCTGAAGTTCAAGGAAATACTGGGGTTGCAAAAGGTAGTCCGCAACATGCTCAGTTATGGGCTGGCGGTGACCTGGCTGATCACCGCGGTCGCAACCCACTTTGCCGCTTCCGTCTCCTGGCAGATCGCGTTTTTGTTCGGGGCGATCACGGTGGTCACCGGACCGACGGTGATCGCACCGCTTCTGCGCACCGTCCGACCCACGGCCGCGGTGGCCAGCATTCTCCGCTGGGAGGGGATCGTCATCGACCCGATCGGCGCTTCTCTCTCGGTCCTGGTCTACGAATTCATAATTTCCGGCGGAGGCGGGTATGCCTGGAATCATACGCTTCTGGCCTTTGCCCGGATCGTGTTTGCGGGTTTTTGCATCGGCGCCTCCGGCGGCTATCTGTTCGGATTGGCGCTTAAAAACCATTGGATCCCGGAATTTCTGCAGAATGTGGCTACGCTGGCGCTGGTGTTTTTCACCCTGGTGGCGGCCGATAGTCTGCAACCGGAATCCGGACTGGTAGCGGTCACTGTGCTGGGCATGTGGCTGGCCAACATGCCGGGCGTCGATCTGGAGGCTATCCTGGAATTCAAGGAAAGCCTCAGCGTGCTGCTCATCTCCCTGCTGTTTCTCATGCTGTCGGCTCGTCTCGATCTGGCAGCGCTCAAAGCTATCTTTTGGACGTCGTTGCTGGTTTTTATGGCGGTGCAGTTTTTAGCCCGGCCACTGAACGTGATGATTTCCACCCTGGGGTCGAAACTGTCCATGCCCGAGCGGCACCTGCTTGCCTGGATTGCGCCGCGGGGGATCGTGGCGGCGGCAATTTCAACGCTTTTTGCCCTCAGGCTCGAGCAAACGGGCTTCGTTGACGCCCGGCTCCTGCCGCCCTTGACCTTTGCGGTCATTATCGGCACCGTCGCTCTCCAGAGCGCAACCGCTCTGCCCATTGCCCGACGACTCGGCGTGGCGGAGCCCGAACCCCATGGGTTTCTCATAATCGGCGCCAACCTGCTGGCCCGCAAGATCGGCAAGGCGCTGGCGGACAACGGCGTGAGGGTATTGCTGGCGGACCCCGGCTGGGAGAAGATCAGCCAGGCCAGAAACGAGGGGCTTCCTACCTATCTGGGCAATCCGATCTCGGAGCACGCCGACAGGCATATGAACCTGGTCGGAATCGGCCGAATGCTGGCACTTTCTCCCCTGGAGCACGTCAATGTCGCCGCGGTCATGCACTACCGGATGGAACTCGGGAAAAACAAAGTATTTGTGGTTCTCTCCCGGCCGGAAAAGGAAGAGGGCGATAAAATGAAGCTGCCCCCAAGTCGCCGCGGTGAGGTGCTCTTCGGCCGCGATGTGACCTACGACCAATTGGATGGACTCCTGGCGGGTGGCGGCGAGATCAGAACTACCAAGATAACGCAGAGGTTTACCTGTGAGATGTATAGAGATATGCACGGAGACCGGGTGGTGCCGCTTTTCCTCATCGATCCCAAGGGTCGGGTGCATGTGGTCACTAACAGCGGCACCGTCTGTCCCGAGCCGGGTTGGACCATGATCTCCCTGTTCGAAACCCGAAAAAGCGCTGCCGTGGAGCCCCCGACCGAGTCAGTGGTCGAGGAGAAGCGGTGAACGTTTCTTCTCTGCTGCTTGCCCTGGGATGGATACTCTGGTGCTTTCTGCACAGTGTGTTGATCTTCCGGGGGGTAGGTGGTCGGCTTGTGCTTCGGATGGGGGAATGTGGCAAGTATTTTCGCCTTGGCTACAATCTGATTGCCTTTATCACCCTGGTGCCAATGATGGTTGCCACCGCCCGCCTGCAGGGGATGGAAATCTACTCCTGGAAGGGGGGCTGGGTGGCGTTGCGGGTGCTGCTGCTGGCGAGTTCACTGCTGCTCTTCTACGGTGGCTCCCGTCGCTACGATCTCGGCTATTTCCTTGGTGTCAAGCAGATCCGTTTCGGCGAGCAGCACGTCTTGTTGACGGAGCAGCAGCAGTTCTCCCGCTCGGGAGTTTTTGCAGTGACCCGCCACCCCTGGTACCTTGGCTCGTTGCTTTTTCTCTGGACGGTCTTGCCGGTGTATCATCTGGGATCGGTGGTTGCCGCCTCTGTTTTGTCGGCGTATCTGGTGATCGGAACGCGGTTGGAAGAGCGGAAATTGCTTGCCGAGTTTGGTGACGCCTACCGGAGTTACCGGCAGGAGGTCTCCATGTTCTTTCCCTGGAAATGGCTTAGAAACGTTTGGCGCGCAAAGAAGTGTGGATGAATCCGAAGCGATTCTTTAGCGGTTGGTGTGCTTTAGGAGGGATACATGGGACCTGTTGAACGGCTTCTCGAGGCCTGGTCGCGAGTGCGTGGCTGGTATCCGGTAACCATGGGGCAACAAAGGTTGCATTGTGACCCCAACCACATCAGCTTCTGGAGCAAGGTCAGCCGCGGGACCTGGGAGCCGCAGACCTTTGCTGCCCTGGACGGGCTACTGGCTGCCGATACCGTCTATTGCGACATCGGAGCCTGGATCGGGCCGACGGTGCTCCATGCCGCTGGGCGCTGTGCACGGGTTTACTGCCTGGAGCCGGATCGCATCGCCTATATGTATCTCTTGCAGAACCTGCGGCTGAATCACCTGGACAATGTTTTGCCGTTCAATATGGCATTGGCGGCGGAGGACGGCTTGAAGCGGATGGCCAGCCCTCGCGGCAAACCGGGAGATTCCATGACCAGCCTGTTGCTGCCGGGGGGTGGCGGCAGCCAGGAAGTGCTCTGCCTGGCGTGGCGTACTTGGCTCTCGCTTGCAGGCAATCCGAAGTTGAGTTGTCTGAAGATGGATATCGAAGGGGGAGAATTTGCCTTGCTGCCGACCATGGCCGACTATCTTCAGCACAACCGGCCCGCCCTCTATCTCTCGCTGCATCCGCATCTGCTGCCTCAGTCCGCTCGTTTTGAGGCGATGGCCTCCGTCGCGGAGCTCCTCATTCACTATGGCCACTGTACCGACGCCGCCGGCCAACGGCGCGACTTGAGTTGGCTTCTCTCTGAGCAGGCGGTGCAACACGCGGGATCCTATCTCTTTCTTCCCTGACAATAGAATTTTTCGGTTGAACACTACATAACGCATTGCCGGCATGGATTCTCTTGCCTGGAATACGCAATTGCGCTGGGTCGAAGGTTGTCCGCCACCAGGACCGGGAGGTGCCCGGTCCTGGTGGCGGATACGGTTCCACGGTTGTCCGAGGGAGCCGTGTTAGAACAGACCGGGCAAGAAGACGAAGACCATCAGCGAGCCCAGGGTGCCTACGACAACGCCATAGAGCAGGAAGGGCCACACGGTCTTGCGCATGATGACACCCTCGCGGCCGGAGAGGCCGACCACGGCGCATACCGCCACGATGTTGTGGATGCAGATCATGTTGCCCATGGCGCCGCCAACGGCCTGGATGGCGATAATCAGCTGGTGCGACAGATGCAGCTGAGAGGCGACGCCCCACTGGAATTCGGCGAACAGCAGGTCGGACACGGTGTTGGAACCGGTGATAAAGGCGCCAAGACCGCCCACGTAGGAGGCGACCGCGGGCCAGGCGTTGCCGACCATGCCGGCCACCGCCTTGGCCAGAGCCAGAGGCATTGAGGGGTAGGCGTTGGGGTTCAGCGCGGCATCGATGATGCCGGAACCACGGAAAATTGACACCATAGCCACGGCAAAGAAGAGTGCAATGGCGGGGGCTTTCATCTTGGTGATGGATTCAATCCAGGCCTTCTTGACGTCGCGGGCGGGCATGCCGTGCAGCCACACGGTCAGCAGGGCTACCAACACGAAGGGGATGGTGCCGGGCAGGTACAGGTAGGCGATGGCGCCCGAAACGCTCTTGAAGCCGAGAATATGGGTGAATGAGATCTTCTGGGCGGCGAGCCAGCCCTTGAGGCCCAAATCCGGGATACGGGTGATGACCAGGATCAGGCCGATCAGGATGTAGGGCAGCCAGGCCTTGAACTGGCTCATGTGGCACTTGAAATCACACTTGTCGGAGCCTTCGATGTCCCCGGTCCATTCGGGATCCCATTTGTCCATGGGGCCGAAGTCCCAAGACTCCTTGGGCACGCAGAAGCCCTTCTTGGCACCGGCAACAACGATACCCAAACCAATCAAGCCACCGATCAGGGACGGGAACTCGGGGCCGACGAACCAGGCGAAGATCAGGTACGGCACGGAAAAGGCCACGGCAGCGAACACGCAGAATTTCCAGGCCTTGAAACCGTCGGTCCATGAGCGGTTGGGACCGAAGAAGCGGGTGATGAAGCCGAGCATGAAAATGGGCAGAATGAAGATCATGGGCAGGTGCAAAAGCGTAGCCCATTGACCCACAACCGCGTTGAAACTGGCCATGGAATGGAAGCTTGCGCCAGACACGGCATTGGCGGGGTGCATGACCAGGGGGTTGAGGAACTTCAGGCCGAGCACGACAGGAGTACCCACCGCGCCGAAGGTGACCGGGAAGGAGTTGAACACCAGGCAGATGACCGCGGCGGCCAGGGGCGGGAAGCCCAGGGTGAGCAACAACGGTGCGGCCAGGGCGGCGGGTGTACCAAAACCGGCGGCACCCTCGACGAAGGCCGCGAAAAGATAGCCGATGATGATGGCCTGTACGCGGCGGTCAGCCGAAATGTTCTGCATGCCATGCTGGATGGTTTCCATGCCACCGGAATATTGCAGGGTGTGCAAAATAAGAATTGCGCCGAAGACGATAATCAAAATACCGATGGCGGTGATGACGCCCTGAATGGACAGTGCGGCTATATAGGAAACAGGGAGTTTCCAGGCGGTGATACCGCCGAGCACACATACGAGCCAGGCCAGGGGCATGGCTTTGGTGGCAGGCCAGCGCATGCCTACCATGAGAATCAGGGCAACCAAGATCGGCAGAAATGCGACCAGTGCCAGTACACCAATTGACATAACAGACTCCTTGAACGATTGAAAAGTTGAAAGGTTGAAGGGTTAACGTAATCTGATTACCACCAAAGCTCAGCTGGCACTTCAATCCACATAATCCGTGGGGTGGCTTCTGGTTGCGCTCTCCGGGATTTTTGTATACCCGTGTGCCGGTGCAAGCCGGCAGACAGGCCACCAATGGCCTGTTGGGGGCGCTCCGCTCAGCGAAACTGACGATGTGCGTGGGGATTGCATAGGTTGCGGCTGATCCGATAGCACCCCTGCCCACTGGGCAGGTCGACAGTTCCGCACACCTCTCGCGAACCGATGGAGGGTGCAGCTGTTCTCCTCGGGGCTCCGCCATGGCGGAGTCCCGTTGCAAAATCAGATCATGCAATATGCGACGGAGGATTTTCATCGTCGGACCATTGTTGAGCTTGGAAGCTCACACATCCAGATACTGGATCTCTGGTCTGACTACGAATCCATAGTCGGGTGGGGGATACTGCAAAATCAAAATGTGCTGGACTATACCTGAAGGTCTTTGAACTTGTCAACAGAATTGAAACTCGTTTTTTTCTAAATATAACAGGTGGGAAGGGGGCGTCTGTTATGATTTTCCATTATGTTGCTGTTTTGAATGGCAATGGCATGCATAGGTATTACTAAAATACCAAGAAAGGAAAATGACTGGCCTGTCACCATTTGAGAGCAATCTGGTCTGTTATTCGGCAGGAATGGGAACGGGGTTTCCAGGAGGGAACCTGGCGCGGTCGATCTGGAATGGGGGGGCAGGGCGGAATCCACCATTGCGGGAGGGGGCAGCAATTTTCCCGTTTTGCCTTCTCCCGGGAGTCTGTCGGATTAGGGATATTTTTTCTCGGGTTGGGACAAACTTAAAAAAATGCCTATAATCCGACAGGCTCCTAGTTTGGCGAGGATATGGGAGAAAAGGGCCTCAGCCGACTGTTCTCCTGGTAGTTCTGGCAGATTGACTTGGATTTACCCGTTCACCCAATCGGCAAAAAGCAGGCCGAGACAAGGTGATAAACGCGTTTACAAGAGGGAGGCCGGGCGGTCTCGCCAGATTCGGTGGGACCGCCGGTGACGAAAATATGTACGATCAGTAATGTGGCGGCCGTGGAGCATCTTTGATATCTTCGGTTTCCAGGCTTGTGGCGATAAAATCCTCCCGGAGCTTCCCCAGCTCCTCCTGGAGCTTGTCGATCAGCGCTTGCTGCTCGATGAGCACCTGGTTCAGCGTTTCAACCGTTCGGTCCTGATACTCGAAACCCTCTTCAAGCACGCGCAGTCTATTTTCGATCTCACGGGACATAGGTTCCTCCTTGCACTTTCCGAAAGGTTCACACGGCACGTTTGCTGAGGTACAGGTCGATAACTTTCAACAGCTTGTCACTGCATTCTACCAGAGATTTGGCCGCAGGGGAGTTTGGAGCAAATTCAACCACCGGCAAATAGGCCCGGAGCGCCGCCTGTACGTTATCATCATACGGGATTTGGCCGAGATCAGGAAGGTATATTCCAAGATATTTAGCGGCGAGGCTACGGAGCTTGAGCAGGTTGATTCTGGCACTGGGGCTGACCTTGTTGACCACCAGCAATGGATTGAATCGGTGCAGGGCCTGCTGGGCAAGCTTGCGGCCTCCAGGTTGGAGCGTTTCCGCGAGATCGAGCATTTCGCTGAGGGTTTTGAATTTTTTCCCCTTCAAATGCCTACCCACCTCCCCCTGGGAGAGGAAGCTGCTTACCGCCTTGCGGATGGTAGCCAGTTGCAAGAAGTTGTAGAAATCCATGATGGAGGTGGGTTCGGGACTGGTTACGCAGATCTGAATGTCGGTGTACATGAAAAAATCCAGTGCGTGGTAACTGCTGCCGGCGCCCACGTCGATCAGCAGTATGTCGGTTTCAAGCGTAGCCAGGCTGCGCAACAACCGCTGCTTTTGCTGGAAGGTCATGTTGGCGGACTGGAGCGTATCGCCGGTTCCCGCAATGAGCTGGACCCCCCCGAAGTATTCGAACGTGTAAACGAGCTCGTTTATGTCCTCGATCTCCCGTGAGAGAAAATGGGTTAATGTCCGTTGCGGATCGATCAACCCGTAGAGGATGTGCGCATCCGGTCCTCCGAGATCGAGGTCGACAATACAAACCCGACGCCCTGCCCGTGCGAGTAGCATAGCCATATTGGCGATGACCATGCTCTTGCCGGTCCCCCCCTTTCCCGAACCGACTGATATCGATAGTGTCATTGACCTCTCTGAGATTGCAGGCTTGCCACTCGGTCTTGCGAGGTGAGCGTCCCAAGGCTATTTTCTTTGCCGTTTCATGCGGATCTGCTGGATGCGGCGGGCCTGCCCGATGATGGAGCCGAGGCTGCACGGCTGGTCGTCCGGACCACTCCACAGCACCCATCCCTGTCTGGCTTTGAGCACCAGTCTGTTGCCGTCGCGGTACAGCATGGCTTCGGCCAGTTCACTTTCGTGCAATGCGTCCTCAGGGGAGGGAGCTGACTTCGTTGAGTGTTTGGTCTGCTCTCTTTTTTGCATGCACGATCGGCAGAGCTCCTCATCATTGGTTTCAAAGAGGTTGAGAGCTCCTCCGCATTCGGTACAGAATCGCATATCAATTCCTGCAGCATGAAAAGAGAAAAGCCGCTCTATCGGCGCGTTTCATCAGGCAAGCTCCTGATGAAATGCACCCCCAGAAAAACGTTTCCCTCTGTTCTATCGGTAATATAGGACGAAACATTAAGAAATAACAGTGATTTTGTTAAACGTAACGCTTCCGGCCCGCATGGGGAGCACAAGCTCCGAGAGCGGTCTGGCGAGCAGTACAGAGCGCCTGGGAAATCAAATCCAGGGCATGGCGGATTGGCGCGTATCCCATCAAAGCTGTGCAGGGTTTACGGCACACACGCCGCGGGGCACATGAGCGCGTTGGAACCGCAGCCGGATTTAGTTCCGCGCAAGCACTGCTCTGCCGAACATCGGCAGGGTCACTCCGAGATCACCGGCGAAAAAATAGTCGGAGAGGCCGTGGCCGAGAGCGGGTTGCCTGTTGAATTCGAAAAGTATGCCTCCGTTGCGTTTGACAATAGCAGGGAGTCCTGCCGCCGGATAGACCTGGGCGGAGGTGCCGATCACCAGCAACAGGTCGCACTCGGAGATGAACGCGTTGACCTCCTCGAGGTTGCGCACCGCTTCGCCGAAGAGGACGATATTTGGCTTTAACGGGAAATCGCAGGACCGGCAGGTGGGAACCTGATGGGAGCTATAGTGAACTTCCCTGACCGGTTCGAGATGCCCGCACTGGATGCACTGCAGGTGCTGATGGTCACCATGGAACTCAAAGACCCTGGTATTGCCGGCGCTCTGGTGCAGGTTATCGATATTCTGGGTGATGATGCCGTGCAGCAGCCCTTGCCTTTCAAGGTCGGCGAGCACTTCGTGGGCGGGATTCGGTTTTTTGTCGACTAGCCCCTTGCCCAGTTCGCGATAGAGCTTCCAGGCCTTTTGCGGATCTTGCCGGAACGCTTCGATGGTAGCATACTCTTCAGGAGCGTAGATGGCCCATACCCCGCCCGGACTACGAAAGTCGGGGATGCCGCTGCCGACGGATATACCGGCTCCAGTCAAGGCGGCAACTTTTTTGGCGGCGGAGAATTCCTTCGCCGCTTCTGCAAGTGGCTCTCCGTCGCGCTGCGAAACAATTGTTTTCATCAATCTTCTCCATTATGGTGGAGGAGCCCGTCCGGTCTCGTGGCCAGACGGCTCTGGAAACGCCCCCGCGATCAATTACTACAATTCTATTTCCTGCCCTATGCAACAGCAATACCTCCTCGAAAAGATTATCTCCGGAGGACAGACCGGCGCCGACCAGGGAGCGCTCGATGCCGCAATTTCCCTCGGCCGCCTGTATGGCGGCTGGCTGCCTAGGAGCCTGTCGGATTATGCCCTTTTTCCCCATATCTTCGTTAAATTCGAAAAAATTATCCTCGGAATATTCAGTATATGCCTCCGGTAGTTTTTTCGAGTTTGCCTCGATCTGAGCAAAAATGCCTATAATCCGACAGGCTCTTAAGGGGCGGCGAACGGAGGCCGGTCCTCTGCCGTCCTCGTATCTCCTGCTGGAGATGTCATCTCCGGATTATCGACTGCGTACCGAAAAAAATGTCATCGAAGCCGATGCCACGCTTCTTGTCAGCCATGGCCCTCTTCGCAGTGGGACGTTGTTGACCCGGATGTTGGCGGAGAAGCACGGCCGCCCCTGGCTGCATATCGATTGCAGCGTGCTTGCTCCGGGCAAGGCGGCGAGAGAGGCCGAAGCCTGGCTGCGGGCCAACCGGATTGGGGTGCTCAACGTGGCCGGTCCGAGAGCGAGCAATGATGCCGAGATTTACGCCGAAGTGAAATCGCTTGTAAAAAAACTGTTGCAACTCAAGATCTGAATCCTCCTTGTGTATTCCTTCCAAGCGGCCGAAACGGGTGGAGTGATACCTGGCTAATTGGCAGAGTCGATAGCCGCCTGGAGACCGTCAGGCCGCACCCGGCGAAGGAGGTCTGTGCGGCAATGAGGATCTCCATTGCAAGTAAAGACTTGACGGATAGTATGGTTCAATATTATTTTAATATTGAATAGTATTCCGGAAAATAGTTTTACTACATATTCTAAGAATATTCTCGTTGCTTGCAGTGGTGCCTTCGTATATAACGGCGCCGTTTTTTATTTGCCGGTTGCCGGAAGCAAGGGCAGCAATAGCGGCGCACAATGTGCCGCGGGGGAAAGTGACATGGAAAAAATCGTAGTGAGGAATCTCTACAAAATCTTCGGACCGGAACCCCGCAAGGCGTTGCGGCTGCTCGATAAGGGCAAGTCCAAGGAAGAGATTTATGAGCAGACCGGGTTGACCGTCGGTGTTCAGAATGCCGGTTTTGAAGTCAACCGGGGGGAGATCTTTGTGGTAATGGGCCTTTCCGGGTCCGGCAAATCGACACTGGTTCGCATGCTCAACCGGCTCATCGAGCCGACCGTCGGGGAGGTGCTGGTCGATGGCGAGGATGTGACGAAAATGGACCGGGGGGGCTGGTTAAGTTTCGCCGGAGCAAGACCAGTATGGTTTTCCAGTCGTTCGCCTTGATGCCCCATATGAGTGTGTGGGATAACGTGGCGTTTGGTCTGGACCTTGACGGAGTGGACAAAAAGCGTCGGGCGGAACGCGCCCTGGACGCCTTGAAGCAGGTCGGTCTCGAAGGATGGGAAAATGCGTATCCCAATGAGTTGAGCGGTGGTATGCAGCAGCGTGTCGGGCTGGCCAGAGGGTTGGCGGTCGACCCGGATATTCTGCTGATGGACGAAGCTTTTTCTGCCCTCGACCCGCTGATCCGGACCGAAATGCAGGATGAACTGCTCAAACTCCAGGATCGGCACGAGCGGACCATCGTTTTTATTTCCCACGACCTCGACGAGGCGCTGCGCATCGGTGATCGGATCGCCATTATGGAAGGCGGCCGGGTGGTGCAGGTGGGTACGCCTGAGGAAATCCTGCAGAATCCCGCCAACGACTATGTCAGGGCGTTTTTTCGGGGTGTCGATCCGACCGGGGTGATTTCCGCAGGGGATATCGTGCGCGACAACCAGCCGACGGTGATTTGGCGCACCCCGGCGGGCAGTCCCCGGGCGACGCTGGAGATGCTTAACAACCAGGACAGGGAATTTGCCTACGTGATGGATTCGGAGCATCGCTTCTACGGCGTTGTTTCCACCGATTCTCTGCGCATCCTGGTGGAGAGGGGAACCGGCACGGGCAAAATCGAAGAGGCCTTTATCAAAGAGGCGGA
The DNA here is from genome assembly GCA_963745265.1 of uncultured delta proteobacterium. Taxonomy (GTDB): domain Bacteria; phylum Desulfobacterota; class Desulfobulbia; order Desulfobulbales; family Desulfocapsaceae; genus Desulfopila. The sequence continues at coordinate 26,507 of CAVUXQ010000043.1, forward strand.
ATCGGTGCAGACCTCCGAGAGCCTCCAGGACATCCTGCCCAAGGTCGCTTCACACCCCTGGCCCATTCCGGTGGTGGATGACAACAATACTTTTCGCGGAGTCGTCTCCAAGAACCGCTTCCTTCGCACCCTGTACCGGGCGGAGAACGGCAGCCATTTCGAAGAAGAGACCCATCTGCCCTAACCGGTACAGCATTTTTTTGGAGAGTCGTCGATATGTTTTCCTTTCATGAAAAAGTTATTCCGCTCGATATCTGGATCTCCCATTTCATTGACTGGCTGGTTGCCGGGTATCGCTGGTTCTTTCAGGGCGTGAAATGGCCGGTTGAGGTCACTCTCAACGGCATCAACCATGGCCTGCTGGCCGTTCATCCGCTGGTGGTAATTCTGGTGCTCACCCTGATTGCCTGGCGCGCCGCCAGTATCCGCCTGGCTATCTATACCGCGGCCAGCATGGTTTTCATCGGCCTGCTCGGGCTGTGGTCGGAAACCATGACTACCCTTGCCATGGTCTTTTCCTCGGTGGTGTTCTGCACGATCGTCGGCATCCCTTTAGGTATTTGTGCGGGCCGCAGCGACCGTTTCAACGCTCTCATCAGGCCGTTGCTCGATGCCATGCAGACCACTCCGGCTTTCGTGTACCTGGTGCCGATCGTCATGCTCTTTTCCATCGGCAATGTAGCGGGGGTACTGGCGACCATCGTCTTTGCCCTCCCTCCAATTATCAGGTTGACCGCCCTCGGTATTCGCCAGGTACATCCGGAACTGGTCGAGGCGGCGCTGGCGTTTGGCGCCACCAGTTGGCAGGTACTCGTGAAGGTGCAGATTCCCCTGTCGCTTCCCACTATCATGGCGGGGCTCAATCAAACTATTATGATGGCGTTGTCCATGGTTGTGATCGCTGCCCTGATCGGGGCCGGCGGCCTGGGCGCGCCGGTTATCCTCGGTCTCAACACGCTCGATATAGGGCAGGCGACCATCGGCGGTCTGGCCATCGTCCTCATTGCGATCATCCTGGACCGGATTACCCAGTCCATGGGAACAAAGAAAAAGAACTGAAGGAGGAAAAATTATGTTCAGAAAGTTGGTGCTTGGCGCGGCGATTGCCGCCCTCACATTGGTCACCGGAGCACCCGGTGTTCAGGCGGAAAATATGATGCCGGGCAAGGGTGTGACTGTACACCCGGCCCGTGCCACCTGGAATACGGGCTTTTTTCAGGAAGCCCTGGTTCGCCGGGGACTGGAGAAGCTTGGATACACCGTGGAGAAACCCAAGGATCTGCAGAATCCGATTTTCTACAAGTCGGTGTGTCTGGGCGATGTGGATTACTGGACGAACGGCTGGTTCCCCAACCACGACAGCCAACTGCCCAAGAACTTCGATCAGAAGGCGGAAAAGATCGGCTATGTCGTCAAGGCCGGCGGTCTACAAGGGTACCTGGTGTCGAAAAAGGCAGTGGAGAAATATCATATCACTTCCCTTGACGACTTCAAGCGTCCGGAGGTCCGCAAGGCGTTCGATAAGAACGGCGACGGCAAGGCCGACCTCACCGCCTGTCCTCCGGGTTGGGGTTGCGAAAACGTTATCAGCTGGCATATGAAAGTCTATCATCTCGGCGACTATATCAACCCGGTCAAGGCCTCCTATGAGGCCGGTATGGCTTCCACTCTGGCGGCATATAAGAGTGGCGAACCGATCTTCTTCTACACCTGGGCTCCCAACTGGACCATCTTCAAGCTCAAACCCGGTAAGGATGTGATGTGGATCAACGTCCCCAAAATCATCCCCAAAGATTCCCAGAAAGGGGCCGTCGACCGTATGACGGTGAGCCATCTCAAAGGAGCTGTCACCGATCCGGTGAAGCTTGGATTCGTGGTTTCCGACATCCGCATTGTCGCCAACAAGGAATTCCTGGCCAAAAACCCGGCAGCCAAGAAGTTTTTCGAGGTTTTCACTTTGCCCCTCGAAGATATCAATGCTCAGAATACCCTGATGAACGAAGGGCATAAGAGCGAGCAGGATATCGAACATCAAGTCGACGACTGGATCGCCAAGAACAAGACCGAATGGAACACCTGGCTTGCCGAGGCACGAAAAGCCGCCGAATAAGTATTTGACCGCATTCGATTTTTCCTCTGGCAGGGAGGCGGCGTTTGTCGCCTTCCGGCCTGTCCAGGGCTGGCGGTTTCCGCTCAATTCCTTAGCAGATCACCATGCGCGCCTCGTGAATCATCCGGGGCGTTGTCGACTGCACGATGCATGACACTTGGCGCCATCAGGTGATGTGACTCCGGGCGTTTTCAGGCAGGTGAATACGAAGGGTGCGACACCTTCTCTCTGCCTTGCCGTGTCGTGCAGGCGACAGCCCTGCTGGGCCACCCAGCGAATGGCAAGGAAGGTTCCCCATTGGACACCGCAGAAAATAGTGGAACAGGCTGCCAAAAAAGGGTACAACCCCTTGGAATCGAGGCCCTGTGTGAGGAGGTGTGATGGACGAAAAAGAAAAGCAGGTTCAAGAAATTATAAAAAGGTTGCGGATAATCTTCAAGGCCGTGCAGGCTCACTCGAAACATGTGGAGAAGCAGTGCGGGCTGAGCAGCGCCAAATTGTGGATGCTCTTTGAGATAGCAGGCAACCCCGGAGTCCGGGTCTCGCGGCTGGCGGCGGCTCTTTCGATTCATCCCTCGACCTGTTCCAATATGCTGGATAAGCTCGAAGCCATGCATCTCATTTCCCGGGACCGCAGCAAAACCGATCAGCGATCGGTGCATTTGTCTATCACCGGGGAGGGGCGGGACCTCTTGGCCAGGGCACCGAAACCTGCCCAGGGGCAGCTGAGCAGCGCCCTCGAAAAACTCTCCTTTGCGCAACTCACAGGCTTGGAGACCGGCCTGACGGATTTGATCAGGACCTTGAATGTGAGCGATGAAAAAGCCGGATTTATCCCCATACCAGGGGAATGAGGCTGCTGGCTGCCCGAGAGAAGCGTTCCTTGCCGTGATTCGTGGATCTGAGCGAAAGGGAGAAGACGGGGTCGTTGTTCCGCGTTAGGAATTCGTTGTCCCGACAATAAAACGCGCGTTAGAAAACGGTTCACCCACTGTATGCCGATAGGCGATAAGCGGACCATCCTTTCCTGCCGAATAATCGAGGCAGCAGATATTGTGCTGTTGCAGAGCCGGCTTACCCGTGAGCCAGTAATGGCCGATGAAGACGGGCGGGTCCGTGGCTCGATAGCAGGCTGCCACTCTGAGTTGCTGTTCCCGCACCGTTTCCGGGATTGGGTCCTGGGTCATCATCAAGTCGCGGTAGGTCTGCTGACCGTCAAGCCACCATCGGGTACGGATCTTGCGACGCTTATAGCCATCCTTATCCTTGAAAGCCGTGCCGGCCGGCAGCGGTACGGTCGTGCCTTTCAATACCGTCTTGATCGCCAGGGAGGTGCCGTTTGCTTTGCTGCAGCTCTCTGTGTAGAGGCGTGCGGGCAGGGTGTTATCCGGGTTGAGCGGCAGGCTGTCGAGTTCTTTCTGATGCCAGCAGGCATGAATTGCCCTGAATCCCTCCTGCTCGATGAAGAGCGGGAGGGAACGGAACCAGGAAATAGCCTTCCTGGTTGCAGCTGTATCGAAACCGAATTCATCGAGGAATGTAGCATGTTGGCGGGTAGTGGTGTCGTCGCGGCAACGCAAGGGCTCATCGCCTGACATGGTGTGATAGCAGACGGCGTTGAATTCGTGATTGCCCATGATGGCACGGGCCTGGCCACTGGCGACCATATCCTGCACGATTTCAAGGACCCTGCCGTTCTCGCGACCCCGATCGATGAAGTCGCCGAGAAATATCGTCGACGCCACGGGGTGCCTGTAGCCGTTGCCGTTTTTTCTATACCCGAGTTGCCGCAACAACCCTTCCAGCTTTTTTGCCTGACCGTGAATATCCCCGATAATATGGTAGTGATGTTTTCGTGACATGACGGCTCTCCACCATCTTCAAGCGGTTTGACTTGAGAATCGCGCTGCGAAACGGCCTTCGGTGCAGGCCAATCCGGCCTGCACGTATGCGCATCACAACGCCAATTCTCTAAGTAAAAGTAATCTTTTTCCGGGGACCTGGCAACTTGCGCCCGATGGTCTCATCGAAAGGCGTCACGAGCGTTTGATATTGCCAAAGGGGTGAAATAGGGTTAGGCTCTCGGCAGAAAAAAATGATCTCGGTGACGGTCGCTAAGAGCCGTTCATTATTCTCTATTTTCCATAAGGTGCCTGCCTGGCTGCGTTCCTGTAGCCCGGCAGGTTCCTGGATCCTCTTTCAAGGAGAGTGCCATGCGAGATTTCACTCTGTCTGATCTTTTTGTAAGAAATGAGCGAATCAACAAGGAAAAGACGGCTCTAGTCGCCGGGGAGCAGCGGATTACTTTCGGTCGGCTTTCCGAACTGTGTGGGCGGCTGGCGGCTCAGCTGGCAGCTCGGGGTATCGGCATGGGGGACAGGGTGGCGATGCTGGCCATGAACCATCCGGGCTTTTTCGTGCTTTTCGGGGCGGTGGCTCGGCTGGGTGCCATTCTGGTGCCGATGAACTGGCGGCTTTCGCAGGAGGAGCTGGGATTTATCATGAAAGATTCCGGAGCGAAAATCCTCTTTGCCGATGAAAACTATCTGGCGGTGGCAAAGCAGATCGGCGAACCGCTTCTGGTGCCGGTTCTGCAGCTGTCCGCCGATACCGAGACGGTGCAGGACACTGGCAATCGCTGCGGCGCTGTGGACATCACCGCTGATACGCCGTGCTGTCTCATCTATACGGCGGCGGTCGAGGGGTCGCCCAGGGGAGCAGTGCTCAGCCACGGCAATCTGCTCAGCGCCAACCTTCAGGTCATCGTGTCCATGGGCCTGAGTGAGAGCGACGTCAACCTCGCCATGCTGCCGCTCTTTCATATCACCGGCATGAACCTGGCGCTGGCGGTAATGCAGGTTGGCGGCATAAACGTGGTGGTGGATAAGTTTACTGAAAAAACTACGGCGCAACTCACCGAAAAAGAGGGTGTGACCCTGTGGGGCAGCTTTCCGCCGATCCTCCAACGGATGGTGGCGCACATGGAGAGCGAACCGTTTAACCACTCCTCGTTGAAATATGTGGTCGGTATCGATGGTCCCGATACTATAGCTTCATTCGAGCGGATCGCTAAGGCGCGCTTCTGGATTCTCTACGGCCAGTCGGAAACTTCGGGCTTCGTCACCTTTTCGCCGGCCTCTGACAAACTCGGCAGCGCCGGCAGGCCGGGACCGCTCAGCCTCTATACACTGGTCGATGAGGAGGACAACGAGGTTGCGGCTGGAGAAACCGGCGAAATCGTGGTCCGTGGTCCGCTGGTATTCCAGGGCTACTGGGGGTTGGAAGAAGTCAATCGCAAGACGTTTCGCCATGGCTGGCATCATACCGGAGATCTGGGCCAGACGGATGCGGACGGCTTTCTCTTTTACAAGGGACGCAAGCCGGAAAAGGAACTGATCAAACCGGGTGGAGAAAACGTCTATCCAGCCGAAGTGGAGGCGGTGATCCTGCGGCACCCGGCGGTCCAGGCGGTATCGGTGATCGGCGTCGCCGACCCGAAATTCGGTGAGGGTGTTAAAGCGGTCTGCGTTCTCAAAGCCGGGCAGAGTCTGGATGCCGAGGCGCTGCGCAAATTTGTCGGTTCCCGCATTGCCGGATACAAGAAGCCGGGCTACGTCCAATTCGTGGATGAATTGCCGATGAAAAACGACACGATTGACCGCCTCAGGGTTAAGGAACTCTATGGTGACTGATGGCTTAAAGAGGAGTGGTGGAATGATGAACAGTTCGCAATCAAAGGCGGGTTGAGAGGGGATGGGAAGGGGGGTCACCGGCAAAGCGATCCGCACTTTGCCGGTGTCGGCTTGGCCGTACTAATCAGCTGGGCTGAATTCGGATTTATCCACTCCGCAGACCGGACAGGTGAAATCGTCAGGCAGGTCCTCGAAGGCGGTGCCGGGAGCGATGCCTTGATCAGGCAGGCCGGCTTCCGGGTCGTACTCAAAGCCACAGACGTTACAGACATATTTTTTCATAATTTTTCTCTCCTTTTCTTTTTACGAGGGGATTTATGCTCAAAACACCATTTCTTTGTAATCGGAAATGGAGCGAAAAACAAGGCGACCTTGACAATCGCGGCTGATGAGGCAACTTTTTGCTAGTGACGTGGAATGTTCAGAGATGCAAATGCTCAATTGTACCCATTCAACCATGCGCAACCGATCCTGCAACTCTGCCTGCAAAAAGCGAGTACCCATCGAAAAATGGCTATTTCACCCTGACTTTTCGTGGCACTTGAAAAATTTAATCCTTGGGATATTCAGTATATGCCTCCGGTTGAATTTTCCAGTACGCCTCGATTCAGAACAGGGAAGCGCAGACTCCGAAATATCGCATTTCTGGGTGGACACTAGGAGCCTGTCGGATTATAGGCATTTTTGCTCAGATCGAGGCAAACTCGAAAAAATTACCGGAGGCATATACTGAATATTCCGAGGATAATTTTTTTTGAGTTTAACGAAGATATGGGGAAAAAGGGCATAATCCGACAGGCTCCTAGCAAAGGGAGAATATTCGATCGGCTGTATTGCAGGAATGGGGAAGAACAAGGAGGGAGGCGCAATGGCGGCTAAAAAATTGTTGATGTTGGTTGGTGATTTTGTAGAGGACTACGAAGTTATGGTGCCGTTTCAGGCGCTTTCGATGCTGGGATACCAGGTCGATACCGTTTGCCCCGATAAAAAACCCGGTGAGACGGTTCGCACCGCGGTCCATGATTTCGAAGGCGACCAGACCTACAGTGAAAAACCGGGTCATAATTTTGCTTTGAATGCTGATTTCGCATCCATACGTCTCGAGGAGTACCAGGGGCTGGTGATTCCCGGTGGAAGGGCCCCGGAGTACCTGCGGCTCAATGAAAAGGTGCTGGACTGCGTGCGCCATTTCATGGAAACCGATAAACCTGTGGCGGCCATCTGTCACGGAGCCCAGTTGCTGGCCGCAGCAGGCGTGCTGGCAGGACGACAGTGCTCGGCGTATCCCGCCTGCGCTCCGGAGGTGAGTGGCGTCGGTGGATCGTATATTGCTGTTGATATGGATGGCGCCCATGTCCAGGGTAACCTGATAACCGCGCCCGCCTGGCCGGCCCACCCCGCCTGGCTGGCTCGCTTTGTGGAGAAACTGGGCGCGGAGATCCGTATTTAACCAGAATTTCGCAATAAGGGGAATCCGCAGGAAGTGACTTGACGTAGACGTTCGCCGGGTTGCTCAGATGCCGACCGGACCAGTAAACCATGACCGTGCATTGACCCTCGAGCTGGACGCGATTGGGCAGAGGTGCAAAGATGGAATGCTGCTGGGGCGGTTGGAAAAAATTTAAGGAGAAAGTGTGATAGAGTTGCGTTTGCAAAAGCTGGAGCGGGAGATGGGGAACAGAGGGCTTGACGCAGTGGCGGTCAATGCCGGACCGATGCTGAGCTACCTGAGCGGTCTGCAGTTTCATCTCTCGGAGCGGCCAGTGGTGATGGTTTTCGTGCCGGGAGGCGAACCGACCATCGTGCTCCCTGAACTCGAGCAGGCCAAGTTGGAGAAATTGGCTTTTTCCGTCCGGGTATTCCCCTATGGCGAGGATCCGAATGGCTGGGGCGAGGTGTTCGGACTGGCGATATCCGAGCTCGGTTTACCCGGTGGAAAAATCGGGGTTGAACCCCGGCAGATGCGGCTGTTGGAATACCGTCTGCTCGAGAATGCGGTAACTGCCGATTTTATTGATTGTTCGCCCCTCTTTGCCGCCCTTCGGGCCAGAAAAGGCTCGGAAGAGCTGGCAATGTTGCGCCGGGCGGTGCATATTGCCGAAGCGGCGCTCGAGGCGACCCTGCCCAGCATTGGAATCGGGGTGAGCGAAAAAGAGATAGCAGCCGAGCTGTTCCTGCAACTCATTCGGCACGGTTCGGACCCGGTCCTGCCGTTTTCGCCGATTGTGGCAGCAGGTCCCAACAGCGCCGATCCCCACGCCGTCCCTTCCGAGAGGCCGCTGGCCGCCGGTGACCTGCTGATCGTCGACTGGGGAGCGAATTACAACGGATATATGTCCGATCTGACCAGAACCTTCGCTGTGGGGACCCTCGATGCCGAGGCGGAAAAGATCCACAGGGTAGTCGAACAAGCCAATCTGGCCGGCCGGCAGGCGGGTGGGCCGGGAACGCTTTGCGCGGAGGTCGACCGGGCGGCACGGCGGTGCATCGAGGAGGCGGGCTATGGCCGCTACTTTACGCATCGCACCGGTCACGGTCTGGGCATGGAATGCCACGAAGATCCCTATATTCAGGGGGCCAACCGGCAACCGCTTGCCGAAGACATGGTCTATACCGTCGAGCCGGGCATCTATCTTCCCGGCCGCAACGGGGTGCGTATCGAAGACGACGTGGTGGTAACCAAAGACGGCGTGGAGGTGCTCAGCACCATGGAGCGCGGCATACGCAACGTTGGTTGACCTCTTCTCTACCACGTCGTGCCCTGCCTGGGGGAAAGGAGCGCGTGGAAGAAAGTGGGGGGGCACGCGTTGGGCGTCACCCTTCTTGGTCGCGATCGAGGTGGGAGAGCACCAGTTTGATTTCCCCGTAGGAGCAGTCGTCGCCGAGAGCGATTTTCAGCTCTTTAAGGGACTCCCTGCCCATGCGGCTAATCTTTTCCTCAATATCCTCGCGTTTTTTCTCCTCTATCACGGAGTCTATCGCCAGTTCCCCTTTTTTCACGAAAAACGCCAGATGACCTTCTATGGTCGAGGTCACCAGGCCCCGTTTTTCGGCGATCTCTGCGATGGAGAGTCCTTCCCGGAAGAGATCAAGACTGATATCTCTGGTTTTTCCCCTTTCCGGCTGCTGCGGTTTGTCTTCCTGGGTCGGTTCCGCCTGCTCGGGTTCGGGGAGGATCACCTCGGTAATACCATGTCGCTGCCGGTAATCGCTTACCATCCCCACCAGCTCTTCGCCATAACGTTCAGCCAGTTTCTTGCCGATTCCCTTGACCTTCTTCAAGTCGGCGATAGTCTCGGGCAGGCGGATAGTGATCTCCACCAGAGTCTTCTGGTGCAGGACCTGGAAATGAGCGACGTTTTCCTCCGTCGCTTTCTGCTTTCTCCATTCTCGCAGGGTCTCGAACAATTCGGGGTGGCCGACGTCCGCTTCGGTATACTGAGAGGTTGGCGTTTTCTTCTTCTCCTTTTTCTTTTCCATGCCGGCGGCCGAGAGAGCCCGAAGGTATTCGGCCGGCGAAAAACCGTCCCGGCAGGACCTGACCGCTGCAAGTTTTACGGCAGTTTCTTCCCGCAGATAGGTGAGCAGATTGGTGATGCGCTTGCGAATCTCCTTGTTGTCCGTTTCCACCTCAATGGTGTCAAGGCAAGGTAAAAGAATCGACTCGATCTTTTCCTGAAAATAGACAGAAGCCTTTGCGAGCCTCTCGAGAATGGCCGGATCGGCGGTGGGCTGGCGGTGGTCCGAGAACATACCTTGGAGCTGCCTCTTGAAATTTTCGCCAATGGTGCAGATTTCCGCGGTGCTCTGGGCGTGAAGCGCGCCAATATCGCCGCCACCTGCAACCTGGATGACCTGGGCGTGTCTGCTAAGAAGGGAGGCGAAGCGGCCGATTAGGGAGCGCAGGTTGCCAAAGCTGAAGCATTCCAGAAGAAGCTGTTGCTCATAGCTGATCTTGGCTCCCTCAAGCGCTTCTCTGTCCGGTGCGTCGGCCCGGGCGCGTTCGACGAATTGATTGACCGTGGCATCGCTCTTGATCGCGGAGTGGCCAAGCGGTGAGCTGAGCACCATACCCTCGAAGGTCCGGCAGCGGCTCAGCGCCACATAGACCTGGCCATGGGCGAAAGCCGCCTGGGCGTCGATCACCGCCCTATCGAAGGTGAGGCCCTGGCTCTTGTGGATGGTGATGGCCCAGGCCAGCTTTATCGGGTACTGGCCGAAGGTGCCGACGACTTTCTGCGAAATCTCGGCCGTCTGTTCATTGACCGAATAGGCGATGTTTTCCCAGGTGGCGCGCTCCACCTCGATGGTCTCCGGATCATCTGAGCAACTCACCTCGATCACGCGCTTGGAGATTGCGACCACGGTGCCGATCTTGCCGTTGAAATACCGTTTTTCCGGGGAGTTGTCGTTGCGCACGAACATAACCTGGGCCCCGATCTTGAGTTCGAGGCTTGCGGCGGTGGGATAGGTGTGTTGCGGGAAGTCTCCATCGAGTTCGGCGGTGAAAAAATGGCTCTTTCCCGACAGTTCGGCAAGTCGTGCCTCGTTAATGGCGTCGGCGTTGCTATTGTGGGTGCAGAGGGTGATATACCCTTCTTCCTCGTCGGGGGTAAACTCTTTGATATAGCGGGAGTTGAGCCGCGAAAGGCTCTGGGCATCGAGCCGATTGTCACGGACCCGGTTGAGCAGATCGATGAAGCTGCTGTCGGACTGGCGGTAGATGTGCTGCAGCTCGATGGCGACCAGCTCGGTTTTTCCCAGAGCGATACTGCTGAAAAAATACGCAGAATCGTAATAAGCGCGCAATAGGCCCCATTCCGTATCTTTCACCACCGGGGAGAGCTGGTGCAAATCACCGATCATCAGCAACTGCACGCCGCCGAAGGGTTGGTCGTTGCGTCGGAATCGCCGCAGCACACTGTCGACGCCATCGAGAAGATCGGCCCTGACCATGCTGATCTCATCGATCACCAACAGGTCGAGGCTCTTGATGATATTCTTCTTCTCCTTGCTGTATCGGTACTTGACCATGGAGGTCTCACTCCCAGGCACCATAGGGCCGAAGGGCAGCTGGAAAAAGGAGTGGAGGGTGACTCCTCCGGCATTGATGGCGGCCACGCCGGTGGGGGCGGTGACGATGAGCCGCTTGCTTGTTTGTTTCCTGATATTGTGGAGAAAGGTGGTCTTTCCGGTGCCGGCTTTGCCGGTCAGAAAGATATTGCGGTTGGTGTGTTGAACGAAATCGTCGGCGAGTTCGAGCTCGGGGTTCGGGATGTTCATCGGCTTTTTTCGGGCTATTCTCGGACAACCTCCCGGGCGGCTTCCTCCAGGCGGATTGTCGTTATTTCAAGGGAACATGTGAGCCAGCTGTTCGTTGATCTCGGCGATTTCCCCTTCGTCGAACAGCTCCGGTTGAAAGCGAGGATCGACCCATCGGATCACCGATTGGTGTTCTTCATGGCGCGGGTCTTTGAAGGCTTCGAGAAACTGCATGTAACTGTGGATGCCGCCGACATCTTCCGGAGGACAGGCACGTTTGCCTTTGAGCAGTACCGGGCCGGGTCGACCCGGATGGGGCTCGAGAACCTCCTCGATGGTCACCTTGTGTACCCAGTTGTCGGCAAAGTCGTAGATGTATTCAAAATGCCTGTCGATTTTCGGCGCGATCGAATGCAAGGTATATTCCGCCTCGTTCCTGAGTTCGGGGATGTTCCAGTTGTCGCTCTGCCGCGGTGCGTAGAACGTGTCGCCGATCATGAACTGGTGGTGGTGGCTGTTGTCCCAGCCCATGCAGAGCTGAAATATGGTATGCAACTCGGCCAGGGTCAGGTTTCCCGGCACCAGTAGGCGCCGCCAGATGGGGGGCCGGGCCCGGTGCAGGGCGATCTTGAGCTGGTAAAGCGGCACCGTATTGATCGGCCGGTCTTTTTCGCGTCGCTCATTACGTTCGGGGAAGCTCACCCTGATGAGTTTGCCGCTTTTTTTCTTATTGCGGCCTGCACCATCGCTTTTCATAGAGGCCGGGTGGGGAAAGACGCTCGGACGCGGAGCCGGGGAAATCGGTGTCGAGGCCTCCAGCGAAGCGGCATGTTCCTGCAGGGTCTGAACCGCCAGGGGCAGGGTGGCGAGCAGGAAGGCCTGAACCTGCAGTTCCCGGTTGTCGTCCTGCGGGGTGAAGGAGACAAAGGCATCGGCGAACACGTCATCCGGGAGTTCCTCGAAAAAGCTCATGATCTCGACAGGATCGACGAGTCCCTGGATGACCAGCATGCTGAAGAATACTTCCTCCTGCTGTTGGCGGGAAAAATCGGGGCCGATCTCAGGTTCCCATATCTCCGGGCGAAGAGCGAGGGCCTCATCGAAGCCGGCGACCCATTTGAGGATATCCTCGAGGTCCCGCTCCATCAGGGTCTCTATCCGATAGGGAAATTGGAGGGCGTCTCGCTGTTTCTCAGCCAGAAATACGGCGTGAATCTCTTTGAGGACCCGGCGCAGGGTGCGCGACCGGTTGACCGCGGCCTTATCCGCAAGGCTCTCGCCGCAGACCGCCGGCAGCCATTCCTCGTCGGGAATCGGTTCCGGTAGTATGGCCAGGCCGAACATGAACCCCATGAGCTCGTGGGGGCCGAGAGCGTGTTCGGGTACGGCGAGAAGCGTCAGCAGTTCTTTGAGCAGGGTCTTGGCGATGGGGGAAAGCATGATCGGTCGCGGTCTGTGAAAAGGTGAAAAAAAACTGGCACACGAAGGCCCCGGGCTGTTACTAATCAGGCAAGTATAACCAATTTGGCGGAAAAGAAAAGCATGCGTTCCACCCCCAAACCCAGGGCGTTGCGTCGAGGTTGGTGAGTTCGATGCCTAAACGGCGGGGTTTTTCCGGGCGAGCCTTCGGCTATCGGCAGCGTTAACGGGATGTGGGCGGAGGATGGTGAAAAATGCAAGGTGTTCACCGAGTGGGAGGTGCTGTGTCGGCACGAATGAGATCCACAATACATTGGGACTACAGCCTTTACGAGGGGCTGGCGCGACCGCTTGGTCTGGTTGCGGTGCTCTCGCATCTTCTCTTCTATTTCGGCCTCCATTTCCATCTCCCGGATCCCGAGGGCCTGACGGCGCGTATGATCGTGATCGCCCTCTTCATACCGCTGTTTTTCTACCCGACCGAGAGTTGGCGGCCGCGCCACAAGGTGTATTTCGAGCTGATGATGGCTCTCACCATGTCGGGCTATTTCACCTATCAGTTGCTGCTGCACAGTACCAGTCTCTATTGGTCGGTCAGCTTGCTGTTTATCATTATATTCTACGGCGTGTTCAGCAAATGGCAGGTAGCTCTCTGGCTTCATCCCCTGGTGGTGGCCGCCGCTTTCGGTCTGGTTCACTTTTTCTCTCCTCATCTTGTGGTCGATACGGGTCTGGTGTTGCGGCTCGAAGTGATCGGGGCGCTGGCGCTCATTTTCGTGCAGTTGCTCAAGGTGTTTGTCGAAAGGTCGCACTCCACCATGGTCGCCTTGAAGGAGAAGGCCGACCAGCAGAATGAGATCTTCTCGGCCCTGCTCGATATTTCCGTGGAGGTATCCTGGTTTGATGATCCTGACGAGATTTTTCATCTGCTGCTTAAACGCCTGGAATCGATCTTTCCCGGACGAGGGTACGGCCTGTTGGTGGAAGGGCCGCGACCGACGATTATCCCCCATATGGCCTTTCGCGGCATCTCCCAGAAAGACACTACCTTTTTATTGGAGGTGCACTCCTTTGTGCTCGGATTCGCCAGCGTGGGCAAGCGCACCGACGAGCAGCGGCTCTCGTCCATAAAAGGCGATGAGTGGCAGGTGTTTGGGGGTGGTATCCGTTCGACCTCCCTCCAGGGCCATACCGCCTACTGTTTCAAGCTCTTCATCAAAGGCAGGAGCCTCGAGGGGGAGGAGCGTCGGCTGCTGGAGATTTTCCTGGAGACCATCCGCGGCATGATCCGCTCCCGAATCCAGGCCCTGGAGCTGGAGAGGTTCAGCAATACCGATCATTTAACCGGGCTGTTCAATCGCAGCTATTTCGATCTGGTCATGGCGCAGTGGTGCGACAAGGCCCGGCCGGAAAAGCCGTTTTCGGTCATATTCGGGGATATTAACGGCCTCAAGAGAATCAACGATACCTACGGTCACCAGTCGGGCGACCTGTTGATCAGATCCTGTGCCGATCTGTTGATACGCGTGGTACGCAATTCGGATTTGGTTTTCAGATTGGGCGGCGATGAAATCGTCATCCTCTGTCCCTCGACCGCAATCGGGGAGGCGGAAGAACTCCTCAAACGCATCAACAGGCAAGCGGAGAAACTGGTCGTCGACTGTGTCGACGAGGTAAGCGGCGAGGTGACCAGGGAGCGGGTGCACATCAGCTTCGGGATTGCCTGCAGCACCGAACAGGGACCGGGGGAGGTCGTCAGCCTGGCCGATAAACGGATGTTTGCGGAAAAAGAGCGGTGGTATGAAAGCGGTGCGGCGAGCCGCTACCGGTAATCCGCGGGGCAGAGCTGCCGGGATTCCCAGGGTGGTCATTCTTCCGGGATATCGGTTGGCGCGTCATCCTCATCGCTTGGCGGTGGCTCCTCCGCATCGTCGTCGTAGAGTTGCTTGGCGGCAAGAAGGAGAAAACCAACGGTGAGAATCGGAGCCAGAAGCCGGGCAAAACGCACCAGCGGCGCCGTATCCCCCAGATAGGTTGCGAGCCCGTATTTCAGCCCGTAATAGGTGATGATCGCCAGGATGACCGAGCCCCACCAGGGAAAGCGTTTCATTGCCACCCCTCCAGCGCTGGCTCTACCATCTCCCTGAGCTTTTTTATTTCCGCCTCGCTTACTTCAATCATGTTTGCCGTTGCCGTTTTGTAACCGTTCACCAGGTTAACCAAACAGTGGCTAAACCAATGAACTGTAAACGTTCACCAGTGCCCCAGGTTGGTGCAGGCTGGCTGACGGGCTATAGCCTATCTATGCACGCCAGCCAGATCGTGCCAAGATGGGGCGCTGGTGAACATTTACGCCGTTTTCCAAATCCATGGCCACCAAGGCCGCGTAGTGGCCACTGAGATCGAGCAATTCCTCGTGGCTGCCCTGCTCGACGATCCGTCCCTTTTCCATGACCAGGATATGGTCGGCGCGGCGGATGGTGGAGAGCCGGTGGGCGATGACCAGCGAGGTGCGATCGGTGAAGGCGTCGGCGATGGCCGCTTCGAGAATGTTTTCGCTTTCGGTATCGATGGCGGCGGTGGCCTCGTCGAGCACCAGGATTTTCGGGTCGCGGCACAGCATGCGGGCAAAGGAGAGAAGCTGCTTCTCGCCGGTGGACAGCTCCTGACCTCCTTCGCCGATGACGGTGTCCAGCCCCTTGGACAGTTTGTCGACGAATCGCTGCATGCCGGTCTGGGCCAGAATGGTTTCCACCGCCTGGCGGCTGCGGCCGGTGTCCATGACGATATTGGCGAGCAAGGTATCCTGGAGGATCAGCACGTCCTGGAGCACCACGCCCACCACGGTGCGCAGTTGCTGCAGGGGCAGCTGCGCGATGGGCACTCCGTCGATGGTGATCCGGCCTTCTTGCGGGTCGTAGAAGCGAAGCAGCAGATTGACCAACGTCGTCTTGCCGCTGCCGGTGGTGCCGACCAGGGCCACGGTCTGGCCTGGACGCAGTTGGATGGTGATGTCACGCACCACCGGTTTGTCCGGTTCGTAGCCGAAATTGACGTGCTGAAAATCGAGCGAGCCGCGAAATCGGGACGTGTCCGCCGCCAGTTCCGGGGCGCGGATGGCGCTTCGGGTGTCGAGCAGCAGAAAGATCCGTTCGGCCGAGGCCATGGCCGACTGGACGATGGAGTACTTCTGGGCCAGCTCGCGCAGCGGCTGGAAGAATAATCGCATATAGGAGATAAAGGCCACCAGTTCGCCGAGGGTGAGGCGTTGCCTGAGAATCTCGCCGCCGCCATACC
>CAVUXQ010000044.1:0-154732 GCA_963745265.1 uncultured delta proteobacterium
GGGCGCTGTTGAGCCGCGAGACTCGCAGACCTGAGAAAAAATGTCTTTTTATTTTTTCTCAGGCTGAGAATCGCAGTCGGCTCGAACGCGGTTGATAGGTGGACCACGTAGCGCGGAGACTATTAAGCGTGTTCGAGGGACTCAACAGCGCCCGATAGGAGCGGCCGCGGAGCGGTCCGCTCCTATCGCATTGCTCACCGGAGAGAGCCGCTCTTTGGCCCGAATCCGGTGAAGCAAAATGTTAGACGATTTATATATTTAGCATGAAGCACCTACTGCAATCATGCCCGCGATGCACCAAATATAAGCTCCTATAATAGCAATAATTGCCGTATACCATTTTAGCCAAAAAAAGTTCGGCAATATTAAAGTAATTGTTAACAATAGAATTAGAATAAAATCTGTTATAGGCAAGTGCTGCACAATCAATAGAGGTGGGCCAAGGCAAGAAATAAATGCAACTCCCACCGGAGTATAATGCTCTGTCGTCTGATAAATAATAAAAATTGTAAAACCAAATATTATCGGAAGAAATCCAATGGCTGTTCTTTTAAGAATATTATTCATTATTTTTTATGCGTCTCTCGCGGTAGGAACGCCGGTTACCTGGAACCCCCCGCACAGTCCCGGACGTGCGGTTTTCCCCATCCGGTTCCTCGGTTGTACTCGCTTTCGCGTAAGTCGTAGATTTATGCAAACACGCGATGCTGTCGGTTGACGATCCGCATCTTGGGTTTGGCTACCCCTAATAGTTCAATGGCTTTATTAAACACCTTACAGGTGACGCTCTTTCGTTTTCCACCCCGGCGATTCAGCCATTTAAATGCACATTCCAACGCCCATAAATAAAAACGCCATATCGATTCCAGGTTACCAGGGATGTTGTAATAATTGTAATGACCCTGTAACCGGCGGTTCAACGCTTTTATAAATTCGCATCCTGTTAGATGCCGATTCTCCTTGATCCAGTCATTTACGGAATCTGAAATGCAAATTTGCGTCTATTGCCAAGCGTGGCTGGTTTTAACACGATAATTTTGGTTGGTTTTTAAATCGCTGATGACACCCCTTGTTAGCAGTTTTATGGAAAGTTACGAATTAACTTATAGGTAATACTGCTGTTATCGGCCTTTATCACTTCGATTAAAGCGCCTTTGTACCCTATGGTGTTTGAAGACGACAAATCGTATTCAACATTGTTGTTAAAAGCTGGCCTCGCAGTATTATTGCTGAATTCGCGGTAACCTATATTTATTTTGTCGCCAACTCTGCCGCTGTATATCAAAGTTTGCTGAAAGCTATTACCTCTTTCTGAAAGTTGTTTTTTGCGCTCGTATTCACCCTTATAGCAAGCGCTGCCGCCAAAAACGGTAATAACACAAAGCTCAGCCCCTTTTTCTTTCTTAAGCGCAAGTGCCTGAACTGGATCTGATATACCACCTCTAACCACCCCAACGGCAGAATAGAAATCCTGCTTTTCGTCGTAGCCAACTTGAGGGTATTTTTTCGCAGGGATGTCATATAAAGCACCATCAATAGTTTTGTGCACAAGCAATACATTTTCTTCTGTAATGCTACCTTTCTGAACCATGTAATCACCAACATAAACAGTAATCACTTTGCCAACCTCAGGATAATCGACCTCTTTAACAAACGTGTCAGTACCGTTGTAGCGAACCGTTGTACACCCTGTCATTAATATGAGTGCCAATAGAACGAATATATTTTTCATTATTACTCCATTGCTTAAATTCTGTGGGCTGCTAACGTTGAATTCAGCGGGCCCGCGCTGTTTGCGGGGTCCGTGTGCAGCAGTTTGTTAACCCTTGATATTTATTGTTTTATCTTGTCTTCCTGACCACGTTTTTATTTCAATTTTATCTACTTTATCGTCGAGTAAATCTTCGATATCGTCAGATGCCATTCCAAATGCTATTTCTTCACCACGATAACCAACAGCGAAAAACACTTTGTCGTTTATTATGTCATCAATGTAGTTGGATAGTTCAATGAATTCATTTTCATGATCATCGTCTTCAAATGAGTCATGATGTTCATGGTGCTTCCAGATGGACAAGGTTAGTTCTTTACCGTATGTTGAAATGACAATATTCTTTTCTTCATCATTTGAGTGAATAATTGTAGCATTTAAATATTGCTCTTCTTCGTATGATTCTTCTGTGATTTTATATTCATGATTCAAAGGGAACTTTGAAAGCATTTCCTTGAACCATTCATTGTATTCTTTTTGGGAAATCATTTTTTCTTTTGGTTAACGGAAAGCTCAGTTGCGCCCGTTTTTGGCGTCAACTGAAGTGACAAGGTTGGACGTAGTTTTCTTATTTTATTAAACCTAACCCGCCATAATATCTATTGATTATTTCTGTAGCCTTGTCTTTCTCAGACAAAGGAATCAGGAGGTCAATTGGTATATATGGCCCGAAAAAATACAGAAGATGTCTATGGTAATAGCCTTGCAAATGAAATATTATACCTTCACTTCGCAAGTGATTTTTAATCATAGTTGCGTGGTGCACGTCTTGAAATTCAGCAACCTTATAAGTTTTTTCATGTCCAATGGTACTCAAGAATTTGAATCGCGAAATAAAGTCCAAACTAATAAAAGCCATAATAAAAACAGAAGTCCCGCCAAGGTAAAATGGTACGTTGAAACCTGATATCACTATGCTGGGAATGATTAAAACGACACAAAGAAAGAGTGACCAAGGCAAGTTCATAGTGAAAAACTTACGCTTAATAAAATTAAAAGAATTGTGTTGTGTATCATGTGGACTCCAGCCCCATTTTTCTAAAGTGGCTAATCTTCGTTTGGGATGAAGAAATAGCCAGCCAAAAAGGTAACTTAACAAAATAACAAAAACACAAGAAAAGATGTAATACCCTAAGGTCCCAGGATAAAATGAATTAGCAAGAGGCTCAGATCTTCCGAAGAATGCCATTAAGGTTACCGGGAGCATTAGTATAGACGTCGTATAAGCTATTGCTTCTTTACCGGATAGGCATGAATTAAATCTAAAATAACTGGAAAATGATTGGTCAGATCTGTGTCTGAATTGAACGGAACATGAAAATCTTAACAAAAAAATAGGGATGAAAACGAATATGAAAAATATGATTGTCGAAAACAATATCACATAGAAAAAGTTAAGCTGTATTTCACTAGTATGAACGAAAAATTTCTTAATATTCCCGAACATGCTTAAACAAATACCTGAAAGTATCAGTAAAGAGATACCATTTCCTGCTCCATACCTAGTCGATAATTCAGCAAGAAATAAAAAGACAAAGACGGTGGCTACAAGGGTAAACAGAAGGGCAAAAAACTGTAAATTGTTGTTAAGCACAAGGATAGGGATTCCTGAAACGGATAACATGCCATGAAGCCCCTGAATAATGAATTTAGCCTGAACGGCACTTAATATGCACGTAAGGATTAGCGAATACTTTTGTAACACCTTCCTTCCTTTATAATCCCCTCCACGATGTTTCTTTAGAAATGGTATAAACAAGGAGCAAATTTCTACTAATACGCAGGCTGAAACAAATGGCATAATTCCTAGCGCTACTATTGAAAAATGTGCCAGAAAATTACCTCCAGCAACTTGACTCCACAGAGTATTTGCTGAAGAATTTAATTCACTCAGATTGATAAAGGGCATAGGGATCTGAGCAAGGAATTGATATGCGGTGATAACAGCTAAAGATATACCAATCTCTTTAGCTGTTTGGTTTTTTAATAGGTTAGCCATTCGTATTAAAATTTTTCTTTGCATGCCATGGAATAATTTTTTGGAGTTCAACGTTTTGCTCACGGGCCGCCTGAATTAATGCCAATGAATTTGGATTTACGCTGAATTATTTTACTACCAATAAAACTGAAAAACCCGCGACCTCAGGCGGTCCGGTGGAGCAGTTTGTTAGCCGAAGTTTTTCTTAATATTACAATGGAAGATGCCACTTTTTTTTCTGTTCATTTATATGAATCCAGATTCTGAGGTTCCAAACAGAATTTTTTATCATTCATTGTCATTAATACCACCTTAACCTTTAACTCTTCTGCGATTTCTATCATGGTATCGAAATATGATGAGTGCTCATTTTGCAACCAAGAAATATTTTTTTATGAATGAAAATATATTTTATTATCGAAATATTTACAGATGTCGCCATCAACAATAATTCGCCATTCTTTTTCATAGCTCCATTTTGCTGATTTTATGATATAGGTTTTATATAGTAAGGAGTTATATATGACTATTATATTTTGTGTCTCCATCGTTATTTATTCTTTTTAATTTGGTTTTTCTCTTAAATACTTACTCGGTTGGTTGTATATATCACAGGAAACAACCCCGCAGATAAGATCAGTTTCGTTTTATTCGAAATGTATGCTGTTTTGTCTTCAAGGATACTTACATTTTTAAATGGAAGTAAGCTTTCTGCGTGTAACTGAGTTATATCGTATTCGATACAAAATCCCTCATGATTGCTTGCATAGTGCGCCCACATTTGAATCATAAATTCAAAATCAGTATGTCTTGGTGGAAAACCATTTGATTTCAGATCAGAAAAACAAGCTATCCTTATATTTTTTTCTCTTAATTTTTCTATTTTACTCCTTGCTTCCTTTTGAATTTCTTGTCTTTTATCATAAATTAACTCTTGGAATTCTTTTGTTTTCTTCTTGGATACTTTGCGTATTGCATCCCAATATTCTTCTGCATTTCTGATCGAATTATATTCATAATCTGGGATAGAATTGTATATGCGATTGAATTCGTCTTCGGTAAATCCATTTTGGCAGTTTTCAGGTTTGGAAAAACCGATATTCTTGATATGCTCTAAAAGAGCATATTTTTCATAACTTGTGATATCATAACCTATGTGACAATCGAAGGGATCGTTAAAAGAAATTGGATCTGCAAACCAAAGGCGTTGCTTTTTAATATCTATAATGTTGTCAGAGGTTGGGGGGTAAAATTTATATAAATATTTCGGAAAGGTATTGCCTTTTTCTTTTATTAATTCTGGATTACTCAATATAATTTGGGAAAATGTTTTATGGCTCGTATTTTTGTTTTCAAATACTTTGTTTATGATAGTCGCCCTCTGTCATTTTTTTTGTGATTTTTTATCCCAAAATCCCATATTTACTTCTCATTTCATAGGCTAACGTTGAGTTCTGCGAGAGCCGGGCTTTTCCGGCTTCCGCAGCAATGTCTTGTTGTAGAAATTATTTCTTTTCTTTGTTTTTTTCTTTTCGCTTTTATGCAGTTAATGCAGTTGCCTTTTTGTTTTTATGCAGTTGTCTTTATTGCTTTTATTGTTTTTTTAATGCAGTTAATCAGGCCGATAGGCCTTCTATCTACAACGTGAAGTTAAGGGGCGGCAAGCGACTTACCTCGAAACTGATTTAGAACTTATAAGTTTTAATTCAACTTTGAGTTTGGCAAACACCGTAGCCTCTTGCCGTCCCTCTTGAATGCCTGGTTATGGTTTATATTTCAATCTTCCATCCATCGTTGTCTAGAGTGTTCGTCGCTATCAGCATTGCCTTGGCATCTTTCACAAAGAAAGTTTTCGTTCATATAGCAATCAGCAAGGTCTTCTTCTGCTAATATGGACGGGCAATCATAGTTATCTTCTCCGAAAGGACCTTGATAGCCATGACATTTAACATTTTCAATGAGTGGACGTACTACATTATCAAGCACCAAACTTGGCGACCAACTAATGCGGAGTAACCACGATCTAAAACAATTAACGCTGTTGCTCTGGCAGCATCATAATTTTGTCCTAAAGCAGTAGCTTGCTCTTCAAGGTAATTTTCTTGATTATCAATGATTTCTTTTAGGGCATCTAGGTTCATTTAATCTATCCTTTTGTAATGTAGTTATTCTATCAATTGTATTTCAGACCATAACGCTTACAATCACCCGACCTAAATTTTGCGCAGCGAAATTTAGGTCGGGTGATTGTTTTGTTAGCATTTCTCATGTCGTCAATATTAAAATGGAATATCGTCAGTTGTATCCTCTGATTCAATCTCTTTTTTTTCACCTTCTACAATAAATCTAGCTCTATCATAGAGCTCATCATAAGTTAAGATTTCAATATTCCTACTGTCATTACGAAATAATTCAAATGTCTTCTTTTTTATTTCAGATTCAAGCTCATTACTTGATTCTTCCAGTTGTTTCCAATGACCCATAATAAGTATCACTTTAGAATCATACGCTTTTTGAATGATAGGGTTGCCAGAAGAATCATATTGTTGCTTGTCTAACTTTATAAGGCCTGACGCCTTCTGCTCAAGTATTTGCGAAACAGAATGAACAATGTCATTAGAGAGTCTCCAACTATTAGACCTTTCTTTTACTGTCCCAAATAATGGTGTTGATGGTTTTTTGATCTCAACAAACGTAGTGAACTTCTTGTCACCAAGTAAATAATCGGCTATGACTGTATTGGACCCATCCAGTTCAGCATCTGAAACATGTGATTCTCGTTGCAATATGGTTTGAAAACGATAGTCAAGACCATAACCAAATATCCACTCATTTTTTTCAAAGAAAAACTGCCAAACCTTTTCTTCACTCGTATCTGCAATACCATTTTCAGATGCATAAGTTTTCCAGTAATCACTCTCATCTATTAGCTTCTTGAAGATGCCCAACTCCTTTTTTCTGAAGGAAGTGTTTACTATATCTTTGGAGGTTATTGCGCCTTCATTAATTAATTTTTCTATTATTTCTGCGCGTCTGGGATCTTTCTTCAATGCTGAAAAATAACTATCAGAGCCACGAATAGGGTTTTCGTTTAATTCTTCTAGACTTTCAGCAGGAACTTTAAAACTATTTGGGTTTGTGTAATCAATAGACTTAACTTTGCCAAGAAAATGATATAGCTTTTCAGCAACTTCTGGGTACAAGCAAATTTGATGCTCGCCATTATTGGCGATCCTCCCTGTTTTAACATTGATTCTTGAAATATATATAACCGGGACTTTCCCTTCAGCATCAAGAACGGTTGCTTGTATCTTTTGTCTACCACCATCGGTTTCATATAATGTTGCACTTGCTTTTTCTGAAACAACAAAAAACTGCTGCTTGTCTTCAGTGATTAGTTCTACATAACGCCCATTCCAGTTCATTCTTTTGCCAACATAGATAGTGTTGAGGAATTTATTATCATCATAAGCAGGGTTATATTTGTTTTCACTCATAACTCGTCCCCGTCGATACGCTAACGTGGACATAAACGGCGAGCTTCAGTGAGTCCGGTTAATGGATTTGTTGGGCTGCTAAAATTCTTTTTATCCATTTTTGTTTGAGTTGATAAGTATCTCTAGGCATTTCGGTCATTCGAACTATTTGATAAGGTTCAAAGGTTAAATCTAATATAAATCTCACTAATCCCTCTTGGCTCCATCCTTGCTTTTCAGGATTGAAGGATTTTCCATTCCTAGTATAAACATCTTTTTCAATATCAGTAATGTATCGTTCAATCTTCTTATACCCATTGTATATGTCAGAGAGTTCGACATTAATGATCTTATCTCTTCAACCAAGTCAGCAATTCCTCCTTCTGAAGATTTCCTATTAGGAGCGATAAATGACAACAATGCCTTTAAGCTATCTACATTTAATGGAACTGAAAAATCAAATTCGGTGCTCCCTGATGGGGTAGATTTAATAAGTGAAGCCACGTAGGTTTCTCTTTTAGACCTCAATATATCAAATTGTTGATCTGCTAGCTCAACAAGTGCACTTAATCTATAAAGGCTTCTTTTAAATTCAGCAGGAATATCTTCTTCCTTTTTATATGATAATTTGTGACTAATCGTAGCCCATGAATGCATTAAAATTGTGCGAGACTGTACTTCGGCCTTTAGCCCATCCAAGTCTCGATAGTTAGGTGCTGCAAGCCATTCTTTTGGAATTTCTATGATATAGTGATTTGATCTATAACCAAATTGATCAAGAGCAAGATCCTTTGATCTGTTTTCTAAATTATGAATTTTAAATTCACGCTTGATTATTTTCTCTATGCGTTGCTCATCAGATTCGTAATAGTTATGATCTTAAAACCACATATGTCTTCTATTTGAATAAAGGGGTCTTTATAACCTTTTCTCTCTATTTTTTCCCAAAATGAATTAAAGTCTTTTATACGGAAATTGACTTCAATAAATTCTATCTTCAGCTTCAAGGAATTTTTCAATCGCATCTTTAATGTTGTTGCCCAGCCTTATGTAGCGAGGCTTGAGTTCGTTAAATTTTTCTTTTGCTTCTTCAATAGTGATCATATTTTATTTGATGCCCAACGTTCTGATAACCGGCGAGGTACGAGTCCGGTTAATTAGGTGGTTAAATGATTAATTTTTAATTTTCTTCGTGATATGTTTTCCTACCCCAACAATTTCACGTAGATATAATGTCTGCAAGTTTTCAGGCATCAGATCCCAACATTTTTTTCGGCGCTCACCACTAAAATCATCCCACATTAATGACTCAACATAATATACATCTATATATTCTTTCTCAATATCTGTAGCGTTAGCAAATTTCTGAGACATGTATTTCATATATGCTTTCGCACGATCTTCTCTTTTATTTCTGAAAGAATCGGTAGTTATTTGAGAGAATCGTTCCATTAAAGACACATACATTCTATCTTCAGGTTCATATCCTTGGATCTCCATCCAATCATCAAGATCGGCAGAGACCTCTGGAAATTTCCTTCTATTTCATCGATAAATTTCTCGATGATTATGTCATCATTTTGTTCTGACATTTAACGCCATGCTTCACTGGGCGCAAATGTGAAGCGAGGAACGAGCTAGCTTTTTGTGATCGTGTGCAAGCGTTTGTTAACAGCGAATTTTTGTTTTAACCATCTCCATCCAGCATTCAAATTAAGACCTAACCCCATAGATTTGGCTTAACTTCTGATGACATTTTGCCAAATCTTTTATGGAGTTTTGCTGTGGAGTTTGGGATATTTTCTTTTCAATAAAACAGACTTTACTTTAGCATCAATTATTTCTTGATAAGCTGAGATAAATAGATATGTCTTTTAAGTCTTCATCTTTTGGGGAAACCTTTACCTTTAAGTGTTGGTGTGTTTTTGCTATTTCTTTCCATAGCCTGACTGACCATGGCTTCTCAATAGGCTCTGCTGCCTCCTTCAACATATTCATCTGGTTCCAAAATTTTTTGCCATGCACAGATGTCATATAACTTTTTGCAAAATCTTTCTGGAATTTCTATTGAAAAAATGGAGGGAAATAATGCGAAAATAACCTCTTTTCTCCCTCAAACCGAAATCCAGAGATGATGCGATCCCGCTATATGAAATGGTCAAAATAATCATCTATTTCCAAAAAGCCATTCATAGCTATTCAAAAAAGATCCATTTTTGAATTCTATCAAAAATATCCTTATCCAACAATTAACTCAACCGTTCGGTCTGTGGATATAGAGGGAGTCCTTTTCCCAGTTAGAAAAAAGGAGTTCCAACGACTACCTCCGATAAACATGTAACAGTGGATTAGACAGAATCTGCCTTTTACATACTAGACAGAATCTATGTTTATTGTACTAGACAGATTCTGTCTAGTATGGTTAGTTGGGGTCATGCCTAGCGCATTAATGATGGACAGAATTTTATGTGCCCCCCCAACTATAAGTAAGGATATAACAAATGACTGCTAGTTACGCAACGCAGAAAACGAACCCTGGCGGATTTTGGGATCAATACGTATTTAGGTTGAAACAACAGGGTGTTAAGCAGAAAGCCATGCGTTGGTATGTGCGTAGAGCCGAGGAATATATTAAGTCGAGCGCTGGTAAATCGGTAGAGGAGCACAATAGAGAGCATGTCGACCAGTATCTCGCCGAGGCAGGTAGGAGGGCGAGGCTTTCTGATTGGCAATTTCTGCAGATCGTTGATGCTATACAGAATTTGTTGATCGTCGTGGATGCCCCCAGCGTGAATGAGGTGGACTGGCAATTCTGGAAGGACGCGGCAAAGCAGCTTCAAGATACGCACCCTACAATTGCAAGAGTGGAGGGGAAACTGCCGTCAATGAGCACACGGGGCAAGACGCCGCTTATAGAGGCGGTGAAGGTGAAGCATGGAAAATTGCTCGACAGTTTGGCTATGGACATTCGTCAGAGAAACTATTCCATACGAACGGAACAGACATATGTCGGCTGGGTTTGCCGGTATTTGCTTTTTATCGGGGAAAAGCGGCCCGATGTTTGTGGAGCTGAGGAAGTTAACGGGTTTCTTCGGGATCTTGTAGTGAACCGCAATGCGGCTGCGAGCACTCAGAGTCAGGCGTTGAATGCACTGGTGTTTTTCTATTCGAAAATAATGAAGAAGGAAATCGGGGATATTGGTGAGATACTACGCCCAAAGAGGCCGAAGCGGCTGCCGGTGGTATTGAGCCGAAATGAGGTATTTCTTCTTCTCAACAGGCTATCTGGGGTGCACCATCTGATGGCTTCGCTTCTCTATGGAACCGGTATGCGCTTGATGGAGTGTGTGAGACTGCGTGTACAGGATATAGAGTTTGATCGAAACCTTATCCTTGTAAGAGACGGCAAGGGGCAAAAGGACAGGGTGGTGCCATTTCCTAATTCTTTGCGCGAGGAGCTGAAACACCATTTACAAAGACGACGCAGACTTTACGAAGAAGATCTTGAAAATGGGCTTGGAGAGGTCTTTTTGCCTGATGCTCTCGCCCAAAAATACCCTGCCGCGCCAAAGGAATGGATTTGGCAATACGTGTTTTCAAGCAGCAGAATTTCTGTAGATCCAAGAAGTGGCAAGAGTCGGAGGCACCATATCCATGAAAACAGTCTGCAGAAGGCGATCAAAAAAGCGGCGGAAAGTGCTAGGATCACAAAGAAAGTCAATTGTCACGCGCTTCGCCACAGTTTTGCAACCCATCTACTGGAAAGCGGTCATGATATACGGACTATTCAGGAACTGCTTGGTCATGCCGACGTGTCCACAACCATGATTTACACCCATGTGCTTAATCGCGGAGGAAGTGGGGTGGTCAGCCCGCTGGATTCGTTGGCATAGGCCATAGCCAAACGTGGGCTGGTCGCAAGATTAGGTGGGCTCTATTTATTTCTCCTTTACCTTGTTGATCTCCCTCTGGAGCAGATGCTGCAGCAGGCGCAGTTCCCGGGAACGAACATGGTGCCGGCCGCCCATGCGGTACGATCCTTACTGGCGCTCAAGATGTTCGGCAATGCCCGTCACAGCCATGTCATGAGTCATGTTTTCGATGAAGGATTGGCTTTATTCGTCGGTCTCAATGTTATCCCTAAACGATCATTCCTCACCGAATATAGCTGTCGGGTCGCACCTGAGGCCTGATCGCTCTCAGTAGTTTCCAGCCGAAAACTGCTCTTTGACACGATATTTTCGCCATCCGAAAGTTGGTATTCTTGGGAGGGGTTTTTAGGGCCTGGGGGATCGGCGGACAGTGTCTGTCGCAGAATAAAAGAAAAGTTTGGATTGGCAGTAATTATATATATTGTCTCCCAAACTCCAAATTCGCATTGCCAGGAGCCGCGGAACCTTTTCGAAATTCAACGGCCGTTGTATCCAAAAATAGCTCCGATTCCTTCCGCTATGATTTTATTGATGATTTCCTTGGTAGTCGTATTGTCGTTTACATGCGGAAAATCTATATCGGGTTCAGGAAGCTCCAGAAATTCGCACAATGGTCCCCACCCTTGCTTCACCTGGTAGACCAAGAGCCGTGATGCCGGAATGGTGTTGCGTACCTCCTCGTTGTGTTCTTGAAAACGCCGAACCAAGTGCTCCTTGTCGTGCATTCGATCCTGCAGGTAATCGTTGATGGTCAATTGCATGAATTTGCCCACCTCTGCGCTCCGAACGAATGTAATCCAACGAGGCGAGAAGATGGTCTCCTGGGTGGATTCGAACCATCGCTCAGGATCACGAACGGTTAAGATGACTTTAGCATCGGGGTAGTGGGTGGCGAGAGCCTTGTAGCTCGAGCATGAGGGAAAATCGACCGTTGAGCTGAATCCATCAAAGAGGGTGTTCCAGTCAGGATTGCCACCGACGGCATCAATCCACTTCTGCCAGTGATCCGGCCCTCGTGGAAAACACTCTACCATATGATAGCAAGGGCCTAAGCCGAGGTGTTCCAATGCTGCCTTGAGGCTCAGCGTTCCTGTTCGGCCGAAACCCGCGCCGATTACTTTCAGTGCCATATCGTGTATCTCCTGGAATTTGTCGGAGTATATCCTATCTCTGTGCGTTAGCCTGATAGTGCCCAGATGTGGTGCTGGTGAACTTTTACCTGGATCATCACATCGAGGAGGTTGTCCGGGGGGCCGGCAATCGGTGCCAGCCCCCCACGCCTTTGAAAATATCCGCCGGTTTTACGCCAAGATCCATGATAGCCTGGATGCAACTCTTTGCGGGGAATGGGTCGAGCTTCTTGTGATAATCGGTTTCGGCGCCTAAACCGTTGCAAAACCAAACCTGACACATGAACATATGCTCGGATTCCGGCAGTTTTTTGCAATCGCTCACATAGTCATGCTCGGGTAGGACGTGCTCTGGAAGCGGAGTGATCGGAGGCCTCACGTCGCGATTACACAACCAGTTTTTTATGTAGACCCGTTGCCACAACGCCGGCATCAAGCGTTGAAAAAAGTACACCCGGTAGGCCGCCATGGTGGTTTTCGCCAGTTCCGCAGAGGTTTTGGTCGGCCACTGCCACAGGCCTTTTCGGACTGCTGTTCGCACTTGCTGTAAGCGCCCGGCATTTGTCAATAACGCCGCTTCTAGTTTGGCTGTTGCCACGCCTGCTTGAACGTAGAGATTCGACAGCGTTAACGCCAGATCGGCATAGGAAATTTCCAGGTTATAGTCGGGCGGTCGCTCGCCGCCTTGAACCTCGGCTATACCTAGCCGTAGGATTGAATACACCAGGCTCACGGCCTTTTGATAGTCTCCGGGCAGGTATTTGATCGCCGTTGTGACCACGAGATCGGCCATTATTCCCAGGTCTATTTGCGTTGTGCGTTTTTCGCCGTGTTGCAAACCCACCAATTGAGCCACCGCTGGCAATTGCAGAGCATTCACGCTTGCCAGCGCCGTATTCAATTCACGAAGGTTCTGAAATAACAGACGTATCTCGATAACTGCTTCCATTTCATCGAGAAGTTGTGCCTTAATGGTTTCAAAAGCGCGCCTGTCCACCGACTCAGGGCATGGCATTTCGCGCAGCTCGTTTCGCCATTGATCGATTGGTTTCAGCGTGTCGGTGTACACACCACGCACCCCCGCCGGGTGATCGACAAAATGCCGGGAAAGTACAGTGTAGGCTTTTGCCTCGGCCTCTGATTGCCTCGGCCAGGGTCTGCCTACCCAGCGGTCTATTCCTTCACGAAAAGTTGCCACCCGATTCTCGTTGAGCGCGCACACTCGCCAACGATGCGCCGCACTCCAAAGCCCCAATGGCCCAAGGGGTGGAACCGAGACCCGGTATGGTCTGCTGAGGGTGGCGGCTTGCTCTTGCACCCAAAATACCTCGCCTTGACTACCCCACAAGGCACCGTCGGCGGTCGCCGAAATATATTCAATCCCTTCCGGCCATTGCGGCATCGGCGACCATCCTGCCGGGAAGTGGCCCACTACCGCGGTCGTTTCCACACCCTGCCTATCTGTCGAAACAACCGCATAGACGGTGTCGCTTGAGGCTACCGCGAGTTGCCGGACGTTAAACGACTCGGGAATTTTAACTGCCTGCCACGCGCGTTTTTCGTGGTCAAAATAATAGACGCTGAAAAAAAATGTTCTCACCCATACCTGGCCATCACGATCACCGTCGGTCCGCTCCGCACTCACCTGTACGGGGACGTCTTCCTGCTTGGGCAAGGGAGGCAGATCATGGCGCCGTCCATCGCTGTCTATTCTTGCTACCGTGGCTTTATACAGGTCTCCAAAAATGACCCAGGCCACCGTGTCACTTTGTGCCGCGATCGCGGAGGCACTCCCATCGCAGATCTTGTGCCAACGCTGCATACCGGCATCCCAACGTTGTACCCCTTCCATGGAAGTCAACCATACGCATTCGCCGGTGGTGGCACTTACGCCGCTTATCACCTCCGATTTGACAGGCAGGTAGGCAGGCAAAACAGCCCACTCCGTCGTCAAGCGCGGTCCGGCAAGCGGCGGCATCGGCGCGGGGTCGGATATGGAGTCGTTGAGTTGTTTTTCGAGGTGGGGCATACGATGCGCTTTAGTTTTCATGGCCTTGTCGATGGTAGAGGAGTGGGTGAAACAGCTCCTAGTGGACGTTTACTTCTTTACAACATGTGGCTGGTCAAAGAGGCTGGCAAGCGGAAAAAATGGGCAAGCGTTCACCAGCACACCATTTTGGCACGAACCGACTGTCGTGCATGGTTAGTGTCCATCCAGAAATGAGATATTTCGGAGTCTACGCTTTCCTGTTCTGAATCGAGGCGCACTGAGAAATTTAACTGGTGGCATATACTGAATATTTCGAAGATTAGATTTTTAGTGTTTTTTTGGCCTCAATATTTAAATGAAAGAACTGTGTGAAGATATTACCCCAATACAGATATAGCAATTGCACTAGAGAAACAAAGTAAGCCACAGACGAAGCCATAAGTTTCAAAATTTGCCAACCGATACAATGGCCAACCTTTAGTGCCTTCGTATGTTCCCATATGGAATATATCTTTATCGTCAGTTCGAGGTAAACGCTGAATTGTAGCTGGAAGTGATTTCAATATGATTGCGGCGCTAACAATTGAAAACGCAAAAAAGACAACTCCACATGCCATCAGGAATTTGGAGAGATAGTGAATAGATTTAATTACTTCAGGTTTCCAGAATGCGCCTATGGCCGACAGGGTTGCTGTCTCGATTACGATAACCCACTTGCTCCAATCAGCTAAAAGTTCTATTGCTTTTGTCTCATTGTTTAGTGGCATTAAGAGTCTCCTTTATGAAAGTCAACGCTCGCCTTTCAGCGGGTACGGCTTTTTACGATCCGCTGCAAGAGCCTGGTTAAAGCGAATGTTTGACATGGTACCAAGAGGAAACCATAATGGAACCAGAAAGGAGGTGCCCATGCCTGGTGAACGTTTACGACTTTCCCGCCACCGCCAAACCATTATAGCCCCTTCTACATTGGTTCTAACAAGGTATTCACTCTGCTCTTAAACTGCATATAAAATATGCAGAAAATCTTTTGCAAGCAGTAAATCAAATTATGCCGTATACCTTGCAGAAAATCTTGTTAACGAAAAACAGGATAACTCCAAGCAGATAGGAGATCTACAATGAAATCTCCGACAAAAAAAGCCCGTATGCCTTGGCATACGGGCTTTTCGTAAATGAGATAACGCGCCGGATTTTACATATTCCGCCGATACTGCCCACCAACCTCATAGAGCGCGTTGGTGATCTGGCCAAGGCTGCAGTGTCTTACGGTTTCTATCAGTTGGGCGAAGATATTGCCTCCGGTGAGAACTGCGTGTTGGAGTTTTGTCAACTCTTCCGGAGCCTGGTCTTTGTGGCGCTCGTGGAAGTCGGCAAGGCGGTCGAGTTGCTCCTGTTTCACTTCTTCGCCGGCTCGGGCGAGTTCGAGTGTTGCGTTTTGGGCGTCAAAATCTGCATCCGGGTTGCGGAAGGTGTTGACGCCGATAATCGGGTATTCGCCTGAATGTTTGAGGTATTCGTAGTAGAGGGATTCCTCCTGGATCTTGCCGCGCTGGTAGCCGGTTTCCATGGCGCCGAGGACGCCGCCGCGTTCGCTGATGCGCTCGAATTCGGCGAGAACCGCTTCTTCCACCAGGTCGGTGAGTTCGTCGACGATAAAGCTGCCCTGCAGGGGGTTCTCGTTTTTCGCCAGGCCCCACTCACGGTTGATGATGAGCTGGATCGCTAGCGCCCGGCGCACCGACTCGGAGCTGGGAGTGGTGATGGCCTCGTCGTAGGCGTTGGTGTGCAGGCTGTTGCAGTTGTCGTAGATGGCGCAGAGGGCCTGCAGGGTGGTGCGGATATCGTTGAACTGGATCTCCTGGCTGTGCAGGGAGCGGCCGGAGGTCTGGATATGGTATTTGAGTTTTCTGCCGCGCTCCGAGGCTCCGTATTTCTCCTTCATGGCCACGGCCCAGATGCGTCGGGCCACCCGGCCTATCACCGTGTATTCCGGGTCCATGCCGTTGGAGAAGAAGAAGGAGAGGTTGGGGGCGATTTCGTCGATATCCATGCCTCGGGCCAGGTAGTATTCGACGTAGGTGAAACCGTTGGAGAGTGTCAGCGCCAACTGGGTGATGGGGTTGGCCCCGGCCTCGGCGATATGGTAGCCGGAGACGGAGACCGAGTAGAAATTGCGTACCTTGTTGGCGATGAAAAATTCCTGGATGTCGCCCATCATCTTCAGCGCAAACTCGATGGAGAAGATGCAGGTGTTCTGGCCCTGGTCTTCTTTGAGGATATCGGCCTGCACCGTGCCGCGCACGTTGGCCAGTACCTGTCCCTTGATGGTTTCGGCTTCTTGTGCCGTCGGTTTGCGGCCGTTTGCTTGCTCGAATATGCCCAGCTGCTGATCGATGGCGGTGTTCATGAACATCGCCAGGATGATCGGCGCCGGGCCGTTGATGGTCATCGACACCGAGGTGGTGGGGGAGCAGAGGTCGAAGCCGCCGTAGAGCGTCTTGACATCGTCCAGGGTGCAGATGGAGACCCCGGAGGTGCCGACCTTGCCGTAGATGTCCGGCCTGAGTGCCGGGTCCCAGCCGTAGAGGGTCACCGAATCGAAAGCGGTGGAGAGCCGCTTGGCGGCGTAATCGGCGGAGAGCAGCTTGAAGCGCTGGTTGGTCTGGGTCGGGCCGCCTTCGCCGGCGAACATCCGGGTGGGGTCTTCGCCGGTGCGTTTCAAGGGGAAGACGCCGCCGGTATACGGGAAGTAGCCGGGCAGGTTCTCCCGGCGCAGCCAGCTGTAGAGGTCGCCGGGGTCGGTGAAGCGGGGCAGGGCGATCTTGGGGATACGGCTGTGAGAGAGCGAGCGGGTCACAAGCGGCACCCGAATCTCCTTGTCGCGCACGGTATAGACCAGCTCGTCGCCAGCGTACCTTTTGGCGATCTCCGCCCAGGCGGCCAGAAGTTCCTCGGTCTCCTTGTCCATGGCCTGGGAGGTTTCCGTCTCCCGGTCTTTCAGGAGTTGGAGGAGTTCTTCCGATACGTTTTTTGCTCCTTCGCTGAGCAGCTCCCGGCTGCGCTCGAGATGCCAGGTATTGCGCACCGCTTCGGCCTGGGCGGCCGTATGGGCATGATAGTGGCGCATGGTTTCGGCGATCTCGGCGAGATAACGGATGCGATCCGGCGGGATGACGATGGTCTTCGAGCTGGGGATCTTCTTTTCCGGTTTGGGCAGCGAGGGGTGCAGCTCGCAACCCGCCTTGTCGTTGAGCAGTTCGACGATGCCGTGATAGAGGGCGGTAACTCCGTCGTCATTGAATTTGGAGGCGATGGTGCCGTATACCGGGAATTCTTCGGGCTGCGGTGTCCCAGGCCTTGCGATTGCGCTGCACCTGTTTGCGCACGTCGCGCAGGGCGTCGTCGCTGCCTTTTTTCTCGAACTTGTTGATCACGATCAGGTCGGCGTAGTCGAGCATGTCGATCTTTTCCAGCTGCGAGGGCGCGCCGTAGTCGCTGGTCATTACGTAGACGGAGATATCGGCGAGATCGGTGATCCGCGAATCGCCCTGGCCGATGCCCGCCGTTTCAGCGATGATCAGATCGAATCCGGCAGCCTTGGCCACCGCGATGGCCTCCGGCAGCGACTCCGACACCTCGCCTCCCGAGTCGCGGGTGGCGAGGCTGCGCATATAGATCCGGTCCGAGCCGTTCAAGGCGTTCATCCGGATTCTGTCGCCCAGAAGCGCCCCGCCGGTCTTGCGGCGGGAGGGGTCGCAGCAGATGACGGCGATGTGCAGGTTCTCGAGATCGTGCAGCATGCGCAGCAGCAGCTCGTCGGTGAGTGAGGATTTGCCGGCGCCGCCGGTGCCGGTGATGCCGATTACCGGCGGGTTGTAGAGAGCGGTCAGCGGCTGCAGCATGGCCATCAGTTCGGCCAGCTTGCCGCCGGAGCCAGCCGCTTTTTCCTGCTGGACGGCGGTGATGAACCGGGCGACCTCCATTTTATTGCTGTAGTGCAGCTCGTCGGGTTTGAGCTCGGTGAGGCGGGAGGTGGCAAAGTCCATGCAGGAGATCATGTGATTGGCCATGCCCTGCAACCCCATGGTGGCCCCGTCTTCGGGGGAGTAGATCTTGGTGACCCCATAGGCTTCGAGTTCCTTGATCTCGTCGGCGACAATCACTCCGCCGCCGCCGCCGAAGACCTTGATATGGTCCGCGCCGCGCTCTTTCAAGAGGTCGATCATATACTTGAACGCCTCCATGTGGCCGCCCTGGTAGCTGGACATGGCGATGCCGTGGGCGTCTTCCTCGATGGCCGCGTCGACCAGCTCCTGGACCGAGCGGTTGTGGGCCAGGTGGACGACCTCTACCCCGGAGTCCTGCAGGATGCGCCGCATGATGTTGGTCGAGGCGTCATGGCCGTCGAACAGCGAGGTGGCGGTGATAACCCTGACACTATGCTGCGGAACATAGACTTCAATACTGGCGTTCATGTTCTTCTCCTCGTATCAAATCTCGTTATGCACAACGGTATGCATCGGCAGGACATGGCGGGCAGCGTCACAGGCAGGGCGAAGGGACTGGGATCACCACGCGCTCAGGTCGTCGTTCCCTTCTGTCGGCCTGCCAGAAAACTCATGATAAATTCCGTCTGCTGCTCGATATACTGCTCGATGGTAAAATGTTTGGCGAAATACCAGCGCCGGAAGGCCCAGGTATGGCCGATAACCGATATATTGTGGCCTATCAGTCGGATGGTGTCGTCGTCCAGCTCGGACAACAGCCCCCTTTTTTTAATCTGGCGCATGGCCTCGATAAACAGGCCGGTGATGCGAATCTCCGCCTCCAGCACCTTCTCCTGCCATTTCGGGGAGAGAAAGTGGGTCACCTGGTACATCAGCAGGATATGGTCGCTCATCCGGTCGCAGACCAGAAAATATTCCCTGATCACCTCGGCCAGGGCCTCGCGGCCGCGAAGGGGACGGGCCAGCGCCTCTTTCACGCCGTGCTCGACCTCCGAATGGATGGCCATGCACACCAGATAGAGCACATCCTCCTTGGTGGAGATGTAGTCGTACATGGTGCCGATGGACAGGCCGGTGGCCTTGGCCAGGAGCCGGGTGGTGGTTTTGTGGTAGCCGTGCTCGATGAACAGCGGCACGGCGGCGTCGACGATCTGCCGACGCCGCTCCATGACCAGTTCCTGGTTTTTGACCTGGGTAACCACTTCCTGTGCGTCGCTCTCTTTTGTTCTCATAAGACTCTGATGTTGTATAAGTATTTCCTCATGGGTGCTCCGTTACACTGCTAATAAATCAGCGGCTAAACTATACAATAATCTGAAAGAACAAAAGAAAAATTCTGACCAATCGCTCGGTTGCTTTTATGCTGTCGTAAGCCGGGCCGTCAGCTCAGGCAAGAACTGCTTGAGGTCGGCCACCACCAAAACGTCGGCGACTTCGCCGATGGGTGCTTCCTTGTCGGTGTTGATGGCGACCACGAAATCCGATTTCTTCATGCCCGCCAGGTGCTGGATGGCGCCGGAGATGCCGCAGGCCACGTAGAGTTTGGGCGCGACGCTCTGGCCGGTGGTGCCGACCTGGCGGCTGTGCTCCACCCAGCCGGCATCGACCACCGGTCGGCTGGCGCCGTACTCGCCGCCCAGGGCCTTGGCCAGGGCGACGACCACCGGCAGGTTGTCGGTTTTGCCGATCCCCGGCCGGCGCTGACGATGATTTCCGCCTTGCCCAGGTCGACGCCGCCTGTTTCGGCCGGCTCGTAGCCGTCGAATTTACGGTGCGCCGCTAGCTTCGCTGTCCACTTGCTGCACTCGGGGCTGCCCGTCGGCTCTTCGGCAAGGCCAAAGGCCCCGGCCTGCAGGGTGAGAACGGTGATCGTCGATTTTGGCTTGCACGGTGCGGCGCAGCTTGCCGTTGCAGGCGGGCGCCACCGGCAGGCCGCCTCGTAGATCCATGACTTCGGAGACCTGGGCCGCCTCCAGAGCGCAGGCCACGCGGGGAGCAAGGTCCCAGCCGTAGGAGGAGTGGCAGAACACGATCAGGTCCGGCTGTTCCTTTTGCCACCACCTCGAGCATCAACTGTTTATGCAGCGTCGGGGTTGTATTCGCCGTATTCGCGGCGTCGGCAAGGTAGAGCCTGCCGTCGAAGCCCGGCAGATTCGCTATCGCTGCCCACCAGGAACATGGCGCTCTCGGCGCCCATGCTGCGCGGCAAAGGCCGATGAGTTCGTATGCTGCTGCCCAGCAACTTGCCCTCCCGCGTATTCCGCTATCAATAATGTTTTCATGATTATCATCCTCTCTTAGCCGGCAAGACGCCGGTTTTATCCTTCAGAATAGCGATGAGTCTTTCGGCCAGTTCCGCCGGCTCTCCCTCGAGAACAATGCCGCCGCCTTTTTTCTCTGGGAAGTACATGGCCTGTCGTCTCCGCCCGCGGCTCGACCTGCAGCAGGTCGGCGACCGGGATGGACTCAGCTCCTTTTTCTTGGCCTTCATGATATTGGGCAGGGTCGGGTAGCGCGGGGTGTTGAGGCCGAGCTGGCAGGTGACTAGGGCCGGGGTGTGCAGTTGAAACCATGGCCTTGACGCCGCCTTCCAGCTCGCGTTTTACCGTGACCTTGCCGTCCTCATAGTTGAAATTCGACGATGGTGGTGACGGCGGGAATATCCAGCATCTCCGCCAGCATCACCCCGACCTGGCCGCTGCCCCGATCCTGGGACTGCATGCCGGTGAAGATCAGGTCGAAATTCTTGCCACGGGCGTATTCGGCGATGATCGAGGCGATCTGGTAGGGGTCTTTGCCAGCGACCTCCGGGTCGTTGACATGCGCGCCGCGGTCGCAGCCCATGGCCAGCGCCTTTTTCATCGTTTCCTTGACCCGGTCGGTGCCGATGCACAGCACGGTCAGCTCGCCGCCTGCCTGCTCTTTGAGGCTGCACTGCCTGTTCGACGGCGTATTCGTCATATTCGTTCATCCGCCAGGCCAGATCGGCGGTATCGTACCAGGTGCCCGAGCCGTCGATCTTGAACTTTGATTCCATATCCGGAACCTGTTTTATGCATGCTAGTATTTTCATAGTTGGCTCTTTTCGGATGGATATTAATTTTGTATGATGTCGATTTTAATTTCTTTTTTGTGATTCTGCGGCAGAAAGAACGATTTTCGCTGAAAAGATGCGAAAAAAATTCAGTTCCCTGCGGCTGATGTACATTCAGCCGCCTCAATTTGTGACTAGCGGGTTAGATTGGTGCCTATTACCAGCCGTTGGATTTCGCTCGTACCTTCATAAATCTCGGTTATCTTGGCATCGCGCATCATCCGCTCCACCGGGAAGTCCCGGATGTAGCCGTAGCCGCCCAGGATCTGCACGGCCTGGGTGGTCACTCGCATGGCGGTTTCGCTGGCATGCAGCTTGGCCATGGCCGAGGCCTGGGTATAGGGCAGCCGGTGGCTGGCCCGGTAGGCGGCCTGGTAGACCAGCAGCCGGGCCGCTTCCACCTGGGTGGCCATGTCGGCCAGCTGGAACTGGACGCCCTGGAAGGTGGAGATGGGTTTGTCGAACTGCTTGCGTTCCCTGGCGTAGGCCACCGCCTCGTCCAGCGCTCCCTGGGCGATGCCCAGCGCCTGGGCGGCAATGCCGATGCGGCCGCCGTCAAGGGTCTTCATGGCCACCTTGAAGCCTTGGCCTTCCTCGCCCAAGAGGTTTGCGGCGGGACCCGGCAGTTCTCGAAAACCAGCTCCACGGTGGGCGAGCTGCGGATGCCCATCTTCTTTTCTTTCTTGCCGAAGGTAAAACCGGGGGTGCCCTTTTCGATGATAAAGGAGCTGATGCCGTGGTGCTTTTCCGCATCCTTGTCGGTGCGGGCCATTACCACATAGGTTTCCGCCTCGCCGGCGTTGGTGATAAAGATCTTGGTGCCGTTGACGATCCAGTCGTCGCCGTCGCGCACCGCCGTGGTGCGGGTGCCGCCGGCGTCGGAGCCGGCCGTGGGTTCGGTGAGTCCGAAGGCCCCCATCTTCTCGCCCTGGGCCAGGGGCACCAGAAATTTTTGTTTCTGCTCCTCGGTGCCGAACATGTAGATGGGGTTTGACCCCAGCGAGAGGTGGGCGGAGAGCGTCACCCCGGTGGAGGCGCAGACTCGCGAGAGTTCCTCCACGGCGATGGCGTAGCTGATGTAATCGGCTCCGGCGCCGCCGTATTCCTCGGGAAAGACGATGCCGGTCAGGCCCAGTTCCGCCAGGCGGCCGAACATCAGGTCGCGGTCGAATCGTTCTTCCTCATCACGCTGGGCCGCCGTCGGCGCAATCTCGTTGACCGCGAAATTCGCGGACCATTTCCCGTATCAGGTTTTGTTCTTCCGTTAGTTCAAAAATCATACTTTTCTCCGCGAATAGAGGTCTATGTTGCGAGTTGTTGCTCATCCGGCATTATCGGAGTGTACCATTCCCCACCCGGTGGTCTCAGCTATCAAAGACCAGCAGTACCGCTAAGGGAGATTCAGGAGGATGGAACAAGCCGTCCACCGGGTGGGGGATGATTTCGTGTCTGCTCCGCTATTTTTTCTTGGAACTCGAGTTCCGGGAAATCCCGGTAGAAATATTCCTGTCGCTCGCTTGCCGGCAGGCTTTCGGCCCGTTCGACTTCCTGCTGCCGCAGCTCTATCCTGCGGATCTTGCCGCTCAGGGTCTTGGGCAATTCCGGGACGAACTCGATGATCCTGCGGAATCTTGAATTTGGCCAGGATGTCGATGGTGTGCTGAAACAGTTCGAGCGCGAGCTCCCTGGAAGGTTCGTATCCGGTCTTGAGAATGACGAAAGCCTTGACCAGCTGGTGCCGGTCGGGGTCGGGCACGCCGACGACGGCGGATTCCGCCACCGAGTCGTGCTCGATCAGGGCGCTCTCCACCTCGAAGGGGCCGATGCGGAAATCGCGAGGATTTGATCACGTCGTCACTGCGGCCGATAAACCACCAATACCCGTCCTGGTCCCGCTGGGCCCGGTCACCGGTGTAGTAATAGTTGCCGACGAAGACCCCGGCCATCTTCTCCGGGTTGCCGATATACTCGGTGAACAGCCCGATGCTGCGCCAGCGGTCGAGGCGGACGGCGATATGCCCCGGCTCGTCGGGTCCGGTGATCTCCTTGCCCTCGTCGTCCACCAGGGCGACATCGTACATGGGCGAGGGGTGGCCGAAGGAGCCGCTGCGCATCTTGCCGGCCATCCAGGGGGGGTTGCCTATCATGGCGGTGGACTCGGTCTGCCCGTAGAAGTCGCGGATTTCGGTGCCGGTCATTTTGCGCCATTTGGAGATGATCTCGGGGTTGAGCGGTTCCCCGGCGCCCACCGACTGGCGCAGGGCGGAGAAATCGAGCTGGGAGGTGTCTTGATTGATGAACATCCGCCAGGCGGTGGGCGGGGCGCAGAAGGTCGAGACCTTGTGCTCCACGGGTGTCGCCAGGTAGCGCGTGGGCGTCCAGCGTCTTGAAATTGAAGCCGGTGGCGGTGGCGCCGACATTGAGCGGTGCGAAAAAGCTGGACCAGGCCCACTTGGCCCAGCCAGGGGCGCTGAGGTTGTGATGGATATCGTCGGGCCGGATACCCGCCATTACCGCGGTGGAGAGATGACCCACCGGATAGGAGGTGGCAGTATGGCCGACCCGTTTGGGCAGGCCGGTGGTGCCCGAGGTGAAAAAACAGAACAGCAGGTCTTTCGATCCTGTTTTGGCGCCTTCGGCCTGGTCTGGCTCGTCTGTCAGCTGACGGTAGCTGACCCAACCCTCCTTGTCGCCCAACACCAGCTTGATTTTGGGTGTGACGCCGGTCAGTTGCAGCGCCTCGTCCAGAATCTCGGTGTAGGCTTCATCTGCCACCAGACAATCGGGTGGATAGGCCGTGAAACGAAATTCCAGTTCCCGCACGGTCATGGTAGTGGCGGTGGGGACGTTGATAACCCCGCCTTTGATGCTGGCATAACTGGCAAACCAGGTTTCGGGCATAATGGGGGTCATCATGTACATGTTGTCGCCTTGCTTGACGCCGGCCTTGCGCAGTCTGTTCAAACACTGGTTACCGCAGGCGGCGAATTCGGCATAGCTGAAGCGCCTGCTTTCGCCTGTGTGGATGTCTGCCCAGAGAAGGGCCGTCTTGTCGGGCTGTTGACGAACATGGAGGCCTTCGAAAATCTCTTCGGCCCAGTTGAAATGCGAGGGTATCTCCATTGCATTGAGCTTGGAGAAAAACGTTTTTGCCGCGGCTTCCTTCTGGTCGTTGTCGTCCATCAGGTTGAGGCTCATCACCTCTTTGTATAGATCTTCCATGCTCATAGGGGCTCCTTCCAGCTCTGTTTTAAGATAAGGTTCAAGGGCCATGTGCAGCGGCCTCGCCTCGTGCCTGTCCGGAATCGGTTGGGCTTGCCTCGCTTGTCCTCACCTCCTGGTGAAGGTTTCCCCGGCAGAGCATGGATACTCCGGCGGTTGCCTTCTCTGAGCGTTTTAAGCGAGGGAATCCTCACGTCTTCTGGACAAATGCCCGTCTAACAGCCAAAACTGAATCTATCGAGCGCTCGGTCGGTTTTCGACCAAGCCTATTTTACCTCAACTGCATGGTGCTAAAAAAATATTCAACATTTTAACGTCGGCCTGAGTGGTTTCAGTCAGTTTTCGGATGGTAATTAATTAGTTAAGCCGCGGTTCTGAATAGTCAGGCGACGTGTTGTCTATAGAATACAGGAGAACGTCGGCTATGTAAAAGAAGTGCCGATATTTTTGCCGTGCCGTTTCCTCCGGTTCGCCGAGCGTTGTATTCGCCCTCTCAGTGCCCTCAACGCGAAAAATGATTGACAAATATCAGAGGTGTCGGTAAACCTCATCATTACGGCGAGTGAGCGCTTGGTCGGTTTGTTTAAAATCGATTAAACTATGAAAACAAACCAAGGGCAAGAAAAATTTCGCACGGCGGAATCTTTTCATCCAAAATTGCGGGAAACACTATCGGATGAAGGCGTTGGTCTGTGGAAGCCGCTGATTTTGCGGGGAGTGGAAGAAGCGGTTGCCATGCCGGGGGAGGAGAGGCGTTCCACGCACGCGTTGCGGGCGCTGGCGCGGAATGTTCTCCTCCGGCTTCACAGGAAGGCGGGCGATAGGTATGCTTTGTATGTGCCCCTCCAGTTCATCTTTTGAAAAACGCGATGCGCAACCAACAATGAGGAATATCATGAATACGGCTGTAATAGTCAGTGCGGTACGCACACCTTTGGGGAGCTTCGGCGGCTCCCTGTCCAGGATCGGAGCCACCGACCTTGGCGGTCATGTAATCAGGCAAGCGGTGCGGCGGGCCGGTATCGAGGACGCGCAGGTCGACGAGTGCATCATGGGCATGGTGCTACCCTGCGGATACGGTCAGAACCCGGCGAAACAGGCGGCCATCAAGGCGGGGTTGCCGGACGTGGTGCAGGCCATCACCGTCAACAAGGTGTGCGGATCGTCGCTGAAAACCGTGATGCTGGCCGCCCAGGCGATCCAGTGCGGTGATGCCGAGGTGATCGTCGCCGGTGGCATGGAGAACATGAGCAAGGCGCCCTATTACATTGAAAAGGCCCGCTGGGGTCTGAGAATGGGGCCGGCCAAGATCGAAGACCATATGGTTCACGACGGTCTCTGGGACGTGGTCAACGATTTCCATATGGGCATGTCCAACGAGCTGATCTGCGAGAAATGGGGAGTCTCCCGCGAGGAGCAGGACCGGTTCGCCGAGGAGAGCTACCGGCGGGCGCTGGCGGCTAAGGAGAGTGGTAGGTTCGATGCCCAGATCGTCCCGGTGCCCATGCCCAGAAAAGGCGGCGGCGAGCCGAGGATGTTCACTGGCGATGAATGCGTGCAACCCACCAGCTACGAGACGCTGGCCGGCATGCGGCCCGCTTTTAAAAAAGATGGGGTGGGAACACGCCGGCAACGCCTCGATCATCAGTGACGGCGCGGCAGCCCTGGTGGTGATGAGCAAGAGTAAGGCCGAGGAACTGGGTTGCCGAATCATGGCGGAGATCGGCGCCCAGGCATCCCATGGCATCGAGCTGCAATATGTACTTATGGCCCCGATCTATGCCATCCCTAAGGTATTGAAGAAAGAAGGGATATCCATCGCCGATATTGAACTCTTCGAGATCAACGAGGCGTTCAGCGGCACCTCGGTCGCCATCAACCGGGTGCTGGAACTCGATCCGGCGATTGTCAATGTCAACGGCGGCAGCGTCGCCCTGGGACATCCCATCGGCGCCAGCGGCGCCAGGATATTGACCGATCTGCTCTACGAGATGGAGCGGCGAGACGCGCGAAAAGCTCTCGCCTCTCTCTGCCTGGGCGGTGGCGAGGCGGTGGCGCTGGTGGTGAAGAGATAAAAGAAAAGGTAACCGTTTACCGGGTCAACCAAAGACTGGCTAAACCAATGACTGTAAGCGTTCACCAGTGCCTCAGGTTGGCACGATCTGGCTGACGGGCTATAGCGTGGTGGAGAGGAGGTATTTAGATATAATGTTATTGGAGGATGAAGGTTATAGAAATAAGTGATGAAATGTAGATAGGATGAGAAATGAAGGGATGGAGGGAAGAAGAATAAGAAGAGAGTATTTAAAAAAGGGAGTAAGGAATGGTAAAGAGGTAAAAGAATAGAAAAAGAAAGAAGAAGGGAAAGAGAAGAAAAAAAGAGAAGGAGATAAAAGAGGATAAAAGTGAGTATATGGAATGGAAGAGGGGTATATGATGAGGGAAGAGAAAAAGAGAGAAATGGAGAACTAGCAAGATATCTCTGAGTGGTATGGCTCTGCGTGTTAGCTTTATGCAACATGCTAGTCGGCAGATCGACGAGATTGACTGACGGGTGCTCCGGGGCGAACGTATTGCTCATGATGAGAAAGTGTTCTGTTGAACCGCATACCGAATGGATAAGCAAGGGGAAGGCCGGTGTTCCGGTGGAGTAGGGACTGCGGGTGTGTATTATGGAAGACAGGGAAAGCTTCTATCTATGCACGCCAGCCAGATCGTGCCAAGATGGGGTGCTGGTGAACGTTTACAAGAAAAGGCAGCGGTGAGAGGAGACAACACCATGCAGGTACAAACATTTGGAGTGATCGGCGCCGGCCAGATGGGCAATGGTATCGCCCAGGTGGCGGCGGCCAGTGGCTTGAAAGTAATACTGAGCGATATCAAGGAGGAATTCGTTGCCAAGGGACTGGCGACTATTGAAAAGAACCTTGGCCGGTTGGTGGAAAAGGGCAAAATCGATGCCGAAACCCGCCGACAGGTGGTATCGCGGATCACCGGTACCACGGAGCTTTCCGAGATGGCTGCAGCGGATTATGTGGTCGAGGCTGCGGTGGAAAGAGAAGATCTCAAATTCAAGATATTTGAAGACCTGGATCGCATCTGCCCCGCGCATGTGATCCTGGCCACAAACACCTCCTCCATTCCTATCGGCCGCATCGGCGCCCGCACCGGCCGGCCCGACAAGGTGATTGGCATGCACTTCATGAATCCGGTGCCGGTGATGAAGCTGGTCGAGGTGATCCGGGGGCTGGCTACCTCGGAGGAGACCTCTCAGATCACCTGGAAGCTTGCGGAGGACTTCGGCAAGACGCCTGCGGAGGCAAACGACTTCCCCGGTTTTATTGCCAACCGCATTCTCATGCCGATGATTAACGAGGCGATCTTTTGTCTCTATCATGGGGTGGGCAAAAAGGAGGATATCGACACGGTGATGAAGCTCGGCATGAATCACCCCATGGGCCCGCTCGCCCTGGCCGATCTCATCGGCCTCGATACCTGTCTCGCGATCATGGAAACTCTTTACGACGGCTTCAAGGACTCCAAGTACCGGCCCTGTCCGCTGCTGCGCAAATACGTGGAGGCCGGCTGGCTGGGCAGAAAGAGCGGCAAGGGGTTTTATCACTATTGATAGAGGGGGAGAGCATGGAAGCATACAGGATGGCGACACCGGCTGCGGAGCTGCAGGCGCGAATCGAGAAGCTCCAGCTGGCGATGGCGGAGAAAAAAGTCCAGGGCGCCTTGATCGTCCAGAAAACCGATCTCTTCTATTTTTCCGGTACCTCCCAGCAGGGATGGCTGTATGTGCCGGCGGAAGGCAAACCGCTGCTCATGGTGTTCAAGGAGTTTGAGCGGGCGCGGGGGGAGTCGGCCCTGGAAGACGTGGTTTCCCTGGTGAGCGTCAAGAAGATCCCCGGCTTGCTCCAGGAGCGGGGCTATGCGCTGCCGGCGGTGCTTGGCTTGGAACTGGACGTTCTGCCGGCCAATATGTATCTGCAGTATCGCTCCATCTTCAAGGATGCGGAGGTCGTCGATATCTCTTTAGAGGTTCGTCTGGTGCGGGCGGTGAAATCAGCCTACGAGGTAGGGCTGATGAAAAAAGCGGCGGCGCTCTCCGACCAGGTCGCCGCTCGGGTGCCGGAGCTGCTCGTTGCCGGCAAGACCGAGATTGCCCTGGCCGGGGAGATCGAGGGCTACGCCCGCAGTCTTGGGCATCAGGGGATCGTTCGCATGCGGCTCTGGGGCAGCGAACTTTTCTATGGCCATCTGATGTCGGGAGAGGCCGCGGCGGTGCCCAGTTACCTCGCCTCG
Source organism: uncultured delta proteobacterium (assembly GCA_963745265.1). Taxonomy (GTDB): domain Bacteria; phylum Desulfobacterota; class Desulfobulbia; order Desulfobulbales; family Desulfocapsaceae; genus Desulfopila. The sequence goes on from CAVUXQ010000044.1 coordinate 28,909, forward strand.
CCGACAGGGGGCGAGGGGGTGAGTGCTCTGATCGGTCAGGGTCCCGGGTTTAAAAAGATCGGCCCCAACGAACCGATCCTGGTCGACTATGTCTTTGCTCTCGACGGCTATATCTCCGATCACACCCGCATCTTCTCCCTGGGGCCGGTGGCCGACGAGCTTGTTCGGGCCCACGAGGCCATGCTGGAGATCCAGGAGGCGGTGAAAAAGCTGGCGGTGCCCGGTGTACAGAGCGGTCAGATCTACGAGGAGATGGTGAGCCTTGCCGAGGCCAGGGGATATGGCGAATTTTTCATGGGGGTGGGCGAGCGCAAGATCCGGTTTACCGGTCACGGCGTCGGTCTGGAACTCGACGAGTTCCCCTTTCTTGCCAAAGGCCAGACCCTGCCGCTTGCTGCGGGGATGGTAATCGCTTTGGAGCCCAAGGTGATCTTTCCCGGCAAGGGGGTGGTGGGCATCGAAAATACCCTGCTTGTTACCGACCGCGGTCTGGAATCACTGACCCGGATGGATGATCATATCAGGGTGTTGTAACGACTTCTGGGCTGGCGACCAAGCGAAGACCTAATCGAAGGCAAAAGGAGGCGAAATGATTGACTCGGCACAGTCCATCGAGGATCTCGACCAGAGGCAATCGGCCCGCCATGTTCTCGATTTGTTTCAGCGTCTCATGATTCATCATGCGCGCCAGCCCGATCGCGCACAGCTGGGGTGCTGATGGACATTTACATTAATCAAGGAGGAGATGATGGAGTATACCAACTTGCGTTGCGAGAAGGAGGGTGGGCAGGCGCTGGTGGTTATCGATCGGCCCAAGGCGCTCAATGCCCTGAACAGGGAGACGCTCGAGGAGTTGATGGACTGCTTCGGCTGCCTGGCGGGAGATGAGGAGGTCGGGGTGGTCATTTTGACCGGCGGCGGCGAGAAGTCGTTTGTGGCCGGGGCCGATATTTCCTTTATGCAGGAGCTGGATGTGGAGGGTGCCGCGCAGTTCGCCCGACTCGGGCACTCGGTGACTGCCGGTCTGGAGAATCTGCCCCAGCCGGTTATCGCCGCGGTCAACGGCTATGCCCTGGGCGGCGGCTGCGAGCTGTCGCTGGCCTGCGATATCCGGGTAGCGGCGGAAAACGCCAAGTTCGGCCAGCCCGAGGTGAATCTGGGCGTGATTCCCGGTTTCGGCGGCACCCAGCGGCTGCCGCGCCTGGTAGGCAAGGGCGCCGCCTGCGAGCTGCTCTTTACCGGCGATATCATCGACGCCCAAGAGGCGCTGCGGATCGGTCTGGTCAATCGGGTGGTGCCCCAGGATGAATTGCTCGACACCTGCAGGCGGATGGCCCAGGCAATCCTCGCCAAAGGGCCGCTGGCGGTTCGGCTGTGCAAGCAAACGGTCAATACCGGCATGGAGATGGATCTGGGGCGGGCCAATCAATACGAACTCATTCAGTTCAGCCGGTGTTTCGCCAGTAAAGATCAGAAAGAGGGGATGCGGGCGTTTCTCGAGAAAAGAAACCCGGCTTTCCAGGGAAAATAGTGGTGCGCGATCAAAAGGAACGTTTATGGATCTCGATTTAACCGAAGAACAGAGGCTGATTCAGGAAACCACCCGGGACTTTGCCGCCGCAGAACTGGCGCCGGTGGCCGCCATGTTGGATAAGGGCGGCGACAGGGAGATATTTCATGCCAACCTGAAAAAACTGGCCGAGCTTGGCATGATGGGGCTCAATATCAGGGACGAATATGGTGGTACGGAGGCGGGGCCGGTGGCCTTTAGTGTCGCTCTGACGGAGATTGCCCGGGCCTGTGCCTCGACTGCGGTGACCGTCTCCGTCAATAATATGGTGGGTGAGGTGATCCAGGCCCTGGGCAGCGAGGAGCAGAAACAGAAATACCTCCCCAGGATCTGCAGCGGTGAATACCTGGCCGGCGCCTTCGCCCTGACCGAGTCGGGCGCCGGTTCCGACCCCGCGGGCATGACCACCACGGCGGTGCGCGATGGTGACGGCTGGCTGCTCAACGGCTCAAAGCTCTTTATCACCAGTGCTTCCTGTGCCGGGGTGTTCGTGGTCTGGGCCGTTACCGATCCGAAAGCCCCCAAGGGCAAGGGCATCAGCCTCTTTCTGGTCGAGGCCGGTAGCGAGGGCCTGGTGATCGGCAAGGCGGAGGAGAAGATGGGGCAGCATGCCTCCTCCACCCACGAGATCTGTTTCGACAACTGCCGCATCCCGGCATCCGCGCTCATGGGTACACCGAACGACGGCTTTCGGGTGGCCGTCGGCGAATTGGCCGGCGGGCGTATCGGCATCGGCTCGCTGGCGCTCGGGGTCGGGCTTGCGGCCATGGACACCGCCACCCGCTATGCGCTGGAGCGAGCCCAGTTCGGCAAAAAGATCTGCGAGTTCGAGGCGATCCAGTGGAAGATCGCCGATATGTACACTGCGCTTGAGGCCGGCCGCCTGCTGTTGATGAACGCCGCTTTCAAAAAAGAGAAAGGCAGGCCGTTTGCCAAGGAGGCTTCCATGGCCAAGGTCTTCACCACCGAGGCGGCCAACACGGCCTGCTATGAGGCCATGCAGATCCTCGGTGGTTACGGGTATACCGCGGAGTACCCGCTCGAACGCTATGCCCGGGACGTCCGGGTCACCACTATCTATGAGGGGACCAGTGAAATCCAGCGGCTGATCATCGCCCGGGAGATTCTACGGGAGTTTTCCTGACGGCTCTTCGCTGACGAGAGTCGGTGGTTTGGGATCCGACGCGCTTTTGCCGATATCGGTGGGCAGGCCGTTGCGGCGCTTGACGGCGGCAAGGAATTTCTTCTGGTCTACTTTCTCCCAGATGCCTTTGCCGGAGAGCAGATGCCGGCCATAGACGGCGAGGTCGCCTCTTACATGGTAAATATCCGGATGCACTTCGATATATACTCGTCCGGAGAGCTCTGCCACTTTGATCGGCTCATACACCAGCGTGACCGGTGTGCCGATCTTGACGGTGGGGTAGAAGCGGGCGATGTCCTCGGGGTACATGCGGATACAGCCGTGGGTGACCAACCTGCCCACTGCCCAGGGTATGTCCGTGCCGTGAATTCCGTAGGAGGTATTCGCCAGTCCCATCCAGTAATCGCCCAACGGGTTGTCGGGCCCCGGCGGGATCGTTGTGCGCTGGTACTTGGCCTGCAGGGATTTGGGAATATACCAGGTTGGATGCACCCTTTTGGAGCCGATACGATAATTACCCAGGGGCGAAGTGAACCCGAGGTCACCGATACCAATCGGAAAAGTCCGCACGTCGTGGCGACCGCCGCTCTTTGAGTATGCGTAGAGTCGCAGTTCCGCCACATTGACGACGATGCCACGGTGTTTCGCATCGGGCAGCAACCACTGGGTGGGAATGACCAGCTTGAGGCCGGGCGGCGGCACCCAGGGATCGTATTGGGGATAGAGGTCGACGATTTCATTGAAGCCCAGATCGTAATCCCGGGCGATATCCAGAAAGGTTTCCTTGGGGCCGATCACATGGTGCTGGAGAGTGCCGATACGTTTACCGAGGTCGGCATGCTTTGCGACCGGTTGCGAGCCGATCTTCCAGCGACGCTTAGATATGTTGACGTCTTGGTCTGCCGGGCCGAGCAGTGAGAGGATTTCCTCCCCCCTGCGGGTGTCGCGCCAGACCACAGTCACCTTTTCGCCGATGTGAAAGCGGTCGAGGGTCGCAGGCCGGTTGCCTTTATGGAGAATGGCCTTCTCCGCGATTTTCCCGGCCACCAGCTGCTCTCTGTTGTTCGACACATCGACGACCGCGACGCGGTCGGCGGGGGACACGACGAGCAGTTCGCCGGTTGCCCTGTGAGGGGCGGCCGATGCGGGCAATGGCAGGACAAAGGGGGCGAGCAGCAGAATAGGAAGGCGGAATACAAATCTTCCGAGCCTATTGGAACTCGAAGTACGGTTCTTGCAAGACGTTTTTCTTGTATTGCCGGGAAATCTCAATAACGAGGCGAGGACTCTCGCAATGTGTCGAAAGTGCATAGGAGAACAAGTATCGATTGACGTGCACCCTGAGGTTGCAACCGTTCGCCAAGGTTGTAAAACGGTTGCTAAACCAAGGATCTATAAACCTTCACATTCTTTTCGTCGGTCGCGCACGACATCCGCGACCGACATACCACTGCCCCATAGATATCTCTATGCGGGAACTCGGCGGTAGGGGAATACCGCCGCGCCTATTTCTTCATTTTCTTAGTGAAGATCCTGTTGGATTTTTCAGCCATCATTGCCGCTTTCTGAGCTGCCATTTCGGCTCGCTCTGCGGCTTTGTTTGCTTCCATGGCAGCATTTTCCGCCTTGGTTGCGGCCTCTTCGGCTTTCTGGGTCATGGCCATGGCTTCATCGGATTTCGCCGATTTCGGGGCGCATCCTCCGGCCAACATGCCGACACTGAACATCAAAATAATGCTTGCAATGAGAGCTGTAGTAGTACCGCGCTTTTTCATGGATTGTCCTCCGCTATTACTGTTTGAGTTAACCATTTGGTGGCTGGTGCCTGTGGGGGAAAAGAAAAAACACAGCGATGAGCAGGCCCGCCATCCCTGACGAACGCATGAAGATGAGAGGTTGATGGTGAAATACAACCTTGTTTTTCTCATCCTATAGCAAACGAGGCGATTTGAAAAGAAAAAGAACGAATGTCGAAGAAAGACTCAACCGAATCGAGATCCGTGCTTTTTTGTGCATGTTGTGGTTAGCACGGCGGAGAGGCCCTGGGCATATCGACCTAAGGAGGGACATTGAAAATCCGTAACCGTTCACTGGGGTGGCGAAATACTGGCCATTCCAATGAACTGTAAGCGCTCACCAGTGCTCCAGCTTGGTGCAAGCAGACCGTTGCGCTATAGCCTAACTATGCACGACGGTCTGATCGTGCCAAGATGGGGTGCTGGTGAACGCTTACGAAAATCCATCCTACTGGGAGGACTCCACCGTCCAGGACTGCAGAATACTCTTGTCATCCGGGTTGAGGCGGGCAGAGGCGTGTACGGTGCGGTACGCCAGGGGGGGCATTTCGCCCTCTTCAATTTCTTCCCAGATTTTTTGCATGTTGGCTGCCTGTTGGGCTGGAGTGTACAGGTTCCAGGTGGAAAAATTCAACTCCTTTCGGCCTTCGTTCACATAATTTGTCGCCAACCAGGAGATCGGGGCAATTCTGGTGTACCAGCGCCAATCGGTTGCATTGGAGTGGCAGTCGTAACAGGCGCGGTGAAGAATGGCCCGGATCGGGGGTGAAGCGGGAACTTCGGCCTGCACGGGAGGATTCGTCATGTTGACCGGTATGAACTGGATGGCTACCAGAATCAGCAAAAAGATGATAAGTAACCCGCCCCAAAGATGTTTCATGACAATTCCTCTTCATCCGGATGAACCATAAATGGGATAAGATTCTCCCTGAATGGCCTGAAATGACAGCTGCACATAAGATAGCCAAGGAAATTTTCGGAGTCAAATTAAAGTGTCGTTTCCATGTTGGAGGGTGGGGGAAATCGGGGGAAATCAGTGCCGTATCCAGCTGGCGTTTGGCTGGACAGCTGGCGTGGGGGAAGTTTTTCGTTGTTTGCACGAGGTATGTGCACTACTATATAATGCGCGAAAGAGCGTAAGGTAGTGGAGCTATTGCATTGTTATGACGTTATTTTATAAAGGGTTGCAAGGCAAGCCCAAAAGGTGGATACATGCCGACTTCGCAGCAATGGGCAGACAGCTATATTCAGAAAAAGGTAAGTGCGGACGAAGCCATTGAACGGATCCGTTCCGGTCAACGGGTCTTTATCGGTTCGGGCTGCGGCGAGCCCCAGGAACTGGTCCGGGCATTGACTCGGCGGGCGAATAGGTTCAGCGGCCTGGAGATCCTGCGGTTGCTCACCCAGGAGACCATGTCGCTTGCCGCCATCGCCGACCGAACCCGGGATACCAGCCTCAATATCCGTTCCATCTATCTTGGTTCGACGAGATCCGAGGCGATCGCCAAGCAGCGTCGCTTTATCACGCCAATGAACATGTCGGATGTGCCGCTGCTCTTTTCCACCCGCAAGCTGGCCATCAACGTGGCCCTGGTTCAGGTTTCGCCGCCGGACGATTTCGGCTGGATGAGCCTTGGCATCTCGGTCGACGTGACCCAGGCCGCCGCCCGTTCGGCGGAGTTCGTTATCGCCCAGGTCAACCCGCGGATGCCGCGGGTCATGGGGCAGAGTTTTATTCACGCCAATTACGTGGATCTTTTCGTTGAACATGAGGAAGACCTGCTCTCGGTTCCCTATCCGCATTCCTCATCGGAGGCGGAACAGCTGATCGGCCAGCACATCGCCCATGTCATCGATGACGGTTCGACCCTGCAGCTCGGTCTCGATGCCGCCTCCCAGGCCACCATGCAGGCGCTGTCGAACAAAAACGATCTGGGAGTGCACTCCCAGTTTCTTACCGATGACATCATGCATCTCTATGCCCGAGGCAACATTAATAACCAGAGGAAGGGATTTAACGAAGGCAAGATGGTGGCGTCGATGGCGGTCGGCAGCAGCAACCTCTACGAGTTTTTAAACGACAACCCGGCTGTTGATTTCCACCCCTCTGATTATGTCAACGATCCGTTTATTATTTCCCGGCATAACCGGATGGTTTCGCTTAACGTCGCTCACCTCATGGACCTCACGGGCCAGATGGCGGCGGAGGCCTCCCAGGCTACCCGGTTTGCCGGCATCTCGGGGATTCCGGATTTCGTGCGCGGTGCGCGTAGATCGCCCGGCGGCAAATCGATTCTCATGATCCGCTCAACCTCGGAGGGGCCGGACGGCAGGCGGGTATCCAATATCGTGCCGAACCTAGGCGGTGTGGTCGTTGTCGTGCCCCGAGGCGACGTGCATTACGTGGCTTCCGAGTACGGTATCGTCAACCTGTTCGGCAAGAGTCTGCAGGAACGGGTTGTCGCCATGATCAGCATCGCCCATCCCGATTTTCGCGAGCAGCTGTTCGATCAGGCCAAGGAGACCGGGCTGATCGGCCCGGAGCGGACTCTGGGCGAGGCGGTGAAGGCCGTTTATCCCGTGCGACTTGAAGAAGAAGTCACCGTCGGCGACACCAAGGTTTTTATCCGGCCTTCCAAACCGGTGGATGAGAGGCGCATTCAAGAACATTATTATAATTTGCCAAAGGGAGATGTCCTCTCCAGGTTTTTTTGCCAGAAGAGTCACTTCACCCGTGCCGATGTGGAGGTGAGATCCCAGACCGATTACGTAAAAGCGCTGACCCTGGTGGCGGTGACCGGGGAGTTCGGCTTCGGGCGGATCGTGGGGGTGGCGGAATCGATTCGGTTGCGGAACGAGAATATGGCGGAAGTGGCGTTCTCCGTCAGCCATGAATTCCAGGGCAAGGGGTTGGGGCGGATTTTCCTCAAGAAGTTGGCGGAGGCGGTGCGCGAGAGCGGGATCGCCGGCCTCATCGCCTACACCTCTCCGAGCAATCAGGGAATGGCGAAGCTGTTCCAGAGCCTGCCCTACAAGGTGCACAAGCGACTCGAAGACGGCGATCTGGTGCTGACCTGCCGGTTTGATGAAATGGCCTGAAATCGTGGCGATGGATCAACGGTACGATTCGAGGAGTGATCCGCCCGGCTGCCGTGGGTCGTAGAGAAAAAACAGATGATTTCCGGCAGGAAATAGGATACAAGGAAAAGTAAACTGAACGAGCGCTCGGTCACGTTTTCGGGTCAGAGGGGTTGCAGGGAGAAACGAGCGGCAAAAAAGGTGAGAGCATGACGGTTGAGCGTGGAAGTGAAAAAAGGCAAACAGGGCGGGTCATCCTCAATACCGGCAATGGCAAAGGTAAAACCACCGCTGCCCTGGGCACCGCCTTTCGGGCCCTGGGACATGGCTACAGGGTGTGTGTGCTCCAGTTCCTCAAGGGCCAGGGTGATTATGGCGAGCGGTTGCTGGTCGAGCGCTTCGACAATCTGGATTGGTTCATCTGCGGCCGTGGCTTCGTCTTTAACAAGGAGAAGATCGAAGAGGACAAAAGGGCTGCCGAAGAGGGATTCGTGCTGGCCAGGGAGAAGATCGTAAGCGACGCCTACGAGCTGGTCATCCTTGATGAAATCACCTACTTGCCGCTCTATGATTTTCTGCCGGTGGAGAAGATCGTCGACCTCATCGTCAACCGGCCCCCCCGGCTCAATGTGATCATGACCGGTCGCAACGCCCACGACGACCTGGTCGCCATTGCCGACACCGTATCGGTGATGGAACCGTTAAAACATGCCTTTACTGCAGGAATCAAGGCGTGCAAGGGGATTGAATATTAAATGACCGCTGGAGCTCTCTCCGGAATACGGGTACTCGACCTGTCGCGTCTCTGCCCGGGCCGTACTGTTCGATGATCCTTGCCGACCACGGCGCCGAGGTAATCGCCGTCGAAGATCGACGGTTTCGGGGCGACGGTCTCTATTTCTCCGAGCTCAACAGGAATAAGAGACACATTTCCCTGAACCTGAAATCCGAGGCGGGCCGGGATATCTTTTTCAAGCTGGCCCGACGGGCGGACGTGGTGATCGAGGGGTTTCGCCCGGGGGTGGTGGCGCGACTCGGCGTCGACTACGCTCGGGTGAAGGAGGTAAACCCGCGGGTTATCTATTGTGCCATCACCGGCTACGGCCAAACCGGCCCGCTTCGGGACCGGGCCGGTCATGACGTCAACTACCTGAGCATGGCCGGGGCGATGGATCTGATCGGAACCAAGGACGGGCCGCCTGTCATCCCGGGGGTGCAGATCGCCGATGTTCTCGGCGGTGGCATGCAGGCGGCAGTGGGTATTCTGCTGGCCCTTTTTGCCCGCGAGAAAAGCGGTGAGGGACAATATATCGATATCTCGGTGACCGACGGCCTGCTGGGTCTGTTGCATCTGCCGCGCTATTTCGCCCAAAGCCGGGACGAGCAGCTCAAACGTTCGGAGATGACCCTCTCGCACCGCTTTGCCTGCTATAACATCTACCGAACGGCGGACGATCGTTATCTAGCGGTCGGAGCCGTGGAAAATCGCTTCTGGCAAAAACTCTGTGATCATCTTGGTGGCCCGCAGTACGGGCCGCTCCAGTATGACGAGAGTCATCGGCATGAAATTATCGACTGGCTGCGCGCGGCAATCACCAGCAAGACCCTGGCCGAGTGGGAAGCCGAACTCGTTCCCCTCGATGTCTGTTGTTGCCGGGTAGCGACCCTGGACGATGTGTTTGCCTCGCCGCTTTTTGCAGCGCGTCAGATGGTTTGCGAGCAGCGCACCGAAAGCGGCGAGGCTATCAAGGTCTTGGGGATTCCGGTGAAACTTGCGAAAACGCCGGGAAGCCTGCGCACTCCCCCCGTAGGATTCGGGGCGAGTACGCAAGAAGTGCTGCTTGAATTGGGTTTTTCCGAAAGACAGGTGGCGGAGTTTCGGGCCCAGGGAGTGGTATGAATCGCGCCTGATTCAGCCGTTTTTCCCTGCCGCCGCCAAGGCCTGGTCGAGATCGGCGATGATGTCGTCGGGGTGTTCGCCCCGACGCAGAGGCGGACCATGTTGGCGGGGATATGCGGCCAGGGCGCGGCCCTCCTCGCCCTGCTGCTGATGGGTGGAGATTGCCGGGATAGTGGCCACGCACTTGATCCGGCCCAAGATCGGTGGCCCGCCAGATGCGCTGCAGGTTGTCGAAAAATTTGCGGGTCGGCTCTCGGCCCCGCCTTTGACGCAGAACGACATCAGATGGCCGTAGCGGTTCACCGGTTGGTTGTACTGTTCGTCGTATTCGGCATCGACCAGCCACATATATTTTGACGGCCAGGTCGTGCAGCGGATGGTCTGGCAGGCCCAGATACTGCACGCTCTCGACTTGCGGATGCTCGTCGAGGAACTGCGCGACCTTCATCGGTGTTGCGGCTCATCAGGTCCATCTTCGAGCGGATGGTCCGCATGTCGTTCAGGGTCATTACCGCCTGCATCGGGTGCAGGTTGGGGCCGATAGTCTCGGTTCTGCAGGTACTTCACATAGAGGGCGAAATCTTCCTTGAGCTGCTCGTCGTCGATGTTGGCAGACGAGGTTTTTCCGGGCGATGACCGCACCGCAGACCCCGAAGCCGCTGCTGGTGAGACTCTTGGTGACCGACTGGACGACGATATCGGCGCCGTGGCAGAATGGGCCGCAGCAGTGCAGGGGTGGCGATCGTGGAGTCGCAGATCAGCGGCAGATTGTGGCTGTGGGCCAGATCGGCCACTGCTTGGATATCGAAGAAACCCAGCTGTGGGTTGCTGGGCAGCTCGCCATAGAGAAACCGGGTATTGTTGTCGATTTTTGCCGCCCATTCGTCGAGATTGGCGGCGTCTTGCACCCAGCGGCATTCGATATTGCGCTCCTGCATCAGACGGACGGTGAACTGCTGGAAGGTGCCGCCGTAGCATTGGGCGGTGGCCACGAAGTTGCGCGGCTCGCCGAGCCTTGGTCCTGGATCTGCAGAAACGGCTGAACGGCGGTCATGATCGCGGCCATGCCGGAGGAGGTGGAACAGCAGGAGGTCTCGCCCGTCGAAGCCGTAGCCCTCCAGCAGGGCCAGGGTCCATTCGTAATAATACGTCGAAGGATTGGCGATACGCGAATAGCACCAGGTGGGGATCTTGTAGGCCAGCGCCGCGGCCATCTCATCGGAATCGCGGTAGGCCTGCGAGGTGGACATGAAGATCGGTTCGATGATCGATCCCTGGTAGTCTTCGATGGCATCCTTGACCGAGTAGAGTCCATGCACGGCAATGGTGTCGAACTTCCACTTTTTCACTTCTTCACGGATATAGCGCGACCGTTCGGCGAGATAGGCGCTGCTGCGGTCGATATATTCCTGCATTCCCGGGGTGATGACGACCTCGTTTGCCATGGTAGCGACCCTCCTCTTAAGATAGAATTGAGGATATTCCCCATATCTATCATAGCGTTTTCCTTCACGGCGGGTCAAATCAAGGGGGGACGTTGGGGATACGACTTTAAGAGAGTGGGGCGGCGAAGTGCGGTATGCAGTGAGAAGACGGCGGCCGAAGAAGCGCCCGATGCGTCTCTTCGGCCGATGCGGTCCAGGATCCGTAATCAGGGCCTGGGGCGGGAAAAATCCGGGTCAGGCAATCTTCTCGAAAAGCTTTTTCAACGCCCCGCAGATCGGACATTTTTCCGGGGCAGCGCCGATCTCGATGTACCCGCAGACCATGCAGAGATAAAAGTCGCTGACATCAAGGTCCTTGCCGCTTTTCACGGCTTCCAGGGCCTTGGTGTAAATGTTGGCGTGGACCTCTTCTGCCTCCACGGCGAAGCGGAACATGGTTTTTGCCCGATGGCCTTCGGATTGCGCCAGATCGACCATCGGTGGATACATGGTGGTAAACTCGTAGGTTTCGCCGTCGATGGCGGCTTGGAGGTTCTCGGCAGTGGAAGCGATACTATCCAGCGCCTTCAGGTGCCCCTCTGCGTGAATGCGCTCGGCTTCCGCGGTGGTGCGAAACAATTTGGCGATATTGGCAAAGCCCTCTTTTTCCGCCTTCTTGGCAAAAGCGCGGTACTTCTGGTTTGCCTGGCTTTCTCCGGCAAAAGCTTCTTTTAGATTTTCGGTAGTCGTCGACATATCAGTCTCCTTTTTTGATAACCTTTCACCTGGAATAGATTCATCATCCGCTGCTTCGGTAAGACAGAATTTAACGAAATTGAGAATCATTATACATGAATGGATTCTGATGAACAATTGCCACAATGTAGTACGACATGATTGGTAAAAAGTGGAAGTTTCTCTTTTGGAAACACCGTATTTCGACGAGTTGATTCGGAAGAGAGTAAGGAGCCCTTCGCGGAAAACATGTTGCGTATGTGTAATCGTTCCGTTAGGATTACTTGAATAAGCGCGGCGGCACCAAAAGCGCCGGTGAACGTCCACTCCGATTGCATTGGAACTGTAGAGAAGGAGACGCCATGCCTGTCATCAGTATCTCTCGAGGGAGTTATCATCGTGGGCGGGAGGTAGCCCATCTGGTTGCCAAGGAGCTTGGTTATCAGTGCATTTCCCGTGGCTCCCTGTTGGCCGACAGCAAGGATTTCGATATTCCGGAAATCAAGCTGATGCCCAATGTCCAGCATGCCGCTCAGGTGCTGGAGCGGTTTTCCTTCGGTCGGGAACGATATGTCAATTTCATGTCTTCTTCGATTCTTCGTTTTCTAAAAAAAGACAACCACGTCTATCACGGTCTGGCCGGGCAATTCTTTGTTCACGGGGTGCGCCACGTCATCAAGGTCAGGATCATCGCCGATTGGGAAGAGCGTGTTGCCGCGGAGGCAGAGAGAAAAAATCTTTCGACTGAAGAAGCCAGGACCTATCTGCAGAAAGACGACGAGGAGCGGCGCAAATGGGCGATGCTGCTTTACGGCTTGGATATCTTCGAGCCGAATAACTACGATATGGTGTTGAATATCAGCGCCATGAGCGTGCAGGATGCCGCGTCTCTCATCATTAAGGCCGCCGGATTTTCTTGCTACCAGGCTACTTCGGAATCGACCCGTATCATCAACGACCTCGCCCTGCAGTCTGAAATCAAGGCAGCGCTGTTCGACTTTCCCCAGGCGGGGGTCAGCGTCTACGATGGAATCGCCCGTATTCAGGTAAAAGCGCCCGAGGAGCAGGCACAGGCGATACAGCAACGCATAGAGGGCGTGACCACATCTCTCACCGGCTTAAAATCCGCCAATATACGTGTTTCCCCCTATTATTAGAATCCTCCCGGTATGAGAAACGCCCGCATGCCACGCTTTCATCAACAGGCTGTCGTGCCCAGATAAACCACCGCCCGACAGCCTGTTTCGCCAAGGCGCCACGCCGCCACACCTCTTTTGCGACTTCAACCTTGCCCTTGCCTGACCTAGCAAAGCCTGATAGTCGTCACCCGTGCCTGGGTCGGGGAATGACCCAGGTCTAGTCCCTGGAAGGCTGTCCGAGAATGCCCATTTCTTCCGCAGTGCCATTTTTGACCATCTTGCACAAAAATACCACCTATGTCCATAAAACTCCGATTGCTTGAGGTGGTTTTGATCAGATGTCTTTATGTCTTGTGAAAATGGTTTTGATATGTGGAGCGGGTTGGTAAAAGAATACAAAACTCTTCATGCTATATGTTGATTTTTCACCAATTACGGAGTAAATCTTCTGCTATTGATTATTGCGAGGCTTACGGTCTGCGGGGATCGGTAGTCTCTATTTGGTGCTGAACACTTGAAGAAGGTGAATGTTCATTGGGAACTACGAGTCACCCATTGAGTTCGACGGAGCACCCATATCTTTCACGCCACTGGTCAGGTGAAACGATGCGCATGCGTTGTGTCGCGGGCAAACCTGACGGGTTTACGGCAGTGCGTGGTGGCAACAGGTGGTGTTGCCGTCCCTTCTTTTCTTTCCGTGTAGTTGCCTTTTTCGAATTTGAATCCGGTGCGTGTCGTCCTCTCATAGCAAAGCGGCAAATAGGTGTTGTCGAAAAGAGCCGAGAGTGGATAGGACGGGCCTCGCTCCGTAGCGATTAATGGATGCGGTGCCCGAGTGGCTGGCTCGTGGCATGTCGCTGCATCCGCAAAACGCAATACGGGAGAGCCTCTGGCTTGCGATCGCGCTGGATGAATAGAATATGATTCGATTTTCACATGGTTTTATCGCTGTTTCCTGGAATGATTGTTGGGTGAAATGACAGAAACTGCAAGAGCTTCATGTACAGTCAACTTCCTGCCGCATAACAGGTCGATAACGGTTGCGTTTGGTGAGAGCCTGATCAGGGCCGCCTTGCAGGGCGGCGTTCATGTCAACGCCTCCTGTGGAGGCAGCGGTGTGTGTGGCAAATGCCGGGTCCTCGTGGAAGAAGGCGAGGTTGAAGGGGGTGTGTCGGAGCGGTTGACCGCAGAAGACCAGGAGCATGGATATCGTCTTGCGTGCCTGGCGAAAGTGGTCGAGGATGTCACCATTCGTATCCCCGTCGAGTCGGACATCGACATCAGCGCTCTCAACCTGCAGGTAACACCCAGGCGCACCGCCACCATAAGGGAGTTCGATTTCGAAATCTTGAAAGAGCAGGGGCTCTTCCTGCCACCGGTGGAAAAGGTCTATCTCGAGATCGCCCCGCCGGACGCCAAAAACAACATGCCGGATGTCTCCCGGCTTATCGAGGAACTGCGCCAGAAGGCGGATTGGCATAAACTGGAAATGACTATCCCGGTGATCCGTAAGTTGCCGGCGGTTCTCCGAGAGCAGGATTTTCGGGTGACGATGACGCTGGTTCATCCGGTGCGCAACGACGGCAAGACGCATATCACCAACGTTCAGGCCGGCGATACCTCGAGGCGATTGCACGCCGTGGCGCTTGACATAGGCACCACCACGGTCTATGCCCAACTGATCGATTTGTTGAGCGGCGAATGCCTCGGTGAATTCGGCGACTTCAACGGCCAGATCAGCTATGGCGAGGATGTCATCAGCCGGATCATGTATGCGGAGAAGCCCGGCGGGCTCGATAACCTCCAACAGGTGGTGGTCGCCACCATCAACAAGGTCTTGCGCAAGATCGAGGCCCAGGCCGGACTGAACAGCGAGGATATTTCCACCATCACCATCGCCGGCAATACCACCATGACCCAGCTGCTGCTGGGCATCGATCCCCGTTATCTGCGCCGTTCACCTTACGTGCCGGCTTCCACTCTCTATCCCACCGTTTCCGGCCGCCTCGATCGGCATCGAACTCAACCAGCAGGCCATTGCCCTGGTATTTCCCCAGGTCTCGAGCTATGTGGGCGGCGACATCGTGGCCGGCATCATGGGCACCGGGATGTACCGCGACGAACGGCTGACCCTGTTCCTCGACATCGGCACCAATGCCGAAATCGTGATCGGCAACCAGGACTGGCTTGCCTGCACCGCCTGCTCCGCCGGACCCGCTTTTGAAGGCGGCGGCATCGAGTTCGGCATGCGGGCCGCCAAGGGCGCTATCGAGGATTTTCTCCATCGACCCGGTGACCTGGGAACCGATGATCCTCACCATCGGCGACCAGCGGCCCAAGGGAATCTGCGGATCAGGGCTGCTCACCATGGCGGCGGTGATGTTCGAGATGGGGGTGATCAACAACAGCGGCAAGTTCAACCGCGATCTCGGTACCAAGCGTATCAGATGTACTAACGGCATCTGGGAGTATGTGCTCGCCTGGAGGGAAGAGACCCAGCTTGATCGCGATATCGTCCTTACCGAGCTCGATCTCGAAAATCTGATCCGCGCAAAAGGCGCGATTTACAGTGGTTGCATGACCCTGCTCGAAGAGGTCGGACTCACCATGGATGCTATCGAACGCATCATCCTGGCCGGCGGTTTCGGCAGCTATATCGACCTGGAGAAAGCCATGACGCTCGGCCTGCTTCCGGAAATCGATCCTGAGCGGGTCACCTATATCGGCAACGGGTCGCTGCTCGGGGCGAGGATGAGTTCGCTCACCAACAGGATTCGACAGGATGTGTTTGAAGTTACAAAAAAAATGACCAATTTTGAGCTTTCGGAAACGCCTTCTTATATGAATAACTATGTGGCGGCCATGTTTATCCCGCATACCGAAATTGAAAAGTTTCCACGGCTGAAACAGCGCCTGGATGTGCGCAAGGGATAACGTTTCACCCGTTTGGTTTCAGTCCAACATATTCTACGTAGCGAAAAGGAGCACCGGATTGTCTATGCACAAAACGTAAAAAGAATTGTTGTCATGAGTACCTCTGAGTATTGAGACATGAAAAAAAGGGGAGGTTGAGCCGCACTTGCAACCTTCAGGAAAACCAACTCACCATTAAGGAGGCAAACGTGGGATTTGAAATCAAGAAGGAATCCTATACCGGTGGCATCAGAGAAATTTCCATTGGCAAGGGAGATTCAGCCATCACCGTTGGTGGAGAGACGTGTTTCCCTTTCTATGCCTTTGAAGGGGAAATGCCTAATAAGCCTGTGATTGCAATGGAAATTTGGGACATGGAGCCCGAAGACTGGGCCGAAGCGGCGCTAGCTCCTTTTAAAGACGTTGTCTCAGACCCTGCCGCCTGGGCGAAAAAATGTGTTTCCGAATACGGTGCCGATGCGATCGTGCTGCAGCTCAAAAGCACCGATCCCAACGACAAGGACGCCAGCCCCGCATCCGCGGTGGAAACCGTGCAGAAGGTTCTTGCGGCGGTGGATGTTCCCCTGATCGTCTGGGGAAGTGCGGCGCCGGAAAAGGACGAGGCTGTCATGAAGGCTGTCGCCGAGGCCTGCGAAGGTAAACAACTGGTGCTGGGTCCGGTCGAAGAAAAGAATTATAAGGGTATCGGCGCCGCGGCCATGGGCTACGGCCATACCGTCATTTCTTCTTCCCCCATCGATGTGAACCTGGCAAAACAGGTGAACATTCTCCTGGAAAACCTCGGTATGCCGATGGATCGCGTCATCGTCGATCCGACCACCGGTGGTCTGGGTTACGGTCTGGAGTATTCCTATTCCGTTATGGAGCGTCTCACCCTTGCCGCCATGACCCAGGGTGATGCCAAGCTGCAGTTCCCGATGATCAACAATCTCGGCAACGAAGTCTGGAAATGCAAGGAAGCCAAGCAGACCCTCGAAGACGCCCCGCTTCTGGGCGATCCCGAGCGCCGCGGCATCCTGATGGAGGCGGTCGGCGCTGTCGCTTACCTGATGGCCGGCTCCAACATCCTTATCATGCGGCATCCGGAATCGATCCGGCTCGCCAAAGACTTTATAAAGGCCCTGGCCGATGGCGGTTCTCTCGCCGATACGGCGCCGATCAGCAAGCGGATGGCCGATGTTCAGGTGGATTTCGCCGCTTTGGCCCCGGCCCTGGATCTGACCATCGAGGAAGAAAAGAAAGCCAAACCTGCCGCCGCTAAGCCGGCTGCCCCGGCCGCCGGGAAAGCGGCTCCGGCCAAACCCGCCGAGCCCGCTGCCGCTCCTAAAGCCGAAGCCAAACCGGCACCGAAGGCCGAAAAGCCTGCCGCTGCCGCAGTAGATCCAGCGGTCGAAGCCAAGGCAAAGGCTGAAGCGGAAGCAAAAGCCAAAGCGGATGCAGAGGCCAAGGCCAAGGCCGATGCCGAGGCGAAAGCCGCTGCGCAAGCCAAAGCCAAGGAAGATGCCGCCGCCAAGGCCGCCGCTGAAGCCAAGGCCAAGGAGGAGGCCGAGGTGAAGGCCGCTGCCGAGGCAAAAGAAAAACGCGAGGCGGAAGAAGCCACCCTCAGAGCGCAGCGCGCCAAGGAACGCGCAGAGCACGCTGCTACCAGGGCCAGCGCTCCGGCCGGCGAAGAGAAAATGACGCCTGCGGCCGTTCAGCTCACGGTTCAAGAGAAGATTCTCGAGATGCTGAACAGATTCCACAAGCGATAGGTGGGCCGTTGCAAGGTCAAGATACGTCTGTGCAAGCGTTATAAGCTACAAACATACATGAGGAGGAACCTCTGATGGCAGAAGCAACAAAAGCACCCGCGAAAGCTCCCAAACTAGCAGATCCGATGGAAGCTTCGATTGAAGTATCGACCCAGGAAATGATCCGCCGCGCCCAGCAGCTTCAGATAGAAACCGTTTTCGACCGGGCCGTCACCATGAAACCGTGCGCAATCGGCATGCAGGGTATCTGCTGCAAGAACTGCGCAATGGGACCATGCCGCCTGCCGCTCCCCAAAGACGGCATCAAAGGTGAGGATACCCGCAAAGGACTGTGCGGTGCCACCGCCAACACCATCGCCGCCAGGAACTTCATCCGCATGATCGCAGGCGGCGCGGCCGCCCACTCCGATCACGGCCGCGGCGTTGCCGAAACCTTCCTCTCCGTAGCCAGGAAGGAGACCGAGGATTACAAGATCAAGGATGCGGCAAAGCTCATCCAGATCGCGCCCTATTACGGCGTGGCCACCACCGTCGAGGTGGATGGAAAAACGATGGATCGCAATATCGACGAAATCGCCCTCGGTGTGGCCGAGGCCGCTGTCGCCGAGTTCGGTAAAAACGGCGGTACGCTGCACTACCTCAAGCGCGCTCCCAAGCCCCTGCAGGAAAAATGGGAGAAAATGGGTGTCAAGCCCCGGGCGATCGACCGAGAGATCGTCGAGATCATGCATCGCACCCATATGGGTGTGGATCAGGATTACAAAAACCTGATGAAACAGGGCGCCCGCGCCTCGCTGGCCGACGGCTGGGGCGGTTCGATGATCGGCACCGACCTGCAGGACGTGATGTTCGGCACCCCGTCGCCGCTGCAGTCCGAAGCCAACCTCGGCATTATGAAGGCCGACCATGTCAACATCATCGTCCACGGCCATGAGCCCCTGCTCTCCGAGATGATCGTCGCCGCCGCCCAGTCCCAGGAGATGATCGGTTACGCCAAGGAGAAGGGCGCCAAGGGGATTCAGCTCGGTGGCATCTGCTGTACCGCCAACGAGATCCTGCAGCGCCACGGCGTGCCGCCGGCAGGCACCTACCTGCAGCAAGAGCTGGCCATCATCACCGGCGCCTGTGATGCGATGGTAGTCGACGTCCAGTGCGTCTTCCAGAACCTGGCCAACGTCGCCAAGTGTTTCCATACCAAACTGATCACTACCCATCCGATCGCCAAGATGGAGCAGGATAACGTCATCCATATCGAGTTCGATGAGCACTATGCGATGCAAGACGCCAAGCGCATCGTCAAGATGGCGATCGACAACTTCCAGAACCGCGGCGCCGAGATCATGATTCCGCAGCACAAAACCAAGCAGATTGCCGGTTTTGGCGTGGAGTCGATCCAGTATCATCTGGGCGGCACCTTCCGCGGCGACTACTACACCTTAAATGACAACATCATCAACGGCCGTATTCGCGGCATCGCCGGTGTGGTGGGTTGCAACAACGCCCGCACCAAGCACAACGAAGCCCACATCAAGATAATCAAGGAACTCATCAAAAACGACGTCATCGTCCTCACCACGGGATGTTCCGCCATCGCCGCCGGTATCGAAGGGTTGCTGACCCCTGAGGCCGCCGCCGTGCATTGCGGCCCCGGTCTGGCCGAGGTTTGTGAGACGGTTGGTATCCCGCCGGTGCTCCATCTCGGCTCCTGCGTCGACAACAGCCGCATCCTGCTGGCTGCCACCGAGGTGGTGAAGGCTGGTGGTCTGGGTAACGACATTTCGGATCTGCCGGCTGCAGGCAGCGCTCCGGAATGGATGAGCGAGAAAGCGATTTCAATTGGACAGTACTTTGTTTCCTCCGGTGTTTACACCGTCTTCGGATACCACCTGCCGCTCGAAGGGGCTCCGGTCCTGCAGGACTATCTCTACAAGGAGATGGAGAAAATGTATGGCGGCATGTGGGACTGCGAGGCCGATCCGATCAAGCATGCCCACAAGATGATTGCCCATATCGACGCGAAGCGCAAAGCGCTGGGCATCGACAAGGCGCGCGAGAGGGTTCTCATGGATATGGCTGACAGGCAAGCCCTCGGCATGGACTGATATCCGCAGATACGAAAAAACAGATTATACCTTAATCCTCAAAGAAGGAGGAAAGCATGTCTAGATTAGTAGCATTTGCAGCGATTCAGGGCGGCTATAAAGTCGTATCCCAGGTGGAAGGCGAGCTTGAAAGAGCCCTGCAGACCTATGACGCATCCACCAAGGTCGGCTTTGGGAACACCGCCTATTATCTGCCGGTCATCTATTCTCTGACCGGTATGAAAGTGGAGACTCTGGAGGACCTGAAAAAGCCTCTGGAATTTGCCCGCGGGCTGCTGCCGCCGCATTTGAAAGGTCATAATCATCTTCCCTATCTCGGACCGCTGCTGGACGCCGGCATGGCCGGTATCTTCGCATACGAGATCAAGGAAGCCCTGAGGATCCTCAACGATCCCGATTTCTATATAGCCCAGGAAGATCCGGACATCGAAGCCGGTAAATTGTGGGTCGGCCCTGCCGACGATACCATCCTCAGGAAGCGCGGCGTCGAGTTCGTCGACGGCTCCGCTCCCGGTTTTGCCGCCATTGTCGGCGCCGCCCCGAATCCCGAGATCGCCAAAATGATCGTCGAGGATTACCAGAAGAAGAGTCTGTATATCTTCTGTGCGGCCAACCATAATGGCAAGACCATTATCCAACAGTGTCTTGACGCCGGCATGCAGGTTGGCTGGAACACCCGTATCGTGCCGTTCGGTCCGGATATTTCCTCGGCCGTCTTCGCCCTCGGCTTTGCCAACAGGGCGGCCATGGCGTTCGGCGGTGTTCAGCCCGGCGACTATCGCAAGATGCTGATGTACAACAAAAACCGTATCTTCGCCTTCGTCAATGCCCTGGGCGATGTCGGCACCGAGTGGGCGGTCGCCGCCGCCGGTTGCGTCAACTGGGGTTTCCCGACCCTGGCCGACACCGACATTCCCGAGATCCTGCCCACCGGTATCTGTACCTACGAGCATGTGGTCGCCAATGTGCCCCACGATGAGATCTGCCAGAAATCCGTTGAGGTTCGTGGCTTGAAGATCAATATCACCGAGATCGACATTCCCTGCGCCTTCGGCCCGGCTTTTGAGGGCGAGCGTGTGCGCGGCGGTGATCTCTTTGGTCAGATGGGCGGTGGCAAGACCCAGTGTACCGAGCTGGTGAAGATGGCCGAGATGAACGAGATCGAGGACGGTAAGGTCGTCGTCAAGGGCAAGGATATCGGCGACATGAAGGAGCGCGACGTACTGCCGCTGGGTATCTTCGTGCAGATCGCCGGTCGCGAGTTCCAGCCCGATTTCGAGCCGATCATGGAACGCCAGATCCATCACCTGGTCAACTACATCCAAGGTATCATGCATATCGGCCAGAGGGACATTTCCTGGGTCCGTATCAGCAAGGCCGCGGTGGAAAAAGGCTTTACCTTGAAAGATATCGGCGTTGTGCTGCATGCCAAGTTCCATCAGGATTTCCAGAAGATCATCGATAAGGTTCAAGTAACGCTTTATACCGACAAAGAAGATGTCGACAAGCTCACCGGGTGGGCCCGATCCGAGTACAAGACCCGTGATGAGCGTGTCGACACCATGACCGACGAGGATGTGGAAACCTTCTACTCCTGCAGCCTCTGCCAGTCTTTCGCACCGAGCCATGTCTGTACTGTCAGCCCGGAGAGAACCGGTCTCTGTGGCGCCTACAACTGGATGGACTGCAAGGCGTCTTTTGAGATCAACCCGACCGGCCCGAACCAGCCGGTGAAGAAAGGCAAGTTGCTCGATCCGAAACTTGGCCGCTTCGAGGGCGTTGACGAATTCATCAAAATCGCCTCCAAAGGTGCTATCGATACCTATAACTTCTACTCCATGGTTCACGCTCCGATGACCACCTGCGGTTGCTGCGAGTGTATCGCTGCCATGCTGCCGAGTTGCAACGGGGTCATGACCGTCAACCGCGACTATGCCGGTGAAACGCCTTCAGGTATGAAGTTCACCACCCTGGCCGGTGTCATGGGCGGCGGCGCCTCCTCGCCCGGTTTTGTCGGCCACTCCAAATTCAACATCACCCAGAAGAAGTTCATCATCGGTGATGGCGGCGTCCTGCGCATGGTCTGGATGCCGAAGATACTCAAGGACGAGATCCGCGACCGGCTGAACGCTCGCGGCGAGGAGATGGGCGTGAAGAACTTCGTCGATATGATCGCCGACGAGACCGTTGGTATCACCGAAGAGGAGATTCTGCCCTGGCTCCAGGAGAAAGGTCATCCCGCTATGAGCATGGAGCCGCTGATCGGCTGATCGCTCTGCCGGCTGTCCGTCCCGGGGTAAAGGCGCGGTCCCCGGCCCGGGGCGGACGTAAAAGCGTGAATTATTTATAAGGAGACAATCCAAATGGCGTTAACAGGTATACAAATATTCAAGCTCCTGCCTAAAACCAACTGTAAGGAATGCGGTGTCCCCACCTGTCTTGCCTTTGCCATGAATCTGGCTTCGGGTAAAGCCGAGCTGGATTCCTGCCCCTATGTTTCCGACGAGGCCAGGGCACAGCTGGCAGAGGCCTCGGCTCCGCCTATTCGTCCCGTTGTCCTCGGAAAAGGCGTGCGCAAGGCGACCACCGGTGGTGAGACGGTTATGTACCGTCATGAGAAGACCTTTTATAACCAAACCCTCTTCGCCGGAACCATCGCCTCCGACACCGCCGCGGCGGATGTCGAAGCCAAATTGAAGGTATGGAATGCCCTGCAGTACGAGCGCGTGGGCCTCAATCTGCGTCCCGAGCTAGTTGCTTTGAAAGACGTGGGCGGCAACAAGGACGCGTTTGCGGCCCTGGCCAAGCAGATCGCCGAGACCTCGGAATTCAACCTGATCCTGCAGAGTGAGGATCCCGCGGTGATCGAGGTTGCGGTTGCGGTTTGCGGCTTTAAACGGCCTCTTGTCTATGCGGCTACCGAGGCCAATGCCGATGCCATGGGCAAGATCGCTCTGGATAACGATCTCCCGCTGGCGGTGAAAGCCGATTCGATCGATGGCATCATCGCCTTGACCGATAAGTTGACCGGCATGGGACTCAAAGACCTGGTCATCGACACCGGCAGCAGGGAAATCAAGCAGTGCCTGCAGGATCAGGTGGCGATTCGGCGCGCGGCCTTGAAAGACTCCAATCGTTCCTTGGGCTTTCCGACCATCGTCTTCCCCTGCGAGATGGCATCCAATCTGGATATGGAAGCGCTTCTCGGCGGCATGTTCATCTCCAAGTATGCAGGCATTGTGGTCCTCTCCGATCTGAGCACCGAAGTGATGTTCCCGCTGCTGCTCGAGCGACTCAATGTCTTCACCGATCCACAGCGGCCGATGACGGTTACCGAGGGCATCTACGAGATCGGCAGCCCGGACGAGAATTCACCCGTACTGGTCACCACCAACTTCGCGCTCACCTACTTCATCGTTTGCGGTGAGATCGAGGCGAGCAAGGTCCCGGCTTGGCTGCTGATTAAGGATTCCGAGGGCCTCTCGGTGATGACGGCTTGGGCCGCCGGAAAATTCGGCGGTGACGATGTCGGCCTGTTCGTGAAAAAATGCGGCATAGCTGATAAGGTGAAGCACACCGAGCTGATTATCCCCGGTTATGCCGCGGCCATCGCCGGTGACGTGGAAGAGGAATTGTCCGGTTGGACCATAACCGTAGGTCCCAGGGAAGCTGCGCACCTGGCAGGTTTTCTCAAAGCCCGGCAATAACACTCGGAAGCGATCCCCGCTGGGCGCCGGACGCCCGGTGGCCACTTGAAAATTGCGGGGGCGGAGGCTATCGCCCCCGTCCTTTCTGGATGCCCTGCGTACAGTGGCGCCCGCAATGAACTTAGTAACGGAGGAGTACCATGATTCTTTTTGGCGAAAGCTTGAATGTAATTTCCACAAAAATAGGAAAGGCATTCAAGGAACGTGATCCCAAACCAATCCAGGAAGAGGCCCTCGATCAGAAAGCAAAGGGCATGGATTACATCGACATTAACCTCGGACCGGCGAAAAAGGACGGCCATGAGTTGATGCCATGGGTTTGTCAGGTCGTGCAGGAAGTGGTGCCTGATATTCCTCTGCTTCTCGATACCTCCAATATCAAGGCAATCGAGGAAGGATTGAAAGTACTCAAACCGTGCAGTAAATCCCATATCGTCAACTCCATCATGGCCCGGCCCGAGCGCTATACCGAGATGCTGCCCATCGCCGCCAAATACGAGGCGGATTTCGTGGCCCTGATGTGGGGACCGGACGGCCTGCCGCGCGACGAAAACGAGCGTGCCGCACTCTGTGTGGAGCTGCTCTACGCCGCCAACGAGGCCGGCATTCCCAATGAGAAGATCTGGGTCGACGGCATCGTCACCCCGGTCAACATCCAGCAGGCCCAGTGCATGAGCCTGCTCAGCTTCCAGATGATGCTCGATGACATCGCACCGGGCGCCATGAGCACCTGCGGCCTGTCCAATATCTCCAACGGACCGCCAGTGCACCTGCGCCCGATCCTCAATCAGACCTACATGATCATGCTGGGTCGCTATGGCATGAAGTCGGTCATCTCCGATCCGCTTGACGAGCAGCTCACCGCCATCGCCAAGGACAAGCGTCAGGATATCGTCGATATCGTCTATCAAGCCATGGACGGAACCGCTCCCGATCCGAGCACCTTGAGCAAAGAGCTTGGCGATTACGTCAAGACCGTCAAGGTCATCACCGGTGAAAACCTGTTCTCGGATTCCTATCTCGAGATCTGACAGGAGACGCGTTACCACGGCGTTTGAAGCTCCACCTTGCATGAGGTGGAGCTTTTTTTTTCGTATATTCTTGAGTGATTTTGTCGTTTCCTCATGGTGGAAGATGTATTACGGTGTAATCTGTAATAAAAAAATTAGAATATCGGTGAGCGAGAAAATGGCTGGAGCAATAAAGACAGACCCGAAAATTGAAGAACAGTGGCTCTTTGTTTATGTGTGCGGACCGGAAGGGCAACAATCGTATTTTGGATTGCATGATGATGAGAAGGGTGTTGATTTCATCCCTGCGTTCCGAACCAAAGAAGAGGCCAACGACTGCTTTCTTACCATGCCCAGGGAAAAAGGGCAGAAATACCAAGTTCAGGCTGTCCATATCGAGGAATTGGAGGCGGAGGCGGCGCGAAACAATTTCCTGGTTGCCATATTGGATGAAGATGGAAAGCTTGTGAAGAAGTAGAGCTGTCAAGAAAAAAGGTAGCCGGTTAACAGGGTGGCGACATGCAGCAATACCCATGAGCCGGGTTCAATAGTGCCTCGGCCTGGTGCATGCAAACTGCCAGCGCTATAGTCTTTCTGACTGTGCATGGTCGGTTTGATCGTACCAGGATGGGGTGCTGGCGAGCGCTTACATCTATTTGAAAATTAAGGAGTAAGTATATCGTGAGTCTGAAAATCGCAATCGGCGGCAAGGGCGGGGTAGGCAAAACAACGGTCACGGCGTTGCTGGCGCGTTGTCTTGCCCGGGTTCATGACAATAAGGTCATTGCCATAGACGCCGATCCGGTGGCCAATCTGGCAGCCGGGCTCGGCATTCCCGAGGACCAGCCGATTACCCCCATTGCCGAGCTGTCCGATCTCATTGCCGAGCGCACCGGAGCAAAGCCGGGTACCATGGGCGGTTTCTTCTCGCTCAACCCGAAGGTGGACGATATCCCGGAGCGTTTTTCCCGTGAGCGCGACGGGGTGAAACTCCTGGTGATGGGAACCGTGCAGAGCGGCGGCTCGGGGTGCATTTGTCCGGAAAGCACCATCCTCAAGGCGCTGATGAACCACCTGGTGCTCTATCGTGATGAGGTGGTGTTGATGGATATGGAAGCCGGTGTCGAGCATCTGGGCCGGGCGACCTCGGGGTCGGTGGACGCCCTGGTGGTGGTGGTCAATCCTGGCGCCCGCAGTCGGCTGGCGGCAAACAAGATCAGAAAGCTGGGGCAGGATATAGGTATTAAAAATATCGTCGTTCTTGGCAACAGGGTTCACGGTCCCGAGGACGAAGAGCTTATTCGCTCGACCCTCTCCGACTTCGAGATCCTTGGGTTCATTCCGGAGCATCAGGAAATCGTAGACGCCGA
The DNA here is from genome assembly GCA_963745265.1 of uncultured delta proteobacterium. Classification (GTDB taxonomy): domain Bacteria; phylum Desulfobacterota; class Desulfobulbia; order Desulfobulbales; family Desulfocapsaceae; genus Desulfopila. The sequence goes on from CAVUXQ010000044.1 coordinate 54,569, forward strand.
CCGCAGGGGATCGCGTCCGTTTGAAAGCATCGAGGACGCCCCGCGAGAGCTGTTCGCTGTGGCTGAAAAGCTTAGCGCCTTTAGCGACAGCAAGTCCTAAAATCCTTTCTTCCAGGCTCCTGTGCGCGGAAGCTGCTGTTGAACAGAGCCGGCGGATATTGTGCTGCCGGCTCTGCCGCTTCATGTGGAACCGCCATTGCCTCAACCCGGTAGACGACGACAATACTTGCCACGGTGCGCATAAATTTTACCGGTGACGGAACCAACCCAGCGATGTCTGCACCTTCTCTCCCTGAAAAAGAACAATCATTTCATACGCTGGTGGATAATTTGCCCGACCCTGTCGTCCGCTATGATTCCACAACCCGCCTCCTCTACGCTAACACCGCCTACATAAAAATTTCCGGAATTGCTCTTACCCAGCAACTCGGCAAAACTCCCGTGGAGTTGCGTCACTATGGGGAAGACACCGAGTTTTTTCAGCAAAAGCTTCAAGAGGTCGCCGCCACCGGTATCGGTATCCGCGAGATTTTCCGCTGGAGCTCAGCGGAGGGAAAAACGTGTTGGTTCGATGCGAGTTTTGTTCCGGAAAAGGATGCAACCGGCGAGTTGGCGAGCGTGGTGGTGTTCATGCGGGACATCACGGCGCACAAGGAAGTCGAACTGCAATCAGTGCAACGCGAAGAACGATTTCGCGCCATCGTGGAGCATATGCCGGATAGTATTGCCCGTTACGATAGGGGGTTGCGGCGCGTTTTCGTGAACTCCACCTTGGTTGAGGAGGCAGGAAGGCCTGCATCGCAACTTCTCGGCTGTCGACCCGAGGAAAATCCCATCTTGGAGCCGACGGCGTCGGCCTGTTTGCAGCAATTGATCGAAAAGGTGATGAAAACCGGAGAACCTGTCGAGGTCGAGTTGCCGTTGCAGTTGCAGAATGGAATCAAGAGATGGGACGAAATGCGTATATTCCCTGAATTTGGGGAAGGCCGCCGCGTGGAGACGGTACTGGTGATCGGTCGGGACATCACCAGGCGTAGGGCGGCCGAGGAAGCTCACTTCAAGCGCGAGCGGGAGTTTCGCAGTCTGGCGGATAACTCGCCGGACTATATCGTTCGCTACGATCGGGCATGCCGCCGGGTATATGTTAACCCGGTCATGGCGCGACAGGCCGGTGTGCCGCCCGAGGCGCTGCTTGGCACAAGTCCTGCCGAGGGTTCGGCAATGGGCGAACAAACCGGGCATTTTATTCAAAAGCTCAAAAGCGTCTTTGCAACCGGAAACGTTGAGGAGTTCGAATACACTCTACCCGTGGGTGATGGGACCTTCGGCAGTGTTCTCATCCGTTTCATTCCGGAGTTCGACCGAGACGAGCGGGTCGAGACAGTTTTGGCCGTGGGCCATGACATCACCGCCTTCAAAGAGGCCGATCGACAGCAACAGGCCAGAGAGCGTGAATTTCGCACTTTGGTTGATCACTCTTCCGATATTACTCTCCGCCACGACATGGAGGGGCGGTGTGTTTTTATAAACAGGGCTTATCTTGCGTTGACGAGGTTTTCCGCGGATGATGTGCTATATGCCCCTCTTGAGAAGGTAGACATTCTGGGGGCCGGTTCAGTTGCCTATATGCAAATGATCCAGAAGGTGAAAGCTGAAGGACGGCAGATGTCGTCGCAAATTGAGTGGGCTACGCCTGGCAGCGATCGTCATATTCATCACTTGCATTTCATTCCCGAGTTCGATCAGTTTGGCCGTATGGAGAGCATTCTTGTTATCGGCAGAGACATCTCAGAGCTTGTGGAAGCAAAAGAATACATCGACAAGGCCGAAGCGGCTGCCAACATGGGGAGCTGGTACTGCGACCTGCTGGGCAAAACGTGCCATTTGTCCCGAGGAGCGATTCGCATTCTCAATAGACCCGTGAGCAGAAATCTAACGCCAAAGCAGGCTTTGGCACTGCTGCCTCAAGACCAGAAGCTGGAGTTGATGCTGGGTTTGCAAAGGGCCTTCGCCGCCAGGCGGAGCGAGATCATCGTCGAATGCTCTTTCCCGGACAGGAAAGGCAGGCAACATGTGCTGTGCCCGGTAAGCATCGAGTACCGCGAGGATGGCGTGCCGTGGAAATTGGCCGGCCTGATCCAGGACATCAGTACCACCAGATCTTACCAACGACAGGTACATACGCTGGCGTATCGGGATTCTCTCACCGGGCTGCCCAATCGCAATCTTTTCACGGATCGGTTTCGCCAGGCTGCTATCGAAGCCGGCAGCAAGGGACAAAAGCTCGGCTTCATGCTGCTGGATCTGGACAATTTCAAGACCATCAACGATACCCATGGGCATGGATTTGGTGATCGCCTCCTTTTCGTGGTGGGTGAACGTCTGCAGGATACGTTTCGGGAGTACGATACGCTGGCGCGTATGGGTGGCGACGAGTTCGCCCTTTTGTTGCCTCACGTCCAGGATGTCGGGGATATTGAGGTGGTGGCCAGAAAGGTGGTATCGCTTTTTTCCATGCCCTTTACGGTGGATGGTTTAGAACTCTTCACCTCCTGCAGCATCGGCGTTGCCGTCTATCCGTTGGACGGAGAGAACCTGGAAGAACTATTGAAAAACGCCGACGCGGCCATGTACCACGCTAAAGATCAAGGGCGAAACAATTATCAATTTTATCTCAAACAGATGACCTCCTCCATGGTGGAGCGAACCTTTATTGAGTCGGAAATGCGGCAGGCGCTGCAATACAATGAGCTTTCCCTGTACTACCAACCCCAGATAGATCTGGCCTCTGACTCGATTTGTGGCGCCGAGGCCCTTATCCGCTGGAATCATCCCACCCTGGGCGTCGTGCCCCCTGAACGTTTTATCGGCATTGCCGAGGAGACAGGCTTGATTCTGGAGTTGGGGGGATGGATTCTGCGACAAGCCTGTGCGGCAATTTCAGCGTGGAACCGCGGCCGCGGTTCGGCGATAATACGCGGATCGGTGAATCTCTCCCCGCGGCAGTTCCAGATGGGAGACCTTGTCGACATAGTCTGCCAGGCTCTGAAAGCGGCGCAATGTCGGCCCGAGTGGGTTGAACTCGAGATTACCGAAAGCGTATTTCTTGAAGGCACAGAAACAACCTGTGCCGCACTGGAGAAACTGCGTAGTATGGGGGTGACCATCGCCATCGACGATTTCGGCACAGGATATTCCTCTCTGAGTTATTTAGCCGGATTTCCGGTGGATGCCCTGAAAATCGATAGGATGTTCATTCGTGATGTGACAACCAATGATGATCGAGCCGAACTGGTCAAGGCCATCATCACCATGGGCAAGTCGCTCAAAACCACCCTTGTCGCAGAGGGCGTTGAGACAAAGGAGCAGGAATCCTTTTTAAAAGCTTTGGCGTGCCCGGTCGCCCAAGGCTTTTTATACGCCAAACCACTGCCTCTCAATGCCTTCATGGCGTTGCTCAACTCGCAAAAATAGACGTTGAGCCGCAACACAGGGCGTGATGCGATGGTACGTGGTTATTGCGTACCTCGACTCACCTCCTGCCTCTCTCTTCTCACTCCCACCCAGGTACTTTTCTCACTTTTTCTTTTGGTAAACTCCGCGTGGTTGCGTAGAATTTAATTTTCATAGGCGCTTGACAACCCTACACTGTAACAGTAATAGTTATAGATATCTGGGAATTGTTCCCATTTGCAAAAAGGTTTCCAAAAAGCAGCATCGGCGAACAACGCAACCCGCGCGCAGCCGGAACATCCCGGCGAGCGGCACTTGCCTGGTGAGTCGCATTTCCCCTCTCCAGGGTAAGAGAACTTTTCATTGTGTACCGGAGGGAGTCATGGCGAAGCTAAAAGATCTTATACGACCGGAAGATATCACTACCAGTGAATCGACCCAGCAGATGATCTACAAGGCCCGCAAGGATGGGGTTGAACTGTTTTTTGATCGGGCCGCTGATATGCGTCCCTGTCCGATAGGCGAGGAGGCCGCCTGCTGTAAGCACTGTTCCATGGGGCCGTGCCGGATGAATACCAAGGATCCGTATGCACGGGTCGGTATCTGCGGGGCAACCATAGATACCATTGTTGCCCGAAACTTCGGGCGGATGGTTGCGGCGGGAACCGCCGCCCATACCGATCACGGCATGGCAATGCTGGAGCTGTTTCGCGGAGTGATCGACGGAACGGTAAAGGATTTCGAGATAAAGGATACGGTTAAACTCAGAGAGGTCGCCGAGTCTCTGGAAATTGAAACGGAAGGCCGCACGGTTCACGATATCGCCCTGGATGTCTACCGCGACCTCGAACGCACCTATACCCAGGTGGAAGGGGAAATCCCGCTGGTGAAACGGGTGCCGCTCAAAACCCTGGAGTCATGGCGTCAGGAGGGCATCGTTCCCCGTGGCGCGATGCGTGAAATCATGGAAATGATGCACCGGACCGCCATGGGCGTCGATCAGGACTATGAGAACATTACCAAACAAATCTCCAGAACCGCCTTGGCAGACGGTTGGGGAGGATCGATGGTCTCTACCGACATCTCGGACATCCTCTTCGGCACGCCCGCACCCGTCGAGGTCGAGGTGGATATGGGAGTGCTCAAGGAAGATCAGGTCAACATCATCGTTCATGGCCACGAACCTATCCTGCTGGAATCGATGATGGTTTCCGTTACCGCACCCTCTTTGGTGCAGATGGCCCATGAGGCTGGGGCGAAGGGGATCAACCTGGTTGGCATGTGCTGCTCCGGCCTCGAGGTGCTCAGCCGGCACGGTATTCCGCATGCCGGTAACTTCTCCTCCACCGATGCGGTGTTGGTCACCGGCGCGGTGGATGCCATGACCGTCGATATTCAGTGCATCAAACAGGATCTTTATAAGGTGGCGGGGTGTTACGAAACAGAGTTTATCACCACTAATTATCGAGCCAAAATCGAAGGGGCGACCCACATCGAACTCAATGAACACGATCCGATGCAGTGCACCGACGAGATCGTCATCAAGGCCATAAGCCGGTATAAAAACAGGAGCAAAAAGGTCGAGATACCGCGCAAGACGGCCCGAGGCATTCACGGATTTTCCAACGAGTATATCAAATATATGCTCGGGGGCGCCTTCAGAAGCGGATATGAACCGCTCAATGACAATATAATAAATGGCAGGATCCGTGGAGCGGCGGGAGTCGTGGGATGCACCAATCCGCGCAGCAAGCAGGATTTCTCCCATGTGGAACTGGTCAAGGAACTGATCAAAAACGATATCCTGGTGGTACAGACCGGTTGTTCGCAGGTGGCCCTGGCCAAGGCGGGGTTGACCACGCCCGGAGCGGCGGCCATGGCGGGCGCGGGACTCGCGGAAGTCTGCGAGACGGTCGGTATTCCCCCGGTTCTCGGTCTCGGCGCCTGCGTGGACAATAGCCGCATTCTGATGATTCTTGCCGAGATGGTCAAGACCGGTGGACTCGGGGAGTCGATTGCCGAATTGCCGGTTGCCGGTTGCGCGCCGGAGTGGATGAGTGAAAAAGCGATCGCCATCGGCCAGTATTTTGTGGCCAGCGGGGTCTATACCGTCTTTGGCCATACCTTCCCGATTACCAAGGCGACGAAAATCGAGCGCCATCTGTTCGAGGAACTCGAAAACAAGGGCTTCGGTAAATGGGGATTTGCTTCCGATCCTCTTGAAATGGCACGGTTGATGATCGCGCACATCGACAAGAAGCGGAAGGAACTCGGGATCGATCGAGCCAGGGAGCGGGTGCTCTTCGACATGGCGGACCGGCGCGCCATGTAGGCAAAGGTGATGCAGAGAGAGGGGAGGATGCAATGAAGATATTTGCGGGCAGGTACAGTTGGGATGGCAAGCGACACAAGGAAGAAGATCCGATTGCCTGGTTTCCCGGCGCCTATAACCTCAAAGTCTTTGATGTCACCTCCGGTGGCAAGGGCTTAACCTATCTCAAACCCTATCTCTGCATCTATTCCATGACCGGTGAGGGCATGTCGATTTCCGAAAACCCGGAGAAGTTTGCGCTGCACATTTGCAGCGATTTTTCCCTAGCGATGGAAAAAGTCTTGTGGGCGGAGGAATTCCCGGAAAATTCCGGAAAATTCGAGGTCATTGTTTTTACCAGGAGCCGGAGGATAGGAAACAGGTATTTCTATAGTATTTCCAAACGGCAGCCTTTGGCCGGCGAGCAAAAGATGATAGAAAAAGAGTTGGCAGCCCTGTAGCGGGATGCCGACCCGGCGTGCATGCCTAACTCGCAAATGATTTTCTCTCTCTGATCCTCAGGCTCGGAGGAACTCTTCGATTATGGGAACGTTTCTCCCGCTGTTCCCTGGCAGGGCGGCAGTAGGACCTATTGAGGGTCTTTTCCCAAAATGCATCGCATTCCCAGTAGAGCGGATGACGGTGACCTTATTTGGTGTTTTTGCTTGTCCGCAAAACGCCTTTCCTGTGTATATCCCATATAGTGTCAAGATTGTGATCAAATTTCATTGCAACCCGCGAAAAATTGCACTACTCTGAGACTGGATTCCACTATCATAGTAATAGCGGAGGTGAATGACGCCTCGCGCATCCGCAGAGAAACCTGGTTTCTCGCGTACCCATGCGTGTCGAAAAGGCTGTCGGAACCTGAACAGATTTATTGAAGATCGGAGAAAACACCAATGGGAGCAAGTGCTGCGGGGCAGGAAGGGGGCAGGGGATTTACCATTCTCTATCAGATATTACTGGCCATGTTGATTATTGCGGTAATACCGCTGGGCGGTCTCTGGTACATCAGCATCTATAAGGCCGAACAGAGCTGGTCAGCCAATGTTTACCAAAGTTTGGTGCAAAACAGTCATGCTCTGGCTCAACAAGTGGATGACTGGACGACGATGAATATGCGGCTCTTGAAGCAGGATGCCGAGCTGCCGAACATGAAAACCATGGAGGCAGAGAGCCAGAATCCGATCCTCAAATCCATATGCGATACCTACAAGTATATTTACCTGGCATTTACGGTTGCGCCGGGTGGGGACAACATTGGGCGAAGTGATGGAAAAGCACCGAAATTCTACGGAGACCGAGATTATTTCAAACAGGTTATAGGCGGAAAGGATATTGGTCAGCAAGTATTGATGGGTAAGACCTCTCAGAAACCGGCCCTCGTCCTTGCACGATCGATTATGTCCAACCAACAGAGAAGCGATGGTGTACTGGCCATTGCCATGACACTGGAACAGTTGTCCGAGACGGTAACGAAGACAAAGATAGGCCACACCGGATTTGCGATGCTGGTAGATGACAATAACCGTCTGATTGCCCAAGGAAAGGGGAATGTTGCCAGTCAGCTTCAGGACATGAGCGCCAATCCGGTGATTGCCTACGGCAACCGGATCGATCGCGATCATTTTATTTTTACGGAGGACGGGAAAAAAATCGTCGCCTATAAACAAAAAACGGGGCTTGGGTGGACTCTGGTGGTGCAACAGGATTACAACGAAGCATTCGCAGCCGCGGCCAAGGCCAGAAACAATGCCTTAATGCTCCTTGGCATCACCTTGATTGCCGTGCTTGCCGCCTCCTATCTGGTCGCTCGCAGATTGAGCAACCCCATCCGAAACCTTACCACGATCGCCGAGGAAATAAGCCGTGGCAATCTCGGTGCGGAAATTAGCGAAACGCGTCGCGGCGACGAGATAGGCGCTCTTGCCAGGGCGATCGAGCGCATGGGCGTGAGTATCCAGATGGCATTTGACAGGCTTCGGAAGAAAAAATGAATCAGGAAACGCATATCCCATTCGCCGAAATCGTCTCGGAAATCAGCCGGCTGTGCAACGAGCGGCAAACCGGTACGTTGTTTATCTCGACCAGGGCGAACCGGTCCGTGCAGATCATGCTGCAAGACGGCAATATCGTCTATGTCTATTTTTTTAATAAACGTGGCCGCGAGGCCCTGGCGCTGATGAAGGAAATCAAGGGCGGCCGCTTCCGTTTTCAGGAGGGGGCGGTTATCGCCCGGCCGATGGATCTGCCGTCTACCTCGGAGATTTTGCAGGATCTGCTTACCCTGGCCGATCAAAAGTGGGAGGGCGCTGATCGCAGCACCGCATCTGCCGGTGCCTCGGCCATGCCTTCCGGTGGAGGAGGGGGACTCGGGCTTACTTCGGCACAACAAAATGTTCTCGAGCAAGCTCTTGTCGCCTTTATCGGTCCCATGGCTTCGATCATCTGTGAGGAAGTATTCGAGACAGCCGGCGACCTCGCCTCGGCAGTGGAATCCATGGCGGGGGAAATCCCGTCCCAGGAGCAAGCAGCGCGGTTCAGGCAGGAAGTGCTGCAAAAACTGGGAAAATAGAGAGGGGGCGTGCGCCTCTTCTCTATTTCGCCGCATCTCCCTGGAAACGGGCTGCCAGCTTGCGGGCGGTGGTGGTTGCCAGACTGTCCGCGACAGCGGCGTCGGGCCCGCTACCCTTCTCGGGATGGTATTTGCACTCTTCATCGAGTCGGGCGAGGATTCTGGCGTCTGCCAGGACGTTTTTCTCGAGTGATGCCCCTTCGTGTTCCTCTCCGCCTCGATCGAGCAGCGTACAGACCGCATCGATCATGGTTTCATTCGCCTTGAGGCCGGTGAGGATTTTTCTGGCAAGCTTCAGCGGATCTGCCGCGGGATCCTCCGGGTGAGGCGAGTCGGCGACGTCCTGGAGGTAGGCCGCGCAGAGGATTACCGGCAGGTTGGCCCCTTCACCCTTGCCGATGTCTTCAGCATGGCGGGCAATTCGGGTGAGGCGGCCGATGCGGCCGAAGTCTCTGCCGTAGAGCCGTTTGATCTCAACGGCCACCTTGTCTTTTAGCAGGTTGTCCCGGGCCCCGGCGAACTCCTCCGGTAAGGTGCCAAGGCACTGTTCGGCATACTGGCAGTAGGCGGCGCAACCGAAATCCATCTTCGGGTTGACGAACCGGTGGCCACACTTGTGACATTTCCGGTTGGTATCGTCCTTGTAGAACTCCACGGGCGCTGCGCACCGGGGGCACTCGACTTCAAAAATGGCTTCGGCGTTCCAGTACTGCGAATCCTGTCCTGGGCATTTCATGGAAGGTACCTCCTTGTCGATATGCGAGAAAGCTCTGTAAAGGTTCATCAGCACTCCAGCCTGATCATGCCAAGCGGGAGTAACAGCCCGGAATCCTCCAGGTGGCTGAACGCTTACTCTTTCCTGTAATACTTACAGTATATAGCGATGGGAGGAAATGGAATTGACCTGGGTCAAAAGGGGGGTCTTTTTATTGTAATTCTTGCGGGCAGAGAGGTGGACGGCTTATCGGTCCAACTCCGGAAGCGCATCGGCAGCCGGAGAGGTCCGGCTGCCGATGCAAAGAAAATGGTGGTTGTGGGTTAATTGAGGCCCGTTCTGGCCATCAGCTCTTCGATCGCCATAACCGACACGGAGGTGTCGGGCAGATCGAGCAGGGAGCGCTTTTCCATATCGAACTCAAGGAGCGCCGGATCGCTGGGAATGGTACCGACAATGGGAATACCGATTTCCGCGGCTTCGGCCAGAAAGGCATCACCGAGCTGTTCCGGGGCTCGGGTGACCACGATGCCGAGGTCCTTGACGTGGAGTTTTAGACCTCCCAGCATATCGTGAATCCTTCGTATCGCCCGCAGTCCCCGGAGGGAGTAGTCGGTCACCAGGTAGAGCATGTCGACCTTGCCGCTGGTGCGTCTGCTCAGGTGCTCCATGCCCGCCTCGTTGTCTACCACCAGGTATTTGTAACTGGCCGTCAACCGGTCGGTGAAATTGTTCAGAATGTTGTTCACCATGCAGTAGCATCCCTGTCCCTCTTGGCGCCCCATGACCAGCAGGTCAAAAGCAGACCTTTCGATCAGGGCCTGTTCCACCAGCGTTTCCAGGTAATTGACCTTGTCCATCCCGGACGGAACTCCCTGGGGATCGCGCATGAAGTTTTCCCGGATATCACCAACGGTGGTCGTTACCTCCACCCCCATGGTTTCACCCAGGTTGCTGTTGGGGTCGGCATCAACCGCCAGGATAGGCGTTTTGCCGCTGTTGGAAAGATGACGGATAACGAGGGTCGCCACCGTGGTTTTGCCTACGCCGCCTTTACCTGCAAATGCTATTACGTTTCCCATACGGTCTCCACATTAGCTTGGTATCCGGGAGTCTGTCTCGGGGGGGGATGCCTTTTTCCCCGTTTCGGCGATATTTGCCCAGACCACTCGTTGATTGCACTATCGAATGCAATGCCAGGAGCCTGTCGGATTCGGCCCTTTTTCCCCAGATCTTCGTAGAACGCGAAAAAAATTATCCTCCGGTAAGCAAACGGAGTGAGACTCCGAGATATTACGTATATGCTTCCGGTAATTTTTTTCGAGTTGGGCTCGATCTGAGAAAAAAAATGCTCAAATCCGAAAGACTCTTCGGTTCTCGGAAAACGTCGCAACGAGTACATGCCGTACCCCGACAGCTTCCTCACTAGTCAGATTTTTCCGGTCGAAGAGGCCTCCGACCGACCACTTTACAACGAACCATAACATATATAACCACTTCTGGAGTATAGAAAATGAAAAAGCCGTCCCGGAGATGTCCGAGACGGCAACCGGTGAATACCACGTGATAGCCAAAGAACCTTGCGGCGGCGGCGTGCGTCTGAGAGAAGGCCTATCGCGAGAGGGTCAGGCGGCGGCTTGTTGTTTGCGCCGTTTTTTCTTTTCTTCCACCGGCGGGCCGAGCAGCGAGGACAGCATCGCCAGGTTTTCCTGGCTGATAGTCCTGTTTTCGGCGATCCCCAGGGCTGTTGCGTCCAGACCGAGGCAGAGACCGAGGAGTTGGGGATAGAGCAATACCGGCAGCGGCTTGGCCTCGGGTCGGTCCGCCAGTAGATTGATTTGCGTGGTGTCGAGTTGCAGGTGGCAGTAGGCGCAGATCGGGGTTATGTAATTCGCCCCGGCATTGCGGGCGCCCGAAATTTTTTCGTCCAGCAGACGATGCGAGAGATCGTCGTTGATCCCTGCCAGGGACGCCCCGCAACATTCCATTCGTCCGGGCCAATCGAGGCTCTCGGCCCCGGCGACCTCCATGAGTTCTTGGGTGATCGTCGGCACGAAAGAATCGTCGAAAGTGGTGATTTCCCGGGGCCGCAGGAGATGGCAACCATGCAGCACCGCGACCTTCAACTCCTTGAACCGGTATGCAAGCTTTTCGCGGATAGCAGCCGTCGTAATCTCATTGTGGAGCACCGTCAGGTAGTGTTTCACCTCGGCCTTGCCGGAGTAGCGGAGCCCTTCCTTGGCCAGCATGGCGTTAATTTCTTCCTGGAGCTGCGGATCCTGGGCCAGTACGTTCTGCGCTTTTTTCAGACTCTGGAAACAGCAGTTGCAGATGACGATGATATCGAGCCCGGCCTTTTCGGCCAGGGCGAGATTGCGCACTGAAGGCAGGACGTACGACTTTTCGTCGACGTTACGCATCGGATAGCCGCAACAGTTGAATTCCGGCACAACCTGCAGCTCGACCCCGAAAACCTTCATCACCGCGGTGGTGGCCCGGGCGTACTGGTTGATGCGGACGGGGATGTTGCAGCCTTGAAAAAATGCGTATTTCATGCATTACCTCCCGAATCGATTTTTTTCAGTGCGGCATTTTTCAGTGTGTAGAAGATATCGGTCAGCTCAACCTTGTTGGGACAGTGTTCCTGACAGAGATAGCAGGTGGAGCAGCTCCAGATCATCCTCGCGCCCATGGCCAGCTCGGTGTTGCCGATACCGAGGCTGAAGATCAGCTGGTGCGGCAGCATGTCGAGCTCTTCCACCGGGTTGTCGTAGCTGCGGACCACCGGGCAGATGTTGGTGCAGCGCTGACACGAATAGCAGCTCCGGTACGTGGTGTTGATAATCCCTTTTTTGCGGCTGAGCGAGATGGGCTGGGCGATGTCCGCGAGTTTCTCGAAAGTTTTCCTGAACACCTCTTCCACGGCTTTGAGCGCCTTGAGGTGATCACCCTTGAAATACTGGGCCAGGGCCAGGGGAAAAGAGAAATGGCTCAGCAGGGTTTTCTCCGCCATCCCTTCGCCCAGCAGCGCGTAGCGGGAACTGGCGAACAGCTCGCGCAAGTTGATGCCCGAGGGGCAGACATCGGTGCACCTCTCGCAGCTGGTGCAGACGTACAGTCCTTCCTGAAGGCGTTTGCGGGTCGCCTTGTCCACCGGTTTGCCGGCGGCGATTTTTTTCAAAAACTGCACCTTCTCCGAAGGCAGGATGAAATCGTTCTTCCAGGCCTCGAAAAACATTCCCGAGGAACATTCGATGCTGCAGGAACCGCAATGGGTGCATGCAGACAGCCCGATCGACTGCCGGTTGAGGACGTTGGCGAGTGCCTCGCTGTTCTCCTTGCCCATCACGCTGGTAATGAGCAGGCTGATGGGGGCGGCTATAATGTGGAACATCTTGCTAAACGGCAACCAGGCGAGCAGGGCGAGCAGAAAGATAACGTGGAGGTAGCGAAAGAAGCTTACCGATGCCGATGAACCCAGGATCGCCGCTGCCGGCCTGGTAAGCGGCGCGAGGGTGCTACTGGCGAAGGCCGAGTGGTTTGGCGCATGGCATTCGATGCAGCTCTGGGAGTTGATCTCTTTGCCCGCGGCGACCAGCTTGGGGTCGATCGGCTTGGTAATGTTTGGGGAGACGAGACCATTTTCGGCCACCCAGTATGCCTCGAGCGATTTCAAATCTTCACCGGTAAAACCGCCGTAGGTGTCGACCATGCTGTTGAATTTCGCGACTGAACTCATCTGGGCCCCTTGCAGCAGCATGCCGGAGAGGGCAATGCCGCCCACCAGAACGAGCGCCACCCAGTCGCTGGAATTGGTCCTCAGCCTCCTGGCTTTCTGAGTGAGCCGGCGATAGACGGCAAGGCCCACTCCCACCAGCACCATGACCCCGAAGGCATCGCGCAGAAAGAGAAAGGGGTTTTGCGTCGGCACATAATCGGGAAAGAGTCGAGAGGTAATCAGGGAGTCCATGCCGTGCATCAACAACAGCAGGATGAAACCAAAGAAAATCAGGGAGTGGGTGCTCCAGCGCAGACCGGATTTAGCGAGTACCCGCCGCTGCAGCAGCAGGTCGCCGACGGCGGATTTACCAAGAGCGATGATTCGACCGCTGAAGACCGTATTTACCAGGCCTCGCAGGGCGGCGCCGATTCTTGCTGCAAGAGAAATGGAGGGGGTGGAAGGACGAATTCCCTGTGTAAACCAAGCGTAACACCGCAAAAACAATCCAACCAGACAGATAAGAACAGACAGTGTCAGCAATACTTTTACAATCATGGTTAGTCTCTCTACCCTCTGTTATGTTTGTGGAGTTATCGGGCTATCGCTGCTATGAACAGTCCTGTGCATAATCTCGGTGCGCACATGCGAATCCGGAACAGGCTGCCAAGATACCCCCCCTTCGTATCGGCGGCAGCGTGCTTTGATCATTATCTTCTCCCAATCATATCTAGTTTTGATTTATACCTGGTATTGCGCTTTTATTCCACAAATCTTCTCACCTTTTTGATTCCATTGTCAGGTGATATTGCAACAAGTAACAGGAAATACGATTGAATCCATCCAGCTTCCGGGCCCTCGGCCAATGGAGATGAAAGTGAGCATGCAGATGAGAGGATCTTCCGGGGCACTTCGAGCAGAATGCTCGTAGCTTGCGGGCAGACGGGTTTGCTGCAATTCGACAAACTATCCAAAATAGCGTATTAGTGTATATGCGTCAAAGCTTTGGGTTAAGGTGGAGAGGGAGTTCATCGGTATTGAACTTTCCGGTCGGCTCTGGTATGGATGAGGCCCGTAAATAGACGTTTGCCGGGAACCTTTTAGGATTATGGCCTTTTCCCCCTAATCCAGCATGCTCCAAAGCCTCCCACCCCTGCACAATCAGGCCATGGTGCATATCGCGCCTGACTGGTGCGCTTGAATACGTTTACCATTCATCGATTTGGCTGGCGCTTCGCCCCTGCGGTGAACGAATACACTTTCAGAAGGTAATGATGATGTCCAAATTTTCTCCATGCTGTCTCCCTCTTTTGATAGGCAGCCTCCCGCTCAAGGATCACCGGCAGGCTGTCGAACTGATATTTGAATACACTCCGCAAGTGCCTCTCTGGCCCCAGTTGCCGGCCTATCGCAGCGAAGGCATGGTGCCGCAGTTCCTCGCAGGCTTTCCGGGAGTGGCTAAAGCCAACGGCAAACTGTTTATCGATGCCGAAGGGGATTCTTTCGACACCGAGTTCCTGGCCTTTTTCGAAGAGTATCTGATGGTCACCGAGGGTGGCGCCGAACTCGACGGGTCCCGCTTTGCCCTGACCACAGAGGTCGCCCGGGGTTTTTTCGAGTTTCTGGAATATGCAAAAGCGCATGGTGAAGGCCTCTTGGCTCTCAAGGGGCAGATTACCGGACCCGTCACCTTCTGCACCGGCGTGGTGGATCAGGCCGGCAGGGCCATTTTCTACAATGAGCAGCTTCGTGATGCGGCGGTAAAGATGCTGGCGCTCAAAGCCCGATGGCAGACCAGGAAGATGGCGGACATTCAAGAGCCGGCCATTGTCTTCTTCGATGAACCAGGGCTGTCGGGATTCGGCTCCTCCGCTTTTATTACCATCACCGTAGAAGACATCATCGCCTGCCTCTCGGAGGTCTTCCAGGGGGTTAGGGAAGAAAACGGCCTTACCGGCGTGCATGTCTGCGCCAACACCGAGTGGTCTTTGCTGTTCGAGGCGGGTGTCGACATCCTCAGCTACGATGCCTACTCCTATTTCGACCGCTTGATTCTCTATGGCGATCACATCAAGGAGTTTTTTGCCCGAGGCGGGATTTTGGCCAGCGGCATCGTTCCGACCAATCCGGAGTATATCGAAGCGGCCACCGCCGAAGATCTGGTGGCGAAATGGTTCGAGCAGACCGGCCAGTTGGAAGCTATCGGCATTGCCCGTGAAGTCGTGTATCGGCAGTCTTTCATCACCCCGAGTTGTGGCACCGGCACCGCGACTCCCGAACAGGCCGAAAAAGTACTGGAGCTGACCCGAACGGTCTCGGCTACCATTCGCAAGGAGATGGAACCGTAAAACCTCGAGCCGGCCCTTCCGCGACTCTTTGCTTCTCGCGGGGGGCGAAAACTCCTTCCACACCATAGCTTGTTGCATTACCGCCGCGGCGGTCATGCAACAAGCATCGGTTCAATCTGGTGTCGGGCGGCTTAACCTCCGACCCAGTCTCGTTGTATCTCTCGTTCATCCAACGCGTTGAAGACGATTCTTCCAGTGTGCCGTTCCGGCACCATGCCTGAGCAGATGGGCCGCTGAAAGTTTACAATGGCGGATGTTTACCCAGATAACAGTTTAACGATGGTCGTCGATCTGTTATGATAAGTGCCGTATCTGCTGACAGCGCATCTATACGTTCTTCACATCGGGATGTCCTTGCAACCTGACATTTCCGATGAATGGGTGATACTGCTCGCCAGTTCGGTGTTGGGTGAAAACGCTGAGGCGAGGAGTGTGTCTAGCGTAAGGGTGGAGCACAAGATGATGGGTTCGCACAACTGGAGCGATAGGCGTGGATATCGCAAAGGGGTAATTTAACCAATTCATCTGTAAGGAATTTTCTGTCTTGACTCCGCCGGGGAAAAGGACTAAGCGTTGACAGATACCTACGCCATGAAGGGTTACGAAAAACGAGATCATGCCCCGTTAGGGTGAAGAGCCGGCGATGGGCTGGACTATGCCTCTCGCGTGGTTTGCAGGAAAGCGCCTGGTGGGACACGTTGATATGCGGGATAAGTGTCGCGGCGACAATGAACTGTTCATTAGCCTTTCATCGTTGACGAGACGCGAGCGTGTTGTTGTTTTCGAGGCGAAAACAGAGAAATCGATCTTCCTGTTTGAGCCCCACCGTATTTTTCAACCCGGAGGAAAATATGTTTAAAATCGTACGACGAGAGGAAATGGCTGAAGGAACTGTGATCCTCAATGAAATTGAGGCTCCGCTTATTGCCCAAAAGGCGCGTCCAGGCCAGTTTGTCATTCTCAAGGCCAACGAGGAGGGGGAGCGCATTCCTCTCACCATGGCCGACAGCGATGCGGAAAAAGGGACAATTACCATCATCTATATGGTGGTGGGCAAATCCACTGCTCTGTTTAGGGATATCAAGGTCGGGGATGGCTACCAGGACGTCATCGGTCCCTTGGGAAAAGCCACTCACTTGGAAAAGTTGGGAAAGGTCGTCTGTGTCGGAGGCGGAACCGGGGTGGCCGTGCTGCATCCGATTACCCGCGGACTCAAGGCAATCGGCAATGATGTGACCTGCATTATCGGCGCGAGAACCAAGGACCTGTTGATTCTCGAGGAGCAGATGAAAAACGCCAGCCATGACCTCAGGGTGTGCACGGACGACGGTTCCTACGGCCATCACGGCTTTGTCACCGAGGTGCTCAAAGATGTGCTCGATGCCGGCGACGTCAAGTTGGTGGTGGCCATCGGTCCGGTGCCGATGATGAAAGCGATCAGCAACATAACCAAGGATTACGATGTGCCGACACTGGTGAGCCTCAATCCGATCATGGTTGACGGCACCGGGATGTGCGGCGGCTGTCGGGTGAGCATCGGCGGCGAGACCAAGTTCGCCTGTGTGGACGGTCCGGAATTCGACGGTCACATGGTCGACTACATGAGTTGCTGCTGCGCCTCAGGCCTATCAGAGAAGAAGAGCGCAAATGCCACGAGGATTGCTGCACCATCCGGGATGCCAGGTAAGAGGCGTAATCGAACACCTTGGTTCCATAGGCCGCTTCCGGACCGGACAAGTCGATAGCGCAGAATAACGAGCGAATCGTTTTTTTATATGGAGGGAATAATGGCGGACAATGCAGAGAAGAAAAAAACGCAATACCCGAGTGCCGATGCCTGAGCAGGACCCGAAAGTGCGGGCCCGCAATTTTCTTGAAGTCCCTGAGGGGTACACCGTAAAGATGGCGCAGGAGGAGGCCGCCCGCTGTCTGCAATGCAAGAAACCCAGTTGTGTGCAGGGTTGTCCGGTCGGGGTCGATATTCCCGGGATTTATCGACCTGATGCTCCAAGGCGATATGACCGGCGCCATCCGCAATCTATGGGGGAAAAACGCCCTGCCGGCGGTCTGCGGCCGGGTCTGTCCGCAGGAAAATCAATGTGAGGGCCGCTGTATCCTCGGCAAGAAAGGCGAGCCGGTCGCCATCGGCAACCTCGAGCGGTTCTGTCGCCGATTACGAACGCGAGCACGGCACCGGTGAATTGCCGCCCAAGGCCGCGCCCACCGGCAAGCAGGTGGCGGTGGTCGGCTCCGGTCCCTCCGGGTTGACCGTGGCCGGCGACTTGATCACCAAGGGCCATGATGTCACCATCTTCGAGGCGTTCCACAAACCGGGCGGCGTGCTGGTCTACGGCATTCCCGAATTCCGGCTTCCCAAGGCCATCGTCGCCCAGGAGGTGAACTTCCTGGAACGGCTTCGGCGTCAAAGTCGAGTGCAACACGGTGGTGGGCAAGACCGTCTCGCTTGACGAGCTGTTCGAGCAGGGGTTCGACGCCGTCTATGTCGGGGTCGGCGCTGGACTGCCACGATTCATGAACATCCCCGGCGAGAACCTGGTGGGAATTCTCTCCGCCAACGAGTACCTCACCAGGGCCAACCTGATGAAAGCGTACGAGTATCCCAGGGTGGACACCCCGATCCCGCTTGGCAAGAATGTGGTGGTGCTGGGCGCCGGCAACGTCGCCATGGACTCCGCCAGAACGGCCATGCGACTCGGCGCCGAGAAAGTGCGCATCGTCTATCGCCGTTCCCGCGAGGAGATGCCTGCCCGAAACGCGGAAATCCATCACGCCGAGCAAGAGGGCATCGAACTCTTCCTGCTCACCAATCCCACCCGCTATATCGGTAATGATGACGGTCGCCTGGTAGGCATGGAATGTTTGCGCATGGAACTGGGTGAGCCCGATGCCTCCGGTCGTCGCCGACCGGTGCCGATCGAGGGCAGCGAGTTCGAGCTCGAGTGCGACCTCTGTATCGTGGCCGTCGGTTCGGGAGCCAACCCGTTGCTCACCAGCGAAACCCCGGATATGCAGCTCAACAAATGGGGCTATGTGGTGGCCGATGAAATGAATGGCAAGACCACCAAGAAGGCTGTCTGGGCCGGCGGTGATATCGTCACCGGCGCGGCCACGGTCATCCTGGCTATGGGCGCCGGTCGGCATGCTGCCAATTCGATGCACGATTACCTCACGCTTGGCTGGTAATCGGGCCTAGCTTTAAATACAGAGATCAGAGATCCTCTGCAAAAAAAGCCTGTCGGTGTACCGACAGGCTTTTTTGTTTTGTAAGCTGATAGGTTTTTAACACACCAAGTTAGCGAAAAGGTTTGTAATATTGCCTATCGCGTTCCGCCAGGTTTAGCATCGGCAGATCCCCATTGGAGTCGCCGTAGGCAAAGATCTGCCCATATTCCTGCAGCGCGTAGCGGGAACGTATCCTTCTGACTTTTTCTTCTCCCCAGCAGTTGATCCCGGCAATTTTCCCTGTCACCTTTGACCTGCTATCGACCTCAAGCTCGGTACCGATGATATCGATTTTGAGGCGACGACACCATGGCTCAAGGATAAGACGTGGGCTGGCGGAAACCACTGCCGTGGTGTCACCCCTTTCTCGATGCCAGAGAAGGCGCTCCAGCCCTTTCGGCCGGATAATCGACGGCAGCACCTCGATACAGAATCGTTCGGCACGGGTTTGCAGATCCTCGGCGGTGTTGCCACGATAGAAGCTGGTGAGAAAATCTTCCTTGAGTTTGTAATTGGGATATACCCTGGCCATATACATGAAAATTCTGGGGGCGAGGAGCAAACAACCACCTAAAAATCTTTTGCGAGACAGATACTTGGTGAAAAGCAGGTAGCTGTCTTTACAACTCAGCGTGCCGTCGAAATCGAAAAGGGCCAGATCCATTGCTCGAGGTTTCCTCTATTCTTAAATGTACCGTTGGCCCTGAGTTCTCATCAGTCGGGTTCTGCCTGTGGAAGGGCGATCGGCTTCCGGATTTTTGTCACGGGGCGAAGGAGGCGTGAAACGTCTGGTAGAGTAGCGGTATTGGTACAAAGAGCAAAAGGAGCAGCACCGCGCTGCAGAGCAGGCAGTAGATCACGAAACCGCGTTCCTTGTAGAGGCGTTCCGGGTATTGAGCGGGGCTGTTTTCAACAAATCCCAGATGGATATACCACGTCATGAATCCGGCGATCAGGGGGATGGAGAGAATGAGCTCCATGCGGTAGCGGATAAGGAAAATGCCGAAAAAGAGGCCGAACGCGGTGGCATAATAAATGATGCTCTTTAAGAGCCGCTCCTCGTTGTAATAGGCAAACGAGCGGCGGTAGCTGGCGCTAACCGTGGGACTGTCGATCATCCGGTATTCCGCTAGCCGCTTAATCGCCATGAAAAACGCTCCCACCATCCAGTAAGCGAGCAACAGCGAGAGCGGAGGGAGGATGACCACACCGGTGGCGTACCATCCCAGGGCCAGCCGTATCGGGTTGTTCACCGATTCACTGAGAACGTCGACGAACGGCTTGTCCTTACTGCGCACCGGGGGGATGTTGTAGATGCATCCCATAACCCATAAAGAGAAGAGCACCAGCAGAAAATCGGAGCCGAGAAACGAGGCGCAGCAAAGGCCGGTGGCTGCGAAAATCAGCCACTCGACAACAGCAAAGGGCTTATAGACGAGGCCCGAGGGGATCGGCCTGAATTTTTTTACAGGGTGCAGGGCGTCGTACTTCGCGTCGAGCAACTCGTTGATCACATAGTTGCTCGAGGCGATGAGGCCCGTTGCCAGAAGCGCCAGGACGACCCGCCATATGGTGGTCGTCGACAGCAGGTCGGGCCGGGCGAACAGGGCCACGATCACGCCGGGCAGCATGAAGATGTTCTTGAACCAATGATCGAAGCGGGCAATCCGCAGGTAGGGGGTGAGAGGAGAACTGGCAACCTGCAGTTGGTCGGATTGGGAACAGACTTTTTCGCTCACGATTTTATGTACCTCGTTTTCTTTTGGTATTGCGGCGCTTGGCCAAGCTTATTTTGCTGCCTTGAAATCAATATCTTTCACTTCCCAATGATGGGAGGCGGTGCTGGTAAAAACGGCGTCCATATCTATTTCTTCTCCCTCGATATTGCCCATATCCTTTGCCGGCAGCACAACGGAGAAGTGCTTCCAGGTCGTCGTCAGCGGAATGGTGCCGGTAACCGCCTTGTGGTTGAGACGAACGATGAAGGCTGAAGGCGCCGTGTCGACACTATGAGCCAGGAAAGAGAGGCGGGGATGGGAGCGGAGCAGGTCGGTGCGCACCCGTCGTACGATGGTATCGGACTGCTGGACTTGCGGTTTTTGCCGGTAGAGGGCATATCGCCTGTCGCTATCGATAAGCTCCCAGTTTTTCTCAAGATATATCCAGGGGAACGACTTTTTCCAACCCATCTCGAGCAAGCCGGCCCAGGAGCGGTCTACCACCACATAGGCAGGAGGCCAGACCTCGGACACCCAGGGTAAAATCCGGTCGAGGCTCCACTTTCCCTCCTCCCAGGTAAAGAGCTTCTCGTAATAGGGGGGGGCAAAACCGGACCAGCCGTCGATGAGCAGGGGAAATCTGCCGATGGACGTCATCACCATATCGGCCTCTGCTTTTCGGATAGCGATGGGCAATTCAAACAGGACGTATTCCCCCGGCAAGTGCTGCGCCTTCTTGATAACCTGCGAATTCATGGTGGCGGTGCAGTCCTCGAAATTGTAGTGCAGCATGACCCTCGCTTCAAAGACCATCATCGCGGCCAAAATTGGAAGGACCCAGAACACTCGCCGCTCGCGACGGATGAGTCGGTGCAGGGCGAAGCAACCGGCCACGGTAAGATAGGTGAGGATGACGATGGAAAAGCGGGTCAGGCTGCGAACGGCGGCGAAGAGGGGATTCCACGATGCCAGGTCGAGAAACGGACCGCGCGCCAGATCGAGGCGATGGCTGTCGGGTCCGACGCTGATGTAGGGGCCGAAGCTGATGAAAAAGCAGAGTACGGCCGCCGCTGACAGTCCGGCCAGGACGAGGGTTGTCGGATGGTTATCCTCAAGGCAAAAGAGGCCGGCGATAGAGAGCAGGATCAAGGCGAAGGCGACATGGTACAGATAGGGATCGACAGGTGTGAGCCAGGCGACCGATCCACGGAAGGCGTGGATGAGGATGAC
Source organism: uncultured delta proteobacterium (assembly GCA_963745265.1). Lineage (GTDB taxonomy): Bacteria > Desulfobacterota > Desulfobulbia > Desulfobulbales > Desulfocapsaceae > Desulfopila. The sequence continues at coordinate 75,883 of CAVUXQ010000044.1, forward strand.
CGACCAGAAAAAAGCCCAGAGAGCGACTTTTGCTACCGAGATAGCTTGGGCGATTATTTTTGTCGAAGAAGAGCTGCTGAAAAACAGACGAGCTTTGTAAGCCAGGAAAATAAGGGTAAGAAGACTGAGTGCCGTACCCGGGAACAGAAAGGTTTCGGTGAAACGGGGGCGGGGCGTCTTGACCCAGTGCAGGAGCGCCGCGCTTGTCGTATCGAGATACTGCATCGGTTGGGCGAAATACTTCAAATAGTCGGTGATGGACCGTTGATAGCCGCCCTGCATGCGAAGAAGGGCGTATGGGTAGAGGTAAGTGATCGAGATCACCAGTACGCCCACCGCGATCAGGCAGCCGCTGAGATAGAACTTCCGATTCCGCAGCAGGGATCGGTCGCCTGCGATAAAAGCCAGGAAAATGAACACCATGATGATAATGGCCATGATGGTGAAATACAGGCAGGAGGTGGCCGACAGGAAATAACCCAGACAGACCAAGAGGCCGTTTTGCCAGCAGGGATCTTCAAGCCAGCGTTTGAGCAGAAGGATCATCAAGGGGAAAATAAAAACCAGCACCATATTGAATTCCACATAATATGGCATCCGATAGGGCATCAGGCAGTAGATGAGGCCCCCCAGAGCGCTCACCGCAATCGAGATATCCATGCTAAGCAGCAAGAGGAACAGCAGAACTCCGGAAAGCGCCCAGAAAAACAGCATGGTTGCATTGAAAGAAAAGAACGGATTGGCGGTTAGGAAATAGCACAGTGCGTAAAAAAAGGATTCAGGCCACAACAACTCGCTGAAAGCCAGCGTATAGGAGTGGGGATAGAAAAAATTGGCGTGGTAGTTGGGAGTGAGAAAGTGGCCATGCAGGATGTTGTGTGCGTTCCAGGCCATCCATTCTCCCATCAGCTTCGGATCCCAGTGCCGGGCCAGGCCGGTAAAGAAATAGTGTCGCCACGACTCAACCCCGTAAAGAATGACCAGGGCAAAGAGCGCAAAGAGCACGGTGATCTGGAAAAAGGTCGTACGTGCCTTCAGGGGCGAAGCAACCGATTGCATGCTCAATAGGTGGATCCGGGTGTTGGGAGCGGGAGAATAATGCCATCTTGTCTCCATTTAAGGAAAACAACGGCAGAAGGTACAAATATTGGGGACTTTATCAGAGCTTTCTTGCATTCACAATATATTTATAACGCAGCAGGGGGGAAATCAGGTGGGAAATAGTCATCTGGTAAAAAACGCAACGTTACGGGCAACTCAAATCCAAACCAATGCATTGCGAGCGATCTCGCGGCTATAGGTAGTTGCAGGCAAGCGAAGACGCCGAGCAGGCTGACGGGCTCTAACCTTTTATCTATGCACGTCAGCCTGATCCTGCCAAGATAGAGTGCTGGTGAACGCTCACGACAATGGCGCGACTGCTCAATGCATTATTTGAGGTTTTTCAGCTTGGTGATTTTGGATCCCTTAAGGGATATGTCGGCCATCAATCCCTTGACGCCGAATACAAAACCGACAATGGGGTCGCGAAGGGTGGTCGTGTCAAGTCGCTTCCCTTTGCCGACATCCCATATGGCGATATTGCCGTCCACACCGGCTTCCCATCCTTGGCTGTGCAGGAATTTCTGCAAGGACTCCTCTGTCATGAAGCCGATAATGATATCCTTAGCCTGGGCGCCGATCTGGAAGCCGTAGGATCCGGAGACGATATTGTAGTAGGCTACGTTTTTGCCACCGATACGCAGCGCACCTTCACCATATTCGCCGCCGACAATGAAGGCGACCTTGGTGACCCCCGGCAATACCAGCATGCCCTTGGCTGCCTTGGCGAATACTTCGGCGCCATCAACCTGCTTATAAAATCTGGCCATGGCGGCATCGACGCTCGCATCGATCTCTTTTGCCGTTTTCGCCTGTGAGCTCCCGGTTAGAACGAACAGCAGACCGAGCGAGCAACACAGACTGAGAAAGACCTTTCCTGTCGAACGCAATCGCTCCATCATTAGTCCTCCTTATCGTGGTTGGACGTGGTGTAAGGGGAAAATCGTATCGAGGAGAGCATGGAACTGCTAGGATATTATAAGTCGAGGTTTTGCGAATTCAACAGTTGAGATGAGGTATTGGGTGGTTGCAATATTGCTTGTGTAGTCCGCAAATATGTACTACGACCGCAAAGTTGCGTCCATCTTGATCGTTCTCTCAGTACCTGGCAGCCTCTCTTGTATACGAAGCGAAGCATATATCGCGAAAAAAGTGCCTGCCTCATCGGAAAAAATTTCTCGAGAATGATAAGGTTGTGGTAACCTGTCACGAAGATGGTGCGCAACATTGCCTTCGTATGTCTTTGGCGGCAATTGAGTACACGCCGGGGAGGGCCCTCGAGAGTCGGCAATAATGGGGAGTCGACCCGGCGCAATCCGATAATTCGAATAAAACGAGGGATGCCATGACCGAGAGAAGAGAGTTTTTGAAAGGAACACTTGCCGCAGCCGCTACGATTGTCGTAGTTCCTCAATTGGTTCGTGCTGCGGAGCCGATGAACGCCGAGTACAAAAATGTTATTTATACCTCTGAAAATCCGGGCCGTTGGGCCAAGGCAGCAGCCATTCACGTGCCGCGGGTGAACATCAGCGGCAACAAAGTGCAGGTCGTTACCCCCAACCATCCCATGACGGAAGAACATTTCATCGTCAAGCACACCCTGGTGCTGGCAGACGGAACGGTGGTCGGTGACAAGACGTTTACCTGGAAGGACAAGCCGGAGTCCGAATACCAGCTGCCGGAAGGGTTCAAAGGCAAAATGTATGCAACCAGCTTTTGCAACTTGCATGATTTCTGGCTGACGGAAGTGAATCTCAGCGCCTGACAGGAACACATTCGCATGCACTGTTGCCGATCAGGCGGTCAAACATCGGTTACCAAGTGGGCACAAAACGACGTGTCCACCCTACCTGCCTCGTCTTGAACCGGACTCCGTAGACTCGGTGGGCACAGATGTTTCGTGCCCACCACACGCAAACTGGTGAACAACAAGCGCCTCGGTAATTCTTTAGATTTCAGGAAAGAAAAAGATCACCCCACAGCTCCACGAAGAAGGCGACCACCAGCACCCCGGAAAAATCCATGGGGTCTCCGGCATCGTGTTTTTCCAAAGCTTCCCGGATAAAGGCGGGGTTGAAAAAGCCGCTGCGGAGAAGGCGCGGCTCCGAGAGATAATCACGCAGCATGTCCCCGGCCTGATCGACGAACCATTTTGAGGGGGGGGTCAGCGGTTGCTTGCGCCGGGCGCAGATAGAGTCCGGCAGAAAGTTTCGCATGCTCTTTTTGAAGACATGCTTTTCATCGAGGCCGTGCATTTTATACCGGGCGGGCAGGGTGAAAAGAAAATTGACCAGCTCGTGGTCCAGCAGGGGCGGGCGCAGCTCCACCGAGTTCGCCATGCTCATTTTATCAGAGAGCGGCAGGGTGAGGTTTAACAGGCGCATCTTGGTCTCGATATAGAGGGCCTGGTCGAAAAACGAGCGGTGGGCGATATCGTCGAGATCGAAAAAGAGCGGGTTGGCCTGGGGAGATGCCGCCAGAGAAACCTTCAGCTCGTCGCTGTAGAGCTGGTCTTTCATCTGGAATTCCTGGTACTTGTACGGAAATGCCGGATGTTGCAGCGGAAATGTCCGGCCAATGCTCTGAAAGTAGCGATAGTGGGCCCCGGCTTGCTCCAGAGTCTGCAGTTGGGGGAAGATTGTGCGGAGCAGGTTGATATAGGCATCCTTGCCCTGTTTGGCCTCGATAAAGCGCATGGCTTTAAGCAGGCGAAAATAGGAGTATCCCCCCATGATTTCATCGGCCCCGTCGCCGCTCAGAACAACCTTGAATCCCTCCTGGCGGGTTTTTTGCGAGAGCAGGTAAAGCGGGAGGTTGAGCAGTGTCACCAGCGGATTTTCCAGGTGGTAGACCAGTTTTTCTATCTGATCGCCGCTGATCGTGCAGCGGAATTCATGGTGCTGGGTGTGAAAATGGCGGGAGACTATCCGGGCGTAATGGGCCTCGTCGTAATCGGCTTGGTCGAAGGTGATGCTGATGGTGGTCACCGGTTTGGCGGAGAGTCTGGAATAGATGCCTGCGATCGCGCTCGAATCGATGCCGCCACTGAGATACGCCGCCACCGGCACATCCGAGAGCAGATGTTTGTTCACCGATCTTTCAAGCTTTTCTCTCAGCAGAAGGGATGCATCCTGGAGTGAGATGTCGAGGATAGGCGCCTTGATGTCGATGTCCCAGTACTTCTTCTGAAAAAAACCCTTGCCGGAAACCACCGCGCAATGGCCGGGCAGAAGCTGGTAAATATCCTGAAAGAAGGTATACGGCGCCACGTTGAAACCGTAGGTGAGCAGGTTGTCCATGGCCGGAGCGTAAAATTGCCTCGGACAGCGCGGATGGGCCAGCAGCGCCTTGATCTCCGATCCGAAGACAAAGGTGCCGTCCGGGAGAAGGGTATAGTACAAGGGCTTGATGCCCATGCGGTCCCGGGCCACGAAAAGTTCTTCGCTCACCTCGTTCCAGACGGCGAAAGCGAACATGCCCTGGAATCGATCGAGGCACGCCTTTCCCCATTGCCGGAATGCGTTCAGGACCACTTCGGTATCGGTGTGGGTGGAAAAAGAGTGCCCAAGGTCTGCAAGTTCTCGGCGAAGGGCGGGAAAATTGTAGATTTCACCGTTGAAGACGATGCAGGTGGAGCCGTCCGCCGAAATGAGCGGCTGGGGAGGAGCCTCGAGGTCGATAATGCTTAAGCGGCGCGAAGCCAGATGGGCCTTTTTGCCGGTATAAAATCCTTGGGCGTCCGGGCCGCGGTGGGCGATTTTCTCGGCCATGCCTTCAATCACGGCACGGTCTTCACAGACCCCGCCTGCAAGAAAAAAACCTGCGATTCCACACATAATTAACCACGAATTGAAAAATAAGGAGATAACAGCCCGTTAGGGATGATGGCGTCTTGAAGGACTGAGGTTTTTATCAGACAAATATACAATACGCTTTGGAAAATATTTAGGCAAGGGAGGCCGGGTCGTTGTCCTGGGTTGCCTGTGCGACTGAGGCTTGATTTTTTTCGAAAAAGGCAGGGGAGAGAAAAAAGATTGACAGCGAGGTATGGCATGCTGTTTGTTGTCTAGGAGCGTGTCGGATTATAGACATTTTTGCTCAGATCAAGGCAAACTCGAAAAAATTACCGGAGGCATATGCTGAATATTCCGAGGATAATTTTTTCGAGTTTAACGAAGATATGGGGAAAAAGGGCATAATCTGACAGGCTCCTAGGAGAAAATCGGACCGATTTGAATTGGTCCAACAATAATAAAGCGTTCCATATTATCAGCTATTAAAGTAGAAGCATGGAAATCGGATTTTCGGCAAATATCCCTTGTGGCATACGTGATCTGCGATTGAACACCGTTATCCAACGCAACTGGTGGTGCACCATCTCTCTTTGGCGCGGCTGGCGCATAGTCCACAAGTGGAGTTGGTAGCATTCCAGGCTGAAAATCCAATCAAAAAAGGCCCCGCGAACCTTCTCCAGGTTTGACGGGGTTTTTCTTTTGCCATTTCTCTTTTCAATCACCCTCCAGACCTGGCGAGGTTACCGCCAGGCACAACCATTAAGAAGGAGAGTGACAAATGAGAGAGGCCATTGAAACCATCGCATCGGGTACTTCCGCCTTTTGCCTGATTCAGAAACAGGATAGTGAGGAGATCCTGGTTCTCTCGGGGGAGACGGGTCAATACGATCGCCTCATCGACATCCCCAGAAAGCGCGGGCCGGCGGGTGATGCAAGGCGCTATGACACGATCAGTGTCATCCCTTTTGGACAGATACGCGAGCGCGGCTACGAGGTCCACGACGGCGGGGAGAAAATCCGCACCATAGAGGTTGTCAGGCAGCAGACCATCCGTGTCGAGGATTTACTGTGCCGGCTGCCCGAGGCGGCTATCCGGCTTGAGGGGGAAATTCGTTACGAAAACTCCGAAGAGGAGTATGGCGAGATTATCCGCCGCATAGTGCGCGAGGAGATCGGGGAGGGAGAGGGGGCGAACTTCGTGATCCCGAGAAACGGCGCCGGCCGCCTTGGCGGATTTGGCCCGGCTATGGCCTGTGCCATCTTCTCCAACCTGGTGCGCGAAGATTACGGCACCTACTGGAAATTTCTGTTTTACGATACCGACCGGTACTTTATCGGCTCCACTCCGGAGCGACATCTGCTGGTGGAAGGCAACCGGGTGAAAATGAACCCGATCAGCGGCACGTTACGAAAGGATATCGATTACGAGTGTCGTGACCATTTCAAGAGCGAGCTGCTCTCTTTTCTGCGAGACCAAAAAGAGATCAACGAACTCTTCATGGTAGTGGACGAGGAGTTGAAGATGATGGCCGCGATGTGCAGCGGCGGCGGCACCATCGTCGGGCCGCTCATCAAAGAGATGTCGCGGCTGATCCATACCGAATATCTGCTCTCGGGTGTGAGCGACAAGGACTGCATCGATCTCTTTCGCAACTCGATGTTCGCGGCGACGGTGGTCGGCAGTCCGGTGGAGAACGCCTGCCGGGTTATAAAAAAACATACCCGTTCTTCCCGAGGCTATTATGGCAGCGCTCTGATGCTTTTGGGGAGGGACCCGAATGGTGACGATTATCTCGATGCGCCGATCACTATCCGTACTTTGGAGATCGAAAGCAATGGCGATTTCAGGTGCAGCGCCGGGGCGACCCTGGTCAGGGATTGCGTGGCGGCGGAAGAGGTGCGGGAGACGCTGGCCAAAAGCAGAGCCATTTTAGGCGCGCTCACGGCGTACCGGCAAAGAGCAGCGGGAAAGCCGCGTCTGCCGGCCCTGGCTAATGACGATGAAATTGTCGAGACCCTCAACCGACGCAACCAGTGCCTTTCCAACTTCTGGTTCTTTGAGCAGGACGCCGGAGGGCGCCACTATCCGGCGCTTGCAGGCGTCGCCATGACCTTAATCCACAATGGCGATGACTTCATTTACATGCTACGCCATATGCTGGCTGCCATGGGGATATCGGCGACCGTGGTCGACCACCGGTCGTATCGCTATGCACGGGATCGGGCCGACATCACCCTGCTCGGGCCGGGACCGGGAAATCCGAACAACGACAGCGACGCCAAGATCGAAAAGAATATGGCCATTGGCCGGGAGCTGCTGGGACAAGGGCAGAAAATCCTCGCTATTTGCCTGGGGCATCAGGTGCTCTGTCGATGTCTGGGGCTGCCGGTGTCGCGTAAGCAACAGCCGTTGCAGGGGACGCAGGTGGAGATCGACCTCTTTGGCCGACGGGAGAAGGTGGGTTTTTACAATACTTTTACCGCAACCGGCACCGCGGCTGAACCGGCCTGCGAGCTGGCGGTGCTGCCCGGATCGAGGGAAATCGCCGCGATCAAGAGCCGAGAGTTTATCGGCTATCAGTTTCATCCGGAATCGATTCTGACCCAGAATGGTTTTCATATTCTGCGGCAGGCAGTGCGCCATCTCTTGCGGGAAGAATAAAACGTACTTACTTTCGATAGCTATCTTCATGGCGTAATTGCTATCGCTGAATGTGGCGGAAAAGATCATAGCGAACGACTGCGGGGCACGAAGTGAAGGTCAATATAACCTTTGAAAGGAGAAGATAATGGATTTGCGATTTGAGGTGGACCAGGAATTGTGTATCGGCTGCGGGGAGTGCGCCCAAGACTGCCCCTTGCAGCTTATTGAAATGAAGGACGATCTTCCTGTTCTGAGCAGAGAAAACGAAGAGCGTTGCCTGCGTTGTCAGCACTGCTTTGCGGTGTGTGCCACCGGTGCACTCCGGTTGATGGATCTAGACCCCGACGAGAGCCTGATCGCAGAGCAGGAACTGCCTTCAGGCGAACAGATGACGGCTCTGATAAAGGGGCGACGATCGGTACGTCGGTACAAGCAGGAGCCAGTTGCTTCGGAGGACATCGCCGCTTTGCTGGAGAGCGTTGCCTATGCGCCGACGGCGGTCAATAACCGGCAGGTGCTGTTTACCGTCATCGAAGATATCGAGGCCATGCAAGAACTGCGGAAATCGTTTTACGCTATCCTGGATGAGAGGGTGAAGAACGGAACATTGCCCGAAGGTATGGATTTTTACTTGAGCCTGATCGCAGGCGCCCGGGAAAACGGCCGGGACGCTATTTTTCGCGATGCTCCCCACCTGCTGGTCGCCTCCGCTCCCAAAGAGAGCCCGGCCCCGATGGCCGACAGCTTTATCGCGCTGAGCTATTTCGAATTGCTGGCGACGAGCATGGGCCTGGGAACCCTGTGGTGCGGCTTGGCTAAATGGGGCCTGACGGTAATCGCCCCGGAGCTGCTGCCACGGCTGCAAATCCCGGACTCTCATGAGATCGGTTATATGATGCTCTTCGGCAAACCGGCGGTGTCCTATCCCCGCACGGTCCAGCGGCAGAACCTGCATGTCAACCGGCTGCGGCGAATCTGAGAGCATCATTTTGCGCTCACGGGTAACCTGGGGCACCCGGAGGCTTCGCTTGCCTGAAAACCGCGGGCGGGTAAGGATTTGGGCCGCAAAATTGCATCTTTCCCTTTTCGAAAACAGGACTATTGTATTAAACGAGTCCGGTTACGGAGATAACGTGACAATTCTGCGAGGTATTTCCAAGAGGAGCAGACCATATGACGATCACGATCACTGACAAGGCCCGCAATATGCTGCACCGTCAGGGGGCCGGTGAGGAGAGGTTTCTTCGAATACTTGTAAAGGCCGGTGGATGTGCCGGCATGACCTATGACGCCGAGCTGGATGCCAGACAACGTGAAAATGAACACGTAGTTTGCCGGGAAGGTGATATTACCATCGTTTCCGACGAGGCGAGTATCGATTTCCTCGACGGATTGAAGATAGATTATTCGGACGACCTTATTTCCGCGGGGTTTCGTTTCAATAACAGCAGCAACGATTCCTCGTGCGGGTGTGGGGCCAGTTTTTCGCTGTCCGGGTTTCCATTGCCAAAAATGAAAGGAGGTGGCTGTGGCATTTAATCCGATTCCGCTGTTGGGCGGCAAATCCGTGCACTGCATCAACGAGCAGCAAATGGCCGAAGCCGAACGGTTGGCCGGCGAGGATCCCGTTTCTTCTGAGAGGATACAGGCGCGGCTGGCGGAACTCGAAGCCGAACTGAGCAGAAACGAGCGGGCGGCCCTGGCTTTTGTTTTAATTCAACGACTGAAACGAACCTCCGCACAGGATGGGACGGATTCCGGAGTGCAGTAGTCGAGCAGTCGGCCGATTGGAGCCGAAGCGCACGTAATGATTGCCTACCTCAGGGGGCTTGACTGCCAAGTGCCTTCAGCCGGGCGGCGAGATCCGTTTGCCCAATGGTACTTGCGGATTGGGCAAGCGAGAGGAAAATTTCGCGAATCACCGCTGTCTTGGGTCGAGGTGAGAGAAGTTGGGTTTCAACAGTTTTGATGTCGATAACCATTTCTTCGAGCCGGGGGTAGGGCGACTCGCTGTGGGAGAGGCACGCCTTGATATCGGCCAGCATCTGTTTGATCAGGGCGAGATCTTCTTCGGTTGCCACTTCTTCGCCACCTAGAGAGAGGGGGCGCATGGCGGCGGCTTCACCCTCTCCCAGGCCAAGGGCCGTCAGCCCCTTGCCGGTGATGCTGATGCCCCCGGCAAGCGATCGCAGTTCCACCCACTCACGCCAGATGAGTTCCTCGGCCATGGTCGAGGCGTTTTTTTTCTCAAGACCAAGGGATGCGCCCACCTCGTACATCGAGACCAAGACGGCGATATCGCCGCCCGTCATGGCGTGCAGTTCCTCCATGAATCTTTTTTCTTCAGGATTTTCGATTGTCATGGGCGTTTTCTCGTAAGGGTTCGAAGAGGTATTCCAGGCCATTGAGCTTGATTTCGTAAACAACCTCCAGCATCCTGCCGAGTTTGCCAGCAGGAAACCCGCGCCCCTTGAACCAGACGATATATGGTTCCGGAAGGTCGATGAGGCGGCAGCCCGCATATTTGCCAAAAGGCATGCGCGTCTGAGCCAGTTCGAGCAGGGCGGTGCCATCGGGGATCTGCGGGAGGAGTGCGTCCATAGAATTCTTTTCTCGGTAATGGTCCCGCGAGCCTGCGCCCATGTGGGCCTATGGGTCGCAGGGGCTGCAGGCGGGCCACAGTGAAAGCTTAAAAGCGCGGCGCTTTCTCGGCAGGAGCACAATGGAGGTACTCTCCCCTCACTGCGCGTATCGTGCAAAGATATCAGATTTTGAACCGGGATACCAGCATTGAGAGTTTTTCCGAGAGCTTCGAGAGTTCCTCGGCGGAAGTGCGAACGTGCTGACTGCTGGATTTGACCTCCATGGATTTTTCTTTCATCTGGCTGAGGCCATCCGACATCTGGGAAGCCATCTGGGTGCTGTTGGAGATGTTCTCGCTGATCTCGGTCGCACCCTGTGATGCCTGACCGACGTTGCTGACGATCTCATTGGTGGTGATGGATTGCTCTTCCATCGAGGTGACGATGGAGTTCACCACGTCGTTAACATCCTGGATCACCGTGGCGATCGATTCAATATCCTCAACCGTGACCTCGGTCTGATTTTGGATGTCTTCGATCGCATCCCTGATTTTACCGGTAGCCTTTGCGGTTTCCTTGGCCAGCTCCTTGATTTCGTTGGCGACCACCGCAAACCCCTTACCTGCCTCACCCGCGCGAGCGGCTTCGATGGTGGCGTTCAAGGCCAGCAGGTTGGTCTGATCCGAGATTTCGGTGATAGTTTCCGTGACTGTGCCGATCGCCCTTGCTGCTTCTCCCAGTTCTTGCACTCCAACGTGGGATTTATGGGCCTTATCCACCGCCTCTTCGGTGATGTTTCGCGCTCTGGCGCTGTTTTCCGCAATATCCTTGATGGTATTGCCCATCTGCTCGGAGGCGGCGGCGATCATGTCCAGGTTGGTGGTGGATTGTTCCATCGCCGCGGAGACGGAATGCATATTGTCAGAAACCTCACGGGCATGTCCCTCGGAGGAATCGGCGATTTGGGTGGTGGCATCAGCGTTGCCGACCATCTGTTCGGAGATGGCGGCGAGTTCCGTGGAGGCGGAGGATAACGACTGGGACGAATTGACGATATCTTCCAGCATCTCCTTGGCCTTGGTTACCATAGTGTTGAGGGCGCCGGCCAACTTGCCGATGGCGTCGTCGGTTTTCGCGTTGAACACGATGGTATAGTCGCCTTCGCCGACCTTGACGCTTTTTTCCGCCAACGCCAGCAGTGGTTTGTTGATGGCACGAACCAGCAGCATGGTAACCAGAATGGCGGCAATCAGCATCGCCGCGCCTACCAGCAGGCTATGCTGCAACATTACGACATCGAGACCGCCGATAATATCCTCCCGGCTGGTGCTGGCGTTGATGTAGACATCCCAGTCGGGAAAATACTGGACATACGAGATTCGGGTCTTTCCCTGGAACGTGTAACGAGTGAGCCCGTTTTTTAAGTCCTTGAGCGCAGGCACCAGCTTGAACAGGTCTTTACCGACCGGCAGGGTGGGATGAATGAGGATTTTGCCGTCCTTGGTGTACATGTAAAAATAGCCGTCGCCTATCTTGGTATTGAGTATATATTTCTTGATCAGCGGCGTGACCATCGGCTGACTGATCGAGAGTGCCCCGACGACCTTGCCGCCGGCGTCGTGCAGCGGCGCATAGGTGGCGATATACCAGGTGCCGTCGATCTTGATCTTGCCGGTGAATGTGTTGTCCTGCATGGTCTCCTGGTAGGGCTTGCTGTCCGCCGGCAGAGCGATGCCCAAAGCGCGCTCGCCACCGTGGGTTTGCAGAGAGGTCGAAACAGCCACCAGGCGGTTATCAGAGAGCTGGTAAACGGTGGCAATGCTGCCCGTACTGTGGCTCACGTTGTCCGTGATGTCGTTGTGGCCGGTGATAAAACTTCCTCCGGCCATCATCTTCGGCAGCTGCACCTGTTCGGATTGACCGGTGTTCACATCGGTAGCGGTCATCTCGGCCGGTGTGGTGGTGGCGAGAATCAGGCCGCCTTTAGCGATTACGCGCTGGTGGAAGTAATCGAGATCACTCTCGAGTTTTTTCTGTACGTTGCCTTCATAGAGGTCCAGGGCGTTGTAGACCGCCCGGTGCATGTTGATGAGTTCCTTTTCACCGAGCGACTGCAGGCCGTTGTCGCTCATCCTGATCGCATTCCACGTGATTCCCAGAATCGAGACAACGCAGAGCGCCACCACGGCGACAAACAGCTTTGTGGTAAATTTTTTGGGTTGAAAACCTCCGAACACCATTTTTCTCCTTATCGTTGGTCGGTCGAGTAACCGGTTCAGCAGAAGGACCTGTGCGCCGATGTGTTAACTAATCAGACATATCACAGGGGGTGATGCTCCAGTAAGCTAATGGGATTGCGGCTGTAAGTCGCGGACTTAGAGGAGATGCTTCCAGCGATGTCGAACCTTCCCGTTGGTTACTCGTTTACCTCGTAATTTTTCACCGGCACTTCGTGACGGCCTGACAATGCTGTCGATAATGGTTAGGCTTTGCCGGTCGAATCGTTAGCGGACGAGTACAAATTGGGGTTGGGTTCTGCATTTACCAGATCTGATGAACGGTTGCCTCACTGATTTATAAAAATTTGCTTCTGTCAGGCACTATAATTACCCAATGGATGGCATGAAATAAAAAAATGGCGTGTGGATGAAATATCTCTTTTACGAACCTTACGTAACTGTTCGCCTGATCTGGGAAATGCCGGCCCAACCAATGAGCTGCAAGCGTTCTTGCTGCCTTTTTTAGCTGACCTGGATTGTCCCGGAGTCGGTGGGGGTAAAGCGGCTACCCAGGGTATGACGGGAGCCTGGATAATAAAAGGTGGAACAGGTGGCTACCACCGAGCCGACCCAGGTCTTGCGATAGAGGGCGAGACAGGGTTCGGCGCTATTGATCTCCAGCAGATCCCTGATCCAGACTTCGGGGATGAGCGCTTCCACCACATGCTCAACCGCGGACACCGGTGCCAGACCCAATAGATACTCGTTGGGGGTGATGCGGGTGAAGTCTTGCAGGAGATAGTCCGGAGCGACGGTGGGGTTGATGAACCTGCTGCCCAGCTGCACCGGGATGTCGTTGTCCTTATGGATCAGCACCGAATGGAAGACCGTGGCATAGGGTTCGAGTTCCATGGCGCGCGCCAGCTCCGGTCTGGCCTTTTCCTCCTGGAGCAGGTGCACCTTGCAGGAGTAACGGCCGCCTCTCTCCCGTATTTCCTGGGCGATGGAGCGGATCTCCAGTAGGGCGGAGCGGGGCTTGGTTTTGGCGACAAAGGTGCCCTGGCCCTGCCGGCGAATCAATTGCCCTTCTGCGGTCAGCTCCCTGAGCGCCCTGTTGACCGTCATCCGTGAGACGCCGAGGGTGGCCACCAGTTCGGTTTCCGAGGCGATTTTCATCTCCGGCTGCCAGATACCGCTGTTGATCCGCTCGAGAATGTAGTCTTTCACCTGTTGGTACAGCGGCGGCGTGGTGCCGGTGCGGCTGGACGGTTGCCTTTTTACCGCTTGTCGTTGCCGGGACGCACTCATGACCGCTCTCCAGCGTGGTCCAGACTGGGGAGCAGCGAGGCTGGCAGCAGCATGTTGAAAACCCCTTGCTGTATCAACCGGCAGGCCTTGGCGATATCGGGGGCGAAGTAGCGGTCCTGGTCGTAGAAGGGTACCTGCTCGCGAACCAGCCTCCTGGCGGTTTCGAGCCTTTCCGAGCTTTTCAGCGGGGCGCGGAAATCGATGCCCTGGCAGGCGGCCAGTAGCTCGATGGCCAGAATATTGGCCGTGTTTTCGGCCATGTCCAGGAGCCTTCGGGCGGCGAAGGTGGCCATGGATACGTGGTCTTCCTGGTTGGCGGAGGTGGGCAGGCTGTCCACCGAGGCGGGGTGGGCCAGCGACTTGTTCTCGCTGGCCAGGGCAGCCGCCGTAACCTGGGCGATCATGAATCCGGAGTTGAGGCCGCCTTTTTCCACCAGAAACGGCGGCAGTTTGCTCATATGGGTGTCGATCAACAGCGCCATCCGCCGCTCGGAGAGCGCCCCGATTTCGGCCATGGCCAGGGCCAGGTTGTCCGCCGCCATGGCGACCGGTTCGGCGTGAAAGTTGCCGCCGCTGATGATATCTTCTTCGCTGGCAAAGACCAGCGGATTGTCGGAAACCGCGTTGGCCTCGGTAAGCAGGATGGCGGCGCTGTTGATGATCTGGGTGAGGCAGGCGCCCATCACCTGGGGCTGGCACCGGAGCGAGTAGGGGTCCTGCACCGCCTCGCAGAATTGGTGGGAATGTTCGATCTCGCTATGGTCGAGCAGTTCCCGGTAGGCTGCCGCCACCTCTATCTGGCTTTGGTGGCCGCGGACCTCGTGGATAAGCGGGTCGAAGGGCCGGCGGCTTCCCAACGCCGCTTCCACGCAAAGGCTGCCGGCGACCAGGGCGGCGGCGAACAGGTCTTCGGCGGCGAACAGACGCCTTGAGGGCAAAGGCCGTCGAGGCCTGGGTGCCGTTTAACAGCGCCAGTCCCTCCTTGGGGCCGAGGGTGATGGGCTCCAGTCCGGCGATGGCGAGCCCCTCGCGTCCGCCGAGTCGCCGCCCCTGGTGAAGCACTTCGCCCTCGCCGAGCAGCACCGTACTCATATGGGCTAGCGGCGCCAGGTCTCCGGAGGCGCCCACCGAACCTTTTTCGGGAATGCAGGGATAGACTTCGCTATTGACCAGCCGTATCAGCGCCTCGATCACCTCAAAGCGAATGCCCGAGAAACCGCGGGCCAGGCTGCTGACTTTCAGCACCATCATAAGGCGCACGGTCGCCTCATCCATCAGCTTGCCGACACCGGCGGCATGGGAGAGGACGATGGAGCGCTGCAGGTGTTCCAACTCCTCGTGGGGAATGACCGTGTTGGCCAAGAGCCCGAATCCGGTGTTGATGCCATAGATGACCCGGCCGTTTTCGATCAGATTTTTGACGGTGGCAACCGAGGCTTCAATTTGATCACGGCAGCTTTCCGCGAGGCGGATCTGTACAGGGGCCTGAGCAATGGTGCGCAGCTGGGCAAGGGAGAGTCGTCCCGGTTCGATTTCAAGTTCGTTCATAATATCGGTTAGTTAGGTAAAATGGTTGGTCGGCGGTTGCCGGGGTGTGATTGTCCTATTGTATATACAAATTGTTGGCCATGCAAGATTTTTACATTCGATGTCAAGGCATGATTTTTAGACATTACCGATCTTGTTTGCAATTTCAGCTTATCGCAGGAAATTCAACTTGTATATACAAGATTGAAATGCTACTCTTGAATCCGGATAATAGAAAAGAATAAGCTACCAGTTCGCCTGATCGCGTCCGGACGAGGCGCTGGTGAACGGTACCAATGGGAGGGAGTCGACGATGTTGACCAATGACCAGGCGGCTCATGCCATGCGCATCAAGCTCGATGAGAAGCTGCCGGAAAAACCGGAGTTCGTTCAAGGCATCCGCCGGGCACCAGACCGCGGCTTCCGGCTGACCAGGAGCCAGACCGAAACGGCGCTCAAAAATGCCCTGCGCTATGTCCCCGAGCGCCATCATGCCGTTTTGATCCCGGAGTTTTTGTACGAGCTGCGCACCAGGGGGGAATCTATGGCTATCGCTTTCGGCCGGCGGGCCGGATTTTCGCCAAACCGATAGAACAGTACCAGGGGCGCTGTCTTGCCGGGCGCGCCGTGCAACTGATGATCGACAACAACCTCGATTTCGAGGTGGCGCTCTACCCTTACGAGTTGGTGACCTATGGTGAGACCGGCAGCGTCTGTCAAAACTGGATGCAGCTCGGATTGATAAAAAAGTATCTCCAGGAGCTCACCGATGAACAGACCCTGGTAATGGCTTCGGGCCACCCCCTGGGGCTGTTTCGTTCAAGCCCCGACCAACCACGGGTGATTATCACCAACGGGTTGATGGTGGGCCTCTACGACAATCCCGCCGATTGGGAGATCGCCGCCCAGATGGGCGTTTCCTCCTATGGGCAGATGACTGCCGGCGGCTGGATGTATATCGGTCCCCAGGGGATCGTTCACGGCACCTATAACACCCTGCTGGGTGCCGGGCGCAAGATGTGCGGTGTGCCCGCGGATGGTGATCTGCGCGGACTGTTGTTCGTCTCCTCGGGCTTGGGCGGGATGAGCGGCGCCCAACCCAAGGCCGCCGGGATTGCCGGCGCGGTTTCCGTTATTGCCGAGGTGGACGCCTCGCGTATCGCTACCCGCCACGAGCAGGGGTGGGTGGATGTGGTTTCAAGACAACCTCTCCGAGGTCGTCAAACTGGCGGAGCAGGCGCAGGCCGAGAAAAAAAATACCTCCATCGCCTATCATGGGAATGTGGTCGATCTGCTTGAATATCTGGCCGCCCATAAGGTGCGGGTCGACCTGCTCAGCGATCAGACCTCCTGTCATGTCGCCTATGACGGCGGCTATTGCCCGGTGGGTGTCAGCTTTGAAGAGCGTACCCGGCTCCTGGCCACCGACCGGCCCCGATTCCGCCGGTTGGTGGATGAGAGCCTGCAGCGCCATATCCAGGCGGTGAAGCATCTCACTGCAACAGGCGCCTATTTTTTCGATTACGGTAACGCCTTTTTGAAGGCTGTTTTCGATGCCGGGGTAATCGAAGTGGCGAAAAACGGGGTCGACGATCGCGACGGATTTATCTATCCCTCCTATTTCGAAGACATCATGGGGCCGATCTTCGACTACGGCTACGGGCCGTTTCGCTGGGTCTGCCTCAGCGGCGATCCGGCCGATCTGGAGCGGACTGACCGGGCGGCCATGCTCTGCATCGATCCCGACCGGCGGCCCGAGGACCGGGACAATTACATCTGGATCCGCGATGCGCAGAAAAATCGGCTGGTGGTGGGAAGCCAGGCCCGCATCCTCTATTCGGATGCCGGCGGCCGCAGGTCTATCGCCCTGAAATTCAACGAAATGGTGCGAAAGGGCGAGGTCGGCCCGATCATGCTTGGTCGCGACCACCACGACCCGGGAGGCACCGACTCGCCGTTTCGCGAGACCGCCAACATCCGGGACGGCTCCAACGTCTGCGCCGATATGGCCAGCCACTGTTTTGCCGGCAACGCCGCCCGGGGCATGACTATGGTGGCCTTGCACAACGGCGGCGGCACCGGCATCGGCAAGGCCATTAACGGCGGCTTCGGCATGGTGCTCGATGGCAGCGAGCGGGTGGATGCGATCCTCTCCTCCGCCATGACCTGGGACGTGATGGGCGGGGTGGCCCGTCGCAATTGGGGACGAAACCCCAATGCCATGGAGGTGGCTGCCGCCTATAACCGCGACAACGACAACGGCGACCAGATCACCATTCCCTATCTGGCGGATGGGCGTGAGGTCGCCGAGGCAGTGGATGCCCTTTTTGCCGGGAAAGGTGATGCCGATTGAAAAATACAAGCAAAGAGCATTCCATGACTTCACGACTGTTTCGCAACCTCTCGCTCTACACCCCTGTCGATACCGGTGTCCCTTGCGCGGGTGACGAACAGGGGCTGCTGCTGCATGAGCCGCAAGGGGCGCTGCTGGTGCGCGACGGTATCATCGTCGCCGTCGGCCCCGAGCGGCAAGTAACGGAGTCGGCAGCCAGGGACGAGATCGTTACGACGATAGATTGCCAAGGCCGCTGCTGCATTCCAGGATTCGTCGATCCTCACACGCACATGTGTTTTGCCACCCGGCGCGAACAAGAGTTCGGCATGCGCCTGGAAGGAATGGCGTATCTTGAGATTCTGCGTTGCGGCGGCGGGATTCTCTCTTCGGTCAGAGCGGTGGCGGCGGCCGATGAGGAGGAACTTTTCGCCATGACCCGCGCCCATGCCCGCTCGGCCCTGCGCTTTGGCACCACCACCCTGGAGATCAAGAGCGGGTACGGTCTGGACAAAGACAACGAGCTGAAGATGCTGCGGGTGATCGGGCGACTGGCGACGGAAGGACCCCAGGATATCGTTGCCACCTTTCTCGGCGCCCATGCCGTGCCCCCGGAGTATGCCGATGACCCCGACGGCTTTATCGACATGCTGATCAGCGATGTGCTGCCGGCGGTTATGGAGCAGGGGATCGCCCGCCAGTGCGATATCTTTTGCGAGAAGGGGGTGTTTACCATCGACCAGGGCCGTCGGCTGCTCGGGGCCGCGCAACAGCTCGGCATGCGGGTGAAAATCCATGCCGACGAGGTCAACGACCTCGGCGGCGCCGGGTTGGCCGCGGAACTTGGCGCCTGCTCGGCCGACCACCTGCTGGCAGCGGGCGATGACCACCTGCGGGCCATGGCCTCGGCCGGAGTGGTCGCCACCCTGCTGCCTGCTACGGCCTACAGCCTGCGCAAACCTTACGCCCGGGCCCGTTTCATGGTTGAAAACAATCTACCGGTGGCCCTTGCCACCGATTGCAACCCCGGCTCGAGTTATACCGAATCGATGCCTTTTGTGATCGGGCTGGCGGTGTTGAACATGGGGCTCTCTCCCGACGAGGCGTTGGTGGCGGCGACCCTGAACGCCGCCTACGCCATCGGCATGGCGGATCGGGTCGGCAGTCTGGAGGTGGGCAAGCAGGCCGATTTTCTGCTGCTCGATGGGCAATCGCCGGCCATCCTCGCCTATCATGCCGGGGTCTCTCCGGTGACAGCGGTCTATAAAAAGGGAGAACGGGTTTTTTCATCCCTGGACAACGAAGAGCGATGAGCGTGCGGTGAGCGTCTAATAACAAAAGAAAATGGAGACCATGAAAAAGATAATCGAATGTGTGCCCAATTTTTCCGAGGGTCGAGACGAACAGGTGATCGAAGCCATCGCCGAGGCCATCCGCTCCACAACGGGGTGCCGACTGCTCGACGTCGATGCGGGGCATTCCACCAACCGCACTGTCTACACCTTTGTGGGCGACCCGGAGAGTGTTGTGGAAGGAGCGCTGGCCGCGGCCAGGGTTGCGCGGGCAAAGATCGACATGCGTCGCCACCATGGCGAGCATCCCCGCTTCGGGGCCATGGACGTCTGTCCCTTTGTGCCGGTGAGCGGCGTGAGCATGGCCGAGTGCGTGGCGGCGGCAAAACGCTTCGCCCAGCAGGCCTCCGCCGAGCTCGGTATCCCATTTTATCTTTATGAGGAGGCGGCCCCGCAGGCCTACCGCTGCAAGCTCTCCGATCTGCGCGCCGGCGAATACGAAGGCTTGGCGGAGCGGTTGCGCAATCCGAAGTGGAAACCGGACTTCGGGCCCGAGGAATTCGTGCCGGAGTGGGGGATCACCGCCACCGGAGCCCGAAAGTTTCTCATTGCCTATAACGTCAATATCCTGGGCACCCCGAATCAGGCTCACCGGATAGCCCTCAATCTGCGTGAGGCGGGCAGGGGGCCGGAGGAGCCGGGGCGGTTGCAGGAGGTGAAGGGTATGGGGTGGTTTGTCGATGAATACAAATGCGCCCAGGTGACGGTCAATCTCACCGACTATCATGTGACCCCCCTGCATGTGCTCTTTGAGGAGGTCAAAAAGGAAGCCGCCGCCTTGAATCTGGCCGTGGCGGGGAGTGAAATCGTCGGGGTGGTGCCCCTGCAAGCGTTGCTGATGGCAGCCGACTATTATATTGAGAAAGAAAACCTCTTTCTCTTTGAGGAGCAGCAGAAAATCCGACTGGCGGTGGAACGGCTTGGCCTGGGATCGGTGGCGCCTTTCCAAGCCTGCGAGAAGATCATCGAGTATATCGTCGCCGAGCCTCCGGTGGAGCCCTTGGCCGGGAGCACCGTTCGTGGCTTTATCGAACAGATCGCCGCCCGCACCACGGCCCCCGGCGGCGGCTCCGCCTCAGCCGCCATCGCCGCCATCGGCGCCGCTCTGGGGGCGATGGTCGCCAAGTTGACCTGGGGAGTGCGAAAATTCGACGATGTGCAGAGCTGGATGCGGCAGGCCATACCCGTGCTGCACGATCTGACAAGTCGGCTCATTCCCCTGATCGATGCCGATACCTCCGCTTTCAATGGCTATATCGAAGGGGTGCGGATGCCTAAGAGCACCGAAGAGGAACGGGCGGCGCGCACCGCTGCGATGCAGGCCGGTTTGAAAACCGCCACCGATGTGCCGCTCTCCACCATGCGGCTGGCCGATAGCGGCTGGGACGCCCTTTGTCTGGTAGCCCGCCATGGCAACCCCGCTTCCCGTTCCGATACCCTGGTCGGGGCGCGGGCGCTGGAAACCGGGATCTGGGGCGCCTATCAGAACGTGCTTATCAACATGGTGGATATCACGGATGAAACGTATAAAAATGAGACACTCGGAGAGGCTCGGGAACTGGTAAATCGAGCCAGAGAGAAGTGCGCGGAGATATCCAATCTTCTCAATAAATAATCTGCTTGCCCAGATGGGGTGCCCGCCGAAAATTGGACAATCGGTGGGTTGGAAGTTGACTTTCGCTATCCAGAAAATGGACGATATGAAGAGGCGTCTTTTTCAAGGCAGCACGCTTTATTCCTAAAAAAAGCAACAAATCAATCGGATGTGCGTTTGATCGTTTTGTGGCACGCCTCGTGCTACGGTAGAGTCACAACACGGGCCGATGGCAACTCGTCGAATCCTGGAGGTGGTCGAAATCAGGCATTCGCAGTTCCCGGCAATGAGAAACACAAAACGAACAGTGGAGGAAATTATGAAAAAAGTACTTGTCGCTGCGCTTCTGATTCTTGGTCTGGCTACCGGATCTGCCTACGCGCATGGGGGCTATGGCGGTGGTTATGGCGATGGATATGGGTGCGGAAACTGGATGGGCGGCTATGGCCACGGGTACCCCATGATGGGCCCGGACATGATGGGCTATGGCGGCTATGGTCGCGGCTACCCCATGATGGGCCCGGGTATGATGGGCTATGGCGACTACGGTCACGGTTACGGCATGATGGGCCCGGGCATGATGGGCTACGGCGGCTACGGTCACGGTTACGGCATGATGGGTCCCGGCATGATGGGGTATGGTGAAAATTACCACTCTCGCGGCTACGGATGGAATGCTCCGCAGGGTGTGAGCTCGGAAAAAGAACAAAAGTTTCTCAATGATACCGTTCAGTTGCGAAAACAGCTCAACGATAAGCGATTCGACTATTTCGAAGCGCGAAGAAATCCGGACACCACGCGGGATCAGTTGATCGCAATTGAAAAACAAATTCAGGACTTACAGGATAAGATCTCCGAGAAGGCACAGGCCGATCGGTGAGTTTTAACCAGACGGGTGATTGTAGGTTTGGATGCAAACAGGCGCATCGCGTTTGATGCGCCTGTGTCAAGAGGAGCCTGTCGGATTATAGGCATGTATTTTTCGTTCACCAGACCCCGTCAGGGGAGTCGATGCTGGCCTGTGAGCGTTTACGATTACGACAGCTTCCTGGCTTTTCCTCCTCAAAATCAGCAGATTCTCAACTCCACCTCCCGGTTGCAATGCGACCGGGAGGTTTTTTTGTGTTTGTTCTGTATACCTTCGACTCAGCACTCCCAGGTTGATCGTGCACCGGAGTGCTGGCAAAGGGTTCCCTCTTTTTGCAAGACCTTTTCTCTTTAATTCAGTATTATAGGCGGGTTTGGTCACAATGGCCATGTAGCCGGGGCGGTGCGGTCCCTGGATATCAAAGCTGTCGGAGAGTGTGGGGAAAGTCTTGTAATGTATCTGCTTTTACTTAGAAAATTAAGATTTCTCTATCGGAGGTACGACTGGTTCACCATCATCGTCGTATTGCTGCTGCTCCATTGCCTTTCCGCCGGTCTTCTGCTCTATTTCGATTATCCCACTTTTGCCCGGCCCACCATCGCCCAGACGCTCTGGAAGGGGACCTGGTGGTTTTTCGTTACCGCCACCACCGTTGGCTACGGCGATATCGTACCGCAGTCGATTCCCGGCCAGGCCATTGCCATTCTGGACATGATCCTGGGTATCGGCATGATGGCGACCCTGATCGGCGCCGGAACGGACAAGCTTATTCAACGGAGGAAAATGCGTATGCGAGGGTTGCAACAGCTCAAGCTGCATAATCATATCGTCGTTCTTGGCGGTGGCGCCCGGCAGAAAGTCGAGAAGCTGATCGGCGAAATCAGAAACGATCATCTCTACTGCCGAACAGATATTGTCGTCTGCTCCGATGTGTATGAGGAAAACCCCTTTGGCGACGGCATCGAATACGTCCGGGGAGGGCTGGGGGCCGAGGACACGCTCAAGAGGTCCTGTGTCAAGGATGCGGCTTTTGTGATCATCTATGGGTATACCGATGAGGAGACGATTCTCACCGCTCTGGCCGTGGACGAGCTGAACCGCTCCGCTTTCACCACCGTCTATATAAGAGATCGGGCCAACATTCGACATATCGATCGGATCAACAAGGCCCGCATCGCCCACCGGTACATTGACGGCATCCATTATCACCGTATCCGGGTCATCACCCGGCTCAACGATCTGATGCTGGCCAGAGAGATATCCAACCCCGATCTCTCCGAAGCACTGCTCGAGCTGATGGACAGCAGCCGAGGCGACACCTTTTTCTCCATCCAGGCCTGGCCGGGACTGGACAAGCAGATCAGGGTTCCCCGGGTTCGGCAGATGCTTCGCGCCACCGACTCCCATGCCCTGCTGGTGGGGATCAAACGGGACGAGGACGGTACCATCATCCTCAATCCTAGCGAGGAGATTGACGTCTATCCCAACGACCATCTCTTTGTCATCGCTTCCCACCGTCCCTCGGTGGACTGGGTATCGCTGATCGTTGATAAAAAGGCGTAGGAGCCCAGGCACGAAGCCGGAAGCTCTACGCCCTCTCTGTCGCTTTTGTTCGCCGCCTCCCGAGGTTGATGACCAGAAGGCCGGAGGTGACCAGAGCGATGGCCCCGAGCAGGTTGGCGGTGAGCGGTTCGCCCAGCAGCAGTATGCTGAAGCTCACCCCGGAGATCGGCATGATGAAAACAAAGGCGTGCAGGGTCGAAGCCCCGTATTTCTGGAGCAGGGTGTTCCACATGACGAACCCAAAGGAGGCCGTCACCAGCGATTGATAAAGAATCCCCCCGACAATGGCGGGCGAGAGTGTGCGTATCATCCCTCCGTCCCAGAAGTAGCCGCAGGCGAGATAGAGCGGTACGGCGAAAACCATCGGATAGACGGTGATCTGGATCGGATGAAAACCGGCGGTGATTCGCTTGACATAGACCACGTTGCATCCCCAGAATGCGACGGCCACCAGAATGATGAGATCGCCCTGCAGGGAGCGCACCGCCAGCGTCGAGCTATCGGCAAAGAGGAGCAGAATACCGGAGAATCCTAGGATGAGGCCGATGACTTTGCGGGGGGTGATTCTATCATTTGGCAGCAGAAAGTGGGCCATGATCATGACCACGAAGGGCAACAGGTTGCCGATCAGCACGCCGTGGGAGGCGGTGGTTTTGCTTTGTCCGTAGTAAAAACAGGAGATCTGGGCGAAAATGATGACCCCAAGCAGAGCCAGCTGGGTCGCCTGTTTGCGGCTGACAGCAAGGGGAATGCCTTTCCTTGCGGCCCAACTGAGCAGGACCACGGCGGCGATACCGAAGCGAAGACCTGCGGCGGTAAATACCCCTATCCCGACCAGACTGAGCTTGAGAGCCACTGGATTGGCCCCGAACAGCGAGCAGAGAAAGGCCGCTAGCAGAGCCGTTGCGGGCGGCAACTGCTGGCCGCCGGTTTCGGGAAATTGAAGAGAAGAAGGTATTTTCAAACGATGTACCTGTAAACGTGGAAAGAAGGGGAGAGATACCCGAAATTTTTTGTATTGTTGTTTGTATGTATTACTGTAATGAATGTAAAGAGACCATCGCAAACGAGTAACGGTTAAGGTAACGGTAATGAGTACTACTTCATCGCTCATGCTGGGGGTTCTTTTCGGCTCCATCGGCATGGGCTATTTTATCTACGGGAAAAAACAGGGCGCGATCGTCCCTCTTATTAGCGGCATCGGTTTGATGGTGTATCCATATTTCGTGACGAATCTCTATCTTTTTCTTCTTGCCGGCTGTGCGTTGATGGTTCTGCCGTATTTTGTGCGTATTTAGCTTGCTGCTCGTTCTCCGCCAGAGCTATGCAACACAATTCCGCCGGCCAAATTCCATGGCCTCGGCGCGATCAGACTCCTAAGACTCTCAAAACTCCTGGGAACCAGTCGCTGCCGTCAACAAAGTGATGAAGGTTGCCTGACCGATGGATAGAGACAGGTGTATATGAAGGGAGAGGTCCTTGACAGGTATGAGCGGTCTGCCGACGGCGACATCATCGTCGATGTCACGGCGGAAAGTGTCGAATCGCTCTATAACAACTTTGATCGGAGCGCCCCCTATATCCGCAGAGACCTCGATCAGGATCTTGCCGATTATTTGATCGAATGCGCCAGAGAAGTGAGGCTGGAACCGTTCAGCATCAGATTTACTCTGGCCATTCCGCCAAATACGGGGGCGCTTTCGCGCATCCGCCGCAGCATCAACATCTATTTCCTCTACCTGGCCGAGGGTGTTCGCCAGGATATCCACCGGATGATTCACAAGGCTGTGGTGTTGTTCGGCGTCGGTTTGGGCATCCTCTTCATATCGGTGTGGGTCAATCGCGTGTTGGGGACCGAACGTTCGGTAGTGGCCAACGTCCTGGCGGAGGGGCTGTCGGTTGCCGCCTGGGTGTCGCTTTGGGAAGCACTGGCGACGTTGATGCTCGAATGGCTCCCGCAGCAAAAAGAAATCAGACTCTACCGACGGTTGGCCCATGCCCGGCTTCTCTTTCGTTCCCGCCAGGAGGCGAAACAGTTCGCCGCCGGGGAGACCGCGCCCCCTGCATAGGTGCATAGTGGAGCGTTTGTATCGTTTTTCCCTTGCATTCTGGGAGGATCGGGTATACTAGGAGCCTGTCGGATTATGCCCTTTTTCCCCATATCTTCGTTAAACGCGAAAAAATTATCCTCAGAATATTCAGTATATGCCTCCGGTAATTTTTTCGAGTTTGCCTCGATCTGAGCAAAAATGCCTATAATCCGACAGACTCCTAGGCGAGTGAAGCAATCGCGCGGTTGCATGACCTATTGCACGCAAACGGGAACTGAAGCGGGAGCAAAAGATGAGCCCAGAATTGTATGATTTCATAATTATCGGCACCGGTCCGGCCGGCCTCTCCGCGGCGGTGACTGCCGCCAGATGCAAAAACAGGGTACTGGTTCTGGAAAAAGAGGGAAATCTCGGAGGGGTATGCGTCAATACCGGAACGTTTCCGAGCAAGACGCTGCGCGAAGCGGTGCTGTATTTGACGGGCCATCTCAAACGCCATATTTTCGAGGAAGAGACCTGCTCCCCGGTGGGGAGTGACATCTCAATGGAAAAGCTGAAAAAAAGACTGCAGCAGGTCCGTTTCCAGGAGCATGCCATTATCGACAGCCAACTCAAGCGGCATGGGGTGGAGCTGATTCGCGGCACCGCCGGATTTCTCGATTCCCACACCATCGAGGTCCGGCAGCTCGGCAGGGAGCAGCCACGCACATTCGAGGGCCGGTTTATCATTGTCGCCACCGGTTCCAATCCTCGCAATCCCCCGGAGATCCCTTTCGACGGTTCACGGATCGTCGATTCGCACAGCATACTCGATATGCCTAATCTGCCCGACAGCATGATCATCCTCGGGGGCGGAGTCATCGGTTCCGAATATGCGACGATCTTTGCCGCCCTCGGCATCAAGGTCACCCTGCTTGACCGGGGTACCCGGCTGCTCAAATTCATCGATCGAGAGATTACCGAGCAGCTGCAGCTCTACTTCCCCAACGGCAACATCACCTATGTTCATGATTGCGGCGAGTTCGAGATCGGCATCGAAGATGATCACGCCAGAATATCTCTTACCGGCGGCGATGTCTACCGGGCCGATACCCTTTTTTTCGCCTTGGGACGGGAGGCGAATACCACCGGGCTCAATATCGGTTGCACCGGTGTCGAATTAAACGAGCACCATTATATCGAGGTGAACGATCTGTATCAGACCACCGTGCCGCACATCTATGCGGTGGGCGACGTTATCGGCTGGCCGAGCCTGGCCGCGACCTCGATGATCCAGGGCCGGCTGGCGGCCTTGAACGCGCTGCGCAAACGAACGGAAGGCTTTCCGAAAATTTTCCCCATCGGCATCTATACCATTCCCGAGATCTCCTACGTGGGGATCACCGAAGAGGAGGCAAGGGACAAAGGGTATAAGTATGTGGTCGGATGCAGCTCTTATCGCGAATTGCCACGGGGGCAGATCTCCGGCGAGGTCGAGGGCATGCTGAAGATGATCGTGCATGCGGATACCCGCGAGATACTCGGAGTCCATATCATTGGCGGGGCGGCGACGGAGATTATCCATATCGCGCTCATGGCGCTGTGCCATAACGATAAGATCGACGTCTTTATTGAAAATATCTTCAATTATCCGACCTATTCGGAAGCCTTGAAGATCGCAGCCCTCTCCGCCCTGGATCAGGTCGAGCACGTTGAATGCGGTTAGCCCGGATTTCTCATGATCCGCCATAACCAGTCTTCCCGCCCAGGTCGGTCGACCTGGGCGCCGCCGCACGTTTCCGGTTTGAGTCATGAGCTGGTCTCATGCTATCATTAACATTATGATTCTCTTTTGATCTGTCTGTCTCGGTGAATCCTGTCTGCTTCCCCTGCCTGGTTTACTGCGGCCGGTTCCGGTAGGGGCGCCAAACACTACTCAGAGTTTGAGGTGCGCCATGGTTATCCAGACCATCGATCCGGAGAAGGCCTGCCCGAAATGTTCTGCCGACACGTTCGAATTTCAAACGACTGAAGAGATACGGCAAACGGTGCAGATAACCGGCCAGGAACGCGCGCTGGAGGCGGTCGCATTCGGCATCGGCATCGAGCAGAAAGGCTTCAATCTCTTTGTGATCGGGCCCCAGGGGAGCGGCAGGCATACCGTCATGCGTTCTTTCATCGATGAGCGGGTTCAGGCCGGCAAGCCGCCGCGCGACTGGTGTTATGTCAACAATTTCAGGCAACCGCACAAACCGCTGGCCTTCGATTTCCCCCACGGTGAATCGCTGATTTTCAGGAAGAGAGCTCCGTGACCTGGTGGATATGCTGCGGATGACGCTCAGTGCCGTTTTCGATGGTGAAGATTTCAAGGCGAGGATGAAGGCGGTCAGCGACGATTTCAAACGCAAGGTGGATAAACTCTATCACGCAATCGAAGAGAAGGCGAAAAAAGACGGGATCGCCGTGGTCAAGAGCGAGCAGGGAATCATGGTGGCGCCGATGGATAAGGAGGGCAATATCCTCGACACCGATGCGTATCTCAAGCAGCCCCAGGTCAGCCGTCGGACGATTGATGATCGAATTGAAAAATATCAGGTCGAACTGCACGAGTGCATGCAGCAGATCACCCTGCTCAAGCGCGAAGCCGAAAACGCCAAGCGCAAGTTTAAAAACGATCTCGCCCGGCAGGTGGTGTCGAGTTTGACCAATACGCTGAAGTCGAAATATTCCGGGAGGGAAAAGCTTAAACAGTTTCTGCAGGATGTGGAGGACGATATTATCGAGCATGTCGATGATTTTCTTTACGAGGCCGACAGCGCCAAAGAGAACATCATCAGCCTGATGACCGCGCACGTGCCCTCCTTCGACCGCTACGAGGTGAATATTCTGGTCGGTGATGATCAGCACAAGGTTCCCGTGGTCTACGAGGATCTGCCGACCTATCAGAACCTCCACGGGCGGATCGAGAGTTGGGCGAAGATGGGGATGTTGACCACCCATTTTACCCTGATCAAGCCCGGTTCCCTGCATATGGCCAACGGCGGTTACATTATTATCGATGCCCGCAGGTTGTTGCTCCAACCCTATGCCTACGAAGGTCTCAAACGTACGCTTCGTTCGCAGCAGATCCGTATCGAGCCGCTGGAGCGACTTTTGGGTTTTATGAATACCGTCACGCTGGAGCCGGAACCGATTCCGCTCAGGGTCAAGGTAGTGCTGATCGGCGATGCCCTGCTGTACTATCTGTTGAAATATTATGACCCCGAGTTCGAATCGTTGTTCAAGGTTCAGGTCGACTTCGAACATACCATGGCTCGGTCGCCGGACAGTATCGCCAGCTATGCATCGCTGGTGGCCGGTATGATTGAAGAGGCAAACCTGCTGCCCATGGACAACACCGGGGTGGCGCGGCTTATCGATCATAGCGCCAGGGTGGCGGGAGATTCGGAGAAGATCTCCCTGTATCTGGAACGATTTTCCGACATTATCAAGGAAGCGGATTACCATGCCCGCAATAAAGAAAAACAAGTTATTTCCGCTGCGGATATCCAGCAAGCCCTCGATGCCGGCAAGCGGAGGGCCGGCCGCATCAGGGACCTGATGTTCGAAACCATCGAGCGCGATATCCGCCATATCGATACTTCCGGAAAAGAGGTGGGACAGGTTAACGGCCTGTCCTATATTTCGCTCGGTTCGTTGTCATTCGGGATTCCATGTCGTATCACGGCGCTGACCAGGCCGGGTAAGGAAGGGGAATTAATCGATATCGAAAAAAAAGTGGAGTTGGGCGGTCCGATTCACTCCAAGGGAGTGCTCATCCTCGAATCGTTCATGCGTTCGCGTTACCTGCTGCACATGCCCATCGGATTTCGGGCCAGCCTGGTATTCGAGCAGTCGTACGGCGGGATCGATGGCGATAGCGCTTCCTGCGCCGAACTCTGCGCGCTGCTCTCTTCTCTTGCCAACCTCCCCATCAGGCAGTCTCTTGCCATCACCGGTTCCATTAGCCAAAAGGGAGAGGTGCAGGCCATCGGCGGCGTGAATGAGAAAATCGAGGGCTTTTTCGATATTTGCCTCAGCCGCGGTCTGACCGGACAGCAGGGGGTAATCGTTCCGGCTGCCAATGTGCGCCACCTGATGGTGAAAGATGAGGTGGTCGAGGCCATGCGGGCCGGAAAATTTTCTCTTTGGTCGATCAATACAGTGGACGAAGCTCTCGAAATCCTTACGGGCGTCCCCGCCGGCGAGAGGAATGGGCAGGGTGAGTATCCCGGTGATTCGGTAAATGGCCTGGTGGAGAGCACACTCAAACGTTACGTTCTCGATCTGCGCGCCTTTGCCCGGCCACGTGATACACTTCGCGACCGGACCGGTCTGGCTGAAGATGATGAAAGCTGATAAGCGAGGTGAACGCGTGCAATGCATTGGTGTGGGCAACATTGAGATTGCCCGGTGAACGGCTGTGAGGTGGATGCATGAGCGAGCCCGAAAATGTCTCTCCGAGAATACTTGCCCTCTCATGGGGGAGAATGGAAATTGAAGGATTGGGGCAGGGGAAGGATTTCAAGTTATGGCCCGGAGGCGGCCGCCCTTGGGACTGGAAGGAATTCGGCACCGACCATGATCGAGGTATTCAAGTGGGCGATGTGGAGGAACTCGTCGCCAGGGGCGCGCGGGTTGTTGTGCTCACCAGGGGAATGCTCTCTCGGCTCAAAGTTCCGTCCAAAATTTGCACATTTCTGGAAAAAAACGGTATCAAGGTCGAGGTCGCGCCAACCGAACAGGCAGTGAAGATATACAATGCCCATGTGAGGGAGGGGGTGCCGGTTGGGGGGCTTTTTCACTCGACGTGTTGATGAGGTACTGCTGGAGGTTTCTATAAAAGAAGGGAGGCCGGCGCAGGTTGTTGCAACCTTCGCCGGCCATGGGGAGTGGTCATTTCCGGCCGTTCTTTTTCCGTAGCTCCGATTGCGGGTTCGGAACCGCGGGTCGAACTCAACGGTTGATCGACGACATCGTCAACAAGCCCGGGGGAGACGATGTCGCTAGTTGCCGTCGAATAGCCTGCCGGGGCGCCGCAGATACTTTCGCGTGCCTCGTCCGGCAGGACGGCAGAAAACGATGGCGAGGCGGGTGGCGGTCATAGGTGGACTTAGAAATCCCCGAAGGAGTCTAAAGTCGCATTGTCAATATCCCAGACTGCATTGTGCGGAGCGATCGGCTCTTCCTCGAAGAACTCGGGCAGCCGCTCGTCCTGGCTGGTAAAACCGATGGACTGGTTAAAGGCCCGCTCGGTTTTGAGGATGGTTTGGCCAAGTTGACCACATAATCCGCGATCAACGAGATATCAATTCCCGTACTTATCGTCTTCTATCCGCTTGGAGCCAACCACCGCCCCCAGGCCGCCGCGCCCGTATGAGCGGTCCTGGAGCCGGCGTATTTGCTGGATTCGTTGGCTAGGGTCATGTCCTTCGCAGAAGACAGGCGTCAGAAAATAGCGCAAGGAGCTACAACTTCTCACTTTTCTGCTCGCTGACCCCCGACTTCTGATTCAGGTGTTGCGCGAAAAATTGTTAAAAAGCGGGGCACGGGCAGAACCCGTGCCCCAGGAGAACATCAATTTACTGCGTTTACTGCTATATTACAGAGCTGCTTTGTAGATCTCAGCAACGTCAACGTCAGAAGGTACATGCGGGTTGGTGAGACCACAAGCGTCTTTCTGAGCGTTAGCTGTCATGGTGGCGATATCGGCTTCTTTAACGTCCTTGCCATACTTCTTGCCGAGTGCGATCAGGCCGGCAGGAATTCCGATATCGGTGGAGAGGCTCTTGATTGCTTCCAGAGCGGCAAAAGCTGCGTCACGAGTAGACATACCCGCGGTGTTCACGCCCATCAGTTCAGCGATCTTGGCGAAACGATCCATCTTGGCGATGAGGTTGAACTTGGAAACGTGGGGCAGCAGGATGGCGTTACACTCGCCATGCGGCAGGTCATAGAAACCGCCGAGCTGATGAGCCATGGCGTGTACGTGACCGAGGCTGGCGTTGTTGAATGCCATACCGGCCAGGTACTGAGCGAAACACATTCCCTCACGAGCGACAACGTCCTGGCCATTAGCACAAGCCGGGCGCAGATGCTGAGCGATCAGCTCGATAGCTTTCTCTGCGGCGGAGTCGGTCATCGGGGTAGCGATGGTGGAAACATAAGCCTCAACGGCGTGGGTCAGAGCGTCCATACCGGTAGCGGCGGTCAGTGCAGGCGGCATACCCATCATCAGGACCGGATCGTCGATAGCAATGCCGGGGGTGACGCGCCAGTCAACGATAGCCATTTTCACTTTACGGCTGGTATCGGTGATGATACAGAAGCGGGTCATCTCGGAAGCGGTACCAGCGGTGGTGTTCACGGCGACGTAAGGAGGCATCGGATTGGTGGACTTGTCAACGCCCTCGAAGTCGTGAATTTTGCCGCCATTGGCGATAACCAGGCCAACACCCTTACCACAATCGTGGGAAGAACCGCCACCCAGGGTGATCAGGCTGTCACAACCGTTTTTCTTGTAGACTTCAACGCCGTCATGAACGTTGGTATCGGTCGGGTTCGGGATGGTCTCGTCGTAGACAACATACTTCATTTCGGCTTTATCGAGCAAATCGGTGATCTGCTTACAGATACCGGCGCCGGTAATGCCTTTATCGGTAACAATCAGAGGCTTGCTGCCGCCGAGAGCCTTGATTTTTGCAGGAATCTCTTTAGCTGCACCAATACCAATCAGGGTGACGCTGGGAATGAAATAGCCATACACTTGTTCAACGATTGCCATAATTGCACCTTCCTTTTTTTGTGGTTGTTATGGTGTGATTGTTACGCGGTTTGGATCCATATATGCGCGTCCTGTATATAGCAAGTAGCGTGCCACAATAAAAAACGCGGCATGTCGGTACGATAGATGCTTTGTGACATAGGGCGGTTATGGCAGTTTGTCCCTTATGAGAAACAATGTTTCCTTTGTACAGGAAACTTGTCGGGTTTAAGTATTTATAACTAGTTGAAAATATATAATATATTTATGCTGTGGGACAAATTGTCACACGATGGGGGCGGGTTGGGTCACAATGTCCGGCAGGTGCAAACACCCCGACGAGAAAGTGTATTCTCCAGCATCATGGAAGCTGGCCCAACGGTTAGAGGAGGTGGCGTGCCGGCGGTATAAGATTTTTAAAGCCGTTTACTGAAACTGAAAAATACTGAACCTCTCCCGGCAAGTAAACGTTTACCCCGGCAATGCAGGTATCGGAAGGTGCCGCTGCCGTGCCAAGGCGGGCAGGCTGGTCGGCAAGAAGAGAGAGTGCTCGCGTACAAGGCCCGTCGGATTATGCCCTTTTTCCCCATATCTTCGTTCAACTCGTAAAAATTATCCTCGGAACACTATAAATAGAGGCCTCGGGTAATCGTTTCGAGTTCTCCTCGCTCGATCTGAGAAAAAATGCGTATAATCCGGCAGGCGCCTGGAAGCCTTCTTTGGGGAAATCTTTATTACATGATGGACTTCTACTGCAGGGAATATCTCGCTAGTTTGCGGTAGAGGGTCTTTCTACTGATACCTAGCGTCTCCGCGGTCTTCTGGCGGTTGCCGTCGAAGAAGTGCAGGATCTTCAAGATATGGATTTTCTCAACCGTTTCCAGGGTCAGGGGGGGCTGGCTGTCTTCGGCTATGGAAACCAGCTCTCTGGGCAGACAGCGGGCGGTGATGAGATTGTTTTCAGCGAGAATGATCGAGCGCTCGATCACGTTTCGCAGCTCTCTGACATTGCCCGGCCAGTTGTAGCGAAGAATACAGTCCATGGCGCTATCGACGATCCGGTAGGGGGTGTTGTCGGGGCTGAGGCGGGTAAGAAAATAGTCTACCAGGAGCGCCAAATCTTCCTTACGTTCGGAAAGTGGTGGAATCTTGATATTGAAGGCGTTGATGCGGTGGAGGAAGGCTTCGTTGAATCGTCCCTGTTCCACCTCTTCGGTGAGGTTGTGGTTGGTGGCGAAGAGGAACCGGATATTGACCTTGCGCTCCTCTTTTTCCCCAACCCGCCGGTAGGTCTGGGTCTCCAGGGCCCGCAGCAGCGATGCCTGCACTCCCATGGGCAGATCGCCGATCTCGTCAAGAAAAAGGGTGCTGTCGTGCGCGTAGGACATCAACCCTTCCCGGGATTCGGAGGCGCCGGTAAAAGAACCTTTCATATGCCCGAAGAGTTCGCTACGAGCCAGCTCTTTTTGCAGTGAGGCGCAGTTCTTGACGATCATCGGCTTGGAGGCCCGATCCGAGTGCTGATGAATGAGACGGGCGACCACGTCTTTGCCCACGCCGGATTCACCCGTGATCAACACGGGGATCTTGGCCGGCGCCACCTTGTTGATCAGAAACTTGATTTCCTGCACCGCTTCGGATTTGCCGATAAACCGCACCGGTTCGGGATCGGTGGTGCTGTGCTTGAGGATAGTGTTCTCCCTGGAAAGCAGAACCCGCTGATGGGCCTTTTCCACCAGCAGGTCGACTCGATCGAGGTTGAAGGGTTTGCGGATGAAATCACAGGCCCCCAGTTTCATGGCTTTGACGGCGATATCGATGTCGCCGTGGCCGGTAATCAGTACGACCTCGGTATGGGGGATCGATTCCTTTATTTGTATGAGCAGATCGAGATCCTGCACGTCCGGCAGCCGCAGGTCCATGATGATCACGTCGAACCAGTAGTTGCGGATCATCTCCATGGCCGAGGCCGCATCCGCCGCCGTCAGGACTTCACGGTACTCGTTGGCGAGTTCCTTGCGCAGCAGCTTTCTGATCGACTGCTCGTCGTCGATTACCAGGATGCCGTACTTTTCTCTCTGCATTAGTCATCCACCCCCGGAAACGAAACCTTGAAGGAGGACCCCTGGCCTGCGTCACTGGTTACGGTGATCTCGCCGTGATGGTTGCTTACGATCGAATAGCAGGTCGACAGCCCGATGCCGATGCCTTTTCCCACTGGTTTGGTCGTAAAAAACGGTTCGAAGAGTTTGCCCTGCATTTCTACCGGAATGCCGCTGCCGGTATCCTCAACGAGGAGTTCCACTCCGCCTTTTTCGCCGGCGCGGGTGATAATGCGTATCTCGCCGCCCTCGCCGGTGGCGTCCAGGGCGTTGGTGAACAGATTGATGATGACCTGCTTGAGCTGGGATTCATCTCCCATGATCAGCGGCAGTTCTGATTCCAGATCGGTTTTGACTGAAATTTCATGGTGTTCCTTAAAGTGATGCTTGAGAATGAAAAGCGTATCGTTGACACAGTTGTTCATGCGACCGGGCTGAGACTGGAGGCAACCGGCCGGCTGAAGGTCAGCAGGGTCTGAACGATGTCGCGGCATCGAAGGCATTCGTTGATGATCGTTTGGGTATATTCAGTGAAATCTTCCGCTAATTCAATGTCGACCAGCCTTCGGTGCGATCGATCCGGCGATGCAGACCCTCGGCGAAGCCGCTGATCGCAGCTAAGGGATTGTTGATTTCATGCGCCACGCCGGCGGCCAGCGCCCCGACGGTGGCCATTTTCTCCGCCTGGTAGAACTTGGCCTGAAATTCTTTTTCCAGGGTGACGTCTCGTTTGAACAGCAGCACATTGCGCTCGCCGGTGGGACCGGTTTTCAGAGGGGAGGCGATAATATCGAAATGTCGAAGTTGTCCTTCACCTTATAAATGCAGAGATCCTTGACGATCTCATCGAGATCAAGGGAGCGCTGCGCCGGGCAGTCCTGGCATCTGGTATCCTTGCCTCGAAAGATCTCATAGCAGTACCTGCCGATGGGGTCGATCCCGGAAACCACTCGGTCGAACACATGGTTGACCTGTTGAATGCACAGATCCTCGGAGAAAACCACCATCAGGTCGGTGATACCGTCAAGCAGCGCCTGGATCTCTTTCGTTTTTTCTCAAGTTCCTTATTGGAGTTTTTGAGTTGCTCCACTTTTTGCTGCAGGTCCTGGTAGAAGCCAAGCTTGCAATGCTCGATACCAACAAGGTCTTCCAGTGTAGACGGGAGTTTCATCACCATACTTCTTCACAAATTTTAAGCAGATCCTCCCAGGAGGCGGGACGAGGGATTGGTCAGGTTACAGGCATCGTTAACCGCCATCTTGCAGATGGGTTTTAGAAAATGTTATCCTTCTTGTCGATCTCCTGTTGAGTTTGAAGATACCTTGAAGGAGGCAAAGAACTCCTCCAACCTTTCGATGCCGGCAAGAGCGGTATCCCCGTCCGATCCAACCGCCGGTTCAGGATGACCCGGCCGATGTCGCCAAGTTTTTCTTCCGCATAGTCGAGATTGAAGCGCATGACCGCAGTAAGCAGGATGGGATGTACCACCCCATGACGCATATCAAAATGCCCGCCAAGGGAATGGGCCAGCGCATGCTCGGCACCGAGGCTGGCGTTGCTGAAGGCCATGGATGCGGCCACAGAGGCGATACTCAATTGCTCCAGGGAATCCAGTGATCGGGTTTCCACCGCCCGGGCGAGGTAGTGGAAAATGAGATCGATGGACTTCAGCGACTGCATTTCGGTGAACGAAGAGGAAATAGTCGACATATAGGCTTCTATGGCATGGGCCATGGCGTCCATCGCCGACTGGATGATCAGGGTTTCGCTCTTGGTCCGGAGAATGAGCGGGTCGACGATGGAAATATTGGGGACCAGGGTGCGGGTGATGATCGACATCTTCACCGCCCGTTCCACGTCGGTGATGATGCAGAACTGGGAGATATCCGAACCGCTGCCGGCGGTGGTGGTGATCAGACACCATCGGCGGCAGTGGACGGCTGACGCTGTTGGCTCCTTCATAATCCCGGATCTTTCCGCCATTGCTGGCAATGATGGCAATACCCTTGGCGGTATCCATCGAACTGCCGCCGCCGATGGCGATAATGACGTCGGTGCCGTTCTTCAGGTAGAGTTCCGCGCCTTGTTCCACCTGGTAATCGCGGGGATTGGGAGTAACTCCGGGGTAGTAGACCCACTCGATGCCCTCTTTTTTGAGAATGTCCATCAGCCGCTCTACCCAGCCGGCCTCCTCGATTCCCGAGTCGCTGACCAGGAAAACCTTTTTAGCGCCAAGGCGCAAAGCGCATTGGCCGGCATAGTTCAAGCTACCCCGGCCAAAAATGATTTCGGGAACGGCAAATTTCGTGATATTCATATACTGCGTTCTCCCCAAGAGGAGCAGACTCCACCTGGTTTCGACTGATGGGAGAGATATCGGTACATGGAATGCCCATGACCCGATGCATGGATACAAAACGGAGAGCCAATTATACGACTCCCGAACCATAAAAACAACCTTTGTGTGTGGTTGTCAACGGGTCGAAATTCCGTTTTAACAGCAGGCATACCTAACTCTTTCCCATCCGAAAACTGTTATCTGGCCCGATATCTTCGTTATTCGCAAATTTTTATCCTAGGAATATCGCTTATATGCCTGTGGTAAAAATTTGCGAATGCCTCGATCTCGAACCAAATCCCCAGTTTTCGGATGGAAACTAACTCGCATCCCCCCGCATTGCAATTTTCCGGTCGTTTTCCGTGATTTTATTTGTTGAGACCAGGGTGCAATCACGATATCATATCGTTTCGTACGAGTTAGAGTCGTGAGACGGCAACATCCACCACGCGTCATCGAATCGGCGCCGCGTCGGCGCATCGAATGTGCAGTTCTCAGGAAAATCCCCCACCTTCCCAGAGAGGAATTTTGCATGGATGAACAATATAAAATCCGCTTTGCGGAGCGCATGAATCAACTCCCCCCATACCTCTTCGGTATGATCAACAAAATGAAGATGGAGAAGCGCTGGAAGGGCGATGACGTCATCGACCTGGGCATGGGAAATCCCGTCGACCCCACCCCGGGACCGGTGACGGAAAAGCTTTGTGAGGTGGCGCTCGATCCCAAAAGCCATCGCTATCCGGTCGCCGGGGGGATGAAAAATCTCAAGCGCGAGATCGCCCTCTATTACGGCCGCAACTATGACGTGCACCTTAGCGGTGAAAACGATGTCATCTGCACCATCGGTTCCAAGGAGGGAATTTCCCACCTCAGTCTGGCCCTGCTCGGCCCGGGCGATACCGTGCTGGTGCCGGCGCCCGCTTTTCCGATCCATGTCTACGCCGCGGTGATAGCCGGCGCGAACGTCCTGCGCATCCCGCTCAGCTCCGAGGAAACCTTCCTTGCCCAGATCGTTGGCACGTGCAAGTCGCTCTACCCGGCCCCGAAACTGCTGATGCTCAACTTTCCGCACAATCCGACCGGCACCATGGCCTCGAAGGAATTTTTTGCCGAGGTGGTGAAGCTTGCCAAGAAATATAAATTCATGGTGATCAACGATTTCGCCTACGGCAAGATCACCTTCGACGGCTGCGTGGCGCCGAGTTTCCTCGAAGTGCCCGAAGCGCTTGATGTCGGCGTCGAATTCGGATCCTTCTCCAAGTCGTACAATATGGCGGGCTGGCGCCTGGGGTATTGCGTGGGCAATGAGGAGATTATCGGCGGCCTGGCCAAGATCAAGGGGTATTACGATTACGGGATCTTCTCGGCGATCCAGGTGGCAGGTATCGTGGCCATGCGCGACTGCGACGACAACATCCAGGAACAGGCGGCTGTTTACGAGAAGAGAAGGGACACCCTCTGTGAAGGACTCACCCGCATGGGCTGGGAGGTGGAGCCACCCAAATCCGGGATGTTCGTCTGGGTCAAGATCCCCGCCCCTTATGATCAAATGGGGTCGGTCAGATTTTCGGTGGAGATGATGAACCGGGCGAACGTGGCGTTGGCGCCCGGTGCAGGCTTCGGCGAGGAAGGGGACGGGTATCTGCGCCTGGCTCTGGTGGAAAACGAGTACCGGGTCACCCAGGCGCTCAAACAGATGCGTCGAGCCCTGAAAGAAATCGATCAGGAGATGGCGGCCGGCACTTTTGTGGCCGAAAACCTGTAACCCGCATTGGTAATTTTGGCGGCCCATTGCCGTTCGGAAAAGCAAATGGCCCCTGATCTGGAGATCAGGGGCCATCGGTTTTTCTGATCAAAGTAAAAATATCAATAGAAACAATCTATTTGACGCATCACTGCAATCTATTAAAGATACCCCAAAGAGAAGTAACCGGGTTGACCTCTCTAATGGAGGAGCTGCGCGGCCGATGTCGAAGTCTGTTGTTCCAAGATAAAGGAAGACCATGAGCGAAGAACGGATTTATCTTACCAGGTGCGTGAAAGGCGGCGGGTGAGCCTCGAAGCTGTCTCCAGGGGACCTGGATGGAGTATTGAACGGTATTGATTTTCCCACCGACGAGCGAGTGCTGGTAGGGCCGGCCACCGCCGATGATGCCGGGGTCTATCAGGTGTCAGCTGACCTGGCCCTGATACAGACCGTCGATTTTTTTACGCCGATTGTCGACGATCCGTATGATTTCGGGCGCATCGCCGCCGCCAATTCCCTCTCCGATGTCTACGCGATGGGCGGTATACCGAAAACAGCGATGAATATCGTCGCCTATCCTATCGCCAAATTGGGACGCGAGGTGCTGCGGGCAATGCTCGCCGGTGGCGCCGCGAAACTTCGCGAGGCGCAAACGGTGCTGGTGGGTGGGCATAGCGTTGAAGACGAGGAGATAAAATACGGGTTGTCGGTGACCGGGTTTGTGCACCCGGCAGAAATCCTCGCCAACCAGGGCCTTCGCTCCGGAGATGCGCTGGTGCTCACCAAACCGCTTGGCACCGGCATTGTCAACACCGCTATCAAAGGAGGGTTGGCAACGCCGAAAACCGTGCGCGGGGTGACCGAGCTGATGGCCACGCTCAACCGGCAGGCAGCGGCGATAATGCGAGGTTTTGCGGTTTCGGCCTGTACCGATGTCACCGGTTTCGGGCTGCTCGGTCATCTGGCGGAGATGATTAGCGGCACAAGTCTACGGGTGACAATCAATAGTGAAGCGGTCCCGGTGCTGCCCGAGGCGGTCGATTTCGCCGCCATGGGCCTGGTGCCGGTTGGCGCCCACCGCAATCGGCAGTTTCGCCAATCGATGGTCGAGGCCGGGGAAGGGTTCAGCCCGGTGCTGCGGGATATCCTCTTTGATCCGCAGACCTCCGGCGGTCTGCTGATCGGCTGTCGGGAAAGCGATGCGCACGCTCTGGTGGAACGGCTGCGCGGCGAAGGCGTGGAAGAAGCGGCGGTTATCGGATTTGTCTCCGAATCCGGCGAAGAGAAAATAGTGCTTCAATAAATAGGGATACCATGACGAAACTACTCGATGCCCGCGGCCTGACCTGCCCGGCGCCGGTATTGCTGGTAAAAGATACCATTGAACAGGAAAACCCCGAGCAGCTGACCGTCTTCGTGGACAACGACGCCTCCCGGGAAAATGTGACCCGGTTTTTGGGGACCAGGGGCTATACGGTGAAAGACAGTCGGCAGGGGGACGATTATGCCCTGGCCGCCTCCCGCGGACCGCAAGAGTTGGGGGAACGCCCTGCACCGGAGCCAGCGCCTCGTCGCGCCGAGACGGCCGAGCAACCGCAGAAAATCATGGTTCTGGTAGCCGCCGACCGGCTGGGCAGAGGGGACGGTCAACTGGGCGAGAAATTAATGATCAACTACCTCAAGACCATCAAGGAGATGGGTGGCGATCTCTGGCATCTGGTCTTTATCAACAGCGGGGTGAAACTGACCATTTCGTCCTCACCGGTTCTCGCGGAACTGCGTGAGTATGAACAGGCGGGGGTACAAATTCTGGCTTGCGGCACCTGCCTCGAGCACTTCGGGCTTACCGCGGACAAGAGTGTCGGTGGCACCACCAACATGCTCGATATCGTCACCGCCACTCAGTTGGCGGACAAGGTGATCACGGTCGGCTAGGAGCCTGTCGGATTATGCCCTTTTTCCCCATATCTTCGTTAAACTCGAAAAAATTATCCTCCGGTAAGCGAACGGAGTGAGACTCCGAGATATTCAGTATATGCCTCCGGTCAAATTTCCAAGTGCGCCTCGATTCAGAATAAAATATCTCATTTCTGGATAGACACTGGTTAAAATTGCATTTCCTGCATGGAATAGTCCGCGTAATCGACCAGCAGCAGGCGATCGCGCAGTCGGGCCGGACGACCAATAGCGAGGGCGACGATTTCGGCACACTCCAGGGCGGCCATGGAAATGGCGGCGTGGGGGAGGGTGCCGAGCGTCTTTTCCACCCCCTTCGAAGGGGCAGCCGTGCGATCGCCGTAAATTCGTTTCAGGCCCGGCTCATCCGGGAAAACCACCGTAACCTGGCCGGAGGTGCCGGCGATTGCCGCGGAAACCATCGGGATTCCTGTTGCGCGGCAGCTCTCCTCCAACTGGAAACGGTCGGTGATGGTGTCCAGACAATCGACGACAAGATCGACCCCCGCAAGGAGTGCATCGCCGTTTTGCTTGCCAAAAAACTCCGTTCTCGTCCGGACCTCCACGGCCGGATTGACATCAGCCACCCGTGCGGCGGCCACTTCCGCTTTTTTCTTGCCCAGCGCGGCGGTACTGCTCAGTAGCTGCCGGTTCAGATTGCTGTCTTCAAAGCTGTCCCCGTCCACCAGGGTCAGGGTGCCGATACCGATCCGCGAGAGGATCTCGGTTACCGTACCGCCCAACCCTCCGAGGCCGATAACGGCCACATGGGAGAGGAGAAGCCGGATCTGGTCCTCGTTCGACAGGGTCTTCTGGTTTCGACTGTATCGCTCGGGGATGATGCCGCAGCGAAGGGCGGCGAGCTGGACCTGGCGATGGGAGGTACCGGTAGCGGCGGCAATGGCCTGCTCGTCGAGAAAGCTCAACGAAAGATAATCGCTTGCGTCCGGGCGCTTCCGGTTTGCGGCGGCCTGTTCAATGGCCGCGACCAGGGCGGCCTCCTCGGGTGTTCGATTTGTGGTTGAAGTCTTCATGATGCGTCCTGCGGTGCTTCTTTTTGGATGGTTGAGCGGATCTCGGTGTCCGTCAGAATCCGGTTGACGATTTCATTGAGCTGTTTGTCGAGCATGGCTTCGAGATCGGTTACCTTTGGTCGTTTCATCGATTCCGAGGAGTTTTCGCGCTCGAAGGTCTTGGAGAAAGTGGTCCGCCCGTTGTGTATCGTTAAAACGATTCGGCTTCGGGATGTGGCGTGATAGAGGAACTTGGGACGGGTCACCGTAACCAGGAGTTCCTTTATGTCGAGTTGAATAAAGACCGGTGCATCGCTTGCCAGCATCAGACCCTGTTCCTGCAAAGCGGCAGTCAGTTGGCCGGTAATCAACACATGCGGGGGTGTCTCGCTATCCAGACGAATGGGTGGATTGTCATCCAGGCGGTAGACAATTACCGCCGGTTGTTTCCGGAGATCCCTGCCCCGAACCGCAATGGTGACATTGTTGGTGTATATACCCGCTGCCTGTCTGCCTGTCTGCAGGTCGATTTTGGCGAAGAGTGGATACTCGGCGCCGCAGCCGGCGAGTACCAGGGTGCAGAGAAGAAGAGCGATGGAGGAAGATCGAATCGTGTTCATTGGCAGGTTGTGTCCGTTGTGTTTTTGTATCCCCTGTTGTTGACGCGCTCAGTGAAAAAAGGGGATGGGTATCCGGGTCATGGGTCTTCTGGAGGCAGAACTCCTTTCGCGGCCCTTTTTTTATAATTGAATTCCGTTTGTTGTTCTCTAAACTCCGCAACGGCGCCGCCGCTGATGATCAGGCGCATTGCTTCGGCCGGTTCCATATCGAGCTGGATGCAGTCACTGCGGGGGACGAGGAGAAAAAAGCCGCTGGTCGGGTTGGGGGTGGTCGGCAGGAAGACGCTGACAAGTCCGGTGCCGGCTCGCTGCTGCGGCTCCCATTGTGGATCCGCATTTTCATTGGTCATAAAGCCGATAACCCAGATACCCCTGCGTGGGTACTCAAACAGCACCACTCTTTTACCGATATCCGATCTGGTATTCCAGATTGCCTCCCAGATCTGTCGAGCGGTGTTGTAGACGGTGCTGAGCATCGGAAGGCGGCGCATGCTGGTATCTGTGAGCGATATGAGTTTTCGACCAAGCGTATATCGGCCCAGCTGACCGATACAGACCAGCACAAACAGCATGAGCAGAATCGAGCCGGCCCTGACGCTCCAGAGAGCCCAGACGATGTATTTACCATTGGCGTTGAGAATCAGGTCGGGGTAGGTGTCGTGGATATAGGTTACCGCCCACTCGCTGAGATTGGTGAACAGGAAGTAACCGAACCAGAAGGTGAGCCCGGTGGGAATGACGATGACAAGTCCGCCTAAGATCCTGTTGCGCAGCCAGGCGAGCAAATGCGTATCTTTTGGAGAAGAGCTGTCCATGGAGATCTCTGTATCCTCATTGACGAACGGTAATTGCACGCTCCGGCCAAACATGCCTGACAGACACACCGTTCTGCCTGGTTTGTCCGGAATTGCGTGCTGGAGTACATTTATGTTGAACCTTTACTATCATTTTGCACGCCTCGGAGCTATGTATATTGTATAAAAATGAAGAAAAAGAGAAAACACAAAGATTGCGCGAATGCTTACAGCCGGCCGGGGTCGTGAAAGAAAGGAGAAGGGCTATAACCAAAAGAGCGTAATATTGAGTATATTTCCTCTAAGGTTGATGTGCTTTCTTGTTTTTGGCGACAAAGCGATAACCTTCTTACGGAGTCTTGGGGCGCAATGCGGGGGAGAACCATGGAATACAAGGATTATTACAAGATTCTCGGAGTTGCCAGGAATGCTTCGCAGGAAGAGATTAAACGGGCATACAGGAAACTGGCGCGCAAGTATCACCCGGATGTCAACAAGAGCGGCGATGCCGAAAATCATTTCAAGGAGATCGGTGAAGCCTATGAGGTGCTCAAGGACAAAGAAAAACGCGCGGCTTACGATCAGTTCGGCAGCAATTGGAAGGCCGGTCAGGATTTCAAGCCGCCGCCCGGCTGGGAGTTCCGGGATTTCACCGGCTCGCACCGTACAGGGGGCGCCGCCGGCCATGGCTTCAGTGATTTTTTCGACACCCTCTTCGGTGGCGGCAGCGGAAGGTCGCGGGGTGATTTCTCGTATTTCGAGTCGGGATTGCAGGATCTTGGCCAGGACATCCGGGCCAAGATCACCATCACGCTTGAAGAGAGCTTTCACGGCGTTCGCAAGTCGATTTCCCTGAGCAGGGGTGGTCCGGATGCCTTCGGGCATTCCGCCGGCACCAGTTCGCTGCAGGTCACCATTCCCCGGGGCATCCTCGAAGGGCAGCAGATCAGGCTCGAGGGGCAGGGCGACGCCTTCCAAGAGCGAGGGCGGCGGGGCGATCTCTTTCTTGAAGTGGTGTTTGAACCGCACCCGCTCTTTACCGTGCAGAATCGCGATGTCACCATGACCCTGCCGATAACCCCCTGGGAGGCGGCGCTGGGTGCGACCCTGCAGGTGCCGACCCTCGGCGGCCCTGTGGATCTGAAGCTGCCGGCCGGCTCGCAGACCGGCCGCAAACTGCGGCTGCGGGGAAAAGGGCTTGCTTCGAAGCATCAGACGGGGGATCAATACGTGGTGTTGGCGGTGCATACCCCCAAGGCCGAGACCAGGCAACAGAAGGAACTGTATCAGGAAATGGCCAGAATCATGCCGTTCAATCCAAGGAAAAAGTTGAGGGTCTGACCATGACGCAACAGCCGATCATCACTGTCCTTGATGACAGTATCACCTATGATTTCAATGAACTCTGTAATGTGTGCCGGGTCAGGGATCAGCTGGTCTACGATATGATCAGTGAGGGGATGCTCACACCCATGGGTGACTCCCCCAAAAGCTGGAAGTTCAGCGCCGTATCGATAAAGACCATCCAGGTGACGGTCCGCCTGCAGGAGGATCTGGGCGTCAATCTGCCGGGAGCCGCCCTGGCGCTCGATCTGCTCGAGAAACTCGATGAGCTGAGGGCAAAAGTACGTTAGCACACCCGTGACTTCTTACGGCTCTCTGCTTTATTGGCATGACAAGCATTTCGCCATGACCGTAAATGGTTACGGTCCGTTGAACCGAGCCCAAAAAAAAATCGGGGGTGAGGAATTACCCCTCGCCCCCGATGTTATCATGCGGTACAGCGAAACTGACTCGCCGTTACGCCGCCTTCTCCACTTTCACCGCACAGGCCTTGTATTCCGGCGTGCCGGTGATTGGGTCGCGATGCTCCGAGGTCAGCATGTTAGTGAGGGCATTCTGGTGGTGGAAGGTCATGAACACGTTGCCGGGCTGGCTGCGCTCGGTGACCTTGGCCCGGACCTTCACCTCTCCGCGCCGCGAGGAAACCCTCACCCAGTCCATATGCGCGACACCTAAAGATTCGGCATCGGCATGGCTGATCTCCACCAGCTCTTCGGGGACCAGTTCGGAAATCCCTTGCGACCTTCTGGTCATCGAGCCGTTGTTATAGTGCTCCCTGATACGGCCGGTGATGAGAACCAGCGGATAGGTTGCATCGGGGACTTCGGCGGAACCCTGGTGATCCAGAGCCATGAACTGCGCCTTTCCGCCCGGCCGGGAGAACTGCTCGGTATACAGGGTGGCGGTGCCCGGGTGATCCTTGCTCGGGCAGGGCCACTGGATTCCCTTCTCTTCGATCCGGTCGTAGCTGAT
The DNA here is from genome assembly GCA_963745265.1 of uncultured delta proteobacterium. Classification (GTDB taxonomy): domain Bacteria; phylum Desulfobacterota; class Desulfobulbia; order Desulfobulbales; family Desulfocapsaceae; genus Desulfopila. Next base: position 120,488 of record CAVUXQ010000044.1, read on the forward strand.
GCCGCCGTAGGAGGGAACCAGCCTGGCGATTTCGTCCATGATCTCGGCCGGGCTCTCGTAGGACATCGGGTAGCCCATGAGGGTCGAGATCTTGCAGATGACCTCCCATTCCGCCATGCCGGCCAGTGGCTCGATAGCTTTTCTGATCCGCTGGACCCGGCGCTCGCCGTTGGTGAAGGTTCCGTCTTTCTCCGCAAAGCTGGCGCCCGGCAGGATGACGTCGGCATACCGGGTAGTTTCGGTGGGGAAGATATCTTGAACCACCAGAAATTCACAATTTTCCAGCGCTTTCCTGATGTGGTTCACATCCGGGTCGGTCTGACCCGGATCCTCGCCGAGAATGAAGAGGGCCTTGAAATTGCCCTTGACGGATTCGTCGAGCATTTCCACTGACTTCAAACCGGGGGTGGTGGTGAGCGTAACACCCCATTCTTTCTCGAACTTGTCGCGGACCGCCTTGTCGGCTACCGGTTGGTACCCTGGGAGCGTAGCCGGCAAGGGACCGAGATCGGAGGCGCCCTGTACGTTATTCTGGCCGCGAAGCGCCATGATGCCGGTGGCCGGTTTGCCGATGTGGCCGCAGACCAGAGCCAGGTTGGCGATGGCCATGGCGTTTTCCGTACCCGTCTGATGTTCGACCACGCCCAGGCCGTAGACGATCATCGCCTTGCCCGCCTGGGAGTAGAGCCGGGCGGCTTCGACGATCTTTGCCTCGGGAATCCCGGTCAGCTGCTCGACTCGGGCGGTATCGTACTCTTTTACCTTGGCGCACAGCTCATCGAATTTCTCCGTGCGTTTATCGATAAATTCCTTGTTTTCCCAACCATTTTCCAGAATAATCCGGATCATGCCGTTGATAAGCGCAATGTTGCTGTTGGGTTTGAGGTTCAGCCAGACGTTTGCCCTGGACGCCATCCAGGTCTTGCGTGGATCGGCAACCACCAGTTTGGCTCCATTGCTCAGCGCCTCCTTGAGGTAGAGCGAGACGATCGGATGGGCCTCCGTGGGGTTCGACCCGAACAGGAACAGGGTGTCGATATCCGGCATTTGACTCAGCGAATTGGTTGCAGCGCCTGCACCGAGACTGGTGGCCAGACCGGCCACAGTTGGAGCGTGTCAGACTCGGGCACAGTTATCGACATTATTGGAGCCGATAGCCGTGCGCACCCATTTCGAGAGCAGGAAATTTTCTTCGTTGGAACATCGCGACGAGGAGAAACCGCCGGCGGCCTGGGGGCCGTGTTTTTCGATCGTTTCCTTGAAGCGGTCCGCGACCAGCTGCAGCGCCTCGTCCCAGCTGGCCTCCCGGAAGCTCTCGCCCTCCCGGATCAGCGGGGTGGTCAATCGGTCCTTGCTGTGAATGAAATCATAGCCGTAACGGCCCTTGATGCAGAGGTTGCCCTTGTTGACCGGCGCCTCGAAATCGGAGGTGACCCGGACAACTTTGTTATCTTTAATATTGAGAAAGAAATTGCAGCCGGTGCCGCAGTAGGAACAGGTGGTTTTCACCTTTTTCACATCGGTAATGCGCCCGAGCCCCCGGGCCTTGGTATCGGTGAGCGCTCCGGTGGGGCAGGAAGAAACACACTGACCGCAGAATTCGCAGTTGTCCAGGGTGCGCGGCCGGCTGTAGGCTGTGTCCGGGATCGCCTTGAAGCCGCGATTCACGAATTCGAGGGTGCCCGCCATGACCGTGTCGTTGCATATGCGTACGCAGCGACCGCAGGCGATGCACTTGTCCGGTTCGTAGGTTATGAAGGGGTTGTCCTGGCGAATCGGCAAATCGCTCCTCTCGCCGGGGTATTTATCCAGGCGTGCCCCATATTGATAGGTCAGTTCCTGCAGGGTGCAGTCTCCTGAGGCCTCGCAGCACATGCAGTCGTTAGGATGATTGGACTGCAGCAACTCGAGCACGGTGGTTCGCAACCGGGTGAGTTTCGGCGACTCGGTGGTTACCACCATGCCTGCGGCCGCCGGGGTAGTGCAGGAGGCAAGGGGTTTGGCCATGCCTACGATTTCCACCAGACAGAGCCGGCAGCCGCCAAATGGTTTCAAGCGGTTGTCGTGGCACAGGGTCGGCACGAAAATAGCCGCCTCCCTGCACACCTCGAGAATGGTCTGACCTTCGCTGAACTGAAGCGTCCGACCGTTGATGGTGATTGTGTTTTTCTCGTTCATGCGATCTGTTCTCCAGCAAACTGATGGGAAAGAGTGGAACAGGACATAGCAGTCCTGACCCGAGAATAAACTGCATTTACCAAAAACAGTTATACACAGTTGAGACAGTGCGGAACTATAACCAGGATAATATTCGCCAATATATAGAATAGGTTAGGATAATCAATCTGTTTCGGTGTCTCTCACTGAAAATGACCAGAGATAACCAAAAGCGATAGGTCGTTTGTAGCCGTCCGCGAGGCGGGCGTTATCGAGCCCCGCGGATGACCCTGGTTTCCGTAACGACCATATCGAGCAGCTCATCGTGGTCCTGCAGGGGCGCCTTGGGGACGACCTGGAGGTCGAATGCCAGGCCGATGCGGTTGGCTTGCGGCACCTTGGAGACGAATCGGTCGTAGAAACCGCCGCCGTAGCCAAACCGTCCGCATCGCTCGTCAAAGACGGAGCCGGGCAAAATGATGGTGTCTATGGTCTCCGGGGCCACGTAGTTGCTGGTCAGGAGGTCCTTGCGCGGCTCTGGTATGTCGCAGTAGCCGGGAACGAGCTGTTTCTCCGGGTGGGTGATATGGATGGCGTCCAGGCGTCGCTCGCTCAGATACGTCATGGGGACGCAAACGCTTTTCCCCATGGCGATGAGTTCCTTCACCAACCCCATGGTCTGGACCTCGGAGCGAAAGCTCACATAGATGAAGATGGAGGAGCTTTCCTGAACTTCTTCGAGCGCCAGCAGTCTTTCACCGATGGCGCGGCTCTTGGCGGCGATGGCATCCGAGGTCAAGGCGTCGCGGGCGGCGAGAATTTGTTTTCGTAATTTTTTCGAATCGTGCATCTCTTTCCTCCATTGGCAAGCTCAGAGGGTTCACAATCTCTGAATGATATATAAAAACGTTGGGACCCGGCTGAGAACCTTGAGTCGGTTGAATGCAAACATTCGGGACCGGGACGGTTGACCGAATCGCAGCGGGGAGAGGTAAACGCATCCTTTGATCTTGGTTCGCGGCAGACTCTCCCGGACAAGCTCCAGGAACGCAGGCAGGTGGGCTTCCGGCAGGTCGTCGTCGAGGACGAAATTGGCGGTGATCTCGGTACGGCTGTAGCGGTCGTTGAGATCCTGGATACGGCGAAAGGCTTCTCGCACCTGCCTGGCGGTCAGCGGTTTTCCCAATTGGTCCAGGGTGTTCTGGTCGGCGGATTCCAGACCGATGTTGATATAGACGGCGTAGGGGAGGTCTTCGAGTTCGCGGAAAAACGTGTCCGGCGTGTTCATCAGGGAAGTCACCGAACCGAACAGGAAGGCGTTGCAGCCATCGACAAAGGCATTGTTGAATTCAAGTTCGCGATAGGCCTGGGTCAGGGTGGAGAGAAGAAGCTTTGGGCCCGCCTGCAGGGCGTCGTGTTCGCCGAGGAACAGGGCGTTGTAGTTGTGCAGATCGCGATTGTAGATCGTTTGCAGTTTTTGGATCTGTGACCGGATTTCTTCGGGTGATTTTGCCGAGAACGGCTTTTTGTTCTTCACCTCGCAGAAACGGCATTTATAAAGACAGCCGGAGGCGATGGTGAGCGGAATAACATTGTAATCGACATGGCGGGCGTCCGGCGGCAGGACCGTCGACCGGCCCCCACAGATGGAAAACAGCCTGTCCGCTTTTTCGGCCAGCGTCTCGGGCGGGGTGTCCAGGGCACTGCATAAAAATTGCTCGATTTCGCTGGGTAGGCCGTTTTTCGTTTGCAGAATTCTTTCGAGAATCCGAGGCCAGCGGTGGCGCAGATTGGCGACGATGTCCTCGGAGAACGGGTTGCCGCCGAGCAGTCCGTTGGTGCGATAGGGAAGGTTGGGAAGGTAGTACTCGCCGGTGGCCTCGAAAACCCCGGTATAGCCGCCGGTCGAGTAGTAAATCCAGTCGTTGCCCATGTTGCGCTTGAGCCATTCGTGGGGGTGTGGCCATGCTCTCCCCTTGCCTTTGGCCCGCAGGATCTCATCGTTGAGGTTGAAGTGGAGCAGCCAGTCCTTGGTTTCGACCTCGGTGAACACGCCGCTATGAACCGGGTAACTCATCCTGGTGTACTGCCGGGCCCCTCGTTTGTGCAGTGTAATCTTGAGGTCTTCGGAAGAAAAGGATGGGTTCATGGCGGTGGCATCACCGGGCATTTTGGAGTTGAACGAAGATATGGGGAAAAGGGCATAATCCGACAGGCTCCTAGGGCATGTGCTTGCAATGTACCCTGCAAGCGTTATCTTGAGGTAAACGTTCACCAGCACCCCGGATGGGCATGAACACGTTGCCGTGCAAACAAAGCACCCATCTTCGCCAACAGGTTACCAATATAGCAGATTCCGGGAAAAGTCGCAGGAGTATTCGTACCCGTTCACCATGTCAATCACGTACTGACTAAGCCATTGAAATGTCTATGGAGTATTCTTTATGGGCAAGTGTGTAAATCATCCGGACCGCGAAACCAGCTATCACTGCAGCAAGCATGATATCTATCTCTGCGAGGAGTGTCTGCGCTGTCTCGATCCGGAATTATACTGCAAGTTCCGCACGGCGTGCCCGCTCTGGTTCTTTTATAAGGAAAACAGGAGGAAGCAGCGTCGGCAGGAGGAAGGGTGATTGTACCATGGCAAGAATCCGGACCCGCGCATAAAGCTGGGGCAACTTCTGCGCCGGTCCGGTAGTTGCGGATGTTGCGGATGCGGGTGAACGCTTACTGCGGATTACGCTTTTTTCATCGCATCCATCACTTTGTGTTGCACCATCGGTAATGAACGTACCCGGGAGCCACTGGCGGCAAAAAGCGCGTTGGCCACCGCCGGAGCCACGGGTGGCACCCCGGGTTCGCCGACTCCGCCCGGAGGTTCGTCGCTGGCGACGATATGCACCTCTATCCGAGGCGTCTCGTCAAGAGTGAGCAAGGGGTAGGTATCGAAGTTGCCCTGTTCGACCCGGCCGTTCTTGAAGGTGATTTCCCCGTAAAGGGCGGCGGTGAGACCGAAGATGACGGCCGACTCCAGCTGGGCCTTGATGGTGTCGGGATTGACGATGCGTCCGCAATCAAAGGCGCAGACCACCCGATGCACCCGGATTTTTCCTTTTTTATCCACTGAAACTTCGGCCACTTGGGCGCAATAGCTGCCAAATGAGAAGTGCACCGCCACCCCGCACCCATGACCAGCCGGCAAGGGTGTGCCCCAGTGGGCTTTTTCCGCGGCCAGGTTGAGGACGCCGAGACGGCGAGGGTGGTGGCTGAGGAGCGCGCGCCGCAATATTACCGGGTCTGTTCGGGTGGCATGGGCTATCTCATCGAGAAAGCTTTCGACCGCGAAGGCGGTATGCGAGTGGCCTACCGAGCGCCACCACTGCACGGGAACCGGGAGTTCCGGGCTGTGCAGGTCGACCAGGATATTGGGGATGCTGTAGGGGATATCCGCGGCGCCCTCCACCGAAGTCGGATCGATGCCGTTTTTGATCATGTCCTTGAATGGGGAGCCGGCCATGATCGACTGCCCGACAATGGTATGCTGCCAGCCGGTTATCTGCCCGACTTCACTGAGGCAGGCAACCAGGTGATCGTAGAAGAAAGGCCGGTAGTAGCCTGCTTTCATGTCGTCTTCGCGGGTGCGGATGACCTTCACCGGCCCGCCTATCGCCTTTGCGACTTCAGTAGCCTCGACCACGAAGTCGGAATGCGGATTGCCTCGTCGGCCGAAGCCGCCGCCAAGATATGTCGTGTGGATCTTCACTTTTTCCGGTTCGATACCCAAAACCCGGGCGGCGGCATTGCGGTCGCCGGTCTGCATCTGGGTGCCGGTATGGATGTCGCAACCATCGGCACGCAGGTCGACGCAGCAGTTGAGGGGCTCCATGGGGGCATGGGCCAGGTACGGCACCTCGTAATCGGCGGTGAGGGTATGCGCCGCTTGAGTGAGAGCCTTGGCGACGTCTCCTTCCTGTCGAGCCGGATTGCCCGGTGTGCCGGCAAGTTCGCTGAATTGATGCCGCATGGTTACGGTGGAGACCTCGGCGCCAACCCCTTCGTCCCAGGAGACCTGCAGCGCTTCGCGCCCCTGCAGCGCCGACCAGAAATCCTCGGCGACCACCGCCACCCCCGCGGGTACCGCCACCACGTGCTTGACGCCGGCGACCGCCTTTGTCTTGGTGTCATCAAAGCTTTTCATGGTGGCGCCGAAAACCGGCGGTCGGGCGATGACCGCCACTGCCATGCCGGGGACCCGGGCATCGATGCCGAAAATAGCCTTGCCGTTGATCTTTTCCGGGCTGTCGAGTCGGTGGATGGGTTTGCCTATGAGGGTATACTTGCTGGGATTTTTCAACTTGACCTCGACTGGCACTTTGAGCTGTGCCGCTTTTTCCGCCAGACTTCCGTAGTCGAGCTTTTTGCCGTCGGGGTGGATGACCTGCGAGTTTTCCGTCCGACAGGCTTCCGGTGCGATCTGCCAGTTCTGCGCCGCGGCCTGCACCAGCATGGCTCTGGCGGTGGCGCCGGCCAGGGCCAGACGCTTCCATTCGGTTCGCACGCTGGTGGAACCGCCCGTTACCTGAGCGCCGAAAGTCGTGTGGTTATATGCCGGGTCGACCGGCGCGGGCTCCACTCGGACCGAACTCCAGTCGCAATCGAGCTCCTCGGCGAGGATCATTGGCAGTGAGGTATACACTCCCTGTCCCATTTCGGATTTATTGTCGATGAAAAGCACCGTGCCGTCGCTGCCGATGCGCAGAAAGGCATTCGGGGCAAAAGCCATTTTCTCTTCTTCGGCCTGGACCGAACCGGGCACGGAAAAATAGCAGGCCAGGATCAGGCCGCCGCCGAGAACGGCGGCGGTTTTTATAGCCTCGCGGCGATTCAGCTTGACGATTGTGTTCATTCTCCACCTCCTTTCCCGGTACCGGCCGCTTCGCGGATGGCTTTGCGGATGCGGGGGTAGGTGCCGCAGCGGCAGAGGTTGTTGCCCATGGCGCTGTCGATGTCGCTGTCGGTTGGAGCCTTTTTTTTATCAAGCAGGGCAGCTGCGGTCATGATCTGTCCTGGTTGGCAGTAGCCGCATTGGGAGACTTCTTCCGTGAGCCAGGCGCGTTTGACGGGATGGTCTTCGCTCACTCCTTCGATGGTCACGATTTTCTTGCCTTCCACCTCGGATACCGGGGTGATGCAGGTGCGCGTCGGCTCACCATCGATGTGGACGGTGCAGGAGCCGCAGATTCCCTCGCCGCAACCGAATTTGGTGCCGGTCAACTGCAGGTGTTCGCGCAGCACCCAGAGCAGCGGGGTGTCGGCGGCAACCGATATTTCGTGTTTTTTGCCGTTTACGTCCAGTGTAATCATCGGTCTCTCCTGTGTGTGAAGTATGGTGTTGCAGAATTTCGAAGTGATTGGATGGATTCTGTTGGACGGGAGGAGAAAGCAGATGCTTATCGGCTCCCCGATATGGTGCATTCAGGTTGCTTGCATGGGTTGCTGGCGAATAGTGCCCCGAGCAATAATGGAAACTGCATTTAAGTGTAAGGTTATAGCAAGCGCTTTGCCAAGGCAAGCAATATTGCGGCGGGAAGTGTGAGCCAGGGTTGTTTGGTAAAACTGGAGAGAATCAGGAAGATGGCTACAGCGTATCGAGCCGATTGATAAAGTCGAGCATGGTAGTCAGAACGGCTTTCTGGGCTTGCAAATGCGGCACGTGGCCGCAATGGGGAATGATCTCCCGGCGGGCGTATCCTGAAGTCCGGCTGGCTATGCAGTCGACCTGACGCAACGAGGCGTACTGGTCGCCCGATCCCTGGATGACCAGCAGAGGCGCGGTAATGCTTGGCAGCAGATATTCGATGTTCCATGACCGGAACCAGTTCGAGAGCCAGGTCGCGGACCATGCCTTGAAAATCGTCTCTGTTTTCTCGCCATGATATTTGCACAATCCCCGCAATCCTCCGTTTTCCCATTCCCGGTCCGCCGCCTCGATGCCTGCGATAGTCTCGGGTTCGACGAAAACGTGGGCGGCTTCTGTGATGACTCCCCGCAGCAGGGGAGAGCGTTCGGCGGCGGAAATAAGAGCGATACTGCCCCCGTCGGAATGGCCGATCAGCACATAGGGAACCTCCGGGATGACAGCGTCGAGTAGTGTCGGGAGCTCTCTAAGCGCATATTCATGAATATAATGTATGGTTCGGTCGCCCCGCAGGGGAGTGGATTTTCCGTAGCCAAGTCGGTCATAAACGAGACCCGGGCAACCGGTGAGGGTGCAGAGCCGCTCCGGAAATCCCTTCCACATGGCCTCGCATCCCAGCCCCTCATGGAGAAAGACCAGGGTGGGCTCGCGGTTATCGCCATCGAACAAGATGTAATGCAGATGCGATTGCGCATCGAGTTGCAGATGCGGCATGGCCTTCTCTTATGAAAATATGGAGAAAATATGGGACAGATACCAATTATTGTACTATTTTGACTTCAAACCCAGTTAATCAGGCGTAAAGCTTCAACTCGCTCAAATTCACGAATAGTATTAGAGACCAACGTCAGACCTTCACTGCGTGCATGACCGGCAATGTGCAGATCGTTTACTCCGATAGGAGTTCCTTTTCTCTCAAGATCTGCCCTGATTTCTCCATAATGAGAGGCAGCTTTAACCCCGTATGACAAGACTTCCAGTCTGGAAATAAAATCTTCGACTTGGAGTAAATTGTGATCAGGCATCGAACTTTTTTCAACACCATGTAATAGTTCCGCCAAGGTTATTGAGCTAATGCACATTTGTCCTGCATGTCGGTTAAACACTTCTAAAAGTGCAATAGGGCGCCGCTTAATTACATATATGACAATATTCGTATCCAGCATAAATTTTAACATTACAAAGGCTCTCTCTCCGATTGATCTTGAGACGCGCGTTCCGTCATAAAATCGTCGCTAACGCCATCTTTGGCCAGAAAGAAACTGTCCCAAGTATTACTCGCCGGAGAGAGGATACGCTCTATACCGACAACACGCACCATGACCTTTTTGACTCCGTCGGGAAAGCGAGTTCCGACAGGCAATCGTACGGCCTGCGTCCTATTATTTTCAAATACTGATCCTAGAGCCATTATTCACCTCCTGTATCGCACTATATACAATCACTATATAGCAAAGGCGGTTCTCTTGCAACAGGACAGAAGATGCGGAACCTGTGGTCTGCTTGGCATCGCCATCGAGAAGGGTGTAGTGGAGATACTCTTGCTCCCCGATTCCGAGATAGCGCATATGGCCTTTCCTTATGGTTGAAACACCGCAACAGTAGCTTTCGTCTCCTTGAGCGGTGGGCATAATACGATGTGTCCACCATTGCGGTAATCTAAGGGAGGAATGCCTTTAGTGCATCTCCTGGGCCTGCAGCTCTTCCTGAGCTGGATGGGTAAGCGGAAAGCTCAGCGTGAAGGTGGTGCCCTTGCCAAGTTCGGAATGGACGTCGATATAGCCGTGGTGGGCTTCCACTACCTCCTTCACCAGTGAGAGGCCGAGACCGGAGCCGGTAATGTGGCGGGTGGCCTTGCCCTTGACCCGGAAGAATCGATCGAAGATATGGGGCAGGTCGTCCCGGCTGATGCCGATACCGGAGTCGCTGACGGTGAGATTGGCCAAATCCCCCGCCACCGAGGTGGTAATGGTGACCTTGCCGCCTTCCGGGGTGTATTTGACGGCATTGGAGACGATGTTCATAAACGCGGTGCGGATATGATCGTAATCCACGTTGAACCACCACTGCTCCCGGCAGGGGGAGTAGTTTACGGCAATGTTTCTTGTTTGCGCCTGTGGCACGATGACATCCAGGATTTGCTCCAGGATTTCGTGGCCGCGAATGGGTTCGAGGTTGAACTGCACCGTTCCGCTTTCCATCTTCGAGAGGTTGAGCAGGTTGTTGATCATCCCCAGCAGATCCTTGGTGCGAACGGTCATGCGCTGGTGCATGGAACGGCAGGGCTGGCCCACCTCGTATTCACAGCCGACCTGCAGGGCGTAGACCATCTGTTCGATGGAGGCTAGGGGCGATTTCAGCTCATGGGCGACCATGGCCACGAAATCCGATTTCATCTTGTCGATCTGCTTATGAGTGCTGATATCCTCGAACACGGTGACCGAGCCCAGCACAAGTCCGTTTTCGGCGGCGACCGGGGCGCAGTGGGCGCGCAGGTATTTGCGGGAGATCGAGCCGGGCTCGAATTCCCTGGTCACCACCATCGACTGGTCGATAGCTTGCCGGACCATAGAAATCGCCGATTCGTCGAGGATGGAGTCCGCCAGCGGTTTACCGATCACCGGATCGGTCTGGATTTCGAGAATCTTGATGGCGGAAGGATTGTGATGGACAACCACGCTGTCGCGGTCGGTGATCACCACCGCCTCAACCATGCAGCTGATCACGGTTTTCAGTCGGCTCTGTTCGTTTTCGATGGCGGCGAGACTCAAGGTGTTTTCTTCGCGCAGCCGCAGCGTTTCTTCTTCCAGCTGAATTTTCTCGGCGGCGCGGCTGACCACGATCCTGATGTAGTCCGGAGTGAATGGTTTGCCGACGAAGTCGAAGGCTCCTTGCTTCATCGCCGTTACTGCCTTTGATACGGTGGCAAAGCCGGTGATGACGATGACTTCGATCGCGGGCCGGTGCTCTTTTATCCAGTCGAGCACCGCGAATCCGTCGATGCCCGGCATCATCAGATCGAGAAGGACGATATCAAAGCCTTCCTTGCGGATAAGGTCGATGCCTCGCTCGCCGTTTTCGGCCTTTTCAATGGTCGTAACCTCTGTCTCTGAGAGCTCTCTGGACTCCCTCGCGGATAACCTGTTCGTCGTCGATGATGAGAATGCGCATTTCCCTCATGACCGTCTCCGGATATTTTTTCATTATCCTTAAGAATTAAGCAGGATTTTGGTAATCGTTCGCCTATTCGGATTTGTGCTGTTGTAAGCGTTCTCCAGTACCGAACGGTGGGCACAATACGGGCGTGCCCACCATCCATTGCTGATTCTAGGAGCCTGTCTATTGCAGGGTGGGTGAGCACGGCTTTTTCGTGCCCACCCTGCAACGCCACCCACTTCGGTCTGCCTGGTTTTCGATTTGATTCACACCAGCCAGGTTCTAATCAAACTCAGCAGCTCCGGCGGATTGACCGGTTTGGGCATATAGTCCTCCGCCTCGCTCTCCAGCATATCCCGGTGGGAGTATTTGCTGGTGGTGACCCGCTCGGCGACCGCAGTCAGCAGGATGACCGGGATATCTTTGGTTTCCGGGTCGCTTTTGAGTTTGTTGCAGACTGCATGGCCGTCCAGAACCGGCATCATCACGTCCAGGACGATGAGATCCGGTCGTTGCTCCTCGACTGCCTTCAGCCCTTCCTCGCCGTCGAATGCGGTTCGCACTTTGTAGCCGCCACTCTCCACGATAACCTTGACTGCTTCGACAAAATCCGGGTCGTCATCGACTAATAGAATGTTTTTTTTCTCAGCCATGTGTCGTCTCCTTTTGTGTGTTGATTACTTCATAGAAAGGTTGAATAATTTCTAAAAAGACGTTGAATTGGCGTAACCATTCACCGGGTCGACCAAAGACTGGCAAGCCGATGAACTGTAAACGTTCCCCAGTGCCCCAGGTTGGCATAAGCAGGCTGTCGGGCAATAGCCTATCTATGCACGTCAGCCTGATCGTGCCAAGATGGGGGGCTGGTGAACGTTTACAATTGGCGTCGAATTATTCGACCTTCGGTCTGGGCAGCAAACCGGCGCCGCCGATGATCTGCGAGAGCTTTTCCTCCCACTCGATGGCCATCACATGCACGCCGGCAATGCCTTCTAACTCCTTGAGTTCCTGGATTTGTTCCACACACATCTCGATGCCTTTCTCCGCCTGCTTTTCCTTGGGCTCATCGGCAATGCGTTTGATCACCTCGTCGGGAATGTCCATGCCGGCCACCATCTTTTTCATGAACTTGGCCATCCCGGCCGATTTGAGCGGGGTGACTCCGGCGAGGATTTTCACCTTTTCATGCAACCCCTGCTTTTTCGCCTCCTCCATATATTGTTTGAATTTCGGCATATTGTAGATGCACTGGGTCTGGACGAAATCGGCGCCGGCTTCCGTCTTGAGTTTGAGGCGCGGCACCCGTATCTCATAGGGGTCGGCAAAAGGATTGACCGCGCAGCCGATAAAAAACTTGGGCGCGCCCTGCAACTTTTGCCCGGAAGGGAAGACGCCCTCATCGCGCATGGTCTTCACCAGGTGGATGAGTTGGATCGAATCGATATCGAAGACGTTCTTGGCCTGCGGATCGTCCCCGAACTTCTGGTGATCTCCGGAGAGGCAGAGCAGATTGCGCACTCCCATGGCCGAGGCGCCCAGGAGATCGGACTGGATGGCGATTCGGTTGCGGTCCCGCACCACCATCTGAATGAGCGGCTCGATCCCTTGCTCTTTCACCAGCAGACAGCCCGCCAGCGAACTCATGCGCACCACCGAGGTCTGGTTGTCGGTGATGTTGCAGGCATCGACATTGCCGCTGACAAACGCCGCCTTCTTCCGGACGTGTTCGGGGTCGGCGCCGCGGGGCGGACCGCATTCGGCGGTGACCGCGAAATGGCCGGCCGCCAGAACCTTTTCCAGGTTGCTTCCAGCTTTCATAATGTCATGTCCTCCCTGATTATGCGGCGCGGGCCGCCGTCCCTTGAGGTGGACCAGCCTTTATACGGTTTGAGTTTCCCGTAATTCTCCATCTGCCCCAGAGCCTTGAGCCGGTCGATGATCAGCTGCCAGCCGCAGGGTACATCTTTGCTCACCTCGCAGACCCCGTCGCCGAACCTCCGCAGGGCCCATGGAACAGCGATTTGGCGCAGCGGCTCACCGGGCAGATGCCGCCGGTGAGGTGCAGCACGCAGTCGCCGCAGCCCTGGCACCGCTCAGCCCACTCGCCCTGACGCTCGGTCACGCCGAGAAAGCCGGTGTTGATGCCGGGCAGCACGGGCATTTTGGGATATTTTTCGGCGATGAATTGAATGCCGGCGCCGCAGGCTATGGAGAGCACCGCGTCAGCTTCGTCGATGTAGGGTCGCATGGTTTCCAGATACTCCGGGTCGCATTGCCTCTCGAGGCACACCTCCTTTATCGCCAACTTCTTTCCCTTGGCTTCACGGGCCAGGCGCAGCGTCGACGAGAGCACCTGGACCTCTTTTTCGCCGCCGACCCGACAGACGGTGACACAGCCGAAACAGCCGGCGACCAGGATTTTGTTGTACGGCTCGAGCATCTCAAGCACTTCTTCGATCGGTTTTGGTGTTCCGGTGATCATCGGCTATGCCTCCTGTGGAACTGGTTGTTGCTCTTCGCTGCCGCGGGCGATGTTAACCAGGGTTGGGCCGAGTTGTTCGATATGCTCGGCGAATTCATTGGCGTAAGCGGCAAACACCGCCCCCTGCCCGGCGCTGAGGTTATACATCCGCACCCGCTCGCCGCCGATGCCGATGCTCTCGAGAATCCCGGCCACCCGCGCCACCCGCGCGCGCGCCCGGAGATTGCCGGAGAGGTAATGGCAGTCGCCTTCGAGGCAGCCGACCACCATGACGCCGTCAGCTCCCCCTTCGAACGCCTGCAGGATGAGCGATTCCTCGATCCTGCCGGTGCAGGGCAGCATGACAATGGAAATTGAGGGTGGGTATTTTCGTCGTTCGGAACCTGCCAGGTCCGCGGCGGAGTACGCTCAATGGCGGCAGGCAAAGGCGACGACGTTTGTTCCTTTGGCTTGCATCATGCTGGGGTCTCCTCGACTGCTGGGATTTGATGGTTGTCGTGCCGGATCTTGGCAAAGATATTCTTGTCGTTATACCGGCCGAGGTGAATGGTTTTGGCCGGACACTCCGCGACGCAGATCCCGCACCCCTGGCAGAGCGCCGGGTTGATCTCGGCGGTGTGGTCGGCGTTGATGAACGGCACCCCGTAGGGGCAGGCCCGCACGCAGGTGAGGCAAACCGCGCAGTGCGTCGGGTCGACCCGCGAGACGACCGCCGACATGGTGAGCTTGTCGCGGCTGAGAATGGTGAGCGCCCGCGATACCGCCGCCTGGGCCTGGGAAATGGTCTCCGGGATGGATTTCGGGCCATGGGCGGTACCAGCCATGAACAGCCCTTCTCCGGGGAGGTCCACCGGCCGCAGTTTGGCGTGGGCCTCGATGAAAAAGCCGTGCTTGTTGCGAGTACAGCGCAGCATCGAGGAGAGTTCGTCGGTGTCGCGCGGCTTGATGCCGGTGGAGAGTACCAGCAGATCCGGTTGCAGAATCACCCGCCGACGCACCGTCGGGTCGATGAGCGAGATTTCCATCTTCTGGTTCGTGGTGGTTTTGCATTCCGGCGGGTTCTGCTCGGGATCGTAACGAATGAAATTAACCCCCTCCCGCCTTGCCTGCAGGTAATCCAGCTCGCCCAGTCCGTAGCAGCGCATGTCGCGATAGAGAATGTCGACCCTGCTCTCCGGCTGCTTTCGTTTGAAATCGATGCTGTTTTTCACCGCCTGATTGCAACAGACGCGCGAGCAGTAGTTGAGATGATCCTCATCCCGGGAGCCGACGCACTGGATCATGACGATACTCTTGAATTCGGCGGTCGTCTCCGGTTGGTCCGCCAGCAGCCTTTCGAAATCCGACTGGGTGATGACATGTATCGATTCGCCCAGACCGTAGAGTTCCGGGCGATTTTCCTCGCCGCCGGTGGCGAGGATGACCGCCCCGTGTTTCAAGGTACGGGGCGAGCCGGAGGGCGTGATGATATCGGTGGCGAAGGAGCCGACGAAGCCGGAATGTTCGACCACCGCCGAGCTGGTGTAGACTTTTATTCGCTCTTCGCTCTCCACCTGGTGGATCAGCCGGTCGAGGTATTGCTGCACGTCGTCGCCGGTGGTGGTGCTCCTGAGATTTTTCAGGTTGCCGCCAAGCGACGAATCCTTTTCCACCAAAAAGACGTTGCAGCCCTGGGCCGCCGCCTCGAGGGCGGCGTTCATGCCGGCGATACCGCCGCCGATCACCAGCAGCCGATTGTCCACGGCGAATTCCATTTCACTGAGCGGCTCGGTCTCGCTGGCGTTGGCCACCGCCATTCGGGTCAACCGTTTGGCCTTCTCCGTGGCCTTCTCCGGCTCTCCCGGATGCACCCAGCTGCATTGGTCGCGGATGTTGGCCATGTCGAAGTAATATTTGTTTAGACCAGCCTGCCTCAGCGTCGACATGAACAGCGGCTCATGGGTGGTGGGCGAGCAGGCGGAGACCACCAGTCGGTTGAGCCGGTTGTCGACGATGATTTGCCGGATTCGCTCCTGGGTGTCCTGCGAGCAGGTATAGAGCGGGTGGTCGGCGTAGACCACGCCGGGCAGGGTGCGGGCGTACTCGACCACCGCCTCGACATCGACCACCGAGGCGATGTTGGTGCCGCAGTGGCAAATAAAGACGCCGATACGCAGCTCTTCGTCCGCTGCAACAGTCCGTTCATCTGGCAGGATTTCGCTGGTGATCAGGCTGCCTCGCGCCGCAGCCAGGGATGAGGAGGCGGCACCGGCGGCGCCCGAGGCCTCGCTCACCGTTTCCGGGATGTCCTTGGGGCCGTTGAAGGCGCCGCTGACAAAGACGCCGGGACGGTAGGTGGCGAGCGGCTTGAAAGCCGAGGTCGTGGCAAAACCGTACTGATCCACGTCGATGCCCAAACGGCCGGCCAGCTTACGGCTCGACTTGCTGATCTGGATGCCGACCGACAGCACCACCATGTCAAAGTTCTCGCACTGTCTTGCGCCGCTCTCATCGATATAGCGCAGCTCCAGATCGCCGCTTACCGGGTCTTCGAATACCCGGCTGACCATGGCCCGGACGTAGCGGACGTTGTTCTCTTTGGCGCGGGTGACATAGTCGTCGAAGTTTTTACCGAAAGAGCGCAGGTCGATATAGAAGATGGTCGGCTCGATGGATTTGTCGTGCTCTCGGGCGATATAGGCCTCCTTGGTGGCGTACATGCAGCAGACCGAGGAACAGTACTCCCGGTTGCAGCTCTGGTCTCGGGAGCCGACGCACTGAATCCAGGCGATTTTCTTCGGATGTTTGCGGTCGCTGGGCCGCTCCACAGTGCCGGAGGTGGGCCCCGAAGCAGAGAGCAGCCGTTCGAACTCGATGGAAGTAACCACGTTTTGGTAGACGCCGTAGCCGAATTCGGCCCGGACTTTCGGGTCGCTTACCTCAAAGCCGGGCGAGTAGATCACTGAGCCGATCTTGATGGTCTCCTCCACTATTTGATCCTGGTAATCGATGGCGCCGACCCCGCAAACGGACTGACAGATCCCGCAGCTGCCGGTATTGAGCCGCACGCAGCTCTCCTCGTCGATTACCGGCACCCGGGGTACGGCTTGCGGATAATGGATATTGATCGGCTTGCGGCCGCCCAGACGTTCGTTGAAGTCGTCGAGCAGCGGGTGGGCAGTGCGGTTGCTTACCTTATCGATCGCGAGAAAATCCACTGGGCAGACCGAGATGCAGGCGCCGCACATCTGGCAGATATCCACTCCGGCCTCGATGCCTTGCTGGTGCAGTTTGAGCGCGCCGATGCCCATCACCTGGCGGCACATCAGCGCGCAGAGCCCGCAGCGGATGCAGGTGGACGGCGCGGTGTCGCCCAGTTCCTTTTTGATGGCCTGGGAACGGGCGATGAGCGCCGCCCCGAAGCTCTTGTCCATCTCGGGGGCGTTCGCGATGGCAATCGCCGAAAACTTGGACGGGCAAGCGGAATAGCAGGCGCCGCAGCCGGTGCATTTGTCGGCATCGATCGCCGCAACACCGCCCTTCTCCCAGCTGATCGCCTGCTGCAGGCAGGATTTGGAACAGAGCCCGCATTTGCCGCACTTCTGGGCATCGACGGAAAACGTCCAGGCGCATTTCGCCGAGGGGCTGGGCGGCTCGTCTCCCTTGATCAGCCGTTTATCACGTGACTTTGGCAGTTTATTTGTGGCGCCTTCGTCGGGCGGCGCGGGAAATTCGGAGCGAAACGTCACCGGGCAGGTAATCTCGCAGAGTCCGCAACCCGTGCATTTGCCGGTGTCCACATACCGGGCGTGCCGGCTGATGGTGGCGGTGAATTTGCCCTGCGTGCCTTCAAGGTCGACCAGCTCGCTGTGGGTGAACAGTTCGATGTTTTTATGACGACCGACCTCGACCAGTTTCGGCGAGACGATACACATCGAGCAATCGTTGGTAGGAAAAGTCTTGTCGAGTTGGGCCATCTTGCCGCCGATGGCTGGCGATTTCTCCACCAGGTAGACCTTGAAGCCGCTGCTCGCGAGATCAAGCGCGGATTGCATGCCGCTGATGCCGCCGCCGATGACCAGCACGGCGCCGGTGGGGATGGTTGTCTGCTTTCGGGCCGGCAGGGCCATAGGAGTGGTCATATCGATTCCTCCCGTACGAGTTCTGCCTGCGCCAGGTGCTGCCGCAGCGCCTGGGCGGGAACGAGGTGCATTTTCTGTTGCTTGGCCGGGTAGTCGCCTTGGATGGCGGCCACGATCAGCTCGGTGGCGTAGTAGACTGGCAGGGGTGGGCCGGCGGCGTCGTTTCTCGGTTGGCGGGATTCGACGTTGGCCTGGCACATGGGGCAGTCGGTGACCATGGCGGTGGCTCCAGCGCGCCGGGCTGCCTGGACGATATCGCCCACCAGTTTCTCGGCGATGTCCGGGCGGGTCATGGTCAGGCTGCCGGAGCAGCACTCGGTGCGATGGGACCAGGACACCGGTGTGGCGCCCAGCGCGGCGACCATGGTTTCGAGCGTGGTCGGCATTTCATGGTTCGGAGCGTCGGTGATGTGTGGCGGCCGCAGCGAGAGACAGCCGTAATAGCAAGCCACCCGCATCTCTCGAATCGATTTCTTCACCATTTTTTTCAGCCGCCCGACGACATCCGGGCGGGAGAGAAAGGTGGAGATGTGGAGCAGCTCGAACCTGGGCGTGTAGTCGCCCACGTCCCAGTATTCCGGGTCGTCTCTTAGGGCCTTGTCCGCTGTCTTCAGCCGCTGGTAGCAGGCGGGGCAGGGGACGAGCACATCGAGGCTGCGGTCTTTGATCAGCAGCAGGTTGCGCATGGCCAGCCGCATCGAGACCTCGCGGTTGGTCATATGCGCAGAGGAGGCGCCGCAGCAATTCCAGTCCGGGATTTCGATCAGGTTGACCTCGAGCCGCTCGCAGATTTCTTCGATTGTCTGATTATAGTCCCGGGCTGTGCCGTGGAGCGAACATCCGGGGTAGTATGCCATGTTCATCGTTCATACTCCTTTCCTTTACCTGCGAATATTCGGTGGATGTCCGTGGTGTCGTCGATGCGGTGGGGGAGAAGACTGAGTTTGCCCTTGGCAAAAATGCTCACGCCAAGTTTCATATCTCCGGTGAGATCACCCGAACGCAACTTGTAGGAGGCGAGCATCCCGACCTCGTAGGTGCGGCCCCACCTGCGCACCGAATCGAGGAACGCCGCGTGGAAGGCGGGGACGCGGGGTTCGGCCGGAGTCACCCCTTTGCGCAGGGCCAGTTCCCGCAAGGTGTCCATCAGCAAGGTAATGTTGATGCCGTTGGGGCAGCGGGTGGCGCAGGTGTCGCAGGCGGCGCAGAGCCAGATGGTCTTGCTGGCGAGCAGCGACTCCTCCATGCCGTACGCCGCCAACCGCACCACCTCCATGGTCTTGAGGTCGAAGAACTCGCTCACCGGACATCCCGCCGAGCAGCGCCCGCACTGATAGCAGGCGCTCACCTCGATTCCCAGCGTCTTGAGTTTTCCGAGGAATTTCCTGTTGCCTTGGGCTGGTGAAATTTCACAGTTACGCATGAGGTTCTCCTGTTGGGGTTTCCGGTACGGCAGGGAATCGCAGGGCAAAGGTGGTGCCGTATCCGGACGACTCGGCAACCCGGATGGTTCCCTGATGTTCCTTGACGATGGCATAGGAGACGGAAAGCCCGAGTCCGGTTCCTTCCCCGGGTTTCTTGGTGGTGAAAAACGGGTCGAAGATCTTTTCCCGCTGGTCCGGCGCGATGCCGTGGCCGGTGTCCCTGATCAGCACCTCGGCGATTTCGCGGTTGGCTCTGTTGCGGGTGATGATGGTGAGGGTGCCGCCGGTCTTCATGGCCTGGACGGCATTGACCATGACGTTCATCACCACCTGGTTGAGCCGAATGGCGTTACCGAAGATGGGGCATAAACCGGCGTCGAGGTGGAGCACCAGGTCGATGTTGTGAAAGAGCGGCTGGTTTTTGATCACGCCCAGCGTCTTGTTGACCACATCGTTGAGGTTGATGCGATCCATCTCGTAGCTGGTCTGGTGGGAAAATTCGAGCAGATCGGCGACGATGACCTTGCAGCGTTCGGCTTCGCGGATGATGGTCTTGAGGTCCTCCTTGAGGGGGTGGTCCGCTCCCAGGTCCTCGAGCACCATACTGGCATAGAGCATGATCCCGGACATCGGGTTGTTGATCTCGTGGGCGACGCCGGCAGCCAGGCGACCGAGACCCGCCATCTTCTCCGACTGCATCAGCATCTGGTGGGTCTGCTGGAGGTCTTCCTCGATCTTTTGCATTGCTCTTAGATCGGTGAAAATGCCGAATGTCGCGATTTCATTATCGTTGTCGTAAAGGATGCCGCCCGAAAAGCTGACGGGTATGTCGTGCCCGTTCTTGTGCTTGACGATCATTTCCTGATGGCGCAGCTTACCCTTACCGCCGTAACCGTCGCTGCGCATCCTGTCGATCACCTCATACGCCACGCCTTCGTTATAGAGCCGGGTGACGTGAAAGTTGGAGAGGGCTTCCGTCTCGGAGTAGCCGAGCAGCGACTGGGCGCCCTGATTGAAGAGGATCAGGTTGCCCTGCATGTCGGCGGCGATGATGCCGTCAACCGACGAATCGATCAGGTTGTGGAAGAACACGTTGCGCTGCCGCAGTTCCCGATCGAGGATTTTGAGATGCGTGATATCGATGAGATACAAAATGTAATAGGCGGGCGCCGAGGGAGGGTAGACGAACACCAGGTCGAGGACCCGTTTTTCTTCTTCCTTGGTTTCAACCTCGATCTCCCGGCGAAACTGCGATTTTTTGCGGCCGGGCGGCACGCTGCAGTAGTTGTCGATCAGCTCGAAGAGCCAGTTTTCCTGGTCTTCGAGAACGGATTGCAGGGAGCAGCCGGTCAACTCGTCGAGAGGGATTTCCAGAAATCGCCCCGCCGCCGGATTGGCATAGATTATCCGGTGGTCGAGACGGACGACCATAACCCCGTTCGGAGTCTCTTCGAGAATCTGGTAGAGATAGAGTTCGGTTCCCAACTCCTCGGCCTCGCTGAGGGCGCCTTGAACGATAAATCGTGTGGCCATAGGCAGCCCTCTATCGTCCGATCAAGCCGAGAAACTCAGGCAGCCGCTCCTTCCAGCCCAGTGCCAGAAGCACCGTGCCGTCGCCGATGGCGGTCAGGTCGCGGAAGAGGTCGGCACCCAGCATCATGCCGGCGTCCTTTTTGACCGGAGCGCTCATCATTTTTTTGAGGAATTCCTGAGGAACCGATGGGACACCAGGAAGATTGTTGAGATACCTGACCATGGCTACAGACTTGAGGAACATGATCGAAGTATAGAGTTTCATGCGGGATTTTTCTGCCGCAGAGGTGAAGGGCTCAAGGATGTTGAGGTCGTAGGTCGGTCCCAGGGTGACGGAGCTGACACCATAATCGACCAGCTGGCTAAAAGATTCGGCGAGTCGCCGGTTGGCGCTGGGATCGTCCGAAAGTTCCATGGACACCCCAACCGAGAAGGTGCAGCGACCGTCGAGCGGTTCCCCGGCCAGGTCGACGCCGCTGTTCAAGGCCGCCGCGCATTTGATCATGGTGGACATGTTGAGGTCGCCGCTGGTTCTGGCTACCGGCTGGTCGCCCTCGGCGGGATCGTGGCCCTCTTCGATGACGATATCGGTTATGCCGCAAGCCGAGGCCGCCAGGAGGTCGGCCTGGAAGGAGATTCTGTTGCGGTCCCGACCGTTGATGACCATGGTCGGTGCGATGTTGTGCTGTTTCAAGGTCAGGCAGGGGGCGATGGGCGCCATCCGCATGATGGCGTGTTCGCTGTCTGTAACCCTCACGGAGTCTACCCGGCCTTTGAGCTGCTGGGCAAACGAGAGAAAAGTTTCGAGGTTGGTGCCTTTCGGCGGATCGAGTTCGGCGATTATCCGGTACGAATTGGATGGGGCAGCAGCCGGGCTGCTTCCGAAAGCGTCTTCCATGGTGTCTCCTGAGAAAGTGATTCGAAATGGCGAGTTATCCGATAAACGGGCCGATCGGAATCAACAACTGCAAGCCGCCGGAGGGGCCGTTGCAGGTCCTGCAAAATATATGAAAACAACAAAGAAGAGTTTGCAGCAGTCAGGATTACGACAGAAAAGAGAGCGTTGAAATGGAAATGACGTTCTACTAACAGTGAGGTGCGGCGAGGATATGGAAGAGACGAGACGTGCGACTTCAAGGGATTGATCCTCCTCTGACAAACGGCTGTACCTTCGTGGCCCGGGCTTTACCGGGGCTTGCGGTATATCGTATGACAGGTTGCTTTCACTTCAAGTCCGTACTTCACCGTGCGTTCTGCTATCAATCTACAGGCTGAATTTTTGAATGTCAAATACGGATTGCGTTGCCTGTGGTGGTATCGAAAGATTTTAAGCTGGCGTCTATAACTGCTAGGGGGCGCGGAAATTCAAATATTTTCACCCATTATAAGAAAAATATCTGAAAATGTGCATGAACTTCAGAAATGTGTTAAGCTGCAGTCCTGATTGCGGCGTGCAGTGTGTCTATCAGGGCGCTATAATTATAAATTTCCCTTAATAAATGTATCAGAAAAATCGATATTTCGCCGGCGAAAAAAAATTTCCTGAAGATAAAATTTTTCGAGATAATCCGGTCTCACCGTTCAGAGAATTGCGACGGCATGAGTCGATCTATTTTACTTCTCGACCTCCATGGCGAAACGGAGTAAAATCTGTCTCGTTTAATAGGAAAAGTCATCGGAATAATTTATGTTTTGCCCATTATGCAACTTTTGCATAGCGATTTGCACTAGTTGCGGCTGCTTTATACTGAAATTCAGCGGAGCGTCGCCTACAAGGTTTTGCGGGCCTTGAGGCGATTTTTGCGGCTGCTTGCGATATTCGATATGGTAGCCGTTTACCGGGAGGGCAAAATGCCGATCTGAACCAATGAACTGGAGACGCATACGCGTGATGGTGAGCGTTTGCGGTTCACTGGTTTGGCAAGCATCTGACGGCCAACCGGCAAACGGCTACGTGTTGTGTACAGGTGTGTGGGGTAACTATTCATCATTAACGGGAGACGTGTATGGAAAAGCAGATGGAAGAAGTTCTGGAGTCGATTTACCAGAAAAGTGTCGCCCATGGTGACAATATCATCACGATTCTTCAAGATATTCAAAACGAGTTGGGATACATCCAGGAAGAGGCCGTGGATTGGTTCGCAAAGAAAACCAGTATACCTGCTTCCAAATTTTACGGTGTATCCACGTTTTATTCCCAGTTTCACCTCAATCCACGCGGCAAGAACATTATCACGGTCTGTTCCGGCACGGTCTGCCACGTTAAAGGCGCCCAGAGGATCATCGGCAAGCTCAAGGAAGAACTCAAGCTGAAAAAAGACCAGCAGACGACGCGAGATCAACTCTTCACCCTGGAGAACGTCAACTGCGTAGGCGCCTGCAGTATCGCGCCGGTCGTGCTCGTCAACAACAAGGTCTTCGGCAAGCAGAGCCCCGACAAGGTGGTCAAGAACCTCAAACCATATAAGGACTAGCGCCGTGAAAAACGAAATAACTGTCAATGTGTGCATGGGCACCGGCGGTATCGCGGCCGGTGGCGAGATGGTGATGCAGGCGTTTCACGAAGAGTTTGAGGCTGCCGGCATCAAGGACGCCAAGATAGAAAAGCACTGCAAGCTGCACAAGGTTGGCTGCCGCGGGTTCTGCGCCCGCGACGTGCTGGTGGACATCTCGGTCAACGGCGAGGCCTCCACCTACCAGTATATCGAGCCGAAGATGGTGAAGCGGCTGGTGAAGGACCACGTCATCGGCGGCAAGCCGGTAACCGAATGGCTGGTCGGCGACGACTATCATACATTTCACGACAACCAGAAGAAGATCATTCTCTCCGATCTCGGCAAGATCGACCCCGAATCGATCGAGGAATATCTGGAGATCGGCGGCTATAAGGCAACCCGCAAGGCCGTTATCGAGATGACGCCCGACGGAGGTTATCCAGACCATCAAGGATTCCGGCCTGCGGGGCAGGGGTGGCGGCGGTTTTCCCACCGGCGTCAAATGGAGTTTCTGCGCCGCCAACGAGTCCGACCAGCGCTACATCATCTGTAACGCCGACGAAGGTGATCCCGGCGCTTTTATGGACCGTTCGGTCGTCGAAGGCAATCCGCACGCGGTGATCGAAGGTATGATCATCGGTGCCTATGCCATCGGTTCCAGCCTTGGCTATGTCTATATCCGCGCCGAGTATCCGCTGGCCGTCCAGAGGCTGCGGGTTGCCCTCGATCATGCGCGCGAGCGCGGGTTCTTGGGAGAAAAGCTGTTCGGCACCGATTTCAGTTTCGATATCAAGGTCAAACTTGGCGCCGGCGCCTTCGTCTGCGGCGAGGAAACGGCCCTGATCGCCTCCATCGAGGGCGAGCGGGGCATGCCGAGGGCCAAGCCGCCGTTCCCGGCCAACAAGGGGCTGTGGGGCAAGCCGACCATTATCAATAACGTCGAGACCCTTGCCAACGTCCCCCAGATTATCAACAAGGGCGCGGAGTGGTTTGCCTCCATCGGCTCGGAGAAGAGCAAAGGCACAAAAGTTATTGCTCTCACCGGCAAGATCCGCAATACCGGCCTGATCGAAATTCCCATGGGCATGCCGCTCAAGGAGATCATCTACAATATCGGCGGCGGCATCGAAGGAGATAAACTGTTCAAGGCGGTGCAGACCGGTGGTCCCTCCGGCGGTTGTATCCCGCAGCAGCATATCGACCTGCCGGTCCACTACGAGGGGCTGCAGTCGGTCGGCTCGATGATGGGCTCCGGCGGCATGGTGGTTCTGGATGAGACCGACTGCATGGTCGGTATCGCCAAGTTCTTCCTCACCTTCACCCAGGAGGAATCGTGCGGCAAGTGCGTGCCGTGCAGGATCGGCACCAAGCGGCTGCTGGAGATTCTCACCCGTATCACCGAGGGCGAGGGCAAGGAAGGCGATATCGAGTTGCTTCAGCAGCTGGCCGAGGATGTTCGCGACTCGAGTCTCTGCGGGCTCGGCATGTCGGCGCCCAACCCGGTGCTCTCCACCATCAAGTATTTCCGGCATGAGTACGAGGCGCATATCAAGCAGAAGAAGTGCCCGGCCAAGTGTTGCAACAAGCTGCTCACCTTCTTTATCCGCCAGGATATGTGTGTGGGCTGCGGTATGTGCGCCAAGGCCTGCCCGGTGAAGGCCATCACCGGCGAAATCAAGCAACCGCATTTGATCGACAACGATACGTGTATCCAGTGCGGCTCCTGTTTCGATGCGTGTAAATTCAACGCGGTACTCAAGGAGTAGAAATGACCATGTTACGGCTGACAATTGATGACATGATGGTCGAAGTGGCCGAGGGGACCACGGTTCTCGAGGCCGCCAGGAAGCTCAAGTATCGACATGCCGACCCTGTGCTACGACGAGCGGATGAAGCCCCATGGGGCCTGCCGTCTCTGTATCGTCGAGATCGAGGGGATGCGGCGTCCGGTTACTTCCTGTACCACGCCGGTGACCAACGGCATGGTAGTGAGCACCAAAAGCGAGCATCTCGAGCGCCTCCGCAAGACCACGGTGGAACTGCTGCTCTCCGACCATCCCAACGACTGTATGGTATGCATCCGGGCCGGCTCCTGCACATTGCAGGAGCTGGCCTATAAATATGGTATCCGCGAAAACCGTTTCGGCGGCGCCCAGCGGGACCATAACCGGGTGGACGAAAATCCGTTCATCTTGCGCGAGCAGAACAAGTGTGTGCTCTGCGGGCTTTGTGTGAGGGTTTGCGACGAAGTCCAGGGCGTGGGGGCCATCGGGTATTCCAACCGAGGCTTTAATGCCAAGATTACCCCGCCGTTCGAGCGCACGCTCGACTGTGAGTTTTGCGGGCAGTGTGTTTCGGTTTGTCCCACCGGCGCCTTGTCCGGCAAGATGTGGGCCGGGCATCCCCGCCACGAGGGGATCGAGCTGACCGAGACCACCTGCAGCTACTGCGGTTGCGGCTGCAATATCACCCTGCATACCCTTGGCAACGAGGTGACAAGGGTCAGTTCGCGGCGCGACAACCACAACCGGGGCTGGCTCTGCGTCAAGGGTCGCTTCGGCTATGAATTCATCAATAGTGAGGATAGGCTCACTACGCCGATGATCCGGCGCGAGAAGGGCGGGCCGCTGGAACCGGCGAGCTGGGACGAAGCGCTCGACCTGGTGGTTTCGAAGTTCTCCGAGATCAAGGAAAAGCATGGGGCGAATGCCCTGGCCGGACTTTCCTCGGCACGGTGCACCAACGAAGAGAACTATATGTTCCAGAAACTCTTCCGGTCGGTGATCGGGACGAACAACGTCGATCACTGCGCCAGATACTGACACAGCGCAACCGTGGCCGGTCTGGCCGCGAAATTCGGTTCCGGCGCGATGACCAACTCCGTCGCCGAGATTGAAGATGCCAAGGCGTTGCTTGTCATCGGCAGCAATACCACCGAGAATCACCCGATTATCGGGCTGCGGATGAAGGAGGCGACCCGTCGGGGTGCGAAGCTGATCGTCGCCGATCCCCGCCGGATTGCGCTGGTGAAATTTGCCACCCTGTGGCTGCGGCAGAAGCCGGGTACCGACTCGGTACTGCTCAACTCCATCATGCATGTCATCCTCGAGAAGGGCTTGGAAGACAAAACCTTCATCAATGAACGTACCGAAGGTTTCGAAGAGTTTGCCTCTTCGCTTAAAGACTTCACGCCGGAATTCGGCGAGCAGGTCACCGGAGTACCGGCGGAAGACATCAAGAAGGCGGCGCGGATTTTCGCTTCCGCCGAAAATGCCGGTATTTACTATGCCATGGGTATCACCCAGCACGTGATGGGCACCAACAATGTCCATGCGGTGGGCAATCTGGCCATGCTGACCGGCAACGTGGGTAAACACGGCGCCGGCGTCAATCCGCTGCGCGGTCAGAATAATGTTCAGGGCGCCTGCGATATGGGCTGCCTGCCCAATGTGCTTCCGGGCTACCAGAAGGTGGACGATGACGAAGTGCGCCAGAGGTTCGAAGCGGCTTGGGGGACGACCCTGCCGGCGGTAGCCCGGCATGGCGGCATCCGAGATGACGGCCGCGATGCTCGAAGGCAAGCTCAAGGGCATGTATATCTTCGGGGAAAACCCGGCCATGTCCGATCCCAACACCAGTCATGCGGTCAAGGGTTTTAAGAGT
Source organism: uncultured delta proteobacterium (assembly GCA_963745265.1). Classification (GTDB taxonomy): domain Bacteria; phylum Desulfobacterota; class Desulfobulbia; order Desulfobulbales; family Desulfocapsaceae; genus Desulfopila. The sequence goes on from CAVUXQ010000044.1 coordinate 147,217, forward strand.
CTCGATTTTCTGGTGGTGCAGGATATCTTCGATACCGATACCACCGCGCTCGCCGACGTGGTGCTGCCCAGCGCTTCGTTCGCCGAAAAGAAGGGGACGTTTACGGCCTCTGAACGGCGGGTGCAGCGGGTGCGTCCGGCCCTCTCCTCTCCTGGCGAGGCCAGGCAAGATCTGGAGATCATCGCTGAGATCTATCAACGTCTCAAGGGCGAAGCAGGTGACCCAGCCCGATGCGGAAGCGATCTTTGCCGAGGCGGCCGGTCTCTGGCCGGCTCTGGGTGGCATAAACTACGAGCGCCTGGAGGAAGGCAGTCTGCAGTGGCCCTGTCCGACCGAGGACCATCCGGGAACTCCATACCTCTTTAAGGATGCTTTCCCACGCAAGGGCGGCAAGGCCCAGTTCACCGTGGTGCCGCAGGTAATTTCGAGCGAACTGCCCGATCCGGAATTTCCGTATCTGCTCACCACCGGCCGGGAACTGTTCCACTACCATACCGGCACCATGACCCGAAGATCGAAGGGGCTCGATGCCGTGGCGCCGGGCGCCTTTGTGGAACTGAACCCGCAGGATGCGGTCAAGCTGGGAGTATCCGACGGCCAGCAGGTTACGGTTACCTCCCGCCGGGGCAAGATCCAGCTCAAAACCAAGGTGACGGAAGTTGTGCCGCCGGATGTAGTGTTCATTCCGTTTCATTACAAGGAGGCGGCGGCCAACCTGCTCACCCACGATGCCCTGGACCCGGTCTGCAAGATCATGGAGGCCAAGGTCTGTGCGGTACGGATTGAAAAGTAGCAGGAGTAGGGTATAGTAAGAGCCTAAGCTTTTGTAAAGATGGGGAATCGAGGTGAAACTGCTCGATTCCCCATTTTTATCTCCTTAGCCTCTAACGTGTCATTTTTAGAAAGTGTGCATCCAGAAAGGAAACAGTATCATCGTGGCAAATGATTTTATCTCGATAACATGCGAAAATGCCGAAATAAACGATTGCACTAGTGTTATCATGGTGCCTGAAATCGCCTTGAACGAACCCGGCTATATCAAGACGCTCACCGCCAAGCCGGAGGCCAATTCCAAACACGAATTTCACGCCATGGCGCAAATGGCCTACTATCAATATCAGGACGACGAACTTGATATTGCCTCTGCCAAGGGGCCGTTCCATGTGGTGTGTGGGAATGAGGCCGAAGAGATGGATTCCGGAATGCTGATCTACCGCGATAGCGGCGGCGAATTCCATGTTCTGATCCATGAGGATCTCAACAAGAAAAAAATGCTGGAGGCTACCAACCGGTACTGCACCAGATGGGTCCGACTGGATATTTAGTGTCCATCCAGAAATTTCTGGATGGACACTATGTAAGATAAGAATGGTAGGGTGGGCATGTTGTACTTGCTCACTGCCTGTGCGAAAGACCTACCGAGCAGAGGCTTGGATAAAACGCCCAAAACGGCCATTAACCGTTCAGGGTGCCAGTTAACCATGGAATCGAACACGAACTTTGGGTAACGCAAGTGAAAGACGCACCACAAAAAATAATGGTATTCCAGCAAAACGGCAGCGGCGAGAAAAAAATCGCCGGAATACGCCGTTATGGTGAAGAGAGAATCACACCTGGAGGTCGTGTCTATCGATCAACCGGTACCGCCGGTGCTCGATGACACCAGCGACTACCTGCCGGACACCATCGAGGCGGATCTGGTGCTGGATTTCCTCAAGCATGAGGATCTCTCCCACGATCTGGTCGCCATCTGCCATGAGAAGAGGATTCCCGTCATCTCTTCGGGGAAGAAAATTCCAAGCAAGTGGGTGCTGACCCCCCCTACCTGATGTGGACTTACCAGGCAGGTTGGTCTGGGAGAATATGGGGAGCTGTTCGGGGCTCCCGAATACGAGGTCGATATCAAGGATGGCAAGCTCACCGACATTCGCGTCATTCGCGGAGCGTCATGTGCCGCCACCTGGGAAGCCGCTAAAAAACTTATCGGCGCCCCAGCCGATGAGGCAGCCCGGCGGATGGGGCTCGAGGCCCAGTTTTTCTGCTCCGCAAACCCTGCCGGCTGGGACCCCATCAACGGGAAAAGCCCAGTGCATTTTGCCGGCAGGATTCACAGCAAGGCTTTGGCGGATGCGATTAAAAAGGCAATGCAGGAGGATTCGTTAAAGCCTTGATTTTTTGTGCCCATCATTTAAGAGGGTCGCATACTGCCACTACCATTATAGATATGAATATCCCAGGCTGGAGACTCCACCAGCTAAAAGGAGACAAAGAAGCTTTGTGGTCGATTTGGTAAGTATGAATCTCTTTCCTTTGCTGCTTGAATGTTTTGTAACCATCCCGTAGCAAGCAAAATCACTCACCTTCCACTGCTGACCTAAAACGGGGCCAAGCGATAAGTATTTACACAGTCATAACGCTCCCGGCTCCGCCTGGAGCAGATAATCATTTGCTTTTTTTCCAGAAATCATTATCACATAAGATATGACTACGATAAACAAAGCTCTCTTGGCAACCTTTACCACGTGGAGATCGTATGAGCGATAAGGCCACCTTCAGTATCGATGGAAAGCAGTACCAATACGATATCACGACCGGCACCGAGAACGAACGGTGCATCGATATAAAAAACCTACGGTCCGAAACCGGTTGCATCACCATGGACCCAGGCTTCGGGAACACCGGTTCCTGCTATTCCTCGATTACCTATGTCGATGGCGCCAATGGAATTCTGCGGTATCGCGGTTACCCGATCGAAGAACTGGCGGAAAAGGCTACCTTTGTCGAGGTCTGTTGCCTTATTCTGTACGGTGATTTGCCGACGGCGGGTCAGCTACGGACATTTTCCAACGCCCTGCGCGAACACGCCCCCCTGCACACCGACCTCAAGCACCATTTCTCGGGATTTCCCAGAAACGCCCCGCCAATGGCCATCCTCTCCGCCATGCTCAACCTGGTTTCCTGCTTTCATCCCGAGGTACTCGAGGTTATCACCACCGGCCACGGCTTTAACAGGACAGCGGCACTGCTGCTCTCCAAAGTCCGGACCATTGCCGCCTGGGCATATCGGATGGCCAAGGGAAAACCGTTCAACCATCCCAATCCGCATCTGAGTTACTGCTCAAATTTCCTGCATATGATGTTCTCCGAGCCGTACCAGGAATATATCCCCTCACCGGTAATCGAAAAGGCGCTCAACCTCTTCCTGGTGCTGCACGCCGATCATGAGCAGAACTGCTCCACTTCCACGGTCCGGGTTGTGGCCAGCTCCCGCGCCAACCTGTTCAGCTCGGTAGCGGCCGGGGTCTGCGCCCTCTGGGGCCCTTTACATGGAGGGGCCAATGCCGCAGTGATCCGGATGCTCGAAGAGATCAAAACCTCCGGTAGACCGGTCACCGATTTCATCAATATGGCCAAGGCCAAAAACAATTCCTACCGCATGATGGGCTTTGGGCATAGGGTCTATAAGAATTTCGATCCCCGCTCCATCATCCTGAAAAAACAGGTGCATGACGTCTTGCAGGAACTCAACCTGGACGACTCCCTACTGGAAATCGCCCTCGAACTCGAGCAGAAGACCCTGGAGGACGACTACTTCCGGAGCCGGCATCTCTATCCCAACGTCGATTTTTACAGCGGTATTCTGCTTGCGCGCCATCGGCATTCCGCTCGACATGTACCCGGTAATGTTCGCCATCGGCAGGATGCCCGGCTGGATAGCAAACTGGCATGAGCTGCATGAGCACCAGCAAAGGATATCCCGCCCGCGCCAGATCTATACGGGGGATTCGCTCCGGCATTACGTGCCGGTTGAGGAGCGGAGGTGAATTCTTCGACTTCACAAGCACCGATTTCAGTATCGGTATATTCTAGTGGAGACAGTTAGATATGCTGTCCACGGAAGTCTCCAAGGTTGCTTTTCTGAGCTGCGACCTATAGGTGAATTATTCGGGCAATTCCTGAGAATCACGCGCAATTTATTGAGGAAAAAGGGCGGTAGAATAATGAGAGAGACGACAATAACCGTGAATGCCAACCCCGTGCTACAACATGCTTGTGGACATGTGATGAACTCGTTGATCAGTTGTTTGGTCTCTCTGTTAAGGAAGTATAAGTATGTCCACATTTTTTTAACAAAGTACGCCTAAACCGGATGAACCTTATTTTTTTGCTCTTACGAAAAAACCAGAGGCAATTTTATCAGCATAGGGGTGTTTGACTAAAAGTATATCGAGCATCTTAATGGGTGCTGTCAATATCATCATTGCTAGAAAAATTAAATCATGAAGCCACCTGCTTCCAAAAGAGAAAAAAATAGCAAGCCACTCTTGGAGTACCCACAGCATTCCTGATGTTGGTCCTGTTCCTACTCCTATTTCAACTTCTTTAAAATCTTTGAACAATTCACCTATACCCGGCATGGTCCAGCGGTAATAATCATGGGGCGCAGCATGAAATGGCGCTATGAAGGGTAAATAACAAAAAACTTCACCCCCCGGTCGCAATACTCGATACATCTCTTTTACAACACTCTTTGGAGACACTACATGCTCGAGCATGGCTTGATTTAAAATAAGATCTACAGAATTTTGTTCAAAAGGAAGATCACCTGCATCAGCAACAATATCCACTTCCTCAAAGCCAAATATATCAACATTTACAATATCAAAACGTTTGCGTACAATGTTTGGTCCGCTTCCTAAATTCAAGATGAAAGATCTGCTATCGTAATGTTCTAATAATTTGGATAGTTCATTATCTACCTGTCTGTTCATCCAGACAGGTTTAAAAATCTTCAATAGGTGATAATAGAGCCATCCCCATTTCTTTAGTCTATTCTGAATATGTCCTAAAAGTGACGACCCTGCGGTTTCGCTTAGGTCATTATTGTTTCCACCAATGTATAGCTTCCCATTCTCGATTGTGTAATAGATATCGGTTTTTAATTTGCTTTCTATTGTGTTTTGTTTGCTCTGCATAATCGCCTTCTGATCGTGGTTATAAGTCCAACAATTGAGTCCTCCTCCATGCATTTTACTGCGGAATTCTTGTTACAATTTCAGGATTTTTGAGGGACATCTCCGTGGTGAAGATAGAAGCTGGAGAAATAGGAATAAAATGTGGTTTTTCTTTGGGATTAAATTTTAGTCCTCCTTGAAGAATGAGTTGAGCCTTTGTCATAAAGCTCTTGGTATATGGTCCGATTGTAAGATGAGAAAGGAAGTATCGGAAATACTTTATATAGGCATCATGAGCTGATATCTTATTTATTCCTGAGCTATGCTTGTATATCCACCAATTAATCAAACCAGAATTGTAATCACATGGAGGATATCCCGGAGCAAGCGATGATGCGAGTGTTAGTTTCATATATGCCCCGTTAATATTGCCATTATCAATATCGGTTTGGGCTAAATGAGTGTAGCAGTCGGTCAATATGAAATTAAGATCAAATGCCTTTGCAATGGATGGGGAAATATGGGACAAAGCTTTTTTATATTCAAAGTTGTAAAAAGCTTTCATACCTACAAAGACTGAGTTCATTACGCTCGCAATATCATTATTGTGAGGGGTAAAGTGGATTAATTTCATTCTATTTATCAGCGCATTTGCGGTTTGCCAATCTTTTATAATAATAGCAAAACGAAAACTGCTAAGAAGATCAACTTTGTCCGACACTTTGGTGATATTCTTTGATACTTCGAAACTATTATTGGCAGATGGTAATTGGATATTCTTGCGAACAAAAACTGCTGACCCTCTCCCATAGAATGCCAGTTTCCAGTCAGGGGAAAAAATAAAACGCATATAAAGGGGAGCTTCATCATAAGATAAACACCAGATATTCGCTTTATATTTATTGAGCATAGATACAAAATTATATCCTTGTCTGAATGCAAAAAAATCATCGGTCCATTTTCTATAGGGAAAATCTCTGGCATCATAGAAAATTTTCGACTCAGGCCATAGCTCCCACATTAGATATGCACCATTGTTGTAGCCATTTCCTATTTTGCTATGGGGGAAATGCTTTTTGATATAATTAGCGGAATCAACTGAATTGACAAATGGGATAATTGAATACTCTTGTTTAATCAGAGACATGGGGTTGTTGTATGTGGACCATAAAGAATTTGCAGATAAAGCAGTTATTGATAGCAATGAAAAAAAACTTGTTAATGTTTTTCTGTTCTTAATGAATTGAATATCAAGTTGAGAAATCATCGCAAACGAAGAAAAGACAAAAATCGGTGTCAAGAAATATGTACTCCTGACGAACAACGTGTAAATAAAGCAAAATGTAATAATTGAGAGTATGATAGACCAGTCAATAATTCGCTTTCTAGCAATAAAAAAAGACAAAATTGTCGAAGATGATGACCGCTAGGTCAGCATACAGGGCGAAGCTTAAATAGATTGTACTAAATTTAAAAGTCGGGGTATAAGCATTGACGTATTCATCGCTGCATAACGTGATGCTGACTTCGAAACAAATCGCAAAACCTGTAATGGATAATGCCACCCATATGGATTAATAAAAGGCGCTAATGCGGACAATGCCAAGGCGATGAAAAGGTGAACACGAGTTTGGTGCGGGAGCGTATTCCCGTGACTAAACCAGGTGTTCATAATCTCTCCAATCCCTATAGTAAAAAGGTAAATACATCCAAAAAAGAAGGCGCCATGGCTATTGGCCCACACCAGTATTAGAATAGGAAGGAATGACACCAGCGATGAAAGATCTAATATTCTCCTGTTTTGATATGAAACCAGGTCGAAACCAGGCAGGTCATCAGCAAAAAAGAAAAGATTTCTGGCTTAGCAAAGATGGCAGCATAGGACATAATATCCCGAGAAGGATACTGAAATATGTGAAAGGTGGTTGGAAATTTTAAGCTTGCGGGCAAATATATAGCTTATCAGGAAAAAGAGAATAAGACAGATGTAACGAAATACAATTAGTCCTATAAATCCGCTTAAGAGAAAATATCGAATACAATATAAGTTCGGAAATTCAACAGACATAAATGAAGGTATTGCTTGTTGGAGTCCATGAATAAAGTGTATGGTCGGGAATAAGTGTATGATTTGTGAGATAATATTTCGCATAAAGTAAGTGGAAAAAAATATCACCGTCTCGAAGTGGTAGTGCATACCGAAAAACAACGGTGAAAATTAGGATAACAATTGATAGAAGAGTTGTATATTTGCATAACTTATATAGGCTCAATTTCTTTGGTGATTGATATGCAATCATTTTTTTCAAAATAGACATCATATATAATAGTATCCTAAGCATCAAGGTTGAGGGATTTGTTATTTGCATTGGTGAATGTGGCTATTGCTGCAAATGTGTTGTATGAGAAACCATAAAATTCATTATGGAATTCGCGTAACACTTTCTGGATGTTTGAGTGATAATTCAGTAGAAAAGATTGTTTTTAGTGTAATAGGAATAAGGTGTATTTTGTCTTTTTCATTGAGATGCAGGTCTCCTCGTAAAATCTGGCGAGCTCGA
>CAVUXQ010000045.1:0-23581 GCA_963745265.1 uncultured delta proteobacterium
TCAAGCATAACCTCGATGTCATCGGCGCCGCCGACTGGATTATCGACCTTGGCCCCGAGGGCGGGGAGGCCGGTGGCGAACTGGTCTGTGCCGGCACGCCTGCCCAGGTCATGGAACACCCCCAAAGTCATACCGGCGAGGCGCTGAAAGCGTATCGGCAGGCCCTGAACGGGGGCGCTTCAACGGCGCCCGAGCAGTCTTTTGTGCATCCCGACGCACAGACAGGGGCGCATGTCGCTGAAAAGGCCATCCGCATCGTCCATGCCCGCGAGCACAACCTGAAAAATGTGGATCTCGTCATCCCCCGAGACCGCTTCACCGTCATTACCGGCATCAGCGGCAGCGGCAAGAGCACGGTGGCGTTCGATATCCTCTTCTCCGAAGGGCAGCGCCGCTACCTGGAGTCGCTCAACGCCTACGCCCGGCAGTTCGTCCAGCCCGCCTCCCGCCCGGATGTGGACGCGGTCTACGGCATTCCTCCCACCGTCGCCATCCAGCAGCGCACCAGCCGGGGAGGGCGCAAGAGCACCGTCGCCACCTTGACGGAAATCTACCACTTTCTGCGCCTGCTCTTCGTCAAGCTCGGCACCCAGTATTGTCCGGAGTGCGACCTGCCCATCGAACCGCAGACGCCGGATTCCATCCTGGCCCGGACCATGGGGGACTTCCGGGGCAAACGCATTACCGTTCTCGCCCCGCTGGTCACCGCCCGCAAGGGCTATTACACCGATCTGGCCAAATGGGCGGCCGGCAAGGGGTTTGAGCGGCTCCTGGTGGACGGGGAGTTTCTCGCCACCGACGATTGGCCCCGCCTCGACCGTTTCCGAGAGCATGATATCGCCCTGCCGGTGGGCGAGGTGCGCGTTGCGCCCGAGGCCGAAATCGCGCTGCGGGGGCTTGTGGCACGCGCCCTGGACTATGGCAAGGGCGTGGTGCAGATTCTTCACGCCGGCGCGGACCAAAGCCGGCCGGCCGCCATTTTCTCCACCCACCGTTCATGCCCCGGTTGCGGCCGCAGCTTCGAGGAACTCGATCCGCGTCTCTTTTCTTTCAACTCCCGACACGGCTGGTGTGCCCGCTGCTTTGGCACCGGACTGGTCCTGCCCGGATTCGACGCCGAGCAGACCGGAGAAGAGATCTGGTGGAACGCCTGGTGGGAGGGCGCCGAACAGAGCTGTCCGGCTTGCGAGGGACGACGACTGCGTCCCGAAGCCCTGGCCGTGCGGTTCGAGGACCGTTCCATCGCCGAGATGACCCGCTGGCCGGTATCGGAGGCGGAAGAATACTTCCGCGGGCTGACATTAAGCGGCCGCGCGGCCGATATCGCCCGCGATATTCTTGATGAGTTGCGCGCCCGGCTGGCGTTTCTCCGTGAAGTGGGCCTTTCCTATCTCACCCTGGACCGGTCGGCGCCGACCCTCTCCGGCGGAGAGGCCCAACGCATCCGCCTGGCTTCCCAGCTCGGATCGAACCTGCGCGGAGTCTGCTATATCCTCGACGAACCGACCATCGGGCTTCATCCGCGGGATAACCGCATGCTGCTTGCCACCCTGAAAAAACTCGAAGAAAAGGGCAATACCATGGTGGTGGTCGAGCACGACGAGGAGACGATTCGCCGCGCCGAGCACCTGGTGGACCTCGGGCCCGGCGCCGGGATAGAAGGCGGCCGGGTGGTGGCGGCCGGGACGGTGGACGATATCCTGGAGAATCCGGAATCGCTGACCGGACGGTTTCTTGCCAAACCGCTCTGCCACCCCCTCGAGGGCAGCCGTCGGATACCGCTCGGGCCCAAGGCCCGGAGCGTAACGGTCGCCGGCGCCACCCTGCATAATCTCAAGAACCAGAGCGTTTCCTTTCCCCTGGGGAGCCTTATCTGCGTTACCGGCGTTTCCGGCAGCGGCAAAAGCACCCTGGTCCGCTCGGTGCTGCATGAGAACCTGCGGATGTTGCTTGCCGCTCACAAAAGGAAAAGGGCGGAGCGGGCCATGCCCCTTCGCGGCTGCAGGGAGATCCGGGGCTGGGAAGATATTGGCCGGGTGCTTGAAGTCGATCAGACGCCCATTGGCAAGACGCCGCGTTCCTGCCCGGCCACCTATATCGGTTTCTGGGACGATGTTCGACGGCTCTTCGCCGGCACCGCCGAGGCGCGGATGCGCGGTTACGGGCCGGGGCGGTTTTCTTTCAACGTCAAGGACGGGCGCTGCCCGGATTGCAAGGGGCAGGGGGTGAAAAAGATCGAGATGAGCTTTCTTCCCGACGTCAAGGTGGTCTGCGAAACCTGCGGCGGGGCCCGGTTTACGCCCGAGACGCAGATGGTGCGCTACAAGGGGAAGAATATCGGCGAGATACTCTCGCTCAGCGTCGAGGAGGCGGTCGATTTCTTTGCGGTTCACCCAAAGATTCATCACGCCCTGTGCCTGCTACGCGATGTCGGCCTTAGTTACCTGACCCTGGGGCAGCCGAGCCCCACCCTCTCCGGAGGCGAGGCCCAGCGGCTCAAGCTCGTTACCGAACTGGCGAAAACCAGGGAGACGCCGGATGAAAAACTGCCGCGAGCCGCGGTTAGGCAGTCGAAATCCACGCTGTATCTGCTTGACGAACCGACAATCGGCCTGCATATGGCCGACGTGGAAAAGCTCATCCGCGTGCTGCACCGGCTTCGCACAGCCGGCAACACGGTCATTGTCATCGAGCATAATCTCGACATCATCGCCGAGGCCGACTGGCTAATCGACCTGGGCCCGGAAGGCGGCGACGGCGGCGGCCGGGTTGTGGCCCAGGGGGCACCCGAGGACATCGTCAGAATGCCGGAGGTTTCGCACACGGCCGGAATTCTGGCGGAGTTCTTAAGCGAGAGAGGGCGCTCGGAAGTCGAGGAAGGGTAAGGGGCGCGACTTGCGCTTGGCGGCTCAGGTGAAGGAGCTACGCCCGCCCCGGTGAAGGGTTACCGTTTCATATGGTACATCTTTTGCCACATTTTTTCCTTTAGGGCTGTGTACCTTGAGAACTGTTTTCCGGTCAGCACGTATTGCAGCTCACTGTCCTTTTCGTCCCGAGCCCTCATGATCTGGCGGAACTTGCGAAACCTGCCGTTGTCGGAATCGAAAATGGACTGCATCTTTTTGGCTGTGCGCAGATTGATATGCCGGACCTTTGACTCCTGAGCGCTGCTCAGCCTGAGCTGCTTTTTCATCCACATGTCCTCGAAACGCGCTCGCTGCACGGGGGTGGTGTTCTGCATCAGCTTCCTGAGGTTTTCTACTTCACCGGACTGCGCGCAAACGATCGCGGGAGTCAGCCAAACGAGAAGCGCCGCTAGTGTTATGAAAATGATGCTGAATCTTTTCATCATTCTTCCTCCTTTTCGATAACTTTGTGCCCATTTTCCAGGGTAGTGCAACGCCGGACAGACTAGGAATCGTATACCTTCACTTCAGCTTCAATTATTTCATCATTCAATCATAGAGCAAAAGGAGTCCCTGTCAATCCGGCTTTTATAAAAAAGTTTCCGGGGTTACGGCCTTTAAGTGGGACAGTGATTTGGGGAATAGTAGCTGTGAAGAGCAGAACCTAACCTGCCGTTGGCAATGATCGGCATTATACTATCTTGGCAAACGGGCCATGGAGCCCATTCCAACCAATTGGATCTTGCATGTGAGAGGAGATAGAAAATGGATGAAAAACTCAGAAAACACGGTTCCATCAGTTGGAGCGAGTTGATGACCACCGATGTCGCCGGCGCCAAAAAGTTCTATAGCGATCTTTTCGGATGGGAGTTCGATGAGATGCCCATGGAAGAGATGACCTATTCGGTGGTGAAGGCAAATGGCGATGCGGTGGGTGGTATCATGCCGATGCCGAAAGACGCCCCGCCCATGCCGCCGGTATGGGGAATTTATGTTTCGGTCGATAACGTGGATGAGACTACCGAGAAAGCCACGACCATGGGGGCGACCATACTGATGCCGCCGCGTGATATCCCGGAGGTCGGACGCTTTGCGGTGATCAAGGACCCGCAGGGCGCCTTCATCTCCATGATAACCTTGCTCTAACCAATCGAGGATCACGATCGAGGAGCCGGGTACACTGGTTGCCCGGCTCGTTCAATCAATCCTCCAATACCGTCATACTCCCGGTGAACGTTTATCACCAGGCCACCTGCTTTAACGATGCTAAACGGTTACAAAAAAAGTATATAAAATATTGCCATGCAGGTGCGATTGCGTTAGGATGTCGGTGTAATGCTGTGGTCCCCCGCAGTTACAGTCCCCAAATTGCTGGATAGCCGGAATTGGCGAGTAGTTGTCGCCTTCAGCTATCCTCTTTCCCCATTTGCCATTTCTTTCTTCTGCAGACAGTGAATGTCTGAGTTCTTGTAACCGTTCACCAGGTTAACCAAACAATGGATAAACCAAGGGAACGGATACTCATTGGCGTTTCCAACCTCAAAAAGAGTAGGGGTTTATAACAATGAAAGGAAAAAGAATTGGAAGGCTACGCGCCGTAGTATTGGTCGTTGTCCTGCACGCCTTGTTGTTGCCGTATATCGCAACCGCGGCATCCGCGGCTGCCACCTCCGACGATTATCTGCATGCGGTCGGCAGCACGCTGTATGACGATGCAGGAAACGAGGTCAGGCTCACGGGTATCGCCTGGTTCGGTTTTGAGACCGGCAACCAGGTGTATCACGGTCTGTGGACCGCAAATATGGAGGACATCCTCGACACCGTGGCCAATCAGGGCTTTAACGTCTTGAGAATTCCACTGAGCGTCCAGTTGGTCAACCAGTGGCGCAACGGCAACGGCGCCAGCCCGGCCAGCGTCAACTACAGCGCCAACCCCGATCTTCAGGGGCTCACCAGCCTGCAGATCCTCGATGCATCCATCGCCTATTGTAAAAAGATCGGCCTCAAGGTCATGCTGGATATGCACCGGGTGGTCAATACCCAGATGCTCGACTCCTGGTATACGGCTGATTATCCGGCTGCCGATTTCGAGGCCTGCTGGAAATGGCTTGCCGAGCATTATAAAAATGACGACACAGTCATTGCCATGGACCTGTTCAACGAACCGCACGGCCAGCCCGGTGACGGCAACATGGTGAAATGGGACGGCTCGACCGATGCGAACAACTGGAGATATGAAGCGGAGAAGGTGGCCAACATCGTCCTCGATGTGAATCCCGGGCTGCTGGTTGTGATCGAAGGTGTCGAGGCCACGCCGAAAGCAGGCTACACCTACGCCGAGACCAACAGCGCCAACTACGATTTCAACTGGTGGGGCGGCAACCTTCGAGGCGTAAAGGACTATCCGGTCAATCTTGGCAATCGCGAGGCTCAGGTCGTCTACTCCCCGCATGACTACGGTCCAGGCGTTTACGTCCAGCCCTGGTTCGCTTCGGGATTCACCCAGGATTCGCTGCGGGCGGACTGCTGGTATCCCAACTGGTTGTACATCTCCACGCAGAACATCGCCCCCATTCTCATCGGCGAGTGGGGCGGCAAGATGGATGGCGGGGACAACCAGAAATGGATGGGCTTTCTGGCAAGCGAAATCGTCCAGCAAAAACTCAATCACACCTTCTGGTGTGTCAATCCCAACTCCGGGGATACCGGCGGCATTCTGCTCGACGACTGGAAAACCGTGGACACCGCCAAGTACGAGCTGATCGAAAAGACCCTCTGGCATGACGGGAGCGGGCATTTCGTGGGACTCGATCATCAGGTCGATCTCGGCAGCAACGGCACCCATGTGGGTGCTGCAGGCACGCCAGCCGAAGGGGTGGCGGTTACCGGCGTCGGTTTGACCCCCGCGCAACTCAGTGTCGACAGCGGGGCAACCGCTCAGCTCACGGCCTTGGTTTCGCCATCGGATGCCACGAACGCCGCCGTTACCTGGCAGTCGAGCGACACTACCGTGGCAACGGTGAGTACCTCCGGTGAGGTGACAGGGGTCGGGGCCGGTACGGCAACCATTACGGTTACCACTGCGGATGGAGGGTTCAGCGCCGCCGCCACCGTCACCGTCACCGCCAGTGGCACGGGTGGCGAGACCGCGACGCCTTGCGCCAATCCGGTGGCGGCGACTCTGCCGCTGGTGATCGACGGCGAGGGGGAGTACTGCAAGGTAAGCTCCGGGGAGATCAGCAACATCAACTCCTGGAACATGGAAAAGATAGAGATCAACGGGGTGGACTACACCAACGTCTGGTCGAATTCCATGCCGGCGAAAATTGGCGGCAACTATTACATCCATTATGTGGGCAACTATCCCTGGTCGCACCTGGAAGTCAATGGCAGCGGCGGGAGCAGCGCCGGCAATAGCGATGGAGGCGCCACTACCATAGCGGTAAGCTCCGTTACCATAAATCCGGCCAACACCACGATCGATGTCGGTGGCACCGGCCAGCTCACCGCGACCGTTTTACCTGCAAACGCCACGGACGACGCCGTCACCTGGCAGTCGAGCGATACTGGCGTGGCAACGGTCAATTCCTCCGGAGAGGTGATGGGAGTGGGGCAGGGTACGGCGACCATTACGGTTACCTCGGTCGATGGAGGATTTTCGGCTGGAGCAACCGTCACCGTCAGCGGGACGAGCACAACGACTGGCGGCAGTACCACGGCGACATCCTGCACCAATTCGGCGGCGGTGCCGTTGCCGCTGGTGATCGACGGCGAGGGTGAATATTGCAAGGCAAGTTCCGGGACGATCAGCTACATCAACTCCTGGAACATGGACAAGGTAGAGATCAACGGGGTGGACTACACCAACGTCTGGTCGAATACGATGCCGGCGAAAATCGACGGCAACTACTACATCCATTATGTGGGCAGCTATCCCTGGTCGCACCTGGAAGTCAATGGCAGCGGCGGCAGCAGCTCCGGGAGCACCGAAGGCGGGAATTCCGATGGGGGAACTACCAGCACAGTCACCAATTACACCGTGAATATCGCAACCTCCGGCAACGGCTCCACCATGCCGCTCGCCGGCGCGTACACCTATGCCTCGGGTAGCGAGGTGAGTGTTACCGCAACGCCCGCGCACGGCGCGACCTTTGTGGGCTGGAGTGGCGCCGCGACCGGGACGGCCAACCCGGTTACCATCTCCGTGGGCGAAAACACGACCCTGACAGCCGCCTTCTCCGGAGGCGACGCCACACTACCCGAGGCGTGCAGCGGCGAATGCAAAGCGGCCACACCTGTCTATCCCGAGATACTTGGGGATGGCGGTCGCGGCAATGTAACCATGTATTCAACCGCCGCCAGTCAGGGAGGCGCCTGCAACTACGGTACGACCAGTGTCAAATATTATGCCGCGATGAGTGTCGATGTCCTCCCCGGCGATGCCCAGGCGCAATGGCAGGGGGGCAAGATCTGCGGCCAGTGCGCCGAGGTCACCGCGCTCACCTCCGAGGGCCCCAAATCCGTGGTTGTCCGCATCATGGATAAATGTCCCGATGCCTACTGCGGCATAGATCTCGGCGGTTCCGCGCCGGGTGCGATCATGCTGGACGGAGCCGGACGCTATGAGGGCAAGTGGCGTTTCGTCTCATGCGACGGGCATCCCGAGGTATCCGACGGCGCCCCGACCCTCGATGTGCTCAGCGGCAGCAATGCCTGGTGGTCCAGGGTGCATGTGCGCAACGCCCCGGCGGCAACGGATTCCATAGAGTGGCAGGACGCGAACGGCTCCGCGCACGGTTTCTTCCCCTTCGCCACCGATCCGGAAAACTCCTTCGAGGTGCCGGTCGACGAGGTCCTCCAATCAGGGATATCCTCGCTGCTGATCACCGTCCATTATCTTGATGGAACCAGCGCCACCGTGACGTTGAGCCCGAGCCAGCTGGCAAGCCAACTGACCTCGTATCCGCTCAACTGAGGACGGCAACCGTATTGTCCTCGATTTCTCATCAGTTCAATATGAACGGTTCACATGCGTAGAGTGGTTGACAGGGGAGTGTAACGCTTCCCTGTCAATCACCCGATTCAAAAGTACAGATCGTTGCTCGGCTGTCTTCTGCACCTAACAGATATTTGTCTCAAATCGCTTGTGCAAATTTCACCGATAATGTACTTTACATCATCTTGTTCTTCCCTTTCATTCTCGTTAGAAAAATATCAATAAGCTGAGTGGTTAGCGCAAACGGCAATGCCCGCCGACTGCAATTGCTTCATGCGGAAGCGGTTGCGGTCCGATCGGTTCGTCGGAAGAGTCCCCGGTGTCATCTCGATAACCATTTTGTAACCTTTCGCGGGGGGAGCTGCCAGCTGACCAAACTAACAGATTGTAAATGCCCACCAACAACCCTATGGAGGAGCGCAATGAACACCCGTAACGCTTTGATCACGTCACTGCTTTTCGCTGCCTTTTTCATCATCCCGGTGGTACAGGCCAATGGTGCAAAAACCCTTTCGCCCGAAGAACAATTGGGCAAAAACCTCTTCTTCGACACGAATCTTTCAGTCAACGCCAATCTGGCCTGCGCATCCTGCCACGGCCCCTCCGTGGGCTGGACAGGCCCCAATGAAACCATCAATGCCCATGGCAGCGTCTATGAAGGGTCCATCGAGGATCGCTTCGGCAACCGCAAGCCGCCCAGTGCCGCCTATGCCGCCTTCAGCCCGATTTTGCACTTCTCGCGAGATACCTTTGTCGGCGGTAATTTCTGGGATGGACGGGCAACCGGAGAAAAGCTGGGCAATCCGGCGGCGGACCAGGCGCAAGGCCCCTTTCTCAATCCTCTGGAGCAGGCTCTTGCCACAGCTGGCGATGTCGTGCAACGTGTATGTACGGGCAGCTACGCCGATCTGTTTCAAGCGGTCTGGGGAAGCACCATGTGCGACCCGGCAAACGTAGATGACGCCTATGATGCCATCGCCCTCTCCATAGCGGCTTTTGAAGCATCGCCGGAGGTAAGCGCTTTTACTTCCAAATACGACGCGGTCATCGACCGGAAGGGGAAGGGACGCAGGGCTAAGGTGAAATTGACCGCCCTCGAGAAGGAGGGCCGGGCCCTCTTTCGCGGCAAAGGCAAGTGTGAACGCTGCCATCCGAGCAAGGGCAAGTATCCGATGTTTACCGATTTCACCTACGATAACCTTGGTGTTCCCCGAAACCCGGAAAATCCCTTTTATAAGGAACTCAACGTCAACCCGCTTGGGCCGGATTGGGTAGATCCCGGTCTCGGTGGTTTCCTGCAGACTCAGCCGGACTATGTCGACCTTGCTGCTGAGAACAACGGCAAGCAAAAAGTGCCGACCCTGCGCAACGTCGACAAGCGTCCCACTGCGAACTTTATCAAAAACTACGGGCACAACGGCTATTTCAAGAGCCTCAAGGGCATCGTCCATTTTTACAATACGCGCGACGTATTACCCCGCTGTGAAAATCCGCTTACGACCATGGCGGAGGCGCTTGCCCAAGATTGCTGGCCGGAGCCGGAAGTCGCGGATACCGTCAATACCGCCGAACTTGGCGACCTCGGCTTGACGGATCAGCAGGAAGACGCCATCGTGGCCTTTTTAAAGACCCTCTCCGACGGCTATACGGATTCTGTCAAAGATTCAGGTAAATAGTCGCTTGGTACTTGCGGGGCGAGAAGAGGTTCACCACCACTCTCGCCCCTTTCCATAATTGCTACAGCACTCTCATTCGACCATCGCCCGAAACAGGGCGCCCCTGGTATAGTCCGAGGTGCGCACATCCGTCATGCCGACGCATTCCGCTTGCTCGAGTCCGGCTTTGGTCATGATTTCCAACTGGTCCCGCACGGAGACCGCACCCCCTATTCATTGCGACCAGTTGTTATAGTCGCCCGCCATCGCCAGCGGCAGATCGCGCTCCAGGACGATATCGGCAAACTGGAGTCGCCCCCGAGGCTTGAGAACTCTGCGGATTTCCCGAAACAGCGCCAGTTTGCGTGGCGAGAGGTTGATTACACCGTTGGAGATCACGGTATCGAAAGTCTTCTCCGCATAGGGGATCTCCTCCGATTCCACCCGGAGGGTCTCGATGTTGGCAAAGCCCGAGCGACTCACGTTCTGCCGCGCTCGCTCGAGCATTTCCGCGCTGAGATCGATGCCGCATACCCGTCCGTTGGCACCGACGGTCTCGGCGGCCACCAGCAGGTCGAATCCGGCGCCGCAACCGATGTCGAGCACCGCGCTGCCGGCTGCAATGGGGGCAATGCGAAACGGGTTGCCGACCCCGCAAAACGAGAGAAGCTGCGCTTCGGAAAGCCTGTTCAGTAACTGCCTATCATAGCCCAGGCGCTCGGCCCCTTGCCGACCGGTGGAATAACGGAACCTGCCTTCGGCAGTAACGGATACCTCGCTGTATTTTTCCTTGACCGCAAGGCGAATTTTCTCGATCTCCTCACGCGAAAAAATATCACCCTCCACCTGTTTTCGCGGTGCCGCCTGTTCGTCTTTTTCCCGGCAACTGCCGGCTGCAGTCGGCAGCGCTCAACCGCCTTTTTGCATATCACATCGCGGAAATTCCATTTGTTGATCCTCTTCTTGATTATAATCAACTATGCTGTTTGGTCTTTGGCCTAAACCAGGGGTAGTCCTTCGGAAACGTTTACCCTGGTTGTAGAGTGATGCTCGTATATTGTAACACGTTGTAGTGAACAGCAGTCAGTTTTTCACATTCCGTAGATTATCTCTTATGCTGTCAGTTATTTGTTGGATATATACTGTATAGTTGGAATGTGCCGCAAAACCACTCGAGGTTGTGTCACCACGTGCCATGCGAAGAGCACAATACAGGCCACAAGAAGTTCTGGTGAACGATTACAAACCTTGGGTTGAGCAGCCGGATGGGATACTCTGGTGAACGATTAAGAATTAAACGAAACCGGGAGGTGTGGCGATGAAGGATAAATTGATCGGTCGAGTGGGAAGAATTATTAGCGGAAGCTTCCATTCTCTGGTTTCCGCGCTTGAAAATGCGGTGCCGGAATCGGTTCTGGAGGAGGCGATCCGCGAGATCGATGCGGCAATCGATGAAGTCCGTACTGAATTGGGCAAGGTTATCGCCCAGAAGCATCTGGCGAACAACCGGCTGATGGATGAAAACAAAAAGCATGAGGATCTGAGCGCGAAAATCGAACTGGCCGTCGCCGAGCAGCGGGACGATCTGGCGGAAGCCGCCGTTGCCCTCCAGTTGGATATCGAGGCGCAGATCCCCGTTTTGGAGGCGACCATTAACGACTGCGGGGTGCAGGAAAAGGAACTGGAAGGATATATCACCGCCCTGTTGGCCAAAAAACGCCAGATGCACGATGAACTCAGGCAGTTCAAGCAAACCCAGGCGGAAGCGCAGCAACGTCGGGCCACGGGCACCCCGGCATCATCCGGGTCTTCGGTCGAAGGCAAGGTCGCCAAAGCCGAATCGGCCTTTGATCGTGTTATCGAAGGGGCCACGGGCCTGGGCAGCATCGGCTCCGCCGCCAACAAAAAGAATGCGAGCCAGCTGGCCGAGCTGGAAGACCTGGCGAGAAAGAACAGAATCGAGGAACGCATGGCGGCGATTAAAAGCAAAATGAACAAGGATTAACAACTATGTTCGATTTTCTCTTAGCCGGCGGCAACCTGCCATTCGTGGTCTCTATCTTGTTGATGCTGCTGATCGCCATGGTAGAGGGCGTCGGCAGCCTGCTGGGGGCCGGGATATCGGGTTTTCTCGATTCCCTCATACCCGATCTCGACCTCGATCTCGATATCGATGCCGACCTCGATGTCGACCTGCATGCACCGGAGGTTCTCGAACCCTCGGGTTTGACCAAGCTCCTCGGCTGGCTGCGAATCGGCCAGGTGCCGGCGCTGATGCTGCTGATCATATTTCTTACAACTTTCGGGTTGCTGGGGCTTTGTCTGCAATCCGCCGTGCAGAAAGTGTTCGGCTCCCTGTTGCCGGCGTTGCTGGCGGTGGTGCCGGTGCTCTTTGTCAGTCTGCCCATCGTGAGAGTTCTGGGCGGCTGGTTGGGCCATATTATGCCGCAGGATGAAACCTATGCGGTTGCAGAAGAGGAATTTATCGGCAGAACTGCGCTTATTACCATCGGCAAGGCAACACCGGGGAAACCTACCAGCGCACGACTCATCGACCAGCACGGCACCGTTCATTACGTTATGGTCGAGCCGGACGAGGAGGGCGTTGTTTTCGAGACCGGGCAAACGGTTATTTTGGTGCGCCAAAATGGTTCCGTATTCCAGGCGATAAAAAATACCAGCGAAGCATTGCAAAACGAAAACCTGCATTAGGAGAGAAGAATGGAGAGTATATTGACGATTACCGGCATTATCTTTTTCGCTCTGGTGAGCCTCGGGGCGATCCTGGCGAAACTGTACAGAAGATCTTCAAAAGAAGTCTCGTTCGTGCGCACCGGTTTTGGCGGACAACGGGTGATCCTCAATGGCGGCTCCCTGGTTCTGCCGGTGTTTCACGAGATAATACCGGTCAACATGAATACGCTGCGCCTCGAAGTGCGCCGGGATAAGGAACAGGCCCTGATTACCCGTGATCGGATGCGGGTCGACGTCTCGGCGGAATTTTATGTCCGGGTAAAACCCTCGGCGGATTCCATCGCCATCGCCGCCCAGACCCTGGGCATGAAAACCATGCAGCCCTCGGAACTCAAAGAATTGGTGGAAGGCAAGTTCGTCGATGCCCTGCGGGCCGTGGCGGCCGAGATGGCCATGACCGAACTGCACGAACAGCGGGTCGATTTTGTCCAAAAGGTTCAGCAGGTGGTCTCCGAAGACCTGTTCAAGAACGGGCTCGAGCTGGAATCGGTGTCGCTCACCGGGCTCGATCAGACCAGTAAGGACTATTTCAATCCCGACAATGCATTCGACGCCGAAGGTCTCACCCGGCTGACCGAGGAGATCGAATCGCGACGAAAGCGCCGCAATGAAATCGAGCAGGATACCCAGGTGGCCATCGATAACAAGAACCTGGAGGCGGAACGACAGCACCTGGAGATCAAGCGAGAGGAAGAATACGCCCGCCTGGAACAGGAACGGGAGGTTGAAATTCGGCGCGCCGCTCAGGTCACGGAGATTGCCAAGGAACGGGCGGAACGGCAGCGCGACGCCGAACAGGCGGATATCCTCGCCAAACAGCAGGTGGAAACCAGCCGGATTACCTCCGAGAAGGCGGTTGAAGAACAACGAATCGCCAAAGAGCAGCTATTAAAAGAGAAAAATATCGCCAAGGAAAAAGCGGTTGAGACGGCGGAGATCGATCAGAAGAAAACCATCGAACTGGCCGAGCAGGATCGAGCCATCGCCATAGCCGAAAAATCAAAAGAGAAATCCATTTCCCAGGCCGAGGCCGATAGAGCCCGGGCCAAGGCGGTCAAAGAAGAAGAACTGGTTGTCACCGTTCGGGAAACAGAGGTCGCCGAACGACAAAAGGCCGTCGAACTCGTGGAGGCCAATAAAGCGGCGGAGAAAGAGGCCATCAAGATCAAGGTTGCCGCCGAGGCCGAAAAACAGGCTTCTCTGGACAAGTCGGAAGCCGTGAAGACTCTGGCCTTGGCCGAAGCGGAGAAAGAGAGAATCGAGGCCAAGGGCGCGGCGGATGCCGAAATTCTCAAAGCCGAAGCGGCGGAAAAAAGCTACGCGGTCGAGGCGGCAGGCAAGCGCGCCTTGAACGATGCCGCCAATATCCTCTCCAATGAACAGATATCCATGCAGGTCAGAATGGCGCTTATCAAGCATCTGCCCCAGATCATCGCCGAAAGCGTCAAACCCATGGAGCAGATCGACGGCATCAAGATCATCCAGGTCGATGGCCTGCAGGGAGGGGCGACCAACCATGGCGGCACCACGGATGGTGCCGAAACAAGCCTTGCCGACCAGTTGGTCAACAGCGCCCTGCGCTATCGGGGGCAGGCGCCGCTGGTCGATTCGCTGCTGGCGGATATCGGCCTGAAAGGAGGCGATATCAATGCGCTGACCGCGGCGTTGGCGAAACAGGAGCCGAGGCAACCTGAGCAAGAATAGGGGAATGTGAGCGACGACTTACAGCTTACGGCAAATCAAGTACGCCACAACGCTCAAAAGAACGCAGGAAGATGAACTCTTGCGATAACCTCTCACTGGAATTACGAAAAGCTGGTCGAGTCAATGAAGTGGATAGGCTCCGAGAAGACAGTTGCACGCAACAGGCTTCTCGGAGCCTCTACTATTTAAAACCAAGGGGGCTTTTTACTTCCTTCAAGGTCACACTCTTCACCGTATGCGTATAGATCATGGTCGTTCTGACGTCACTATGCCCAAGCAATTTCTGAATGGTGCGGATACCATAATTTTTCTGAAGCAAATGGCTCGGCATAGTGCCTGAACGTATGGGCAGTGGCACGCTTTGTAATCTGCGCATTTCGAACCGCCCTGGCGATCGCTTTCTGCACAGTCCTATCATGGATATGATAGCGACGAAGCTCTGCTGTCTCTTTCACCTTGGTTAAATTCGGGGCTGGAAAAACCCACTGCCAACTAAAGTCTCTCGCTGCATTTTTGTATTTTTTCTCAGGCGCATTAACCAGAAAGAATCCAGAGAAATCTTGCTGGAGATCCTTTTTATGAAGAGCTTGCAACTTGTCTGATGTTTAGGTAATTATTACGGATCAGTGTGGGATATTGAGATCTGTTTGAGTATTGTTGTTGCAACGAACCGCTTTTAGGGGGAATTGCAGAATTTTTGTGAGAAAAATGGGCATCCGCATTTGCAGGTGTGTTTTGTGAGCACCTGTCCGCATTCTGTCGCCGCAAAGAATTTTCAACGGAACCACTCCGCTGCAAGTCAAAATACAGCCTCACTACATGAGCAGCCTCAGCTTGCTGAAATGAGGTCTGTCGTTTCTCTCTCAGCTTATTGATAAATTTCGGCAAACTCGCCGGATTAACCGGCTGGTGATGATATTTACTGCAAAAATCAAGGTAATAGCGAAGCCATTTGAGATGCCTGGTCCGCACGTTCTTTGCAACCTTTCTCTCAACAAGCTTTCTTTCGTACTCTGTGCGCAGAGCACGCCCGATGGCAAGCATAGCGATTCTCCTCCACCTGTTATCATGTTATTGTTGCATGATATGCGAACAAAAACAGTATTATGTTGAAAAAATCGTGTCAAGGTATTTATATGCAAGATTAGTACGTTGCCGCGATTCATGATAAAATGGTGGAGAATCATGGCTCCTGCCATGGTGGACTGTGCTTCAATGCAAAGTGGCTCCTGATGCGGTACACTTGTTGAGAGGTGAAGACGAAGTGCGGCTGTCATTCGCATATCATTACAAGCTTGGGACTTAAGGCGAACGCCGTTCGTATAATCACTTGTTGGGCATGAAAAAGATGATAAAATTTGTCGCTATAATTTTTCTTATTTTGTTCATTGCGCCAGCATACGGTAGCGAAAACTCTTATTTGGCTACGTCACAAATAGCAAGTTGGAGTTTCATTCAATCTGTTGGGGGCATACGCTTAGGAAAAATAGAAAAGGTAGGTAAAACACAATGGACGCTACCAGTAACATGCGATATTAGCGGGTTGAATGAAATAACCACAAAACCGACTGCAATGAATTCCAGCCTTGTGGTAACTAAAATGCTATATCAAGTTACTGGCAATGAAATAAATATCTCTGTTGTAATGAACATTCCTTTAAGTAGTCATCGAACCTCACGTTGTACGGATATTGAGTTAAGCGGTATAAGACCCGGAAACTACAAAGTTATGTATATGGGTTTAAAAGAATCTAAGCACTCTTTAGGAATTATTAAATTACATTAAGCCCAACAACACATTTCAAGGGACCCGCAAACAGCGCGGGCCCCTGAATTTTCCGAACCCCGCAGTAAGACGCCAAGTTAGGCGCAATCTATGGGCTTAATTAATGCTGACAAAAGGCATAAGAAAACCACTTCAATCGTCAATTGATAATTTATCTCATCTCATTATTGTCTTGTTCTTCATTCAGCAACGATAGGCACCGTTTCAATAAATTTTTCTGTATCTTTTGCACACCTATCCTATCGAATAAATAAATTCAATATAATTTTCTCTTTACTGCCGATTTATATTCACTCTCTTTGAGAACAGCGGCTCTGGAAAGGCAAATTCAATACACCTTGTTCAATGAGTTTTTTCATAAAAATTACCGCCGGAAGTTTATCCATTGCTTTTCTAATCTTTTCCTGAGAAGGATGAATATAGCTTTCAGTACTCCTGGGAGTGGCATGTCCTAGCAAGCTCTGGATGACCAGGATATCGACCTCCTTATCATTGAGATGGGAGGCGAAGGTGTGCCTTAGACTATGGCAGGTAACGGAAAAACCGGCGTTGAGATCGGCTCGGGCAACGACCTTTTTGAAATTGTCCTCCATGGTGCGGATTGCAAGGCGGTTTCCTTTCTTCGAGACAAAGAGCGCCGAGGAACTGTAGTGCCGATAGAACGACTCGCGAACAGCGAGATATTCCGAGAGAATGCCGAACAGCTCTTCGTGTAGGATGATGGTTCGCTGCTTGTTGCCTTTGCCGTTGACCACCAGGTGTCTTTGGTCGAGATCGATGCTATCGAGATTGAGCTGGTGCACCTCGCCTACCCGTAAACCGCCAAGATACATCAGGGCATACACCGCGTAATCTCTGATACCGAGCACGCTCTGCCGGTCAATGGCGGAGAAAAGGCCTTTTATCTGGGCAGAGGTGAGCGCCAATGGCCGTTTACGGTATCCCTGGCGGACCTTGAGGACATGTCCAAAAGGAAGCTGCTCGGCGTCGGGAACGTCGACAAGCCGGAGGTGCTGAGCATAGCGGCGCAGGGTAAATATCTTGCGATTGATGGAGCCGCCTGCATTGCCTCGCTCCTGTTTGAGATAGTACTGGAACGCGATGATTGTCGGCCCATCGATGGTGTGATCCGGGCGGTCGTCAACAAACGCTTTGAAGAGGTTGAGATCGATCCTGTTGCTCTTGATCGTCTGCTCACTGGCTTCATACACACTGCGACGGTAATCAAAAAACGATTCCAGGTGCTCGAAGAAGGTTTCTGCTGTTACCGGCATGCGTCACCTCCAAGGATGGTAACCTCTGCCAGTGCCTGCTTTTTCATCTGATCCGGCACATGAACATAGACCGCGGTTTCAGCTCTTCGAGAGTGGCCTAGCATGGCCTGGATGGCGGACAACGGCACAGCCTGGCGATACATTTCCGTGGCGAATGCATGGCGGAGTCTATGCGGGGAGACATGTTCCTCGACTCCGGCTTGCTTGGCATACTCCTGAAAGAGCTTCTGGATCCGATTTGCAGAAAGAGCCTTGCCTTGCTCAACCGGGAACAGTGGCTGCTCTTTGCTTTTCGGTGACGCCTGGTGGGCAAGATAGCCGCGCAATTCGTCGTAGAGGGCACCAACAACAAAGAGGGCACGCTGTTTTTTGTTTTTACCCCTGACCCGTAGCAGGCCGATTCTCTTTTCCGGCTCGTGGTGGGGCTCGAAGCTGCCGACAGTGAGGCTGGTCAGTTCGCTTATCCTCAGCCCCAGGCACCAGAGCATGGCGATAATCAGATGGTTTCTTATGCCCAACCAGGAGGTTTGCTCGACGGCGGCAAGGAGAGTGAACACAGTATCGGCAGAGACCGCAGTGTTTTTCTCACCGCTTTTCGCCCCGAGTCGTGTCAGTGCCTTGGCTGGATTCTTGTCGATCATGCCTCGCTTTTCCAGGAAGGTAAAAAACTTCTTGATGGCAAATTGATGCTGGCGCAAACGGCTGGCGGAGATGCCGCCTTTGATTGAGCCAAACCAATCCAGCAGATGATGCCCAGCGGCGTCAAGTGCGGTGATATTGCAGGTTTTGTGGGCAAACTCGCTGAAGACTACAACGCTTGAGAGATAGGTTTGCACGGTGCTTTCGGCGAGCCCGGCAACATCGAGGAGTTCTTTTTGAAAAGCGGCGAGTATTTTTTTCATGACCGTCCCTCCTGCATGTAGGGATGACGCTGCATGTAGAGGGCATAAGTATCCGGGTTGAGATGGGTATAGCGCAGGGTGTTGTTTCTTCGGGCATGGCCGAGGACGGCTTGGGTAAGGGTGGTCCCTGCGGTCTTATTGAGCAGGGTTGCGGCGGTATGCCGAAAGAGCCTGGCATGGATCGGCCGGTCGAAGCCAAGATCTTTCGCGACGGATTGGAAGATATCCTGCAGCGTTCGAGCCGAGATCCTTTTTTTGCGGGCGGAAAGAAAGAGTGGTCCACTATCCTGATCAAGGCGGTTGAGATACACCTCGAGGACCTGCACCAGCGTATCCGGGATCACCAGAAGGCGTGTCTTGCTCCCTTTTTCGTGCACCAGGGCGAGCCCGGCCTCGATATCGATATGCTCGATATCAAGAGCAATGAGTGAAGCGGTGCGCAGACCCAGCAGACCCAGCATAAGGACCATGACCAGGTTGCGAAGGCCGATATCGGTATCCGCATCCACCGCGAAATAGGCAATGATCAGGTTGTACTCTTTGGCCGTGAGGAAATGCGGCACGGTTCTTTCTATTTTGGGATATTCCAAGCCCGAAGCGATGTCTTTGCCGATTACTCCAGTCACGGTGAGAAAGTGAAAGAGCTGGTGCATACACCATACCCGGGCCTTCTTCGTATGCACGGAGGGACTGCGAAAATCGGCAACGAAGTCAACCAGCATCGCATAGGTGATTTCGCCAACCACTTGCACCGATTGCGCATTTGCAAAGGTACTGAAATCCCTGAGACTCACTGTCAGGGATTCTCTGGACTTGGCAGAAAAACCTACAACTTTACAATAGGAAAGGAAATCGGTAATGTGTTTTGGGAGCATAGGGGAACCTCCTTTTGTTGGTTAAAAGGTCTCAGGGGTTTCCTTATGCTCCTTTGCCAAAAATTTCAAGGTGTCACGCCCAAGCATGCCCCCGGCAGGCCGGGCCGGTACCGGCCCGGCCTGCCGGGGGCATGCTTGGGCGTCGAACTCCCCGTTTAATCAGCATTTCTTACGCTAACTGCGGGGTTTTATGGGTTAGAGCGCGAAGAGAGGAAAAAGAATATGATGAGAGCCATCCATTTGCAAATTCAACAAAATTTCTTGTTAGTACTGCTGCTATGCGTAGCGAGCATACTTTTTTCCGGATGTGCCTCGACCTATGGTGAGAAGGATCTTCGGAGCTTTGAAGATGATTATGGCAGGAGTATGCCGACAAGCCCACAGTATAAGCTCGAAGAGCTATCTGGTGAAAGGTACAGCCTTACGGTACACCAAGGCTCCCCACTTTTTTCCCCTGGATACGTACGTGCAGAATATTTATGGCAGGCAGCAACGACTATCGCTAGAGATACATGTTCTAGCGCTGGAAAGGAAGTAGTAGATTCAAACCTAACTCGGGCAGGAGACTCAGGTTGGGTTCATCTTCAAGGAACCTTTACCTGCGCGGCTAAGGCTGTTACTGAAAAGAAACCAAAAGAAACAGATCTATTGGTCCGCACAGGTACAGGTTTCTTTGTCTCAAGTGCGGGACATGTTATCACCTCCAATCATGTAATAGCTGGAGCAACAAGTATCGGGATTCGCAATGAGGCGGGGCAGATATTACCCGCGAAATTAGTGCGTTCAGATCCTGCGAATGATTTGGCATTACTGGATGTCGAAACTTCCGGTAAGCCGCTCGTGTTATCACAAACAGCTAATATATCTAAGGGGCTAGAGGTTTTTACTCTCGGATATCCTCTTCCAGGATTGCAGGGGCAAGAGCAGAAGGCAACCTTTGGTAGAGTCAATGCTCTTAGTGGTCCGCAGGGAGATATACGTTTCGTTCAGGTTGACGTCCCTATCCAGCCGGGCAATTCCGGTGGGCCTTTGATTGACGCTAACGGTCACGTAATTGGAGTAATCACCGGTAGTCTTGATGAGCTTAAAGCACTTAACACATCGGGTGCTTTGCCTCAAAATGTCAACTACGCGATAAAGGCTGATTACATAATGCCTCTGATAGGGCCGGTATTCGAAGCAGATCGTATACTAAACCAGCCAGATGCAAAGAAAAAAGATATGTCAGTGTTGATACGTGGTGCGGAATCGTCTGTAGTCATAGTTGTTGCCCAGTAGAACATCGCGCTCTAACAAGCAGGTCAATTTGACGCCAAAAAGCGGCGCAAATTACCTGAGTCGTTCAGCGCAGTGGTTCTGAGGAGGGGCGGGAGTCGAGAGGCTCCCGTTCTATCCGGTGTGGGGAAAGCTCATTGCCATAGCATGGTATCCGTGTTATCATGTATCTATGATAAAAGAATTCAAAAATAAAGGAACCGAAGATATCTTCTATGGAAGAAATTCTAAACATGCTAGGAAGATATGCCCTGAATCCTTGTGGAAGGTAGCTTCACGAAAACTTGATCAACTTGATTCAGTAAGCATACTTGAAGATTTGAAAGTGCCCCCAGGTAACATGCTTGAAGCTCTCAAGGGTGATCGTGCTGGAGAGCATAGCATAAGAATCAATAATCAATTTCGCATCTGCTTTGTTTGGTCTGATAATACTCCTGATCAAGTTGAAATAGTAGATTATCATTAAAATCAAGAGGAAAATTATGATAAGAGTACCAACTCATAGAGAGCCTACGCATCCAGGTGAAATGTTATTGGAAGAATTTTTGGGTCCTATGGGAATAACACAAAAAGATCTTGCAGACTCAATACATGTTCCTTACCAGAGAATAAACGAAATTATAAACAAAAAGCGAGGTATAACTCCAAGTACAGCTCTTCGTTTAGCGAAGTTCTTTGGGGTATCTGAAGATTTCTGGATGAATTTGCAATTAAGGTGTGACTTGTATAGAGCAAAACAAGATGAAGGAAAAGCTTTAGAAACTATTAGACCTTTCAAAAAAAGGTTACATCGTAATAGCAATAATAATATCACACAACCATCACATTGAGAGGGACGCCAATATCGTCGGCTTATCGAGCCATTTCAATCCACCTAAATTCATTAGTTTAGTCAAGCTGTTTTTTTCAAAACATTGGCGCCCCTCATGTAAAACGTTCGCGACACGAAGTCGCTTTAAATATATGTTTCCACATTAGTTTCGTGGAAACCCGGTGTTCCGCCACCGGCATCCTAGGGAGGCATGCTGCCGTTGCGCTGATGACGGGGTGTGAAGCCCTCCTGACAATGTACCGAGGATCTTCGAAGCTGGAAGGTCGGGACAGGAAGCGTGAGTGGACTGTTCTTCTGGAAGCCTCATCCGGATTAGGGCTAGGATTGACTGATATGGTCAGCATATGCAAACACTTGCAGTATCGTAAACAGTAACAAGCCAAAGAGCGCTGACAGGCTTGGACCAAACGGTGAGCGGCCAGGTCGGGAGTTTATAACGTGCGCCCGACGCGGATGTTGTGCCGCCGGTATACGGGGTGGACCTAAGTCGGTTAACAGTATTTACTGCGGAACGTGGTAAGCTCGTAACATCGCCTACGCAGCTGCACCAGTAGGCAAGCCCAACCGCAAGGCAGGCCGATGGTGTTGCGGGTGCAAGACGCCTTACCAAGCAAATGCCTTCCTGTAATGGGAGGGATACGGAGCTATCTCCGGCCCGAAAGGGAGCTGAATTTTGGCGGGTGCTCAATCGTGAGAGAATTTGAAGAACCTTCTGATGGGAGAATCGCAAATGACGGTCGCCATGACTGGTGCACTTCCAAGCATCGCTCAATGGCAACTCATCGACTGGGATGTAGTCAAAAGGAGGTGAAAAGGCTTCAAATGCGTATTGCGCAGGCGGTTAAGATGCGAGTGGAATAAAGTGAAGGCCTTACAATGGCTACTCACCCACTCCACCTCTGCAAAGTTATTGGCGGTATTTCGGGTGTCCAACAACAAGGGCGCCAAAACACCTGGAATAGACGGCGTCTTTGGCGTAATTCCGTCTCCAGGATAACGGGGCGCTCTCCTTGTCTCGACGAGGATATCGCGCCCAACCTCTACGACGTATTCACATCCCAAAGAAAAACAAAGGCAAACGCCCTCTTGGTATTCCCGTGATGTGCGACCGGGCCCAGCAAGCGCTTTACCTGCTGGCCCTTGAACCAATAGCCGAATCACTGCAGACCCGAACTCATATGGGTTCCGCCCATATCGGGCCTGCCGTGATGCCATCGGGCAGTGCTTCTGCGCGCTAGCCAAACGGTATTCTGCGAGATGGATTCTTGAAGGAGACATTAAAGCCTGTTTTGATGGTATCAGTCACGACTGGTTGCGGGAGAATATCCCCATCGACAGGAAAATACTGGACCAGTGGCTCAGTTGCGGCTACATGGAGGAGCGAAAGCTATTTCCAACAAAATCGGGCACTCCGCAGGGTGGGATAATTTCACCAGCACTTGCCAATATGGCCCTGGACGGCATGGAAGCTGCGATCAAGGCAGCAGCAGCCGGACGAGGTCAAAAGGTCAACTTTGTCAGGTACGCAGATGACTTTATTGTCACCGCGGCCAGCAAAGAAATACTGGTCGAGAAAGTTATCCCGGTAATAGAGACGTTTCTCGATAAACGAGGCCTGGTCCTCTCAGAAGAGAAGACGTTAGATTACCTGCATTGATGACGGTTTCGATTTTCTGAGTCAAAATGTGCGTAAGTACGGCAGCAAGATGAAAATCACGCCAGCCAAGGAGGCAGTGAAACGCTGCTGCACCAAGCTGGTGGAGACCATTAAAGCTCATCAAGGGAGACTCGGCGGTAAAGATGGTCGTAAAGCTCAACCAGCAGATGTTCGGTTGGGCTATGTATCATCGCTATATTCAATCCGCTGAAGCCTTCTACAAGATAGATTACGTTGTTTTCAAGGCCCTCATACGCTGGATGCGAAGAAGACATCCGAATAAAAGCGTGGGATGGCTCAGGAGGAAATATATCCGCCCTACCAACAAACGTGACTGGAATTTCCACGTCAGATACAAGAACGCGAAGGGTAAGACAGTGGTCTTGGATCTTTTACGTATGGTAGATATTGCCAGAGTACGTTATATAAAGATCAAAGCGAAGCAACTCCGTATGATCACAAGTATAAATGGATACTTTGCTATGCGGAACAAGGCAAGCAATATTCGCCTTGCATAACCAATAACTAAACAGCCGCCGGACTCCTCACATCAGAACGGGTCTTACTGAGTGCTTGAGCCGTATGCGGGGAAACTCGCTCGTGCGGTTCTGAGGAGGGGCGGGAGCCGTGAGGCTTCCGACCTATCCGGTGAAATAAAAACACAGATCACATGCCAGATATCGATTTTCAAATTTTAATAAGAAAACCAAAATACCCTTTGATTGTTGTTTCCTCAAATCGACTTTACCCTGCATTCGACATTCAGGAGTTGGCTCAAAACTGTGTTAAATCATCAGCGTCCGATGGAGAAGCATAATTTAAGCTATAGATTCATCAGGTGAAGAATTTTGGTACACCCCAGATAAATTTGTTATCACTCCTGGTTTCTTTTGTAAAAAATGGGCGAAAAAGAAAATTGTAGAACTATACAATAAAAGCCTAAGCAAAAATCAAATTAAACATCA
>CAVUXQ010000046.1:0-162053 GCA_963745265.1 uncultured delta proteobacterium
ATTACGAGATATTCTTCTTTTGTAAATGGAGCCGAGTATTGTCCACCTGCCTCTACACACTGTCTTTTCTAACTCCCCTGCATTTTCGGACTGAATGCATATAGTGTAAACCAATGTGCGAAGAAGAATCGGTGTAAGCGTTCACCAGCACCCCATCTTGGTACGATCAGACCGTCGCGCATAGTTAGGCTATAGCGCCGAAGGTCTGCTCGGAGTCTACGCTTACCTGCACCAAGCTGGAGCACTGGTGAGCGCTTACGGTTCATTGGTATGGCCAGTATTTCGCTACCCCGGTGAACGGTTACGAATCGGTTAACCAACAACCCACCCTCACCGAAATATCTTCACAATTGTAGACAGGGGGACCCCATGCAGGAGCAGTCACTACCACCGCTGCCCGATGAAATTTCCTCCAGGGTATGGATCGAAAATATCAGGCCGCGGGTCGACTGCGGCGCCTTTCCGATCAAACGGACAGTGGGAGATACGGTCAATGTTTCAGCCTTCGTCTTTGCCGACGGGCATGACGAAGTGAAAGCGATCCTCTGCTATCGAGCTCCGAAAGGCGACTGGCAGGAAAGAGCGATGTCGTCGCAAAGCAACGACCTGTGGCAGGCGGAGTTCAAGGTGGAGCGTACTTGGCGACTGGCTCTACACCGTCAGGGCCTGGATCGACTTTTTCACCACCTGGCAGGACGAGCTGCGAAAAAAACACGCTGCCGGTCAGTCGGTAGCAAGTGAGCTGCTGGAAGGGGCGGCAATGATCGAGGCCGCTGCCAAAAGAGCGCCATCACCAGACCGCGAGTGGCTTGCGGCTCTGGCGGCACAGCTCTCCGGCGATACGCCGCCGGCGGAGCGGGTCGCGTTGGCCACCGCCGCCGAGACCACCGCCATGATGAACCGCTATCCCGACCGCGCCCGGGAATCGGTGGCCTCGCCGGCACTTGCCGTCTCGGTGGAACCGGAAATTGCCGGCTGCGGCGCCTGGTACGAGATTTTCCCCCGCTCGGTGACCGCCTCTACCGAAAAGAGCGGCACCTTCGCGGATTTGGAGAAAAAACTCCAGGAAATCGCGCGCATGGGTTTTGACGTTCTCTATCTGCCGCCCATCCACCCCATCGGCCACACCAACCGCAAGGGGCGCAACAACCGGTTGGATGCAACGGCCGGACGATCCCGGCAGCCCCTGGGCCATCGGCTCGAAGGAGGGTGGCCACAAAGCCGTCCATCCCGAGCTCGGCACCCTGGAGGATTTCGACCGGCTGCTCGCCTCTGCAAAGGGGCTGGGGCTGGCGCTGGCGCTCGACATCGCCTTCCAGTGTTCGCCCGATCACCCCTACGTTCGCGAGCATCCGGAATGGTTCCGGCACCGGCCGGACGGCACCATTAAATATGCCGAGAACCCGCCGAAAAAATACGAAGATATCTACCCGCTCAACTTCGACTGCCGGGAGTGGCGATCGCTGTGGCAGGAACTCAAAAGCGTGGTGCTGTTCTGGATAGACCGGGGGGTGCGGATCTTCCGGGTGGACAATCCGCATACCAAGCCGCTTCGCTTCTGGCAGTGGCTGATCGCCGAAGTGCGTCGCGACCATCCCGACACGGTCTTTCTCTCCGAGGCTTTCACCCGCCCCCGGGTCAAGTATGCCCTGGCCAAGGCCGGCTTCAGCCAGTCGTATACCTATTTTACCTGGCGCAACACCAAACAGCAGCTCACCGACTACTTGCAGGAGCTGACAAGCACGGAGATCAGTGAATATTTCCGCCCCAACTTCTTCGCCAACACCCCGGATATTTTACCTGAATACCTGCAATTCGGAGGCCGACCGGCGTTTATGAGCCGGCTGGTGCTGGCGGCCACGCTTTCGGCCAGCTACGGCATCTACAGCGGCTTTGAGCTGCTGGAGAACGAGGCGCTGCCCGGCAGCGAGGAATATCTCGATTCCGAAAAATTTGAAATCAAACCACGCGACTGGGGACAGCCAGGCAATCTCCATGCCTTTATCACCAGGATCAACGCCATCCGTCGGGAGAACCCGGCGCTGGCCGCCAACACCTCTCTCGCCTTCTACCCCGTGGATAACGAGCAGATCATCTTTTACGGCAAAAAGACCGAGGACTTCGCCAGCATCGTGCTGGTTGCCGTCAATCTCGATCCTCACCACCGGCAGGAGGGATGGATCGAGGTGCCGCTCGCGGAGTTGGGCATCGCCGAAAACGAGATCTTCCAGGTCCATGAGCTGATCGGCGACGGCCGCTACCTCTGGCAGGGGCGACGCAATTTCGTCCGGCTCGATCCCGGCTCCTGCCCGGCGCAGATTTTCCGGGTGCGGCGGCGGCTCAAAACCGAACACGATTTCGACTACTTCATGTAAATTGCACTCACGGTGGCAATACAAATGGTGGCAATAAAAACAGACCCGTTTTGGTACAAGGATGCGATCATCTACGAGATGCACGTCAAGGCCTTCAAAGACAGCAACGGTGACGGCAGCGGCGATTTCCGCGGTCTCATCGAAAAACTCGACTATGTCGAAAGCCTCGGGGTCAACACTATCTGGCTACTGCCCTTCTACCCCTCGCCGTTTCGCGACGACGGCTACGATATCTCCGACTATCACACCATTCATCCCCGCTACGGCAAACTCCGCGATTTCAGGCTGTTCGTCCGCGAAGCCCACCGGCGACGCATCCGGGTGATCACCGAGCTGGTCATCAACCACACCTCCGACCAGCACCACTGGTTCCAGGCGGCTCGCCGGGCCAGGCCCGGTTCGGCCAGACGCAACTACTACGTCTGGAGCGACTCGAATACTACCTTTGCTGAAACCAGAATCATCTTCACCGATACAGAGAACTCCAACTGGGCCTGGGACCCGGAGGCCAAGGCGTACTACTGGCATCGCTTCTTTACCCACCAGCCCGATCTCAATCATAACAATCCGGCGGTGGTGAAAGCCGTGCTCAAGGTGATGCGCTTCTGGTTCGACATGGGGGTCGACGGCATGCGCCTTGACGCGGTGCCCTACCTCTGCGTGCGCGAGGGCACCAATAACGAGAACCTGCCCGAGACCCATGCGGTGCTCAAGGAGTTCCGTAAATATCTCGACGAGCGCTACCGCGACAAGATGTTTCTCGCCGAAGCCAACCAGTGGCCGGAAGACGTGCGCCACTATTTCGCCGACGGCGACGAATGCCACATGGCCTTCCACTTCCCGCTGATGCCCCGGATGTTCATGGCGATCCGCCAGGAGGACAGGCACCCGATCACTGAAATTCTGGAACGCACCCCCGCCATTCCCGAGAACTGCCAATGGGCGCTTTTTCTCCGCAATCACGACGAGCTGACCCTGGAGATGGTCACCGACACCGAGCGCGACTACATGTACCGGGAATACGCCAAGGACAGCAGGATGAAGCTCAATGTCGGCATCCGCCGGCGACTGGCGCCGCTGCTCGACAACAGCCGCCGCCGCCTCGAGCTGATGAACTCCCTGCTGTTTTCCATGCCCGGCTCGCCGATCATCTATTACGGCGACGAGCTGGGCATGGGCGACAACATCTTCCTCGGCGACCGGGACGGGGTTCGCACCCCCATGCAGTGGAACATGGACCGCAACGCCGGTTTCTCCACCGCCGACGTCGCCCGGCTCTATCTGCCGGTGATCATGGATCCGGTCTATGGCTATCAGGCCGTAAACGTCGAGGCCCAGGAGCGCGATCCCTCTTCCATGCTGCATTTCATGCGCCGGATGATCGCCCTGCGCCGTCAGCACACCACTTTCGGGAGAGGCTCCATCGAGTTCTTGAAACCTCCGAACCGGAAAATTCTCGCCTATATTCGCCGCTACAAAGGAGAGATCCTCTTAATCGTCGCCAATCTCTCCCGTTTCGTGCAGCCGGCGGAACTCGATCTCTCCGAATTCAACGGCCGTATCCCGGTGGAAATGATCGGCAGAACGGATTTCCCGGCCATTGGCGAACTGCCCTACTTCATCACCCTTGGCCCCCACAGCTTTTACTGGTTCCAGCTCGAGTCGCCGGCGGAACCGATCGTGGCCGGTGCCCCCGCAAGCGGATCGCTTGCCGGCATTCCCCACCTCAGCCTCGACGAAATGTGGGTGACCCTTTTGGAGCCGGAATACCTCTATAGCCTGGCCAACGATATCGTCTCGCCGTTTCTCGCCGGGCAGCGCTGGTTCCGCGGGAAGGCCAAGGACCTCACCGCCTGCCGGGCCGCGGACTGGTGCAAACTCGGCGCCTCGTTCTACTTCTTTCTGATCGACGTCCAATACTCCCAGAACGGGGAAGAAACCTACGTCATGCCGCTGAAAATCTTCCAGGGCGTGGGCGCCCAGGCCCTGGCCGCTGAACTGCCCGACTCCGTGATGGCCTTCGTGAAAAACTGGCGGGGCGAAGGAATTCTCTATGACGCCCTGATGGACAAAGCCTCCTGCGAGGTGTTGTTTACGGCGCTGCGAGACGGCCGCAGGTATCCAACCGCAGGCGGCGGCACCTTGGAAATGGCGCCGACGGTCGCTTTCGAAGAACTGACAGGCCTCGACTCCCCCTGCACCTCGGTGCGCAAGCTGGGCGCCGAGCAAAGCAACACCTCGATCATCCTCGGCGACACGTTTATTCTCAAGCTCTATCGCCAGCTCGAGCAGGGCATCAACCCGGATGTGGAGATGAGCCTCTTTCTCACCGAACAGGCGCAGTTCAAGGGGGTCGCCAGAGTGGCGGGCACGATCCAGTATCGCAACGCCTCCGGCCACGGCTCCACGGTAGCCATGATCCAGGAATTCATCGCCGGAGCAAAGGACGGCTGGTCCGTGGCCCAGGCAGCATCGGCGGATTATTATCGGCATGCCAAATCACTCTCGGCAAACGGCGCTCAGCCGCCGATAGCCGGGCTGCCCCTCATCGACGCCTGCAGAACCGATCCGCCGGCAATGCTCATGGAGATGAGCGGGGAGTTCCTCCGACAGGTCCGCGCTCTCGGACGCCGGACAGCCGAGTTCCACCTGGCCCTGGCCGGCGCCACCAACAATCAGGATTTCAAACCGGCCAAAGCCAGTCGCGCCTATGTCGAACAGCTGGCCGCCTCGATCTCCCATGAGATCGGCGAGGCGCTCTCTCTCTTAAACGCCAAAATGGGGGAGCTGCCCCCGCACCTGCACACCAGGGCCGATCTGGTGCTGGCGGAAGGGCCGTCTCTACTAGGCGAGATCGAACGCCTGCCCGAGACGACGGGCGACTTCGGCACATTGATCCGCATCCACGGCGATTACCATCTGGGTCAGGTTCTGGAGACCGGGAGCGGCGAGTTTATCCTGCTCGATTTCGAAGGTGAGCCGATTCGCCCGTTGGCGGAGCGGCGGCGCAAGGGCTCACCGCTGAAAGACTTGGCGGGCATGATCCGCTCCCTGCACTACGCCGCCCACACCCCCTATTTCAGCGAGGCCAGCGACCAGGACAACGAAGAGCGGCTCGCCCCCTGGAGAGAGGCCTGGCAGCAGTGGACCTCAGCCGTCTTTCTCGGCGCCTATCTCGACACCGCCACCGGGGCGCCGTTTCTGCCGGCTGCCAATCTGGATTTGCTCCTGCAGTGCTTTCTGCTCGAGAAGATCTTTTACGAGCTCCGCTACGAGTTGGGCAACCGGCCGGACTGGGTGGCCATTCCGCTGGCCGGCATCGTCGATATTTTGTGAACGTTCACCAGCACCCCATCTTGGCACGATCTGGCTGGCGTGCATAGATTCTTCCGCTGGCCGGCATCGTCAATATTATCAACCACCAAAAAAGAGATAGGTCGACATCATGAACGAGAAAACCCCTTTTCTTACCTCGTACGACCTTCACCTTCTGGCCGAGGGCACCCACTACCGTGCCTGGGAAAAACTAGGCGCTCACCTCATCGATCGCGACGGCGAGCAGGGCACCCACTTTGCCGTCTGGGCCCCCAACGCCCGGCAGGTCGCGGTGGTCGGCGATTTCAACGGCTGGGACGATGAAAGAAATCAGCTCGACTGCGCCGGCGACTCCGGTATCTGGCGCGGTTTCGTGCCCGGTATCGGCGCGGGCGCAATCTATAAATACGACATCCTCTCTCAACACAACAACTACCGGGTGCAGAAGGCCGACCCCTATTCCTTTTTTTTCGAAATCCGGCCGGCCACCGCCTCCATCGTCTGGGATCTCGCCGGCTACAGCTGGCAGGACGACGACTGGATGGCCGGCCGTGGCGAGCGCCACCACCACGGAGCGCCGATTGCCGTCTACGAGGTGCACTTGGGCTCCTGGAGGCGGGATGAGAACGGCAACTGGCTCAGCTACCGGCAGATCGCCGACCGGCTGGCGGACTACGTCGGCCACATGGGTTTTACCCACGTGGAACTGCTGCCGGTCAGCGAACATCCTTTCGACGGCTGCTGGGGCTACCAGACCATCGGCTACTTCGCGCCCACCAGCCGTTTCGGCACGCCTCAGGATTTCATGTACCTGGTCGATACGCTGCACGCCAGGGGCATCGGCGTCATCCTCGACTGGGTGCCGGCCCATTTCCCTCGCGATGCGCACGGCCTCGGCTATTTCGACGGCACCCACCTCTACGAACACGCCGATCCGCGCCAGGGCGAACATGTCGACTGGGGTACCTTTATTTTCAACTACGGCCGGCGCGAAGTCGTCAATTTTCTCCTCTCCAACGCCCTCTTCTGGCTCGAGGTCTACCATATCGACGGGCTGCGGGTCGATGCCGTGGCCTCCATGCTCTACCTCGACTATTCCCGCAAGGAGGGGGAATGGATTCCCAACCGCTACGGCGGACGCGAGAACCTCGAGGCGATCGAATTCTTCAAACGTTTCAACCTGCTGGTCTACCAGGAACACCCGGATGTGATGACCATCGCCGAGGAGTCCACCGCCTGGCCCATGGTCTCCCGGCCCACTTACGTGGGCGGCCTCGGCTTCGGCTTCAAGTGGAACATGGGCTGGATGCACGACACCCTGCTCTATATGGCCAAAGACCCGATCTACCGCACCTATCACCACCACAACCTGACCTTCAGTCTGCTCTACGCCTTCCAGGAAAACTTCGTGCTGCCCTTCTCCCATGACGAGGTGGTTCACGGCAAGGGCTCGATGATCGGCAAGATGCCCGGCGACGACTGGCAGAAATTCGCCAACCTGCGGCTGCTCTACGGCTATATGTACACCCATCCGGGCAAGAAACTGCTCTTCATGGGCAGCGAAATCGGCCAGTGGCAGGAGTGGAACCACGACAGCGAGATTGGCTGGCCACTGCTCGACTCTGCCTTCCACCAGGGGCTGCAGCGCTGGGTGCGGGACCTCAACACCTTCTTGCGCGGCAAACCGGCCCTGCACGAGCTCGATTCCGAAGCGGCCGGCTTTGCCTGGATCGACTGCAACGACAGCGCGCAGTCCATCCTCAGCTACCTGCGTCGGGGCAAAGACCCGGAGGCAACTCTTGTCTGCATCGCCAATTTCACCCCGGTGGTGCGCTACAACTACCGGGTGGGGGTGCCCCAGCCCGGATTCTGGGACGAGGTGCTCAACAGCGACGCGCCGCTCTACGGCGGCAGCGGCCAGGGCAACCTTGGTGGCGATGTGAGGCGACTCCGGTAGCTATGCACGGCGAATACCAGTCGATCAACGTTACCCTGCCGCCGCTGGCAGTGGTGGTTTTTCGCCTAAAATCCGACATCCCCGCTACGGCTGCATGACAGTCTCCCCCCTCCCCGGTTTGTTAAAAATTCAATAAATCACGGTTACCACGATTTAATCATCTCATAACCCCACCCTTACCCGCACTCTGTACCTTGTGGGCGACTGCTAAAGGCAACATTGGCAATCGCGCCAAGACAATCAGATCTTGAGTTGAACGCCGGCCGGGTGGCCGCGCGTCAACCTGTTTTGTCACCATCCAAGGAGAGAGAGCATGAAAAGAGTAGGAGAAAAAAGAAAGCGTTCCATAAAAAAGATGTGTTCCCTGGCACTTGCCGCAACGTTTGCGGCTTCGATGCTGTCCGTTTTCCAGGCGCCTGTCACCGCCAATGCTTCGGTCAAGGAGCCCGACACCATCACCATCGCCTGGCTGCCGAATAACTCGGCGGATAATGAAAAAGAGCTGCGTAACGAGGTGGCCAAAGTCATCGCCAAGGCCACCGGCAAGAAGGTCGAGAACAAACTGACCACCGACTATACCATCGCCATCGCCGCCCTGGAAAAAGGCGACGCCCAACTGGGATGGTTCGGCCCCAACGAATACCTCACTTCCCACTCCAAACATCCCGAGGTCATCCCTCTGGTGGTGGAGAGCGGCGAGTCCGGAACCTTGAAAGACGCCATGTATCACAGTCGGCTGCTGGTTAAGAAAGGAAACGAAGCGCAATACAGTGACGGCAACGGCTACTCCATCGACCATATCGTCGGCAAGCGGATGTCGTTTGTTTCCACCAGTTCCACCTCCGGGTTCAACATGCCCGCGGCAGCGATCAGATCTCATTTCGCCCAGGATTCCAAGTGGAAAAACCTCACCAAGCAGGATCTGGCCGAGGGCGGCGCCGACAATTTCTTCCATCAGGTGCTTTTCGCCGGTTCCCACCAGCTGTCTCTGGTGAACGTACTGACCAACAGGTCGGACCTCTCGGCGGTGGACGATCTCGACGTGCTGCAGTATGTGAAACTGACTTCGGGTACCGATAACACCGAAGGCGCGATATATACCGTGCGAAAAGACGCCACCGCCCCCTTCAACCGTCTCGCCGGCAAGCAGTACGTGATCATCAAATCGATCCCCGTGCTCAACACCCCCATCGAAGCCAACAGTGCAGTGCTGAGCAAGGCAACGCTCGATAAGATAACCGCGGCGCTCACCTCGGACGAAGTCACCAACAATCCGAAAATTTTCGCCCCCAAAGGCTCCAAGGGTTCGGTTTTCGTCAGACCCTGCCGGTTCCTGAAAGTGACCGACGCCTGGTACAACCCGATGCGCAAAGTGCTCGGCATCAAGTAAGACCTCGGAAAACCGACAAGAGCCCCTATTCTGGAACAATCAGACTGCAGTGCCACGTTAGGCTACAGTCTGATTGCCCACATACTAAAGCTGCAAACCTTCAGGGAAGAATCCCCACTCATTGCGCAGAAGGCAAAGGAAAAACATAACGTGAGTTACAACACCCAACTCCACCACTCCCCCCTGTTGGAGATGAAAAACGTCACGAAGTACTACAATGGGCCGACGCCGGCGCTGGATGACGTCAATTTTTCGGTGACGACAGGGGAGTTCGTCTCGGTGATCGGGCCCTCGGGGGCCGGTAAGTCGACGCTCTTGCGCTGCATCAACCGGATGATCGAGGTGAGCAGCGGCGAAGTCCTCTTCGACGGCGTTCTCATTTCTTCGCTTTGGAAAAAGGATCTGAGGGAACTGCGGACGAAAATCGGCATGATCTTCCAACATTACAACCTGGTCGACCGGTTGACCGTGATCGAAAACGTGCTCCACGGTCGCCTCGGCTCCAAATCGACGTTGTCCGGGTCGCTCGGCAGATATAGTCGTGAAGAAAAAGGCAAAGCGGTCAAGATCATCGACATGCTGGGCCTTTCCGAGCAGATCTATCAACGATGCGATCGACTCTCAGGCGGCCAGAAACAGCGAGTCGGCATTGCCAGGGCGCTGGTGCAGAACCCGAAAATGATCCTCTGCGACGAACCCATCGCCTCGCTCGACCCCAAGGCCTCGAAGATCATCATGGACCACCTGCGTTGGTTTGCAAGCGAGATGGGCATCACCCTGATCGTCAACCTGCACCAGGTCAACGTGGCCCTGAAATATTCGGACAGGATCATCGGGGTGAACAAGGGCAAGGTGGTTTTCGACGGCCCGCCAAGAGATCTCTCCACCGAGACCATCTCCGCCATCTACGGTTCGGAGTCCCACGAGTTGATAGACGAACTACGAGATGAGTATGACAACTGATATTTTCGCCAAGCGTAGAAACGACAGCTTGATCTTCTTTGGCCTGGTGGCCCTTTTGACCGTCGGCTCGGTGATCATGACCAAGTATGACGTCGCCAAGGGATTCACCTGTATTTTTGAGGCCTTGGTCTGGGGCGTTACCAATTTCTATCCCGATGCCCATTCCTTGAAGCTTCTCCCCAATATCCTGGCCAAGTTGTGGGAAACGGTGCTCATCTCCATCTCCGCCACCACCGTGGCCTCGGTTTTTGCGCTTATGCTGGCCCTGGTCGGCTCACGGACTACCCGCGTGAATAAAACGCTTAGCGTTGTCGCCAGGGGCGTCGCCTCGCTGTTTCGCAACGTCCCCCTGGTGGCGTGGGCCATGATTTTGATGCTCGCCTTCAGCCAGAGCCAGCTGACCGGCTATCTCGCTCTCTTCTTCGGCTCGCTCGGCTTTCTCACCAGGGCCTTTATAGAAACCGTCGACGAGGCGAGCATGAGTTCGGTGGAGGCCCTGCAGGCCACCGGCGCCGACTATTTTCATATCGTCTTTCAGGCGGTGCTGCCCGCAAGCCAGCCGCAGATTATCAGCTGGCTGCTGTTCATGATCGACACCAACATCCGCGACGCCACTCTGGTGGGCTTTCTCACCGGCACCGGCATCGGCTTCTCCTTTGATCTCTACTACAAGAGCTTCGACTTCCACGCCGCCAGCCTGGTGGTGGTCCTGATCGTGATCACCATTATCGTCATTGAAATGATTTCAAATTATCTCAGAAGGATCATTATATAATGCAAGCTCAAGAATCGATTGGCGTCTGGGGTCGAATCGACCTCGACGGGCTCTCCCAGGATATCCCGCGATCTGTCAAACCCCTGACCCGAGAGACGGTGGCGCTGCGCGTATTCCTGCTGGTTTTGTCTTTTTTAACCGTCTATGCCCTCGTCACCATGGATTATCGCAGTGTCGACGTCGCCCAGGCAATAGCCGATACCATAAGCAACCTCAAAATCATCTTCTTTCATCCGGGCAGCGAGCGCATCAGCCTCTGGGATGGTTTTTACGAAGTGCTGATAACCATGGGATTGGCCTTTCTGACCACCCTGTTCGGCGGCATCATCGCCTTGTTCCTCGGCCTTCTCGGCGCCGAGAACCTGGCCCCGAAACCGGTGACCAACGTTGTCAAGGCCTTCGTGGCCTTTATCCGCGCCGTGCCTTCCATCCTCTGGGTGCTGATCTTCGCCGTCTCCGCCGGGCTGGGCAGCGCCGCCGCGGTAATCGGCCTCTCGTTTCATTCCGTCAGCTACCTCACCAAGGCCTATGCCGAGTCGTTCGAGGACCTGGACAAGAGCGTTATCGAGGCCTTGAAGGCCAGCGGCGCCAACTGGTGGCAGATCGTTTTCCAGGCGGTGATCCCCTCTTCGATCACTTACCTGCTCTCCTGGACCTTCGTCAGATTCGAGATCAACTTCGCCAACGCCGTGGCCATGGGCGCCGCCGCCGGTGCCGCGGGCATCGGTTTCGACCTGTTCATGGCCAGCGGCTACTATTTCGACCTGCGCGAGGTGGGACTGATCACCTATCTGATCCTGGGCTTTGCCATGGCGCTGGAGACCATAGCAACCAATATGAAGGGTAAATTAAAAAAAGTTAACTAGCGCTCATCGCTGCACCAGAGACTACAAACCGCGACGAAAAACCATGGAACGTGAACATTTGAATTTCTATCTGCAGCAGGCCTCCCCCAACGCCCTGCGCGAACTGTGCCGGCTGGTGGAGGACTCCGCTTCGGTCACCGTACTCCAGCCGCCCACCGCCCAGACCCTGCTCCTGCCGGTTGCCGATCCGGTTACCGACGGCTGTTTCTACGGGGGAGAAGTCCTGGCGACCAGCGCCATCGTTGAGGTCAAGGGAAGTAAGGGCTGGGCCATGGTGATAGACGAAAACCCGGAAATGGCTAGAGACATCGCCATCCTGGACGCCGCCTACGCCGCAGGCATCCACCGTCGGGAGATTGTTACCCTGGCCCGCCACGGCAAAAGACTCCATGAAGACGCCACCGCCAAACTGGCTTCGCAGGTGGAAACGACTCGAGTTAACTTCGACTTAATGTGATTTTAACCATACATTACCATACAACTTTTAAATATCACTCTATGTTAACAGCATCAGATACGACACCATCCGTTTCACCCGATGACGATATCGCTCGACTGAACCGGGACAACTTTCGCTCCTGTCTCGAGGCCATGGCCAGACCCGGCCGCCCACAACCGCTCCGTCTCCTCTGCGGCTCCCCTCTTCTGGCCATGGCCTCGGTTCTTCTCTATTCGAAAACCCGCTACTGCTACCAGGGCGATCAGCAAGACTTTCAGCTGATCGAAGCGATGACCGGCGCCCAGCGTGCCGCAGCCGACGACTGCCACTATCTCTTCGCCGACGCGCCATCGCTTGAGCTGCTCGAAAGAGCCAACCCCGGAAGCCTGGAAAATCCCGAGACATCGGCCACTTGCATCTTCACGTTCCCCGGCGACGACGGTACGCCTGTGCTCCTGCGCGGACCGGGCATCAAGGAACATCAGACCCTGCACCTGCCCCTTGCCCGGGAATTGGTCGATCATCTCATCGCCATGCGACCGCCGTTCCCGCTTGGGATCGATCTTTTTTTACTCGACCGCGACGGCTTCCTGCTCGGTCTGCCCAGAACCACGGCCATCGAGGTACTGCCATGAGCTATGTTGCGGTAAAGGGAGGGAGCGAAGCGATCGACGCTTCGAGAGATTTCTATCACCGATTGCTCGACCCGGCCACGGAGTTGGACACCGAGTCCCTCGCCAAAGGCCTCGTTTACAGCTGCGACCGGATAATGGGCGAAGGGGCCCTCTACAGCGAGAAACTGGCGGCTGAGGCCATCAAGCGGTGCGGCGGCGACCTGCTGGAGGCGGCGTTCTACCTGCGGGCCCATCGATCCACCTGCCAGCGAATCGGCGAGGCGGAAACGGTCGCCGGAGAACAAATGGCGCTGATCAGGCGGATATCCTCCACCTTCAAGGAGATAGAGGGCGGCCAGATCCTCGGCCCCTCGGCGGATTACGTGATCAAACTGTTCACCGAACGTCCGCATCCTTCGGAGCTAAACCCGCCGACAGAACGGTGCCGTGCTTCCCCGCGTGGAAAGCGCGCTAGCGCCGCTGCGCCGAGAGGACAAGGTCATGCGGCTCGATGATAAAGAGGAAGCACCATTTGATGTCAGCCGCAGCTTTCCGCTGCCGCCCTATCCGCGTAGTGCCCTGATGCAGGTTATGGCCCGGGGCGAGACCGGCTCGGTGCTCGCCTTCGCCTATACCTCGATGCGCGGCTACGGTGACGTCCATCCCACCGTGGGCGATCTGCGCCTGGGTTTTGTCGATATCCGCTTTCGCCATCCCTTCACCGGCGGGGAGGTGCGGGTCGGCCGCATCCGGGCCACCGCCGTGGAGACCGTGGGCTCGTTCCAACGC
Organism: uncultured delta proteobacterium; assembly: GCA_963745265.1. GTDB lineage: Bacteria > Desulfobacterota > Desulfobulbia > Desulfobulbales > Desulfocapsaceae > Desulfopila. Next base: position 13,484 of record CAVUXQ010000046.1, read on the forward strand.
GACCCGCGAGACGGCGCGCTGCGGCTGGCGGTGGGGTATGGGTTCTGTTTCGGCTTCAATGAGACCAAAGCCATCGCCATGTCCATTCTCGATCTGGCCATGCACAACGCCAGCTACTCGGTGGGCGGCTTCTCGGTGGCCGCCAGCCCCGAGATGATCATCCACCATCTCGATGGCATCGAGTCGATGGGATTTACCAACCATTTCAAACTTCCCCACTATGTCACCTTCCAGGCGGATCTCAATGTCCTCGAACACAGCAGGAAAAACGATGCAGCATAAGACAATCACGTTCAGTTTTTTTGACGAAGACGCCCAGAAGGAGATCCGACGGGCGCTCTTGAAAGCCGTGGCCCTGCCCGGCTATATCGTCCCCTACGCCTCCCGGGAGATGCCGGTGGCCCGCGGCTGGGGAACCGGCGGCCTGCAGATCACCCTGTCGTTGATTGGGCGTCAGGATGTGCTCAAGGTGATCGACCAGGGCTGCGACGGTTCGGTCAACGCGGTGAATATCCGCAATTTCATCGTCTCGGTGACCGGAGTGCGGGAGACCACCCGCACCGAGGAGGCCACGGTCATCCAGACCCGGCACCGCATTCCCGAGCAGCAGCTCACCGAAGAGCAGACCCTGATCTTTCAGGTGCCCTACCCTGAGGTGCTCACCACGGTGGAGCCGGATACCGACCGGCAGAAGGAAATGCACGCCAACCTCGACTACTCCAGACTCTGGGTGCTGCTCTACGAAGACACCGCCCAGTTCGGTGACTCGCGGATCTCCAACCGCTATCCGGTGGAGGTGAACGGCCATTACGTGATGGACCCCTCGCCCATCCCCCGCTACGACATCCCCCGGCTTGCGAACAGCCCGGCCCTGCAGCTGTTCGGCGCCGGGCGCGAGAAACGAGTGTACGCCATCCCGCCCTACACCCCGGTGCGGCCGCTGGTCTTCGAGGACCGGCCCTTTCGGGTGGAAGCGTTCGGCGACAACCGCTGCGAGCGGTGCGGCAGCACAGGGGTCTTTTTCGACACGGTCAAAGACGGCGAGCGGGATCGCTATTTCTGCAGCGACACCGATTTCTGCGACCGGATGTGCCGCAAGAACCCAGCGAGGGACTAGCAATGTACCAATCTACCGATAGCACAACCACGCGGGAGACCGGCGCCATGCTGCGTTTTGAGGATGTCAGCAAGCTCTATGGCCCCGGCTGCGACCACTGCCTGGAGCTGACCGGCGCGGAGCACGGCCGCTCCATCTGTCCCCGCTGCCGGAGCGTGGTGGCCATCAATCGAGCCAACCTGGCCGTTCGGCGCTCCGAGGTGCTGGGCATCGTCGGCGAGTCGGGTTCCGGCAAATCGACGCTGTTGCAGCTGATCTACCGGGACACCCTGGCCAGCTCGGGGCGCATCCTTTACGAACGGTTGAAAAACCGCGACGGCAGCCCGGTCGACATCACCCGCGCCACCCGCCACCAGGAACGCTGGCTGCGCACCCGGCTGCTGGCCATGATCTACCAGAATCCGCGCCTCGGCCTCAATTTCGATTTCTCCGCCGGTGGCAACATCGCCGAAAAGATCATCGCCACCGGCGAAAAGCGCTTTGCCGAGATCCGCGGAGGGGCCCTGTCGTCGATGGAGACCATCGAACTGCCGACCAGCCGCATCGACCACCTGCCCGAAGGCTTCTCCGGCGGCCAGCAGCAGCGCATCCAGATCGCCAAGGCCCTGGCCACCAAGCCCGATCTGTTGCTGCTCGACGAACCGACCACCGGCCTCGACGTCTCGGTGCAGGCCCGGATCCTCGATCTGATTCGCCATCTCCAACACCAGATGGGCTTTGCCATGATCATCGTCTCCCACGATCTCGGGGTGATCCGTCACCTCACCGATCTCTGCGTGGTGGTCCAGCACGGCACCATCGTCGAATCCGGCCTTACCGATCAGATCCTCGAAGATCCCCAGCATCCCTACAGTCAGCTGCTGGTTTCCTCGGAGCTTTAAGTGTGCTGTACACTTCCCCCAGCCCCCCATCTTGGCACGATCAGGCTGCCGAGCACAGACTCTAGGAGCCTGCTTGTACCAACCTGGGGCACTGGTGAAAGTTTACAGTATTGCCTGTACCAGCGTTTCGACACAACGAGTTCTACTATGAGCCTATCATTTGCGACAACGATACTGACTGAAAACGCCCCGGCCTTGCGAGTCGAGAACTTGGCGAAGGATTTTTTCCTCCATACCCTGGGCGGCATCGAGGTAAGTGGCTTCTCCGGGATCAGCTTCGCGCTGGAACGCGGCAAGCTACTGGCGCTGGTGGGTCCCAGCGGTTCCGGAAAATCATCTGTTCTGAAAACGATTTATCGCACCTACCTGCCGAGCGATGGCCGGATCCTTTTTGGTTCCGGTGGCCGGGTGATCGACCTGGCCCGCTGCACCGAGAGCGAGATGCTCGGTTTGCGTAAATCGACAATCGGCTTTGTCACCCAGTTCCTCAAGGTTCTGCCCCGGGTCAGCGCCCTGGACGCGGTGGCGGCGCCCTTGATCGATCTTGGCGAGAGCGAAGAAGCGGCTCGGGATCGGGCCAGGGAGTTGCTCGATTTTCTTGGCATCAAGGAGCGCCTCTTCGCCCTCAGCCCCCTTACCTTCTCCGGCGGCGAGCAGCAGCGGGTCAATATCGCCCGGGGCGTGATCGCTCCCCGCGAGCTGCTCCTTCTCGACGAGCCGACAGCCTCTCTCGACCCGCTGGCAGCCGACAAGGTGATCGAGCTGCTGGAGGGCTTGAAACGACGAAATACCGCCATGATCGCCATCTTTCACGATATGGCCAAAGTAGATCGGATCGCTGATCAGGTCTGCGCTCTCAACAAGGAGAACCACTCATGGTAAGCGCCCTTCGTTCCCGCCGGGTAGTGACGCCCGAGGGCATCGTGCCCCTCGACCTGGAAATAGAGCGCGGTTGCATCCTCCGCACCGCCGCCCACGGCACCCTGGCAGGTGCTCGCGACCTGGGCGATCATCTGATATCCCCCGGCTTTGTCGACCTGCACTCCGACGCCATCGAAAAAGAGATCGAACCCCGGCCGGGGGCTACGTTTCCGGTGGATTCCGCGATCAGCGAGCTGGATAAAAAACTCGCCTTGAGCGGCATCACCACCATGTTTCATGCTGTCGGCTTCAACGACCAGTCCATCGTCAGCCAGCGCGGCACCGATACTGCCAGGGCGGTAATCGAACGGATCTTCACCTTCAATCGCGAGCGCCTCAGCGTCGACAACCTGGTGCACGCCCGCTACGAGATCACCTCCTTTAGTTCTCGACCGGCGCTTGAGGAGCTGATCGATTCCGGCGCCATCCAGCTGTTGTCGGTAATGGACCACACGCCCGGCCAAGGGCAATTCAAGACCATCGAGACCTGGAAGCGGTTTCACATCCCGACCTACGACCTCTCGGATCAAGAGGCGGAAACCATCATTCGCGGCAAGCAGGACAGTCGCGCCCGCGCCTATGAGGAAATGCGGGGGCTGCTCGACCACGCCGCGGCCCACGGTCTGCGGCTGCTCTCCCACGACGATGACACCTGCGAGAAAATCGACCTGGTGCGGGAAATGGGAATTTCCATCTCCGAGTTTCCTCTCTGCGGCGAGGTTGCCGGCTACGCCCGCGGCAAGGGGCTCGGCACCGGTATGGGCGCCCCCAACGTGGTGCGCGGCAAGAGCCAGTCCGGCAATATCAGCGCCCGGGAACTGGTGAGAGGCGGGCTCTGTGATTTTCTCTGTTCCGACTACCATCCCAGCTCGATGTTGCAGGCCCCCTATGTGCTTAACAAGGAGCTTGGGTTGCCGCTTGTTGCAGGATTTGCGCTTGTCACCTCCAGTCCAGCGAGGCTGGCGGGCTTGAAGGATCGGGGGGAGATCGCAGCCGGCAAGAAAGCCGACCTCCTGGTCATCGACGATCAGTGGCTGCCCAGGGTGGTGTTGACCGTGAAAGACGGCGGCATCATCTATAACGGAACAAATTGTTTCAACAATGAACTGTAAAGCTTTGGAACCTGACGTGCCGCTTCCGCGGCGCTGTTTATCAAACCTGTAATTCAACCCTTTTTCAATTGGTCGCATCGCCATGCATCATATCGACAGCCACAATCGCCGCCCGGTCCCCATCCTGGGGGAAGAGCCGTTTATCGCTTCAACCGCCTCCATCCTCGACAGCCGGTTCGGCAAATACACCGAAGTCCAGCAAGGCAGCAAGCTTAGCGACGTCGAGTTGGGCGACTACTCCTATGTGATGGAGAACTGCTCCCTTGCCCATTGCACCGTCGGCAAATTCGCCAATATCGCCTCATTTGTGCGCATCAACCCCGGCAACCACCCCACCGACTGGGTCTCGATGCACCACTGCCAGTACCGTCGGGCCATGTACGGTTTCGGCGAAGACAACGACAGGGCTTTTTTCCAATGGCGAGCCATCCAGAGGGTGACGATCGGCCACGACACCTGGATCGGCCACGGAGTGACCGTCATGGCCGGGGTAACGATTGGCGACGGCGCCGCTGTCGGCTCCGGGACCGTGGTCACCAAGGATGTGCCACCCTATGCCATCGTCGCCGGCGTGCCGGCCAAAGTGCTCAGATATCGTTTTCCCAAAAGCGTGGTCGCCCGCCTGCAGGAGATCCGCTGGTGGGACTGGGACCACGAAACCATCAAGGAGCGGCTCGCCGAGTTTCGCGATGTCCGCACCTTTATCGACACCTACGGGGCAAAAGAATGAGGATCATCCTGATCGTCGGCCCCAGCGGCGCCGGCAAGGACAGCCTGTTGCGCCACTGTCGCCTGGCGCTGGCCGACCGGGACGACATCGCGTTTATTTCCCGATACGTAACGAGGATGCCGGACGACAACGAACGGAACTATTTCGTCGACCACTCGGCCTTCACCACCTTGAAACGCAACGGTTTCTTTTTCATCGACTGGCAGGCCCACGGCAATTGGTACGGCGTCGGACTTGAGCCACTGATGCAGAAGGAGAAACGGGCGGCGGTCATATCGGTTTCCCGTACGGTGATCCCGGCTTTTGAAAAAGTCTTCGACGATGTCGCCACCATCGAGGTGTCGGCGCCGCAGGCGGTATTGCGCGGCCGACTCGAAAACAGAGGCCGGGAATCCGCCGAGGCTCGCGACAGCCGCCTTGCCAGGGTGGATATGGAAGTGAGCGCGGAGAGGCTGTACCCTTTTATCAATGACGGTCCGCTCGAGCAAACGGCGCCACGATTCGTGGAGCTGATGGATGCGGTATTGTCGGCTCCAGCACCTTGCCGATCACCACGCGGCGAGTGGGCCACGAGGTCAGGAACTACCTGACGGAGACAATTTTATGGTAACCGTTCGTTGGTTCGGCCACTGTTTGGTTGACCTGGCGACTGATTACACTGTATGGAGCATCTCGATGCGATTCGGAGTTTATTTTATCCCCGGCGATGATCCGGTACGGGAGCCGGCAACCAATTGGCTCGGCTATGACATTGCCTGCGACAGCAGCGTTATCCGGCCGGCCGCGCTCACCAGCCTTGTCCCCGATATAGACGATATCACATGCGTTCCCAGAAGGTACGGTCTGCACGCCACCATCAAGGCGCCGTTTCAGCTGGCCGAGGGCTATCGCCTGGAAGAGCTCCGGGAAGCCACCGCGCGCCTCTGCGCCATGCTGCAGCCCTTTTCTCTTCCCAGCCTTGAACTCACCGAGATCGGATCGTTCTTCTGCCTCGTTCCCGGCTGCGACACGGACAGACTCCATCATCTGGCCGCCCTGATGGTGAACGAACTCGACCGGTTCCGGGCGCCGCTCACCGAGGAGGCTCGCCGCAAACGGATCAGGCAGGGGTTGTCGGCAAGGCAGCTGCGCCACCTCGAGCAATGGGGCTACCCTTACGTGATGGAGGATTACCGATTTCACCTCACCCTGACCGGTTCCATCACCGATATCGACGCACGGCGAAGGCTGCGCCCTGTCCTGGAAAGCCACTTGGCCGCATCGCTCGGCGATCCCCTGAATATCGACGCGCTTTGCCTGGTGGCGGAACGGAGCCCCAAATCCCGCTTCGAGCTGTTGCAAAAATTTCCCCTGGGCGAAGAGTAAACCTTTACCAAGACACCTAGGGCTCCTGGGCACTTGTGCTTTACAGTTCAATCCGCTTCAATGAAAAGATAAGGAAAAAATACTAGCAGCAACATTACAACACCGTCCCTTAGCCAAAACTGTTTCCATGCCCCAGCACGCGATCAAAAAAGCGCTGCAGATCCTCGGCATCGATAATTTTCTGCTCTCCATCCACGATGCGGCCTTTCCCAGCCTGCGGCAGGAGGAGATCGGCCGAGGCTCGCCCTATTCGCTGGGGGCGCAGCGATTTTTACGCTTTGCCGCGGAGCTGGGATTCAACGGCGTCCAGTTCGGCCCCCAGGGGATCACTACCCCGGCCAACCCCTCTCCCTATGACGGCACGCTCTTCTCCCGCAATCTCCTGTCGCTGGCGCCGCTCGCTCTCGCCAGCCTTCCCTTGCCCCTGCTGCCGCCAGGACATCAGACCGCACTGATCGGCAGAAAACTCTCACCTGCCGATCGGGTCAAGGAAGAGTATGCCAGGATGATCGTCGGGCGGGTGGCGTCGGAAGCATACTGAGTGGTACCACCACAACTGTGAGCAAAAGAGCGTCGGCAACCTCAAGGATTTCTGCCGTTCATATCGCCGCTTCCGGCGGGATAACTGCGAGTGGCTCGAGCCCGACGGGCTGTACGAAATACTCCGGCGCCTCCACGGCGGCAAGAACTGGCAGGACTGGGACGAACGCGGTGAGGCTCGGCTCGACAAGCTCCTCTTTTCCACCACCTGCGGGCGAGGAAAAAGCCGCCCGCGACCGGATCCGGACGTTACGCAAAGCACATCGACAAGAACTTGAGGAATTCTGTTACGGCCAGTATCTGCTCTATCTCCAGCACAGCGCCCTCCGACAGCTCTGTGGAACACTTGGTTTAAAACTGTTCTGCGACTGCCAGATCGGCCTCTCCGGCCGCGATACCTGGCGTGCTCGCGCCTTTTTGCTGCCGGGGTACCTGATGGGGGCTCCACCCAGCCGGACCAATCCGGATGGGCAACCCTGGAATTACTCACTCCTCGATCCCCGCAAATTTTCACGCCTGGACGGACGTGGCCGCCGGTGGCCGGGACCGGCCCTGCGCTTCCTGCAACGACGCGTCGGTAAGCTGTTCGCCGAATTCGACGGCATGCGCATCGATCACCCCCATGGGCTGATCTGTCCCTGGGTCTACCGGGCCGGTCAGCCCGATGCCATCCAGGCCGTGCAGGCGGGTGCACGGCTCTTTGCCTCGCCGCAACTTAGCTGATCATCCGGAGCTGGCCGAATTCGCCATTCCCCGTCCCGAGCAGATCAATCTTCGGGTCAGCCGCCACGCCGACGACTGGGTACGAAGCCTTGAGCCCGAGCAGATTCGCCGCTACGCCGAGCGGCTGGATGTGATCATGCAGGCTGCCCGCCAAAAACGGCTACGGCAGCCGGGAGATCGCCTGCGAAATCCTGAGCACCCAGCCCTATCCGATCAGGAAAGCCATGGAGCTCTACGGCATTGGCCGGTTCCTGGTCACCCAGAAGGCCGACCTCGACAACCCGGAAGACGTCTACCGTGGCGAAAACGGCCGCCCTGAGGACTGGGTGATGCTCGGCAACCACGACACCCCATCGCTTTGGCATCTCAGCGAAAAATGGATTCGAGAAGGGTCAGCTCGCCGGCAGGCGGAGTATCTCGCCGGCCGTCTGAAAATAGAGGCCGCAAAACGTGAAGAGTGGATCCAGCGGGTCGCGGCGGATGAAGGAGAACTCGCCCAGGCTAAATTCGCCGACCTCTTTATCGGCCCGGCCCGAAATATCATGGTCTTTTTTACCGATCTGCTCGGCATCAAAGAATCGTACAATACGCCAGGAACAGTGAGCCGAAAGAACTGGTCGCTGCGCGTCCATCCTGACTATCGACAGCGCTATGGCGAGAGTCTGGTGCGCAGCAAAGCACTCAATATCCCGAAAGCGCTGGCTACGGCACTCCGTGCCCGTCAAACCTCTCTCGAGACCGACTGCAGCGACCTGCTGCGCGAGCTGGAATCTCCCCGGCTGATCTTGTGGCTGCCATTCTGATGGTCACCAGGCTTGCTTTTCCACCACGCAGAGGATAGGCTGATCAGGAGCAGACACAGCTCTTTTGCAAAAAAGTTACGCTTTATCTTGTCATCTCCCCTCGTCCAGCAACCTATACAATGCCCATGATCTCTCATATGACTTCCGCCCTGGCAACCGGTATCGTTCTCTTTTCCCTCTGCGCCGCAAGCCCTGTCATCGCCCAGCCCGAAACACCCATTCTGTCTTTGCCCCAGGGCCAGGTTATCCTCAATATCTCAGCCACCGAACGCCGAGAGGTAACCGAGGATTTGCTGGTCGCGACCCTGACCTGCAGCAGTGATAACATCGATCCGCAAGCCCTGCAGAACACCATCAACACCACCATGCAAAAGGCCATCGATCTGGCGGCAAAAGTCCCGGCAGTGCATACAGCCACCGGCTCGTACTCCGTCTATGCAACCACCGATTCCCGCACCAAGGAGAGAAAATGGCAGGGCCGCCAGTCCCTGACCTTGAAATCAAAGGACGCCCAGGCGCTACTCGAGCTGGCGGGAAAACTCCAAGGCCGAAACCTTACCATGAGCGGCCTGTCCTACACCGTAGATCCGCAGACCGCCGCTGATGTACAGGACAGTCTGATGGAGAGCGCCCTCAAACGGTTGCAGGCCCGTGCCGATCGAGCAGCCAGGGCACTCGGCAAATCAAAAGCCGAGTTACGCGAAATAAGCGTCCAGGGAACCGATTCCCCCTTCCCGGTTACGCCCCGCACCGACTACATGGTGATGGCCAAAAGCGCCAGAGAGATGGCGGCGCCGGTGGCCAAGGCCGGTGAAACCACCATTACGTTGACCGTTTCCGGCAAGGCTTTGTTGAAGGAATAGGGGAAAGGGGACAAAAGGAAGACAGATCGAAATCGGGGTCTGTCCCCAATTTCTCTGTCCCCCTTTCCCTTGCCCCCAATTTCCCCCCCTCACAAACCATACAACCGCAACGTATTCTCTTGCACCGCTTCCAGCACCTCCTCACGTGCCACTCCCTTGATATCGGCTATCGCCTGTAAGGCGATAGCCACATTGGCCGGTTCGTTTCGCGCTTCGGGATCGGGGCCGAGCACAGGGCTGTCGCTCTCTACCAGCAGACAGGCGAGCGGCAGGTGTTTCACTAGCTTTTGCTTCTGGCGGGAACGTACGATGGAAGGAGGGATAGAAAAGAAATAACCCGCCTCCACCGCCGGCTGGGCCGTGGAGGCTTTGCCGTCGAAGGCATGCATTTGCACCCGGGTGGCGCCATTACCCATCAACATGGCGATGGCCTCGCGACCGGTCGATCGGGAGTGGACGTTGAGCGGCAGGTCAAGCTCCACCCCCAGCCTGATGAATTGCAAGAATACTTCCCTTTGCAGTTCGCGTTCCTCATCCTCTTTTGCCAACCAGAAATCGAGACCGACTTCGCCGATGGCGTGTAACGCTGTTGCGTGCTCACGGATAAAAGTCTCTATTATCGCTGCCTCCACAAGATCGGCATTGGCGGGGAAGAGCCCTGCCGCCGCTTTCAAGGAGGGGTACAGGGCCGCAAGCTCAAGATTTCGGCGCGCGTCGGCCAGGGTCTCGCCAACGATCAAAATCGAGCCTACTCCTGCGTTTACGGCGCGCTCGAGCACCTCACCCAAATCCTGGGAGAATGCCTCATCGCAAAGATGAGCATGACAGTCGACCAACATGCGATTCCTCTCTTGCAAATTTTAAAAATTTTTCTGCAAATACCCCATCAGCGCCTGATGCCACTCATTGGTCTTTTCCAGATAGCAGGGATGGGGAGCGCCTTCAAGGATCGTCACTTCCGCGCCGGCTATCTTTTCCTGCAAAAGGGTGGCGTGCTCCACGGGGCAGAGGGAATCGGCGCTGCCCCAGACAACGAGGGTCGGCACCTTGATGCTTGCAAGCGATTCGGCAAAAAGCGGCACCCGGGCTGCTCCAACCAACACCAGGCCGCCAAAAAGCTCAGGCTGTTTGACGGCAAGGGCCAAGGTGATAGCGCCCCCCATGGAAGGCCCGACCACCACCGGTCGATCAAGACCCATGGTTGAACAGACCTCACCCAGGACAACATCCGGGTCCATGGCACACTTGCCGGATTTGCCAAACCCAGGAACATCGAGGGCCACAAAGGAATAGCCGGCTTGCGCCAACAATTCCAAGGTGCCGATCTCCGCCCAGGTGTCGGCGGAAAACGAAGCACCGTGAAGCAGCACCACCTCTTTTTTCTCCCCGTCGCTCGCAAGACAGCGTACCTTGCAACCGCCGACATCGATATGCCTCTCCAGATTATCACTCATTGCTCGCTCCTTATTTTTTGCAGCGAAAGAGCCTTGTCCTTATATCGCCATTACGCATACTATTAAATAGTTCCCATCCGAAAACTGTTATTTGGCCCGATATCTTCGTTATTCGCAAATTTTTATCCTCGGAATATCATTTATATACCTGTGGTAAAAATTTGCGAATGTCTCGATCTCGAACCAAATCCCTAGTTTTCGGATAGAAACTAAATAACACAGGTCAACAATACCACAAAGATAGAAGGGAGGAACAGATGTCCCCGAGATATTTGGCGGCCCTGATACTTGGAATTGCCCTGCTGCTACCCGGTTGCGGATCTCACAAGACTCCCCGAACAATTACCTTTGCCGTCGGCGGCACACCCACCGAACTCAATTACTGGCAGGTGCTGATCGACCGTTTCCAGAAACAGTCCGGCATCAAGGTGCAAATCGTTCGGCAGCCATCCGACACCGATCTCAGAAGACAAAACCTGGTGGTCGCCCTGCGGGCCGGTAAATCCGACCCCGATGTAATGCTCATGGACGTAGCCTGGCTGGCCCAATTCGCCGCCTCCGGCTGGCTGGAGCCACTCGATGCCAACATGCCGCCGCACTGTGCCGACAAAAAGGATTTTTTCTCCCGGGTCATCAACCTTGCCGATACGTCAAATCACAGGCTGGTCGCCTTGCCGATCTTCGTGGATGGCGGTCTTCTCTACTACCGAAAAGATCTGCTGGCCCAATACGGCATTCCGGGGCCACCGAAAACCTGGGACGAACTCCTGACGGATGCTCGCCTCGTCCAGGAAAAGGAACGGGACGCCAACCCGGATTTCTACGGCTTCGTCTGGCAGGGCGCCCAATATGAAGGGCTGATCTGCAATTTTCTGGAATTCGCCGGTAGCGGCGGCGGCTTCGTTTTTGACCATGGCAAACCATCCTTGGACAACCCAACCAATGTGGAATCGCTTCAGTTCATGCGCGATCTGATTCACCGATACAAGGTTTCGCCACCCAATACCTACACCGAGATGCACGAGGAGGAGACAAGAAGCTATTTCCAGCAAGGCAATGCACTCTTTGAGCGCAACTGGGCCTATGCCTGGGCGCTGCACCAGAAGCCGTCAAGCCCGGTGCGCGGGAAGATCGGACTGGCGCCCATGCCAGCCCACCGAGGCGCGAGTTCGATCTCCACCCTGGGCGGCTGGCATATCGGGCTTTCCGCGCAAAGTGACGATAAGGAAGACGCCAGACAATTAATTTGTTTTCTCACCTCCGCTTCCGTCCAAAAAGACATGGCACTGTACCTCGGTTGGAATCCAGGCAATGTAACGGTGTATCAGGGCAAAAAGGTACTGGCCAAGGCTCCGCAGCTCAAGCAATTGCGAGCGATTTTCACCCATGCCACACCGCGCCCTCTCCTGCCCTATTACAGTCAGCTCTCAGTTATTCTGCAAAAACATCTCAGCGATGCTCTTGCCGGCAACACCAGCACCGAACAGGCTCTGCGACAGGCCGATTCGGAGATGCTTCCCATCACGAAACGCTACCAATCATCAGGAGAAAAATAAGAGATGCGCGCGGCGCAACCAGGCAAACGAGAGCCGGCGGGGGAGGCGCCACTGCCTCGGACCGATATCCTCAAGGGGTATGCTTTTTTGGCCCCACTGCTGCTTTTTCTGCTGGCCTTCATCCTGGCTCCAGTGGTCGGGACCATGATCGACGCCCTTTTCCAGGACGTCTCCTACCTGCCCGGGCGATTCGTCTGGCTGCGCAACTTCCAAAGCCTCCTGGTCGATCCCGGTTTCCGGCAATCTCTGGGTTTTACATTGCTCTTCTGTCTAGTCACTGTGCCCCTGGAAATGGTGTTCGGCCTCTGCTTCGCCTTGCTGCTCCACCACCCTTCGCGGATACGGGGGCTACTGCGGATCTGTGTATTGATCCCCTGGGCGGTGCCGGCCGCCGTTTCCGGTCGGGTCTTCCAGCTGATCTACAACTACCATTACGGCCTGGCCAATTTTCTCTGCCGGGTGGTAGGCATATCCGAGGCGCGTATCAACTGGCTAGGGACAAGCTTCGGCGCTTTTTGTTCCGTGGTGGTGGCAGATGTCTGGAAGACCACGCCGTTTGTGGCCATTATCCTGCTGGCCGGACTTTCCGCCATTCCCGAAGAGTATTACCACCAGGCACGAATCGACCGTGCCGGCCCTCTCAAACGCTTCATCGCTATTACCCTGCCCCTGCTGCGGCCGGTGCTGGTGGTGGCGCTGCTGTTCAGAACTATCGACAGTCTCAGAATCTTTGACACTATCTTCGTTATTACAGGCGGCGGCCCCGGCGGGGCGACCTCCCCACTGAGCCTCTATGCTTACCGCTTTTTCGTCTCCGGCGACTTCGGCTACGGTTCGGCAATCTCCGTCGCTCTTTTTCTCATCGCCCTGGCATTCGCGCTGACCGTCGTACGCTTCGGGCGCTTCCGGGAGGGCATCCAATGACAGATACCGCCCGAATAAACCTGCTTTACCTGGCGGGTACAGTGTTCATGCTGCTTTTCTGCCTCACGCCGATCATCTACATGGTCCTGACCGCCGCCACCAGCGGAGTGGATTTCCTGCAACAACCTGGGCGATTGGAGTTGACGTTTGCTCACTTCAAAAACGTGCTGTTCACCCCTTCTCTCCACTTTCCAGCCTATCTGGCCAACAGCCTCATCATCTCGGGTGTGAGCGCCGCGCTCTCGGTAGTGATCGCCGCTCCAGCCGCTTACGCAATGACTCGACTCTTTTTACCCGGTAAGATGGTGCTACTGTTCGCCATCCTGGCCGTTTCCATGTTCCCGCAGATCAGCCTGATCAGCTATCTTTTCAAACTGATGGCCGTCCTTGGCTGGATCAATACCCTGCAGGCGCTGATTTTGCCCTACACCGCCTGGATCCTGCCCCTCTCGCTTTGGATTCTCACCAGCTATTTCGCACAGATACCGACCGACCTCGATCGGGCCGCGCTGATCGACGGTTGTAACCGACGCCAGGCTCTGCAGAAGGTCATCTTGCCGGTGGCCGCCCCAGGGATCTTTTCCACTGCACTTTTGGCCTTTATTTTCGCCTTCAACGAGCTGCTCTTCGCCCTGATGCTGACCACCGATCATCACGCCCGAACCGTTCCCGTGGGCATTGCCCTCTTTCAAGGTTTGCACGGCGAGATCCCCTGGGGAAACCTGATGGCCGCCGCCACCCTGACCACCCTGCCGGTGGTGGCGCTGACGATTGTTTTCCAGCGCCGAATTGTCCAGGGGCTCACCAGAGGGGCGGTAAAAGGATGAAACTCACACTGATCTCACTGGCCAAGACGTACCGATCGCTCCGAGGGCCAGTCCATGCCCTGAAGGAGCTGAGCCTCGAGGTAGAGGACGGGGAGTTTTTCGTGCTGCTCGGCCCCAGCGGCTGCGGCAAATCCACCGTGCTCAATCTGGTGGCCGGACTTGAAAAGCCTACGTCAGGCGAGATACGCTTTGGCGAGGAGGTAGTGGCCGCACCTGAGAAAAGAATTTTTAGCGAACCCAGGCAGCGTGACGTGGCCATGGTCTTCCAGAGTTACGCCCTCTATCCGCACATGAGCGTCTTCGACAACATAGCCTTTCCTCTACGCGTCAGCGGCGAAAACCGGCAACAGGTGCGGCAGGCCGTGGAAGTCGCAGCCTCAACCCTTGGTATCGCCGAGCTGCTGGCGGTCCGGCCGGCAGAACTCTCCGGTGGTCAGAGACAGCGGGTAGCTATTGCGCGCGCCATCGTCAGAAAGCCAAAACTCTTTCTGCTCGACGAACCTCTTTCCAACCTGGATGCCAATCTGCGAACCATCACCCGGACAGAACTGCGGCTGCTCCAACGCAAACTCGGTATCACCACCCTCTACGTTACCCACGACCAGGTCGAGGCCATGACCCTGGCCGACCGCATGGCCGTGTTAAAGGATGGAAAACTCATGCAGATCGGCAGCCCCGACGCAGTCTACCGGCACCGGCTTCCCCTTTCGTCGCCTCCTTCGTCGGCTCGCCACCAATGAACTTGTTGGCCGCGCGTTACCGGGAGATAAACGGCCAGCCAGTACTGCAGCTGGGTTCGGCAACGCTCCAGCTCAGTCCGAACAAGCCCGCCGGGCGAAAGCAGCGGGCGACATCGACCTCATTTTCGGCATACGGCCAGAACACGTACAAATAGTGCAAGAGAACGTGGGCCAATGCCTGACCGGCAAGCTTATGACCAAAGAGGAGCTGGGACGCGAGAGCCTTTTGCATATCGAGTTTTTTGATCAGATTGTACTGGTACTCAAATCCACTCCTTGCACGCTACCCAAGGAAGGAAGCTGCATGTATTACTCCTTCAACTTGGACTATGGCCATTTCTTCGCCCGCCATTGATTGCGGGCTGCTCTCCTTGATTGAAGGGTTGCAAGGATTGCGGTCGACGCTCACTTTAAATTCTCGAAAGTGGATTTGCACCTGATTAAGAAAACGCATACAATCCCAATGAATTAGACAGATATCTGGTAGTCTTGTACACATCTATCGGGTAAGCGCATGGGCATGGGCACTTTGGGCTTGCCCTGTGAACGCTACCGTATTGGAGGAAACAGGAAAATGAGAAAATTGAGTTTACTGCTGCTCTGCTTATTAATATCCACGAAAGCATTTGGAACGCCGAATATCTTTTGGGCGAGTGATCCTGTACGCCCAGGAGACGCTACAATGATAATCGGATCCGGCTTTGGAAATCACCCCAAAATAGAACTTATTCGACTTCCAGATGCGCCAGATCAGAATCTTGCGATTTCTAGGGTATTCAATAACAAAAGTATCACAGTAGGTGACATCCAGGCATCCGACCAGTCTGTTAAATTCGTTGTCCCTCAAACCTTTCAAAGAGGCATTTTCTCCGTCCGGATAACAAATGGGTTGAGTTCCGCAGTTTGGCGCCTCAACTCGCCAACTATCTATTGGGCACAAGGCGATCTGGGCGGAAAAGCATCACCAGGAGGATGGATCCGCGTTTTTGGCAGATGTCTCGGCAATACGGCAGGCCCTTCGCTCTTATCGATGCAATCCCAAACAAGCAAGCAAATATTTCGCATCCAATCACAATCTTCAAATCCGTGGGAGGCACGGTTCCAAGTGCCTTCAACCATGAAACCCGGTGTCTATGACGTCAAACTCTACAATGGTTGGGGTGACAAAAATTGCTGGGAACGCATTGGCCAATTCATGGTAGCCACCGTTGCAAAATGGCCCGAGACGGTATTCAATGTCCGCGACTTTGGGGCAATCGGCGATGGTGTGGCCAACGACACCAGAGCTATTTCAGCCACTCTTGAGGCTGCAGGAAAGAACAGAGGAGGCATCGTCTATTTTCCACGGGGACGTTACTGGATAAGCGAACCCCTTATCATTCCAAGATTTGTGACTCTTCGAGGCCAAGGGCGCCGTCTAGTAAGTCTATTTTGGAAGGATTTTAAAAAGCAACCGCCGGCATATCTGATCTATGGAAACAATCATTTTTCTTTGGAAGATATAACGCTTTATGCCTCAAACTATAGGAATTTCATCGGCAGTGATCTAAAGCAAACAAAGGCCGGAAAACCCGGCTACGTCTCCATGCAGAGGGTGACTGTGCGCGGCAATTCGTACCGAGGGCACCTTAAACCTGCGGAAATTGATCGGCGTTTTAGAAATTCGCTTAAATTGTCAACTGGTGGCGGCGACACGATTCGTCTTGGCGGTGAAAATATCAGCATTCACGATTGCGATATCTATGGTTCGGGAAGATCCTTTTATTTCCTCAACCCCACGAACTCCTATGTGAGCCACAATCGTTTTTACAATGGCCGTTGGGGATGGTACTGCATAACCAGCGCTGATGGACTTATTTTTGAAAACAATATCATTCAGGGTGCGGACCTTATGTCCACCGGTGGAAGCATCAATGCGGGTAACAAAGACATAGCCTATTCCAGGAATATTTTCTTTGGACATAACAAATTTCGTCTTCTGTTCGGCTGGGACCGGGAAGCCATGACCTCAGATGCAGCTGGCGGATTCTACTACGGCAAGGTCAAGCACCCTTCCGGAAAAACCGTTACGCTCGCCGGTAAACCAACAGCAAGACCGGGAGCCCGGAACGGTTGGAAGGGGGCCGGGGTTTTCATTCTCGGGGGTAAAGGGATGGGACAATTTGCCCAGGTTGCGCATATTCATGAGGATGTGATATCCCTGGATCGGCCTTGGAAAGTGCTTCCGGACAACACTTCCGTGGTCAGCATCACGATGATGCAACAGAACTACATCTTTTTCGACAACGAATTCACAGACGCAGGCGTGGCTCTACAATATTATGGCACATCCATTAACCATTTGGCATCAGGCAACAAATCCATACGGACCGGTGGTTATTACAACTCCGGCCGCTGGTATCATCACTACCAGCCGAGCTGGTATTGCCAGTTTTTGGACAATGAAATTCTAGAAGGAAATTCTTACCGTGGCGGCCCCAACAACACCTCTGTAGCGGGAGAAGCATTCATTGGCACATGGGGACTTCAAAGATCGCCAAACACCGCACCGCTGGCACTTGGAGCCGTGATACGACGAAACCATTTGTATTCCAATGCTCATATTGAAGTGCGTGGCGGCAGAAATCCGATGGCTCCGGGAACCCGAGATGTGATTGTCCAAGACAATATCATTGAACACGCTGATGTTGGGGTGAAAATCGACTCCGGATGTTCGGGTATTCTGACAAAAGGCAATGTGTTCAACGATGTGAGAGTTCCGCAGGCGTTCACCCCACAACGCTGAGTATCCAGATATTTTTTCACTCAATCAACAACAAGACCTCTCCACCCAACGACAGAACGCCTTGCCTTCAGCCTTGACAAAACATGATCAGTGCAATATTAATAATAGTAATCGTTATCATTTTTTTGTTGCTGGCGGAAGGGAACTTTTTCCTAACACAGCTTAGTTTCGTGTTTGACTTCACTGAGTTGTAAGGTTATACTAAGGGAGCCTGCGGACTGTCAAGATGGATCCGCTGCATTGGGGGCTGTTAGAGTAATTGAAGGTTAGCATTTTTGCTTAGGAGGGGAGAACTATCAATGAAGAAATTATTGGTGCTTTTTGCTACAGGGTTAGTCTGCATTGGATTGTCGAATAGCGCTCAAGCCAACCTATTAGCCAATGGAGGATTCGATGAGGACATCGGCCTAAGCGGTAGTGCATGGAGCGTTTACGACAATATCCCAGGCTGGACAAAAGAGGCAGGTACCGCTGGTATCGAAGTACAGCGCAGTACGATTGTGCCTGCTGATTCGTATGCCCAATACGTCGAGTTGGACAGTAATGGCGGAATTGACACGAATAGTGCGATGTTCCAATCAGTATTTCTTGATGTAGGGACATACTCGCTTGACTGGATGTACCACGCCCGCACAAACAACGGCGATGATGATAACGGTATCAAAGTCTATGTAGCTGATTCGAGTGATATTAACATTTACGCCGACTCCATTAGCAAGACCTATAACGAGCAGCAACCGGACATCTGGGAGCAAGTCAGTGGAACGTTTACAGTCAATACAGCAGACACGTATAAAGTATGGTTTGCCGCTTTTGGACTGGACAACACGCTGGGAGGATTTGTTGATAGCGTCTCCTTGGCACCTGTACCCGAACCGGCAAGTATGCTTCTTCTTGGAATTGGATTAGCCAGTATCGCTGGGTTGCGCAGGAAAAAGCGATAACACTGTCAAGATGACAATAACGGGGCGAAGCTGAGTCACAACACATCGCCCCGTTTTGTTTTTCTTCATTACATTTCAGTACGTTGCGCCATCGCCCCTCTCCTTCTCCAGAGAATCCTCATAAAGCCTACTGCAACACTTCACCCAAACGGCCTCACATCTTTATCGCGAGCTTACTTCCTTAATCGCCAGCCACCCTTTTGCTCCAAATTAGCCTAAATGGCCTGATACCATGGTTAGCTGCCATCCGAAGTCCAGGAACCTGTCGGACTATAGGCATTTTTGCTCAGATCGAGGCATGCGCAAATTTTTACCCCTATCTATGCACGTCAGCCAGATCGAGCCCAGATGGGGTGCTGGTGAACGTTTACGGATATCGATAAAACCATTGTCCCAGCTTCCGTAGCGGCTTGGCGATAAACGTCCAGGCGTAAGGATGCAATCCATTGACTTTCCAGGCTTTGCGGTCCATACGATTTGCTCGAATGCGATTTGCGATGCTGAAATTACTTACCCCACCATTCCGCATTTTTACCAGTACTTTGGGGATATATCTGGCGCTAACCCGATATCGCAAAAGAAATCGCAACATGAGTTCATAATCGGCGGCAGAACCAAGATTGAGATTGAAGACACCGTGCTTTTCATACACAATACGTCGAACGAAAAAGGTCGGATGGGGCGGCATCCAACCCCAATAAAAATTCCGGTAGTGCAAGTCACCAGACATCCAATAGCGAACGACCTTGCTGATATCCCGATAGTCCACATAGCATAGGTCGCCATAGCAGGCATCAACTCTCTCCTCATCAAAGACATCCGCTACCATCTGCAACACGTCAGGACCGGAATAGACATCATCTGCGTTCAAAATTCCAACGATGTCACCGGTTGCCTGACGTATGCCTTTGTTCATAGCATCATACAACCCATTGTCCGGCTCTGAGAAGACCTTAAGTCGATGCCCTCTGTACTCTGTGGCGATCGAAAACGTCTCATCTATCGAACTCCCGTCAATAATAATATGTTCAGGCAACAGGCTTTGCCTACTGACGCTTTTCAGGCACCCTTCCAACGTAGCAGCAGCATTAAACGTAGCGGTTATGAGCGATATCTTTGCCATCTTAGCGAAAAAAATAAAATGAAAACACTCTTGACGTCCAACCGTTCGCTGGGCCAACAAAAGACTCGCCAAGCCAATGGACTGTAAACATTCTCCAGCACCCCCTCTAGGCACTTGGCACGATCAGGCTGACGTGCATAGAGGGGGGGGCTGGTGAACGCTTACGACCTTCAAGCAAAAGTCGGTGTCTATTGCTGCTCCGACTGCTTCACTTGGATGTCGAGAACCTGGGCAATCGCCGTTACAACGTCGACCTTGTTTTTTGCCATATATCGCTTCACCTCAACAATCTTGGCATCGACCAGGTAACGGTACCAGAACCCTTGCAGGAAATGGAAAGCTGTCCCTGCTTTCCCGTCAAGAAAACCAAGCCGCAACACATAACGATAAAAGAAATAGATAAACGCACGACAGCCGCCAGGCAAACGAGCATAGAGATGCTCTTTTATCCATCGCTTCATCTCAGCCTGCTTTCCACGCTGCAGAGAGGCTACCGTGTCACGCGGTATGAAATTGTACTCAAGGTTCAACATATCTACAGCCTCACGGCTGGCATACCTATTATGTTTATCCGTCCACCATGTTAGAGAGTTCAGGCTATCGTCCATCATCTCTCCAGCAAAATCCAGCGTTTCTCCTGATACCTTGATGTGTTCATCCATCCAGCGATTTTCGCATTGACCGCGACCATAGCGGAACATGCGCAATACGCGTATCGGAAACACACCTCCATATCGGATTGGATGCTGCTGAAACGCCATGCGACGCCCCCAGTATATACCATCGATTTCGGAACTAATTTTTGGCAGCCGTTCTCGTATTTCAGCTACCAATTCCGACGACAGTATTTCATCCGCATCTATCCTGAGTACCCAATCTGTAGTATTCCCTATTTGAGTCAACGCCCAATTGAATTGCGTTGCATAGTTAATCCATTTTCGCTGAACAACTATCGCGCCATGCTTTCGGGCAATAGCAGTGGTTGCATCATTAGAATAACAGTCTACCACTACTATCTCGCTGGCTATATCTTCGAGACTAATGATGCAGCGGGATAAGTGCTTTTCTTCATTATAAGTCAAGATAATGGCAGTTACTGAAGGCATTTTTCCCTATCGGTTGAGATCCGTACCATAAACCATAGCGATCATCGTACCTGCATTACGCGTTTTTTAATAGTTTTTGCAGGATTGCCTGCCACCACAGTCCAAGGATCAACATTCTTTGTGACAACGGCTCTAGCCCCGATTACCGCCCCTTGCCCCACTACTACATTTGGACCAATGAACGCGTCGGCACAAACCCAAGCCTGATCTTCAATAACAACAGGTGGTTTCATAAGCGGTAGGCCTGGGTTACAATAATCATGTGTTCCCGCACATATATGTGCTCTTTGGGAAATAGTAGCTTTCTCTCCAATAAAAACTTTCCCCAGGTTGTAGATATACGCTTTTTCTCCAATTGCAGCATAGTCACAAATTTCAAGATTCCATGGGAAATAGATCTCAGCAGAACCATATACGTGCACATTGTTGCCAACCTTTGCCCCAAACAGACGCAACACGACTCGACGAGGAGCATGAAGCGGACGCGGAATCACACGAAACACAACTTTACCAACCACCCATAAAATCCGCATAATTTGGGTAGATACGGTATATTTATCGATTCGTCGGTTTTGTTGTATATCTATTTCCATAACCCTACTTAAGCACCATACCTTGAGCGCCAACACTGGTTCTTGCCGATATTCATCAATGACCTATTTTTAAGGCTACCCCTTTTTTTCCAACGCATATTATGCTACCTCATGGAATAGACTATACCAACACCGTCAATCAAGAACTACCTCCAAATCAGCAATCCTTACGTTCGCAGCCTCTCTTTTTTAAGATAGTCTCATACATTTGAATCATCTTCTCCGAAACCGCAGAGATAGCATAGGCTTGCTCTACTAGCTTTCTCCCGTTTAGCCCCATGCGTTGGCGCCCTGCCACCGATAATCTCAATGATTTCTCAAGAATTTCAACCATGGGCTCAACGCCAATATCTATCCACCAACCTGCATTATAGGTATTAAGCTCTTCCCACGGTGTGCCTTTGGTGGTAATAACCGGTACACAACATGCTAATGCTTCAGCTACTACTATACCGAAATTCTCACTATAGGTTGGCAGCACAAACAAATCAGCACGGTTGTACGTAGCTATTTTAGCTCTACCAAATTTTGGACCAATAAATTGTATGTCATTATGCATCCCTTTTTGCTGAACTAATTTCTTCAAAGAATCAACATACTTTTTCTCACCATTCCCGACGATCTCAACCTGCCAATTTCTTCTTAACCTCTCATCTAATCGCTGCCAGGCATCAATTAAAATCTCGATCCCTTTCTTGGGATGAATTCTCGACAGAAATAATACTCTGTGTTTTTCATCGTTACTCCTGGCTGAAACAGACGGAAATTCTTTCAAATCAATTCCATTAGGAATCACTTCTATCGGATTGGTGAAACCGAGTTTTCTTATATTTTCGCATTCCATCCGTGCCGTTGCATGGATGCATGAAGCCTGAGCCAAGTCATGCCGTTGATACAACGTAATTGCTAGTTTCTTTTTCCATTTTCCGACACTTAATGCCCAAGGTTCTAGCATACCTCGAGGACTAATAATGTAAGGAATATTTTTTTTCCTCGCCAATTTCGCCATGTAATGCACAGGCATCTCCCAAATGCCGTGCCCGTGTAACAAGTCGATTTTATAAGATTTCAAACAATCTCTTAACTCCTTTTTAAACGAGCCATCATGTATAAATTTCAAATCAAGACCATGGTGCGGACTTTTTTCAATATATGGGTTGAGCGAACCATTTGTAAAGATAGTGACCTCTTGGCCTTGTTTGGCTTGGCTCATCGCCAAATCAACAACACTTTTGGAAGGTCCTCCGCTAGAAAGATCAATAGAGGATATAATGTGTAGAATCTTCATTCTAAATAGTAATTGTTGATATATCTTTTCCTTTCCATCTGAAGGTATCAAATTCAGATCTGATAAATGTGCCAAATAGTAATTTGAATATTCGCTGTTTGAAAATTCCGATTGTTGTGAATTTATGGTTATTTTTAATAGTAGTGTACAACTGTTCTTTTTTAAAGTTTGCATTTGGTGCGCTTGAAAATGAATGTGATGTTTTTGAGTCATCATGAATGCGGAAGCACCAAAAATATTTTCGTATCCTTTTAAATTTGTATCCTTTGTTTTTAAATCGCATCCATAAATCAGTATCCATGGTATATGTTAGACTCGCGTCAAATCCGCCTACTTCTTCAAATATTTTGCAATTAAAAATTGATGATGGACCAAAAACATAAACAGGGGCATTCTTTATTACGAAATCATTCCAAACAGGCCCTTTTCTACATTTTATCACACTGTTTTCTTTTGAGATGAAAATTGTATCCGCTGCAAACCATTTATAATTTGGATAGCTTTTTATAGCATTTTTTGCATATTCAAGACTTCGAGGAAGTAACAAATCGTCGGCATTTAACCATAGGTAAAATTCCCCTTTCGCTTTACCAAAACCTTTATTAAAGGCATCACTCTGCCCTTTATCCTTTTCTGAGACCCACCAACGTATATGTTGAGCAAAATTTTTTATAATTTCAACACTGTTGTCAGTACTGCCGCCATCAACTATAATAAGTTCAAAATCCTGACACGTTTGGTTGATAACGGACAAAATAGCTTTATTCAAATATTTACCATGATTAAAATTAGCAATAACTATGCTAAAGAGTGGTTTATTTAAAGACATAATTAATTATGCTCTTGAGAAATCGATATTGACAATCAAGCGGAACGCTATTTTTTCATTTTGGATTATGGAACCAGGATCTGTTCAGTAGTTGCGCCATATCATTCTTTTTCGTTTCCGAGCTCTCAACCTACTATTAGATACATTTAATTTGGCATATTCAGTAATCGCTAAGCTGGCAACTAATGGAAATGACGTTCTTAGATGTCCTATTGGTGAAAAGAAAAAATTCCATGTCATATTAATGCATAAAACGATCAAAATGGGAAGCATTGTGAAATCATAATATTTATTTAAGTATATCTTAGCAATGTATCCAACTACGCGAAAAAACAGATAAAGCACCGAAATTAAACCAAATATTCCCGCATAGGCCCAATACCCAAATATAATAGAATGAGCTCTGATATATGATTCTTGCCCTATTGTATTGGAATTTGTTAGTACCTCTGACAATTTCGCATATTTTCTCGACGGATCTTTACCCCAGGAACCATGCCCAAAAATTGGTTTATCTAATCCAGCAATAATCAGCACAGGAACTTCTTTTCTTCCATAAAACAGCAAGTCGAAAGGATTATATGGATTCGACGCCTTTTTTAATTGAGTTATTGCATTGTGACCTCCCAATCCATGATACAAGACCTGGTTTACGTAATACACATAGCCAAGATAAAGAAGAGTAGAAACAAATACGGCTAAACTAACTATTTTTCCTTTTGAAAATTTAATTCTTGCTCCTTTAATATAAATCAGCAACGATGAAACTATATAAATTAATCCATTTGACCGTGCATCAAATGTCATACAAATAAGACCAAAAACAAAAAACAGGATTGTGGTCAACCATTTTTTCTCAATTTTGTACAAATAGTAAGAGATCAAGAGAATAGCCGGGTCAAGAAAACCGACAAATCTCATTTTAAAATAATTCGTGTTTACATCCATTATTTGCGGATCTAAAGCACCTTCACCAAATATCAACCTGACTAAGAATAAAGCAAAGAGTAAATAGAGGATCCCATTTTGAGTTTTTGATATATGGTAAACCAAAAATATTGTTGATACCATACAAAATATAATAACAGCCCAACCTCGCAAAAAATCGTGAGCAGATGACTGATTAGCCAAGTCGCTAATCATTTGTGCCATCAGCAAAACACACAGTCCACCAAGAACCGCTCTTAAGCCTTCATATTTCTTTAACAACGTACGAATATTAATAAACGGAAGTGATGATAATGCTATTGCTTCAGCGAGCATCAGCCTCCCTACAATGTCTAATAATACACGTGTTGTTGCAGCATAAACAAACAAAAAAAACTTACTTTTTTTTATCTTAAATGAAAACGATATCCTTTTATTCATCACTTTATTTGTTGTCTCTGTAGTAAACGTTCACCAGCACCCCATCTTGACACGCTCTGGCTGGCGTGAATAGATAGGCTATGCCCTTACCTGCGCCTACCTGGGGCCTTGGTGAACGTTTACAGTTGATTGGCTTGGCCTGTCTTCGGTTGACCCGGTGAACTGCACCAGCTATCTTATGCTTGCATAGAATTCGGCAACCATTTTACCGTATTTCTCCCAAGTATGTTCTTTAATTATCGTATTGGCAGCATTACGACCAAGCTTTTCCCGCAAATTTTCATCTGATTTCAAGTGGACGATAGCCTCTGCAAGGGACTTTGACGAATCATCTGGAATGATCCATCCATTTTCACCATGAATTATTGGAGCGCCACTCTGCGCAGTAGCAATAACAGGCAATCCAGCGGCCATCGCTTCTTTTAATGATTGGGCGGCACCCTCGCAATATGAAGGAAAAATATAGATATCAGATGTTGACAGAAATGCTTTCAGATCGACTTGTGGAATATGACCATGTAGTTGTATTTCAGGCTGTTCCCTAAACCACTGTGGAATAATAATGTCGTTGATTGAGGTTCCTACTATATCCAATTTGAAATTGGACTGAGTAGCGAACAATATTTCCATAGCTTCTACAATTATCTTTGCCCCCTTTCTCCGACCAAAACCGCCCGTAAAGAGCAACTTTGTTGGACCATGTGTGCAATACTTATTTTTTAATCCAAAAAAGTCTGCACGTACTCCCAATGGTATCACACGAAGTTTATTCGAATCGAAGCCATTCTCAGTAAAACTTTTTTTAACGTAATCTGAATTAACTACTATCATGTCAGCTTGCATGCAATCAGCTAATACCATTTGCCAAAACTTGCTAGCAAGGGAAATAGTTATCCCCTCAAGAGAACCATTGTTGGATTTGACTAATTGTTTGAACGCTTCAGCAGGATGCGCGATGCTGTGATCAACAACTATTTTCATTCCATTTTTTTTAGCTTTCGCAATTGCCCCCCCTTGACCAGCCCCACTTCTAATATGGAGAATCTCAGCATTTTTTATATATTTTTTTGATTGATAACCATACATTTTCCAGCCGATAACAGCAGCTTGGTCACGACTAACTATATGAAATTTTGACAAGAGAAAGAGTATTTGGATAAAAAATTCAGCGAATGTGCATGTATGCATTGTAGTAGTGCACGAGTTGCTTATTATCCTTTTACGAAGTCCGTAAGCAAGATTTTTTCTGCCTAGCAACAAACCTAAAATATTTAAAAAGCTATCCGGTATCTTTTCCGATGGCACCCAGCCAGTTACAAGGTTTACTTTAACACCTGAAAGACTAATAGCCTTTGCAGCGTCAACCAGGTGCAAACGGCCCTGTCCTGTAGAAATAATAGTTTTCATAATTATAGGCCAAAATCAAAGCAATTTCCAAGCAGACCGTCTATCTAACAGGAAATTGCCAATTCCCCTTTAGTAATAATCGGTTCAATTTTTCAGGCGTCGAAAAGCTCTAGACCAAAGCAATTGGCTTGTCTGTCTCAACTCATCTATTATGCTCATACAACCACATCCTATAAGTGATGCGGATTTAGGGAATATATATAAAAAGAGTATAATATCCATAAGCAATACACTAATTGCTGTTCCGCTAATTCCCATTTTCCTGATTAAAATATATGAGAGAGTGACAGAAATTACTGATGCTATCAAACATGGCACATTCACCAGAAAAGGTTCATTAAACGCCCTGAAAATATTACTAGATGCTCTCCATACCGTTTTGAACACAACACTTGCCATAAAAATTAACCACATCAATTTAGGTGGATTCAACGCCTTCGCTGTCCACAAGTCATAAAACCATTCTCCAAAAAGCATTAAGAACATTGAACTGGCTAATCCAACTATGGCCGATATTATAATGACATATTTATAAATTTTTTGAGCGTTGGCCATTCTACCAGCGCCTAACTCAAACTGCAGATCAGGAAAAGTTGACTCCAACAGGATGCTGACCATCTGGGTTGCTATGTTGCTTACCGTTCTAACCGTGCTATAAACCACTACGGCTACAGGACCCAAGGTTATCCTGACTACAAACGTGGTCCCTTGTAGCAGCGTTGCTTGCCAGATTGGAGACATTAAATAGCCTATTCCTGTATGAATAAACTCTTTCATCCATTTCTTGGAATATTTCCCTCGGAATTGACGATGTAAGGAAAGTGTCTTTCTAGCTACCATGGTGTACAATGGTAGGAATAGAATTGATAAGACTAACGTTACGAACGAATAGGCCAATATATTGCCGCCAGCAACAAGCACAACAATAGAAAATACAATATTTGAGAGCTGAAAGAACGAAAGCAAATAGATGCTTCGATGTGCCTTTTGAGCGGCACGGTAATACGCTTCAAACAATTGATGATAAAAACCCAGTGCACGGGAAACAATTAGCATTAGCACGGCTATAATAGCTTGGTTGGCATTGATCAAGGACTTATCAAAAATTTGCAAATGGTACAAAAGATAGAGCCCAGTTGAAGAGAGGAGCAATATAAGAAGGATTAAACCGGTTATTGCAATACTACCCGTGCGGGCCATATCCGCAAATGTTTGTTTTTTGTTGTCGGCATAAGCCAATACCATACTACTAGCTGCAGCGGAACCAAAGCCAAAATCTGCGAACGCAAGCAAGGAGGGTATAATTGTTAAGGTTAGCCATTCTCCATAGTAATCTGCTCCCCAATATTTAATGAAGAAAGGGACTAACAGCAATTGATAGAGTATAGTTGCTATTTTTTGAAAACCACTAGCGATTCCATTTTTAAGTATGCGCTTTTTAAGAGACATTGCATTATCGCTTTAATTTCTCATTTCGTGAGCAAGGAATCGGATATAATGTACGCCTTTACCAGAACCACATCAGTGCACGATCAGGCTGACGGCCAAGATGGGGTGCTGGCGAATGTTTACGGCACTGCAGAACGTTTACATTGGTTTGGCCAGTGTTTGATTGACTCGGTTAAGGGGTATATCTTTTAAAAACTATAGCAAAATAATTCCAAGTCTTTCTTATAAATCCTCTCTACAACCGATCGAGAAAAATCGTCGTAATATTCTTTATATTTTTTTCTTGGGGAGGTGTTCAACTTCTGAAGAACCAATTTTGCCCCCAACATTTTGCTCAAATCCCTCTCTATGTGGTCGAATTCTTCAAATTTGTATATTTTGTCCATTTTTAGACCTTTGCAATCAATAAGTTCGTGCTGGCTCCTAAAATGAACTATGTAATTACATATTTTCCTGTATTTTTTCTTATCGTCCAATGCCCTGATCAGATCATCAAATACCACTATTTCCAACTCGTTAAACAGGTCCTTAAACTCCCTATTGCAGTCCCTCTTTGATATGTACGCAAATGCTGACACAACCCTGTCGTAAGGGTTCCGGACTACACATATTTTTTTAAACTCCTTCGCATACACCTTGTTTGCCATATAGAATTCATAAAGATACGGGTGTCCTTTTGGCTTTCCAAGTATTGCAGTTGCAATGCTCGTTCCTCCAGTTTTAGGTATATGAACAAAAAGTATCTTCTTTTCTATCATCTCTGGTGTAAAGGGATTTCGGTAAAAACGACCAATAAATATTTTGTATGCCTTTGCAAAAGGTTGTCTATTGAGCGGGAAATGCTGATTACTAAACATATTCATATTCGGATACCCTAATCGAAAATGTATCAAAACATTTTTGTAAACGTTCACCAGCACCCCATCTTGGCACGATTTGGCTGGCGTGCAGAGATAGGCCATAACCCGCGTCAGCCAACTCGGAGTCCGCGCTTACCCGCGCCAACCTGAGGCACAGGTGAACACTTACGCAAACGATTACAATGATCACGCTTGGCGTTTTGAATCTATCAATGTGAATACGGAGCCGCAAGGGCTCTTCAGCAGAAAGCGGGAGGGGGGCAGGCCGGGTTCTTCTTTGAGACGAATTTACGCTTTTCCAAGGCCATCAACGATGGCAACGTCGGTGAATTGCGGATCCTTTCGCTTCCACACAGCCGCAAGCGCTCATCCAACCCCCCTTCGGGTACGATCAAGCGTAAACGTTCACCAGCATCCCATCTTGGCACGATCTGGCTGACGTGCATAGATTGTTTCCATCCGAAAACTAGATAGGCTATCGCCAGACAGCCTGCTCGGAGTCTGCGCTACCTGCGCCGCCTGGGCCACTGGAGAATTTTTACAGTTCATAGGCTTGCCCAGTCTTTGGTTGACCCGGTGCAGGGGTACGATCAAGCTGAATTCAGTAGATCGAGTGGAGGGCACAAACAACTTGACCACCTTAGCGTCTTCGCCTCGCGCCTGGCTTGGGGTGGGCGGTTGCCAACCCCCGGTTCAAGCTCGGCTCGTCAACATTTTTCTTGCAAGTTTTATGGCCAGATAGAATTTTTAGAGAATATGGCCGCAAATTGATAATAAGCTCGTGTCCGTGCAGAAATGGCTATTTCTGGATGGACACGAGCTGGAGCCAGCTCGGATTACTTGAAGAGGCGATTCTCAATAGTGTTCTTGCAAAAAGTCATTGAGAGCATCCCGGAATCTCCGGGCGCTCCATGGGAAAGCGATGTTTGCCATCTGGAATCCGGCCTTGTCTCCGCAGTCAAACCTGGTGCCCTCGAAGCGGTAGCCGAAGACCGGTTGTTCCTTCATTAGTTCAACCATGGCGTCGGTTACTTGAATCTCTCCGCCTGCGCCTTTGGATTGTTTTCCGAGCAGGTCGAAGATTCGGGGAGTGAAAATATATCTGCCGATGGCCGCGAGGGTGGAAGGGGCCTGGTCAGGCTCCGGTTTTTCCACCATGGAGAGGATGCGCACCGTACCGTTATAGGCTGGTT
The DNA here is from genome assembly GCA_963745265.1 of uncultured delta proteobacterium. Classification (GTDB taxonomy): domain Bacteria; phylum Desulfobacterota; class Desulfobulbia; order Desulfobulbales; family Desulfocapsaceae; genus Desulfopila. The sequence continues at coordinate 42,985 of CAVUXQ010000046.1, forward strand.
CTGCTTCCAGGATACCGTATCTGCCGGTTTCTTCTCTCGGCACATCTATGGTGGCCACCATCGAAGCCCGGATTCGATCAAATTCCTTCATCATCTGATAGAGCACCGGCACATCGCTCTGGATCAGGTCGTCGGCCAGCAGTACTGCGAAAGGTTCGTCGCCGACGATGTCGCGGGCGCACCAGATGGCATGGCCCAGGCCGAGCGGTTCGCTCTGACGGGTATAGATGATGGTACCGGATTTGGGAACCAGCGATTCGATTGATTTGAGCAGTTCGTCCTTACCGCGTTTTCTCAGCGTATCCTCCAGCTCGTAATTGCGATCGAAGTGGTTTTCCAGCGCGCTTTTACCGCTGCCGGTAACAAAAATTATCTGCTCGATTCCGGAGGAAAGCGCCTCTTCCACCGCGTATTGAATGAGGGGTTTATCCACCACAGGCAGCATCTCTTTGGGCATGGCTTTGGTGGCCGGAAGGAAACGCGTGCCAAGGCCGGCGACAGGGAAAACGGCTTTTTTTATCTGCATTTCGTAGTTTCTCAGATGTTGTTTGGTATGTGATAGTAATCGCTTAGAGAAGGATACTCCGGTATTCTCGACTCAAACAGCGTGATATTTTATAGCTTTGATTGACTTCTGTAAATAGGTAGATGTGCCTATTCCTGGTTAAGAGATCATTCAGCTGTTGGAAGAAAAAAGGGTGGGTGCAAGCCTGATCGCGTGTACCCTTTTGAAATGCCATGCTTAAAATTCCCCACTCTCTTGGTTGGGCACCAGAGCAGCTCGATAGCGCAAACGACTATTCATTTGACAGCTGGTCGTTTTCAGCTTATCGGTATTGCCAGTATTTCGCAACCTCGCTGAACCGGAGCAAATCAGTTCATGAAGAAGTTCGCCCTCCTCGTTTATCTCCTTTTCTCCTTCGCCGCAACCATTGCCATAGCGCAGACAGGCTTCGCGTTGTATTTCGCCCATAGCACTATTGCAGTCCACCGCGCAGACCTCGTCGTGGTGCTTGCCGGAAACCCGCAGCGGATAGAGGTGGGAAGCCAACTTATTCGCCAGGGAGTGGCAACCCATTTCCTGATCACCGGTCACGATGCGCGAATGACGCGGAAGATATCCCAAAAATACGGATTGCCGGAAAGCGTGGTCCCTCTTGGTGGCGGCAAGAGCCGCTCGACATTTGAGGATGTGTTCACCACTGCAAAAGTGCTTCGTGCGCACCATCTGACTTCGCTTGTGTTGGTGACCTCATCTTACCACATGCCGCGTGCGCTGTTCCTTCTCAAGACCTATCTGGTTGCCACTGGGCAGCAGGTGTCGGTTCAATGGTATCCGGTGCGCACCCTCCACACACCACGGCAGCAATTGAAGGCCTATTACAACGAAGCGATAAAATTGTGGGGGAGCTCAGTTGAGATGGCAGGAGCGTTGCTGTCTCACCGACTTTTGCTCAACAGGCCGCGGATCCTGTGCATGCGAAATCTGCTTAAACAATATCTGCTGCTTCACTCCTGAAATGGCAGGTTTCGGGCATACGCTCCGACCACATCGAGATTGAGGGAATCCTTCCATGAGGATATTCGCCTTTCTGCAGGGTATATACTTGCTCCACTGCAATTACGACCTTCTTCGAGAAGGTGCAAACAGAGTGACGTGACCCCACGCGGATAAATCGCCAATCGCCCCCGCACTCTCCACCCAAGATATTTCACCCACTTCCATAGCGGTTATTTCCAATTATGCTTATATAAACAATAAATTGGGAGGAAGGGTATGGATACCAAGCTGCATTTCGACATTCTCGCTCAGCCGGACGACACCACCTGCGGCCCCACCTGCCTGCAGGCGGTGTACAATTACTATGAGGACCCGCTTACCCTCGAGCATGTGATCGCCCAGGTCAAACAGCTCAAAGGAGGCGGCACTCTTGCCGTTTTGCTGGGGTGTCACGCTCTTCGCCGAGGCTATAGAGCAAAACTTTATACGTTCAATTTGCAGGTATTCGATCCCACCTGGTTCAATCTGAGTTCGGCGGAAATGCAAGAGAGGCTGCAGCTGCAGATGCAGGAAAAAACCAATCCGAAGATCCGCACCGCCTCCCGGGCCTATCTCGAATTCCTGCGGCTAGGGGGCATCATCCGGTTCGAGGATCTGACCACCTCCCTCATCCGCGGGTTGCTCAAGCGCTCCATCCCCATCCTCACCGGTCTCTCAGCCACCTTTCTTTATCGAACGGCCCGGGAGCTGGCGGTGGAAAAAGACATGCTCTACGATGACATTAAAGGTGAGCCAAGCGGCCATTTCGTGGTATTATGCGGGTACGATATGGAGGATCGCACCGCCCTGGTGGCCGATCCGCTCTTGCCCAATCCCATCAGCCCCACCCAAATCTATCCTGTAAAGCTGAATCGCTTGATCTGCGCCATTATGTTAGGTATCCTGACCTACGATGCGAACTTGTTGGTCATCACCCCCGGTAAGAAAAAGAAAAGGAGGTCATCGTGACCGTTCTGGTGGTCCTTGAGAATCCCGAGGAGTGTCCGCTGCAATTTAGCGGCGTCGAGCTGGTCGCTGCTCGAAAGTACCTCGCCGGCAATGGATTCTCTTCCCTTAAGGGAACCAAGGTTTTCAATATCTGCCGATCCTACCGGTATCAGAGCATCGGCTATTACGTCAGCCTCCTGGCCGAGGCCCGAAACCACAAGGCGGTGCCCAACATCACCACCATCCAGGACATGAAGTCGGTGGGCATTATTCGACTGGTCTCCGGAGAGCTGGAGGTGATCCTGCAAAAGGTCTTCGGCAAAAACGATCCGCAAAAAGTTTCCGTTCCCATCTATTTCGGCAAAACACTGGACAAACGGTTCGAACAGATCGGTCTGCGGGTTTTCCAGTCGTTTCCCACGCCGTTCCTGCGGGCCGATTTCGGCTATTACGCCGCCTCCTGGCAGCTGATCAACGTCTCGCCGCTCACGGTTAAGGAGATTCCGCCTGAAGAACGGGAGTTTGCCCAATCGGTGGCTTCGGAGTATTTCATCGGCAAAAAGATGTATATCCCCAAACGCAACGTCTCGCGTTACGACCTGGCCATCCTCTATAATCCCGGCGAACCGCGGCCGCCGTCGGACCCCAAGGCCATCAAGCGATTTGCCAAAGCCGCCGGGGAACTCGACATCGGCACCGAGCTGATCACCCGGGAAGATTCCAACCGGCTCTCCGAGTTCGATGCCCTCTTTATTCGAGAGACCACCAACGTCGACCACCATACCTACCGGTTGGCCCGCAAGGCGGTGGCGGAGGGGCTGGTGGTGATCGATGATCCCGAATCGATCCTGCGCTGCTCCAACAAGGTGTATCTCGCGGAACTCCTGGGGCGGGCGAAAATCTCCACGCCCAAAACCTCCATCTTCAGCAGCCGGGACCTGGACCAACTGCCGGCCGAGCTGAGCTATCCCTGTATTCTCAAGCAACCGGACAGTTCCTTTTCCCAAGGGGTGGTCCGGGCCGAAAATCGCCACGAGATGCTGGAAAAGGCCCGGCAGCTCCTTAAAAAGTCCGAACTGGTGATCGCCCAGGAGTTCCTGCCCTCCGATTTCGACTGGCGCATCGGCATTCTGGACCGCAAGCCGCTTTTCGCCTGCAAATATTTCATGGCCGGCAAGCACTGGCAGATCGTCGACAAGGACAAGGCGGGCCGGGACGTCTACGGCAAGGTGGAGACCTTTCCGGTGGGCAAGGCGCCGGCAACCGTGGTGAAAACCGCGCTCAAGGCCGCCAACCTGATCGGCGACGGGCTCTATGGCGTTGACATCAAACAGATAGGCAAAACGGCCTATGTCATGGAAGTCAACGACAACCCGAACATCGACGGCGGCCTCGAAGACGACATCCTGCAGGATGAACTCTACCTGCGGATCATGGAAGTGTTCTTGAAGCGGATCGAAGACAATAAATCGCGAAACAGGAGCGCATAAGCCCCATGAGCGACGCCCCCCTGCATCTCTTCGAGGCGGTCGGTATCGAACTCGAATATATGATCGTCGACCGGAAAACGCTGTCGATCCGGCCGCTGGCCGATGCATGCCTGATCGACAGCGACGGCCGCATCGTGCCGGAATTGGAGAAGGGACCGCTCTGTTGGTCCAACGAGTTGGTGCTCCACCTCATCGAGCTCAAGACCAACGGGCCGGTCAAAAAGGTGGCCGGCGAACTCGGCCGCACCTTCCTGCAGCAAATCGGCATGATCAACACCATCCTCGAACCCCGAAGCGCCCGGCTGATGCCCGCCGCCTGCCATCCGTGGATGGATCCCCATACCGAGACGGTGCTCTGGCCCCACGACTACAGCCCGATCTACCAGGCCTATAACCGCATCTTCGGCTGCCGGGGCCACGGCTGGTCGAATCTGCAGTCGATGCATCTCAACCTCCCCTTTTGCGGAGATGAGGAATTCGGCCGGCTGCACGCCGCGATCCGATTGCTGTTGCCGATCATGCCGGCACTTACCGCCAGCTCGCCCGTTCTCGAGGGCAAACTCACCGGCTTTCTCGACTCGCGCATGGAGGTCTATCGACACAATTCCAGCCGAATCCCTTCACTCTCCGGCCTGGTGGTGCCAGAGCCGGTCTATACCGAGGCAGAGTACGATCGCGAAATCTTTCAGCGCATGTACACCGACATCGCCCCCCTGGACCCGGAGAACATTCTGTGCTATCCATTTCTCAACTCCAGGGGAGCCATCGCCCGCTTCGAGCGGGGCGCCATCGAGATACGCGTTCTCGACATCCAGGAAAATCCCCTGGCCGATCTTACCGTGGCGGTTCTGATCATCGCCGCGCTCAAAGCCCTGTGCCGCGAAACATGGCGCCCCTTGGCTGAAATCCGACAGTTCTCCACCACCACCCTGGCGGAAATCCTGCAAACCGTGATCGAAGATGCCGATCAGGCCATCATCGCCAATCCGGACTACCTCCGGGCCTTGGGACTATCGACGGATCGGCTGCGGGTAAGAGAAGTCTGGCAGCACCTGGCCGCCTCCTGCCTGGCCCCGGCGGAACTCGACCCATCGCTGGCCCAGTCGCTCGCCACCATCCTCGAAGAGGGGTGCCTGGCCCGGCGGATCGTCGCCGCCCTGGCGGGCGAGGTGAACCGGGAGTCGCTTTCCCGCATCTACGGCACGCTCTGCGACTGCCTCTCTGAAGGAAAGAGTTTCCATGGCTGAGTGGCGCCTGCTTATCTCCTGCGAGCACGGCGGCAACTCCATCCCCGTCGCCTACCAACCGATGTTCACCGGCCAGGATGCCCTGATCGCCTCCCATCGCGGCTACGACCCCGGTGCTCTCGAGCTGGCGCGCCTGGCCGCCGATCGGTTCCAGGCCCCGCTGCTGGCGGCTACCACCTCCCGGCTGCTGGTGGACCTCAACCGAAGCCGCGGCAGCCGCAGCCTCTTCTCCGAGATCAGCGGCAAGCTGGCGCCGGAAGAACGAGAGCAGCTGCTGGCCGAATACTACGCCCCCTACCGCGACAATGCGGAAAATACGGTACGGCGACTCATTAACGCCGGACACTCCGTGCTGCACCTGGCATGCCATACCTTCACGCCGGTTCTAGGCGGTCGGGTCCGCACCATGGATGTTGGGTTGCTCTACGACCCCGCAAACGTCGCTGAACGGCGGCTGTGCATCTGCTGGCAAAAGGAGATGGCCGGCCATTTTCCCGCCTACGTGGTCCGGCGCAACGCCCCGTACCGGGGGGTATCGGACTGTTTAGCCACCGCCTTGCGCGTCCTCTTCCCCCGCCGCTACCTGGGCATCGAACTGGAGGTGAATCATCGACTCTATTTCGATGATCAGACGCAGTGGCAAAGGCTGTGCACCGCCGTCCTGGATGGCTTCGCCGTCGCCTGGGAGCAGTTGCGGGCACGAAGAGAACGATGAATGCCACTGTAATTCGAAAGGCTGCGACCCTGATACTGCTCTTGCTGGCGGCAATCTTTCCCAGCAGCGCTCAAGGATAAACCTGCAGAATTTATTTTTATTTTTGATACGTTAGAGGAAAGGCAGATTACAGTTCAATCTCTTCGCCGTATTCCATCACCCGAGCCTTTTTACCGATGGCCTCGATCTTTTTCCTGAACTCGTGCGGATCGGCCTCGATCACCGGAAATGTGTTGTAATGCATGGGAATAGCGACTTTGGGGTCGGCAAGCTCCACCGCCTTCACCGCGTCGGTGATACCCATGGTGAAATTGTCGCCGATCGGCAGCAACATGTAGTCGATCGGGTTCATCTCGCCAATGAGCTTCATATCATAGAAAAGACCCGTATCACCGGTATGATAGAGCGTGGTGCCGTCGATGGTCAATATCACCCCGGCAGGCTCGCCGCCGTAGGTGTTGTCCGGGGTCATGGAACCGTGATGGGCGATGGTGAACTTGAGCCGACCAAAAGGAAAGGTGCGGCCGCCGCCGATATGCATATTGTGAGCGCGAAAGCCCTTGTTGCTGCAGTAGTTGGCCAGCTCGTTGACGCAAATGAACAGCGCGTTGGTGCGCTTGGCGATCTTGAATCCGTCACCGAGATGATCACCATGGGCATGGGTCAAGATGATGAAGTCGGCATCGACCGCATCGGAGCTGATCGGCGAGGTCGGATTATCGTCGAGAAACGGATCGATGAGGATGGTCTGCCCGGCTTGCGTGGTGATCATAAATGAGGAATGGGAAAAATACCGCAGTTTCATCTTTGCCTCCATCTGGTGGACGTTTGCTCTAAAGAAGCCCCATTTAAAGGAGCGTAGCAAAAGCGCCTTCGAAATAAAAGCAAACGTTTTTTACGACTTGCTTTTTCCCGATGGTGGCCGACATCAAAATAAAATGACAACGTTTTTTATTCCAAACCATGAGAGGGTGCTGACACGGCGCCAATTCGACTTTACTTCTGCGGCTGCGGTTTTGGTGCCCCCGTCCACCTGGCCGGACTTGCGCGGGAACCGTTTGGATGGTAGTCTAGTGCGCTTTTTATTTTTATCTCTTTCTTTGGCACGACTAGGAGCCTGTCGGATTATAGGCATTTTTGCTCAGATCGAGGCAAACTCGAAAAAATTACCGGAGGCATATACTGAATATTCCGAGGATAATTTTTTCGAGTTTAACGAAGATATGGGGAAAAAGGGCATAATCCGACAGGCTCCTAGGCTGACGTGCCGGCAACTCCTTTGATCGCGACAACATGCAGACGTGCCAATATCCTGAAAGCGCCGATATCGAAACATCCTCGGACGACTATGCCAGTCGTTTCGCCGGGGAGGTGGGCGAGTATTTCCTCAAAACCCAACTCGACATTCTGCTCTCGCTGCTGCCCGCTTCGGAGCCGGGCTCCACCACGGTGCTCGATGTCGGCGGCGGCCATGCCCAGCTCGCCGTGCCTCTGGTTCGGCGTGGTTATCGGGTGACAGTGACCGGTAGCCATGACTGTTGCCGCAATCGCCTCTCGCAACAGCTGGAGTCGGACAGTTACACCTACCGCACCTGTGACAACCTGAACTTGCCCTTTGCCGACAACTCCTTTGCTGTCGTCATCGCTTTCCGACTGGTGCCGCATGTGGACAACTGGCCGCGGCTGCTGGCTGAACTGAGCAGGGTATCGGCAGGTGCGGTCATCGTCGATTATCCCGATATCCGCAGCACAAATATCTTGAATTTCCTTTTTTTCCGTTTGAAAAAATCCCTGGAAGGGAATACAAGACCCTTTGGCCTGTTTTCACGGGCCCAGATTGTCCGGGAATTTGCCCAAAACGGCATGAATGCGCCGCGCATCGTCCCCGAATTTTTTCTCCCCATGGTGCTGCACCGAAAGCTCGGTTCCGCCGGCGCATCGTCCTTTCTCGAAGGCTGCTGCCGATGGTGTGGACTCACTCGCCTCTTCGGCTCACCCATTGTGGTTCGTGTCGACAAAAAGACATACAGAACGAGTTAGGCCACAGTGAAGATTCTTGTACTTGCACCGCAACCGTTTTTCCAGAACCGGGGCACCCCGATCGCCGTGCGACTCCTGGTGGAGACACTGGCCCAAAAGGGGTACGAGGTACATTTGTTGGTCTTTCACGAGGGTGAAGACCTGGCGATCGCGGGGGTCACCCTTCACCGGATAGCCGCGCTGCCCGGCCTGGGATCGATTACTCCCGGATTTTCGGTGAAGAAGATTTTCTGCGACCTGCTCATGATCTGGAAGGCGTTTGGTCTGGCAAGAAAACACCGCTTCGCCTTCACCCACGCGGTGGAGGAGTCGGTCTTCATCGCCATGGCGCTGCAAAAACTCTTCAAGGTTCCGTATATTTACGACCTTGATTCCTGGATGAGCGACCAGATCCTCAGCAAGCTCACCGCTCTCAAACCGCTGCGGCCCGTGCTCGAACTCTTCGAAAAGGCGGCGGTCAGAAGAAGTGTCGGCGTGGTGCCGGTCTGCCTGGCCCTGGAGGAGAAGATACGCGGTTTTGCCGTCGACAAGCCCTTGTTGCGCCTGGAAGACATCAGCCTGCTGGAAGAAAACGACGGCTGCCGGGAGCGGCTGCGTGAGCAGCTCGACTGCCGAGGTTCAATGGTAATGTATGTCGGCAACCTTGAGAAATATCAGGGAATCGGGCTGCTTCTCGATGCGTTTTCCCGCGTCGATTTCGAAGCATTCAACCCCAGCCTGGTGTGTATCGGCGGCAGGGATGAGGATATCGAAAAATACAGGGAAGTAGCGCGGCGCCTGGGCATCGATAAACGAGTGTTCTTCGTGGGCCCCCGCCCGGTAACCGATCTGGGCGGCTACCTGCGGCAGGCGGACGTGCTGGTTTCTCCCCGCATCCAGGGGGAAAACACGCCGATGAAGATCTACTCCTACATGGACTCGGGAAGGCCGGTGCTGGCCACCCGGATCACCAGCCATACCCAGGTGCTCGATGACGCCACCGCTTTTCTGGCCGACCCGCGGCCCGAGGCCATGGCGGAGGAGCTTATGGCAATCCTGGGCGACGGCCAGGAGGCACAAAAGCGTGCCGAGGCAGCCAGACGGAAGGTGGCGGCGCAATACAGCCGCGCCGCCTATGAAAAAAAATTATCGCTATTTTACGACGAACTGACCCATGTGCGGAATCTGCGGCTTTAACTGGAACGACAAAGAACTGATCTCCGCGATGAACGACTCTCTCGAGCATCGCGGACCAGATCAGCAAGGTACTTTTTGCCACGACTCGATGTCGCTTGGTTTCAGGCGCCTCTCCATCATCGATCTCAGCGAACACGGCAGCCAGCCCATGTTCAACGAGGACAACACGCTGTGTCTGGTCTTCAACGGTGAGATCTACAATTTCCAGGAGTTGCGTCCGGAGCTGATCGCCCGTGGCCACACCTTCCGGGGCCGATCGGATTCCGAAGTCATCCTGCATGCCTACGAAGAGTATGGCAAGGAGTGTCGTGCACAAGCTCCGCGGCATGTTCGCCTTTGCCGTTTATGACCTCAAGCGCAAGACCCTGTTCGTGGCCCGGGACCGGATCGGCATCAAGCCGCTCTACTACTATTACAAGGACGGCAAGCTCCTCTTCGCCTCGGAGATCAAGGCCATCCTCCAGGATCGCTCGGTGGTGCGCGAAGTCAACGATCAGGCGGTCTATGACTACCTGGGCTTCGAGTTCGTGCCCGCGCCCCAGACCATGTTCCGCCATATCAACAAGCTCCCGTCCGGTCATTATCTGACGCTGGAGGACGAGCGGCTGGAAGTGAGCAGGTACTGGGACTTGCAGATGGCCACCACCCCCACCACTTTGAGCTTCGAGGAAGCTGTCGAGCGACAGAAAGAGCTCTTGAACGAGGCAGTCAAAAGCCACCTGGTCAGCGACGTGCCGCTGGGCGTCTTCCTCTCCGGAGGGCTCGACTCCAGTTCCATCGTGGCCCTGATGCGCCGCCATATCTCGGGGCCGATCAAGACGTTTACCATCGGCTACCACGACAAGAGCTTCAGCGAGCTCGACTACGCCGCCATCGTCGCCAAGCACTGCGAGACCGATCACCAGGTGCTGATGCTCGATGATATCAAGCCGGAGTACGTGGAAAAAACGCTCTATCATCTCGACGAGCCGATGACCGACCTCTCCACCGTTCCCCTCTATCTCCTCTGCAAGCAGGCTCGCGAGCACGTAACCGTCTGCCTCAGTGGCGAGGGAGCCGATGAGAGCTATGCCGGATACGACCGGTTCAAGGCGGCCAGGATGGCCGCCTGGTTCAATCTCATTCCCGGTCCGTTGCGGCGACAGGTCATCGGCAGACTGGTGGCACTGTTGCCCGATCAATCCCAGAAGAAGGGGGCGATCAACATGCTCAAGCGCTTTGTGGAGGGCGCAAACCTTCCGGAGGAGGGGAATCATCTGCGCTGGCAGTACTTTCTCAGCGACAGGCTGGCTGGGGATCTGTTCACCGACGGATTCCGGAAAGCGACCACCCAGGATCCCTTCCGGCTGGTGCGGGAGTACGCCGAGCGGTGCGCCGATGCCGACACCGTCAACCGGCAGATTTACCTCGACATGCGCTATATGATGACCGACAGCGTGCTGATGAAGGTGGACAAGATGAGCATGGCCAGTTCCCTCGAAGTGCGGGTACCGCTCCTCGATCATGTACTGGTCGAGTTCCTCGCCTCCCTGCCCGGCGACTGGAAGCTCAAGGGAATGACGACCAAACACATCTTCCGCTCGGCGCTCGAAGAGCTTCTGCCCAGGGAGATCGTCTACCGCGGCAAACAAGGGTACAGCCTGCCGGTCAAGCACCTGCTGCGCGGAGAAATGAAGCACTACATGGTGACGCTCCTCAACGAGTCGCCGCTTATCCGGGAGAAAATGAACGTTGGCTTCATCAACCGGCTCATCGAGGAGCATTGCGCCATGAAACACAACCATAATCATGTGCTGTGGGCGCTGATGAACATGGCCATATGGCACAACAAGTTCTTCTAGAGGAAACGTCCGGCAGCACTCCATCTGCGCACGATCAGGCTGGTGTGCATAGGGAAGACTATTGCCCACCAGCCTGCTTGTGCACAGATGGAGCACTGCCGAACGTTTCCTGGCCAGAGCAGATATATTTGGAGCCCCGAGTCAATTCTTATTCCTGATCATAGCTGGTTGTGTATGATGACCAGGATCTCGAAGGGGGTGCATGCATTAAGGAGAACGGTTACAAAAACTGCAAGACAGGGTATATTGACTCCCACTTTTACCGTTTCCCAGGAAACGCCTATACCATCATAGCGTGAAGAAAGAGCGAAGAGAGAAGACAATGAAAGTATTGGTTACCGGTGGCACCGGTTTTACAGGCAAGGCGCTGGTTCGCCGCTTGCTCGACGAGGGGCACGAGGTGGTGGCGCTGGATTACCAGGAAGGGCTGAAAACCGAAGAGCTGCGGCAATGGGGAGCCAAGGTGGTGATCGGCACGGTCACCGACAGAGCGATCGTCAAGCAGGTGATGGAGGGCATCGATATCGTCCACCATCTGGCAGCGGCCTTTCGGGAGATGGACGTGCCCAACACCTATTATGACGAGGTCAACGTCGAGGGGACCAGGATCGTCCTCGAGGAAGCCTTCCAGCAGCAGGTGAAAAAATTCGTCTACTGCAGCACCTGCGGGGTGCACGGCAATATCGACAATCCGCCCGGCGGCGAGGATGCGCCGATCCAGCCGGCCGACTACTACCAGCGTACCAAATACGAGGCGGAACCGATCGTCTTGGAGTATTTCAAAAAAGGCATGAAGACCGTGATCCTCAGACCGGCAGCCATCTATGGCCCCGGCGACCCGGAACGGTTTTATATGATTTTCAAACGGGTGGCCAAGGGTTTTTTCCCGATGTTCGGCAACGGCAAGACCACCTATCACCCGCTCTATATCGACAACCTGGTCGACGCCTTCATGCTCTGCATGGAGGAGGGAAAGGGTGACGGCCAGGCTTATCTGATCGCCGACGAGGACTACTTCGAGATCGAGGAACTGGTCAAGCGGACGGCGAAAGCCTTAGGGGTAGAGGTCCGCATCCCCCATTTTCCGGTGATGCCGGTGGTCATTGCCGGCCATATCTGCGAGAAACTCTGTAAACCGTTTCACATTACGCCCTTCATCTTCCCCCGACGGGTCGACTGGTACCGGCAGAACCGCGCCTTTAAAATCGACAAGGCGAAAAAAGAGTTGGGATATGCGCCCCGTATCGGCATCGACGAGGGACTGCGGCGTACCGGCGAGTGGTATAGGGCCGAGGGATACCTCTAAAGCCCAAATCTCTCATCAGCCCATGCGGCGCCATCTTCGGCACTATTTTGGTAGTGTACAGAGTAAACTCCAGTTCACTACCAAAAACGTTGAAGCTGACGCCGCTTGAACCGATGAGGAACTCGGGCTAACCTGTTCTTCCCCCCGCCCCCAACGATCCGCCTCTTATTTCACTTCGCGGGCGCCCCTCACGATTCTCGCCAACAACACCATTCCGCCGCAGAGCGAATAACAGATGGTCATCAGGAGAAACAGCAGCGCCAAAGAACGCGACTCGTATTCCCCCATGCCCACCGCCCCGAAAAAAAAGACGTAACCGATATCTCGAACGCCGATGCCGTAAACCGATATGGGCAAAGCCTCCATCAAGGTGATCAGGGGAACGAAGGCGCCGAAATAATAGAAGGGTACGGATATTCCCGAGGGATTTTGCCATAATAAACACGATCAATATCACCAGGGACTGGAAGGAAAAGGAGATGAGCAGAACCTTGGCAATCGTGTTGAAGCGGGCTCCATACCTGCCAAATGAGGAAAAGACCTTCTCCAGATTGCGACTGAACACCTCCAATCGGTGCAGACCGACCATCCTGGTGATTCCACGAATCGCTTCCTGATTGTACAGCGCCCAGATCAGACCGAGCAGGACGATAAAGATCGAAAGAGGCAGCAGAAGAAAATAGAGCTCGCTCGTCGCCCGAACCACAAAGACCGAGGAGACCAGACTCAGGGTCACCAGGGCGAAAAATCCGCTCAATCGATCGGCGAAGACCGAGGTCGCGGACTGCATAACATCGTTCCCCCTCTGTTTAATGTCGAAAATGCGGTACGAATCGCCACCGATATTGCTCGGCAGAAACATGTTGAAAAAGGTACCCACCATATAGCTGCCGGTAAGGGTGCATAAAGGGATATCGACACCATCGCTTTGCAGCAGGACGTGCCACTTCCAGGCGCTGAGAAAGGTGTTGAGCAAGAGGAAAAAGAGGACCAACGGCACAAACCGCAAGTCGAGGGAGAGGAGCAGATTCTTTCACTCCTTCCAGGGGCATTTTCCGATAAACCAGATAGATAAGGCCGCAACTGATACCAAGCTTGGCAACGACCAGAAGAGATTTTTTCATCACGGCTCCCCGCTTTCCGGACCGTGCCCTCGTACCGAGGCAACCTTGGCCGGTACGCCCATGCATACGCATCGCTCGGCAACGGATCGGGTAACCACGGCCCCTGCCGCAGCTACACTGCCGCACCCCATGCAAACGCCGCCAAGTACCGTGACATTGCCGCCAAGCCAAACGTTGTCGCAGAGGCGCACGCCGCCATCCGGCTTTATGCCCTGCAGCCGGATAGGTATATCGAGGCGATCGATGTTATAACTCCCGCCACCGATGACAAAGCAGCGTTGGCCAAGAATGCAGTTTTCCCCGATGGTGACCGGGCAGTCATTGGTGGACTGAACGATGGTACCGGCGTTGACCCCGGTCCCTTGACCGATACGGATGGTGCCCTCCTTGCAGGAAAGCATGACCTGGTTGGAGAGAATGACGTCATCGCCAAGAGCGATGGTCTCGCTTTTGGTTTCGCTGCGCCCGTCCAGGATGCACTGCTCGCTAATCACGACATTGTTCCCCAGATGGATTCGTCCGGGATGGCGCAGCACCACATTAGCACCGAACATCACGCCCTTGCCGCACGACCCGAACAGGCGCGGCCAGAATGTTTTTCGCAGCACCATACCCAGGGCCCCCGGCAGACTGCCGACCAGCAGGCACCATTCAAAATAGAGCAGTTTTTTCAAAGAGGTATCGCCAACAATAACCGCCTGATACTTTTTAAGAGCAGAGCCCTTCTCGGTTATGGCGTTATGCGTTTTTTCCATATGTCTTTAGTTGAGTACGATGTTTTTGCTGTCCCATGCCAGGATACAAAAAGGCCGGCTTCACACCTCGAAGCCGGCCTCCGATCATGTTTGGAACCACCAGAGGGTACAGGAGCACCCGCACCACGGCCCGCCAGAAATTGTGTCCGGCGAGGTAGTGAGACATTGACCCTACTTGACCACGCTCGACTTATAAACCCGCAGGAACGCCTTGTCAGGCCGATCTATAAATCGGGGCATGTTCGAGATGGACCCATTGGTTTGAGTTGCGTTTTTTGGCGAAATGGATTTTACGGTTTTCTGCGAAGAAGCCGTGCTCGAGGCTGTCGAGGAAGCAGAGGTTGTCGAGGAGGCGGACGATGTCGACTGCGAGGAACTCGTCTCCACCTTCTTTTCTGCCGACCACTGCTCTCCGTCCCAGGTGCTCTGTAGCTGCACGTAGGCGCCGTCACGATATCCCTGCCAGGTAACCTGAGGTTCTCCCTTGGCATCAAGAGTGATCTCCGGCAAAATGTCCGGGACCTGGTTCGTGCTGTTCACCTGTACCGGTGTTGTCCAGGCCTCGTCCTGGTATGAGCTGCAGTAAATTTCATCCTGTCCACCGTTGTTGCCCGACCAGGCGACCCAGGGCACACCGGACTTATCAACCACCACCGAAGGGGCGAGATTGACCCGAAGCGGCGAAGGTATGGTCTTTGCCGACGACCAGCTCCCGTTTTTTTCGACGGAATAGCGGATCATATAGGAATTGTCGGCTCCGGCAACCCATACCAGCCATTTGCTATTGTCAGTGCCGGCATCGATTACCGGATGCCCGTTGCGGTAGGCATCGTTTGTCACTCTGACGGGAGCGCTCCAGGAATCGCTGGATTTCTTATACGAGCTGAAATAAATCTGCTTGCCGGCGACGGCATCACTCTTGCTCCAGACGATATCCCCCTTGTCGACCTTGACCACCGTATCCGCATTGTCGGCCCAAGAATTGGCAGGCTGAAGCAACAAAGCAAAAACAACGAGTAGCCAAAGAGAGGATAACCGAAAGTTTTTCATACGTATTCTCCCTCAATAACGATATTGCAAACATTTATGAAAGATTCTATACCACAGAAATCATCAAAACAAAACCATAAGCACCCGGACATGCAACAAGCAACGCCGCTTCTCGGGAATATGTGCATCTCCCGCGGCGCGTTCCACGTGGCCGAATCTCACTCATCGGAAGCCGCTGACTTCTCGCTCGGCAGAACGATGCGAATCCGTTCCGGCAGTAGCTGGTCGACTACCTGCCGGGGACTCGCCGCGGCCGCGACCGCCCCGTTCGAACCCTGAACCGCCGTCGAAGCCGCCGCAACCGACGGGATCACCAATTGGGTCCGATACTTTTCCGCCTCGCTCATATCAAGAATCTCCTCCCGACCATCGATATCAAAGATGACCTTCCTCCAGAGGATACGCGCTATCCGTGCCCCCGCCACCACATCGCCAACCTGGTAGATCTGCTGTTTTTTATCCTTTTTGGCGAGGATGATCGCCCGATTGGTTCGGCCGATCGCGGTTCCCATCAACACAAGGCCCAGAGAGGTTTTCCGCAAGCTGGCAATCATGTCATCATCCGAGCGTGTTTTCATTGCCGTCGGTCCGAAGAGGTCGCGATGGACATTTATCGCTGAATCTGCAGCCGCACTGTCGTGCCGGACCCGCGGCCTCGGCAACACCCGCGAGCGTGCGATGGAACTACTGTGGTGTACCGCCGGCGCCGAGAGGAAATGTTGAACGCTCAAATGAACAAGTTCCACCCCCGAGAAGCAAAGCAAGGCGATGAGAACAAAAGGCAATATCGTGGAAATACGTGAGACCATAGAACTCTTTGTCCGACTCCTCCCATTGGAGAATGTGTTGAGGCGAAAAACGGCCCGCCAGAACCAACCTGACGGAAGCGCAGCTCAGGCTAGCCCATTCGTCTCCCCTATTCAACATCTTTCCTCACGCCGATAAAAGCGGATTCAACAAAAATATCTTCTCCCAGTATATGCAGAAACAGTCCGAGTTGCTATACTGAACCGTTAGGAAACGAGGCGCGTCCCTCCGTTATCTTCTAGGAGCCTGTCGGATTGTGCCCTTTTTCCCCATATCTTCGTTAATATAACCGGATCTCTTTCGTCCGGACACAGGAATGAGCTTATGCGCTTTCCCGGCAATATGAGCCCGGAATGGCTGGAATCACAGTATCTTCTCTGGAAAAAGTCCCCTGAACTCGTCTCCGCCGAATGGAACGGCTTTTTCCACGGCTACGAGTTCGGAAGCGGGCGCAAACCGGTGCCGCAGGGTCCGACCCAGCCTTCCGCCGGAAAACTATTCGGCATCCAGGCCCTCATCCATCGCTATAGAAACATGGGTCATCTCATGGCCTGTACCGATCCATTGTCGCCCTGCCCCGCCGAACACCCCCTGCTGCAGCTCGACCGCTTCGAGCTAGGCGAGGAGGATCTTGCCCGGAGCTTTCTCGTCCCCACGTTCAATAAAAGCGAGACGACTCTAGCGGAGATCCTGGAGGTGCTGCAGGCGACCTATTGCGGCGCCATCGGCGTGGAGTTCATGCATGTCCAGGAGCCAGAAGAGCGCGAGTGGCTGCTCGAGAAGATGGAGACCAGCAGAAACACCACCTCGTTTTCCCTGGAAAAGAAGCTGACCATTCTCAAAAAACTTCAGGAAGCCGCCCTGTTCGAAGCCTTTCTCAATAGAAAATTCGTCGGCCAGACTCGCTTTTCCCTCGAAGGCGGTGAAACCCTTATCGTTTTGCTCGACAGCCTCATCGGCCATTCGGGCACGCTGGGGATAACCGATATCATTCTCGGCACTCCCCATCGCGGCCGCTTGAACATCCAGGCAAACATTCTGGGAAAGCCCTATGCAAACATTTTCGCCGAATTCAAAAACGGCGGCCGACCCGACTTCATAGGCGACGGCGACGTCAAATACCATACAGCCTACTCAGCCGATATCGACCTGCCCGGCGGCAAGCGTATTCACGTTGCCATGGCGCCAAACCCCAGTCACCTGGAATCGATCAATCCGGTGGTGGAAGGCAAGGTCCGGGCCAGGCAGGACCGGGAGAAAGACACCGCCCGGGAGAAGATCCTGCCATTGCTCCTGCACGGCGACGCCGCCTTCGCCGGCCAGGGCATCGTCGCCGAGACGCTCAACCTCTCGCAGCTACCCGGTTACCGAACAGGCGGCACCCTGCATGTGGTGATCAACAATCAGATCGGTTTCACCACCATGCCCTTTGAAGCGAGGTCTACCTGCTATGCCACCGATGTCGCGAAAATGCTGATGATCCCCATCTTCCATGTCCACGGCGAAAACCCGGAAGCTGTGGTCCACGCGGTTACCCTGGCGCTTGATTACCGCCAGAAATTTCACCAGGACGTGGTGGTGGAGCTGATCTGCTACCGGCGGCACGGCCACAACGAGGGAGACGAGCCCTATTTCACCCAACCGCTGATGTACGAAAAGATCAAAGCCCACCCGTCAGTGCACCATATCTATGGCGAAACCCTTGCTGCTCAAGGCGTCGAGAAGACCCTTATCGAAGAGATGCTTGAGAAAACCAGTGAGCGGCTCGAAAACGCTTTTGGCGAAGAACCCCACCCCAAGCCAGCCGGTTTCAAGGGACAATGGAGCAGGTACCAGCGTCACTGGTCGCCAGAACAGGTCGCAACCGGTGTGGCACAGCCAACCTTGAAGGAGCTGGCAAAGCGGATGGCCGTTCTGCCTCCCGACTTCACTCCTCATCCACGGATCGCAACCCTGTTGAAAAAACGACAGGAGGCGGTGGCTACCGGCACAAGCATCGATTGGGCCGGCGCCGAAGCCCTCGCTTTTGCCAGCTTGCTCAGCGAAGGAGTGGGAGTACGACTCAGCGGCCAGGACAGTGTGCGCGGCACTTTCAGTCAGAGGCATTCGGTTTTGATCGACATGAAAACCGAACGCAACTTCACACCGCTTGCGGCAACAGCCGCTCCCGGCGCCGCGTTCACGCCCTACGACAGCATGCTCTCCGAGGCCGGCGTTCTCGGGTTTGAATACGGCTACTCCCAGGCAGCGCCGGAGATACTGACCGTCTGGGAAGCGCAATACGGCGATTTCGCCAACGGCGCCCAGGTCATCATCGACCAATACATTGCCAGCGGTACCACTAAATGGAGCCGGGGCAGCGGACTGGTCATGCTGCTGCCCCACGGTTACGAAGGGCAAGGGCCCGAACATTCCAGCGCCAGGATGGAGCGATTCCTGCAACTCGTCGGCAAAGGCAATATCCAGGTCGCTTACCCCTCCACCCCGGCGCAATATTTTCACCTGTTGCGCCGCCAGGTCAAGCAAGCCTTCCGCTTACCTCTGATCGTCTTCACGCCCAAGAGTTTGCTGCGTCACCCCCGTTGCGTCTCGGCTCTGGAGGATTTCAGCACTGGAGGCTTTCAGGAGGTGCTGGCCTATGGCAATACGTACCATTCGGTCAGGGAGGTGCTCATCTGCTCCGGCAAGATCGCGGTGGAACTCACCGGTAAACAAGAGGAACTCGAACGCGGGGATCTGGCCATTGTCAGAGTGGAGCAACTCTCCCCCTTACGCGACGACCTGCTCCGCGAGGAACTCGAACGCTACCAACAGGCGACCCGATTCACCTGGGTGCAGGAGGAGCCGGCCAACATGGGGACGTGGTCGTTCATCCGCCCGTATCTCACCACCATATTGGGCAAAGAGCCGGAATACATCGGCCGGGACGAGGCCGCCTCGCCGGCTGCCGGCTCCCATCTGCGGCACAAACTGGAGCAGGAAAAAATTATTAAGACAGTTTTCAACCGTTGAGATATTTCACCCTCATCATCGCAACCACCCGGGGAGAGATATGGAGATCAGAATTCCGGAAATCGGCGAGTCGGTATACGAGGCGCTGCTGGTAAAATGGCACAAACACGACGGCGACCCGGTGCACAAAGACGAAGTTCTCTGCGAGATCGAAACGGACAAGGTGGCCATCGAGCTGCACGCCGATGCCGACGGGGTTTTGTCCACCAGCGCCCAGGAAGGGGAAACGGTCAAGATTGGTGAGGTGATAGGCGTAATCGATGAAGGAGGGGCGCCTTCCACGGATGAGCCGACGCCTCGAGCCGAAGAAGCCGAGCCCGAAGAAACCGCTGAGACCAAACGTGCTACTCAACCTGAAGCAGTCTCACCACAGCAGGAGGCGATATCACCGGCGGCCCGCCGATTGCTCGAAGAACACGACTTGCAACCAGAGGATATCCAGGGCAGCGGCCGGGAAGGACGGATCACGATCGAAGACGTGCTCACCCACCTCGATAAGCTCAAGCGACACAAGCCGAAAGAGGCAGAGCAGGCTCCAGCTCGACCGGCCGCCCAATCCCCGCCGTCCGCAGAGCAAGCCGACGCAAAAAAGCCGCCGCAGCAACCCCAAGGCACCCCTGCCTCCACCCCCCTGAAACCAGAGAGAACCACCACCAGAAAACCGATGACCCCGATCCGTAAGCGGATCGCCGAGCGCCTGCTGGCGGCCCGGCAGCAGACGGCGATGTTGACCACATTCAACGAGGCCGATCTCAGCCGTGTCATCACGCTGAGGCAGCACTACAAGGAAGACTTCAAAAAACGGCACGAGGTTTCGCTTGGATTCATGTCGTTTTTCGTCAAGGCGTGCACCCTGGCCCTGCAGGAATTTCCCGAAGTGAATGGACAGATCGACGGCAACGATATCGTCTACCACAACTACTACGATATCGGCATCGCCATCGGTGGCGAGCGGGGACTGGTGGTGCCGGTTATTCGCGATGCCGATCGGCTGCATTTCGCCGAGATAGAAAAAACCATCGAGGGATTTGTGGACAAGGTGAAAAGGGGCAGTCTCACCATCGCCGAACTCGAAGGAGGCACCTTTACCATCTCCAACGGCGGCGTCTACGGATCTCTGCTCAGCACCCCCATTCTCAACCCGCCCCAGAGCGCGATCCTGGGCATGCACGCCATCCAGGATCGGCCGGTGGCCCGGGACGGGCAAGTGGTCATTCGCCCTATGATGTATCTGGCCTTGTCCTACGACCACCGGATCATCGACGGTCGGCAGTCCGTGAGTTTCTTGAAAAAACTCAAGCAATGGATCGAGTCGCCTGAGAAGATGTTTCTGGAAACCTGACCCGAACACCACGAAAAAAAAGAACCGAATGCGCCGCGACCCGTAAAGACCCCGGCGCCTGGAGCAAGGCAATGGACGACACAACCTTTGATCTCATCGTTATCGGCGCAGGCCCGGGAGGCTATGTGGCTGCCATCCGTGCCGCTCAGCTGGGGATGCGGGTGGCGGTGGTGGAGAAACGGCGGCGGCTGGGCGGCGTCTGCCTTAACGAAGGATGCATTCCCAGCAAGGCGCTACTCGACTCGAGCGAGCTGTATGCCATGGCCTCGCGCGGTTTGGCCGTGCACGGCATCGAGGTCGACCCACCACGGCTCGACCTGGCGGCGATGATGGCGCGCAAGCAGGAGGTGGTCAAACGGCTGACGGAAGGCATCGCCTTTTTGTTCAAGAAAAACGGCATCACCCTTTTCACCGGCACCGCCAGACTAGCCGGGCCGCAAGAGGGCGACCGGCAGGCGGTAGCCGTGAGCGCCGAGGACGCAAGCGAGCCGGACCACCAGCTGTACTCGCCAGAGATTCTGCTTGCCACCGGTAGCAAACCGGTGGAAATCCCTGCCCTTGCCTTTAACGGCACATCAGTGATCGGTTCACGGGAGGCTCTGGCCCTTGAACGCGTGCCCGACCACCTTGTGGTGGTGGGAGGCGGCTTTATCGGGCTGGAGCTGGGTTCGGTCTGGTGCCGTCTCGGCGCCAAAGTGACAGTGGTGGAGGCGCTGCCCCATATCTTGTCCAACACCGATCGGCAGCTGACCGAGGCGCTGGTTCGCTCCTTGAAACGCCAGGGCCTCACCATACTCACCGATTCACGGGTGAGCGGCTACGAAGAGCGCAAGCGAGCCACGGTCGTGCAAATCGAATCGGGAGCGAGCCACAGGGAGCTCTCCTGCGACAAGGTCTTGGTCGCTGTCGGCAGAAAACCGCTCACGGAGGGGTTGGGACTCGAGGAAGCCGGCGTTCGCCTCGACGACAGGGGAAGGGCAAGGGTGGACGAGCGGTTTGCCACCGACGCGCGCGGTATCTCGGCCATCGGCGACCTGATCGATGGACCGATGCTGGCCCACAAGGCCATGGAAGAGGGAATCGCCTTCGCCGAGCGACTTGCCGGGCATTTCGCCCGTGTGGAATATGACTTGGTGCCCGCGATTGTCTACACCTGGCCGGAAGCCGCCTCGGTGGGCCGGACGGAAGAATCGCTGAAAGACGCCGATATTGCTTATCGTGTCGGGAAGTTTCCCTTCGGGGCCAGCGGCCGCGCCAAGTGCCTGGAAGCCACCGAGGGATTCGTCAAGATTTTGGCCACCCCGGATTCCGGCAAGGTGCTTGGCGTACATATCCTTGGCCCGCACGCCTCTGAACTCATCTCGGAAGCGGTGACGGTCATGAGTTTTGGCGGCAGCATCCGCGACATCGCCGTAACCTTTCATGCCCATCCCACCCTGTCCGAGGCCGTGAGGGAAGCGGCGCTGGCGGTGGAAAAACGGGCAATTCACATGTAGCGATCAGGGGCAGACGCAATCATATCCGCCTTTCCAGGATTCTCCGGCCTCAACCCGGGCGACTTTCGAGCACTTGACCTGCCAAGGTCGAGGTCTATGCGCCCTCGCGCTTTTGCGCCCAATGAATCCCGGTTTTACCTCCGGCTTCATGGTCGATCCCCCTTCACAGAGGCTGCCGCAATGGCTAAGGTTTCAGAAGATTGACCGACTGGAACCTTTTACCTAAATACCGGCCGTCTTAGGAGTTCTAGACCAAGAGCCACAACCACAAAACGTCAAACGGAGTTTCGACAACAGACCCTCACGACCCCACTCACATCCTGGAAGAAATTGAGCAACCATCCTCTGTGGTTGCCATATATCGACCCAACCGACAAAGTGCAAACGTTCACCAGAACGCAATGACAAGGCGGAAAACTAAACGCATGAAACCAGAGGGAGGTGGCACGCGGGCTGCGTGTAATGCCACCAACTTGCCTGCTCAGAACGGGCCGAACGCTGCAGAATTCACCCCGCGTTGCGATCCCGAACTCCTCTTCGCGGTTCTCGAGGCTGCGCCAACAGGCATCTGCCTCAAAAACCGTGAGGGTGGATACCTGTTCGCCAACCGCAGCTACCGGGAAATGTACGGCGTCGAGAGGGAGAGCGAACTCTTTGGCCGAACCGACCGTGAGCTTTTGCCGGGCTCCGTCGCCGAGGCCTCTACCAGCGCTCATCACCAGGTAGTGAGGACGCAACGATCTCATGAATCCAAGGAAACGGTGGAACTCTCGGACCGAACACGCACATGTCTGACGCTGAGGTATCCGCTGCTCGACCAGCAGGGAAACATCCGTGCCGTCGGCACCGTCGCTACAGACGTCACCCAACGGGCGCTGGCAAGGGACCAGCAGCGGGCCCGAAAGGCAGCGGAGGCCGCCAGCCAGGCCAAGAGTGAGTTTCTCGCCAACATGAGCCACGAGCTCCGTACCCCGATCAACGCCATAAAGGGACTGAGCTACCTTCTCCTGCAGACCGAACTATCGCCCATTCAGCGCGAATACGTCCAGAATATCGCCACGACCCAGAGTGCTCTTTTGGGCATCATCAACGACATCCTGGATTTTTCCAAGATCGGAGCCGGCAAGCTGGAAACCGAATCCGTTCCCTTCGATCTCTTCGAGGTGGTGGCCGAGAGCCTCGCCATGGTCGCCCAGTGGGCGGAGATGAAAGGGCTGGAGCTGGTTTGCGCCATGGATGTGGATATGAAATCACGGCTGGTGGGCGATCCCCTGCGGTTGCGCCAGGTGCTGACCAACCTGGTGACCAATGCGGTAAAATTCACCGACAAGGGGGAGGTGGTGCTTACGGTCGAGCAACTCGACGCCACCGCGGGCAACCAGGGAAAATCGACACGGCTCCGCTTCTCGGTGCAGGATACCGGCATCGGCATCACCCCCGAACAACAGAGCAGGTTGTTTCAGAGTTTTTCCCAGGCCGACGCTTCGATCACCCGCAGATACGGGGGAACCGGCCTGGGGCTCGCCATCAGTAAGCGGCTGGTGGAACTGATGGGTGGGGAAATCGGCCTCGAAAGCACGCCTGATCTCGGCAGTCGGTTCTTTTTCACCCTGCCTCTTGCCATCGATCGGGAACAGGAAGCCACTCGTCTGATCATGCCGGCCGGCCTGCACAATATCAAGGTCCTGGTGGCCGAGGACCATGACGGCTCCCGGAAGAGCCTGGCCGACTGGCTGCGATTCTTCGGTCTGACAGCCGATACGGCCAAATCCGGACAGGAGGCGCTGGAGATGCTCCGCAAAGCCGGAGACACCAGTTACCAGCTGATGATCCTCGATTGGAAAATGGCGGAAGTCGACGGGCTGGAGACCATCCAGCGGATACGAACCGATCCCCGACTGGCCGACTGCTCACCGGCTATCATCATGCTCACGGCCCATGGCCGGGAAGAGCTGATCCGCGAGGCCCAGAAACACGATGTGCGTCATTTCATCATGAAACCGGTAAGCCCTCCGGCACTGTTCAGCACCATCCTGGAGACCTTGAAACTATCGCTTGCTGCCGAGCCGCGGAAGATACGGGAGGAAAAGGCCCTCGCCTCGGCTCCAGACCGGTGCTCACCGGCCCCCCGGATACTGATTGTCGACGACAATGAGCTGAATCGCCGGATCACCGTGGACATCCTGCGAACCATCGGCCTGGAAGCGGCCAGTGTCGCCGACAGCCATCAGATGGTGCAGTGGCTGAAAACCGAACATTGCGACGCAGTACTGATGGACATCCACATGCCGGGCCTGGACGGATTCCAGACCACCCAACTGCTCAGGCGTCAAGAGGGACTCAAGGAGCTGCCGGTAATCGCGCTGACCGCCCATAACATCGACGGCGAACGCGAAAAATGCCTGGCCGCGGGGATGAACGATTATCTTGCCAAACCCATCGATCCCGAACAGCTCCGCGAAATCCTCGGTCGCTGGCTGGCCACCGGGTTAATCAACGAAAAGCAATACAATTCCACCAAATTAAACAAACTGCAACTGCCTGCGGTGGATGGTTTCGACCTGATAGACGGCCTGAAACGGTTCTCCGGCAAATACCAGGTGTACCTCCAGGTTCTCCACGATTTCCGCCGAACCTGCCGTAAGCGGCGAAGCGCCATCACCGCCGCCCTCAACCGGCAGGACCTGGAAACGCTGCACCATTTGGCCCACACCGTAAAAGGCGTGGCGGGAGCTGTCGGCGCCCAGCGCGTATTCGACTGCGCCGTTGCCCTGGAACAGGCCGTGATCGACGGGGACAACGTGCGATATACCGCCCTCGGCACTGAGCTGGAAACCGCCCTGCACTCGGCTTACGAAGCATTGGCCGTGCTTGAAACGTGCGACACCGACGAGTCCGCCGCGCTCCCCACAGGCCCCGTCGATATCGCCACCGCCCACCGCCTCCTCGCCGACCTCGAACAACAACTCGCAGGCGGATTTTTCGTCGAGGAGGAAGAGATCCGGCACATCGCGGCCGCTCTGCCCGACCATCCGGAACTGACCCGACGGCTGGAACTCGCCGTCAGCGAAATTGACTATCCCACCGGCATCGAACTGGTCAGGGAACTCCGCAGGTTTCTCGTACCCGGTGCACCTCCATGACACCCAGGCACAGCGAGACGCTGCTTATCGTTGACGATCTGGCGACAAATATCAAGGCCCTGGCCATAGGCCTCAAAGACGAGTACCGCATCCAGGTCGCCACTACCGGCGAGCGCGCCCTTATCCTCGCACGTAGCGAGCAGCCGCCAGATCTTATCCTGCTCGACATCCTGATGCCCGGCATGGACGGCTTTACCGTGTGCCGCCGACTCAAAGCGGAAGAACGAACCCAGAATATCCCGATTATTTTCATCACCGCCAAGGGTGCCCGGGAAGACGAGGTGCACGGGCTGGAGCTGGGAGCGGTGGATTATATTACCAAACCCTTCGTCATGCCGGTGATCAAGGCCAGGGTGCGCATGCACCTCGACCTCAAACGCAAGAACGACCTGCTGGAAAATCTGGCCATGCTCGATGGGTTGACCGAAATCCACAACCGTCGATTTTTCAACGAGACCCTGGAAAAGGAATGGCGGCGCAACATGCGCTCGCGGCATCATCTCGCCCTCATTTTGGCGGATATCGACCTTTTCAAACAGTATAACGACCATTACGGGCATACCGCCGGAGACAGTTGCCTCCGCCGCGTGGCCCAGATTTTCCGCGAGACGGTGCGACGACCGGGAGACGTGGCCGCCCGCTATGGCGGAGAAGAATTCGCGGTATTGCTGCCGGAGGTGCGATTGACCGAGGCGGTGAAGGTGGCGCAGGCGATCCACGACAAAGTGAGCGCTCTGGGCATGCCTCATTCCGACTCGCCCACCGGCGTGGTAACCATCAGTCTTGGCGTGGCCAATCAGGTTCCAATCCCGAATTCATCGCCGCTGGAGCTGGTGCGAGCGGCCGATGCCATGCTGTATCAAGCCAAGGACCGGGGCCGCAACCAGGTGCGCTATTAAGGGGGGAGCGCTCAGACCGGCGCCGCATTCGAGTGCCATCCGCGCTTGATCGGTGGACGCCAATAGAGCTGTGCCTGTCCCACGGCTCGAGCCCGGTCAACGGTTCCCCTTGACCTGCATACGAATTTTTGATTGAAAGAAGACACGATGTAAACCATTTCAACAAATCGATATTTTCATAACCACGAAGGCAATGCCATGCGAGCGCACTATCTCCAACACGTCCCCTTTGAAGGGCTCGGCAGCATCGAGCCCTGGCTCATCGATGCCGGCTACACGATCACCTCCACCCATCTGTTTGAGACCGCCGAGTTTCCCGAACCCGACGACTTCGATCTGCTTGTTGTCATGGGAGGCCCCATGAGCATTAACGACGAAGCGGTCTACCCCTGGCTGACGCCTGAAAAACGTTTTCTGCGCCAGGTGATGGAAACCGGTAAACCGGTGCTGGGAATCTGCCTCGGGGCCCAGCTGATCGCGGGCTGCCTGGGGGCGAAAATCTTCCCCAACGAGGAAAAGGAGATCGGCTGGTTTCCGAGTCGAGGGGGCTGCCGATCCGGGCGAGTCGCAGCTGCGCTTTCCCCCTGCGCTCACCGTCTTTCACTGGCACGGCGAGACCTTCGACCTGCCCCCTGGCGCGGTCCGTCTGGCGAGCAGCACGGCATGCCGGAACCAGGCCTTCCAGATCGGTGATGCCGTCATCGGCTTGCAGTTTCACCTCGAAACCACTCCGGAGTCGGCGCGGGAGATCGTCTCACACTGCGCTCACGAACTCGTTCCCGGCAGGTATCTGCAGAGCGAAGAAGAGATCCTCGCCGCTCCAAGCGAGCGATACGAGGAGATACACGAGATGATGGGCACCGTGCTCTCTTTTCTTACCAAAAACCGCTGTTGACCCGACCAATCCGATCGACTCACTGCCAATCGAGCAGCCGTCGCTGCCCCTCGAGTTTTCTGATTCCCGTGACGTCCTGAGAAACCTCGAGGCACCCGCGATAGCGCTGCTCCTTGTCGCGCACGGCGAAATACTCGATTCAGCTGGCCGCGGATATCGTCGCAAATCGACCACATCACCTGTGAAGGCCCGGTAACACCGCGTTTTTCCAGGAAGGGAAAGAGCTGGTTTTCCCGCATAAAGGTATGTATCGGGTGTCCCTCCGGGGTATCCGGTGCTTCATGGGCCTCGAGGGATTCTTCGAAAATGGCGACATGCAGGCCGCAGAGGTGATGAAATGCCGGCCATACCAATGGAATTTCGAGCGAGGACCGCTCAAGGGATATCGATATTGAAAAAGGTGTTGAGATGATCCTTGGGGGCACAGCCGGACTCATCGAACACGACATCGGCCAGAGCGAAGGTCTTTCTCAAGGCATAGGCGGTCTCTTCCCGCGTCTTGGGGTCGTTTTTCAGGGAACCTTCGAGGTTGCCGATAACAATGACGCCTTTTTCCGTCATCCTCACCGTGGCCTCGGGGGAGAGATCGACGATCCGGGCGTGGATATTGGCGAGCAGTGTCCGTTCGCGAAGTTTGGCCATGGATTCCGGGGTGGCCTGGAATTTCTTTTTTTCGGCAGTATCCGCGATGATCCCCACCACATCCTCAACAGACATGGTGTCGATATGCAGCACCATATCGTAGAGCCGGCTGTCCCAGGTATCGCGGCCGTAGAGATGGAGCCCCCATTTTCGACGTTCCTCGTCGTCTTTTTTGAGGTTGTGCCGCGCCTGGTCGGCTGAGCAGCTTTCCCGTTTCATCTCCTCTCTCACCCTGTCGTCCATGTTGGCGATGATCCGGATTTTAAGGACATGGGAAATCTCCTGCAGGAAAAAATGGCCGCCCAGACCATGATAGACGACGTTGTCCTTGCTCATGTGCGTAAGGAAAGCGGAGAGGAAATAGCTGATATACCGCTCTCGCCCATGCCGGAAACGATCGAGCACCGACGGGGCGTCATGCAGGGCCTTCACCAGCTTGATTTCCGGGATGTTGAACTCCGAGGAGGCCTCGAGAAGAATGTCCCGTGAGACACACTCGTAACCCAATCTTTTCGCCAGGGACTCGGCGACTTCCTTGCCCCGGCTGTACGATCCTCTCGAAATGGTGATAACCGGCATGTCTCCCCTCCTCCTCTTTTACATCGGATGCGGCGCCACTCCGCCCGACACCTCGCCTTGCGCCCCGCTGCGGCAACCGCTACCGCTTCCAGGTTGTCATCTTGTCTATTTATGCAATAATATAATAATAAAAGATAATCACGCTCAACGTCAACCGAGACACAAAGAGAGTTCTCTACAAAAGAAACTATCAATGAAGATATACGACACCTATCTGTTCGACGCCGACGGCACCCTCTTCGATACCGTGGACCTCATCTGCCGTTGCTTTGAGTACATCACCAGGAAATACAATGGGAGTCCCCTGCCCCGGGAACACATCATCAGCGGCATCGGCAGCCCCCTGCATGACCAGCTGATCCAGCACCTGGGCCCTGACCACGATTTCGATCCGATCCTCGATGATTACCTGCACTACCAGCTCGAGATCATGGGTGACAGCGTGACGCTTTTCCCCGGAGCCGCCGCAACGCTTGCGGCCCTGAAATCGGCGGGCAAGCAACTGGCAGTGGTGACGTCGCGACGACGCTTCAGCCTCGATGTCATCCTCGAATCCACCGACACCGCAAAATATTTCGAAGTCCTCGTCACCCCTGAGGATACCCACAGGCATAAACCCGACCCGGAACCGGCCTTGAAGGCGATGGCCCTGCTCGGCGCCGCCAGGGAAAACACCGTATTCGTCGGCGATGCTCACTACGACATCTGCAGCGGCTCCGGCGCCGGCATCGACACGGTCTTCGTCACCTGGAGCCACTCCGATGCGAAATCCTTGCCTGTCCCGCCCACTTGGACCATCGATGCCCTGCCCGAGTTGACTAAACAGCTGAAAAATTGAAAGGGAATAAAGGGGGGGGCTCCGAGAGAGTCCTGGGACAGCGCGCTATTACCGGGGGAGCGGATCTTCCGGACAGAGGTTGAGACATGCCACCGAAAACTGCTGCCGGCGATGCCGGATCACGCTGCAGCAGCCATAGCCCTGTTCCAGCCGAAAGAGGTTTTCAAGCGCCATGCCGAGGATCCGGCAGAGCAGCACCCGGTTTACGCCGGCGTGGGCTACTATCGCCACCCGCTCGTCCTGACCGCGGGCTATCCGCTCCAGAACCGGCCAGACCCTGTGCTGCAGGTCGAGAAAACTCTCACCGCCCTCCGGCCGAAAGCCGGCCATGCTTCGGCCGCGCTCCTCATAGGCGCCGGGAAAACGTTGTCGCACCTCATCTACACACAGACCTTCCCAACTCCCCAGACCGATTTCCCGCAGTTCGTCGACGACTTCCGGATCAACGTCCAGGCGTGAGCAGAGAATGGCCGCACTTTCCCGACAGCGCCCAAGGGGACTGCACACCACCCGATCCATTGCATAGCCTGCCAGCACACCCTTTAGCCGCTCCATTTGCTGCCGCCCCCGCTCGGTCAGGGGCAGGTCGGTCTGGCCGATAAAACGGCGCGGCCTGGATTGCCCAATATCTCCGTGGCGGATGAGGAGGATGGTGGTCACGACGGCATTTCCGCATCAAGGATTTCGGCAAGCGGCCTTCCGGCAGCCCGTTCTGCCTGTCGTCTCAGGGACTGCGCCGTGGCCAGCCGACCCCTGATGGCACGGCAGGCCTCGGGGTCTCCGGCGTACTTGCGCAACTTTTCCTCGAATCGTTGCTCGATGGGTACTCTCGAGCGCCCGCGCACCAGTTTGTCGGCCAGACAGACCAGCTCTTTTTCAGTCAACGCCCCTGACTGCGGCAGCCGGGCATCGCGATGGGCCGCAACGATCGGGGCAAGCCGGAAGAGTCCAAGGGCCGAGAGCATCTCAGCTCCCCTGGCCTCGTGATTCGGCCCGCCTTTGGCAATATCGTGGAGCAGGCCGGCGTTAAAGAGTAGATCGAGATCGAGTGGGCGTTCCTGCACCGCGCGATGGCGATTGATCTCACGGCCAAGCGCGACGGCCACTCGGGCCACACCCAACCCATGGGCCACACCCTTTTCCGGCATCATCAGGCGGGCCAGGGCCATTGCTTCGTCTGGATCACCGATATCCATCCTCGCCGCTCTCCGCACCAGGGCGGCGAAATCCTCGGGACGGTCAGCATCGAGAAGGGTGCCCCGATCCCAGACCGCCACCTCGCAATGGGCTTCGGTGGCCAGCAAGGTCGCCAGTCCTCCGTGGCCGTCATGGACCTGGATGGCGGGGATGAGGCGGGCGGGGATGAGCGGCGGATGGCCGCGTTCTCCGTCAAAAACCGGAAAGACGACCGAGCTGCCGTCGAAAGCGTCGAGCAGGGCGGCGACGGTCGCCGGATAGATGAGGGGGATATCAACCGGAAGAAGAAAAAAACCATCCATTTTCCGAGGTTGCAAGTCAGCCACCGCCTGGCAAACCGAGGAAAACATGCCCTCGTCATGATCGGGATTGGCGACGGGTCGCAACCCGAGTCGAGCGGCTTCATCCGCGACCTCTTCCCCCCGATGGCCGGTGACCACAACGATATCTTCAACCCCTGCCCCTCTGAAAATGCCGGCACAACAGGCCAGCACCGAGCGGCCGCCCAGTTGCATCAACGGCTTGAACTCTCCCATCCGCGACGAATAGCCGGCGGCCAGGATGACGGCGGAAACTTTCATCGGAAATTCAGTCCGTACAAATGGAGAACTGTTTGAAATTCCTTGGCTGCAGCCGACAATTGCCCGGCTGTCGCCCTTTCATGCGCCCAACGCTGCCCGGACCTGCACCAGCTCCGCGACAATGCTGATGGCGATCTCTTCGGGGGTATCGGCGCCGATGGTGAGCCCGATTGGACTGTAGACCCGCTGCAGGTGGGCGTCGGTGAAACCTTCCTCTCGGAGCGCCTTGTAGACGGCGGCCCGTTTACTCTTGCTGCCGATCATGCCGATGTAGCCGGCGTCGGTGCCAAGCGCCTGGGCCAGGACCTCGCGATCGTGGAGATGGCCGCGAGTGACGATCACTACGTAATCGTCCGGCCCCAGTCTTTCCAGGCAATTATCGAACGATTTCAGGACACGAACCTCTTTGGCCCAAGGGTAGCGCTCGCGGTTGGCAAAATCGGCGCGATCGTCCATGACCACCACCTCAAATCCGGCAAAGGCGGCGCATTCAGCGGTGGCAAGCGCCACATGACCGGCGCCGACAAGTTGCACGGTACCAGGATGGACCAGGGGTTCGACGAAAAATTCCAGATCACCCGATCCCGCCAAAAAAGGTGCCCTTCGGCTCCGACGGCGAATTTCCTCGCATAGCTCTGCGGGAATATCGGTGTTCTCTTGGGCATCGAGCAGAAGCATCCTGGGTGCTGAGTCGCCATGGGGCAAGGAGGTCAACAGCACCGGCCGCTCACCACGGCTGTATGCCTCCAGCAGCGGTCGCAGCAACGTCAGCGAGTCGGGCTCCAGCCGCTGCAGCAACACCGTGACATCGCCACCGCACACCATGCCGGCATCAGCTGCCGAATTGGCATGCAAGACAAATTCGAGTTCGGCAAACGCATCTCCACTTTGCATCAACTCTGCGGCCTTGGCTTGGCACTTGCCCTCAAGGGCGCCACCGCCGACACTGCCGGCCAGCGATCCGTCGGCACGTACCAGCATGCGAGCGCCGGAGGTTCGTGGCGCCGAGCCGGAATTGCGGACAATGGTGGCCAGCACCACGGGTTCGCCCTTCTCCAGGGTACGAACCAGGGGGTCGAGAATATATCGCATTACACTTCACCTCAGCGTTGATCAAGAATTGTTCTTTTCACCGTATGGGTCGCGGTAAACCGGTCGACCTGTCGCACAGCGCCCACAACCAATTTTTCCAGGGCCACACTATCCCGGATGCAAGCCATCTGCAAGAGCAGGCGCCTGACTTCATCCTCAAGGCCTCTGGTTCCGGGTACCGCCACCACCTCCAGCTGCAGGCGGTCACTGTCACCCACCCGATCCAGCGCCGCCCGGTAATCGAGAAGGCCGGCTGCCTCGTAGAGCGTATCATCGAGATCCCTCGCGAACAACAGCTCTCCGGATGCCAGCGATACGCCTCGCATCCGACCGCCAATATCCAGGAGGCGTGCCGTGATTCCACCGCAACCACACGGCGAACGCTCCAGTCGGCCGAGATCGCCGGTTCGGTAACGGATAAGCGGCATGGCCCGACGACCGAGCGTCGTGATCACCACCTCGCCCCTCTCACCTTCCGGCATCCGTAAGCCGCTTACAGGATTGATAATTTCCACCAGCAGATCGGATTCCCGCAGATGGCATCCGTTATGGAGCCGGCATTCGACGGCACCTCCAAGTCCCGATTCGGTTGAGCCGTAGTGGAGAAACGTCTCGCAGCCGCATCCCTTCTCGATTCGCCGACGCAAGGTCGGCGGCGCATAATCCGAACAGAGCAGCATGGAGCGTACCAGTCCCGGTTGGAGGGAAATCGAGAGGGCCAACAAATGCTGAGGAAGCCCCACCACGCAGCTCAACTGCCGCTCCTCTATGATCGCCGCAGTCTCTGCCGGATCGAGCGGCGGCCAGAGCCCCTCGGCATGTACGCCTTTCTCGAGGAGCACCCGGATAAGCAAATCCCCTACCCCATCGGGGACTTCCCAGGGCAGCAGCACCAAGACCCGATCATCGCTCCCTATGAGGCTTTTGATTCCGTACCAGAAAAATTCCCGGGTAGCTCTCAGATCATCCGTACTATACGATAAGCGCTTTGGCTCGCCGGTGGAACCCGAGGTTTGCAACGTTACGACCCTCGCAACCTGGCTGAGCGAAACCGCAAGCAATTGGGATCCTTCCGTCGCCAAATCAGCTGCTGTGAGCAGGGGGATTCGTTCCAGGTCTGTCTCGGCTTGCAGGGAGTCGATCTCTACCTCGACCAATCGCCGACGATAGAGCGGACTGCCAGATCTAGCATGGTCGATGGTCTGGCGCAGAAGCGCCAATTGCGCTTTCTCCAGATCATGCCGAACAAGCGGTTCGCGCAGCCCGAGTCGCTTCGCGACGAGGGCGTCAACCGGGGTCCTTTCGTATCGCGTCCCGTCTTTTCCCGTCACTCCGCTCAATTACGCCGTCCTCCGCCATCCTGCGATGCGCCGTCTTCGCCGGCATCCGCTTTTTTCGGCTGCGGACGATGGAGCGAGCGACCGTTGCGAGCGGTGAGGTTGAAACTGCAGAAGGGGATCAGTCGGCCGTCGGCTTGAGCCACATGAATGCAACAGCCCTGCAGCCGCTCCAGATTCAAGTTCCAGCAATCCTGGAAGGCCATCGCCGAGATGGAAAAGGTATGGGTACGGGCCCGGTGCAAAAACCGGCTCAACTCGTCTTCCGGCTCGGGTTCGCCGCCATCTCCCTGGAACATCGGCAGAACATGTCCCCACTGGCGGGCGGTGGCGTTTATCGAGGTGATCGCTCCCTGCTCGGCGGGCTGCGGACTGCAATCGCAGCTGCCGGCGGAGCCAAGCGACCGCATTCGACCGTCTTCCTCGACCAGGTAGCGCGCAGAGAAAGAGCAGAGAGCGTGTTCGCAACCGGGAGGATGAAAGTCCTCAACATGCAGCACCCCGGCACTTTGCTTAGCCAGGGCCTGCATGACTTCCGGCAGGGTAACATGGTCGGGAACAAAATTCTCAGGGAATCTCCCGAAATAGCTGATGGGCTGGAAGTGGACGCCCCGCACGTGGGGCTGCCGATCAAGGCCAAAACGGATGATCCGCCAGAGTTGATCGGTATTGACACCGCGTACCACGGTCGGCACCAGCACGATGCCGAGACCGGCGGTGGAAAGGTTGTCGATAGCGCGGAGCTTACGTTCGAAAAGTGCGCGCCCTCGCAGGGTGGAAAACACCGCGTCGCGGACCCCATCGAACTGGAGAAACACCGAAGAGAGGCCGGCTTGCTTGAGCTGGATCGCCAGGTCCGGATCTTCGGCCAGGCGCAGCCCGTTGGTGTTGAGTTGGATAAAGGAGAACCCGGTTTTCCGAGCCAGCTCGACAATATGGGGGAGGTCTTCTCGGACGGTAGGCTCGCCGCCTGAAAGCTGCAGGTTGCAGCCACCGGTCGTCTCCATCAACTGGGAAAAGGTGGATGCCAGCTCTTCCAGGCCTGGGTCGCTGGCGTTGCCGCCGCTGTCGGCAAAGCAGACGGGGCAGTTGAGATTGCAGCGGCTGGTTATTTCCACCAGGGCGGTACAGGTCCGTTGGCCGTGCCCTGGGCAGAGTCCGCAGTCAAGCGGGCAGCCTCGACCGCCAGTATGACGCAACCCACCGGAAAAAGGAACTTTTGGACGGACCCAGGAATCAAAGGACGGCACGCCACGCCAAACCACCGTGGAAAAGTCGCCGTGATCAGGGCAAAGCTTTTCCAGCAACACTTCTTCACCCCGGCGCACCAGCCGAGCGCTGATCCGGGCAAGGCACTCGGGGCAGACGCTTTCAACCCGGTGTATCGGTTCAGACATCCTTGCTACTCGCCGGGTCGTATCCGTTGGCGGCAAGGATGGCCATTGCCTGCCCGAAACACTCGGAAACCAAACCGCCGCAAACGGTGGTATCGGGTTGTCCGTCAGTGACAATATCAGTACAGTTGATACCGGAAAAGCGAGAGGAGCAATATTGATCGAACCAATCCATGAGCTCAGAGAGCATCAAGGGCAACCGCTCGTCCGCATCTTCATCCGCCGCCCCCTTGCCGCCATAGTAGGCGATCAGACAGGCCGCACCGGTCAATGCCCCACAGGCGCCCTCGGTGCCGACCACTCCGTGGCAAAGCCCGGACATGGCTCGGATGAGGCCGGGGTTTGAGGTGCCCTGGATATCCAGGGCCATGTGCAGGAGAATCTGTGCACAACAGTACCCCTGGTGAGCCAAATGCAGAATATCAAAATCGTATTCGTTCATTTTCTTGGTTCTCTGATTGCTTTGCGATGAGCAGAAAAAGGCCGGGTTTGGCTTCGGCCGAGGCTTCGCAGGCAGCCGCCGCCAGATCCGCATCTCCGGTTACCGCCTGCCAGAAGCCGTGCAAGGAACCGTGGGCGAAGACAAACTCAGCCGCGGTTTTTTTCAGCAAGTTGGTATGATCCTCAATCCGGTCCACGATAAATCCGGCGTTGGTGACTTGTTTTTCCACGGTGTCCAGATCGGTGGCGCGGGAAAAACAGCAGCGTACCGGAAAAGCCGAACTTCGAGGCGTGCCGGAAACGGCCCGGGAATAGATATCGCTCAAGGCTAAAAGACCGCCCGGCCGCAGCACCCGAGCGAACTCCGCCAATACCCGCTCTTTATCGGTGAGATTCCAGACGCACTCACAAAGCACGACGTCAACGCAGGAATCGGGCAACGGCAGTCGGGCAATGTCAGCCGCGGCTACCTTATGAGCGCCGGCATGCGCTTCCGTAAGCAAGCCACTGTCGATATCGAGCCCGAAAAGTCGTCCGGCACCTCGCTCTCGCACCATAGCGAGGGTAACTCCGGTCCCGCAACCCGCATCCAGAACAACGCTTGTCGCATCCAGGTCGAGCAGATCGAGGAGCCGCCGTGTTAGAATCACTCCACCCGGACGAAGACTGGGACCCAGCCCTCTGCGAACAGCATCGGAGAGGTAAAGTGGTTTCATTGCAGGCGTTTTACTACGGGACACAGTGTTTTTTTATTTATCCTCCAGGAGTTTTTCTACCTCCAGCATCCTGCCCAAAGCCAGATCTTCGGAGATAAGCACCGCCGAGCATTTCGGACAGACCGGCAGCTCCACCTTGAAGATATTTCCCAGGTATTCCAGTTCCACCATGCCAGGCTGCAGTTTTTCTTTGCAGGCCCGGCAGGACCAATCCATATCATCTGGCAGAAAGCTCAGGTTCATATCACACCCCCTTGATGTGCATGCGATGGCTCCAGCATCGGAGTATATGATACGTCTCGCCCACCTGCCGGTACTCTACCCAGAAGGTCACCTCACCAAGGGTATCGAATGCCAGCTGCCGATCATCAGCTCCTCCATGGGCGAAACCGCACTGCTTTCCAGCACCATGGAGCACTCGGCGGATATCATCCTCGAGGATACGCCGCTCTTCAAGCATCGCCGCAACCGATTCGGGAATATCCAGTTCCAGATCTTCCCATGGCTCCCTGGGCGGTAACTGCGACGCCGGCAACCTCGTCAGCAGCGCATCCCTGAGTCGCCGCCGGTTGACCCGACGGGCAGAAATGGAGACTGGCTGCTCATCGGCGGAGTGCGCGTGGGAGCGGTCGAGCAGATCCAGCAGATGCAGAACCGGCTTGCCTGTTCTGGCCAGCCGATCCCGGCACATCGCACAATAGGTCAGCATCACCGCGTCGGTCTGTGCCACCCTCGCCTCGACCACTTTGCGGCCGACAATCGGGTCGGCGGTATCCTGGAGTCCGCCATAGCCGCAACACTCGGTCAATTCTCCCGACATTTCAAGCGGAGCCAATGGCTGCCCCATGCTCTGCAGGATGTCTCGAACCGAATTTCTGGTCGCC
Organism: uncultured delta proteobacterium; assembly: GCA_963745265.1. Classification (GTDB taxonomy): domain Bacteria; phylum Desulfobacterota; class Desulfobulbia; order Desulfobulbales; family Desulfocapsaceae; genus Desulfopila. Next base: position 79,512 of record CAVUXQ010000046.1, read on the forward strand.
GCATCGTTGCGAGCCGTGCAGGGGTCAGAGAGCGCCAGCGGCGGCAGGGGATCGACCGTCGTGAGATCTTCACCGGCCAATACGTTCCAAACCGATTCCGCCTCGATATCCGGCAAATGCTCACGAAACATCAGTAAACAGCTTGAGCAGGCGAATACCACGCGCGGGCGTCCCATGTCGATCCAGTCTTTTTCCAGCTGCGCCACGACGCCGTCATATTCATCGGCACGCCCGGCCCAGTGGGCGGGAGCCCCGCAACAATCGAGCCAGATGCCCGTTTCCGGTTCGATGTCCAGCAGCCTTTCGTAGAGCCAGAGCGTTTGGTCATGCCGAACTCCGGCCAACTGGCAGCCTGGGAAAAAGAGCGTTTGGCTGACATTTTTGTCCGTATTATGCCTGACCAGGGCACTTTCGCGACGGACGGAACGCATTTCTTCCAGAGCAAACCAGTGGGCCGAAGGCGGCATCCGTTGTTCCATGACCATCTGCTGCCGCGATTCAAGGCACAGGTCAGCCATGGAGAAATCTTTGGGGCAGAGCGTTTCGCACTGCCTGCAGAGCGCACAGGTATTGATAAACTTGTTGGCCTGATGAATCCCTTTGACAATTGAGGAGTTGTTATAGATTCTGCGGACGTACACCCTCGGGTAGGCCTTATATTCCGCCAGGTAGACACAATGTCGAACGCATTCGAGGCACTGGCAATCGATACAGCGAGCGGCCTCTTCCACGGCTTCTTCGCGGCTGTATCCGGCGGGATCCGACGGCTCTACCGGGGCTATGGGGGCAATGTCCTTGGTCTGGGTAAAAAGATCCGTCTGTCCGCACCTCGGCGCCACTCTGCTGGAAGTAAGCGAAGCTCCCTGAAGATACCTGTCCATCGACAATGCAGCATCACGCCCCTGGGCGACATCGGTGATCAACCGAAATTGATGATCCGCCGGCGACAAACCTCCGGTAAACAGCCCGGCCGTGGCTACTCCAAAGGTCACCGGATCGTGATTTACGACGAACTTGAGCAGATCATCGCTAATCGCCACGTCCTGGCCGACGTATACGGCATCATCTGCCAGTCCGGCATAGAGAGCAGCATCGATGGCGCCCACTTCGCGCATGTCAACGCCAAAGGCCGTCAATTTTTTTATCGTATCCGCGAGTACCTGTGCAGGCAGCCTTTCTTCAGGCAATCCGCCCAACCATCCTCCCGGACCACTTTCAAGATGATAGAGGGTGACCGGATATCCTTTTTTGGCGAGATCGTACGCCACGGTAAGCCCGCTGGGACCGCCGCCCAGAACCGCTGCTTTTTTCGGACGAGGCGGCAAACGAAGAACTTTACCCCGCGACCTGCTGGCACTGACGCAGGCGCGTTCGAGCCTTCCCACACGAATCGCCCCTCCGAGATCTTTGCGGATGCAGTACTGCTCACAGGGGGCTTCACACAACCTGCCGACAATTTCCGGCAACGGCATGGACTTGTCCAGAATTGCTCTGGCTCCATCCAGATCGTTTCCGGCCATGGCCCTGGAAAATCCGCGGGCATCCACGGCAATCGGACAACCGGCCCGACATGCCGGCGGCTCTTCCTGGATGCATCGCGCCTCCCATTCCCGAAGCTCTTTTTGATCCATGTCCCTCAATCACCTCTCTCTGGTTAATTGCACTTGGCAGCGTCTTCCGTACTTATCATTGAAAAGACAAAGAAAAACGACACCCCACATCAGCAAGCTACCAAAACGCACTGGGAAGGGCATGAAGCGGGATGATACACCATCCCCGTCTCCTCACCCTTCCCTGTGAAATTCCCGAAACACCATCTCGGGGAGATACAACTCCCGGGGACAGCTTGCACCACCCCCGGGAAGAGAATATCTCTTATTTTTTCAGGCCGGCCAGCACTTTCTCGGGCAGTGCGGGCAGCTTCCTGATGCGTACGCCACAGGCATTGTTGATGCCGTTGATGATCGCGGCGTGCGGACAGGTGAGCGGCAGTTCGCCGATACCGGATGCACCGAACGGACCGTCAGGACGCTCGGTCTCGACATAGATCAGATCCATGTTGTCCGGAATCTGCTTGATATACGGGAAGCCAGCGCCAACCATGGAGGAATGCTTCTGGATATCCTCGAAATCCTCGCTCAAGGCAAGGCCGATGCCCTGAGCCAAACCACCGTACATCTGGCCGTCGACGACCAGCTTGTTGGCGATTTTGCCGATATCGGAGACGAGGGTCATTTTCTCAACGGTGGTCTCACCGGTGGTGACGTCCACCGCGACCTCGGCCATGAACACGCCGTACATGTAGCAGGCAAAAGGACTTACCCTGACCGTTCTCGTCACACTCTTTGGCGGGAGCGGTCCACTTTCCTGTGACCTTGGTCGGGATGTTCGCTGCGACCATCTCATCGTAGGTCATGTAGCCGCCGTCTTTCTTCATGCTATCGACGAGCAGCTCGCAGGCGGCTTTGATAGCCTGGCCGAGAACCACCTGAGAACGGCTGCCGCCGGCGGGTCCGCCGTTGGGGCAGATAGAGGTGTCGTTCATCACGAGCTTGATCTTCTCCGGAGCAATGCCCAGGGGCATCAGTGCTTCGTGGGCGGTAGCGAGCGTACCCATATCAGCGCCCTGGCCATGATCATGCCAGGTGTTGAAGATGCTGACGGTGCCGTCGGCATTCAGCTCCGCATGACACTCAGCGCTGTCAGGGCCGTCGAGGCCGCTGCCGTAAACACCTAGGGAGATACCGACACCGCGCTTGATCTCGTCGGTGGAGTTGGCTTTGGCGGTCTGCCAGAGCCTCTTTATAACGAGGACGCAGGTCGTCGATCAATTCGGGCAGGCTGAATACCTCGGGGCTGCAGCCGGTCGGGGTGGTGGAGCCTTCGCGATAGACGTTTTTGTAACGCAGTTCCAGCGGATCCATGCCGAGCTTCTCAGCCAGTTCGTCCATCAGAACCTCGGAAGCGAACTCGGACTGCGGAGAGCCGTAAGCACGGAAAGCCGAACCCCAGGAATGGTTGGTACAGACGGTGCGGCCCATACCACGGATGTTCTTGATGTCGTAGCCGGAACCGATGAACTGGGCGCCACGCACGGTCAGCAGATCGCCGAACTCGGAGTAGGGACCATGATCGACGGACCAGTCGCTTTCCATACCGAGAAGCTTGCCGTCTTTGTCGGCGGCCAGGCGAGCATTGATGAAGAACGGAGACCGCTTGCCGGTGTAGGTCTGCTGCTGGAAGTAGTCGTAGCCAGGAAGACCGGACGGCCGGTGGCCAGAGCGGCGGCACCTACCAGGGCTTCCATGGTCGGGCTGAATTTGTACCCGAAGGTACCACCAGCCGGGTTCTGGATCATGATCAGGTTCTCCGGCTCTACGCCGAGACCCGGGGCGATCATGTAGAGGTGCAGATGGAGGCCGATGGACTTGGACTGAATGACCAGTTTGCCGTCATCGCCGACGAAGGCAAATCCGACATCGGGCTCGATGGGCATATGCGGCTGACGTCCGACATAGTAGTCACCTTCAACAGACAGCGGCAGCTTTGTCGAAAATCGGGGCGGTTTCTTCGCCCTTGGCGATGCGCTGCTCGTAGTACACGTTGGGGGTGCCGGGATGGATCTCGATGGCATCCTCAGCCATGGCAGCGGGAGCGCTCATGTATGCGGGCAGCTCTTCGAGCTCCACTTTGACTTTTTCTGCCGCGGCTTTGGCCTGTTTCGCGGTATTGGCGCAGACGATGGCGATGGCGTCACCGAACTGGAAGACTTTCTCGTCGCAGAGAATCGGACGATCCCAGCCGTCGCCTTTGTTGGTGGGGAAGGTGATCAGACCGGTGATGCGGTTTTTGCCCTTGATGTCCTTATGGGTGACAATTTGACCACACCAGGCATCTTCTCCGCTTCGGAGGTATCGATGGACTTGATATTGGCATGGGACACTTTGGCCTGAACAAGGGCCAGCTGCAGGGTATCCTCGGGCATTTTCAAGCCGAGATCCGCGCCGTAATCGAGAGTACCGGTGACTTTGCCCAGAGCGGTGGGACGGGGGTATTTGGAGCCCCAGATGCGTCCGTCGGCGGGAACCTTGAAGCACAGATCGTCCATGCTCATTTCGCCGCGCAGAACCTTGGCGGCTTCCATGGTGGCATCGACCAACGGCTTGTAACCGGTACAGCGGCAAGCGTTACGATGTTTCTGGAACCAGTCGCGAACGTCGTCGCGGGTGGGATTCGGGTTGGTGTCCAGCAGACCTTTGGCGGATACGATGAAACCGGGGCTACAGAAACCACACTGGGCGCCGCCATAGGCCATCCAGGCTACCTGCAGAGGATGAAGGTTGTCCGGGGTGCCGATCCCTTCGATGGTGACGACTTTGGCGCCGTCAGCCACGCGCCGCATCTTCGTTGCGCACGAACGGATAACCTTGCCGTCAACCAGAACACTACAGGCGCCGCACTGTCCTTCACCGCAGCCCACCTTGGTGCCGGTCAGCGTCAGGTTGCTACGCAACACATTCGCCAGGGTGTCTTCGCCATCCACCACAAGGCGTCTGGCGATTCCGTTCACCACTATTTCTTTTTTCAACATGCCCGTTCCTCCGTCGTAATGATGTTGATAATTTTGGAAAAGCCCTTTATTTCCCCGACTGCCTGCCCCCCCTTTTTTACCGCGCGGGGTATAAGCGCAGCCCGGATAGTCGATCTCGCGGCTTTTTACGAGACCGACAATATATAAACTTTTGTTTATTGCTTCCCGAATCCGCACACCGGATAGCGGCAGGTCTCGCAGCCCTCGCAGAAGCCGCCATGACCAAGCGCCACCACATCTTTTCTCTCCAGCTGTTCGCCTGAGAGAATCCTCGGTATCAGCAGATCGAAGATACTCGCCTTGTGATACATGACACAGCCAGGCAGACCGACGATGGGAACGCCTCCCAGGTAGGCGAGAAGGAACATCGCTCCAGGATAGGTCGGTGCTCCGTAGCTGACTATATCAGCTCCCGTCTCGCGGATGGCGGCAGGGGTCTGATCGTCGGGATCGACACTCATGCCGCCGGTGACCGCAACCATATCCGCCCCCCGATCCAGCAGTTCACGGATGGCTGCAACAGTCATCTCCACCTGGTCGGAAACGAAAATCTGGTCCAGGATGGTGCTTCCCAATTCGGTAAATTTTCTTTTCAGGACCGGTCCGAAACCGTCCTTGATCCGCCCCGTATACACCTCGCTGCCGGTGGTGACCACACCGACCTTGGCCGGGATCAGCGGCCGGACTTCAATGATGGGCTCATGCTGCCGACAAACGATTTCAGCCCGCTCGAGCACCTCTTGCGGCACCGCCAGGGGAATGACCCTGGTACCGGCCAACGAGCGGCCTTTTTTCACAAATTGGTGGCTATGGATGGTACCGAAAGAGACGTCCTCGATACTGTTGAGTTCGGTGAGTGCGGGAACATCGATGACCAGCAAACCATCATGGGCGGCGGTAAGCGTCACCTTGCCTTCCACCGGTGAGCTGTGTTGGATGCCTCGGCCGCTGGCCGCGCGTGCAAGGCGTATCGCGGCGTCATCCTCGTGGACAAACCCGTCTTCGGGATCGAAAACATAGAGATTGGCCTTGCCGATATCCAGCAGAAGGGGAATATCCTCCGGGGTGACGATATGACCGCGCCGAAAGGCCGGCCCTTTGGATTCGCCGAGCACGATACGAGTAATGTCGTGGCAAAGAACAGTGCCGACCGCTTCTTCAACAGGAATAGCTTTCATAGTCCCATCCGATACTATCTATGGTTTGCCTATTTCGTAAAGAACCTTCTGCCGTGCGCCGGACAAGGACGAGACTCCGGTGGCGGGACGCGCAGACTCCCTTCGTTTCAATGCATGAACTTTACATCGAAACGCAAGAACACAAGGAGCGCCCGAGGGAAGTATCCTTGGAAGGACAACGAAACAGATGGAGAGTTTTTACGACGCCATCAGTTTATTTCAAAGGTGTGTAGAACATCCATGTTTCTGGTAGCGAACCAGGTTTCTCACCCCTCAGTGCCTATAGCAAATAACGCACCAAAATACAAAATTGTCGCGACCCAACAACGAAATGCCTATCATTACGATAGGTTTGATACAAAAAAGAGAACAGCAGAAGATGTTTCCAGGTAAACCCAAAGTGTGTAACAGGTGTGAAACAGGTGTTACCTTTCTCAACTCACCCTCCACAACGATTACCCACTCTATTCATACACACCGCTTTGAAGTTCGCAGAAGATGAGAACTTTTTCTTCACTTGCACAAGAGACCCTAGCTGGTAATGGCGTGCCGATGCATCCGGTTATAGACGGTCTTGCGGGTAACCCCGAGTTCCCTGGCCACCCGGGTGATGTTGCCGTCATGGACTTTGAGCATATGCAGTAGCTGGTGCTTCTCCCGCTCCTGGCGCTGTCGCAGACATTGCTGTCGGTCCGCAGGCAGGGACGACGGCGGCGCCGTGGCCTGCGGGGCGCGCCTGCTGACGATCTCCGCAGGCAGTTGATGGATGGTCACCACCCCGTTGATCGCCAGGTTGGAGGCGCGTTCCACCACGTTCTGGAGTTCTCGGACATTACCAGGCCATGGATAGGCGTAAAGGTAGTGCATCACATCCCGATCCACGGTCAAGCGCTGCCCCCTGTCGCGATAGAGGCCATCGAGAAAATGCTTAAAAAGAAGGGGGATATCATGGGGCCGCTCGCGCAGGGGCGGAATGGTGATACTCATGACATTGAGCCGGTAATACAGGTCTTGACGGAAGGTGCCCTTTTTGACCTTTTCCAGCAGATTCTTGTGGGTAGCGCAGATCAGCCGGACGTCGACCGGGATGACCTTGATTCCACCGATACGCGTCATCCGCTTCTCCTGGATGACCCTGAGGAGAACCGCCTGATGCTCCAGCGGCATATCGCCGATCTCATCGAGAAACAGGGTGCCGCCCACCGCCAACTCGAACTTTCCGGGCTTGCCGCCCTTTCGAGCACCGGTGAAGGCGCCGTCCTCGTACCCGAAAAGCTCACTGCCCACCAGTTCTCTTGGAATAGCGCCGCAGTTCAGGGGGATAAATGGCGCACCCTGCCGATCGCTCCGATTATGGATAGCCTGGGCAAAGATCTCCTTGCCGGTGCCGGACTCTCCCTGCAGCAAAACATTGGAGGCGCTCTGGGCCGAGAGTTTGGCCAACTCGATGGCCTCCTCCATCTCCCGGCTTTTGCCGATGATATCGCTAAACTGCAACGATGCGGAATACCCACTGTACCGGTTGACCAGATGCCGAACCGCCTTGATCGGCCGCAGGGTAATGAAACTGCCGCTCACCTGCTCCAGCTCGTTGACGATGGGTTCCGCCGAAGCCAGACACTGGCACGGACCGTTGCCGGTGTCGATCAAGATCTCGATCTCCGAGCGCGACTTCTCCCAATCGAAACCGGATTTCTTGCCTACTCCGTCTCCGGTCAACAAGCGTGAGAGGCGCGCACCCTGCAGCGCCGATCGCTCTTTTGCGAAAATCCGCTCGGCCGCCGGGTTCAACTCGGTAACCACGCCGTCCTGATCAATGATCAGCACGCCGTCGGAGACCATATTGAAAAAATTGATCAATTTTTTATTGGCAACCGCCAGCTGATGGTTCTTTTTCCGGATGCGAAGCTGGGCGATAATGGCCTTGGCCGCAGCCACAACCATGCCCAGGGTGTGCATGTGAGCGCTCTCAAAAGAACCGGAAATATCGAGAATACCGATAAGCTGGTCGTCAGGGTCGAAGATGGGGGCGGCCGAACAGGTAAGGCAATGATGCTTGCGGCAGTAATGCTCCGAGCCGGACACCTGCACCGGCTTTCTCTCCTCCAGGGCGGTACCGATGGCGTTGGTTCCGGCATCGCGTTCGCGCCAGCTGGCGCCGATAAAGAAGTTGCTTGTCATCGGTGTGTCCCCCGCCCCCTCGTCACCGAACAGCTCGAGAATATATCCATCCTCATCGGTCAGGGCCACCACGAAACCCGTGCCTTTGACAATGGCATAGAGGTCGGCCATGAAGGGGTGGGCAACGCTGATCAGTCGTTCCCGCCGACGCAGAGCACTCAATAAATCATCGCCCTGCAACCGGTCGTGCAGCCCCTGATAGTAAGGATCGACGCCACCGGCGAAACAGCGTTGCCAGGAACGCAGAATGACGTCCCGCACCTCGGAACTATCGTTGCTTTCCCCGGTATCTATGAAATACTGCCAATTTTTATCTGAGGAGTGAATTTCTACGGTGGTAAAACACATCGAATAAGGCCTCGCGGTCAAGAGTACCTGAGAAGTGCCGTGAAATCGCGGCAGTCGCCTTTTGGAGTCTGCTTCCATCCGACAACAGGGTGATCATATCCCAAAGCTCGCTTCGGTCAACCTGATACTGCGGATCGGAGTTACAATATCTTAGACGAACCAAAGGTAACCGCCGTTCGTGCCCTCAGAGTGCCCTGCAGGTGCCGAACGCTCGTTCATGGACCGCAAACATTACAGCTTTGTAATGGTAAGGAAAGCGACAGGCAATGTAGTGTTATTAGAGTTGCATCCAACGCCAAAGGACAACAGCTCACCGCACAAGGCCGGACCATCCACCACGGCTCGATCCCGCCAAAACGCGATGCTGACACGAGTGTTTACGAAAAGAAAGAGGAACCGTCATGCCAAACAGCGACCAGTCATCGACCCTTCCACCAGCCGCCCCGCTCACCCCGGCGCCATCGGTACAGTCGGGCGACGAAGTGTATAGATCAATTCAGGAAATCGGCAAGGCCGTGGCCGCCAGCGGCGGCTGGGTGGGGCTGTTGCGCCGGGAAATGGCCAAGATGATCATCGGCCAGGAGCACCTGGTCGAACGGCTGCTGGTGGGCATCCTGACCGGAGGCCATATCCTGCTCGAGGGATTGCCCGGCCTGGCCAAGACCCTGGCGGTAAAGACTCTGGCCAAGGCGGTCCAGGCGGAATTTCGACGCATCCAGTTCACCCCGGACATGTTGCCCGCCGATATCATCGGCACCGAGATCTACAACCCGCAACAGACCTCTTTCGTCGTCAAACAGGGGCCCATCTTTTCCTCGTTGATCCTGGCTGATGAAATCAACCGGGCCCCGGCCAAGGTGCAGTCCGCCCTGCTCGAAGCCATGCAGGAGCGTCAAGTGACCATCGGCGAGCAGAGCTTTGCCTTGCCGGACCTGTTCCTGGTCCTCGCCACCCAGAACCCCATCGAACAGGAAGGCACCTACCCGCTGCCAGAAGCTCAGGTCGACCGATTTATGCTCAAAGTGGTGGTGAACTATCCCAGCATGGCCCAGGAACGGGCCATACTCGATGCCATGGACTCCACCGAGGCGGTGGTCGACGTCCTGCCGGTGGCCCGGCCCGAAGACATCCTCGAATCGCGAAAGGTGCTCCATTCCATTTACATGGACGAGAAAATCAGGGACTACATCGTCTCGCTGGTTTACGCCACCCGCGATCCCGCCCATTTCCAACTCGAGCTGCAGGACTACATCGAGACCGGCGCCTCGCCGCGTGCCACCATCAACCTCAAGCTGGTGGCGCGCAGTCTCGCGTATCTGGCGGGACGTGGCTACGTTACCCCCGACGATGTCAAGGAGGCGGCGCTCGATGTGATGCGACACCGGCTGCGGATCAGCTACGAGGCGGAGGCGGAAGGGGTGAGCAGCGAGGACATCATTCGCAAGATACTGGACACCGTACCGGTACCGTAACAGGAGTCGGAAGCCAGAGGACAGAAGACAGTAATCGAAAAGCAAATTGACATGGAAGCAGAGCGTACCAGAGAAATACTAAAGAAAGTCCGGCAGATAGAAGTTCGCACCAACCGACTGGTAAACGACAGTCTGGCCGGCAGCTACCACTCTGTGTTCAAAGGGCGGGGGATGAACTTCGACGAGGTGCGGGAATACGTCCCGGGTGACGATGTCCGCACCATCGACTGGAATGTCACCGCCCGCACCGGTATCCCCCACGTCAAAAAATTCACCGAGGAGCGCGAGCTTACCATCATGCTGATGATCGATATCAGCAGTTCCGGGGAATTCGGCTCGGCGTCCTCCTCAAAGCGGGAGGTCATGGCGGAGATCGGCTCGGTGTTGGCCTTCTCCGCGGTACGCAACAACGACAAGGTGGGACTGATACTCTCCACGGACTTCGTCGAGCTCTATATTCCTCCCAAAAAAGGACGCTCGCATATTTTGCGGGTTATCCGCGAGATCCTCTATTTTCAGCCGCGGGGCAGCCGCACCGACCTCAAGGTGCCGCTCGATTTCATCAACCAGGTGAGTAAACGCCGTTCAGTGGCCTTTCTCATTTCCGACTTCTGCCTGCCCGGCACCTTCGACTTCGCCCTCGAAGAGCTGCTGCCCAAGATCCGGGTAAGCAACCGCCGGCATGATCTGATTTCGCTGCTGGTCTCCGATCCCCGGGAATCCGAACTGCCCGATGTGGGCTGGATCACCCTCGAAGACGCGGAAACAGGGGAACAGGTGGACCTCAACACCTCTGATGCCGCCATCCGCGACAGCTACCGCGAGCAGGCCGCCAGGCGCCGTGCTCACTTGACCCGATCCATCCGAACCACCGGCGTCGACCTGCTCGAACTCTCCACCGATAGCTCCTATATTCCGCCACTGCTCGGCTTTTTTCAGAGCCGCCGAAGGAGGGCCCGGCGATGAAGGTACTCTCCTCGCTGCTGTTGCTGCTCTGCTGTCTGCTTATCGCCTCAGCCGCTCCTGCCGCCGCCACCTCATCTGCGCCGCTTAAGCTGCTGCAGCCACCGCCCCAGGCCTCCGGACCCGGCCACAGCGCCGCCCAGGCACCACCTGCAACCCGTCTGCGTGATATCGAGGGCCCCGTCGAGGTACCGATGCCGCTGGAGGATCTTCTGCTCTACGCTACCCTCGGTCTGGCAACTTTGGCGGCATTGGCCCTGCTCTGCAGATGGCTTGTAAAACGTCCAGAAAAGGCGGTACCGACCATCCCCCCGGGAATGCGGGCCCGGGATGAACTGCTGCGCGCCCGCTCCCTGATGACCGAGGGCCAGGTCCTGCTCTACCTGGACCGGCTCTCAGAAATCCTCCGTCACTATATCGAGGCCCGTTTCACCCTGCAGACCACTCGGCAAACCACCCGGGAGTTTTTCGCCACCCTCTCCCGCAACCTCTCGGGTCATATCACCCTGGCCCCCTTTTCCAAAGAACTGCGCGACTGCCTGGAACGCTGTGATATGGCAAAATTCGCCCATCAATCCACTTCCCTCGATACCCTGAGAGAAATGGAGGATCTGGTCAACAATTTCATCATCCGAACCGAACACCGGCCCGATGAGAATACCAGGGAGCGACGGTGATGCGATTTCTCTACCCGCACCTTCTCTGGCTGCTGCTCCTGTTGCCGTTTCTCGCCGTGCTCCGGGGCCGACAGGGGGCCGCACCCGCCCTGCTCTTTTCCTCCACCGATATCGCCTCGTCTCTGGCCAGGAAGCGCAAAACCCGACCTGCCCGCCTGCGTGCCGGGCTGCGGCTTTTCAGTATGGCTCTGCTGATTCTCGCCGCAGCCCGACCGCAGCTGGGTAGCGCCACCGCGGCAATCAAGGCCAGCGGCATCGACATCCTGCTGGCGGTCGACGTCTCCGGCTCGATGAATGCCATGGATTTCAACCTCGACGGCAAACCGGTCAGTCGACTGACGGTGGTCAAAAAAGTGGTGGGCACCTTTATCGACGCGCGCCCCAACGACCGCATCGGTCTGCTGGCCTTTGCCGGCCGACCCTACCTGGTCTGTCCCCTTACCCTGGACCATGACTGGCTGCGTCAGCGGTTATCCTCGCTTTCCGTGGGCATGGTAGAGGACGGCACCGCCATCGGCAGCGCCATCGGCAGCGGCCTCAACCGGTTGCGGGACCGGAAGGCCAAGTCACGGATCATGATCCTGCTCACCGACGGCATGAACAATGCCGGCAGGGTACCGCCGCTGGTCGCCGCCGAAGCCGCCCAGACCCTGGGCATCAAAGTATACACCATCGGCGCCGGCACCCGGGGGAAGGCACCGATGCCGGTGGTCGACACATTCGGTCGACAGCGTATAGTTATGATGCAGGTGGATATCGACGAAGACACCCTTACCCAGGTGGCGGAAAAGACCGGCGCCCAGTACTTTCGGGCTACGGATACTCGCTCATTGGGAAAGATATACAAGGATATAAACCGGATGGAGACTACCACCCGGACAATCAAGAGATTTGAAAACCATCGGGAACTGTTCCCCTACCTGGTGCTTGCCGGCCTGGCCCTGCTGGTGGCGGAGCTGGCGATTCGGGGCAGGCAGCTTCCCTGATTCCAGTGAAGACGAAATAACATCATGTCGCACTTCGCCCAACCATACTGGCTCATCGCCGGTCTCATCGCCTGTTTCGCCCTTGCCGTAATGCTCCGCTTCTTGGGGGTGCGACGGCAGGTCGCCCTCAAAAAGTTCGCCTCCTCTCAGCTACTGGGCCGTCTCACCAGACACGTGTCGACCGGCCGTAGGCGGCTCAAGCACGGCTTGTCGCTTGCAGCTGTGCTGCTGCTCTTCGTGGCGCTCGCCCGTCCGCAGTACGGCTTTCGCTGGCAGGAGGCGCACCGCCGCGGCATCGACATCCTCATGGCGCTGGATACCTCCAGGTCCATGCTCACCCAGGACATAAAACCCAACCGGCTCGAGCGCGCCAAACTGGGTATCATGGACTTCGTCGGCCAGCTCACCGGCGACCGGATCGGCCTCATGCCCTTTGCCGGTTCTGCCTACCTGATGTGCCCGCTTACCCTTGATTACGATGCTTTTCTCAGCTCGCTCAAGGCGGTGAACACCAAGACCATCCCCCTGGGCGGCACCAACCTGGCAGCGGTGATCGACAAAGCGGAGGAGGTGCTGAAAAACGACGCCAACCACAAGATTCTGATCATGCTTACCGACGGCGAAAACCTGCAGGGTAAGGTGCTCGATGCCGCCAAAGAGGCGAAGAAAGAAGGGATGACCATTTACACCGTCGGCGTCGGCACCCCCTCGGGGGAACTCATTCCTTTGGCGGGAGGAAAAAAGGGTTTTGTGAAAGATAATAACGGACGCTATGTCACTTCGCGACTCGATGAAAAAAACCTCACCGCCATCGCCCATGCCACCGGCGGCCTCTATGTACCGCTGGGCAATAGTGGCCAGGGGCTGGATACTATCTACGCACGGAAGCTGAGCCTGATTCCCAAAAAGGAACTGGCGGAGCGACGGCACAAGGTGCCGATCGAGCGCTTTGGCTGGCCGCTTGCCGGGGCCTTTCTGCTGCTGCTCATCGAGTTTCTGGTGCCGGAGCGCAAGAGCGGGCGTCGACCACTGCGGCCCTCCGTGTCCCGGGTTTTCAAGCGAGTTTTCAAATCGAGCGTCCCTGTGGTAATTCTGGCTCTTGCCGGGCTCAGCCTGCCCGGGCAGAGCCGGGCCGCCGGAGCAGCGGACGCCTACCACCATCACAACTATGGTCGGGCCGCCGAACTCTGGGCCAAGGCCTTGAAAAAACATCCGGAAAACCCGGCGCTTCAATACGATTACGGCACCGCCGCTTATAAGAACAAACAGTACGACCAGGCCATAGCCTCCTTTACCAAAGCATTGAAGGCAAAGGACCTCTCGCTGCAGGAAAAGGCCTATTACAATCGCGGCAACAGTTACTTTAAAAAAGGAGAAATAAGCCGCACCACCGATCCCGATACCACCGTCAAGGCATGGCAGCAAGCCATGGCATCTTATAAGGCGGCTCTGAAGCTGAACACAAAGAACGCCGGCGCCGGTCATAACCTCAAGTTCGTCCAACAGCAGCTGAAAAAACTCGAGAAGAAGCAACAGCAACACAAGAAAGAGCAAAGCGCCAATCAGCAGGGGCAGCAGCAAAAGAAAGGCAGACAAAATTCACACCAGGGGCAAGAGCAGCACCCCGGGCAGCAGAAGAAAAGGCAACAGCAGCACGCCTCCGGGAATAAATCGCATTCCGCCGCATCCTCCGGGCAGCCGAAGAAATCAGCCGCTGAGGCAACACAACCTCGCGAGCAGCAGGGTAAACACGGCGACTCAGCTGCGAAATTGCAGGCGGAGAAGATGACCGGTGGCAAACGGCAAGCAGCAGAGGCAGGGAAGACCAGGCCTGATCAAAACCGGAAACATGCTGTTGCAAAACCCGGTGAGATGACCCGTGAGGAAGCCATCAACCTGCTCAATTCACTGAAAAGCCAAGACAACGAGCTCAATTTTGTCCCTCGAGGCGAAAGTGAAGCTCGGGTAGGAAAGGATTGGTAATGAACGTTTCGCTCCCTATCAAACGCAAATATATCTTTGCAGCCGTAGTCCTCCTGCTCGCCCTCGGGGTACTTCACCTGCTGGCCACACCCAGCCGCGCCGATATAACCGTCAGCGCCAGGATGGACGCCGATTCCTTTCCGGTCAACCAGGCTGCCCGTCTGGCGGTCACGGTGAACGGCGCCAGGTCACCGCAGCTGCAGAAGCCCGAGGTAAAGGGATTCGAGATGGTGCAAACCGGCCAAAGCAGCCAGATCAACATCATCAACGGCTCGTTTTCCTCCTCGAACACCACCACCTATTCCATCCTGGCCTCTTCCCCCGGCAAATATACGATTCCACCAATCACCATCAAGGCGGACGGCAAAACCCTCACCACCGATCCCATTCCCTTTGAGGTCACCCCGGCCTCCTCGTCCGCGGGCTCCGGAAGCACGTTCGGCCCGCCGGCCTCGAATAGTGGAATACAAAGCGCAGGGGCCAAGACCGCCTTTATCCAGGTGCTCCACGCAAAGAAGAGAGGGTACCTCGGCGAAGTGATGCCGATCACTATCAAGGTCTATATCCGCCAGGGCCTCAGGGTCAACCTCAACAGCTATCCCACGCTGCTGGGTGATGGCTGCGTGATGGCCCAACTCCGTAAAAAACCGAGGCAAACTACCGAAACGGTGAACGGCGCCGAATACAATGTTCTCTCCTGGGATACGACCCTATCCGCCATCAAGGAAGGCACCGCCTCGCTGCAGCTGCAGCTCAACGCTATCCTGCTCATTCCCCAGCGACGGCTATCGACCTCCATCTTCGGCAACGGATCACCTTTCAACGATCCGTTTTTCGATAATTTTTTCGGTGGGTACACCAAGCGGCCGCTTACCGTCACCAGCGGCAAGATCGCTATCGACATTCTGCATTTGCCCCAACAAGATCGTCCCCAGAATTTCCACGGCGCGGTGGGCCATTTTACTCTGCAGAGCGCCGTCGCCCCCGACAAGGCCCAGGTCGGCGATCCACTGACCCTGACCATGACCATTCGCGGTTCGGGCAATTTCGACTTGGTGCAAGCGCCGCGTTTTCCAGAGAGCCCGGAATGGAAGACCTATACCCCCTCCGCCAACTTCACCGCGGACAGCGACGACGGCTATAGCGGCAAAAAAGTGTTTTCCCAGGCGGTGGTGGCCAAGTCGCCGGCCGTGCGGAAAATCCCCACCTTGTCGTTTAGCTACTTCGACCCCGACAAAGGGATGTACATAACCAGGGAGACTCCACCGATTCCCATCACGATCACCGGTGTCGCGGCACCGTCGACAACAACTGTGGCTCAGACGCAAGCGCAACCGGCGCTCCCCCCGTCCGCCACCCGAAAGCAGGGGGCAGCGCCGCCGAAACCAACGCCTGCCTCACCGGAGGGCCTCGCTGACCTGGCGCCGCTGCATCTCGAGCCGGGCACCCCGGTGCGCCGGATTCGGCCGCCCTTCGAGCAGCCCTGGTTTCTCGTTCTGGTCGGCGTCTGCCTCCTCATCCTCACAGTTCTCGCAGGGCTGCAGATCCGTCGGGTCCGAATTCGGAAAAACCCGCAGGAACTCCAAAGGCAGATGCGGGGAAAAGCGCTGAGAAACGCCCTCAAGCAAGCGGAGGCGGCCCTGCTCGCCGACGACCCCGCAGCTTTTCTCACCTGCTGCCGATCGACCGTCCAGCGCCATTTCGGTCAACTCTGGGCCTGCGGTCCGGAAACAATCACCAGTGCCGATCTCGGCCGCAGGCTCTCCGATGCTCCCGCTCTCATCGAGATTCTCTCGGTGGCGGAGCAGGCCGTGTACGGCCGCATCTCTTTAGGCCGAAACGACATGGAAAATTTCTACCGCACCCTGCAAACCGAATTGGAGAAACGGCCATGAAGTTTTTTCTCTCTTCCCTCCTGACGGCCCTGGTACTTTGTATCAGCCATCCGGTTCCCTCTCCAGCCCTGACAATCGGTGCCAATCAGGCGTTCCAGCAGGCAAACGCGAGCTACAGCCGCAAGGCATACGGCAAGGCCATCGCCACCTACGAACAGCTGACCCGCCAATACGGCTTTGCCCCGGGGGTCCTCTACAACCTTGCCAACAGCTACGCGAAAACCGGCAAAGTGGGCAAGGCCATCGTCAATTACGAACGGGCTCTGAAATTGTCCCCCGGCGATTCCGACATCCTCGGCAATCTCGAGTTGCTCAGGCGCGAAAACGGGCTGTTTCAGCGGGAATCTTCATTTATCGGCAAAACCATCCACCTGCTGGACATCAACCAGTGGACCGTGCTCGGCGCGCTGGCGCTGGCAACACTCACCGGCGTTCTGCTGTATGCTTTCATCTCCAGGCTGTCCAGGCGGGTGCTGATCACTCTGTGTTGCTGCTGCCTCATGGTGATGTCGCTCACCGCCACCGGCGTCGCCGTTCTCTACCGCGACTGGCAGACCGGAATCGTCGTCGACAGCCATACGGCGCTGCTTATCTCCCCGTTTCCCGGCGCGGAAACCGCTGGCAATATTCAGGAAGGTCGGCAAGTTATTCCCGGCGAGCACCATGGTCGCTATCTCCACGTCGAGGAGGAAACCGGCCGCAGCGGCTGGATACCGAGCACATCATTGGAACCCATAGTACCCCGGTAAGCCATCCATCCCCCTCCCCTCACCGGGGCGCTACGGCACGGTTCCGACAGCGGTTTTCTTGCCCCTCCTCCTGCAAAAAGCCGCTGCCGGGACCTGCTGCCGCAGCTTTTTCCATGCTATAGTTAAAGCATATACAGTTCGCCTCAACCCGCATTGAACCTGCGGCACTCCTCCAACCGCGACCCCTGATCCGATGCCCAAACCTCTGGAAAAGCCTGTGCATGATGCCGCCAGCCTACACGACGCCAGTGAAGACATTTCCGCTCTTGCCCTGCGGCTTGAGCAATTTCGGCGGATCCTGATATGGGGGGAGATGGGGATCGGCAAGTCGAGCCTGGCCCTCGAGCTGCTGCCGGCGCTCAACCGCCGTGGCGTACCGACCCAGATTCTGGAGTTGGACCCTGGCTCACCTCCTTTCGGGGTGCCGGGAGCGGTCTGCCGCGGCTGGTGGCAAGACGACCGCCTGCTTTGGGGTGACTGCGAGGCGCTGTGCAGCCTGGACGCGGCCAGATTTCGGTTACCGCTGCTGCTTGCCGCCAGGCGATTGCTGGAAAGGGTCCAGAGTTTGCCTCAACGGCAGAGCATCCTCATCGATCCGCCCGGCGTGGTCCGAGGGGTGGCTGGGGCCGAATTACTGGTCGGCATGGTTCAAACACTGGGCATCGAGGCTATAGTCATTCTCAGTCGGCAGAAAAGCGCCCCGCCCCTTGCAGCGGAGCTGGACGCGCTCTCGATCGAACGGATTATATTTCCCCCCTCACCCGAGGCCAGGCTGGCCGCCAGAAACATCCGGGTGAAGCAACGCCGCCGCATGTGGGACGACTTTCTCGAGGAAAGCATCGTGGAATCCACGAGCCTGGACCGTCTGCCGGTGCAGGGCACTGCACCGCCGGTGGACGTCCCCGACGCCTGGAGCGGAAGACAAGCGGCTCTTATCGACGATACGGGCAGAACCCTGCGTATGGGCGAGGTCGTCTCGCTTACAGGGAGCGTGCTGGAAATACGGCTGGCTCCCGGTGCAACAGGAGCAGCGGCAGCGCTCCTGATCAGAGATGCGGGCCGCGATGCCGACGGCAGCCTGGCGACCATGCGACGACCGGCCGGCAACCGGGCTGCGGGCCGCCTGCCGGCGGAGCTGCACTTGCCGCTGTCACTTGCTCCCGGCGTGAGTGAACCGGTTACCAGCCATTGCGGACCAGCCTGGGCCACCCTGGTAGGCGGGGTCTTCGGCGATCCGCTCCTGCACGTGCGGCTGCGCTACCGTAAGACCAGTCTGCTCTTTGACATCGGCGACCCGGCACGGCTGCCGGCTAAAGTGGCGCATCAGGTCTGCTGCATTTTCCTCAGCCACGCCCACCTCGATCATATCTGCGGATTCCTCTGGTTTCTCCGCTCCCGAATGGGGCCTTTTGGCGTCTGTCGCATATTCGGCCCGCTGGAGACCATCCGGCGTCTGGAAGGATTCCTGGCTGCCATTACCTGGGACCGCATCGATGAAAACGGTCCGGTGTTCGAGGTGGGCGAATTCGACGGGACCAGCCTTCGCCGCGCCAGGCTGCAAGCAGGCAAAGCCCCTCGGAAACTCCCCGCAACACCCATCGGTGACGGGGTGCTCTTTTGCCAAAACGACCTCAAGGTCCGAGCCGCGATCTGCGACCATCATACGCCTTCGATGGTCTACAGTCTCGAGTTCGAACGCGAAATACGGGTCAGAAAAGACCGGTTGGCGGCCGCCGGCCTCCCCCCCGGTCCCTGGCTGGGCGAACTGAAACAGCGCCTGGTTGACGGCCTTGGCGACAGGAAAATTCCGCTTCCCGACGGAACCAGCAGGCGGACTGAAGAACTGCAGCGGGAGCTGCTCCTCGTCCGCCCCGGAAAAAAGCTCGTGTATGCCACCGACCTGGCCGACACCCGGGACAACCGCCGCACCGTGACCGAGCTGGCCCGTTCGGCACACACCCTGTTCTGCGAAACGGCGTTTGTCGACGCCGACCGCGACAAGGCCCGGGCCACCCAGCATCTCACCACCCTTGCCGCTCTGGAGATTGCCCGGGATGCCGGAGTGCAGCGGCTGGTTCCTTTCCATTTCTCAAAGCGATACGAGCGTGACCCGCAACGGGTTTATGAGGAACTCCGGGCCGCCGCCGGATCGGTGCAGATCATCGGCTGACCCGGCTTTGAGCTTTGCCTCAGAACGAAATCACTACCTTGCCGAAGTGGGCGCCACTCTTGAGGTACGTATAGGCCTGTTTCGCCTCGTCGAAAGGGAAAACCCGGTCGATAACCGGGCGGATGGCGTGGAACTCGATGGCGCGGTTCATCGCCGTAAACATCTCTCTCGACCCCACATAAATACCCTGGATACGGACCTTTTTCATTACCGCCGGCAGCGGATTGACCTCACCCGTCGCACCCGCCAGAACGCCGATGAGGCTGATGTGACCACCCAGCCGGACCGCCTTGAGGGACTTGGCCAGGGTTCCCGCGCCGCCGACCTCCACCACCAGGTCGACGCCCTTTTTGCCGGTCAGTTCCCAGACCTTTTTATCCCAGTCCGGTTCGGTTTTGTAATTGATGACATCGCTTGCCCCCAGTTCACGCAGACGATCCATCTTCGCCTCACTGCCGGTGGTGGCGATCACCCGCATGCCGGAAGCGCGGGCAAAGAGCAGAGCGAAAACGGAAACCCCGCCGGTTCCCATGGTGAGGATGGTGTCGCCACAGACCGGATCACCGCTGCGTAAGGCGTGCCAGGCAGTAACCGCCGCACACGGCAGGGTCGCCCCCTCCTCGAAGCTGAGGTGATCGGGAATGCGTACCAGGCCCTGCTCGCGAAAGAGAACATATTCGGCCAACACCCCGTCGATAGCTCCTCCCAGGGCGGATTTCGGGGCTTCGTGCGGTATTTTTCCTCCCACCCAGTCCTGGAAGAAGGTTCCGGCCACCCGATCCCCCGGCCGCCATCTGCCGACCGCACCGCCCACGGACACCACTTCCCCCGCCCCGTCGGAGAGAGGCACGAGCGGCATCGGTAGATTGCGGGAATAGCTTCCCTCCACCACCATCAGATCCCGGTAATTCAAGGAAGCCGCCCGCATACGCACCAGAACCTCACCGTCTCCCGGTCGTGGCTGCTCCTTTTCCCTCAGTTGCAAGGCTTCGATGCCAAACTCCTCATTTATACAGAAATAGCGCATAGTTCCTCCTCGTTTTCGAGTAAACCTCCTTGAACGCGTGCAGCCAATCCATTCCAGCTTTCACCAACGATTGTACCCCTGTAGGACGCCCAGCAGCATTCCATCCCGTCCTTGGAGACGAAAAAGTACGCATCCTTCCTTACTTTTTAAGGGCATGTGTATTAGTGTAAGTATATGTCAGGAAAGGTTCAATCCTCGAACAACAAATCTCTTCCTCAGGTACGCACCCCAACCATCTGCAGGGGCCTGCCGTTGCAGATGGTTGGGGGAACAAAATAGTGGAGAAAGGAAAATAGACCTAATCCAGCACTGGAGGAGATCCGAAACAATTGAAGAGCCGACAAAAAGTATCGTATGATACTCTTACAGAGTAAGAAGATCTCAAAGATCACATGCCATGTTAGCACTCAACGCGCAACAGCAATATGCACAGCCCCTGTCGACACCGCTCGCTCCTTCTCCCTGGCCCGAGTCCGGAAATGAGGAAAGCGCCTTCGCCGCCATCGGTTCGGACAATGTCCTCGGATTCATCCTTTCCGCGCTCGCCAGCCGTGACCCAGCCACATTTTCCCACTCTCGACGGGTAACCGAGATAGCTGTGCTGATCGCCGAGAACATGCACCTGAGCGCCCAACAGATCAGAATCATTTACGAAGCTTCCCTTCTTCACGATATTGGTAAAATCGGCCTCCCCGACACGGTACTGAAAAAGGAAAGCGGCTTGAACCGATCGGAGATGGACAGTATTCGGACCCATCCCTTGCTCGGTTACCGCTGCCTCAGTCGACTACCGTTCTGTACCGAGATCGCCTCCATCGTCCTCTGCCACCATGAGCGCTGGGATGGGCATGGCTATCCACTAGGCCTGCGAGGTGAAGAAATACCCTTCGGCTCGCGCATTATTGCGGTCGCCGACACCTTTGACGCCATCACCTCGAATCGCCCCTACAGGCATGCCCTCAGTGTGGAATTTGGCATAGACGTTATTTTGCGCCAACGCTCGGAACAATTCGAGGCATCGGTCGTCGACCATTTCCTCAATGTCTCCGATTCTCTCCCAGAGCACCCACCGCTCCCTTCGACGGCGACCATCCCCGCCACTCTCTGAGCCACCGATCATACGCTTCGGCGGCCATCGGCCTGCCGAAATAAAAGCCTTGCCCCTGGTTGCACTCGAGATCGCTCAGAAAATCAATCTGCGATCGCTCCTCTATTCCCTCGGCGACCATGTTGAGACCGAATTGTTTCGCCATCATGATGATGGTGCGGATCAGGATCTCGTCATCTCGGTTTCGTCCTATGCCGATGACAAACGAACGGTCGATCTTCAAGGTTCGGATCGGTAGTTGTTTGAGATATCCCAGTGAGGAATAGCCGGTGCCGAAATCGTCAACGGCGATTTCAAAACCCAGATCGACCAGTTCCGCCAGCAGTTCTTTCGATTTTTCAACGTCGTCCATAATGGCCGATTCGGTTACTTCGAGTTCGATAGACCCTGCGGATAGGCCGCTTTCTTTCTGCAGTTGCACCAGACGTTCTACGAAATTCTTGGCTTTGAGCTGGACGGGAGCCAGGTTTACCGAAAGCTTGAGCGCATACCCCCGATCCAGCAGCTTTGCGGTCTCCCGAAAAGCCGCCGAATAAATCTGTTCCGCAAGCGGAACAATCAAGCCGGATTGTTCGGCTATGCCTATAAACTCCCCTGGGTTGACCAACCTGCCATCCACTTGCCATCTGGCAAGCGCTTCCATCCCCGCCACGGTTCCCGACTGCAGGTCGACCCTTGGCTGAAAAAGGGGAGAAACTGGCGCTGATCGAGACCCGTGCGAATTTTTTCCAGATAATGCAACCGGTTCTTGACCTCAACCTCCATCTGCTGATCGAAGAAGTCAAAGCCGTTGCCTCCCTTCGATTTGGTATGATAGAGTGCGAGATCCGCCCGCTTGAGCAGGTCCTCGGTGGTTTTGGCATCTTGGGGATAGAGCGCCACCCCGATACTTAACGTGAGAAAGTATTTTTGTTCCTGCAGCGTAAAGGGCTCCTCCATAGCTCCGACAAGCCGCTCTATAACCGGATAAATATACTCAGGCCCGACATGGGCGATGCGGAAAATATAGACGAATTCATCACTGCCCATCCGGCAGAGGGTTTCCTCCCTGCGCACCAGAGGGAGCAGCCGGGTCACAAACGCCCTCAACAAATCATCACCTGCCGCGTGGCCCAAGGAATCGTTCACCGTTTTGAAGTTGTCGATGTCAAATATCATGCAAACCACTACCCCTCCGTGCCGAATGCAGGCTGAAAAGGCCTGGTTCATTCTATCGAAAACAAGCACCCGGTTCGGAAGCTCCGTCAAGGCGTCATGGTAGGCAAGAAACTCTATTTTTTCCTGCTGCTCGACAATCGTGCTAATATCGTTGAATATAGCGGCATAGTGCGTCACCTCTCCCGTTTGGTTGCAGATGGCGGAGATGGTTAACCATTGCGGATAGATCTCGCCATTTTTGCGCTTGTTCCAGATTTCCCCGGACCAAAAACCGGCCCTGGTAATATCCGACCACATCCGCCGGTAAAACTTTTCGTGATGACGGCCGGATTTCAAGATATTCGGCTTTTGGCCGATAACTTCGCTGGGTGCATAGCCGGTTATTGCCTGAAAGGCCGGGTTGGCCAGGATGATAACCCCTTCGGCGTCGGTAATGGCAATACCCTCGACGACATTTTCAAAGACTTCCTTGAAAATACTCAAATCAAACGATGTCTTTCGCTGCTCATCAAGCAGTTTTCCCAACTGCTGGTTGCCTTCCTGCAGGCGATGCACATACTCGGAAAAATAGTCGGTCAGCTCCTCAATTTCATCTCGCTGCCCATCGACGAGCCGGACACGATCCATGTTCTGAGGGTGACTGGAGAGGGAGGCGAGAAGTTGCTTCAAGGGCCTCGTGATGGTCCTGCCGAGGTAGAGTGCAACCAACACGCTGGCGACAAGCCCCATACCAAACAGAAGAATGAGGATATTCCTCAAGGTCGCAAGCGGGGCATAGAAGTCGCGGTACTCCCCGGTCGCAGCGACTACCCAGCCATAATCGGCAATCGTCGCAAAAAACACCACCCGCTGGTGTCGATGCCCATCCGTTGCGCTCTCAACATAAGTTAGGCTGCCGTGTTTTTGCTCGATCATTTTTCGCATCAACCCTGCCTCGTGTGTCTTGAGGTGAAAGACGTTGCCGTGCAGGGTGGGGTGAACGAGTATCGCCCCGTTTCGAGCGACGATAAAGGGATAGCCGTGGACGCCGATTGGAATCGCCAGGATTTCTTTCGCAAAATGCTCTGGATGCACCAGGGAGTTGAGTTCACTGCGATAAGCGGATACCGAAACCAGCCAATCCCACGGTTTGTAATATTGCATGAAAAGAACTTTTCGTCTTTTCCTGGTGTCGCCCGGATTTTTCCAACTATATTCGAGAAAACCGTATCTGCGCCTGAGCTGCTCCTGTACAAAGGGGTATTTACTTACATTGACACCCTCGAGACGTTTATGCGGATGCAGAAGAATGGTACCCTTGGAATCAAGCACGATTACATATCCTGAAGGGCCGATTTTCTGGGCCAACAGAATGCTGCCGGCCCGTCGGCGGGCCGTTTCCAGGGAAAACTCACCTGCTTTTACCTGCTCATTGAGGTCCTCGAGGATGTGTATATCCTGTTCGGCCACCGCATGGAGATAGTTGCGGATCGCCAGATCGGCGCCGATCTTTATGGTCTCCTCGACGCTGGTTACGGTACTGCTCAGCGTGTGATTGAGATGGGCGGTCAGGATACTGTCAACCAGGGTATAGGTAATAAAGCTTCCCAACACCATGAGTGCCAATAGCGCCGTGAAAACAATGAGAAAAATCTTGTAACTCAGTCGTGACTTGTTCAATATCAACACGTGTATCTCACATTGTGGGTGGTGACTCCTCCATGGTATAAAAAAAGGAGCGTGAAATCAAATCCCCCCCCTGCCAGACAATCTCGACGTTTACGTTACGCACCGCTTAGACGTTACCCATTAAGAACTGCACGATCGATACGGCGGTCAAGGTGGCGGTTTCCGCCCGCAGGATAAGTGATCCCAGAGATACGATTTGCCACCCTCGTTCCCTGGCGCATCTCACCTCCTCCTCCGCAAGTCCTCCCTCCGGACCCAATACAATAACGGCCCGCCCACAGGTGGAATCGAGGGTGACATCTCGCAGGGTCATCTGCTTTTCCTCTTCCCAAAAGAGCAGGCGAGCCGTCGCCGGATCTTCACTGTGGCGCATGAGAAATTCCAAAGAGTCGATCGGAGGCTCCACGGTCATCGGCTCGGCGCGGCAACATTGTTTACATGCCGCTTCAACGATACGCCGGTACCTCTCCTGCTTTTTCCGGCTCTGCGTCTCGTCAGGCCGCCCCTGGCTGCGGCGACTGAAAAGCGGCACCAGCCTCCTCACGCCGAGCTCAGTGCATTTCTGGACAACGGTATCCATTTTACTCCCTTTGAGCAGTCCCTGGCCGACAACAAGTTCCCTCCTCCCTCCTGCGGCCCTCACCGCGGGACCGAGTATCCGCGCCCGTACCCGCTTGCCGGTCTCGATGAGCACAGCGGCATACACCCCTCCCCTGCCATCGAGAAGTTCGATCGCATCTCCTTTGGACAACCGCAACACCCTGCAGATATGCCGGGACTCGCCAGCCGGCAACAGGGCAATATCTCCATCTTTTTCATCCGGATCAAAAAAGAAACGACGCATGACTCCCTACCTCGGTGCTATAAAAATGTGGCCTAACCTGTATGTCCATCAAAGCACTTTAAGCCGCACAAAGTGCAATTTCAATTTGACAACCTTTTTCCGTTCCCGTATGTAATGAATAAAAGCCAATGTACTAATGGATGCAAGCCTACGTCATGACCGAAGAACACAGAACGAAAGAACGATTTCTTCTCAACCTTGATGCCAGAGTCGCCTACTCTTTTGTCGGGAAGCCATCGTCGGAAAAATTGCAGGAAACCGTCGCCGCCAATATCAGCGCGAGCGGGGCCTTCCTGCGGCTTGATGCAACACTTCCTTTAGCCAGCAAAGTATTGATAGAATTCGATCTTTCCTTAGATGACCTGAAAAAACTGAAATTTATCCTCTCCTGGGATTCGCTGAAAAACTGCTCCGGACGCCAGGTTCGGGTCAAGGCGACAGGGGTGGTCATCCGCCAGGAAAACGACGGAGTGGCGGTAATATTCGATCAGGATCATCAACTCATTCCCCTGCAACCCGCCCAGCAAGAATAGCATCCCCCCTCTTGGCACGATCAGGCTGGCGTGCAGCAGGAAAAAAGGGCTGAATCCGGACTGCACAAACGCACCGAGGCGGTCGGATGAAAGCTTACCCCTTTTTGCGAAAATGAAGAGCTGCCCACTCACCCATATCCCGGCGCTCAACAAGCAGAAACCCCTTTTTCTCGTAACGATCCCGAATCGCCTCCGCCTGTTGCTCCCGCAATATTCCAGAGAGCACGAGAGAGCCGCCGCAAGCGGTCAGTCGATGCAGATCGTCGACCATCGCCATCAGGGCATCGTGGATTATATTGGCCAGCACCAGGGTGTAGCTCCCCTGCATGGCTTCCGGCGAACCACTCTCAATACGTACCCGATGCTGGAGACCATTCTGAGCCACGTTGTCGGTCGCGGCTGCCACCGCATCCGGATCGTTATCGATACCCACCACTTCGGCAGCCCCGAACAGTGCCGCCGCCATGGCCAGAATGCCGGTCCCGGTTCCCACGTCGAGCACCACGGTTTCTTCTTCCGCCCGCTCCCGCAACACATCGCTCGCCAGGGCCATGCAGAGGCTGGTGGTAGCGTGGTGTCCCGTGCCGAACGCCATTCCCGGATCCATCTCAAGCACCCGCTCGCCGGATTGAGGGCGATAGAACTCCCAGCTCGGTTTAATAACTAAGCCAGGAATGATGGCAAACGGTTTGAAATATTTCTTCCAGGTGCTCCCCCAATCTTCATCGGCGATAATGCCGGTTTGCAGCTGCGGCAGACGCGTCTGAAAAATCGATGCCAGTTCCTTTAGATACGCCGTGAGTTCAGAAACCACGCCGGCGACGCTTTCGCTGGTCGGATTTTCTTCCTGGAGATAGGCATGCACAGTCTGGTCGTGCATCTCATCCTCAACTCCGGCTTCCACCGCCGCGGAGAATACGCCTACCAGATAATCGCTGATCGATTCCGTCAATTGCGGGTCGCAGGTGATAGTTATCTGCAGCCACTGTTTCCGATTCTTTTCTTCGTCCATTGCTCCTCTCCGATCGTAGCCGTTGTCCCCGGGTTTGCTAAAAGGTACCCACACCGAGGCATTTTGTATTCATCCGGTTTATACAGTAAAGCGTTGCACTCAACCAGCGAAAACATGGGATGTAAATTACCCTTTGTGGCAAGCTAGGAGCCTGTCGGATTATGCCCTTTTTCCCCATATCTTCGTTAAACTCGAAAAAATTATCCTCGGAATATTCAGCATATGCCTCCGATAATTTTTTCAAGTTTGCCTCGATCTGAGCAAAAATGCCTATAATCCGACAGCCTCCTGGCGCTGGCGCAATATTTTTTCATTGCCGCCCGCAATTCTTTTATTATCTTTTCTTTACGTTATTTCTTTTTACATCGATAAACGGCGATTACACATTGAAGAGGGTCCATGGCTTCCTCCCTATCCCACCACCTGGTGTACGGCACTTTAAACGATTATCTCACCGGTGAAGAACTCACCGACACAGACGACGAAAGGCTCCGCCAGCAACTCAGCCGGATGATGATAGAGGAAAAGGGGTATGCACGCGAGGAGTTGCTGCCCCGACGCTTTATTGACACCCTTTTCGCCAAGTGCTTTGTCCGCTCGACCATTGAACTCACCGTTTCAATACAACACATTGATTTTATGATTATTCGTTACGGACCAGGATCCCTGGTCAGCCGGGAGCGAGCGGCGGTGGCGGCAGCCAGGGTCCTCAACCCCGAATACCAGATCCCCCTGGCAGTGGTCACCAACTGCGAAGATGCCGAAATCATCGATACTTCAACTGGCAAGATTCTTGGATATGGGTTACATTCCATTCCTGACAGAGTGACTGCGGAAAAACTGCTGGATCAACTCGTCTTCCTTCCCCCCCGCCAAGGACAACGACGGGAGAGGGAACTGCGGATTCTCAATGCCTTCGACGTTGAACGTTGCTGCAGGTGAAACCTTCCCGTGAGTGACACGCTTCCGCGCTTTCCTATAATCAAAATCATCTCCAAGGGATACGAATGACTACCAATCAGAACGCCTGGACCAAATCCGGATGGAAAAATTACACGGCTCTCCAGCAACCGCAGTGGCCAGATCAGCAAAAGGTCGACAGTGTGCTCGCCGACCTCTCCCAACTGCCGCCTCTGGTTTTCGCCGGTGAAATTCGCTCGCTCAAACAGCAATTGGCAAAAGCCGTCAAGGGCGAGGCCTTCCTGCTGCAGGGAGGCGACTGCTCGGAAGACTTCTCCAAGGTCACCGCTCCGACCATCCGGGAAACCCTTAAAGTTTTGCTGCAAATGGCAGTTGTCCTCACCTACGCCGGACGCAAACCAGTGATCAAGGTGGGACGCATTGCCGGTCAGTTCGCCAAACCGCGTTCGGCCGACATGGAAACGCAGGATGGCGTCGAGCTGCCCTCCTATCGTGGCGACATGGTCAACCGACCCGAATTCACGGCCGAGGCGCGGGTGCCCGACCCCAGTAACATGCTCAAAGGCTATAACATGGCCGCTTGCACCCTCAACCTGCTGCGCGCTTTCACCCGCGGCGGTTTCGGATCTCTTCAGCGAGTGCATGCCTGGAACCAGGAATTCGTCGCCCAATCGCCCATGGGGCGATCCTACGATCGGATAGCCAAACAGATCGACCAGGCCATCACCTTTATGGAAACCATCGGTATTCCTGCAGATAGCCCGCAGATCAACCAAACCCAGATGTTCACCTCTCACGAAGCCCTGCTGCTCAATTACGAAGAGGCACTTACCCGAATCGATTCCACCACCGGCGACTGGTATGACTGCTCAGCCCACCTGCTCTGGATAGGGGAGAGAACGCGGCAGATCGACGGCGCCCATGTGGAATTCCTGCGCGGGGTGCTCAATCCGCTCGGAGTCAAGGTAGGTCCCACCTACGACCTCGATAACATCAAGCGACTGGTGGAAGCGCTCAACCCGGAAAATGAGCCGGGCCGTATTACCCTTATCACCAGGCTCGGCTTGAAAAATGTGGAAAAAGTGTTGCCGCCGCTGCTTAGGGAGATGCGACGTGAAGGCTTTAATATCGTCTGGAGTTGCGATCCGATGCACGCCAATACCTACACCGCGGAAAGCGGGCATAAGACACGAAATTTCAATGACATACTTTCTGAGATCACCTGCTTTTTCGAAAGCCACTGGTCCGAAGGCACCGTTCCCGGCGGCGTGCACTTCGAGATGACCGGCGAAAACGTCACGGAATGCACCGGTGGCGCCAGAAACATCATCGACGAGGAGCTGGGCAGGAATTACCTGACCACCTGCGACCCGCGCCTCAATGCGGAGCAAAGCCTTGAGGTCGCCTTCCAGATAGCCGATATGATCCGCTCTTAGAAAGCAGGAAATTCCCAGCTTCCTGCCATAAAGGAAGCTGGGAATTTTCAGCGCCTCCTGCCTCTGAATATTCGGTTCCCTGCTCTTTTTCTTACTCGGTTTCGTACCGCAAGCCTCTCCTTTTACACCTCCCACGACGTCGGCATCTGCCTGTTTTCTCGAAGATTACAATTCAGTAATCTTTCTTGACCCAGCCCTTTTCCGCTTTACTGTCTTCCCTGGATATGTTCGGATACCGAGGTAAACGATCCTTGGTTCGACCGGCGATCGGCCGGCATATGAAAAATTGCGTTCCAGGAGGTTGTCCGAGAAGAGCATTTATCGTTCAGATCGAGGTCTACGAAGATATGGGAGAAAAAGGCATTCTCGGACAGCCTCTTAAACGGCGTGCAAGGGGTAGAATCCACCATAGAGGAACCAACAACAGGAGATACAACATGTATATTACCCAAAAACAAAAATCGTACTTGAGCATGCTCGGCATAGCGATGCTCTGCCTGGTCATGCTGACAGGCACCTCCGCGATCGCTTCGGCCGCGGTCACACTCGAGAACGGATTCGCTGACGTGGTAAAAAAGGCCGAACCAGCCGTCGTCCATATACGGGTGGAAAAAAACGTTAAAACAGAGGGTTCCGAGCAGTACCAGGATATGATGAAGGATCCCTTCTTCCGACGATTTTTCGGGCCCTATATGAATCCCAATATTCCGCAACGGGAATACAAGCAAATGGCCCTGGGGTCAGGATTTATCATCAGCAAGGACGGATATATTCTCACCAATAACCATGTGGTCAAAGACGCCGACAAGATAACCGTGATCCTGGCCGACAATAGTGAATTCAAGGCAAAAGTGATCGGTACCGATCCGCTGTCCGATGTAGCGCTCGTGAAGATCCACGACGATGAGAGCCTGCCCACCCTGCCGCTCGGCGACTCGGATGCCCTGCGGGTCGGAGAGTGGGTCATCGCCATCGGCAACCCGTTCGGACTCAGCCAAACGGTAACCGTGGGTGTCGTCAGCGCCACGGGCCGCTCGAGTGTGGGTATCAATGAATACGAAAACTTCATCCAGACCGACGCCGCCATCAACCCCGGCAATTCCGGCGGCCCCTTGCTCAATGTCAAGGGAGAGGTCGTGGGTATCAACTCGGCACTCTATTCCAAGACCGGAGGCTATATGGGCATCGGCTTCGCTATTCCGATCAATATGGTGAAGGCCGTTGAAAGTCAGTTGAAGGCCAAGGGCAAGGTCACCAGAGGCTGGTTAGGCGTTGTCATCCAAAATGTCGATGAAAACCTGGCAAAATCCTTTGGGCTCAAAGAAGCGAGCGGCGTGCTGATCAGCGAGGTACAGCCGGACTCTCCGGCGGACAAAGCCGGCGTCAAACAAGGTGATGTCATCGTCCGACTCGACGATGTAAAAATGGCCAATGCAGCCCAGCTGCGCAATAGGGTGGCCATGCTCTCCCCGGGGAGCACCGCGAAACTGAGCATAATTCGCAACGGCGAGAACAAGACTCTGGAAGTGAAAATCGGCACGCGGCCAGGCAACCTCAACCAGATGATCATCGGCCAAAACGGCAGCAGCCTCGTGAAGAAGTTCGGCCTCACCTTCCAGAACCTCACCCCGGCGCTGGCCGATCGTTTCGGCTACGAGGACGATCAGGGTGTGCTCGTCTCCGAGGTGGTACCGGGTAGCCCGGCCGATTCGGCAGGAATGCAGCCCGGCCAGCTGGTAGAAGAAGTGAACAAGAAACCGGTGCATAACCTCAAAGATCTGCAGCAGGCTATTGCATCTTCAAGGGACACCAAGCGGCTCCTGCTGCGGGTGCGTTCAGGAAATATCACGCAGTATGTGGTCCTGATCGCTGAATAGCCGCTTCCCTGAACCTCTCCTCTCCTCCTCCCCCTGATCCCTCGCCTGCCGCCCGGTGGGCGGGGGATCAACTCCTCGCCATGGCGATCCTCTCGAAAATCTTCATGATCACCGGCAGCCTCTCGAAATCCTCACTTGAAATGCGGCGAATGACAACATCGGTATGCGCCACCACAGTGGCATTACGGCGTTTTTCTTCGCTGAAATAGGCCATCTCTCCGAAGATGGTGCCGGCCGTCAGGATTGCAATCTGCTCCCCCTCTTCGTTGAGGGTGACGACTTCGCCTCGATCGATGAAATACACGCCATTGGGAGGGTCATGGATGGTGATAATCGTCTCGCCCTTTTTCCTCCATTCCAATTTGAAATGCTTCTCCCATCCGGTATCGACCACCAGGGCATGGTAAAATTCGTGATTCATCGCTTTGAGCAGCTCCCGAGACAGATGAAAAAGACGGGCCCCGAGGCTATCGCGCTTCTTATCTGAGAGTCTCATGCCATTGATCGAAAAATCCTTATCCGGAACCGGCGTTTCCCTTATATATTCGAGAATCTTTTCGGAGGACATATCCTGTCTGCCGGTCATGCCGTCATAGAGCGACTGGGCCTTGGACAACATCTCCCTGACCAGGGGAAAGTCGGGAACGATACCCATGGGACTGTTGCCGCAAAAGTGTTCTATCGCTTTGTTTTTCTGCGTGATGAAATCAAGGAGCCGTCCCTCGTCAATATCCCCCGGTAAGCCGTGCATTCCCGGTTTATACACCGTGAAAACCTGCAGGGGGTGCGCGAAGGCGCGGAGAGCGACCTTGCCCACACCGGCGATGTATCCTGCCTCACTCTCCTGGTTGGCGGCGACTTCGCTGTCCATGAGGATCCTTGTGCCAAAATAGCCGCACAGTTCCTCCAGACGGGTGGCGACGGCGAGGCTCGAGCCGAACTTGACCTTGCTTTTGCCCAACGTCGCTTCAATGATATCCCCCAGACAGAGACCCATGCGCGTAGCCGCAAGCCTACCCTGCTCCATGGCCATGGCCATGCGTATGGCTGCCTTGAGGGCTCGAGTGCAGACACCCTTGCGATCCTCATCCGGCAGCTTGTCGAAGACGATCAAAGCCCCATCTCCCGCCAACGGTTCGATTTCGACCGGGAGAGTATCCGGGACCTCCACCAATTCCTTGATGGATCGGTGATAATCCATGATGAAATCCCGCACCTCTTCCGGTCTCATATTCGCCGTTACCTGCGAGTAGCGAACCATGTCCGTCATGAGGACGACGACTTCGCGCTCCGGTCCTTCACGCCCCTTTTTATCTGGCTGATTCGAATCGATCACCTGGCGCCCCCTGTTCGATGCAGTCACCTGCTCCAAGTTGCCAATACATTTGCTGTAATTTCAGTGGATAAACAAAAAATTTCTGCTGCTTGATAACGCTGAGCTGCATATTTCGGGATGGGCATATCAACGCCGATAACCAATAGATACAACCTCCGCGGCTATTGAAAAACGGTTCTATTCTTTCTAATAAGGCGGACTTCCTGTTAAAAACAGTATACCTTCGACATCACACTTGTCAAACACAGCCCGGAAGGGGCCACGATGCAAATGCAAAAAGTTCGGTCAGACCGCTGGCGAGCCTGCTGCATGCCCTGCATGCGTAAACGATCACCAGCACCCCATTTTGGCACGTTCAGACCGGCGTGCAGAAATAGGAGATTATAGGCCGCCAGCCAGCTCGGAGTCTGCGCTTACCTGTGCCAACCTGGGGCACTAGGAGCCTGTCGGATTATAGGCATTTTTGCTCAGATCGAGGCAAACTCGAAAAAAGTACCGGAGGCATATACTGAATATTCTGAGGATAATTTTTTCAGTTTAACGAAGATATGGGGAAAAAGGGCATAATCCGACAGGCTCCCAGAGAATGCTTACAGTTCATTGGGATGACCTGCGTTCAGGTTGAACTGGTGAACGGTTGCCTTACAGCAAAGGGAGATGAATCAATGAGGCTGAAAAACGAGAAAAAAGAGAGGAAAATCGCCTAGCCAGCGGGTGAAAGGCTGGCACGAAACGAACATAAGGGCCACGAAAACCGAGGCGGGACCAAAGCCCGAAACTATCACATTATTCGCACAGACCCGTACGGTTAGCCCCCGGTTCTCTCGCCAGCCGGACCTCCTGCCTGCACGACGCCCTGCGCAGCGATGCGTATGCGATGTGGGATCAACCCACGTGCCTGTCTGAAAACATAAGGATCGCCACGCGGGTCTGTGTTTAGTTCAAATAGGCGACCAGAAAAATGGCAGCCAATGCGCCCAGCAGAACGAGGCCTACCCGAAAAGGGACCTTGGGATCTTCGTGATGATGGTGAGCATCATGATGTTCATTAGACATGATATTTTCTCTCCTTATGTGAGTGGCTCTATTGGGTTGCATCGAGCGAGCACCGCAAAGAACAACAATTTCCCGCAAAAGCAATGGATATTTTTCAAGGGGATGAACCCTTGGGTTTCACGCCATCGAAAGATCAAGGGTATTGGCGTGCCACCTTTGGTATTGACGGCACCCTACTATACGCCAACTACGCCCTTTTGGCAATATGTCCCTGAGCTTACTTGAGGAGTCCGCGACCCCCCGCAGACATTGCTCTTGAGAGAGAACAGCAGGCGCTATGGAGTGATCCTTCACCAGCACCCCACAGCTGGGCACGATCAGGCCGAGGTGCAGAGCCAGGCCATAGCCCGACCGCTTCCTAAAAAAACATTAGGCAAACAGCACTTCCAACAATTCCTGCAATGTGGCAATCCCGATCAGCTCCATCGCCGATTCGCGGGTCAACCTCTCCCTGTTGCTCCGAGGAAGAATGAAACGGCTGAAACCGAGTCGCTCCGCCTCCCGCACCCGGATATCGAGTCCGCCGACAGCGCGTATTTCACCGGCCAATCCAACCTCTCCGCAAACGACCGTCGCCGAGGCGATGGGGCGTTCGAGAAGACTGGAAGCGAGCGCGCAAATCACCCCCAGATCGAGGGCCGGTTCATCAATGCGGATCCCCCCGGCAATGTTTAAAAAAATGTCATGCCCATAGAGATCCATCCCCCCTTTTTTTCCAGAACGGCGCAGAGCAATGACAATCTCTGGGGATCGGCGCCGATGGCCGTACGCCTGGCAGTTCCAAGATTGGTGGGGCTGACCAGGGCCTGGACTTCGACCAGAATGGGGCGGGTGCCTTCGACGCTCGGCATCACCACCGATCCAGGTTCATCGAGGGGGCGCTCCGCGAGAAAGATCTCGGAAGGATTGGTGACCTGCACCAGGCCTTCCTCTTTCATCTCGAACACGCCTATTTCATTGGTCGAACCGAACCGGTTCTTGACGGTGCGCAATATCCGAAAGGCGTGGCTGCGATCGCCTTCAAAATTAAGCACCGTATCAACCATATGCTCCAACACTTTTGGACCGGCGATGGATCCGTCCTTGGTGACATGACCGACCAGCATCACGGGAATATTCTCTCTTTTGGCCATTTCCAGCAATCGGTGGGAGGATTCCCGCACCTGGCTGACCGAGCCGGGTGCCGAACCGATCTCGGCACAGGTCATGGTCTGCACCGAATCAACGGCTAAGAGGCTCGGTCCCATCTGCTCGCTCATGGCGATGATCTGCTCGACCTCGTTCACCGTGGCCAAAAACACCTGCGGGTGCACAGCAGACAGTCGTTTGGCCCTGAGCTTGATCTGTCTCGTCGACTCCTCGCCCGAGACATAGAGAACCGTCCTCCCCTGCTCGGCGACGGCTGCCAGCATATGCAAGAGCAGTGTGGACTTACCGATGCCGGGTTCGCCGCCGATAAGGGTCACCGATCCGGGTACGATGCCTCCACCCAGTACCCGGTTGAGCTCCTCTATGGAGGTGGATAAGCGCTCCTCGTCACCGTCCGGAGCCATGTGCAAAGGGAGTGGTGTGGCAACGGCCTTTCCGGCGGCCCGCCTGGCCGGCAGCACCACTTCCTCGTCAAGGCTGTCCCACTCATCGCATTCAGGGCAACGCCCCAGCCATTTGGCGCTTTGATACCCGCATTTCCTGCATCTGAATATGCTCTTTTTTTTCTGATTGCCTATTTGTTGCATACGTGTACTCTACCCCATGAACAAAAAATGTCACCCCAACCCTTTACAGGTCCACAAGAGGCGCTATGGTGTGATACGTTCGTAAAATCAGCCTGCCAATCAGCCTGCGGTTACCCAAGGCCTGAAAAGAAACCCCAGCCACAAGTTTAAACACGCCATGAACCAGGAATTTCACGCCACTCGCCAGAACTCACCACAATGGTATACTCTACCCTATGCACTCCGCTTTATGTTTTCCAAAAAGGGAGTTCTCGGCTGGAGTCTCTTGCTGTTTTGCGCAACTATCGCCCTGACCATAGTCGGCTATGAGCTCAGCACCGGATTTATCGATCATCTCGCCGGCGGCTTTCTTGCCGCGCCTCACAACCCGGAGAGCACCTGGGGATGGCTCAAATTCATATCATGGGAATCTGGGCGATGGCTCTTTCTTTTGATTACCCGCATAGCTGCCTTTTATATCGCCTTTATTATCGCTTATTGCCTTACCACCCCGGGCTACGCGTTTCTCAGCACCGCCGTGGAAAAACTGCATTGCGGCCGACTTACCGGTGAAGAGAACGGCTTTAGCATGGCAAATGTGCTGGTCGATCTCGCCGAAGGCCTGAAAATCGGCCTCTTCGGTATTCTCGTCACCATTTTCGCGCTGCTGATCAACTTCATCCCGGGCATTGGCCAGGCCATGGTCTTTGTTCTCTATACCTATTACTCGACCCTGCTTTTCATCGACTACCCCGCTTCCCGTCGCCGTTGGTCCCTAGGGAAGAAAACTCGGTTGGCTGCGACGCCATAGCGGCAAGGCCTTCCGGATCGGGGTGCTCCCGGCATTGATCAGCATGATTCCCTTGATCAACGTGTTCTTCATGTCTTTGCTTTTCCCCCTGCTGACCATCCATTCCACCCTCAATTTCGCTTCCATCGAGCAACACGCCACAGCCGCACAGCAAAAATAAAGAGGATTGCAGACGAAGAGGAACCACCATGGGAACGGAAATAGAACGAAAATATCTGCTCAAAGACCTTTCCTGGAAGCAAGGCGCCGAAGGCATACTCTACAGTCAAGGCTATCTCAGCACCACCCGAAAACGCACGGTCAGAGTCCGCACCATCGGAGAGCGCGGATATCTCACGATCAAGAGCTCACCAGTCAAGGGGGTCCGTCCCGAATATGAATATGAGATTCCCTTCCAGGACGCCCGGGAGATGCTTGACATCATGTGTCAACGGCCCATCATCGAAAAAGTGCGCTATAAAATAGCCTATAACGGATTCATCTGGGAAGTAGACGAGTTTCTCCATGAAAACAGCGGGTTGATCCTGGCGGAGATCGAGCTGGAATATTCCGGCCAACAGTATGCACTGCCTCCCTGGATCGGAAGTGAAGTGACGGACGATCCCAGATACTGCAACTCCAACCTCAGCCGTCGCCCCTTCAGCAAGTGGACGGATGAGACATAACCGTTTTCCGATTAGACAAGCTCTGCCATGACGCTATTGGCCAGCAAAAGCCCCTGCTCGGTCAACCGCAGATGGGTTGGTGTAACTTCGAGCAGAGAAATGGAAATGAGTTTCTCCAGTATCGCCCCATAATAATCGACGGGATCGATACCGAAACGCTCGGTGAGCATCGCCAGCGAAACGCCCTCCACTACCCTCAGCCCCGTTATCACCGTTTCTCGAAAGGACTCTTCGCGAGTCAGGTTTTCCCGTTCCATAACAGGGTCTAGCCCCGCTTCCACTTTCTGGCAGTAGAGCAGAGGATCCGCTATTCGGCGGGCCCTGCAACCTTTGAGATAGCTCACCGCTGCGGCGCCCGCCGCAAGATAAGGCGCATTGTGCCAGTAATTGAGATTGTGTCGGCACCTTCGATGCGGCGCGGCGTAGTTCGATATTTCGTATCGCGGCAGGCCTGCCGCCTCGCATTCTCTGGTATTGATCGCATCCATTTCCAATATGGCCTCTTCGGCTGGCAGCCGGAACCGCCCCTTCATGAGGCTACCTGCAAACGGCGTCTCTTCTTCTGGAGTCAGCTGATAGAGCGAAAGGTGTTCAGGGGTAAGATCTAGGGCCCGGCGCAGATTGCCGTGCCAAACCTCGGGCGTCTGCCATGGCAACCCATACATCAGATCGAGACTGAGATTGTCAAATCCCGCCTGGCGAGCCAATCTGACTGCCTCCAGGGCCTCCTCCGGAGTATGGCAACGGCCGAGTATTTCCAGTTCAGTAGGCCGAAAAGACTGGACCCCAATGGAGAGCCGATTGCAGCCTGCCTTGCGGATCATTTGCAGTTTTCGCAGATCAAGCGTTCCGGGATTGGCTTCAATGGTTATCTCGCAGTCGGCTGAGAGAGCAAAATGGCGCCGACAGACATCGAGTAGCACGGTGAGCTGTTCAGCCGATAGCACCGTTGGAGTGCCTCCTCCGAAAAACAGCGAAGCCAGTTCAATCCGCTTCTCGATAACCGTTGCCAATACCTCCACTTCGCGACACAATGCTTGCAGGTAGCGGGGATGCAGCCTCTCCCTACCGGTAAAGGAAGAGAACGCGCAATAGTGGCACTTGGCCAGGCAAAATGGGATATGCAAATAGAGGGAGGTGAGCATCAGCCGCGACTATTCAGCGAATCCCTGATCTGCGAACAGTCCTGGGAAATCGTGGCAATCAGCCCCTGATCGGCAAAGCTGTAGGCTCCATCGCCGATAATCAGGTGATCAAGAAGATTGATCTGGAGAAAAGAACAGATCAGGTACAGATTACGGGTCAAAGCGATATCCTGAGGTGAAGGTTGCAATGAGCCGGAAGGATGATTGTGGGCAATGATGAGGGCGGCCGCGTGCTTATCTATAGCGCGCGCCACCAACTCGCGAGGATATATCGTATTGACAGTAAGGGTTCCTTCGGCCACTACCTCCGAATCGAGAATGGCATGCGAGGCGTCGAGGTAGATGGTTGTAAGCACTTCTTTTTTCAAGCCACGCATTGAATGTTCCAGATATTCGCGCACCTCATTGGATGAATGCAAATAGCGTTTGCCCTGCAGCCGTTGCTTGAGATAGCGGCTGGCCACAGCCTGAACAAAGTTTAAGGCGAAGCTGTTTTTCGGACCTACTCCTTTTACATCCTGCAACGATGCCACAGGGGTCTCGAGCACCGCTGAGAGGGAGCCGAATCTCTCCATCAAGCTTCGAGCCGATTCCTTGCAATCCGACCTCGGGGTGCCAAAGGAGAGCAACAACTCGAGAACCTCGACGTCGGTAAAGGCTTCGATGCCGCGCTCAAGATATTTATCGCGCAGGCGGCCCCGATGACCGACTCCTTTTTGTTGCCACTCCTCTTTTTCCACCGCACCCACCGCTCGTCATCCGTTCAGCACCTTGGCGAACAGCTCGTTGGCCATTTTGGGATTGGCCTTGCCTTTGGTTTTTTTCATCAGCTGACCAACGAAAAACCCCATAAGCTTGGTCTTGCCGCCGCGAAAATCCTCTGCTTGGGAGGGATTTGCCGCAACGATCTCCTCCACCAGAGCCAGGAGTTCCCCTTCGTCGGAGACCTGGATAAGATTTTTCTCTTGCACTATTACTGCAGCATCTTTGCCGGTTTCCATCATATCGAGAAAGACCGTTTTGGCAATCTTGCCACTGATCGTCCCCTTGTCGACCATAGCCAGCAACTCACCCAGCTGGTGCGGCAGCACCTTGCAAGAGCCAATGGTTTCACCTTTGAGTTCGCGCAGCAACTCCGTCATAATCCAGTTGGAAACCTTTTTCGCCGTTGCGCCTCCGGCTGCAGCTTGCTCAAAATAATCGGCAAGTTCCCGTTCGCCGGTAAGAATACCCGCATCATATTCCGGCAAGCTGTATTGCTCTACGAAACGCTGACGACGGGCATCGGGCAACTCAGGCAGTGTAGCGCGTATCTCTTCTATCCACGCCTCGCTGATTTGCACCGGGATCAGGTCGGGACAGGGAAAATAGCGGTAATCGTGGGCATCCTCCTTGCCGCGCATCGACTCCGTTCTGCCGGTATCCGGATTCCAGAGCAGTGTCTGCTGCATAACCTTTTCGCCATCGAGAAGCAGGTCCCGCTGACGCCTCACCTCATACTCGAGGGCGTTCTGAACATTCCTGAATGAGTTCATGTTCTTGAGCTCCGTGCGAATACCGAATTCCTGCCGACCGATCGGCCGTAAGGATATATTGGCATCACAACGGAAGCTCCCCTCCTGCATATTGCCGTCGCAGATATCGAGATAGCGAAGAATAGCATGAATTTTTTTGAGGTAGGCATAGGCCTCTTCTGGCGAACGCATATCAGGTTCGGAGACAATCTCGAGCAGCGGCGTGCCCGTTCTGTTGAGATCCACATACGAATTGGGTTCGAGATCGTCGTGGACCAGCTTGCCGGCATCTTCCTCCATATGAATCCTGGTAATGCCAATTTTTTTCTCTCCTGAAGCGGTTTCTATTTCCACCCAGCCACGACCAACGATAGGCTGGTCGAACTGGGAGGTCTGGTATCCTTTGGGGAGATCGGGATAGAAGTAGTTTTTCCTGGCAAATTCGTTGGTTCTATTGATCTCGGCATTGGTCGCCAAGCCCATCTTGATGGCAAATTCGACTACTTTGCGATTGAGCACCGGTAGAACACCCGGCATGCCAAGGCAAACCGGACAGGTATTGGTGTTCGGCGGAGCACCGAAAGCAGTGGAACAACCACAGAATATTTTTGAATCCGTCTTCAGCTGAGCATGAATCTCCAGACCTATAACTGTTTCAAATTCCATTATATATTCTCTTGCGATGTTTGAAATGGGGGAAAAATCGGGCAACTGATGAAATGCTGTTTGAGGTTATGCCGGGACAGGTACGGTAATCCACTTTTGAATTTTTTCGAGTTCCTCGCCCCAATCCTCAGATATACGTACTTTAAGAAAGAGGCGCAGCAATTCATTCACTATCCTGATCAGTTCCTCGAAAAGGTACGTTCTCTCGAGGATCATTCCCTCGGTTTCCTCCGGGTTGTTCTGGTCTTCACGCTCGGTGCCCGCTGTCTT
Source organism: uncultured delta proteobacterium (assembly GCA_963745265.1). Lineage (GTDB taxonomy): Bacteria > Desulfobacterota > Desulfobulbia > Desulfobulbales > Desulfocapsaceae > Desulfopila. The sequence goes on from CAVUXQ010000046.1 coordinate 119,467, forward strand.
AGGAAGTTTGACACTTCGAAATTCCATCAAAGCGGCCGCAAGCGTAAAATTGTACTCGTTGTCTCCGGAAACCAGTTGAATCCGTGCCTGTTCCAGCTTCTTTCCCATCATCAAGCCGGTACGGGCCTCCTGGAGTTCAGTCTGCAAGCCGCTGCAGATGATTTTTTCGTTGGATTCTCCCTCGCCATACTCAAGCAACATGTGCTTTTCCAGAACAACGAGGATATCGCCCTGGCCGGGCAGCTGTATGCTGCCGCCCCGTTCCTCGCTCTTGTACCAGAGCCAGGTAAGAAATTCTTGTCCGAGAAATCGTGTCTCCGCAATAAGATCGACTAAATCCATGTAGTGTACCTTGGAAGGCTCTGAAGCCTAACTGTTCTATATAAAAATTGCCGGCTTCAGTGTCGCCAGTTTCTGCGCTTGCTCTTCTTCGAGGAGATGCTCTCCGACAAGATAAGGAATCTGCTGACGGATCAGCATCCCGAAACATTCTTTGAAAAAATCCTCAAGAATCGCATGCGCCTTTTTATTGGTGGTAAAAAAGAGCAACGTGCCCTCCGAGAGATTCCAACAAAGATCGTAGACCACCGGCATGGCCGGGGCTTTTCGAATGAGTTCGGTGCGTACACGTTCGCGAATCTCAACTTTGAGGGATCTGCCGATCTTGGGAATCTGCTTTTCCTTTTTTACGCGTTCCTCTTCTTTCTGTACGAATTTTTTCAATATTGCCGGAGATACCTTTCTCTCGTCGATGCGCAAAGATAGTGTAATATAATCGCCCGCTGCATAGGAGGCATATTCAAACTGTGTATCGAACATGTTGAGTACCGACACCCAGCCGATCGAATATTCGTCATAGGTCTCGTCGATGTCTTGAAACGTAAAGGCCATAATCCGTTCGGCAATGAAATCCAGTGTATTTTCCGGAAGTTCGCCATCAACATCGAATTTCACAAAGCTTGCTGAGCCGTTTAAGAAACCCATCGGTCGCTCTCATGGTCCAAAAAAAGAGAAAGCCCGGCCAGGACCTGGTGACCAGGGGCTCCCATAGTAACAATGTTCTGTCAATTAGGCCAACAGACGGTTTTCAGATCGCTCAGCGAATGGTTTTGCCTTGCAGCAGAGGGTTGTTGTAGCCCTGTCTCTGATCTTTTTACCGTAGTGCCGTATACACCCCTTGGAAGATGTCTTCGTCATCAGCGTATTTACTTTCAACTGACGTCTTTTGTTCGTCTATACGGCTCTTGAGAGGAATCATGCTATCATCTCTCCATATCGATGGACAATGATACACCTATTTTTGCAAATTCGCAGTACTCTCTCTTTAGTCTGGGAAAATGAGAAAGGGAGGCTGTTTAAGGATTGCCGCGACCACCTCCTGGTTGGGTTTATCTTTTTAGTTATTGAAAATACACTGTTTTTTTAATGAACACTACCAAATACGGTGATAAAAATTCGGAGAAGCCATTTTTTTTTATTGACATCCTTTCAACAAGTTTGTAATTAAGGGGGCCTCGACGGGTCGTTAACTCAGTCGGTAGAGTATCTGCCTTTTAAGCAGAGAGTCGCTGGTTCGAGCCCAGCACGACCCACCAAAAATCAGAGGTCCCCATCGTCTAGTCAGGTCCAGGACACCGGCCTTTCACGCCGGCAACACCGGTTCAAATCCGGTCGGGGACGCCAGATATACCAAGGGCATCCGATGTTAGAATCGGGTGCCCTTTCCATTTTGGGCCAAAGTTCACCAGCCCCCCCTTCTTTCTTCGCCCCCAGCTCCGCTCGATTTATCCGACGCTGAAATTACGCAGTAGATGATGACAAAGGACTATACAATTTAAAGCAAGAACCCTGCAGGATTACAACATTCTTTTCTTAGGTCGAGGCAAGCACAATAAAATTTTCGTAAACGTTCCCCAACACCCCATCTTGGCACGATCAGGCAGACGTGCATAGATAGGCTATAGCCCGACAGCCTGCTTGTGCCAACCTGGGGTGCTGGGGAACGTTTACAGTTCATTGGCTTGGCCAGTCTTTGGTTGACCCAGTGAACGGTTACAAGCTTTCGAATAGAACTCCTATGTAGAAAAGAAAGGCATAATCCGACAGGAGCCAAGCTTTGGTAGGAGGGACCCTACTGAAGTACCCACTGACCGTTATCATCACGGCACGCAGTAGTATGGGTAGTCTGTTGTTTTCCGTCAATGATGGCCGTGATCTGGGCGTCGCGGCAAGGACCGCTGGGACCTGTTACTGCAGGTTGAGGCGTTACGCTATAAACATTATTGGTGTCTGGATTAGTCCAGGTTGAGGTTTGACCGGAAACACCACGCTCGTAGACATGATTGAGTTGTTGGCGATCGAACTTATCCATTTCGTTGCCGACCATATAGCCGATAAAGGTACCTACCAAAGCCCCTATAAGCGTTGCCTCGGTGTTGTGACCTATGGCTTGTCCAACCAAAGCGCCACCACCCGCACCCATGAGTGCGCCGGATTGCCCCTTGTTCATTTGCTCACCACATGATGCGATGAAAAAGGAAAGGATGACCATTGTGATAATTGACGAGATTTTCATGCTACAGCACCTCCTGAACGAGAGTTGATATCGGGGTCTGAACTCATCTAATAACATTCCCTATAGGAAACAGCCATCTTCTGGAAACAAGGATATAATCCGAAGCTATCCTCGATTAAGCCGTATTTCTACCCGCCGGCAAATCCGCAACCGTTCACCAGTGCCCCAGGTTGGCGCTGGTAAGCGCAGACTCCGAACTGGCTCGCGGGCTATAGCCTCTCTCAGCACGCCAACCAGATCGTGCCAAGATGTGTGCTGGTGAACGGTTACGCAAATCCTGACATCCTCTCACACATCGGCAATTGATATCTGATTGGATGGTGAGGGGAAAATTCCACCTTCCATAAATGGTACGCACTGACTCAGCTTATTGTCAACGCACAAAGAAAAGTTAACGCTCCGGCACGCCGGGCATACGCATTGAAAAGTGCTCCAGCCTGGTGAAGGCATGTGCAGACTCCGGGCGGCTGTCGGGCTTTAGCTATATCTAGACCTCAGCATGATCGTACGCGGATGGAGTACTGGTAAAAGTTTACCATTGTCTACGCAGCAATTGCTAACAATTTGTTGGAACTAGTGTTACGCCAACGATCAACTGTAGTATATTGTTGACGGGACACTAGGAGCCTGTCGGATTATGCCCTTTTTCCCCATATCTTCGTTAAACTCAAAAAAATTATCCTCGGAATATTCAGTATATGCCTCCGGTAATTTTTTCGAGTTTGCCTCGATCGGAGCAAAAATGCCTATAATCCGACAGACTCCTAGGTAATTGTGGTGGGATGAGGGATTTTTTCTTGGATGAATTGAACCTCGAAAAAATTACCAAATTGTAATCATTTAATATTCCAATGATAATTTTTTCGAGTTCAACGAAGATATGAAAGCTATTAAAAAAGCATTACTTGACAGACTAGTGGAGGAAATACTGCAGTCTATCGAAGTAACACTTAGATGTTGAGCAAAATAGCAAGAAATCCCTATCAGAATGCGTCTTTTACCGGCCGCGTGCCAACTAATTCTGGTTCCCATGGGTAGGAAACTATTCCACGCTTGCGACCGAATATATTCCAATAGAGATAGTTGTCATTGTTCTCAGGGTAATCGCGAATGAAATGAAGACCTCTCGACTCCTTTCTCAGCAAGGCGGCCTGGATGATTAAATTTGCGATAATAGCAATATTACGAAGCTCTATCATCTCGGCAGTGACAAAATATTCATTGTAGTGTTGTTCCACCTCTTTAACTACATCAGCCAAGCGCATGGCCGCCAAACCAAGACGGTTTTCTCTTCGGACGATTCCCACATAATTCCACATTACCCTGCGCAATATATCCCAGTTATTATTGATTAAAATTGCCTCATCCAAGTCCACCGCCTGGCCGCTCTGCCACTCGTCGACATGAGGAAAATTTCGTAATTGCCAGAGTTTCCATTCTTTTTCGCAATATCTAACGGCTCTGTCGGCATATACTACTGCCTCCAATAAGGAATTGCTCGCCAGTCGATTACCTCCATGCAATCCTGTGCATGAGGTTTCTCCCAAAGCCAGTAGACCTTCAATTGAGGTTTGTCCCCAGGTATCTACTAAAACCCCGCCACAGAAATAATGGGCCGCCGGCACCACCGGAAGCGGACTTTTTGTAATATCGATCCCCAGTTCAAGACATTTTCCATATATAGTTGGGAATCGCTTACGAATAAAATCAGGATTCTTATGGGTTATATCGAGATACACACAGTCAGCTCCAGACTCTTTAAGTTCTTGGTCGATGGCCCTGGCAACTGTATCTCGAGTTGCCAATTCCATGCGTTCAGGATCATACTTCTGCATAAAGCGTTCACCGGCAGCATTTATTAGATATGCCCCCTCACCTCGAACTGCTTCGGAAATCAGGAAATTTTTGGCTCGCTGATGATACAAACATGTGGGATGAAATTGCACGAACTCCATGTTTGCTACTTCTGCGCCTGCCCGGAACGCCATCGCGATGCCGTCTCCGGTTGCGATATCTGGATTGCTGGTATAGAGATAGACCTTGCCTACTCCGCCAGTACAGAGAACCGTAACTTTTGAACGATATATCTCGACCTTACCGTTTTCCAGAACGTACGCTCCAAGGCACCTTTTTGTTTTCGTACCATCCGCTGATGCCTTCTGCATAATGAGATCTACGCATGTGCGATTTTCAAAAATTTCCACATTCGGATCTGCTTTTGCTTTAGCCAGCAGTGCTCTTTCAATCTCTTTACCTGTTAGATCATAGGAATGCGCCACCCTCCTGCGCGAATGTCCACCCTCTTTTCCGAGACTTAATTGTCCCTTCCTTTTTTCAGACTGTATAAAGCCAACACCTATATCAACAAGTTCGCGTACTCGATCGGGACCTTCGGTAACGACAATATTGACCACTTCTGAATCGCATAATCCAGCGCCTGAACGTAAAGTGTCTTCAATATGCAAGTCGAAACTGTCATCATCTGATAAAACTGCAGCTATGCCACCTTGTGCCAGGTTTGTCGCACAATCGACTTCCTCTTTTTTTGTAACGACCACCACCGTACCAAGGCGCGCCGCTCGTATGGCGAAGGACAGCCCTGCTATGCCACTCCCGATCACTAAAAAGTCACAATTCATTACGATCACCTCGAACTATGTTTCACGTGAAACATCTGTGTATGGCAAAATGAGTAACCTTCACTGAGTCGACCAAAACCGTATCTGACCCGTGAACTGTTAACATAGACCAGCACTCTTCGGTATATAGATTTAAGCTGGTCATCTGCAAAGATGGCTTATCTATTCGTGATAGCCTGAGAAGGCTAGGACGGGATGCTGGCAACGTTTGCGTAGAAAAACGCTAAGATTTCCTTAACAATCTTTACTGTTTTTTGAAGTTTTGCACACTAAAAATCGAGAAAACAACCTGCCGAGGGGAAAAAAGTTGTTCTTCTTCCCTGATTGGACTATGAAATGGAGTATACTCTTCAATTCCCAGGTTTAGTTTGCTTCAGCTTTCGAGATACATCTTGAAAAACTGGTCTGTGCTTTGCTAAGCAGGTTCACCAGCACCCATCGTGGCAACGGTCCATTTGCGCCAAGTTGGAGCATTGATGAACGCTTACAGTTCACTGGTTCGGCTGCCGTTTGGTTGACCTGGTGAACGGTTACACATTTTCTATAGTTCTTTACATTTCATTTTTTGTTGGCCGGGATTTGGCCATCACGGTTTCGTTTCTTTTTTCAAACCGGACTCATGGCATTTACAAACCATATAAATTTGGAAAAAATCACGGTTAGAATAAAAAATTTCCGTGGAGGCTGAGAGACTCAGATGAAGAAAACCTGTAAAACAATTGCAGTAGCCAATCAAAAAGGTGGCGTTGGTAAAACGACGTCCTCAATTAACCTAGCGGCTGCTCTTGCCAAAAAAGGCAAAAAAGTATTGCTTGTCGATTCGGATCCGCAAGCAAATGCATCGAGTGGTGTCGGTATTAACAGCAGATCACTGCAATCTCATTTGTATAATGCGTATATCGGTGAGTGCAAAGCTGACGACGTAATTCTCTCGACAGAAGTTAACAATCTTTTTCTAGTTCCTGCCCACATCGATCTGGTGGCTGCAGAAATTGAGTTGGTAGGCAAGTCATCACGAGAAAGAATTATGAAGACCATGCTCGAACCTATTTCTGAACAATTTGATTATATCCTTATAGATTGCCCCCCTTCCCTTGGCTTGCTAACGGTTAACGCACTCACTGCCGCTAACTCAGTACTTATCCCCATGCAATGCGAATATTTTGCCATGGAGGGCCTTGCACAGCTTGTCAACACCATTCGCTCGGTAAAAAAAGCCTTTAATACAACCCTTTTCATCGAAGGGTTGCTCCTTACCATGTTTGACCGTCGTAACAAGCTTACCCATCAAGTTGCCGACGAAATATCCCGACATTTTTCCAAACAACTTTTTAAAACAGTTATCCCCCGTAATGTGCGACTGAGCGAATCTCCAAGCCATGGAAAAACTGTTATTGATTACGACATTCGTTCCACAGGGGCACAGGCCTACTTGAAGCTGGCAAAAGAATTCCTTCAAAAACAGAGGTGATAGACTGTGGCAAAGAAAACAACAGGACTTGGTCAAGGCGTTGGCCTTCTCTTCGGAGACAACGATGAGGAGAAATTCTTTGAATGCGATATTTCAAAAATCATCCCTAATAAGTACCAACCCCGTACTCATTTCGATGATGCCGAGCTCAAGGAGTTGGCTGATTCCATAAAGGAAAAAGGTGTTATACAACCACTCATCGTCACCATTGGTCAAGACTCCGATACCTATGAGCTTGTTGCAGGTGAAAGGCGTCTTCGCGCATCGAAATTAGCTGGTCTCTCCCAGGTGCCTGTAGTTGTAATGGATGTTCGAGACGAAGATTCCCTGCTCGAACTTGCTCTGATAGAAAATGTTCAAAGGACGGATCTCAATGCTATTGAGGAGGCCGAAGCCTACCAAAAACTCATCCAAAAATTCGGCTACACACAAGAAGAGACGGCACAACGCGTAGGAAAGAAAAGATCAACTATTACGAATATGTTGAGATTGCTTAATCTTCCTGATTTCATAAGACGAGATATCATTGATGGCCTTCTTTCTGAAGGTCATGCTCGCGCCCTGCTCCGTGTCGTCGATGATCCCACAACATTGCGAGAGCTCCGCGAGCTCATAATTAAGAAAGGTCTTTCGGTCAGGCAAACTGAGAAGCTCGTTAAAAAATCTGCTAATACAACTCCGCGCGTTCAGGCACCGCCGAGAAAAAACGACCAAACCATTCCATCGAATTATTGCAATGCTTTGGTCAATCAACTCACCAACCGACTTTCTTCTAAAGTTGCTATCAATCAAAATGGTAGCCGTGGACGTCTTGAGATTGAATACTATTCAATTGATGATTTGGAACGACTGATCAATCTCATTGTGGGCGATACAGCGCCTTAATTTTTTGGTAGTCTTTTCCAATGTAATTGCTCAATCGCTATTTGGTATACGGCTGCGCCTCAGGCTAAGGTGCCTGAGGCCTGACATTCTGGCAACCGTTCACCGATGCCCCAGGTTGACTCAAGCAGGCTATCGGGCAATAGTAGCCTATCTCTGCTCGACCACCTGATCGAGCTAAGATTGTGTGGGACCGGTGAGCGGTTACACGTTCTGTGTCGTACCAATATGGGCTACTTTTGCAACCTTGCTTATCTATTGCATCGTTTCATCTTCCTTGATTTTTATTGGATTTTTTTATGAAGGTTTCACAAACTCAATTTATTCTTATTGCATCTCTACTTTGTTGTTTCATTTTCACATCGTCACTCACCCAAGCCATCGCGGCCAATATGGCGAGCGTCAACGGTGATAACGTTAACCTCCGCTCCGGACCCGGCAAAGACTACTCTGTCCAGTGGGAATACGGTACTGGCTTCCCTCTTCGCGTGCTATCGCATAAGGGCCAATGGGTTAAGGTCCGCGATTTTGAGCACGATACCGGCTGGATCAACAGCCAATACCTCTCACAATCCCCACATGTAATAGTTCAAGCAAATAGGAACACGAAACGAAAAATAAATATTCGCAGTGGCCCTACCACTAAATCAGCTATTGTTGGCAAGGCTTTTTACGGTGTTGTATTCGAAACCCTAAAAAAGAAGGACGGGTGGGCAAAGGTCCGCCATGAAAGCGGCCTGGAGGGTTGGATCAAGATGACTTTGCTTTGGGGATTTTAACTATTTTTTTTATAATTATTTCAATAATATACTCACACTGATACCTTTTATGAACCCTTTTGCATAAAAGGCATCGTTTTCTAATCAAACTATATCTCTATGTAACGCCAGCCAGATCGTGCCAAGATGGGGTGCTGGTGAACGTTTTCATGCCGACAACCCGGAGCGCAGCAAAAGTATGTTCTTCTGGTTTGCCTTCTTCGCATAAAAAAAGGGCTGACATCCTCACAGAAGATGCCAGCCCTTTTCTATATGGCGGAGAGAGAGGGATTCGAACCCTCGGTGGAGTGTTACCCCCACACTCGCTTAGCAGGCGAGCACCATCGGCCAACTCGGTCATCTCTCCATATTTATTTTTTCCTGGCGGAGGGAGTAGGATTCGAACCCACGGTACTTTCGTACAACGGTTTTCAAGACCGCCGCCTTAAACCACTCGGCCATCCCTCCATGCTGTGTCCTTGTACCATTAGCGCCATTGAATGTCAACTATCCGAAGATGTTGGCAAGAAAACTATTTAAAAAATAGTCACAATTTTGTAATATTGTTTTTACCAATATTTCATTTTAGAAAAAAACAATGCCTACAACTCTTTTCAACTATTGCTATTAATTCCAGAGAAAATCATGCAGGCCGATAATCATCAGATAGAAATTCAGCTTCAGGATCTTACCTGTCTCTACGAAATCACCAAGCGTCTCGCCTCATCCACCGAGCTGCGAGATTGCCTTGAAAAATCAATGCGTTTGCTCTCAGAAATGAAGCAGATGGAGAATGGAACGGTTACCATCGTAAACCCGCTGACCGGAAAACTTGAGATCGAAGTTGCCTATGGTCTCACCGCGGAGGGCAGAAAACGCGGAAAATACAAGATAGGCGAAGGCATCACCGGTCGAGTCGTATCAACCGGTGAGCCAATTATTGTTCCCCATATCGCTGAAGAGCCCCTTTTTCTTAACCGGACCCGTTCCCGCGGCGATATTCGCGATCAAAAGCGATCCTTTCTTTGCGTCCCCATCAAAGACGGCAATCAAGTGATCGGGGCCTTGAGCGTCGATCGCATATACGCCGGCGGCATTACCGAACAAGCCAATACGGATCTCCAGTTTCTTACGGTGCTCAGTGGGCTCATAGCGCAAACCACCATGCGAATCCAAACGGTCAATCGCGAAAAAGAGGAGCTGCATACCGAAAATCTCAAGCTGAAAAGAGAACTCTCTCAAAAAAATAAAATCAATGATATCATCGGAAATTCAAGCAAAATGCAGGATGTTTACGAGATGATACACCGGGTTGTCGATTCCAACGCCACGGTTTTGCTTCGCGGCGAATCGGGCACTGGCAAGACTCTTGTTGCCAAGGCCTTGCACTACAATAGTAAACGTGCTGATAGGCCTTTTGTAGTAGTGAATTGCTCCGCACTTCCGGAAACGCTCCTGGAGAGCGAACTTTTCGGCCATGAAAAGGGAGCATTTACAGGCGCTAATGAACGTAAAATAGGAAGATTCGAACAGGCGGAGGGAGGAACCCTCTTCCTGGATGAAATTGGTGAAATCAGCAACTCAGTGCAGGTAAAACTGCTTCATGTCGTGCAGGAGCGAAATTTCCAGCGCCTTGGTTCCACCCATCCCATAGATTGTGACGTCCGTCTCGTGGCCGCAACCAACCGAGATCTTGAAAAAGCTGTTCGGGATGGATCCTTTCGAGAGGATCTCTACTATCGACTCAATGTCTTTCCGGTCTACATGCCCTCTCTTCGCGAACGAAGAACGGATATACTGCTTTTGGCCGAATTTTTTCTCGAAAAATTTTCCAAAGAAAATAAGAAGAAAATCAGGAGAATATCAACATCAGCTATCGATATGTTGGTTCAATATCATTGGCCTGGCAATGTTCGCGAACTCCAGAATTGCATTGAACGAGCAGTGCTTATTTGTGATGCTGATACAATCAAAGGAATCCACCTCCCCCCTACCCTGCAGATTTCCGATACCAGGAGCCCTGATAATCCTCTTTCTCTTACCGCTGCTGTTGAAAACTTTGAAAAGGAGCTTATTATTGACGGGCTAAAGAAGAATAATGGCAACCAGACCAAAACAGCCAAGTATCTCGATACCAGCCTCAGAATTATAAACTACAAGATTCACCAGTATCATATAGATCCGAAAAAATACAAAATCTGACTCTTGTGAAACTTCTTCTTCATACCTGTTGCGGTCCGTGTACGATCTACCCTCTTTCCCTGCTACGAAAGACGTACAAGGTTTCCGCCATTTTTTTCAACCCAAACATCCACCCGTACCGCGAGTTCAAAAAGCGCCGCTCTACGTTTCTCGCCTATTGCGAGTCTGAAAAAGTGCCTGTTCTCGATGCGGGTTCCTATGGGCTTACTGAATTCCTTCGCAAGGTAGTTTTTCACGAAAATCGTCGCTGCCGTATCTGCTATTCCTGGCGTTTGGAAGAAACCGCCAGAAGGGCTTCCGAGGGCGGGTTTTCCTCGTTTTCCACTACCCTACTCTACAGTAGGTATCAAAATCACGAAGAAATTCGCAATGTTGGACTTTTGCTTGCAAAAAAATACAACATTGATTTTATTTACGCCGATTTCAGGGAAGGCTGGCAGTTCGGAATCGACAAATCAAAGGAGCTGGACATGTACCGTCAGCCCTATTGCGGATGTATTTTTAGCGAGCAGGAACGTTACGACAAAAGCCTGTACAAAAACAAAAGATAATCTATCACTTACAGGAAAGACTATGCTCTCTATGATCGTTCTGGCAACCCGGAATCAGAATAAGGTAAGGGAATTTAAAGAAATTCTAAAGGATACGCCGCTTGAGTTGAAATCTCTCGCCGATTTTGGTCCGCTTCCCGAGGTCGAAGAGGACGGAGCTACCTTTGATGAGAACGCCTATAAGAAGGCGCTGCACACCGCAAAGGTTCTTGGTTTACCGGCCATAGCCGACGATTCCGGACTTGTTGTAGAAGCCCTCGATGGTCGACCCGGCGTCTACTCAGCCCGCTTTGCCGGCTCTCATGCCACCGATGCCGATAATTGTGCCAAGCTGCTACACGAACTTGATGGGGTAGGGGATCGACGCGCATCGTTTCAGTGCGTCATTTCCATTGCAGTTCCATCAGGTCCTGCTCTGACCTACGAGGGAAGCTGCAATGGCGAAATTCTTACAGAAAAGCGTGGTGATAATGGATTTGGCTACGATCCTCTCTTCTATTTTCCAGCCTATGATAAAACTTTTGCCGAGTTGTCGATGGCTGAGAAAAATATGGTAAGCCATCGCGGCAAGGCACTTGCCGAACTCAAAGAGGAGTTACCCAAGGTCGTAAAATGGCTTGAGCAACGGCTCTTCGAAGAAAAACCACCGAAACCCGACCACACCGAGTTCCTTGATAATGACTGGTCGGAGTAAATCTTCTCTTTAAGACGGGCCTTTTGTTGCGGCGGACGCTATTCCACTTTGAGTTCGCGCTGCAAAAGGTCTCGTACTGCCTCCGAGCAATTCTTGCCTTGATAAATAATGGCGTAGACCTGTTCGAGGATCGGCATTTCAATACCCATTTTCCTGGCGAGCTCAAAACCTGATTTTGTCGTTTTGATTCCTTCGGCCACCATGTTCATTTCCCGAGTTATTTCATCGAGTTTTTTTCCTCTGCCGAGTTGAATACCCACACTGCGATTTCTGCTCAGATCTCCAGTACAGGTCAATACCAGGTCTCCAAGGCCGCTAAGTCCGAAAAACGTAGCCGGCTCAGCCTTCATCGCAACACCGAGTCGACTTATTTCTGCAAGTCCGCGCGTAATAAGCGCTGCTCTTGTATTGAGCCCATAGCCCAATCCATCGCATATCCCGGCAGCAACGGCCACGATGTTCTTTAAAGCCGCACTGATTTCAAGTCCTATGACATCCTGACTCGCATATACGCGAAAGGTATCGGAACCAAATGTCTTTTGCAGTTTTTTTGCCGTGTCGAGATCCTGACTTCCTATGGTTATTGCAGTGGGAATACCTTTTGCGACTTCTTTGGCAAAAGAAGGCCCTGACAACACGGCGGTTTGTACACCGCTGCCACAGCGCAGTTGTTGATGAACGTCTGCCATGACCTGTGTCATGGTCATCAAGCTCTGGTTCTCAATTCCCTTTACCGCTGAAACCACACATGTGCCGGCTGGGAGATGAGGGGCAAGCTTCTCGTAAACCAGTCTGAATCCATGGGATGGAACCACCATGCAGATAATGTCGCACCCTTGTGCGGCATATTCTATGTCGGTGCAAGGGGTAATTGCGTCTACTATCCGAAAACCGGGAAGGTATTTAGCATTCTCCCTCTCCTGGCTCAAACGGTCGATATGCTCCTTGTTATGCCCCCAGAGCGCAATTTTATAGCCGTTCGAGGCCAGGAGCATAGCCAACGCCGTTCCCCATGATCCTGCACCGAATACGGCTATTTTTTGCCCTGATTTACTCTTCATCTTCTCCTTCTTCATCCGAGGTTTCCTTGGCTACTGCGTCCATGCCCACCACCATTTCTCCCTCGTCGAGATTGATCAGTCGAACACCTTGAGTGGAACGCCCGATGATGCGCACTGTATCGAGGTCAATCCTGATCATTTTACCGGAATTGGCTATCAGCATGATCTGCTCTTCTTCATCGACCTGTTTGGCGGCGATCACAGAACCATTCCTCTCGCTTGCCTTTATACCTATGATTCCCTTACCTCCACGTTTTTGCAGACGATATTCAGCAATAGGGCTTCTTTTACCATATCCGTTGGCGGTGACAATTAAGATGGCATTGTCGGAGGATACCACTATGGCACTGACGACCTCGTCGTTTTCGGCAAGCCGCATACCCGTAACTCCCGCCGCGGTTCTGCCCATCGTTCGAATGTCAGATTCATGAAAATGGATGGAAATACCGTTCTTTGTCATCATCAGGATAGTGTCGTCACCACCCAGAATATGGGCCGCAATAATTTCATCCTCTTCTCGTATTGTTAATGCGCGTTTGCCTTTTTTCAACGGCCTGTTGAATTCCTGTATGCTGGTCTTCTTGATTCTCCCGTACTTGGTAGCCATCATGATGGTTTTTTCCATATTCTCATCATCAAATGTGGAAACCGGAAGAATAGCCGCCACCTGCTCTCCATCTGCAAGCTGCAGAAGGTTGACAATTGCCTTTCCACGCGCCGTTCTTCCCGCTAGTGGGAGTTGGTACACCTTTCTCCAAAAGACCTTGCCGAAATTCGTAAAGAAAAGAAAGGTGTCGAGTGTTGAGGCAACGTAGAGACTGGAAACAAAATCCTCTTCAATATTTTTGACCCCGGTAACTCCCTTGCCACCGCGATTCTGCGCACGATACAGACTTACCGGATTGCGCTTGATATAGCCGCTGTGGGTCACGGTTACCACCATGTCTTCCGGGGCTATGAGATCTTCGGGTAGGATCTCGTCCACCGCATCGATGATCTCAGTCCGTCGCTCATCTCCGTAATTTTCTTTAATTTCGAGAAATTCCTCTTTGATAATGTTCATCACCAGTTCTTCGCTTGCGAGGATTTCCTTTAGTCTTCCAATCTCCGCTAGAACCTCCTCATACTCGCTTACAATCTTTTCGCGTTCCAAACCGGTGAGTCGCTGCAGTCGCATATCCAGAATGGTCTGTGCCTGAATTTCACTGAGCGAAAAGCGCGAAATAAGCTCTATCTTTGCTTCCTGAGGGTTTCTCGCAGCTCGTATCAGTTCTACAACCTCATCGAGATTACTTATGGCAATATTGAGACCTTCGAGAATATGCGCTTTTTCTTCAGCCTTACGCAGTTCAAAAGCAGTGCGCCGATAGATGATCACCTTACGGTGGATGATGAAATGCTCGAGGATTTGCTTGAGATTGAGCGTTTCAGGCTTGTTGTTTACGATAGCCAGAAAATTGATCCCGAACGATTTCTGCATCGGGGTAGTTTTATAGAGCTGGTTGATGACCACATCGGCGATCTCGTCTTTTTTCAGCTCCACTACTATACGCATACCATGCCTATCGGATTCGTCCCGAACTTCAGAGATCGAGTCAATGCGTTTTTCTTTTGCAAGTTCAGCTATCTTTTCAACAAGGTGAGCTTTATTTTGTTGATATGGAATCTCCGTTATGATGATGGCTTCCCGTTTTCCTCCCTTTGCTTTTTCCACATGGGTCAGCGCCCGCATGGTCACTACGCCCCTTCCGGTTTCGTACGCTTCGCGAATCCCTGCTCTGCCGCAAATCAGTCCTCCAGTGGGAAAATCCGGGCCGGTTATTATCGACATTAGTTCGTGAATGGTGATGTTGGGGTCATCAATGGTCGCTATCAGCCCATCGATAACTTCCGTGAGGTTATGCGGGGGGATATTGGTAGCCATACCAACGGCGATTCCCGATGATCCATTGATCAAGAGAGTGGGAATCCGGGTAGGCATAACCGAGGGCTCGGTCAACGAATTGTCGTAGTTGGGAACGAAGTCGACCGTTTCCTTATCAAGATCGGCGACGATCTCGCGATCTATTTTCGTCATCCTGGCTTCGGTGTAACGCATTGCCGCCGGAGAATCACCATCGAGCGATCCAAAGTTACCCTGTCCATCCACCAGAGGATAGCGCATGGCAAAATTCTGGGCCATACGCACGATGGTATCATAGGCCGCAGAATCCCCATGAGGATGGTATTTACCAATGACATCACCGACGATACGGGCCGATTTTACATAGGGTCTGTTAAAGGTTACCCCAAGCTCGCGCATGGCAAACAACGATCTTCTATGTACGGGTTTCAGGCCGTCTCGAACATCGGGAAGAGCGCGTCCGACGATTACGCTCATGGCGTAATCGAGATAGGATTTCTGCAGCTCTTTTTCAACGGAAATGGCAGGATACTGCTCTTTTGACGGTTCTTCTGATTCTATGCTCATAAGTTATAAATAACAGGTAGTTAAGCCTTTTTCACATCGTTGAACTCGCAAAGCCTTTTTCTGCAGAGCGCTGCAATGCGATACCACTCTTTTTCACTCATCACAACGCGGCAGCGAGCTTTCGTTTTTCTTTTTGCGGGTGCGCACAGTCTTCTCATGCAGCGCAACGTACCGCCTGGTGCTAAATATCGAGTTCGGTGACTTCGAGGGCATGACTGTGGATGAAATCGCGTCGCGGTTCTACCTTGTCGCCCATCAGCGTGGTAAAGATATCGTCCGCCTGTTCGGCGTCATTTATCTTAACCTGCACAAGTGTTCTGTTCTCCGGATTCATGGTAGTCTCCCACAATTGGTCAGGGTTCATCTCACCGAGGCCTTTATAGCGTTGCAGGTGACTTCCTTTAAAGGATTCATCCCGAATGGACTGCACCATTTCGTTCCAGTTGGCTACGTCTCTGCTCTCGCCCCTTTCGCCCTTGTTCCAATTGACAACGGTGAAACTTCCCTTCAGATATGGTTGGATATCCTTGAAAATAGCCAGCGCCGTTCGATATTCATTGATTAAGGGAATCTGAGGGCCTAGCGTCATCATGACCTGTACCTTTCCCCTTACAGCTATATCTGCTTCATAACAATCGGGCCGCCAGCGACAACTGCGCACGTTGCTGATTATGAGTTCCTGGGCGGGAAGCTGGGCGACCAGCTCCTTGACAAATTCAGCGTCGGTGAACTGGTCCGCCGAACGTATGTTGTTCTGCAAAAGAAAATAGAGCATCTCCTCCCAGATATTGAGACGGTTCATATAGGCAACGATGCGCTGATAGATGCTCAGCTTTTCGAGAACCTTCACCATCTCATCGCCTTGCACCTCTTTCTCCCCGTCATCGTGCTTGATGATGCTCAGCTTCTCACTCGCTTGACTGAAGAGGTAGGCATTGAGTTCGTTGTCATCGAGGAAATAGGTCTCTTTCTTTCCCTTGCCGAGACGATACAGAGGGGGTTTGCCGATATAGATGTATCCCCCCTGCAGCAAGGGAAGCATCTGTCGATAGAAGAAGGTGAGCAGCAGGGTGCGGATATGGGCGCCGTCAACATCGGCATCGGTCATGATAATGATCTTGTGGTACCGCAGCCTTTCGAGATCGAATTCATCCTTGCCGATGCCGCAACCCAGGGCGGCTATCAACTGTTTAATTTCGTCACTGTTGAGGATGCGATCGAATCGAGCTTTCTCCACATTCATGATCTTCCCGCGAAGGGGCAGAATAGCCTGTATGGAGCGGTCTCGTCCCTGTTTTGCCGAGCCACCCGCGGAATCGCCCTCCACAAGAAAAATTTCTCTCTTAGCAGGATTTTTTTCCTGACATTCCGCTAGCTTTCCCGCCATCATCAGTGATGTCGAACCTTTCTTTCTGCTGAGATCGCGGGCCCTCTTGGCGGCCTCTCTCGCTCTGGCGGCATCGACAACCTTGGACAGAATCTTTTTGGCAACCTGAGGATTCTGTTCTAAAAAAATAGTGAGTTTTTCCGTACAGATCGACTCAACTATCGATTTAACCTCCGAGTTGCCCAACTTCGTTTTCGTCTGCCCTTCAAACTGGGGGTCGGGAACATGTACCGATATGACGCAGGTCAGACCCTCTCGTACGTCCTCACCGCCCATTTTCTCCTTGAGGTTCTTTGGCACCAGGTCATCGCTTGCATATCGATTGATACATTTGGTAAGCGAGGCCCGAAAGCCAGCCACATGAGTGCCACCTTCTCTAGTGTTGATATTATTAACAAAACTAAAGAGACGTTCTGAATACCCATCAAAATACTGGAAGGCTATTTCCACCTGAACCTGATCTTTCTCTCCACAAACGTAGACTGGTTCCGAGGTAAGTGAGGTTCTGTTTCTGTTGAGGTATTCCACATAGGAGATAAGTCCGCCGGACGCATGAAATTTGTCCTCTTCGCCACTTCGTTCATCTTTAAGATGAATACGCACGTCTTTATTGAGAAATGCGAGTTCCCGAAGTCTGTTGCGCACGAGTTCATAGTCGAATACCGTGGTTTCGGTAAAAATCTCGGGATCGGGCTTGAAGGTTATAGCCGTCCCGGTCTTCTCGCTGGTTCCTGTGGTTTCGAGTTCGCTCGATTTTTCTCCGTAACGGTAGCACTGTTGGTAGATAAGCCCTTCGCGCCTGATAACCGCCTTGGCCTCGGTAGAAAGGGCATTGACGACCGATACGCCAACGCCATGCAAGCCACCGGATACCTTGTAAGTAGAGTGATCGAACTTACCGCCGGCGTGCAGGGTGGTCATTACCAATTCAAGCGCTGAGATGTTTTCCGTAGGATGCATATCCACAGGAATACCTCGACCGTTATCTTCGACAGTGACCGAATTATCCTCATGCAGAGTGACCCTGATCCGGTTGCAGTATCCCGCCAGGGCTTCATCGATGCTGTTATCTACTACCTCCCAGATGAGGTGATGCAACCCGCTTTCCGCGGTATTGCCAATGTACATGGACGGGCGTTTGCGCACGGCTTCCAAACCGTCGAGCACCTTGATCTGTTCGGCGCCATAGCTACTTTTTTCTTCTGTCACACTCATTCCTTTATGCGGTAATTCCGGATTATTGCACTCGAATGTTCCATTGTGGCTGATCGCCAGGGTGTTCCCGGAGGTGCCGGGCACCATCTAGACATGGCACATTATAAAGGGCATTTGCCGGTACGGTGTTGCATGCACCTGAAATAGGGATATGGGGAAAAGGGCATGATCCGATGGGTTCCTAGAGTTGCATTGGCATAATAATACTGATAAATCCCTTGTCATCCTCTGATCGGATCAAGCACGGGCTGTTATTGGAATTAATATAAATCTCAACTGTTTCACATTCCATAACTTGCAGCGTTTCCAAAAAATACCTGCAGTTAAAACCAAGGGTAAGGGGCTCTCCTTGATAATCGATCGACTGTTCGTCTTTGGCATTGCCCAGGTCGGCGTTCTGTGAGGTAAGAATCATCTTCTCGTTGTCTATCTGCAGCTGGATAGTGTGGAAGACATCTTCAGTGAATAGATTGATTCTCTTGATGGATTCGAGAAAGGGGATACGGCTGATGCGGGCACAATTCTCCAGTCGAACTGCATCGATAATGGCGTTATACTGTGGAAATTCACCGTGTTTGAGGCGAATGACCATGACGGCCTCCCCATCACGGACGACCATCTGCTTTTCTTCGAACGAGAGTTCGATACTGTCCCGGGCCTCACAGAACTTCTTCCACTCCTGTATCCCTTTCTTGGGAATCAGCGTGACCTCGTTGAGCTGCAGTTGATCGATATCGGCGGCTACGTCCTTTTCCATGATGGAGAGGCGATGACCGTCTGAGGAGATCATACGCAGGTAAGCGGTATCGTCTCGTCGCTCCTTCTCCAGCAAGACCGAAGTGAGGGAATAGATGTTCTCCTGCTCGTTGGCGATGGAAAAGATGACCTTATCGATGAGATCGAGAAAAACATAGCTATTAAAGCGAAGGAATGCGTCTTCCTCGTATTCAGGGAATTCCGGATACTCGTCACTGGGCATGCCGGCGAGGTTGTAGGTACTTCGGCCAGCGGTGATGACGACCCAACTGTTTTCGGTTTCTTCAATCCGGATAGACCCGGAGCCGGATTCTCGGACGATTTCGAAAATTTTCTTCGAGGGGAGCGTGAGGTTGCCACTGTCGTGGATTTCAGCGGGGACGAAGAGTCGCAACCCCACTTCCAGATCAGTGCCGGTGAGCGTCAGACCGTTGTTCTGCGTTTCGATAAGGACATTGGAAAGGATGGCAAGCGTTCCTTTTTTGCTGGTGATGTTCTGCAGACTGCCAAGAGCATCCAAAAAATCCTGCCTTGTTATTGTACAATGAAGAGGCATCGGGAACTCCTTTTTTCCGGATCCTTTATTATATGTAGTATATTGTTTTTATTAGAGCGGTTGATTTGTTTATTTTAGCGCTATGTTACTGTATTGTGGGCAAGAATTGTCCACAATCGCTGTTGTGACAACCTCGCTTGAATTGTGGAGATCGCGTTATCAACAGCCTTTTCCACATCACATTCAAAACTTCTTCACAACAGGCTGTGCAGAAGCTGTTGATAACCCTGTGCACAGTGGTGGAATCGGTTTGGGACGGTGTGGTAATTATAACACTAAAACAAACAGATAAATAGGTTTGAATCAACCTCTTAATCTAGTGGAAACAGGTGAAAAATTCAATAGAATAATACCCTGACCACCCCGAAAGAGGAAAAAACGAGTGTTGAATCGAAAATTAGACACAATTTTTGCAAAGGCACTTGACGAGGCTGTTTTTTCGGCCGGCGCCGTAGCGGTGTCAAGAAGTGATACTTTTGGAATTGATTATTTAATTTCAAATTGTTATGGATTCACTGAGTCTCTTGATAAGACATATCGCGTCACTTCTTCCACCTTTTTCGATCTGGCATCGCTGACCAAACCCCTGGTCACTGTCGCTTCGCTGTTGACATTGCTCGGCAACGGCCAGCTCCATCTCGATGATCGCCTTGCGGATCTTCTTCATGAAGGAAATGTTGAAGTGCCTGGCGATAAACGAGGGATTCGTCTCTGGCAGCTTATGGCGCATTGTTCCGGTCTTCCAGCCTACAGAGCGTATTACCCGGCGCTGCTGGCAATCGATTCGTCGCGTCGAAAATTGAGCCTTCTGCGCAACATTCTCTGCGAGTCTCTGGAGTATACTCCTGGCAGCCGGCACGTGTACAGCGATCTCGGCTTCATGCTGCTGGGAATCATTGTAGAGATAGCAACCTGCAAAGCATTGGACGCCTACTATCGAGAGGCTATTCTTCTGCCCTTACATTTGGAGTCGCAACTCGTTTTTCCCCGGCCGGGTATGCTGGGAATGGCGGCCTGTGCGGCGACGGAGGTTTGCCCATGGACGCACAAGCTACTCAGCGGTGTGGTTCACGACGATAACTGCAGGGCGTTGGGGGGAGTGGCCGGCCATGCCGGTTTGTTCGGCACCGCTGAAGGGGTTTTGGGGCTTTGCACCCATCTGTGCAGGGTCTGGCAGGCAGTGGAGCGGAACAGCCCATTTTCGACCCCTCTGGTGCGCCGGATAATGGCCAGAATACCTCGGTCGACCTGGAGCTGCGGGTTTGATACGCCGAGCAGGCTCTACTCAAGCAGCGGCCACTATTTCCAAGAGGAGAGCGTTGGTCACCTGGGGTTCACGGGAACCTCGTTCTGGATAGATCTACGCCGGGGTATCTCCATCGTGCTCTTGACCAACAGGGTCCATCCCCGACGCGACGACCAGCGCATAAAACGATTCCGGCCCAAGGTGCACGATCTGATTATGCGCAATCTGCTCGGCACAACGGCAGGAGGTGAAGAGGAAGTCTAAAAGTACCGGAAAAAGAAGACCCCCCGTTTCCAAGTGGAAAGGGGGGATCTCAGGGTAAGATATCGAACAACGGTACAGCTCTGTTGAGCACTTACCACCAGCAGATGGTTTGATCCGCTTCGAAGATCTTATCGACCAGCTGGTCGTAATCGGGAGTATCGGCAAACAAGTCGAAGGATTCCGATTCCCTTTCGCGGGTAACGATTTCAACCAGTTTTTTTACCGTGTCGTCGGGCTCTGATCTATAGACGTTAAGAATTTTCATCTCGAACCTATTACGATTTTATTTGATTCCGTAAGGAATTATATGCGTCATCTCGCGGAGTTTTTCACCAAGCTCTTCGATGGTTATGGCGGTCAGAGCGCTTTTCTCGATATTGGCGGGAACCGTGGAGAGAATGTCGCCTTCCATGTCGCGAAGCATTTCGATGGTTTCCTGACCGTATTCATCGATAGCAGGAAGCTCGGTATCCATCACCACGCCATAGGAGTACATGTTTTCCACCGCCAGACCCAAGGTGGATCGGATGCCGTCCATGGCATAGTCCTCATGCCGAAACATGAAGCATACTTTTTTATATTCCATTGTCGATGACCTCCTACAGACTGAGATAACAGTCGAAATCTTCTATAATAATACCGTGCTGAGCCTGGGTAGCCATTTTCTTGGCGGTCAGCCCCGCAGGGATGTCTTCGGGATCATAGCCCTGCTTTTTATAGCTGTCGACACAGATGGATACATCGTCGGCCAGTTCGCAGAGATTTTTGAAATCCGGTTCCTTGGAGATGTGGGTGGCCTTCCAGGTGAAAAAGATTTTGACCGTGGCACCTTTGGCCTTGGCTGCCTTGGTGATCCCCATGATATGCGGCAGACAATCCGGGGTAGTGACAAATATACCTAAACTTTTTGCCATGATTAATTCTCCTGTTGCACTATAAGGAGGGTGATTGCAGCAGAGTGTGGTGTAGCTTTGCGTGCGGGGTAGAAGAAGGAAATTCCCTGGCTTATCCGCTATTTACGAGCGACTCGGTTGAGAGTTTACAATCGCATTTATGGACTGGCACGAATTATGCGGATAAGCCAGCGGAGAGTATCATCCTTTCTTGATGAAAAAGCTGATGTAACCGGACTCTTCTTTTTCGCCGATATATTCGTGGCCGGACCTCTCGCACCACCCTGGAATGTCGTTGCGCGAACCCGGATCGGTACCGTCTACCTGGAGAATATCTCCGCTGGCCAATTTTCCTATTTCTTTTTTCGTGCGAAGCAGCGGCATGGGGCAGCTCAAGCCTTTGGCGTCAAGCACGGTTTTAGGGGTAACCCCCTCGGGGGCTTTCTTAAAGTCACTCATGGTCATCCTCCTGACAATGAATAATAGGTTTCATACTACAATGTAGCATGATAGGTTTCACTCAGTCGTACTACAGAGTACTTTTAAACTCTATCGAAGCTATACTGTAGAGAAAAATTTCTGTCAAGAAGTAAAAAAAACGTAGTAAATATCTGAAATAAAAGTATTTAAATAAAATTATATACGACAATGTGGTTATGAATGAAAAAAATGAACCCATATTCATTTTCATGAATCTTGACAAAAAATTGGTGGAGTTGTAAAGCAGGACATATTTTGAATATTGTGTAGTAAATCTTTGTTATTTTCGCTGGGAGGAGGTTGAAGATGAGTGAAGAATCGGTATTTGTCAGTAAGATAAAAGATTTGTATCGAATATTGTTTTTGATGGAATGGAACGCCACGGTGACGGGTGTCATCGTCGGCTTTCTCTCTGTCATGATAATGGCCTGGTGGCGTCCCTGGGGCGCTGTCGGGGCCATCAGGGCGTGGGGGGACTGGATTATGTACGGACTTGCCTCGCTTTTTCACACGGATGCGGGGATATTCGCGTTTTATGATGAAGCCCCCAGGTCGGCATTGCTCGGTTCCGGTTCCGTCATAGGTATCGGTTTTGTTGCCGGAGCATTTATTTCCGCTTGTCTCGGCAAACAGTTCGCCCTGCGTATCCCTCCCTATAGAGAAATGGTCAAGGCTGTTCTTGCCGGTTGTCTCATGGGAATTGGATCCACCCTTGCCGGCGGCTGTAACGTCGGCGGCTTTTACAATGCCATTGGCAACCTGGGAGCCAATGGTTTTGCCATGTGGTTGGGACTGGTACTGGGCGTTGTGTTGGGACTCAAGCTGCTGTACATGGAAATGGAATACATTTCATGGGGGCAGGGTGGGTCGAAAACCATATCTTTTCCAACAGTTATCGTTATACTCCTCGGAATCGCCGCCGTCGCGGCCTTGATTGTCGGCGCGTATCACTATGCCGGCAACGACGACAGCGATTATGTAGCCTCGTTAAGCGGCATTCTCTTGATTTCCGCCGCTATCGGTTATGCCATGCAGCGGGGACGCTGGTGCATGGTTCAGGGTTTTCGCGAGCCGCATATGACCGGTGACTGCACCATGGCCAAATCCGTTATTATTTCCGTTGCAATCGTGGCTATCGGCGCTGCTGTTTTAAAATACGGAGTTCCGGTTCGGGTAGGTGGCGATGCGGTTCTCAACCCGGGGTATTATGTTCGCGGCACCTTTGGTTGGGGCGGCGTGTTCGGAGGCTTCCTCTTTGGACTCGGAGCTATGTTTGCGGGCGGCTGCGGATCGGGAACGCTCTGGCGCGTGGGCGAAGGCCAGGTTAAGCTGATGATCGTCGTACCCTTTTTCGGTATTGTGAATTCGATTTCGACCGCCTGGTTCAAGGATATGGAATTCGAAGCCAACGGTGTATTGGGAAAACACATCTATATGCCCGATGTCATGGGTTATGGCTGGACGCTGGCGGTCATAGCTGCATTTCTCGTTATGTGGTACCTTGTCGTCACCTGGAACGAAGATACGAATAAACTCATTGTTCCCATGTAAAAAGCTTTGATACACCGTCTTTAAAAATGGCACCTGGTCTACCGGGTAAAAGGCCGCAATTCCTGTAATTTCATGGGATTGCGGCCTTTTTTTTCCGACTTCGCCTCGATCTGAGAAAAAATGCCTATAATCCGACAGCCTCCTAGGAGCCCATCTTGGCATGATCAGACCGTCGTGCAAAGCAAGCAGATGGACTGCTTGTAAAAAGTTACTTGCCAATGCATTGCGCAGAAAAAATGGATAATGAGAAAAAAAGCAGTATTTATGCATGAATTTTTTTTGTGTCACTATCCAGAGCACGACCATTCTGAATAGCCCGAGAGGTTGCGGGTCGAGATGGATTCGCCTATATGACACAAGTTTTGCTGCAACTTGCAGATAGGGTGTGTAACGGCAAGTTGCTGCTCACCCTTGAAGGTGGATAAGATGCTATCGGCCAAAAGGAAGGAATTTTTTCTGTGCTCTCGGAACTGCTCGAGGCTGAGCTTCCTCTTGATTTTGCGGTTCGTCTCGATTCGAAAGCGGTTGCTGCCATAGATCGGCAAAAGTCGGAGAATGGGGCGATAAGACGAGCCAGGGAAGTTGCAAAAAAATACTGGAGACTGTAATCTGAGTCTGCCCTGAAAAGGCGTTCTTCGGGCATGTGGTTCATCTCTTGCGGCCTTTTACGAAGTGCCGCAACCTCTATCCTTGGAATATGTAAAGAGATATTTGATGCATTGTCATTCCTCCTGCCTTGATTTTTCCAGAAAAATCAGTTTGTTACGGTGCCGATATCCCTCGGAGAAGCAAGTTTGAATAAAGAGCAGTCAAAAATCCTCGTTGCCGATGACGACGCAATGGTGCGCACCACTGTTTCCAGAATCCTGGAAATGTTCGGTCATGCAGTGGAAACAGTGGAGGACGGGCGGAGCGCTCTCAACATCGTCGACGACAGCTTTGATGTTGTTATCCTCGACATCAATATGCCAGATATGGACGGTTTCCAGACGATAGCCGCTCTCAACGACCTGAAATTGGAAATTCCCGTGCTCTTTCTCACCGGGGCTGGCTCTATGGATTATGCGGTCAAGGCAATCAACCTCGGCGCCTATGATTTCATGACCAAGCCGATCGAAGATCTCGATATTTTTAATGTCAAGATCCGAAGGGCCATAGAGAAGAGGATGTATGTTCTCAAAGAACGGCGCTACAAAGCGGCTCTGGAAGATGACGTGCGGCTCAAGGCCGAACAGCTGGAGAAAAAAAATCGTCTGCTTCTCACCTACAGCCGTAGTCTCGAACAGGCCACTGTTCAGCTGATGTCAAGCCTGCAAAATGCCATGGAAGCAAAGGACTATTATACTGCAGGCCATACTATCCGGGTCACCGAATATGCAGTGATGCTCGGCAGATTGATGGGGATATCCGAAGAGGAATTGACCATTCTGCGAAGAGCGGCCCAGTTTCACGACATCGGCAAACTGGTCATCGATCTTTCCTGCATCCAAAAGCCGGGTAAGTTGACCGAAGAAGAGTGGGTTTTGATCAAGAAACACCCGAGTGTCGGGGCTACGATCATCGAACCGCTCGGATTCATGGAGCGAGAGCAGTTCATTATCCGACATCACCATGAACGAATGGATGGCGGTGGATATCCGGACGGCTTGAAGAGCGATGATCTGGATCAACTGACCAAAATTCTCATTGTGGTCGACAGCTACGATGCAATGACATCGCGAAGAAACTATCGCCGCAATCTCGATATGAAGGGAGCCCTGGATGAACTCTACAGATGCAGTGGCAGCCAATTCGATCCGGACACGGTGAACTGCTTCGCCAAGGGTATAGTCGCCTTCACCCCCACAAATGACGCCTTCACCAAAGAGCATTTGAACGCCGTTTGCTCGATTAATAACAATAAATAGTGCATGGCCCACAAATAAAGCCATGGCAGGATAATTGCGAAGACTATGAAGATAACCAGAGACGAGGTGCTCCATGTGGCCCACCTGGCCCGGCTCAACCTCAGCGAGGAGGAGTTGACGAAAATGACCGGCCAACTCGACAACATCCTCTCCTACTTCGATAAACTCGGTGAACTCGATACCAAAGGCATACCGCCCACGACCCACGCTCAAAAGACCGTAAACGCTTTTCGCGAAGACGTTGTTCAACCGTCTCTAACCAGGGATGAAGCTCTGGATAACGCTCCCGAAGACAATGGGGAGATGTTTACCGTGCCGCGAATTATTTGAGAGCGCGGATCGGGTTTATCGGCCTGGCTGGATTCGCGCGCACGCCTGCGGGAGGGGGAGCATTTCTTCGGGTTTGTGGGCAGGGTCCAGCGCGTATCGATTTGCCGATAATTTTTTTGCTCTGTGAAATTATAGCTAAGACGGGCTTTTTGAGCCTTTTTTCGAGGTTTCTATGCAACCCTATGAACTCACCATGGTAGAAGCCATGGAAAAAATGAAGGCGGGCCAACTCTCTTCAATCGAATTGACTGAGAGTTGCCTGACGCGGATCGAGCAAATTGATGAAAGCCTGCACGCGTTTGTCTCTCTGGATAGGGACGGTGCGCTTGCCCAGGCCCGGGAGGCGGATACGCTCAGGAAACAGGGAAGCCAGGGTCGGTTACTCGGTCTTCCGTTGGGACTCAAAGACTTGCTGTGCACCCGTGGGATGCCGACTACCTGCGGTTCGAAAATTCTGGAGAACTTTATTCCGCCGTATGACGCCACCGTCGTCGAGAAAATACGACAGGAGGGTGGGGTGATATTGGGCAAACAGACCATGGATGAGTTCGCCATGGGTTCCACCTCTGAAACGTGCGCTTTCGGAGTGCCGCGAAATCCCTGGAATGAAGAGTATGTGGCCGGCGGCTCTTCCGGAGGGTCGGCAGTAGCGGTGGCAGCCGGAGAGTGTTTCGGTGCGCTGGGATCGGACACCGGCGGCTCCATTCGGCAACCGGCTTCGCTGTGCGGCGTGGTGGGTCTCAAACCGACCTATGGCCGTGTGTCCCGTTATGGGCTGGTGGCTTTCGCCTCTTCGCTCGACCAGATCGGACCGCTCACGCGCGATGTGGCGGATTGCGCCCTTTTTATGCAGGCGATCAGCGGCTATGATCGCCGTGACTCTACATCGGTGGATGTGGAAGTGCCTGATTATTCGGCAAATCTTGAAAAGGGGGTGAAAGGGTTGCGGATCGGGGTCCCGAAGGAATATTTCGGTGAAGGGCTCGATCCCGAGGTCAGTGCCACAGCAGAACGCGGCATAGAGGTGTTGCGTGAAGGCGGCGCCGAGATTGTCGAGGTTTCTCTACCACGCACCGATTACTGCGTTGCCGTCTACTACCTTATCGCCCCGGCGGAGGCGAGTTCGAATCTGGCCCGCTATGACGGCGTGGTCTATGGCTACCGTGACCGCGCGGCAGAGTCCCTCCTGGAGATGTACAAGAAAACCCGTTCAGCAGGTTTTGGCGCGGAGGTAAAGCGGCGCATTCTCATCGGTACCTATGCGCTCTCTTCAGGGTATTATGATGCCTATTACAAAAAGGCTTCCCAGGTACGGACCCTGTTGCTCGATGATTTCCGTACGGCTTTTACGCAATGCGATGCCTTGATTTCGCCCGTGGTGCCCACCGCGGCCTGGCGGATAGGAGAGAGAATTGATGATCCGTTGTCGATGTATCTCTCCGATGTCTTAACTATATCGGCAAACCTGGCCGGCCTGCCGGGACTATCCGTGCCCGGAGGATTTACCCGTGATGGTCTGCCGATCGGCATCCAGCTGCAGGGGCCGCATTTCCGTGAGGATACTTTGTTGCAGGTAGCCGCCAGCCTGGAGAAGGGCATCGGTCTGGGAACACGGATCGCCCCTTGCCGTCAATCCTGATTCGGTTTGCTCTTCCCGATTCTGATTCCGTTGCACCGCGTGACGAGTCTGAAAGATCGCTGACTTGCATATTATGAATGAACGACAAAAAATTGTAACAATAGATGGGCCGTCGGGAGTGGGCAAATCGACCATAAGCAGGAAGATCGCGGCTGCGCTCGGTTTTACCTATCTCGATACGGGGGCGATGTATCGTAGCGTGGCTCTTCACCTGCAACGGCTGGAGGTCGATCTGGGCGATGAGGCCGCGGTGGCCGGGGCCTTGGACTCGCTGGTGCTCGAGCTGCTGCCGGCGGCTGACGCCTTGTCGGAGGTGGGGGTTCGGATAAACGGCGATGACGTCAGCGCCATGATCCGCACTCCGGAGATGTCCATGGCCGCTTCAGCCGTCTCAAAACTTGCGCCGGTAAGGAAAAAACTGACCGCCATGCAGCAGGAAATAGGCCGGCAGGGGCGTATCGTGGCGGAGGGCAGGGATACCGGAACCGTGGTTTTTCCAGGGGCTGCCCACAAGTTCTTTCTCGACGCCCGCCCCGAAGAGCGCGCTCGTCGCCGGGTTGTGCAACTACGGCAAAAGGGGGAGGACGTTGACCAGCAGCAGATCCTGGCCCTGACCATCGAACGCGACCGCGCGGATAGCGAACGTGCCTTGGCGCCGCTCAAAAAGGCGGAAGATGCCGTGGTCATCGATACCACCGAGCTGGATATCGATGAGGTAACCCGTAGGGTGCTGGCTGCGGTGAGTGATCGCGGGTAGTAAACGTTCGGTAAAGAGAACGCCGGCACAGATAATGCGACCGGCGTTCGCCAGGCGAGCCCGGGGGCTGCTTACTCGATTACGAAATCAACCCGTCTGTTCATACTGTAGGATTCTTCGTCCTGCCCTTTGAAGAGCGGTTTTTCCTCGCCGTAGGATATCGTCCGAATACGGACCGGATCGACGCCGAGATTGATAAGGTATTGTTTGGTATTCTGAGCTCGTCGTTCCCCCAGGGCCAGGTTATATTCATTGGTGCCCCTCTCGTCAGTGTTCCCCTCCACTATCACATGTGAGCTTGGCTGCTCCTTGAGAAACTTGGCGTTTCCGACCATACGATCGGTCATGTCGGCTCGGACGGTGGATTGGTCGAAATCGAAATAAATGGGGCTTAAACCCTGGGATGAGCGTCCGTGTTGGCGTTTGTAGGCATCACTTTCGTTCATTGCTTCTGCCGCCGCCGCATTGGTGTTGCGTGCCGTGTCATCCAGGGTGCCTTCCACAGGCTGGTCGCTTTCCGAATAGCCGTTATCCGTGGAGGGAGGATAATTGATCATTTTTCCGTCGGTGGAGCCTGCGGCCCCCATCGATTCGGGTGGGATGACTGTTTTTTTGCTGCACCCGCCGGCCGCGAGCGCCAGCGATCCGACAAGTGCGGTGAGGAGTATGGTAGTTCTTATCCTTGCTTTCATGGTATCTCCTGTTCTCGAATAGGTGGTTGAACTGACAGCTCCGGGGACACGTGCTGAAAAAAGTAAACCGTTCATCGGTTTGGCCGCCTTTAGCCCAAACCGATGGCTTGTAATGAGTGCATTCTAGTCGCACTGTTTCCCAGGTCAAGTAAATTTGTCAGGCTGGAAATCACATGATTTCGCAGTTATGAAATAGAAATGAAACCCATGCAGAACACGTATAATCTGGCAGCCACCTGCAGTGCCGGCACCGAAGATCTGGTGGCTGGAGAAATTCAATCTTTTGGCGGCGCCGAGATCCGCGCGGACAGGGGTGTAGTTACCTGGCGGGGAGATCTGGAATCGGCATATCGGGCCTGCCTCTGGTCCCGTTTTGCTTCCCGTGTCCTGCTCGAGGTTGCCGTTTTTCCGGCAACAGATGAGGATTCGCTCTACGATGGAGCCGGCAAGGTGGACTGGAGCGAGCACCTGGATGTCGACGCCACCTTCGCCGTGGATTGCACAGTTGCCTCGGACGCTCCGTCGCTGCACAGCCGCTACGCAGCGCTACGGGTCAAGGATGCGGTGGTGGACCAGTTTCGGGATCGCTTCGGCCGCAGGCCCTCGGTGGCAACAAACCGGCCGTCGGTTCGTCTCAACTTGTTGGTGCGGCGCGATCAGGCGCTTCTTGCCGTCGACCTCTCGGGAGACAGTCTGCATCGGCGGGGCTATCGGGTGGAGGGCGGCAAAGCCCCGCTTAAGGAAAGTCTGGCGGCGGCGATCGTGGCCAATACCGGCTGGAGACGCAGTGAAACGCCGGAACCGCTGGTGGATCCGATGTGCGGCAGTGGCACGCTGCTGATCGAGGCGGCGCTGATGTATGGAGATTCCGCGCCGGGGCTGTCCAGAACCTATTTTGGGTTCATGGGGTGGAAACACCATGAACCCAAACTCTGGGATACCCTGGTCGGTGAGGCCCTGACCCGCGAGGAGGAAGGCAGTGGCGGGGACTGGCCAGCCATCGTCGGTTATGACTCCGATCCCCAGGCGGTGAAGGCGGCTCGGGAAAATATCCGTCACGCCGGGCTCGACGATCGCATCACCGTCGGCAAAGCGGAGCTGGCGAGCTTGCAGGCGCCCGCCGCGCATGGTCTGCTTCTCTCCAACCTCCCGTATGGCGAGCGGCTCCTGGGGCGCGAAGAGGCCAGCATGCTCTATCGGGCCTTGGGGCGTATCGCCAGAACCCGTTTTGATCGCTGGCGCCTCGCTGTCCTGATAGCCAGCCCTGAATTGACCGATAGTTTCGGTTTGTCCTGGCAACAGAAAATCAGTCTGTACAATGGGCCGCTGTCCTGCAGGCTGCTGGTGACAACCATTCACGGGCAGCAGACTCCGCGCTTCACCTGGCGGCTGGCAGATCCGTCGACCATGGAGGAAGGACAGGATTTTGCCAACCGGTTGCGAAAGAACCTGAAAAAAGCGGTACCCAGGGCCGAAAGGGAAGATATCAGCTGTTTTCGGGTTTATGACCGGGATCTGCCGGATTACAACGTCAGTATCGATCTCTTTGAAAAATGGGTTCTCGTCCAAGAGTATGCGCCGCCCGCCTCGGTGGATTCGGACCTGGCTGCCGTCCGCTTTCGTACGGTGCTGAAGGTGGTTCGGGAAACACTTGGCGTCCGGGCAGACCGGGTGTTTATCAAAACCCGACAGCGGCAGCGAGGTAAAAAGCAGTATGAGAAGAGCGCGAGCAGGAAAAAGATGCTCGAGGTCCGCGAAGGAGACTGCTTCTATCTGGTAAATTTCACCGATTACCTCGATACCGGTCTTTTTCTTGACCACCGTCCCACCCGATTGCGAATTCACGCAGAGGCCACCGGCAAGAGGTTTCTCAATCTTTTCGGCTATACCGGGACCGCCACCATCCAGGCGGCCGCCGGGGGAGCGGCCTCGACAACCACGGTGGATCTCTCGCAAACCTACCTGAGCTGGACCAGGAAAAACCTGGCGTTAAACGGTTTCGACACTGTCAACAACCGGATCGAGTGCGCGGATTGCCTGCAATGGCTGCAAGGCAATCCCGGCCGATTCGACCTGATTTTCGTCGATCCGCCGACCTTTTCCAACACCAAAAAACAGGGTAGGGTATTCGATTTGCAGCGGGATCATTTGCGTTTGCTCACCCTGGCGATGGATTGCCTCGCCCCGGAAGGGCTACTGCTCTTTTCCACTAATTTCAGAAAATTCCGCCTTGACAAACAGCTTGGCGAACTGTTTCTGGTCAATGATATCAGTCGCGAGTCCATCCCCTGGGATTTTTCCAGAAATCATACGGTTCACCGATGCTGGGAAATGAGAGGCAAGCGAAGAGATTAACTCCCGCGATATAAAACCGTTTTTCTGCACCGAGCTGGAGCAGAGGTCAACGGTTACAATAATTCTGTATCTTTGTTGTATTTCTGGTAAAGTAAAGTGCCGGCGAGCAGCCTGACCCCGCAGCTGCGAAACCGGTATTAGCGCTCGGATTCTCCTAGGAGCCTGTCGGATTATGCCCTTTTTCCCCATATCTTCGTTAAACTCGAAAAAATTATCCTCCGTACGGATACATATTCAGTATATGCCTCCGGTAATTTTTTCGAGTTTGCCTCGATCTGAGCAAAAATGCCTATAATCCGACAGGCTCCTAACCTGAAGGAGTCCGATCGCGGGTCGCGGAGAGGACTCGCGGGTGGCGGCCACGGAGAGTAATTACGCATATTGATAAATGGCAACGACCGAATCTGGATCAATGGGGGAAAACCTGTGTCACAAATAGAGAAGCAGTTGGAGAAGGAAGCTAATCGGATTGCCGATCTGGAACGGGATAACCATGACCTGCGCGAACGCATCCGGACTCTGGAAAGTCGCCTCGAACATGCGCAGCATGTCAGTCGGACCAAAAGCGCCTATCTGGAAAATGTGAGTCACGAGATCCGCACGTCGATGTACGGCATTGTCGGCATGGCAAGCCTGGTGCTGGAAACCGAACTGACTCCCGAACAGGAGCAATACCTGGAGATGGTCAACACCTCGGTCGATCGACTGCTCGAAGTGGTCAACGAAGTGCTCGACTTCTCCAAGATCGAAGCCGGCAACCTCGAGCTGGAACTGCAAAATTTCAGTCTCAAGGAAAGCCTCGATCACGACCTGTATATGCTGCGGCTCGATGCCGAGCAGAAAGAGTTGACCCTTACCTGCGAAATCGACCCCGATGTGCCCGATCTGGTCAACGGCGACCCCAAACGGCTGGTGCAAGTTCTCACCAACCTGGTGGATAATGCGATCCGCTACACGGAAACCGGCGGTGTGTCCATTTTTGTGAAAAACGACGGTTATGACGAGGATAAAAGGCTGGTTCTCCATTTCTCCGTCCGGGACACCGGCAGGGGAATAGAACTCGAACAGCAAAAACAGATCTTCCATTGCTTCTGCCTCACCGAAGCGGGTCAGGAGGTAACCAACGAAGGGGTGGGTATCGGTCTTATCGTCTGCTCGAAACTGGTTCGCCTGATGGGCGGCGAAATCGGCCTTGCCAGCAGTTCCAAGGGGTCGATGTTCTGGTTTTCCGTGCCGTTCAAGGAAGTGGCCGAACCGGGCGAGCGCGAGGAAGACCGACTGACTGCGCTTCGCAAGGAAGAAACCGCCATCCACGCCCTGAAAGGGGCCAGGGTTTTGCTGGCCGAAGACGAACCGATCAACCAGGTATTGACCGAAACCCTGCTCAGTCAGGCAGGGGTCGAGGTCACCTCGGTCGAAGATGGCAGCGAGGCGGTGGAAGAGGCTTTCAAGAGGGACTATCAGATTATTCTCATGGATGTTCAGATGCCGCTGATCGACGGTTTGGAGGCCACTCGGCAGATCCGCGCCCGGGAAAAAAAGCAAGGCAAACGGCGAACCATCATTGCCCTGACCGCTCTGGCTACTCAGGGAGATAGGGAAAAATGCCTCCAGGCGGGAATGGACGATTATCTGCCGAAACCCATTGAAAAAAGCCAGCTGGTCGATATCCTCACCAAATACCTGACCAGTTCCGCGCTGGTAGTGGATAGCGATCGCCTGAGTCAACAGCTGCTGGTTCGCTCGCTCATCGAAAACGGCTGGAATGTTACCATCGCCGAAACGGCTCGCTCGGCCATGTATGAGGCCTCGCTGAACAATTTCGATCTCATTCTCCTCGATACCCAGATGCCGCAGATGGACGGCATCGAAGCAGCGCGGGTCATCCGCAAGCTCGAGGAGTACTCGGGTCGCCACGCCGTCATCGTGGGCATCGGATCGGGCGAGGAAGGCGAAGAGCAGCGCTGCCTCGCCAGCGGCATCGATCGGTATCTCGTCCGTCCCCTGAGCAGGGATAACGTGGGAGAGGCTCTGCAGGTGATCGGCTCCTGAATAGAGGCGAATCGCTCTTGTTTTTCGCGTCGCATCGGCATGAAGTCTTGTCTGGCGTCGGGGTGCATCGTATACTGCACCCCGACGTTGTTTTTTTAGTATTTCGTTGCCCTGGATTTTCGGCTGCACACAACAGGTAGAAAAGAGGAATGATCAACTATTCACGGGTATGTCTGGATACGTTCGGGTACGAGCTTCCACCCCGCATCTTGACATCGGAGGATATTGAAAAACGGCTGGCTCCGGTATATGCCCGCTTGAAACTGCCCCCGGGAAGGCTGGAGCTGATGAGCGGCATTCGCGAGCGGCGGTTCTGGCCGGAAGGAACCAGGCCCAGCGAGGCGGCGGCAGCTGCGGGCAGAGCGGTCTTAAAAGCCGGGGACATCGATCCGGAGCAGGTCGAGTGTCTTATCTTTACCTCGGTTTCAAGAGATATGATGGAACCCGCGACCGCCTCCTTTGTTCACCATCAGCTCGGATTGCGACGGTCGTGTCTAATTTTCGATATCTCCAATGCCTGTCTGGGCTTTCTGGACGGCATGCTGATGCTGGCCAACATGATCGAGTTGGGCCAGGTTGCAAACGGCCTGGTGGTTTCCGGTGAGACGGCGGAAGAGCTGCTGGAGTCGACCATTGCCACACTGCTTGCGGATGAGAGCCTGAGCCGCAAGGCAATCAAACCCGCCTTCGCCTCACTTACCATCGGCTCGGGATCGATCGGCCTCTTTCTGCGCCGCAGCGGCGAAAAGGAGTCGAAACCAAAACTGACCCACGGCGTATGGTGCGCCAACACCTCCCATTCCGATCTCTGCCACGGCAACCGTGCTGGCGGCAACATGACCCTGATGGAGACCAATTCCGAGGAGTTGCTGCACAGGGGGGTGGAAACAGCCGGTCTAACCTGGAAACAGTTTTCGGCCAGACCCGGCTGGAGCGCGGCGGATATCGACCGATTTTTCTGTCATCAGGTGGGCAGCAGCCATGCACGGCTGCTCTTCGAGCAGCTGGGGCTCGACCCCGCGCGCAATTTCGAAACTCTTGCCACGTTGGGCAATGTCGGCTCTGTCTCCGCGCCAATCACCCTTGCCTGGGCGATTGAGCAGGGCGCGTTCGGTCCCGGCCAGAAAGGGGCGCTGCTCGGTATCGGCAGCGGTATCAACTGCCTGATGCTCGGCATAGAATGGGATGCCATGTGATCCGCCCCCGCTCAACGGATGGTAGAGGGAGCTTGGGTAACCGACCCTTTTAAGCAGTACCGTTGTTTACAATGAAGAAGACACTAAATACTACAGAAGCAGGCGTCTTGCTGCGGCTCGCCCGGGAAAGCATTCAGCAGAGACTCCTCGGCGAGGAGACGACCACAAGCCCCCCCGCCGATTCTCCTTTTCACCAATCCGCGGCCACCTTTGTCACCTTGAAGATTGCCGGACAGCTGCGGGGGTGTATCGGCAACCTCCAGCCAGTTGGTTCTCTCTGGGATTCCGTGCGCAATAACGCGATCAATGCCGCATTTTATGATTCCAGGTTCCCGCCACTGGGTGAAGCGGAGTTGGCGGAGGTGGAAATCGACATCTCCGTGCTCTCCGAGCCGCTTCCTCTGGAGTATAGCGATGCGGAGGATCTCCTCGCCAAACTCCGTCCCGGCGAGGATGGCGTTGTTTTGCGGCTGGGACGGGCCGGGGCAACGTTCCTGCCGCAGGTCTGGCTCCAGCTGCCGAGCGCAGAGCAGTTTCTCGACAATCTCTGCTGGAAGGCCGGTCTCTCCCGGGATAGCTGGCGGAGCGATCATCCAGAAATTCTTGTCTATCACGTGCAATGTTTTAGCGAGGAGCAAGAGTGATGGACTCAAAAGATACGAGGCAGTCGAGCATGAAAGAACTGGTGTTGACAAACGAGATGGCAGAGCGCCTGGAGCAGCTGTACAACCGGATGGAAGAGGCCTATGATAAGGTGGCCGCAGCCCTTGATTTTGGGTGCACGGGTTGTCCGGACAACTGCTGCGATTCCTATTTTCAGCACCACACCTATCTGGAGTGGGCCTATCTCCAGCGGGGCCTTACGCAATTGGAGCCCCAGCGGCTGGAAGCGGTCCGGAGCAGGGCCGCGGCTTATCTTGATGCGTGCCGCCGCGCCGAGGCGGCAGGAGAGCGGCCGCAGGCCATGTGCCCGCTCAACGAAGATGGGCTTTGCATACTGTACCACCATCGTCTGCTGGTGTGCCGCACCCATGGGGTTCCGGCGGTGATGCGGATGCCGGATGGCCGGGTGTTGCCGTTCCCCGGTTGTTTTCGCTGTCAAGAGGTGGTGAATGTTCGTGAGAAGCAGGGCCTGGAAATACCTCGGGTGGAGCGGACCCCGTTGCTTGCCGAACTGGTTCGGCTGGAAGACCTCTTTCTGAACTACAGGCGTCGGAGTTTTCCCAAACTGAAAATGACCATTGCCGAGATGATCGTCCAGGGTCCGCCGGCGGTACCGAAATAGTTGATATGAAGCTGAAAGTAGAACGAAAACAGCCGAATTCCAGGATGTGCTTTGTCTGTGGTCTGCGTAACCCTTTTGGTCTCAAAAGCGGGTTTTACGAGCTGGAAAACGGTGAATTGCTGGCCCGATTCCAACCGGCGGAAGAGCACCAGGGCTACCCCGGCAGGCTACACGGCGGGTTGGCGGCGGCCATTCTCGACGAGACCATCGGTCGCGCCATCCTGCTTCGTCACCAAGGTGATGTGTGGGGAGTGACCATCGATTTTTCCGTACGCTTCCGGCAGCCGGTCCCGCTGGATAGGGAAGTGCGGGTGGTGGCCCGGATAACCGCGGAAACAAAGCGTACCTTCGAGGGGACGGCAGAGGTGGTTCTCGAAGACGGTTCGGTTGCCATCGAAGGGAAGGGCAAGTATCTCAAAATGGATATCGACAAGATAGCCGAGTTCGATCACGAAGGGGAGCAGTGGCAGGTGGTGCCCACCGCGGATGATCCGAAAATTGTCGATATTTCCTGATGAAAACAATTATTATAAGGAAGTCGTTTCCATAATTTTCGCCATTGCCGCGGCGTCCTCGGTCGGCAGAAATATGCTGAAGGTCGTCCCCCCACCCGGACTGGAGACGAAACTGAGATTTCCCCCATGGTGCTTGACGATGCCGTAGCTGATCGACAGCCCCAGGCCGGTGCCGTCCTCCTCTGTCTTGGTGGAGAATAGCGGTTCGAAGACCTGTTCCTGATGATCGTAGGGGATGCCGATGCCGGTATCCGATACATCTATTACCACTCCCCCTTTCGTTTTTCTGGTGGATACGGCGAGCGTGCCGGATTCCATATCGGCCATGGCGTCTGCGGCGTTCATGGTCAAATTGAACAGCACCTGGGTGATCTGGTCCTCAATAGCCCAGACCCGGGGCAAGGTGTAATCGTACTTTTTCTGCACTCGAATCCGGTGTATGGACAGGTGCTTTTTCTGAAACAACAGCACATTGTCGATCAACCGGTGCAGATCGACCTCGGTTTCCTTTCCTGACGAGGGTTTGTTGAGCTGCTGCAGATTACGCAGGAGTTGCTTCATCCGCTCGCACTCCTCGATACCGAGATCAAGCAGGGTCTTATCGCTTTCGCTGATGTCTTCACGTTGGCGAAAATCGTCAATCAGGCATTTCAGCCCCATCAGCGGGTTGCCGAATTCGTGGGCGATGGAGGCGGAGAGTCTCCCCAGGGCGCTGAGTTTTTCCGCGTGCAAAAGCTGCAGCTGGGTATCTTTTCTCTTTTCGATCTCGGTGTTCAGCCGACCGACCGTGAGTTCGAGTTCCTGAAACAGGCGGGAGTTCTTCAGGGAAATGGCGGCCTGGGTCCCAAGCAGGTGCAGCAGCTCCTGCCGGTCCGGAGGGAAGGCTCCGGTGGCCAGGTTGTTTTCCAGGTAGAGGATGCAGAAGATCTCTTCCTGGTGGATAATCGGCATGCATAGCACCGATCTTGGTTTCTTTTCCAGTACATACGGATCGGTGACGAACAACCCCTCCCGGCCGGCATCGTTGAGGATCACGTCCATGGCGGAGGTCGTAACGTAATCGATTATGGCCTGAGAGGCGATTTCCTGCTGCTCAACCGGTGTCTCGCACAAGGTGACGACGGATTTTCGGTAGATGGAGCCGCGGGCTTTGATGAGCCATTGCTCGTCTTCCCGAAATATGAGAAACCCCCGCTGGGCGCCAACGCTCTCCATGAGGATTCGCATGATTTTCTTGAGCAATTCATCCAGCACCATTTCTTCGGAGAGAATGCGCGAAGCCTTGATGACGGTCATCATGTCCAGCCTCGATCCACCTTCACCCGGGAGAAGCAGCGCCGATGGCGAATCGGGCGATTCGCCATCGCCTTTTTCCCCGCCTGCTTTGACCGGCGCGCTCCACTCCATGGCATCGAGCTGCCGCGCCTTGGCCGCCGCCCCCCAACGATAATAACAGTACCGCGCCTCTCGCATATAAAGCCTGGTTATATGCATCCTGTGGCGGCTGCCGTAGAATCTGGCGGCCAGCTCGTATGCGATCCCTTCCTCCTGGAGATAGCCGCTTTTTTTTGCCAGCTGAATCGCCTTGTCGTACTGCTCCATGGCGCGCTCCGATTTGCCGAGAACCCGTTGCAGTTCCGCTTCGACAAGGCAGCATTTATGAGCGTAATTGCCAGGGGAGAGACGGGCCCAGCGGCGCATCTTTTTGACGGTCGCGCGGGTGGAGGCCAGCGTACGGTACCTCTGGAGCCGGCCGCTCTCGCCGTAGAGCGCCAGCCGGGCGATTGCGTCATAAAACAGATAGAGCGGCATCAGCAGGGAGGCTTCGAGACCGGTGCGGTATTTGGCCGCTTCATCCGAAGCGCGGATGGCATCCTGGTAGCGATTGAACAGGACGCAGTGAATCAGTTTGATCAGATAAACTTCAAAGATGATGGCATGATCGCCGCAGTTTTCATGGACCGGGATCATTTGCCTTTCATTGTAGTAGGTTCCGGCAAGCAGGCTCGGATCTTCGGTCTTTTCCAGGAGGTTATTCACCGCCTGCCGGTAGAGCTGCTGCCGGTGGACAAAGCTCTGCTGAGCGGTTCTTTTGATATGCTCGTGATGGCGCTCCATTTCATCCCGAGCCCTGTAGAGGTTGAGGCCGAGCAGATACAACCGTTGGGAACAGGAGCAAGCCGCGTTGGCGGAACCTTCGAGGTCGCCGTTCTCAAAGCAGTTGTGGATAGCGATCTTGAGCTGGGGAAGAGCGGACTGGAGGTGGTCTTTCCAGTGACTGACAAAGTCGTTGAATAGGCAGAGGAGCTGCCCGTTTATCCTGTGGCCCTCGAGCTGTTTTCGCAGCTGCCGGGCGAGCTGGCCGAATGCGTATCCCTGGTTGATCCTCTGACCGGGCAGGGAACAGTACAGCACGCCATGCAGCAGATAGCAGGTGAGAGCGGTTTCCCGGCAATTGCCGTGCTTGAGCGTGAGACGTGTAGCAAGCCGGTTGAGTATTGGGACCAGGGAGGGACCGCACCAGACGGCTGGGATAGCGATCTCATAGAGGATGCCCATGATCATGCTCGCCTTTTTGTCCTGCATCTCCTCCATGTTCAGCAGCTCGGAGCGGTTCACGCGGGTCAGTAATAGTCTGGAATGCAGCAGGGCAAGGCGGCTACGAGGCCGGCTTGGGGCGAGAGGGAGGCGGATGCCGCAGAGAAAGAGGATTTCCAGACCGCAGGCGAGTGCTTTATCCGGCATGTTGCGCGCCTTCAGCGCCCGGATGCGAAGCCGGTAGGCCCGGCAGGTGCCGATGAGGTCGGCGCCGGCGCAAATCCCATCCAGGAGATGCTCCATGTCATCGTATCGACCCAGCAGAAAAGCGGCCTCGCCGGCTTCCGCGTGCAGATCGAGGGCAAGGGTGGGGGTGGTCTGCCACTTCTCCTTGCCAAGGTTTGCGAGACCGGTTCGGAAGTGGTTGAAGGCCAGGGAAAAGTTACCGGAATGCTTTGCAACTCTGCCCGCCTCGAGGCTGGCTAGAGCGACGCCCTGGTTCTCCTCTGCAATGATCGACAATGCTACCTCCCGCTCGCGGTAGTATTCGGTCACCTGCAGAGGGAGATGGACGCGACGCGTCTTTGACTGCAGGGAGCGAAGGTCTTGACAACGAGGGGGCATTGTACCAGGAGAAACCGCGAAAACGCAAACGGTAAATTGGCGGCGAAGGTTCACCGAGCCGGCAGTTGATGGGGCAAGTTTTTGAAACGATAAGGTTTAATGATGGGAATGCGTCGCTATGCGATTCTCTCGAGGAAGGTCGCCACTGCGGTAGCTCCGTTCTCACGCGCCGGCTTTGGCCCGGGCAGGCGAAGCAGTTCCGGCAACCCGGCAAGCCAGGTGCCGTTGTGGAATTGTT
Organism: uncultured delta proteobacterium; assembly: GCA_963745265.1. Taxonomy (GTDB): domain Bacteria; phylum Desulfobacterota; class Desulfobulbia; order Desulfobulbales; family Desulfocapsaceae; genus Desulfopila. The sequence continues at coordinate 159,246 of CAVUXQ010000046.1, forward strand.
CCTCGCTCAGGATTGCGCCTTCGAGTCGCAGTCGCACAAAGCTTGAAAGCACGGCCGATTCGGCGAAATCGGGTCGATCGATGCAGAGGATTCGCGTTCCTCCCTGCAGACACTCCGCCACGGTTGAATAGCCGCTCTTGCATACTACCAGCTCCGCTGCCCCGATCAGGTCCGGGTGATAGTAAGGCGCCTTGCGGGAGAGGGCCAGGCAGTTCTCAGCCAGCACCCTGGTCTGGGGCTGGCCGGCCAGAAGAAAAAAGAGATCAGGGTGATAGGCGAGGTTGCTCCACTGCGGCATGGCGTGCTGGTTGCCGCCAAGTGAGACCATGACCAGTTTGCGAGCCCCGACTCCCAGCGATTTTTTAACGGTCTCCGCATCTGTTTTTGTCGTTCGAAATATAGGCGCGCAAAGCAGATCCGCAGCGGACTGGCGATTGCACACCGGCTCCGTCTGAATATGGTAATCGGCCCGGTCGAAGATTCGGCCGAGGGTTCGCACGTGGCGGTCAAGCCCCGGATGGGCGGCGGCAAGAGGACGGTAGATCCAATCCCAGGTGAAGTTTTCCACCAATACCGAGGGGATGCCCGCTGCCTCCGCCACGGCGATGCCCAAGGGGGAGATATCGCAGCCATCCGGTTCATTGGTTCCGACAACCCGAAGATCCTCGCGTTTGTCCGCTCATTCGAAGAGGAGACTATTCTTGTGGTGGTGAATCTGTCACGCTTTTCGCAGGCAGTGGCGCTCGAGCTCTCGGATTATTCCGGCTTCGTGCCGGAGGAAGTACTTGGCGGCAATGAGTTTCCGACAATACACGACGAACCCTATCTGCTTACACTCGGCTTCTATGATCACTACTGGTTCTCACTCGAAGACGGGCAACGCAGCGCCACCGGGGAGGAGGTAGCGATTCCGACACTGAGCATGAAGGGCGGATGGCAACGCATTTTCGAACGCCCGGTACTGACCCGGTTTGAGAAGACTATACTCCCGGCATTTCTGAATGAACGCAGATGGTTCGGAGGAAAGGCCAGGGCGAAAACGCAGATCCGGGTCATAGAACACACTCCGATAGCTGCCGGACAGGGTGCCCAGCTCTGTCTCATAGAGGTCACCTACAAGGCGGGTACCAGCGAAACCTACCTGCTTCCGCTGGCGTTTGCGCCGGAGGGGCAGGATCAGGAGCCGCAGCAGAACCCGGCGGCAATTGTCTGCAATCTGGAAACGGATCGTGCAAGCGGTGTGCTGTATGACGCGGTCCACGACAGTGAGTTCCGCAGGAATCTGTTGCTCCTGATAGCGAAGCGCGGGAAGCGGGCGGCCGGAACGGACAGATCGTTTCGCATGCAGGCGAAGGTGCGTCTCCGAAGGTCCTTACGGGCATTGCCGAGGGCAACTCACAGGTCGTCAGGGTTGAGCAGAGCAACACCTCGATAGTCTACGACAACAAGCTCTTTCTCAAACTCTATCGCCGTCAGGATGAAGGCGAGAATCCGGACCTGGAGATGGAGCGTTTCCTGACGGTACACGCAAAATATCCGAACATAGCGGCGTACGCAGGAGACATCGAACTATTGCGCCCGGACTCGGAGCCCATGGTGCTCGGAATGTTGCAGCATTTTGTTCAGAACAACGGCGATGCATGGTCGGTTACACAGGACGCCGCAACCCGCTATTTCGAGCTCGTCATGGAAAAAGGGCTGGATGCCGAAGATCCGCCGCGAATTGCGGAAGATGACCTCTCGCCGCTCATGCTCGACCTGATCGGCCCGGTCTTTTCGGACAGGATGAAGCTGCTCGGTCGACGGACCGCAGAGATGCACCTCGCGTTGAACAGCCAGACTCAAAACTCCCATTTTACGGCCGAACCGTTTACGCTGCTCTATCAGCGTTCGCTCTACCACGCAATGCGGGCACAGTCACGACTCGGCCTGGACGCACTGCGCAAAGGGATGACCACAATGCCGCCCGAAACAGCCGCCGTAGCGGAGACCGTGCTCAGCATGGAGAAGGCAATAATCGCACGTCTTGCCCGGCTTTTCCGGGAAAAGATCCCGGCGCTCAAGATCAGAATCCACGGAGACTACCATCTCGGCCAGTGCCTCTTTACCGGCAACGACTTTGTTATCATCGACTTCGAAGGCGAACCGTCCCGGCCGATCGGAGAACGAAGGATAAAGCGCTCACCCCTGCGCGATGTGGCGGGGATGCTCAGATCTTTCCACTACTCGGGGTTCACCACATTGTTTACCCGGAACACACTCTCCGGACAGCAGGTCTCCAACCTCTCTCCGTGGGCAGATGCCTGGTCAAGCACGATATCCCGGTTGTTTCTGGATTCCTACATGGAAACGTTGGGAGAGACGGACCTCATTCCGTCGGATCCGCACCAGCTGCGACTGCTTCTGGATGCGTTCCTGCTTCACAAGGCCATTTACGAGGTGGACTACGAAATCAACAATCGGCCCGACTGGGCAATCATCCCGCTTCGGGGAATCGTGAAACTCATGGAGAATGACTATGAAAGCGACTGAGCTGACCGAATATGACATCCATCTGTTCAAAGAGGGAACTCATTTCAGCCTCTATACCGCGTTGGGAGCACACCTGACCACGAAGGCGGGAAAGAAAGGAGTCGCTTTCGCGGTATGGGCACCGAATGCGGGCGCGGTATCCGTTATTGGAGATTTCAACGGTTGGGATGGCGCCGCCGCCCCACTCACAGTCCGTTCCGACGAATCGGGAATCTGGGAGGGGTTTGTTCCAGGAATCAAGAAGGGCAACATCTACAAATACCAGGTGACTACCCG